>NZ_JADYUM010000010.1 GCF_021531815.1 Pseudoflavonifractor phocaeensis
GGGCGGTGGTGGACCCCCACCGCCCCGACTGCCCCTACCCCTTCAAGGGCTTGGCCGGCGTGGGGGTGGCCCTGAAGCTGGCCATGGCGGTGGCGGGGCCAGAGAAGGCCCCCGCCGTGCTGCGGGAGTACCGGGACCTGGCCGCCGTGGGCACGGTGGCCGACGTGATGCCCATGACGGGCGAGAACCGGGCCATTGTCAGCACCGGATTGATGGACCTGAACCCGCCCAAGCGGCTGGGACTGGCCAAGCTGATTGCCTGCGCCGGGCTGGGAGACAAGCCGGTGACCTCGGTGTCGGTGGGCTATACCCTGGCGCCCCGGATCAACGCCTCGGGGCGGATGGGCCGGTCGGAGGTGGCGGTGGAGCTGCTGCTCACCCGGGACCCGGAGCGGGCGGAGCTGCTGGCCCGGGAGCTGTGCGCCCTGAACCGGGAGCGGCAGCTGGTGGAGGGCGACATCTTCCAACAGTGCGTCCACCGGCTGAACCTGGCGCCCCAGACCGGGGCCATCGTCCTGGCGGATGAGAACTGGCACCAGGGGGTGGTGGGCATCGTGGCCTCCCGCCTGACGGAGAAATACGGCTGTCCCGCCTTTATGATCTGCCTGGACCAGGGGATGGGCAAGGGCTCCTGCCGCTCTTGGGGCGGGCTGAACCTGTTTGAGCTGCTGGGGGAGTGCGCTCCCCTGCTGGAAAATTTCGGAGGCCACGCCATGGCCGCCGGCTTTACGGTCCGGGAGGAGAATATCCCCGCCCTGGCCCAGGCCCTGCGCCGGGCGGTGGCACGGCGCAGCCAGGGGGAGGAACTGCCCTCCCGGCTGGAGGCCGACGCCGTGGTCTCCCCCGGGGAGTTGACGGTGGAGGCGGTGGAGTCTCTGGACCTGCTGGAGCCCTGCGGCACCGGCAATCCCCGCCCCGTTTTGGTGATCCGGGGGGCCCAGGTCCAGGCCATGAGCCAGGTGGGCCGGGGCCGGCACCTGAAGCTGCGGCTGGAGTCCCGGGGCGCGGCCCTGGACGCCATCTACTTCTCCGCCGACGGCGGGGAGCTGGGGCTGACCGCCGGCTGCCGGGTGGATGTGGCCTTCTACCCCCAGATCAATGAATTTCGCGGGCTGCGGACCGTTCAGCTTCAGATCATCGATCTGGCGCTGGCCCCCTCCCGGGCCCAGATGGAGCGGTCCATCTATGAAAAATTCCGCCGGGGCGAGACGCTGACGGCGGAGGAGGCCCGCTTTCTCCTGCCCAGCCGGGCGGAGTTCGTGGGCCTGTGGCGGTGGCTGGAGCGCCAGTCCGCCTCCGGCACCGTGGTGGAGGATACCCTGCTGCGCATCGCCCGGGGGGTGTCCCGCTGGGGCGGCCAGCGGGAGGTGCCCGCCCGGACCCTGCTGTGCCTGGAGGTGCTGGAGGAGCGGGGGCTGATCGATCTGAACCGCCGCACCGACCGCATCCAGATCGTCATCCACCGGCTGGAACACAAGGTGGACCTGGAGGCCTCCGAGCTGCTCAGGCGGCTGCGGGAGAGCCTGGGGGAATGATATGGGGTAAAGGATAAGAGGTATGAGGCGGACGGCCTCTGCCTCCGGCTTCGTGGCTCTTCTCTTTTATCTCCTGTCTCTTATCTCATTTCGAGGTGATACCATGGACCCAATTTTGGAACGATACCATGCCCTGGAGGACAAGGTGGGGGTGTACACCCCCAATCTGGACACCCAGCGGCTGTTTGACGCCTTTACCTTCGCGGACTCCGCCCACAAGGGGCAGCTGCGCAAGAGCGGCGAGCCCTATATCATCCACCCCCTGGCGGTGGCGGAGATCGTGGCCGACCTGGAGCTGGACGTGGACAGTGTCATCGCCGCCCTACTCCACGACTGCATTGAGGACACCCAGGCCACCCATCAGGACATCGCCAAGCGGTTCGGCGAGCCGGTGGCCGCCCTGGTGGAGGGGGTCACCAAGCTGACCAGGGTGCAGTGGACCTCCAAGGAGGAGGAGCAGTCGGAGAACCTGCGCAAGATGTTCATGGCCATGGCCCAGGACATCCGGGTCATCCTCATCAAGATCTGCGACCGGCTCCACAACATGCGGACCATGGAGTACCAGTCCCCCCGGAAGCAGCGGGAGAAGTCCCTGGAGACCATGGAGATTTACGCCCCCATCGCCCACCGCTTAGGTATGCAGAAGCTGAAGTGGGAGCTGGAGGACCTATCCCTGCGCTATCTGGACCCCGTGGGCTACAAGGAGATCGAGGAGCAGCTGGCCGAGCGCTCCTCCGCCCATGAGGAATTCCTGGCCTCCATTCAGCACCGGATCCAGCAGCGGCTCAACCAGGAGGGCATCCACTGCACCGTCTACGGCCGGGTGAAGCACATCTACTCCATCTACCGGAAGATGTACGCCCAGAACAAGACCCTGGACGAGATCTTCGACCTGTACGCCTTCCGGGTCATCGTGGACGACATCCCCGAGTGTTATAACGTGCTGGGCTGCATCCACGACATGTTCAAGCCGGTGCTGGGCCGGTTTAAGGACTATATCGGAACCCCCAAGCCCAACATGTACCAGTCCCTCCACACCACCGTCATCGGCCGGGAGGGCATCCCCTTTGAGGTGCAGATCCGGACCTGGGAGATGCACCAGACGGCGGAGTACGGCATTGCCGCCCACTGGAAGTACAAGCAGGGACTGGCCAACAAGAAGCTGGGCACCGAGCAGGACTTTGAATGGGTGCGCAAGCTGCTGGAGAACCAGCAGGACACCGACGCCGAGGAGTTTGTCCGCACCCTGAAGGTGGACATGTTCGCCGACGAGGTCTTCGTGTTCACCCCCAACGGCGACGTGGTCAACCTCCCCGCCGGAGCCACCCCCATCGACTTCGCCTACAACATCCATTCCGCTGTGGGCAATCACATGATCGGCGCCCGGGTCAATGGCCGGATGGTCCCCTATGAGACCCAGCTGAAAAACGGCGACATCGTGGAGGTCATCACCTCCAAATCCGCCAAGGGCCCCAGCCGGGACTGGCTGACCATCTGCAAGTCCAACGAAGCCCGGAACAAGATCCGCCAGTGGTTCAAGAAGGAGCGCCGGGAGGAGAACATCGCCACCGGACGGGCCGCCTTCGAGGCGGAGCTGAAGCATGTGAAGATCCCCCTGTCCGCTGTGACGGCGGAGGAGGCCTTGCCCTATATCCTGCGCAAGGTGCGCTTCGGCACCCTGGACGAGCTGTACGCAGCCATCGGCTACGGCGGCACTACCGCCGCCAAGGCGGTGGCCCGGGTGAAGGACGAGCTGCTGCGGCTGGGCCGGCTCCAGGCGGAGAAGGCGGCCGCCGCCGCCAAGACCACCGCCGAGAGCGTCATCGTCCCCGGCATGAGCACCACGGTGGACCCGGGGCAGCTGAAGGGCTCCAACAAGCACACCGACTCGGGCATCATCGTGGAGGGGCTGGGCAACTGCCTGGTGAAGTTCGCCAAGTGCTGTACCCCCGTCCCAGGCGACCCGGTCATCGGCTTTATCACCCGGGGCTACGGGGTCTCCGTCCACCGGGCCGACTGCCCCAACGCCGCCCCCGAGAAGCGCAAGCCCGAGGAGGCCGACCGCTGGGTCAAGGTGTCCTGGGTGAACAGCAGGCTGCCCGACTACAAGACCGCCCTGGAGGTGTCCGCCAAGGACCGGGACGGCCTGACTCTGGACATCGCCATGGCCCTCTCCGCCGCCAAGGTGAAGGTCACCGCCCTGTCCGCCCGCTCCCTGCCCGACGGCCACGCCACCATCAACATCGTGGTGGAGGTCAAGGATAAGGACGAGTTGAACTCCGTCATCAATAAGCTGAACAATATCCAGGGGGTGTACTATGTGGCCCGGGCCTCTGGCAAGTGACGGAATGCAGAAGGCAGGAATGCAGAATGTCTCTGCCCGCCGCGCCCATTCCATTTTTATCCTGGAGGTGTTCTTATGCGTGCAGTTGTGACCCGGGTCTCCTCCGCCTCCGTCACCATCGGCGGCGAGACGGCGGGGGCCATCGGCAGGGGTTATCTGATCCTGCTGGGGGTGGGCCCCAACGATACCGAGGCCGTCTGTGACAAGCTGGCCGAGAAGATCTGCAACCTGCGGGTCTTTGAGGACGAGAACGGTAAGATGAACCGGAACCTGGAGCAGGTGGGGGGCGCCATACTGGTGGTGTCCCAGTTCACCCTCTACGCCGACACCTCCAGCCGCCGTCCCGGCTTCTCCCGCGCCGCCAAGCCCGACCTGGCCGTCCCCCTGTACGAGCGCTTTATGGACCAGTGCCGGGCCCGAGGCTTCCGGGTGGAGCACGGCCGGTTTGGGGCGGACATGCAGGTGGCCTCGGTCAACGACGGCCCGGTGACCATTCTCTACGACACCGAGGGAAATTTGTAAGTGCGGCCGAAGGCCGCCCCTATGAAAGGAACTGTGTTATGAAAGTCAAAGTATTATGCGTGGGCCCCATCGGGACCAACTGCTACATTCTGGAGGACGAGGGAGCCAAGGCGGCCGCCGTCATCGACCCGGGAGACGAGGCGGACAAGATCCTGGAGGTTTTGAAGGAGGACGGGGTGACCACCCAATATATTCTCCTGACCCATGGCCACTACGACCACACCACCGGGGTGCCCGCCCTCCACGCGGTGCTACCCCAGGCGGAGATCTATATCCACAAGGCCGACGCCAACGGGGCGGGCAGCCACCTGTTCCCCCTGGCGGGCCAGGTGGAGGGGCTGAAATACTACGACGAGGGAGACACCCTGACCCTGGGGAGCCTGACCATCCAGGTCCTCCACACCCCCGGACACTCCAAGGGGGGCGTCACCCTGAAGGTGGCCGACGTGCTGTTCTGCGGAGATACCCTGTTCGCCGGGTCCTGCGGCCGCACCGACCTGGCGGGGGGCAGCTACACGGAGATCATGGCCTCCCTCAAGCGGCTGGGCCAGTTGGAGGGGGACTTCTATGTCTGCCCCGGCCACGACGTCACCTCTACCCTGGAGCGGGAGCGCCGGAGCAACCCCTTCCTCCGGGAGGCCATGGCCCATTAACGGTCAAGCGCCGGCCCGGACCCACTCTGCGGCGGGGCCAGCCCCCGTCCTACCGAAAGGTATCTCCCTATGAAGCTTTACTTTGAACAACCGAATGTCCCCTGGCAGCCGGAGCGCTACCGCTACGCCGCCGAGCAGATGATGCTGACCCTGTTCCCCGGGGAGCGGCCGGAATATCCGGAGGAGCCGCCCCGTACACTGGAGCACACGGACAGCGCCGCCCGGTTCACCCTCAGCCGGGAGGGGGACCGGGCCCTTCTTGCTGCCCGGGTGGTCCGGGGAGGAAAAACGGCCCATGCCGTCTTCCCCTTCCCCGCCGGGGAGCTGGACCAGGCCCCCGAGGCGGTGTACCACACCATTCAGCACGCCCTGAAAATGGCCTTTTACCGGGCGGGGGTGGAGCTGCTGGGCCATGAGCCCCCCTGGGGCGCCCTCACCGGGGTGCGGCCCGTGAAGCTGCCCACCCGGGCCATGAAGGCGGGGGCCTCTCCGGAGGAGGCGAAAGCGGAACTGGAGCGGGAGTACCGGGTCTCCCCCGTCCGGGCCCAGCTGGCCCTGGACTGCGCCCGGGCCAGTCTGGCGGCGGACCGGTCTTTAAAGGCCGACGAGGTGTCGGTGTATGTGGGCGTCCCCTTCTGCCCCACCCGCTGCGCCTACTGCTCCTTTGTCTCCGCCGACGTGGGCCGTACCCTGAAGCTGGTGGAGCCCTATCTGGAGGCGGTGTTCACCGAGATCGACGCCACCGCCCGGGCCTTGCGGGAGGTGGGGCTCACGGTGCGCTCCTTCTACATGGGAGGCGGCACCCCCACCACCCTGACGGCGGACCAGATGGACCGGCTGCTGGCCCGGTGTGAGGAAAAACTCCCCCTGGAGGGCTGCACCGAGTACACCGTGGAGGCCGGACGGCCCGACACCATCACCCGGGAAAAGCTGGAGGTGCTGGCAAAGCACCGCGTCGGCCGCATCTCCATCAACCCCCAGACCCTGGAGGACCATGTACTGGCCGCCATCGGGCGGAAGCACTCCGCCGGGGACATCCGAAGGGCCTATGACCTGGCCCGGGAGGTGGGCTTCGGCTGCGTCAACATGGACCTGATCGCCGGCCTGCCCCGGGACTCCTTCACGGGCTTTTGCCGCTCTCTGGAGGGGGTGCTGGACATGGGACCGGAGAACGTCACCGTCCACACCCTGGCGCTGAAAAAGGGCTCCACCCTCATGGAGCAGGGGGGCGTCCTCCCCACCGGGGAGGAGGTGGCCCAAATGCTGGACTTCTCGCTGGAGGCTCTGCGGGGCCGGGGCTATGCTCCCTACTACCTGTACCGGCAGAAGTATATGTCCGGCTCTCTGGAAAACGTGGGCTGGGCCAAGCCGGGACAGGAGAGCCTCTACAACATCGTCATGATGGAGGAGCTGCAGACCGTGGTGTCCATCGGGGGCGGGGGCGTCACCAAGCTGGTGGACCCGGCCGCTGGGAAGATCCTCCGCCTGCCCAACCCCAAATATCCCCACGACTACCTGGCCATGCAGGAGAAAGTGCTCGCCCAAAAGGGAGAGATCGTAACATTCTATTCCAAATAACAGCCTCCCCGGAGGGGGGGAAGCCTATTCCGTCTGCTGCCGCAGGAAAGGAGCTTTTATGGCCTATCAATTGCAGGAGATCAACAGACGCATCCAGAGCGACGTCCAGGAGTTTCTGGCCGAGTGCGACCGCAGCTACGCCGAGCGGGTGTCCCTGGCGGCGGATAAGATCCTGTCCAACCTGGAGCACAGCCCCATTGTGCTGCTGTCCGGCCCCTCCGGGTCGGGCAAGACCACCACGGCCATGAAGATCGCCGAGGAGCTCCAGCGCCGGGGGGTCAACTCCCACGCCGTGGCCATGGACAATTACTTCAAGACCCCCAACCGCCGCACCGCCCCCCGCACCCCCGAGGGGGACATCGACTATGAGTCCCCCCTGTGCCTGGACATGGAGCTGCTGGACCGGCACTTTACCGCCCTGTCTAGAGGGGAGGAGATCCTGGTCCCGAAGTTTGAGTTTGCCCGCCAGATGCGCAACGACTCCCTGGGCACCCCCCTGAAGCTGGAAAAGAATGAGATCGCCATTTTCGAGGGCATCCACGCCCTGAATGACGACATTGCCGGCCGCCACCCCGAGGCCACCAAGCTCTATATCTCCGCCCGGTCCAACGTGAACGAGGGCTCCGTCCTCCGGTTCAAGGGCACCTGGATGCGGCTGACCCGCCGGGCGGTCCGGGACTACAACTTCCGGGGCACCGGGGTGGACGAGACGCTGGAGATGTGGGCCAACGTCCGCCGGGGAGAGAAGCTGTATATCTCCCCCTTCAAGAACCGGGCGGACATCATTTTCGACTCCTCCCTGCCCTATGAGGTGTCGGTGATGCGCAATTACGCCGTCCCCCTGCTCCAGAGCGTTCCCGAGCACAACGAGCGCCACGATGAGCTGCTGGAGCTGATCCGGGCTTTTGAGTGGTTTGAACCCATCGACCCCGCCCTGGTGGCCAGGGACTCCCTGATCCGGGAGTTTATCGGCGGCGGGAGCTATCACTATCACTGAGCCTTTGGCTCAGGGAAGATAAGGGATAAAGGTGAGGCGGCTGTGTCCGCCCCCCTTCCGGGGCCATCCTGATCCAATCTCTCTTATCTCATCTCTTTTATCTCAAACTTGGAGTGATCCCAATGACCTGTCAACCCATCTACGATTCCCGGGACGCCCGGTATAAAACCCCTTACGGGGCGGTGGCCTCGGGGACCGTGGTGCGATTCACCCTGCGTCCGCCCCGGACCATGGGCTTTTCCCGGGCGCGGCTGGAGGCCCGCTTTGAGAGCCGGGAGGACTGGACCGCCGTCATTCCCATGCCCTGGACGGGGATGGAGCTGGGCCAGGACCTGTTTCAGGCCGAACTGGACACCGGGGACTATCTGGGCCTGGTGTGGTACTCCTTCGTTCTGGAGGGGGCCGACGGCCGGAAGCAGGAGCTGGGCCCCTACCAGCTCACCGTTTACGACGGGACGGACCAGCCGCCCCAGTGGTTCGGCAGAGGGGTCACCTATCAGCTCTTCCCCGACCGCTTCTGCCGCAGCCGTATCCCCGACCCCCAGGGCATGGTGGGGGGGCGCTGGGTCCACCAGAGCTGGGAGGAGTTTCCCGAGTACCGCCCCGACCAGCGGGGAGAGATCCGCAACCGAGACTTTTTCGGCGGCGATTTCCGGGGGGTCATGGAAAAGCTGGATTACCTGAAAGAGCTCGGGGTGGATACCATCTATTTCAACCCCATCTTCGAGGCGGCGGAGAACCACCGCTACGGCACCGCCGACTACAGCCGGGTGGACCCCATGCTGGGCACCAACGAGGATTTCTCCCGCCTGTGTGACGAGGCCCACAAGCGGGGGATGCGGGTGATGCTGGACGGGGTGTTCAACCACACCGGCTATGTCAGCCGCTATTTCAACGGGGACGGCTTCTACCCCGACGTGGGGGCCAGCCAGAGCTGGGACTCCCCCTACCGCCCCTGGTTCAACTTTATCGAGTGGCCCAAAAAGTACGAGAGCTGGTGGGGCATCTACACCCTGCCCGCCGTCAACGAGGGCAACCCCGACTACCGCCGCTTCATCTTTGACGCGGAGGACTCGGTGGTCCGCCGCTGGCTCCGGGCGGGGGCGGACGGCTGGCGGCTGGACGTGGCCGACGAGCTGCCCGACGACTTTGTCCACGGCATCCATGAGGCCGCCCGGGCGGAAAAATCCGACGCGGTGGTCATCGGCGAGGTGTGGGAGGACGGCTCCACCAAGGTGGCCTACGGGGTGCGCCGCAAGCATATCCTGGGGGGCCACTGTGACGGCCTGATGAATTACCCCCTGCGCAACGCCATCCTGGCCTTCTTCCAGGGGGGCGGAGGAGAGGACTTCGTCTCCGCCATGGAGACCATCCGGGAGAACTACCCCCCCTTCGCCTTCTACTCTGCTATGAACTCCCTGGGCACCCACGACACCCCCCGCATCCTCACCCTGCTGGGGGCCGGGGGCGAGTACCGGGACCAGTCCCGGGAATGGCGGGCCAATTTCCGCCTGTCCCCCCGGCAGCGCCGCCGGGGCAAGGACCTGCTGCGGGCGGCCTCCCTCCTGCTGTTCTGCTTCCCCGGCTCCCCCACGGTGTACTATGGGGACGAGGCGGGGATGGAGGGCTTTGAGGACCCCTTCAACCGCCAGACCTACCCCTGGGGCCATGAGGACCGGGAACTCATCGACTGGTTCCGGGCCCTGGGCGCCCTGCGCCGGGACCACTCCGCCCTGAGGGACGGAGACATCCGGTATGTGGCCGGGCGCGGCCCGGTGCTGGCCTTCACCCGGGGGGACAAGCAGGAGACGGTGCTGTGCGCTTTCAACAACAGTGAGGAGCCCCAGCGGCTGGAGCTGGGATGCCTGGGCGCGTTGGAGCCTCTGCTGGGCCGGGCCCATGTGGATGTGGAGGAGGGCGGCGCCGTGATGACGGTCCCGCCCCAGTCGGGCGCGGCCTTCCAGGTGAAGTGAGCCCGAGAACCGTTGGGCCCCAAGGAACGCAACCACAGATTGACAAACCGGAAGGGACGGGCGGCAGACAGCCCGTCCCTTTTGTGCTACACTGGAGCATGAAAATAGAGGGTCGCCCCACGGAAAGCGGCGGAGCAAGCCCCCGCCCTACCCTATGGCCCCATGCTCCGTAGGGGCGGCCTGCGTCCGCCCGCATGCACAGGTAAAATTACCCCATACAAGAAAGGACGTGATCCCATGACCCTGGGCCAGCGCATTCAGGAGCTGCGGAAAAAGCAGGGCTTGTCCCAGGAGGCCCTGGGGGAAAAACTGGGGGTGTCCCGCCAGGCTATCTCCCGCTGGGAGATGGACGGCGCGGTCCCCGAGGTGGACAAGCTCATCGCCCTGTCCAAATTGTTCGGGGTGTCTCTCGACGAACTGCTTCAGGTGGAGGTGCCGAAGGAGGAGGCCCTGCCCCAGGACGACCGGTCCCAGCGGGACCGGGAGCTGATCCGCTGGCTGGCCGGGCTGTGCGCGGCGCTGATTTTGGTGTCGGTGGTATCTCTGGGGTTTACCATCCACTTCCGCCGCCAGGTGATGGATATTTTAGATCCGCCCCAGGCGCCTGTTTGGCCTGCTTCCGACATTGAATATGCCTTTCTTCCCGATTACGAGAGTATGACGGTGGATGTGGCCTTTTCTTTGGCGGATGTCGAGGAGCTGAAGGGGTGGGAGATCAGCGTCAGGACCCGCTCCTATGAGCGGCTCAGCGGAACGGTTCCGACGCTTTATGACGTCGAAACCCCTGTGACGCTGAGACGAGGCGCCGCCACTTTCTGTCTGGAGGATATCCCTTTTTCCTACCATGGACTGGTAAATATTATCTTTACCTATTCCAAGGGCAAAGTAAGCAGCGCCCAGCCGCTGTTTTCAGCCGAACCCACCGGCCCCGGGATCCGATGGGAGGTATGCCCTATTGATCCTATTGATACGGAGGGCATCATTCAAACTGAAAACCCCGAACTTCTAGAGCCCCAATGACCACAACTTACAGTTGACAAAAGAACCCGGCGGCTGGTTGCCAAAACCGGCTGCCGGATCATGATTTACGCAGATAACACAGAAAGGGACTGTCCGGCAGGACAGTCCCTTATTCGTATCATCGTTCAGCAGCTGGCGCCGCCCACCACGTTCAGACCCAAAATTTCGGCCTTCCGTTTCAGCAGCCCGTCGCCCAGCAGCTGTTCCTGGGCATTCTCGAAACCGATGCGGTCGATGGTGTCGGCGAAGCGCTCGCCGGACTTGCCCTGGTCCCGGAACAGGAGAATGGCCTTCTCCACCACGGCCATGACCTCCTCCTTGTCGGTGAAGATCTTGTTCAGCATCTTGCCGTGGGCCACCTTCTTACCCCAACGGCCGCCCACGAAGATCTTCCAGCCGTAAGCGCCCTCGTCGTTGCAGTGGAAGGGACACTTGCCCACGCAGCGGCCGCAGCTGTTGCACAGGTTGGGGTCGATGACCAGCTTGCCGTCCACCAGCTTGGCGGCGTGGATGGGGCAGGACTTCTCCAGCTGGCAGATCTTGCAGCCACGGCACTGGTCCGCGTCGTAGCCGGGCACCCGGGCGCCCACGATGCCCAGGTCGTTCAGGTCGGGCTTGACGCAGTTGTTGGGACAGCCGCCCACGGCGATCTTGAACTTGTGGGGCAGAGATACGTCCCGGTAACCCTTGTAGAACCGGTCGTGGATCTCGTTGCTCAGGGCGTAAGTATCGTACAGGCCGTACTGGCAGGTGGTGCCCTTGCAGGAGACCACCGGGCGGACCTTGCTGCCAGTGCCGCCGGTCTCCAGCCCCACCTTGCCCACATAGGCCCGGAAGGCGTCGATGTCCTGATAGTCGATGCCGGAAACCTCCACCGTCAGACGGGTGGTGAACATCATGTGGCCGTCGCCGTACAGCTTGGCGGCCTCGGCGATGACGCGGCACTCCTCGTCGGTGATGCGGCCGTTCCGGGTGATGATCCGGCCGTTGAATTTGTTGGTGCCCTTGTGCTGGAGGAAGCCCAGCCCCTTGACCCGCTTGATGTCCTCGGGGCGCAGGGTGCAGTCCTCGCCTCCGGCGGCGGGCTTGCCCTCCAGGCCGTCGATAAACTCCTCCAGGGCCTCGGCGGTCAGCTCCACGGCGGCGCGGCAGCGGCCAGCCTCCGTCTTGTACCGGGCGGCCAGGGTGGCGCAGTCGATGGAGCCGCAGGCCAGCTTGGTCTGGAAAGCGTCCACGAACCTGGCGCACAGCTCCTTGAAATCCTCCCGCTGGCCGTACTTCTTGCTCAGAACGCCGATGGCGCCGGACAGGCCGCCGCAGGTGCTGCCGCAGCCCATGCCGGTGCGGAAGCCGGCGAACAGGCCGATCTCGGCCTCAGTCAGACCCAGGCTGTAGACCTCGTTGGCGGCCAGCAGCACAGCCTCGGCGCAGCTTTTATCCAGGGTAAAGTAGTAGTACCCCGCTCTCTCTTTCAGCGACATGTGATCTCCTCCCCTTGTGGCCGGCCACTGGAGAACCCGGCGGCGGCGCGTCCTCATAGGAAGGGCCCCTCCAGGCCCATATGTTGTGAGGACATTCTATCACGGGCGGAGGGGAAATGCAATGTGTGGCCGCCGGGACAGCCGGATTTTTTGTGGAAAAGGAGGTAAAAAGAAACAGCCATTTATAAAAATGGCTGTTTTGGGAATGAATGAGCGTTCTGGCACAAAAACAGGGTTACTGTGCTTACCGGCGGCCCTCCCCGTCAGCGACCCAGCCGGTCCAGGCGGCTGATGAGGAACTGGGCGCACAGGCCGGTGAACAGGCCGGTAATAATGCCGGACAGGAGCAGGTAGGGCAGGTAGGCCATGACGGCCCAGGTCTTCATCACCCCGGCGGCCACCAGCAGCTGGCCCAGGTTGTGGAAGATGGCGGCCACGGGGCTGCACAGCCAGATCTGGTCCCGGGTCAGGAGGCGGCGCAGAAGGACCATGACCAGCCAGGCCAGCAGGCCGCCCCCCATGGAGTAGAGCAGGGTCATCATCTGCCCGGAAAACACCGCCCCCAGAAACACCCGGGCGCAGAGGATCAGTAGGGCGTCCCCCGGCCCCAGGACAAAGACGGCATAGACGGTGATGATATTGGCCAGCCCCAGCTTGACCCCCTGGATGGGGACCAGAACGGGGAGCTGGGCCTCGATCATAAAAATGGTCAGGGCGATGGCGGTGAGCAGGGCCAGCAGGGTGATGCGTCTGGTCCCTTTAACCGGCGGCGGCGTCAAGGGCCTCCCCTCCTCCCGTGATTTGAATGATGAGCTTGTTGGGCAGGCAGACGATGGGTTCGGTGCCGTCGGAGATAAAGCCCTGGTTGACGCAGATCTGGTCGGGGCAGTCGGCGTGGTCCACCCGGATGCGGCCCGGCTCCACCAGAATGGTGTTGGTCAGGCCGCTCTCCCCCTCCAGGGTGAAGGAATAGGCCTCCTGTACTTTTGTCAGGTCGATCTCCTCCACCAACCTGCCGTCCAGGGTGATGGAGGCCACCGGGTGGTCCTCCCCGGAGGGGCGGAGGACCAGAAAGGCGGCGGAGCCGGCGGTCAGCAGGGCCAGAAGGGCCAGGATCAGCTTGGCGGTTCTGTTCATGACAGGACGGTCACCTCCCGGTCCTGATACCCATCGGCCAGAGAGAAGGAGCCCTCCAGCCCCGGCGTGATCGAAACGGAGCCGTCGTCGGAGATAAAGATGACGTCAAAGTCCAGCGACCGGTGGGCGCGCCAGAAGGCGGTCCCCTCCTCCAGCCCCATGACGAACAGGGCGGTGGACAGGCCGTCGCAGGTCAGCCCCGAGGGGCCCACCACCGTCACCGAGGCCAGACCGGAGCGGGCGGGGGCGGCGGTGGCCGGGTCGATGATGTGCCAGTAGTGCACCCCGTCCTCCTCAAAGTACCGCTGGTACCCCCCGGAGGTGCCCATGGCCTGATCCTCCAGCTCCAGCACCCCCAGGTAGCCCTCCCCCGCCGGGTCCTGGATGCCGATGCGCCAGGGGGAGCCGTCGGGCTTGCCTCCCACCGCCTGGATGGTGCTCTGCCCCAGGTCCAGAAGGGCGGAGGTGATGCCCACCCGCTTCAAATACGCACCCAGCTGCTCTCCGGCATAGCCCTTGGCCACCGCGCCAAGATCCAGTTCGACGTCAGAGGCGAGGGTGGCGGTGGGGAGAAGCTCGCCGCTGCTCCCAAGTTGCACCTGGGTATAGTCAATGCGCCCGGCCAGTTCTTCCAGCTCCGCGTCAGACGGTACCCGGTACTCCCCCGTGGTGAACCCCCAAGTCTCCGCGGCGGGATAGGCTGTGATATCCAGCGCTCCGCCGGTGAGGGCGCACAGCTCCAGCGCCTGACCGAGCAGATCGGCCGTCTCTCCGCTGAGCGGCACCGTCTCTCCGCCGCTCTGATTCAGGCGGGCGATTTCGCTGTCTTCCCGGGTGGCATCCTGCCGGCTCTCCAGCAGATAGATGGTCTCTACCATTTCATCCAGAGCCTCTTGGCCGCCAATCCGCTCCCCATCGCCGTATACCGTCAAGGTCATGACAGTATCCATGGCAAAAATGGTGGTTTCATGCTTTTCGTCCGTTTGCTGACAGCCCGCCCCCAGAGCGCACATCAGGGCGCAGGTCAGGACCAGGGCCAGAGGGCGGCAAAGGGCCTTCTTGTGTGGGAGGAGGCCCATGGTCAAAGCACCTCTTTGTACATGGCGGCGGCGTCGTTTTTGCCCACGTTGTCCGCCACCACCAGTACCTCTACCTTCAGGGTCCGCTCCCCGAATTTCAGCTCCAGCAGGTCGCCCACCTTCACGTCGTAGCTGGCCTTTACCGGCCGGCCGTTGGCGGTGACCCGGGCGTTGTCGCAGGCCTCGTTGGCCACGGTGCGGCGTTTGATGAGCCGGGAGACCTTCAGCCATTTGTCCAGTCGCATGGAAAAAACTCCTTTGTTTCAAAGATACGCGCCGTGGCCAACGCGAGCGGAAGCGAGCCGCCGCCTTTGCGGCGCAGGCGGACGGAATTCATTTCCGGCCGCCGCAATTGAAATGGCCAAGGGCCCCCACAAACGCCCCGCGTTTGTGGGAACACGGTGCGGCGCTTGATGAGCCGGGAGACCTTCAGCCATTTGTCCAGTCGCATGGAAAACTCCTTTGTTTCAAAGATACGCGCCGGTGAATCCAAACGGGGACGCTGTCACACAGCGTCCCCGCTTTTTGTTGCTCTATGAATCTTACTGGGCCACGGCGTCCTTCAGAGCCTTGCCGGCCTTGAACACGGGGGTCTTGGAGGCAGGGATCTTAATGGTCTCCTTGGTCTTGGGATTGCGGCCCACCCGCTCGGCGCGGGTCTTGACCTCAAAAGAACCAAAGCCGACCAACTGCACCTTTTCCTGCTGGCTCAGAGCGGCGGTGATGGCGTCGATGGCGGCGGTAACGGCGGCCTCGGCGTCCTTCTTGGACAGGTCGGCCTTCTCAGCGACAGCGGCGATGAGTTCGGTTTTGTTCATTATCGTTTTCCTCCTGTGAAGTGGGATCGCGCCTGCGGGCGCATGTCAAAAATATACTTAAATCCCTGGCAGGGATTTTAAGTTTCTTCCCGTTCCATGGCCTTGGCCTGGCGCCAGAGCTCCTCCAGAGCGGGGAGGTCCAGCTGGTCCATGGGCTTGTCCGCCAGCGCCTCCACCCGGCGGAACCGGCGGATGAACTTTTCGCAGGCGGCGTGGAGGGCCAGCTCGCTGTCCAGCCCCAGGAAACGCCCGGCCTTCACGGTGACAAAGAGCAGGTCGCCCAGCTCCTCCTCAATATTGGTGTTGTCCCGGACGGCCTGCTTCAGCTCCTCCGTCTCCTCGGAGATCTTGTCCAGCACCGGACCCACCGCGTTCCAGTCAAAGCCCGCCTTCCGGGCCTTGTCCTGGATCTTCTCCGCCCGCATCAGGGCGGGCAGGGACCGGGCCACGGCGTCCAGGGTGTCGGAGGCGGTTTTCTGCCCCTTCTCCTCCCGCTTCTGGGCCTCCCAGGTGGTGAGGGCCTTGTCGCTGTCCTGGGCGTCCACGGTGCCGAACACATGGGGGTGGCGGAAGACCAGCTTTTGGCAGATGCCGTCCACTACGTCGTCAAAGGTGAACTGTTCGGCCTCCTGGGCCATGCGGGAATGGAACACCACCTGGAGCAGCACGTCCCCCAGCTCCTCCTTCAGGTGGGCGGGGTCCTCCTGGTCGATGGCCTCGGCCACCTCGTAGGCCTCCTCCAGCATGTTGCGGCGGATGGACTGGTGGGTCTGCTCCCGGTCCCAGGGACAGCCCCCGGGGGCGCGCAGCAGTTCCATGATCCGGATCAGGTCATCCATGCCGTAACGGTCCATACGTTGAAAATTTACCACAGTTTCGCTTCCTTATCAAGATGTTTTTTGGGAATGATGCGGTTTCGGGGAGAAAACCCCCGGTTTCTTCCAAAAAGTAGGAGAAAATCACAGCCGGAGCAGCCGGGCCAGCTTGTCGCCCTTGGGCATCAGGGACAGGTCCTCCCGGGAGATGGCGTGCAGGGCGATGATCAGAACGCCGTAGATGACCACCGCCACCAGGATGGCGGTCAGGGTGGCCGCGGCGTTTCCGGTGCGGCTCAGCTCACCGCCCCGGGCCAGCAGCCGGGACAGCAGGCCGTACACCGCCCAGGCCCCGCCGCCCATGAGCGCGGAGGCGGCCAGAGGCTTCAGGAAAATGGGCAGGTACTGGGGCCGCTTGGGGATGACCCGGGAAATGACGATCAGGTCCAGCGCCAGGCACAGGCCGAAGCACAGGATGTTGCCCATGGGTACGCCGAAGATACCCACCTTGGAGATGGCCACCACGTTGTAGTTGGTAAAAATCTTCACCGCGCCCCCCAGCACCATCACCATCACGGGCAGGTTGACAAAGCCGTGGGCCTGGAGAATGGAGTTGCACACCAGCATCATACACACGAACACCGTGGCCAGGCCCAGGGTGGACAGCAGGGGGCCGGCCAGCTGAGTGGTGAGGCTGGGGAACAGCAGACGCATGATGGGGGTGCCCAGGACGAACAGGCCCACCCCCATGGGGAAGGCCAGCAGGGCGGTGATCCGCAGGGCGGAGCCGGAGATCCCGGCGGCTCCCCGGCGGTCCCGGCGGGCCAGGGCGCCGGAGACGGCGGGGATGACGGAGGCGGTGATAGCTGCCATGAGGGAGGTGGGCAGGTTGTAGATGTTCAGCGCGCCGCTGTAATTGCCGTAGAGGGCGCGGCTGATGGACTCCAGGGCGTCCCGGAGGGCCAGGGCGGCCTGGTCCCCGGCGGAGAGCACAGCCTGGGGGTCCTTCTGCAGCTGGGCCAGCAGGGGTTCCACCTGTTGGTTCAGAGCGGCCATGGTCCCGGCAGTCCCGGCGGCCAGGGAGTCCCGCCAGGCGGAGATGGCCTGTTCCAGGGGGGCGAAGTCCACAAACTCCGCGTAGAGGGCCCAGCAGTCGGGCTTCTCCAGCAGCACCCGCTGAAGCTGGCCCTGGACCAGGGAGGAGTCGATGACGGTGACGATGCCCACCATGGAGGAGCTGAGGGTGATGGGGATGGCGATGCGCAGGATGTCCTTCAAGATGGAGCCGGCGGCGTCGGGCACGTCATCGGCCAGCCGGGGCTCCTGGCTGCGGAAAAAGGTGAAGCTGAGGATCATATAGGCCAGAGCCACGATGGTGCCCACGGTGACGCCGGTGATGGCGCCGGCGGCGGCCACCTCGGCGGGCTGTCCCGCTTTGACCAGCCACCAGGCCAGTCCCAGGCCCACCACCAGCTTGCACAGGGCCTCGATGATCTGGGAGACGGAGGTGGGGGTCATGTTGCTGTGACCCTGGGTGTAGCCCCGGAAGGCGGCCAGGCAGCCCACGCAGATGACGGCGGGGGCCAGGGCCTGGATGCCGGCGGCGGCCTTGGAGTCGTTCATCAGTCCGGCCAGCCAGTCGGCCCGGAAGTACATCACCAGGAAGGACAGGGTGCCCAGAATGAGGAACAGCAGCAGCGCCACCCGGAAGATCCGCCGCACCTGGGCCCGGCGGTTCAGGGCGTTGGCCTCGGATACCAGCTTGGACACCGCCACGGGCAGGCCGGCGGTGGAGATGGTCAGCAGCACCGCGTAGATGTTGTAGGCATTGTTGAAGTCGGCGGTGCCCTGGTCCCCGATGATGTTGATGAGGGGGATCTTGTAAAACATTCCGATGAGCTTGACAATCAGAATGCCCGCGGCCAGAATGGCCGCGCCGCCGAAAAAGGTGTTCTGTTTTGGCCCGCCGGACCGGCGGGGAGCGGTGTCACGCTGAGGCATAGGCATCCTCCTTGGGTGAGTTAGGAGTTCAGAGTTATGGTGCCGCCTGCGGCGGCATTGCGCAGGGGCGGCCTTTGCCGCCTGCGGGCGCATCATGATGCGCCCCTACGCCTTGCCTCCGAACATGTGGGGCAGGGCGTAGCCCTCCACCTCGGCCCGGATCTTCTCCAGGTCCAGGGTGAGGAAGGTCCCGTTTTCATATATGACCTTGCCCCGGGCCATATTCATGACCACGTTGCTGCCGTGGGCGGAAAAGACAAGATTCTCCTCCACGTCGTGGCAGGGGATCAGGTTGGGGGCGGTAAAGTCCACCAGAATGAGGTCGGCGGTCTTGCCGGCGGCGATGACCCCGGTGTCCGTCCGGCCCAGGGCCCGGGCGCCGTTGACGGTGGCCATCTCCAGGGCCTGGCGGGCGGTGACGGCCAGCGGGTCCCGGGCCACCCCGTTGTGGAGGATGGCGGCCAGCTTCAGGTCGGCGAAGGGGTCGGTGCTGTTGTGGGAGCTGACCCCGTCGGTGCCCAGGGACACGTTGACCCCGGCCCGGAGCATGGCGGGGACGGGGGCGATGCCCGAGCCCAGCTTCAGGTTGGAGTAGGGGTTGTGGGCGGCGGAGACGCCCTTGGCGGCCATGAGGGCCCAGTCCCCGGGGGTGGTGTAGACGCAGTGGGCGGCGATGCCGCCGTTCTCCCACACGCCGTATCGGTCCAGGGCCTGGATGGGGGTCAGGCCGTGGCGGGCCAGGCTGTCGGCGTGCTCCGACTGGGTCTCAGAGATGTGGACGTGCATCCGCAGGCCGTGGGCCTGGGCGTAATCGGCCATCCACCGCCACAGGGGGGCGCTGGAGGTGTACTCGGCGTGGATGGAGGCGTCCACACGGATCTGGCCCTCCCCGGCGTTGTGCCACTCCTCGGTGAGGGCGCGCTGGTTGCGGCAGTCGCCGCAGGTGTCCTCGCTGAAGTCCTTGGGGTCCCCGAAGTACACCCCGCCGCAGGACAGGTTGGCGCTGATGCCCGCCTCCAGCACCTGTTGGGCGATGACCCCGGTGCGCATATACATGTCGGCGATGCAGGTGACTCCGGAGGCGATCATCTCCGCCAACCCCAGGCCGGTGCCCGCCGCCACGCAGCGGTCGTCCAGCTTGGCCTCGGCGGGGAAGATATAGTCGTTGAGCCAGCTTTGCAGGTTGTGCCCCCCGCCGTAGCCCCGGAGCAGGGTCATGGGGATGTGGGTGTGGGTGTTGACAAAGCCGGGCATCATCACCTTGCCGGCGCAGTCGACGACCCGGTCAAAAGTCCCCGCGGGGCGTTCCGTACCCACGGAAGCGATCTTCGTCCCCTCCACGGACACATAGGCGCTGTTCAGCAGGGGCTGGGCCGGGTCCATGGTGACGGCGGTGACGTTGGTAAAGAGGATGGACATAGGGCGCCTCCCAATGGTTATAGTTTTCTCAGACAGGCCCGCACCAGGGCGGAGAACTTCTCCCGGGCGGCCTCGGCGGCGTCCAGCACCTCCTGCTCGGAGAGGGGCTGGTCCAGAATGCCGGCGGCCATATTGGAGAGCAGGGTCAGCCCCAGCACCTCCATGCCGCAGTGGCCGGCCACAATGACCTCGGGGGCGGTGGACATGCCCACCGCGTCGCCCCCCAGAAGGCGGGCGGCACGGATCTCGGCGGGGGTCTCATACTGGGGGCCGTAGCAGTAGAAGTACACCCCTTCCCGCAGGGGGATGGACAGCTCCCGGGCGGTCTCCCGGGCCAGCTCCCGGAGCCGGGGGGTATACAGGTGGGAGGCGTCGGGGAACCGGACGCCGAACTCGGGCAGGTTCTCTCCCCTGAGGGGGGACTCGGAGAACATCTTGATCTGGTCGGTAATGAGCATCAGGTCCCCGGCCTGCCAGTCGGTGCGGACGCAGCCGGCGGCGTTGGTGACGATGAGGGTGTCGCAGCCCAGCAGCCGCAGCACCCGGACGGCGTAGGAAACTTCCTCGTAGGAGTAGCCCTCATAGTGGTGCATCCGCCCTTGCATCACGGCCACCTTCCGGCCCTCCAGGGTGCCGAAGACCAGCCGCCCCTTATGGCCGGGGGCGGTGGAGGCCTTAAAGTGGGGGATGTCCTTGTAATCCACGGCGATGGGGTCCTCTACCTCGTCCCCCAAAAAGCCCAGGCCGGAGCCCAGGACCATGGCCACCTTGGGGACAAAATCCCCCAGCCGGGAGCGGATGGCCTGGGCGCTCTCCCGGTATTGTTCCATCGTATAATCCATCCCAAACTCCTTATAGGGCGCCGCCGCAGCGGCGGCAGAATTTATCCTCTTTTCCGCAGGGAGCCCCGCAGGCGGGGCAGGTCTGGGTCTGGCGCAGGGCGGCGATGCGGTCCTTCACCTCGGCGATCCTGGCGGCGGTCTGGTCGGCCTGGTCCAGCAGGCCGGTCACCGTGCCGCTTTCGGCCTCCCGGCCCAGGTGGGTGTCGTACATCACCTGGCCCAGCTGGCGCAGGGTGTCGTTGAACTCTCCGTTCAAATCAAAGAGCTGGACGTTCAGCTTGGCCACGTCCACCATCTGTCCCGCCTTCCGGCCCGCCACCCGGGCGGTGTCGGCGCAGGCGTCGGCGGCCACGTCGGCCGCGCCCCGGATCTTGTCCAGCAGGTCTTTTACCTTCTCGTCCATGGGACCGCTCCTTTCCATGCTAGAGGCTCCAAAATTTAGGCATCATATATTTTACACCAAAGCCGTGGGGATTGCAATAAAAAGGGGGCGTATGGGAGCGGGAAGGGGCCAGAAGGGCGAAAAAAGCCCCGCCGCCTTCCGGAGAAGACGGCGGGAGCCGGAGCACACGCGGGCTTAAAGCGCCCCGAAGCGGGACAGGGGCCAGAAGGCGAAGACCGCCTTGCCCAGGATATAGTCCTCGTCCACCGTGCCCAGGCGCTGGTCCCGGCTGTCGGTGGAGCGGTTCCGGTTGTCCCCCATGACGAAGACGGAGCCCTCGGGGACCTCCCAGTGGGTGCCCTGCATATTGGGGTCGCCGGTGTTGTACATGGTCTCCTTGATGTAGGGCTCGTCCAGGGGCTGGCCGTCCACATAGACGGTGCCGGTGTTATAGTCGACGTCCACCGTCTGGCCGCCCACGGCGATGACCCGCTTGACGATGGCCCGTTCGCGCAGGAAGGAGGCGGTCTTTTTGTTCAGTACCACAATGTCCCCCTGCTTGGGCTGGTAGCCCAGGGACCAGACCCACATCAGCTCGCCGTCTTTCAGGGTGTTGTCCATGGAGTTCCCGTCCACCCGGGTGAGCCGGGCGAAGCAGTTGAACAGCACCACCGCCGCCAGCACGCAGCCCATGATCATCTGGAGCCATTCAAACAGGTCGGCGCCGGGCCGGCGGGGCTCCTCCCCGCCGGGAGCTTCCGCTGCGGGGGACTGGGTGGGACGCCCCTCCGGCCGGACCTCCGGGGTACCCTCCCCGTTGGGGAACAGGTCGTCAAATTCTTCTGCCAAGGGTATGTCCTCCTTCCCCTCCAGGGGCTGGCCGGCCGGGGCCGGCGTTCGTGAGAGATAGTATATGCCTTTTTCCGGCAAAAAGCAACTGTTACAGGGTCAGATAGGTGACGTTTTGTGCCCCGGACAGGGCCTCGCCCTCCCGTTTTTGGCAGGTGAACAGCAGGATCTGCTGCTCCTGAGCCAGCTCCCGCAGCAGGCCCAGGGCCAGGGCCAGCCGCTGGTCGTCAAAGGCGGCCAGGGCGTCGTCCAGGAAGATGGGGGGCTGGTCGGGCAGGCACAGGCGGCACACCGACAGCCGCACCGCCAGATAGAGCTGGTCGGCGGTCCCCCGGGACAGGCAGAGGGCGCTGTGGGGCAGCACATCTCCGGGCCGGGCGGCGGCCCCCTCCAGCTCCCGGTTCAGGGTGACGGCGGCGTAGCGGTCCCCGGTGAGCCGGGCCATGTATTCCCCGGCCAGCTTGTTCAGCTCCGGGGAGAACCGCTCCTGGAGCCGGGCGTTGGCCTCCCGCAGGGTGTCCATGGCTAAGGTCAGGGCCTCATACTCCTGCTGGCGGCGGGCCAGCTCCTCCTCCAGCGCCTCCCGGCGGGCGGCCAGGGCGGCGGGATCGCCCAGGGCCTTCCGGCGGCCCAGGGCCTGGTGCAGGGCCTGGTTGGTCTGGTCCAGCCGGGCGGCGACAGCGGCCAGGGCCCGGTCGGTCTCCTGGGGGGAGCGCTGGGGCGGGCAGATCAGCTCCAGGGTGTCGTAGTCCCGGCCCCCCTGGGCGGCCAGGTCCTCCCGGCGGCGGCGGCGCTCCTCCACCCGCTCCCGGGCCAGGGCCAGGTCGTGGTCCAGATTCAGCGCCCGGGACAGGGCGGCGGAGCAGCCGAACAGCCCGGAGGCCTGGGGGGCGAAGGTGTGGACAAAGCTGAGCAGATCGGCGCGGCTGTTGTCCCGGCGGGCCTTCCGGTCATTGAGGGTGCCCCGGAGGTTTTTGGACTGCCGGGCGGCCTCCTCTGCCGCCTCGCAGCGGGCCCGGTAGTCCCGGACCAGGGCGTCCAGCTCCTCCTGGGACTGGACTTGGTAACGGGCAAAGACGGCCCGGCCGTCCTGTACGCTCCGCTTCCCCCGGGACAGGCAATAGACCCCCAGAAGGAACAGGGCCACCGCCAGCAGGGGCAGGCCATAGGCAAACCACCAGGCGGCGGGACGCCAGCCGCCCAACGAGGCAAAGATGAACTGGAGGGACAGAAGGAGCACAGCGGTGAGGGCCAGAGACAGCCAGCCCCGGCGCTTCCATGCGGCGGCCTGGATACGGTTCTGTTCGGCGGCCCTCAACTGGCGGGCGACCTGTTCCGCCGCTTCCTCCCCGGACAGTCCGGTGAAATGCTCATCCTGGGCGGCGATCTGGGCCTGGACGTAGGCCTCGTCGGCCTCTTTCAGGGCCTCCTCCCCCTGTTTGATCTCCTCGTCCAGCACCTTTAAGTATTGCAGCTCCCCCTGGGCCCGCTTCAGGGCCTCCTTGTCAGGGAGCGCGCCGTACTTGGACGCCTCCTCCTCCAGGGCAGCCAGCTGGGCCTGGGCGGCGTTCAGCTCCTCCCCGGCCTGGGCGAAGCGGCGGTTCAGCTCCTTCCGGGCCAGGCGGCGGTGGGTCTCCTGCTCGGCGGCCAGCTCGGTCCGCTCCCCCTCCAGGGCGGTCCGTTCCGCCTCCAGCCGGGCGATGCGGCTGCCCGCCTCGTCCAACTGCGCCAGGGTGTTCTGGACCTGGTCCAGCTCCCCCTCCAGCTTGGGGATGAGGCCCACGCTCCGGTTCACCTTCCGGCGGTTGAGCCACTCCTTCAGACGGGCCTCGGTCTGGGAGAAGGACACGTCCTCCTCCCCGGAGGACACCAGGGCGGCGATGCGCTTTTCCAGCTCCGGGGCGGCGGTGACGGCCAGGGAGCCGCCGGAACCGATGAAGGCGGAGCGCTCAAAGACCTCCCGGCCCACCCCGGTGAGGAGCTGGCCGCAGTTGCCGGCGGTGAGGCCGGGGACGGGCTCCTCCGTCCCGGTGTAGACGGCGGAGAAGGCGCCGAAGGGGGTGTTCCCTTTGGGCCCGCGGCGGATGGTGATGTCCCGCCCCTGGAACTCCAGGGTCAGCTCCCCCTCCATGGGGGCGCCCGACCAGGGCTGGTAGCGGTTCTTGTCAGCCAGATAGCCCTTCTTGTCCCGGTCCCGGGTGTCGATGCCGTAGAGCATGGCCTTCCAGAAGGCGGCCCAGGTGGACTTGCCCCCCTCGTTGGGGGCGTGGATGAGATTGAGGCCAGCCGCCGGCTCCAGCCGGGCATGGTCCAGCTTGCCGAAGGTGGCGGTCATGGATTTGATCTTCATAGGGCCAGGTCCTCCCCATTCTCCAGAGCGGCCAGGCCGAACCGGGCCGCCAACTGGCAGGTCTGATCGTCGGGCGCCGCTTGGCACTTGTCCCACATGGCCCGGAGGAACAGCCCGGTGAGGGTGTCCTCCTCCCGGCGTGCCCACAGGTCCTGGGGCAGGCGGGTCCGGTCCGTCAGGGTCAGGCCGTAGAACCGGGGGGCCAGGGCGGCCTCCAGGGCGGCCAGATCGGGGGCCGGCCCCTCCCCGGTGAGGATCAGCCGGCAGATGTCGTTCTGGGTGTCCTGGGGCAGGGCGGCGGCAGCGGCGGCCAGGGCGCTCTCCGCCCCGGTGACGTCCACCGTCAGGATCTCATAGCGGCGGCGGCACAGGGGGACAAACTGGGCTGACACGTTTCCCGGCTCCGCCTCCACATAGAGGACCCCCTTCTCCCCCAGCTCGTCAAACCCACGCCCCTCGGGACAGCCGGGGTAGGCCCAGAAGACGTCCCCCTCCCGGCGCAGGCCGGTGCCCTGGTGGATATGGCCCAGGGCCAGGTAGTCCAGGCCGCTGGCGGCAATGTCCTCCGGGAGAAGGGGGCCGTAGCGGCTCTGGGGGGTGAGGTCGCCGTGGAGGCACATGAGCTGGAGCGCGCCCTCCCTCCGGTCGGCCCGGAAGCCCCAGAGGGGGCCGGACTCCTGGTGGGGGGCAGTGAAGGCGCGGCCGTATACCGCGCAGTTCAGCCCCGGCAGGTCCACCCGCTCCATGTCCGGGTCCCGGAAAATATGTACGTTGTCCGGCCAGTCCAGGGTGGCGTACACCGACTGGGGCGCGTAAAAATCGTGGTTACCCGGGGCGATGAACACCGGGCAGGGGATGTCCCCCAGCGCCCGGGCCAGGGCCTGGGCGGTCTCCCGGTAACAGCGCTGGGAGTCCAGCAGGTCCCCGGCCAGCAGCACCAGGTCGGCCCCCTTGTCCCGGGCCAGCCGGGCCAGGCGGTCCAGCAGCTCCCGCTGCTCCTCCCGCCGCCGGGCGGCCTGCTCGGGGGTCAGGCCGGAAAAGGGGCTGTCCAGATGGAAGTCAGCCCCGTGGATTAGTTTTAACATAGGTCAATTCCTTGCCTTTCTACCATTAGAAAAGTCAGTCAAATGCCCCCATCACCTTGCCGCAGGTATCACAGTAATAAGCATTGGGGATTTTGATCTGGTTGACAATGGGAACAAACTTACCAAAGGTTTTTCCATGGCCGTAGAAACCCAGCTTGCTCAACAAATCGCGGTTGAATTCCCGCTCGGGAAACCAGGCCACCGGTCCACCGGCGATTATGCCTCCTTTTTGAAGCTCTTTTCCACAGAAGGGACAATTCATGATGATCCTCCTTTCATGGTTCGAGGCAGATGTTTTATTCCGCAAGGTCCGTTCGGCAGACGTCCACGCAGCGCTTTTTCTCCGTGTCGATGGTGAACAGGCAGGCGTTGAGCTTGCAGGGGCCCTCCGCCTCCTCATACCGCCGGGGGAGGCCCCCCAGGAACAGGTTGAGGGAGTGCTCCGGTTTGATGCCCAGCACCGAGCGGCTGGGGCCGGTCATGCCCAGGTCGGTGATGAAGCCGGTGCCTTTGGGCAGGATCTGGCCGTCGGCGGTGGGCACATGGGTGTGGGTGCCCCAGACCGCCTGGACCCGGCCGTCCAGATGCCAGGCCATGGCCCCCTTCTCGCTGGTGGCCTCGGCGTGGAAGTCCACCAGGGCCAGGTCCCAGCTGCCCTCCCGGAGCAGGGCGTTGGCGGTCTTGAAGGGGCTGTCCAGGTTGGGGTTGAGCTCGATGCGCCCCATGAGGTTGAGCACGGCGATGCGCAGCCCCTTGCAGGGGTAGACCCCCATGCCCCGGCCCGGCACCCGCCCGGCATAGTTGGCGGGACGGAGGATGCGGGGCTCCTTGTCCAGAAATTCTCCGATCTGGATGCGGTTCCAGGTGTGGTTGCCCAGGGTGATGACGTCCGCTCCGGCGTCCAGGATGCCCCGGGCCTGCCGGGGGGTGATGCCCACCCCGGAGGCGTTCTCCCCGTTGACCACGGTGAAGTGGACCCCCAGCTCCTGCTGTAATCCGGGCAGGCGCCGGGCCAGAATGTCCTGGCCCCCCTCCCCTACCACGTCGCCCACGGCTAAAATTTTCAGCAGCATGATCTTATCCTCCCCGGAGATGTCTCCGTAAGTCTTGTTTGAACATCTCATTATAAAGGATTCCCACAAAATAAGCAACTGAGTAAAAAACAGAGGGACGGCGTTTGCCGTCCCTCTTGCCTTATGCAGCGCCGCCCACCGCCGGGCGGGCCGTCCGCCGCTGCCGCAGGCCCTCCACCAGGGCGCGGAGCAGGCAGCCCAGGGCGATATTGGCGGCGAACATGACCAGAAAATAGAGCCGGTTGCTGGGGCCGAAGCAGACCAGCTTCCGCAGCAGCTCCGTCTGGGAAAAAAGGCTGACGTTGAGCAGATAGATCTCCAGACTGTTTCGACCCACCAGACTCAAAAAGCGGCGCAGCCAACCCAGGGGCAGCAGCTCCAGACAGAAGGACAGGACCAGACACATAGGTACCGTGGTGAGCAAAAACAGGTGGCACAGGGGGAAGTGGACCGGCCAGTCGATCCAGGGAGCGGTGAGGCTCACCCCTCCGTAGCACAGGCCGGCGACCAGCGCAGCGGCCCAAAAGGCCAGGGAGCGGCCGGTGAGCT
The DNA here is from genome assembly GCF_021531815.1 of Pseudoflavonifractor phocaeensis. Lineage (GTDB taxonomy): Bacteria > Bacillota > Clostridia > Oscillospirales > Oscillospiraceae > Lawsonibacter > Lawsonibacter phocaeensis_A. Next base: position 26,503 of record NZ_JADYUM010000010.1, read on the forward strand.
TCCGGTCTTCCAGCACCCAGAGGCCCATGAGCAGCCCCAGAAAAAAGACGGGGACCCGGTAGAAAAAGTCGGTGGCGTACCAGTAGCCCTCGTGGGTGAGGACCTGGCATACCGCCAGCCCCGCCAGAACAGCCAGGGCGGTCAGCCCTTCCCGGTGGGCCGAACGGCGCAGCCGGCGAAAGCAGAGGGGCGTGACGGCATAGAAGGTCATGGCCCCGGCCACATACCAGTTGAAGGCCCCGGAGGAGCGCATCCAGTAGTAGAGCAGGGTGCTGTTCCACAGCAGGGCCGACCAGTGCTTGCCCTGGGCCAGGATGAGGTACAGGGTGTAAGGGACCATGACCAGGTAGTAGGCGGGCAGGATCCGGGCGGCACGCCGGGCCATAAAGGCGGAGTAGTCCTGTTCCCGGCGGGCCAGGGACATGGCAAGTCCCATGGAGGACAGCAGGATGAAGATGTCCACTCCGCCAAAACCCGCCGCCCGGATGCCGTTGAGCAGTGGATGGCCCAGGTCCAGGTCGAAGGCGTGGAACAGCATGACCCACAGCATAGCCGCGCCCATCAGCTCAGAGCGGTATTTGCTTAAAAGGGAGTAGCCCATGGCGGCCTCCTTTCCGGGAAAAACATCCCGTGTGTCCGCCCTGTTTTACCGCGCGGACCGGCGGACACGGTCCATTATAAAAGATAGGAGGCCGGTTGGCAATCGTTATGGAAAAAAGAGGGGAAAAAACAGCGAAAACCAGGAAAAAACTTTGCTGAACCGGGGAAGTCCTTGAATTTGGGGAGGGTTTATGATAAGGTAAGCACGAGACAGGTCAAAAAACACGGGAAGGAGGCGGGGGCGTGACAAAAACCGAAGTCAAGGAACTGATGGGCCAGCTGAAGATCGTCTTTGACATTGTGCGGCTGGTGGATGTGACCGTGACCACCCAGTACGCCCTGGACGGGCAGGGAGAGCTGATCCCCGAGCCTTACCGCTGCTACGCCGTGTGGAACAAGACCAGCCGGTGTGAAAACTGCATCTCCGCCAAGGCCTTCGCCCAGAAGGGCAAGCTGACCAAGTTTGAATTTATCGGCCATGAGGTATATCATGTGGTGGCCATGTACCTGGAGGTGGAGGACGTCCCCTTCGTGCTGGAGATGGTGTCCCACATCACCGACGAGGCCCTGTTCGGGGCCTACGGGCAGAGCGAGTTCGCGGAGACCATCAACAGCTATAACCGCCGTCTCTATGTGGATCCCCTCACCGGGGCCTACAACCGGCGGTACTATGAGGACCAGCTAGTGGCGCTGGAGCAGGACTGGTCGGCGGCCATCATGGATGTGGACGATTTCAAAGGCATCAACGATACTTACGGACACCCCGTGGGGGACCTGGCCCTGAAGGCCATCGTCCGGGCCGCGCTGTCCTGCGTGCGCAGTACCGACACGGTGGTCCGGTACGGCGGGGACGAGTTTTTGATCCTCTTTCACAATATTCCCCGGGACATCTTTGGGGCGCGGCTGGAGACCATCCGGCAGAGCGTCCGGGGCATCGTGCTGGAGGAGTGCCCGGAGCTGCGCCTGTCGGTGAGCATCGGCGGAGTCTGCCAGGCCGGAATGGGCCAGAAAATACTCCGGCGGGCGGATGAACTGCTGTACCAGGCCAAAAAGGAGAAAAACGCCGTCCGCTGGGAATGAGGGTGCAGTCCTTGCCCTTGCTGTATATGAGTATAGTTCAACCGCACCGGGCGGGAGGCTTTGCCTCCCGCCCGGTGCGGTTTTGGGTTCCTTGAGAAGCGGGGAACACGTCTGGAATCCCTTGACAGGGCCTTGGAACGGCGTACGTACAGGGCATGAAAAAGCATCCTTGGCTCCATGGAAACGCACAGTGGACAGCCGGCCTATTCGATCCCGTTTGTCCGCAGGTACGCCTTGGTGGTCTCCAGTACCCGCCGTTGGTGCTCGAAGGTCCCAAGCTCCGCCGCACGTTCCCAGTGGGGCAGCTCCAGGGAGAGCACCGTGTCCTCGTTCATGGCCCGGATCATGCTGGCCGCGTCGATCCCGTTATCCGGCTCGGTCAGGTAGTACCGGGCCTCCCGTCCGGTGTGGATCAGCGCCCCCTTGTCGGTCCGGTCCGGGACCTCCTGGGGGCCGCCGCAGATGTGGGCGAATTCAAACCATGCCCGGGGGCAGGCGGCGATCTCCGCCGCCGACACCCCGGAGCGGTGGGCGTGCAGGGTATCCACCAGCAGCCCGGCGTTGGGACAGTCCACAGTTTCCAGTACTTCCTTCGCCTGCTGGAGGTTCCAGACCGACGCCCAGGTGACAAATTCCAGGGCCACCAGCAGGTCATATTTGGCGGCCAGGCCGCACAGCTGCTCAAACTGCTTCAGGTACCTGGGTTTGTCATCGGTCCAGATACTGCTGATGACGTTGGTGACACCCAGTTCCCGGGCGGCGGCGAAGGCGTGCTCATAACTTGCGATGTCCGAGCAGCCGTCGATCTTGGCCAGTTCAATGTCGTGGATGCCCACGCCCGTCTCGGCCATTGCCTGTTTTGTCAGACGGAACAGTTCCGGATGGCGCCGGAAGTCATAATCCGCTTCTCCCTTAATGCCCTGGTTGATGGTCCGGATGCTGACGTAGTCATAGCCGATCTCTTTGGCGTGATAGACCATCTCCGCAGGGGTCCAGTTCAGACAGCCCAGGTGGGCCATGGAGTATTTTCGTGCCATCTGCGGGCCTCCTCTCGAAAAATTATGTGGTCCGGCTGGTCACGGGTTTTACAGGGAAAGACCGATGGCGGCGGAGAGACCTTCCCGCACCGCATGCAGGATCTTCCGGGGGGCCTGGGCGTCGCCGATCACCTGTACCGGAATACCGGCGTCTGTCAGCTCCCGGGCCAGCTCCTGGCGGGACCGGAAGCCCACGGACAGGATGACGGCGTCCGCCGGAATCGTCTGCTCCACCCCGTTCTGGCGGTAGGTGATGGTGTCCCCGCCGATGAACTGGGTCTCCACGCCGCACTCGACACGCACCTTCCGTGCCTCGATCATCTGCCGCAGGGCCAGCTGGTTGTTGCGGGCCTCGGTTCGGAGGAGGGGCAGGGAGGGCATGTATTCCAGGACGGTGACGCTCTGGGCGGTTTCGGCGGCCATCAGGGCAGTCTCGCAGCCCACCAGTCCGCCGCCGATCACCACCACGTGGCCGGCCGGCTTCTCTTTTCGGTGCAGTATCTCCAGGGCGGTCTTCACATGGGGCTGGTCCGCGCCGGGCAGGTCCAGTTTCCGGGCGTCGGCGCCGGCGGCGTAGATTACCTGGTCAAAGCCGCCCTGCTTCACCAGCTCCACCGTGGCTTCCCGCTCCAGACGAACGGTGACGCTGCTGCCCGCAAGGCGGCGAAGCAGGTAATCCCGGTAGCTGCGCAGGTCCTGCTTAAAGGAGGGCGCGCCGGCGGCGTTCAGGTTGCCGCCCAGCTCCCGCTCCTTCTCCCACAGTTCCACCTGGTGGCCTGCTTGGGCGGAGAGCACCGCCGCCGCGATCCCGGCGGGACCGCCGCCGACAACCAAAATCTTCTTGGGTTCCTCTGCCTTGGGGACCTGGAAATGGGGGTCTGCCTCGTGGGAGACGTAGGGGTTGACGGTGCACCGGAAGTTCTGGCCGGAGCAGATGGCCAGGAAGCACTCGTTGCAGCCGATACAGGGCCGGATGGTATCAGACTGCCCCCGGCGGACCTTATTGACCCACTCGGGGTCGGCCAGCAGGCCGTGGCCCAGAGCCACCAGGTCGCACAAGCCCTCTTCCAGGGCCTTGGCCGCCCGGGCCGGGTCATTCATCTTGTTCTGGCCGATGACTGGGATGGACACCGCCTCCCGCACCTGGCGGGCCAGGTCGATGGAGAAGCCGTCCTCCTCGTAGACCGTGGGGATGCAGCGGTTCCAGCGGGTAGGGAAGGAACCGCCGTCCACCATGATGGCGTCGGCGCCCATCTTCTCCAGCATCCGGCACATCTCCAGCCCCTCGGAAAGCTCCCGGCCCCCCTCGGCGTGGTGCTCCACGGAGAATTTCACGATGACGGCGAACTGGGGGCCGCAGGCCTCCCGGATGGCGGCGATGGTCTCGGCGGTAAAGCGCATCCGGTTCTCCAGGCTGCCGCCGTATTCGTCGGTGCGGTGGTTCCACTCAGAGGACTGGAACTGGTCCAGCAGGTACCCGGCGTAGGCGTGGACTACCACGCCGTCCACGCCGGCCAGCTTGGCCTGGGCCGCGGCTTTCCCGGCCTGCCGGACCAGGAAGCGGATGTCCTCCTTAGGCATCTCCCGGCACAGGACGTCGGGGAACTGGAGGGTGGGGACTGCGGAGGCGGAGAAGGGGGGCTTGCTGGGGTCATTGCAGCCGCAACGGCCGTTTCCGTAGGTCAGCTCCAGGCAGAACTTGGCCCCGTAGAGGTGGATGCGGTCGGCCAGGCGGGTCAGGCGGGCGGTGTGCATGGGGCTGCCCACCCAGCCGCTGGCCGGGGCACCGTAGCGGTCGGTGACGGCCAGGGCGCCGCTCATAATGAGGCCGGCGCCGCCCTTGGCCCGGGCGGTGAAGTAGTCGCTGACTACCTGGGAAAAGCCCCCGTCGGGGTCGGCCACGGTGGCCATGGGCGCCATGGCCACACGGTTTTTTAACTGCATACCGCCGATCTTCAGCGGTTGAAACAAGGCTTCATACATGGCAGAAAACTCCTTTTCAAGTTCACTTCATCAAACGCAGGGGACAGCTGCCCCGGGGAGAAGGGGTCACAGGTCGATCCGCCGGCCCTCTTCCGCCGACTGGTAGGCCGCGTAGACCACCTTCGTGGTGTCCCGGGCCAGGGCAAAATTGGAGATGGGCTCCCGTCCGGTCAGGATGCACTCCACAAAGTCCTGAAGCTCCCCCAGGAAGCCGCGGATGGTCTCGTCCGCCACAAAGGGCTGGTTCCAGCCGGTCTTAGTCAGCAGCATTTCGGACAACTCCACGTCCTCCAGCCCCTCCTCGTCCAGGTAGTAGCTCTTCACCACGTCCACGGGAGAGATCTTGCCGTAGAGCACGCCGTCGCTGGAGTAGGCCTCGATAAAGCCCCGGGTGCCGCCCAGCAGCAGATCGGAGGTGTTGACCTGGGCTTTGGTCCCGTCGGTAAAGGTGATGCTGAGGGAGGCGTAGTCCTCCACGTCGGTGGGATCGGCGGCGATGTAGCGGTGGTCGTACTGGTTCAGACTGCGGGTGGCCATGCCCATGTCTGCCACCACGCTGGCGATCCCGATCTGTTCGCCCCGGGCCCTGGCCTCGGTCTGCTTGAGCATCAGCAGGCTGGACAGGGGATGGACCCCCGCCCGGATCAGGGAACCGCCGCCGATGTTCCTCCACTCGCCGCTGGCCCGGGCCTGGGAGCCTTTCAGGCTCTCCTCCCCCTTCAAAAAGAGCAGCTTGCTCTTTTTGAAGCCGATGAGCTGGGCCGCCCGCTGGACCGCCGCGGCGTACACGTAATTCTCCGCGTAACAGAACACCTTGCCCGACCGCGCCAGAGCCTGGTCCAGCCGGTCCATGTCGGAGAGCACCTTGGCGTACATCTTCGCCTTGGGCACCTTCAGCCCCACAGGCTCCGGGTCGCCCTCCTCGCCGAAATAGCCCAGCAGGGGCTTTTCACAGATGACGTGCTTGCCCGCCTCCAGGGCGGCCAGGATCATATCCCGGTGGCAGACGGGGGGCGTGCAGATGTCGATGACGTCCACCTCGCCGTCCGCCAGGGCCGACGAGAAGTCCGGGGCGGCAAATTCATAGCCGTAGGCTGCCTTCAGCTTCTCCGCCCGTTCCATATCCGGGTCGATGATCCATTTCAGACGCGGCGTGGCCCCATAGACCCGCCGGTAGGCGTCCCCGTGGAGCCGGGCCGCGTAGCCCGCGCCGATCACGGCGATGGTCAAGGTGTTGGTTGACTCGTTCATACCGAATTCGCTCCCTTTCGCAGCTCAAACAAGTTTGGATTATGGTGTTATCATACCGGGCCGGCTCCCGGCAATCAAGCGCGCCGAAAACAAAGATCCATTACAAAATTGCTATTATTCCCGGCCTGTGCTATACTTTTCTTATCCAATGGACAGGGGAGGACGCACCATGAATCTGACGCAGCTTTTGTATTTTCGGGAACTGGCACAGTCCCAGCACTACGCTTCCACCGCCGAACGGCTGGGCGTGGCCCAGTCCTCCCTCAGCCGTTCCATCTCCGCCCTGGAGGAGGAATTGGGGGTGTTCCTGTTTGAAAAGCAGGGCCGCAACATCCGGCTGACCAAATATGGCGAGGCGTACTACCGCTATGTCCGGGAGGGACTGGGCACTCTGGAGACCGGGGAGAAGTATGTGCGGGACATGGCCGATCCCCGCTGCGGCGAGATCAATCTGGGGCTGATCTACTCCCTGGGACCGAAAATCATGCCGGACATGATCCGCCGCTTTACCTCCCATCCGGAAAACCAGCGCTTCCGCATCCGTCTCTCCCAGGCCTCCACCACCGGGCTGGTCCAGATGCTGGAGGAGGGGCAGTGCGACCTCATCCTGTGCTCTCCCCCGGAGCAGCCGGACCCAAATCTGGAACTGGTGGAGATCCTGCCCCGGAAATTTATCGTCCTGGTGTCATCCAGCCACCCCCTGTCCACCCGGGACCATATCTCTCTGGAGGAGATTTCCCGGTACCCCCTGGTGGTGTCCACCGAGCAGATCACCAGCCTGCGCCGGATCTTCAACAGCCGCGGACTGCCGCTGAACATCCTTTCCGAGATCCAGGGGGAGTGCGCCGCCGCCGGCCTGGTGGACGTCAATTATGGCGTGGCCATCCTGAACACGGCGGTCAACTATGAGGACCTGGATGTGAAGGCTCTGGCCATCGACGAGCTGGAGGAGTATAATTTCCCCCTCTATTTGGGACAGGTGAAAAACCGGTGGCTCTCCCCCGCGGTGCAGACCTTCCGAAAATTCCTGCTGGAAGAGATGGACCAGTGGTGAAACGGGAAAAGGCCGGCGCCCTGAACGCGCCATCCGTGAGTGGGCGGGGCGCGCGGACCGGGCAGGTGATCTTTGCGGCAGAGGAGGATGGACATGCCCTCAGTCATTGATATATTGCTGTTGTTGGACCAGGAGTCCGTGGTACAATCCGTGGAATACCGGGGAGATCCGCGGGATGCCGTGCTGCGGGAGGCGTCGGAGCGCTGGAAAGGGCTTGCCCTGCGGGAGATTCCGGAGACCGAGTGGGACTTCGGGGCCAAGCGGATGCGCTGGAAGAACTGCTATTTTGAATTTGACCTGTTTCCCGTGACGGCGTCCCTCCAATGTGTGGCGCTCCGCCGGGAGAATGTGCGGGAAAAGCTGATGGAGGCGGTGCTGGACCAGCTGGGAGAGAGCGTGGAGCTCTACAGCGCGGACTCCGCGTTCCGGTTTGCCAACCGGGCCTGCAAGCAGATGCTGGACATTCCGGCGGAGCGGGACATTGAGGGGCAGAAGCTGCTGGACATCTTTGAGGTGCCCGCGGAGTACAGCACCAATCTCACCGCTATGCGCACCCGCGCGCCGGTGCGGGGCCGGTTTGACTCCTATAAATCCACTACGGGCAAGACCCTGACCACGGTGAATTATGCCTACCCGGTGGTGGAGGAGGGGCGTCTGCTGGGCTGTGTTTCCTTCGAGTGGGACATGGGTATGGTCCAAACGAAAATGCGGGAGCTGGACGGCATCCAGCAGATTCTCATCCGCCGCCTGCCATCGCCGCTGAAGACGCCCCGGGACACCCGTTACACCCTGCAGGACCTGGTAGGGTCCAGCCCGGGACTGCTGTCCGCCATCGAACTGGCCTCCCGGATGGCCCCCAAGGAGAACAGCGTTCTGATCCAGGGGGAGACGGGGACCGGCAAGGAGATCTTCGCCCAGGGTATCCACGCCTTGAGCCCCCGGAGAAAGGAAAAATTTGTGGCCGTCAACTGTGCCGCCTTTCCGGAGTCATTGATCGAAGGAATGCTGTTTGGAACGGCCAAGGGGGCCTTTACCGGCAGTGTGGACCGGGTGGGACTCATCGAGGCGGCCAACCACGGGACCCTGTTTCTGGACGAGATCAATTCCATGAGTCTGGCCATGCAGGCCAAGCTGCTCCGGGTCCTTCAGGAGCGGACCCTCCGGAGGGTGGGCAGTACGGCCGACATCCCCATCGACGTCCGGCTGATCGCCTCCACCAACGAGGACGCCTTCAAGCTGATCGAACAGGGAAAGCTGAGAAAGGACCTGTTTTACCGGGTGGCCTCGGTCATTGTGGAGATTCCACCCCTGCGGGAACGGATCGAAGACCTGGAGGAACTGACCTGGCATTACATTGGGGAAAACCAGCCCGCCGCCCGGCCCATTGAGCGGATCGAGCCCGCCTTTTGGCAGAAGCTGAGAGAACACGATTGGCCGGGAAACGTGCGGGAGTTGTTCCACATCCTGAGCTATGCGGTCAATGCCTCGGAGGACGGCGTGCTGCGGGAGGAGGATTTCCCCGCCTACTTCCTGGGCAGAAAGGAAGGCGGACGGGCGCCCCGGAGGGCGGAGCCGGACACCGGACTGGACCTCCGCAAGGGGCTGAACGCCCTGGTGCGGGACTATGAACAGCATGTGCTGCGGGAGGCCTATGCGGCCTGCGGGGAAAACGCCACCAAAACGGCGGAGTTGCTGGGGATCAGCCGGCAGAGCTGCCAATACTACATGAAAAAATATGGGCTGAACAGATAGAAAAAATATTTTGCGCCAAAAAATCTGACAGTCAAAAAATTTTGCACGCTCAGGAGTGCAAAATTTTTTGTCCACACTGGCGGACTCGTTTAAAAACAGTAAAAATTCTTCTGTGTTTCGGGCTGCTGGAACGGGAAATAGCCGAAAACAGAAGGGAAACAGGGGCGGCCGGCAGAGGGAGAAAAGCTGGCACGGCGATTGCTTGTATATCGTTTAGAATCTACAGGAATGCGCTCCCGATGCCGCCGTCCAAGCAGGGACGCGGGTATATGGGGAAGTGGATATTTGGACCGGGATGAAAGGAGAAACGTCATGAATCTTTCTGTTAAAAGTGCGCGAACCATCTCTGTGGTGACCCTCACCGACTGCAAGCCCTCCCTGGAGGAATTTATCGCCGTGGCCAAGTTCGGCGCCAAAGTGGAATTCTCCCAGGAGATGCAGGAGCGGGTCCGGACCAACCGCCGCCTGCTGGACAAATTTCTGGAGGAGGGCCGCATCATCTACGGCGTGACCACCGGCTTCGGAGAGAACGTCCGCTACACCATCTCCCCCGAGGACGCCAGCACCCTGCAGGAAAACATCGTGCGCACCCACTCTGTGGCCGTGGGCGAGCCCCTGACCCGGGAGCAGACCCGGGCCTCCATGCTGATGACCCTTCTGAACACCGGCAAGGGGCACTCGGGCATCCGCCTGGAGACGCTGGAGTTGATCCGCCAGATGCTGAACAAGGATCTGATCCCCTTCGCCCCCGGCGAGGGCTCCGTGGGCTATCTGGGCGTGGAGGGCCACCTGGTCATGGCCTATATCGGCGAGGGCAAGATCTATCAGAACGGTATCCCCGTTCCGGCCAAGGATGTGCTGGAGGCCAACGGCCTGACTCCGCTGAAGCTGAGCTATAAAGAGGGCCTGTCCATGCTCAACGGCAGCACCATCGTGACAGCCCTGGGTCTGCTGGCCCTGTATGAGTCCATCACCACCATGGAGAACGTGGAGATCGCCGGCGCCCTGTGCTTCGAGGCCCTGCGCGGGACCACCAAGGCCCTGGACCCCCGCATCCACGCCAACAAGAAGCACGAGGAGCAGAGCGCCGCCGCCTCCAACCTGCGCCGCATGCTGGAGGGCAGCCAGATCTGTGAGGCCCATGTCAACGACAAGGTGCAGGACGCCTATGTCATGCGCTGCATGCCCCACGTCCACGCCGCCGCCAAGCGCCTCATCAAGGAGGCCAACGTGGCCATCGTGGAGGAGATGCACTCCGTCAGCGACAACCCCGAGATCTTTGAGGACGAGGAGCAGGGCGGCGTGGCCCTCATGTCTGGCAACTTCGACGGCACCTTCGTGGGCGAACACGCCGACATGATCGCCATGGCCTGCGCCATCGTGGGCAACCAGGTGGAGCGGGGCACCGACCGCATGGTCAACCGCAATCTGAACGACGGCCTGCCCGCCTTCCTGGTCTCCAACCCCGGCCTGAACAGCGGCTTCATGATCCCCCAGTACACCTCCGCCGGTCTGATGAACGAGGTCAAGCATCTGGCCATCCCCGCCTCCATCGACAGCATCCCCACCTGCGCCAACCAGGAGGACCCTGTCTCCATGGCCTACTACGCCTCCAAGAAGGCCTGCGACTGCGTCCACAAGCTGCAGTACATGACCGCCATCGAGATCTATGTGGCCCTCCAGGCCGTCGATTTCCTGAAGCCCATGGAGCCCTCCCCCGCTCTGGCCAAGGTCCGCGACCTGATCCGGGAGAAGGTCCCCTTTGTGGACAATGACCGCTATCTGTACCCCGACATCGAGTACATCTTCGGCCTGGTCCGGGACTGCACCCTGGTGGATCTGGTGGAGGAGTCCGTGGGAGAACTGGAGTTCTGAGCGTCAGCCGCGGAAAAAGGAAGTTTATCGCATAAAATGGCCGGCCGTTGTAAACGGCTGGCCATTTTGCGCCGTGGAAGCCGGTATCCGGGATGGCTGGCTCCCACGGCGGAATGGGGAACATGGGATGTTCGGGGGAGAAGATTTTCAGGGCGGTGCCATTGGGTTTGTCGAATATATGTTTCCGTGTTCTTTTCGCTGGGGAAAGAAAAAATAGGAGGAGCCGAATGGATGGAATTCCGACTGATACCCGCGGAAATGGCCGGAATTGTGGGCTTGAGTGAAGCGCCCGCCGCAGGGGAGGATCGGAGATCAGGAAGAAAAATGTGTATGCTGGGAAGGATATCTCCCGAAAATGCAATATCTGAAAGGCAATAATGCAAAATAGACAAAAAGCATGAACGATGCGCACAAAAAATGTAGTTGACGATATTACTGAACTGTGATATTAATGTACTAAAGTGAATCAGTTAAAAAATACAATTTGGAGGAGGTATTGGTGGATAAATTAACCATTGGAAGAGCGGCACTGTGGTTAGCCATGTCAGAGACGCGGGAGCAGGAGAGCGAAGTGCGGACCCAGTTGAATACCATGGGCTATCAGTGCGTTGCAACAGAAGTTAGCGGTCCATTGCTCAGCATCCGGCAGAATATTGTAAAAAATGTAGTAGCTGCGGCGGTCAATACAAAAGTGATTGATAATGTGCCCACGCAGATTCACTCCGTTACCCATGCCATGGTGGAAGCCTTTGGCGGTATCGTGACTGCACCCAATGCACCGAAACCCAATTTGAAAATCAAGGCGGGTATTGTAAGCGACAAGGAATGGATTTGCGTTGCACTGTACGCGCGAACTTCGTTCCATCCGTCTTACACCCATGGAAAGGTCGGAATTGGGACCATGGCGCGGTAAACGCGAGGGCGAACAACAGGTTAGAAGACAGCAGGCTGGATAGCAGCGTTTCAGTGAAGATCAGACAATCAAATAGGCTGGTAAACGTCGAGCGTTTATCAAGTGTTTTAGTGAGGAAGAGAAGCCTTAAACCATTGTGGTGAGGTCTTCTCTTTTTGCGTTTTATTTGGGTTTTAAGAAGGAGAACCTTATGAAAAATATTGTTTTATTGACGATTGACACCATGCGGCGGGATTCGTGGGGAAGCTACAATGGAAAACCGGTGTCTTACACCCCGTTTTTGGATGAGATTCAAGGGCACAGTATCCGCTTCACCCGGGCTTATTCCGGCGGGCCCTATACGCAGGCCGCCTTTCCGGGCATTTTGTCCTCTTCGCATTATCTGGAGTATGGGAAAACCAGGGGAAAATGTCCGGCACAAAGAGTTTTGGTGTCCGAAGTGTTGCAGAAAGCGGGCTTTGCCACCGGCGCGTTCCACTCCAACGCCTATTTGTGCGGCTTTTTCGGATGGAACAAAGGGTGGGACGTGTTTTACGATTCCATGGAGGCGAAGGTCACGGAGCGGGTACCCTACACCCGTGCCAGAGAGATCAACCGGAAAGCCGCCAGCTTTTTAAGAAGGCAGAGCGGTGACCGGCCGTTTTTCCTGTGGGTCCACTACATGGATGTACATGAGCCCTACATGCCGGAAGAAAAGTACCGGAAGAGAATCGATCCTGCGTTCGACATTACCGAGGATGAAATGTTTGCCGTCTTCAAACAGGTCGTGCTCAAACGAGATGTCAGCGATCCCCAAAAAGTGGCTTTGGCCAAGAAACTGTATGACGCGCACACGCTGGAGGTGGATGACGCCGCCAGAGAACTGTTTGGCATGCTGGATGACTATGGTTTTTTGGACAACAGTACGGTGATCGTGACCGCCGACCACGGAGAGGAGTTTGGGGAACATGGGGGCCTGTCCCATGACGGAAAGATGTTTGATGAACTGGTCCATGTCCCGCTCTGTATTTACCAGTCTGACCTGGCAGAAGGCAAAGTAGTGGATACGTTGGTATCTACGCTGGACGTCTCTCCTACCATTGCATGGCTTGCCGGCGCGGAGCAAGACCCCTCTTGGCAGGGGAGGAGCCTGTTCCCTCTGGAGGCGTATGATCCTTCTGAAGGCGTCTATGGCGAGGCGATGGTTTACCATTGCGGCGTCAATCGGCGAGATTGTGAATGACGCCTACAGCGATTTGGTCCTGACCGCCACGGTTGGCGCCGCTGATACCAACTTGCTGAACCTGGAGGACGGCAGCGTTGACATTGCCTGGTGTACAAACGATGGCGTGGTCGCGGCTTTGGCGGGGGCCCGGGAACCCTTTACCACGCCGCTGAATAATGTTCGGCTGATCGCCTGCGCCTATGAGTCTCCGATTGAAATTGCAGCTCCCGCCGATTCTGGGATCGACAGCATCTACGACGTGGTAGGCGCTGATTTCAATACCTTTATTGTTGGCGGAACGCTGCAGGTAACGGTTGAAAAATTACTGAACGCCCATGGCATTACCTATGACGATATTACCGCCGGCGGCGGCACAATCAGCTACGTGGGTTATGACGAGCAGACAATGCTGCTTCAGGACCGTTTGTTGGATGTGGCCACTTATATGACCGCAGTGCCCGCCTCTCAGATCGTGGAGGTGGAGACCTCGATCCCCATGCACGTATTGGAGCTGGACCCGGATGTCATGGAGCAGTTCCGTGCGGAGCATCCGGAATATCAGAAGTATGTGGTCCCTGCGGGGACATATAAGGGACAGGACAAGGACGTGGAGACGGTTTCTGTTGTCCATATGATCCTGTGCCGTGCTGATTTGGACGAAGATGTTGTATATGAAATCACCAAGTCCATGTGGGAAAATATTTCTGATATTACCGCTATTCACGCCACGATTGCCAAAGAAATGACCCTGGACGGGGCGTGCCGCAGCATGGTGGCGGAACTGCATCCCGGAGCTGAGCGGTACTATCAGGAAGTCGGTTTAATTGACTGAGGCTGGGAGGCAGGACTATGATTGCACCCCACGGCGGGAAACTGGTCAACCGGCATGCGGACAGTGAGTCCCATGAGAGAGGGACGGATACACGTGCGTTTCCTAAGATCCGGTTGACGTTGGAACAAGCCAAGACGGTAGAAAATATTTCCACGGGTGTGTACAGTCCCTTATGCGGTTTCATGACCTCTGGCACCCGTATGTCAAGCTCACGACAAAAAATTTTGCTTGCGCTTGAAGGCTTTTCAAGCGCAGGCTTATCCTGATGCTCTGCGAAAAACTCGCGGAGCTTATCAGCTTCTTCGGGAAGGAGGAATCCGTATCCCTGTCCTCCGATCCTGCAATAAAAGGCAGCTCTCATACTCTTTACCTCATTCAAAAATATCCCGGACCTTGTACTCAATCTCAATTTTCTTGTTCGGGAACACACGCACTTTTTCAATCAGGAGACTGACCATAGCCGTTGTCAGTTCGTCGGCGTCCTCCAGCAGTTTTGCCGCGTTCTGGCGGTTGCTGCGCCGTTCCAGTTCTTCTTGCTTCTTCTTTGCCTGTGCTACGACTGCGGCATAGGCGCTTTTTATTAGCAGCAGCCTCTCGTCATATATGGCCTTTTGTGCCTGATAGGATTCCAGGGTAATCTCACCCATAAGATACTGTTCAAAGAGATTCTGCTTGCAGTCCAGCAGTTCGTCCATCTGCTGTTCGTATGCGGAGCGTTCCTCTACAACTGCTTTCAGCTGAATCGTGCCATCGGGATTGACTGGCAGCGTGACCTCCAGCTGCTTCTTCATCAGCAGGAGAACGCCCTGTTCCAGTTTGGCGGCGTCGTATGCCGCATGATAGCAGTCGAGGGATTTGTCTGCCTGGGAATGGCGGCAAATATAGCGCGCTGTTTTCTGAAATGTACGGGACAACGCATGGCCGCAGCAGCCACAGAACACAATGCCTTTCAGGGGATAGTCATGCTTTACTTTGTGGGGCTGGGAAAACCGGCGCTGGGTGGCCTGCACCTGCTCGAACAGAGCCTTATCAATGATTGCAGGATGATGGTCAGGAATGATATGCCACTTCTCCCGGTCTTTCATGCGGCTCCGGGAACCGCCTACTTCAATGACAGCTCTTTTGCCGATGACATAGGACCCAATATACCGTTCGTCCTCCAGAATCCGCAGAACGGTGGAGCTGCACCATATCCCATGAGTGCGGGAAATATCGTGGGTATGGTTGCCATGGGCCGCCTTGTACTCGCCAGGGGTCGGGATGCCCCTGCGAAACAGTTCCCTGGCAATCTCGGCGGCGCTGGTGCCGCTGGCAGCAAGTTCATAGATGAGCTGCACAACGGCAGCGGCCTCCGGGTCAGGCTCCATTCTGCCGTCATCGCTCTTGCGGTAGCCATAGGGACAGATTTTGCTCTGATACTCGCCGCGCTGCATTTTGGCATGTTTGGCGCTCTTGGTTTTCAGCGACATATCGCGGCTGTAATACTCGTTGATGAGATATTTGAAAGCTACGTCCATGCCCCCGGTGTCGCCCCGGAAATTATTGGTGTCGAAATCGTCGCTGACAGAGATAAAGCGGGTGTGGAACAGAGGGAAAACGCGCTCGATGAAGTACCCTGTCTCAATACTGTTGCGGCCAAAGCGGGAGAGGTCCTTCACTATGATGCAGTCGATCTTGTTTTCCCGCACCAGCTCAAGCAGCTTTTGTACCTGGGGCCGCTCAAAGTTCGTGCCGCTGTAACCGTTGTCGATATACTCCGTGACCTCAGCGTTTTCAGATTCGGGCATGGAGGCGACAAACTCATGCAGGACAAGGCTTTGATTTTCAATGCTCAGACTGTCGTATTTGTAGTCCTCGATGGACAGTCGGATGTAGAGGGCTATTTCATATTTCTGCACTGTTCCAAAAC
Source organism: Pseudoflavonifractor phocaeensis (assembly GCF_021531815.1). Classification (GTDB taxonomy): domain Bacteria; phylum Bacillota; class Clostridia; order Oscillospirales; family Oscillospiraceae; genus Lawsonibacter; species Lawsonibacter phocaeensis_A. The sequence goes on from NZ_JADYUM010000010.1 coordinate 41,993, forward strand.
CTCCTCACAGCTCTCAAACTCGCTGCGGAACTTAAAACGGACGGTGAGCTTCTTATCTTTGGAAACTTCAATGCGGTCGATCAGCCGGTCGATAAGCTCTGCCGTCAGCTCCCGGTTTTCCCGGATGTCCTTTGCATCTTTCTCCAAAGTCCGGTACTCCTCGATCTGCCGGTCAATGGCTGTGACCCCTGATTCCAGCTGGCCGATCTCGGCGGCAAGCTGCTCGATCTTAGCTTCATAGCTGCCTTTGAGGGAGAAGTATTCATCCTTTGACAAAATTCCCTCAACAAGATGCTCATAAAGGCCACGAATGGACTCGCGCAGCCGATGGGTGTCGCGTCTGCGGCTGGCGATCTTCTCTTTCAGTTTTGCCCGTTCAGATGCCAAGTGGGCAGTCTGTGCCAGAGAGAGCGAATACTGGCCCAGGGCCGTGTTGAGTTCTTCCTGAATCATGTCGGCAAGGCTGGTCAACAGCGATTCCTCATAGATAAATACGCCGGGACATTTTTCTTTTCCAACCCGGCTGTTGCTGATACAGTGGAAGGCATAGCGGTCAGCATCCTTTTTCCGGGGGCAGCGCATCCGGTGGAGATTCCCGCCGCATTTGGCGCAAAACACTTTGCCCCGGAGGATATTCGGCGTATAGGGCCGGACCTCGGTTTGCTCCCGCTTTTCGGCGGCATGGTCAAGATTCTTCTGCACGGTGTCGAACAGCTCCCTGCTGATGATTGCCTCATGGGTCCCGCGCACCACTGTCCACTCGTCCCTGGCAGCTTTGACCTGTCTATGGTCGATGATTTTTGTCTGCCCCTGAACGAGATCTCCGGTGTAGACCTCGGACCGGAGAATTTTCTTGACGGTCCAAGTCTGCCAGTTGCCGTTACCCAGGAGCTTTTCGTTGGAGATTGTCCCCTGGGACTTCTTATAGTAGCTGGGGGCCAAGTACCCGGCCTTATTCAGACGCAGGACGATGGTGTTCAAGCCCTCTCCCTCGGAGGCCCACTGGAATATCTGACGGACCACGGGAGCTGCAACAGGGTCAACGATGAGCTGGTGGCAGTCATCCGGCGCTTTCAAATAGCCATAAGGTGCCCTGCCGCCGACAAACTTTCCGTCCTTCATCGCCTGCCGCTGCTGCGCTTTGATTTTCCGGCCAATGTCCAGTGCGTAGGCTTCATTTATCATGTTCCGCAGAGGAATCATAATGCCGGAGTGTGCATCGTCAGGGTCAGCGGTATCGTACTGCTCGTTGATAGCGATAAACCGGACATTTCTGCTGCGGAAGTAATGCTCAATGTAATAGCCGGTGTCGATGCTGTTCCGGCCCAGGCGGGAGAGGTCCTTAACAATGACGCAGTTGACGCAACCGGCCTCGATGTCGGAAAGCATCTGCTGAAAAGCGGGACGGTGAAAGTTAGTGCCGGTCGCGCCGTTGTCGATGTAGGTGTCATAGACGCTGATCTCGGGATTCTTCTCCAGATACTGAGCAATAATCATCTGCTGCGTGTTGATAGATTCACTGTGGGAATACTTGCTCTCCACGGAGAGGCGGACATAAACGGCGGCGTGACAGGTCACGTCGATTTCGGGTGCAGCAACGACCGCAGCTGCTTTTCTGCTCTTTCTTGCCATGGCTTATCCTGCCTTTCTCTGTTCGGTCATTTCTTCCTGTTCCTCCGGCTGCATGGTAAAACCGGCCATCTTGATAACCTTCAGCGCCCGTTCATACTCATCCTTGTAGGTGAAGTCAATGTCCAGTTCTGTCTTGCTGATGACCTTAATGGTCTTGACCATGTGGACGAGGGCCTTACGGTCCAGGGTTTCCATCGTGGAAAACTGCGTGAAGTGGGAAATCCAGTAATTGCGCTCACTCTGGTTCTCCAACACTTTCTGAATCTTCTCTTTTAAGACCTTGATGCTCTCTTTGGCGCTGTCGGCCTGCTTTGTGTATTTGACCTTGTAGTAGGCGTATTCATCTTTCGTAATGGTGCCGCTGACGAGGTTTTCGTACAGGCGGGCCTTGAACTCCATCGCCTGCTGCAAGCGGCGCTCGTTGCTGGTGATGTGGTCACTGTACTCTTTGACCAACGCCCGGTTGATGCTCTGCTCGTCCACTTTTGCCAGCAGCGTTTCCAAGGACGCCACATTGTCAATATAGGCTTTCAAACTCTGCTGAACGCAGGCGGTCAAATCGCTCTCCTTGACCATGGCCGGAGAAGTACAGCCATGCTTTTTGCCGGTGGGACAGTAGTAATAGTGGTACTCCTTGCCGTTTGCATGGTTGGTTTTCCGGGTCATGCGACTGCCGCAGCATCCGCAGACCAGGACGCCGGAGAACAGGTGGACGGTACTCTTATGCGGAGAGGTACGGGTTTCCATGCCCCGGATGCGCTGCACAAGGTCAAAATCCTGCTTGGGGATCAACGCCTCATGTGCGTCCGGGATACGGACCCACTCGGAAGCTGGGCGCTGCTCTTTCTGCTTGATCTTGTAGTTGGATGTACTCTGCTTGCCCTGAACCAGCGTTCCAGCGTATGTCTCATCTTGCAAAATACGCAGAATGGTGGTAGCCGACCACTTGCAGTCCGCTTTGTCTGTATAGCCCTTTTTCGCATAGGGCAGGCCATTGTTCTTCTTATAGGCCAGCGGGGAGAGGATGCCCATTCTGTTCAGCTCATTGGCAATCGCCAGGGCGCTTGTACCCTCCAGCCGCATACGGAAAATGTCCTTGACCACGCGGGAGGCGTAAGGGTCTGGAATGAGTCGGTTTTTGTTTTCCTCGGACTTGATATACCCGTAGACGGTAAACGCACCGACAAAATCGCCGTTGCGCCGTTTCACATCCAGGGAAGTCCGGGTCTTGATGGAAATATCCCGGCAGTACGCCTCGTTCATAATGTTCTTCACCGACACGGCCAAATCGTCGCCGCTGTTCTCATGGGCGGTGTCGATGTTATCCGTGATGGCAATGAAGCGCACCCCATAGGCCGGGAACACCCGACGCAGGTAGCGGCCGGTTTCGATGTACTCACGCCCCAGGCGGGACAGGTCCTTGACGATGACACAGTTGATTACACCGTCCGTCACATCCTGCATCATTTCCTTGAACGCAGGGCGGTCAAAGATGATGCCGCTGTAACCATCGTCGATCTTCTCAGAGATGACTTCAATATCCGGGTTGCGCTCCACGAAGTTCTCAATGAGCTTGCGCTGGTTGGCAACGCTGTCGCTTTCGCTGGAACGGTCATCGGTATAGGAAAGTCGGATATATGCCGTTGCCTTGTACTTTGGCATAAAAAAGTACTCCTTTCGTCCCGGTGCCTGCCGTAAGAAAAGAGTGGGTATGGAGGTTGTTATCAGGGGGGGGCATCCTTTTCCATACCCATCGTAGCATCTTTATCGGAAAAGCGCGAGTTTGTCGCTTACCGCAGAATCCCTTGCAGACAGTCCTCCAGCGTCTTGCCGTTGTCGGTAAATCTGGCGTTCACCACGAACTCGCCGCAGCGAAAGCGGTACGGATTCTTAATTTGCCGGACAAAGGACGCAATGCGTTCTTCCCTGGGCAGGGTCTTGTCCACAGAGACATCCCGGATGTCAACCAGCTCCTCGACGTCACTTTCCGTTTCATGGTTGGGAAATTGATTCATGGCGATCTCCTTTCCGCAGCGTGGGTTGCTTCTTCAAAATCACATGAATGCGCTGGCGGACAATGTTGCCAGCGCATGGTATCTGACTTTGAGGAAGGGCTGCGCCGAAAGTGTGGAGCCATACAACATAGGCAATCACCGGCGCAGCCTCCCAATCAGTTACTGTTTGTTCATCCGTCACATTCGCCACGCGCCCCTGACGGGAGGCATGATGCAGGCCGCCTTTGGCGAGGCTGTCCCAACACCGCAGCATCGTACAAAACGTGTGCCGCCGCGTTCCCCCTCAAGTCAGTGGGAGGCCGTAGCTGGAGTTGCATTTCGCCCGCGCTGTCATCGCGCCCGGTGTGCCACGCCGGGTCAAAGGCTGTGTAGATCGCTCGGGCAGCTTGTTCAAGATCACCTCCTGAAGCTGCCGTCCTGGCGGCGCGCCCTATACCGCTATCACGCGGGGTCTGTGCCTGCATCATGGTCTATTCACTTTTCAACGATCAGTGAAAGGCTCGTGGAAAATGTCCCTTCACCCTTCGCCGTTTTCAAACCTATTTGTCACCCCATTTGGCAAGCAGCTTCATAATTTTCTTTTCCGCCGCGCAGACAGATTTGTGGACGCACTGAAAGCTGATGTGTTCCTGCTTGGCGATCTCCCGGACGGTCAGCCCCTCCACGCGGAACAGCCACAATCTGCGGAACTGGGTTTCACTCAGGCAGCACTTGATGCGGGCAACCGCCTCGGCGTTCAACCGCTCCTGCTCCTGTCGGTCATAGATGGCCTCCAGGACAGCATCGACGCCCTGAGTGGAAATGCCATCACCAGCAAGGCCCTCGATGGATACGGTGTGGTTGGCGTGAACGTGGTCCCGCTTCTCAGTTTCGTGATAGTTCGCATCGGACCAGTTTTTCCAGCGCAGAAACTCATCCTCGCTGGAAAAGTCCTCGCGGGTCAGCCGGATGATATGCTTATCCGCATCTATGTAAACAATGGCGGAGATGTCCTTCTTGTTAAGGGCATAGTCGCTCTTTCTGTTGAACATTGTCGTTCCTCCATTTCTGAAAATTTGTGGTAAAGCAAATTTTCAGAAATGGGAGGATTCCGGCAGTGATATACTTTTTTCAACTTAATTCGACTGAAGAAACCAAAGGCGCACAGCTTCGGCTGTGCGCCTTTGATTTCTCCAGTTCGGGTGTAGGCGTCTGTTGGCTGGAGTCCAACAAGCCCCTCTTTTTTTACTTCCCCGTCATAGAAGCCGACTTCTAACGGTTTCCCGCAGTCCGTTCCTACCCCTGAACCACTCCATCTGCGCGCCGGAACGTACAGAATATAGAGATCAGGTGCAGGAACCTTATTTTATCCGTCCTCCTTATTCCATACCTCACTTTTCATCGAGTAATCTTCCTTTCTCTGCTAATAATTTGAATTGCGCTTCTAATTATTAGAACTGAAACGGCATTCTTTAGAAGTCTGATTCAAATTAGAATAGTAAAGGGTGAATCTATGCGAGACTTGAACAAAGACTTTGGCGCTGCCGTATCTGAGGCTCGGCGCAAACTTGGTCTAACACAGGTCGGCCTTGCCGAAGAACTCGGAAAAACAGACCGGTCTATTTCTGATATGGAAAACGGAAAAACAACTCCCAAGCTGGATACTGTCGCGTTATTTGCGCGCAGACTGGGAATCAGCGTAGACGCAGTTATCCACGACACGCCGCAAGGCGATGTTCCATTCTGCGTCAAGCAATTTTTTGCCGGGATGAGCGAGGAAGAAGCAGCAGGATATATCCGGCTCTGCGAGGATGCTGAGAAGATACGAACAAAAAAATAGGAAAAATGAGCGGCGGTCAGCGTAGTGAAATGCTGACCGCCGCTGTATTTTTGAGGCAGAACGGAAAGCATTTCGTTCATTGACCTATGCAGAAACCAATGCTCTGCATGGGGGATACCGGGAGCACATGGGAAGCACTGTGTAAATACAGAAAGAGGCGGCAAGAACATCTATTCTTGCCGCCTCAATTCCTTTTGCCGTTGTTAATCAGCGGCTAAGTCTTTTGTTGTTTCCCGATTTAGCCCAGGCAGCGATACAGGAAGGTCACGATCTGGGCACGAGTGCAGTCGTTGTTGGGGCTGAAGGTGGTAGCACTGGTGCCGCCAGTGATGCCGTTTTCAGCAGCCCACAGAACTGCGTTGTTGTAGTAGGCGTCAGCCGCCACGTCGGCGAAAGGATTCACGCTATCGGAGGAGGGAGACTTCTGAGCACGCCACAGGAAGGTGACGCTCTGCGCACGGGTGCAGGGAGCATTGGGCGAGAACTTTCCATCGCCGGTGCCGGTGGTAATACCCTGCTCCACGGCCCAGGCCACAGCCTTGGCATAGTAGCTGTCCGCGGGCACATCCGCGAAGCTGCTCACGCTCTCCGGCTCGGGGGAACCAGCCGCCCGCCACAGGAAGGTGACGATCTGGGCGCGGGTGCAGGGAGCGTCGGGGGCGAAGTGGGTATCGTCCACGCCGCCGGTGATGCCGTTCTCGGCGGCCCACAGGACCGCGTCGTAGTAGTAAGCGTCAGCGGGAACGTCCACGAAGAAGTTCAGCATGGAGTTATCCTCCATGAAGGTGGCCTCCACCGTGACCTTGCCGGCGGGCATGGTAAAGTTGTACTTGCCGTTCTTCTCCGTGAGCTTGACTTCCTTGCCGCTGGCGTCGGTGACAGTCAGGGTCTCCAGGGTGTGGCCCTTGTCGGGGGTAACGGTCAGGGTGACGGTGTCGCCCTTGGCAGCGCTCTTGGGCGAAACGGTGACCGTTCCGTTCACGGTCTTATCCACGGTGACGGAATAGCTGGGTGAGCTGCTGCCGGAGCTGCTGCCGCTGGAAGGCTTGATGTAGCCGCACACGGTGCAGGTGCGGCCGCTGAAGGTGTGGTCCGCCCGGTTCAACTCGGCTCCGCAAACGGTGCAGACCTGCCAGTGCTGGGTGCTGCTGCTCTTCCATTCGTCGGCGGTATGACCGACACTGATCTTCACCGCAGAAGCATCGAGGGTCGCGGTAAAGACCTGACCTGCTTTTTTGACTTCATAATCAGCCAGTTCATCCAAGCTGATGCCGGTTTTTACAGTGTATCCGTGGTCGCCGGCTCTCTGGTATGTAAGGCTGCTGTACACAGCCTTACCGGTGCTGTTGGAGATGATCACATCGCCGGAGCAGGTGATATCCGCAGTGTCGGTAATGGTCGGGTTACTGGAGTTAGCTGTAACGGTAATATCCTTCGCTCCGGTCACGGTCAGCGCACCGGTCACAGCCGTACCGGATTCGCAGGTGATAGTCACATTGCCGGAGCAGGAGATATCCGTTTTTCCGGCGATCAACTGGCTGCAGGAGCCCGCGGTGATGGTAACGTCCTCCGCACCGGTCACGGTCAGCGCACCGGTCACAGCCCCGGTGATAGTCACATTGCCGGAGCAGGTGATATTCGCATTGCTAGAGGTGGCCATGGTACCGGAATTCGCCGTGACGGTGGCATCCTTCGCGCCGGTGACCGTCAAGGTACCGACAGCGGGTGCGCTCGATGTACTGCTGATGTCGACAATCGTCGAACCGTTGCCGGCGACGGTGAGGTCTGCGGCATAAAGGTTTTTGGCATAAAGGGTCTTGGTAGCCGGGTCATACTGAACCTTGTCGTTGCCAAGCACATTATCTTTATTGAGACTGGTGACTTTCACGCCGTTGACAGTGACACCGTAATTGATGCCCCAGATCGCATACAGGGTGGTGTCCTGGGTCACAGTGATGGTGGCGCCTGAAATTACTTCGTCGTTGGCACTGGTTGCCCAGCCAACGAACTGCAGACCCTGAGGTGCATCGAAGCCACATTCAGGCAAAGTATAGCTACCGGAAACGACTTTCACAGCATCCATGGAGCTACTGCCGCCGTTGGCGTCGAAGCTGACGGTGTATAGTTTGTCCACTGTTACATTTTCGACTTCCTTCTGCCCCTCGGTCAATATGATATTATTTCCGTCAATGGACTTGAACCCATAGTCCTTTGCCAGCAGCGCACTAAGAGTTTCACTGGCTGTAAGCTTGGCGAAGCTGCCGCCGGAGAGGGTCAGCTTGTCGTTCAGCGACTGCACAGGGTGTTTAAACTCGCCGCCGCTGATGTTGATGCTCACATTCTCGGATGGATTCTCCGAATGATAGAGGTCCACCTCATAGAGCGACATTCCAACTTCTTCCATAAAGATATTGTCTGCGATGAACGTACCGCCCTTGATGTCCACGGTGATGGGCAGGTCGTTCTCAAGCGGGGAGACAGCCAGGGCAATACAGCCCAGCTCAATATTGCTATCTCCCACACCGTTTTCCGTGGGTGCATCGTATTCTCCAAACGCATTGAGTTCTGCCGGTTCATCGATGGTCAGCTTGCCCGCACGAATCTCAATGGCAACGGTTCTGCCTTCCAGCGTTCCGCTGACGGTGCATTCCGAATTTCCGGACATGTAAAGTACCCTGGCATAAGTGTTCGAGATGGAGACATCCTTGCCTACGGTGCAGACTGAGCCGTCCTTCACATGTATCGTATTATTAACTTTCGTGCTATAAGTTGAGCTCGTTTCTATCGTACCTTTGCCCGTGATGTTCAGCTTGCTTTGGTCAATGGTGATGAAACTATCGGCGTTCACTTTCTTGGCGATGAGGTTATGTCCATTCATGTCCAGGGTGAGATCCACACCTTGCTCAAGCGTGATGCTGTTAGCCAGCATCACATCTTTCAGCAGCTTGACCGTGCCGGTCTTTTCGGAGCTGTCAATCACAGCCTGGAGGGCCTCCTGCAGGTCCATATACTCGGTCGTTTCGCTGCCGATGGTCGCGGAAGCGACATTTGCCGCGCTGCGCTCGAGCAGCTTGAGGGAACCGTATAGGTAATCTCCCATCAGAACAATATAGTTTTCGTCATCGGGAACGAATTTGCTGGCGTCAGTAGCATTAATGGTGTACCCATTGCCTCTTGCGAAGTCCGCTTCGGAATCAGAATCCCTGGTGACACCGATATGCGCGCCATCCTTCAAACTCAATCTGATATTGAGTCCGCTATCTTGGCCACTATAATCAGATACCAGATAGTTATTGGGTTTGCTCGGCTGGCCCGGCACAGTCGCGGTATTTCCGTCGATCACAGGTGTTCCGCCCATAGAGGCCGGCCCGCTGACAAACACGCCGCCGCCCTGAGGGTTACTGGCTGAGACATCGTTGCCGGTGATCTTGCCGCCGTACATATAGAATTTGTAGGCCGAATACACGCCGCCGCCCTGCGCCGAGCCGGAATCGGCGGTACAGACAGCTTTGTTGTCACAGATGACGCCACCGTACATCCGGAATGAGCCTTGGTACCCAACCATCACACCGGCGCCCTGCTGGTTTGATTCGCCCGTGATGATATTGCCGCTGATGGAGCCACCGTACATATGGAAGGTTCCTGCATACTCGTTACTCTCTATTTCTACGCCGCAGCCGGTGTACTTGGTTTCATCATCTTTCATCCCATGGGTCACAACGCCCGGGTTAGCCGCATCTGCGCAGTCCGTCAGGTAAAAGTCCTTCCAGCTCGAAATCGTAATGACGGAGCCTTCAAAGTTGGCCGTGATGGTTTTGCCGTTCAGACAGAGGTAAGTATTATTCTTAGGCTTCCAGGTTTCTGTCAGCGTCACATCCTTCGTCAGGTAGTAGTACCCAGCAGTATCGGGCAAAGAGTCACTTTGTTCCCACGCTGTCCATATGCTGTCTTCCTTATCACCGCACTCCGCCACTTTGCTGCCGCAGATGCAGTGCGTGTGTTCATCAGCCGCTGCTGCCGTCAATGTCACCGCGGGCAGCAGGCTCAGGCACAGTACCAGGGAAAGCAGTATGCCCAGTCCCCGCCGCAGGGTTTGCTTGTGTTTCATGTCATTTCCTCCATTTCTGTAATGAATGTTCCCGCTCCGCCATGGCGAGCAGCTCATCGTGGCTGATCTCCGCATGGCCGAAGCGGACAAAGATGCCGCCCATCACGGCGCTGTTCCAGACCGCCGGGTCATTCGGCAGCAGACGGACCCCGGATACGAAATCCATCCGCAATCTGTGGTCCGGCAGCGGCGCGACAGCGGTCAGTTCCCTTCGTTCCAGAGAACTCCCCCTTTCTTGCTTTTCCGGGGATTTGCGTTTGCGTTACAGTCCGTCGGCGAAGCGGTTGACCTCATACTCCGCCATGTCGTAGGTGTAGCCCTCAGCGTCCGTCCAGCGGATGGTATAGCCGTCCGTCACGACAGAGCACCAGACCGCCTTGTCCTGTACCGCCGCAAAGCGGGGGCTTTGCAACACGGGCCGCATATTCAGCAGTGTGACGCTGCCGTTACGCCATTCCACCCGCAGAATATAGCCCCTGTGTGCCGCCACAGACTTGATGGGTGGAGGGCCTGCCATCTGTAACCACCTTCCTTTCCAAAGTCGATTTGCTCGATCCATACAAAAATGCCATTGTATAGTTTCACTATACAATGGCATTTTTTAATTTGATAGGGTAATCAATACCCCAATTTGAAAATTTACGAGATTTTTTATGGAATTTTTTTATTGTAAGTGATTGATGAGCCTGACCATCGCCTGACGTTTGTTCCGTCCCTCGCCGCCCAGACCCAGCTTCTCATAGACGCCGTTCAGGCGGTTGTTGACGGATTTCACGGAGACGCCCAGCATCTCGGCGATGTCCCGGCTGCTCTTGCCCTGCGCCGCCAGGCAGGCGATCTCCAGCTCCCGCTCCGTCAGGCCGCACCGCTCCAGAAGGTTCTGTTCCTGCCGGGTGGCCTCCCGTCCGGCGCGGAACCGGGCAGCGAGGGTATGCAGGCGCTCCCGGGTTTCCCCCTCCGCCAGCTCGTCCAGCAGCGTGTCCAGACAGGGATCGCTCTCGGCGAAGGGCAGCAGGATGCCGTCCGGCTGCGCCAGGGACCACGCCTCTTGCAGCGCTTGCCGTGCGGCCGCTTCCTTCCCGAGATGTATCAGCGCCACGGCGTTTTGCAGGTGGGCATAGATGCTGCACAGGACGAACCGGGCATCAGCGCTGGCCCGGAGCAGCCGGGGCGTCCGGGCCGCAACCTGCGCCCACTGGCTCTGCGCCAGCAGCACGCGGCCCACGATCACCTGAAAGACCGGCTCGATCAGCGGGAACACCTGCATCATGCTGGCGCCTTCCGCCGTCAGCCACGCGGGCAGCTGCTCTGTCTGCCCCAGCAGGGCGCTGAGCCATCCCCGGCCCAGCTCCACGGTGGTCAGCAAACGGTACTGATGGGCACGGCGCAGGGTGTCCGCCGCCCGGTCCAGCAGGGGAAAGCCGTTCCGGGGCGGCTGGTCATACAGCGCCAGCCGGGCGGAGAGAAAGGCGGCGGCGGTATAAATGCTGTACTCTCCCGCCTCCAGCGCCTGCTCCTCCGCCTGGCGGCAGAGAATGTCGGCGTCGGTCAGGTTCCCCCGTACAAATTCCGTTTCGGCCTGCATGATGGTGGCCGCGCCGCTGCCATGCCCGCTGGCAATGCGGCTGTAAATGGGCATACATTCCCGCATCTCATCGTTCTCCCGGTCAAGGCTGCCGCTCTTGCTGTGATAGAGCATCAGAACGGAAGGGGAGCCCTGGGTCCATGGGTTGCGGTCCGCGGGGATCAGGGCGCGGATCTGCCGGTGATAGGCGCTCATGGCGGAGATGTCGTTGAAGCACAGGAAGGACAGGCGCAGCAGGGCCTCTCCCTCCAGCTGGTCCCGCTCCTGCTGGGAAAGATCGGTGCAAAGTGCCATGCTGCGCTGAAACAGTCCGTGATACCGCCGCATCTCCGGAATGTCCCGGCCGTAAAAGAGCAGCAGCATGAATACCAGCAGCGCCCGCGGATGGCGCAGCTGACATTCCTCCGGGCAATTGGCCATCCAGCGGCGCATCAGCGGCAGCCGCTCGGGGCCGAAGCTCAGGCCCCGGTCCTGGCCCACCGTCCGCAGGAGATCATCCCAGCTGCCGGCCTTTTCATAGCTCTCCGCGGCAAAGCAGCATTCTCCCATCTTCTCATACCACTGCCCCAGGCGGAGCAGGGTGGCATTCTGCTCCGTTTCCGGCAGCAGCAAGAACTTCTTCCGGGCGCAGGAGCGCAGCATATTGTGATAGCGGTACACACCGTCGGTACAGGTGATAAAGGCGTTTTGTTCTGTCAGCTGGCTCAGCAGCGCCGCCGTGTCATCCTCCGGCCACAGGAACTCCGCTTCTTCCAGTGTGAAATCGTCCGGCACACTCAGCCGCACCAGAAACTCCCGCTGGCGGGCCTCCAGGGGGCAGAACAGCACCTCGTCGATGAGGGGATAGATATTGGCGGTGTTTTCCGGCCATTTGCCGGTCTGCGCATAGGACCGCAGCTTCAGATAGACCATGGAGAACCAGCCCTCGGTACTGCTGGCCAGCATCTTCACATCCCGGATGTTCAGAAACTGTCCGCTCCGGCGCGCGTATTCCCGGATGTCCGCTTCGCCCAGCCGCAGATCGTCCACATTCAGTTCCCACAGGCGGGGGCCCAGCTTCATCTGTGCCGCCCGTTCAAAGATGACGTTGCGGGAGAGCAGAATGATGTGGGTCCGCTCCGGCAGGTGGTCGCTCAAAAACAGGATCAGGGATGTAAACGCGGGATTCGGCAGGAAGTGCAGGTCATCAATGATGTAAAAAATATCGTGGGATTTCCCGGCCAGCGCATCGGTCAGCAGTTCCATCATCAGCTGCCGCGTCTGGGGGTCTGCGGGGAATCCAAGAGCGGACATTTCCTTTTCCAGTTCCGGCCATTCCCGGAGGTTCCGGCAAAAGCCCCGCCAGAAATCCGCCAGGGAGTCCGTGACGATGGTCTGCCGCAGGATCAGCGCATCCGATCTCATCTTTTGGCAATCATCTACCCACCAGCTGATGGCTCTGGTTTTTCCGTATCCAATGGGGGCCACGATGGAAGTGACCGGATATTCGGAAATTTTGGACAGCTTAAAAGCCAGCGTGCTGGAGATATACGTTGTATTCAGCTTGAAAGGCATTGCGAGTCACCCCGCTCATTACATACTCAATATTATTATACTGGGAAATGCCTTGAATTGCAAGAGATTGAAAGCCATACACAAGGCGGCGGCAGTGTAGGATCGTCCTTGCAGATTGCATATCCTTCGCTCGCCCGCTGATGCAGCGATTTCAATTGCCGGGAAACCGCGGCTTCACGCTTTGCCGGAGTGGAGTCTGCTGTGACGCGAAACAGCCCGGACAAATGTCCGGGCTGTTTGCCTCGCAGAACGCACGGAAGTGCGCCTTTATTCCCACGGGATTCTTTGTGCCTTATTCCTCACCCAGGCAGCGGAACAGGAAGGTCACGATCTGGGCGCGGGTGCAGTCGTTGTTGGGGCTGAAGGTGGTGTCGCTGGTGCCATTGGTGACGCCGTTTTCCACGGCCCACAGCACCGCGTCGGCGTAGTAGGCGTCAGCCGCCACGTCGGTGAAGGGATTCACGCCGTCGGCAGCGACAGACTTCTGGCTGCGCCAGATAAAGGCCATGGCCTGGGCCCGGGTGCAGGTGGCGTTGGGACTGAACATACCGTCGCCGGTGCCGGTGGTGATGCCGTTTTCAACGGCCCAGGCTACCGCCTTGGCGTAGTAGCTGTCCGCGGGCACATCCGCGAAGCTGCTCACGCTCTCCGGCTCGGGGGAACCAGCCGCCCGCCACAAGAAGGTGACGATCTGGGCGCGGGTGCAGGGAGCGTTGGGGGCGAAGTGGGTATCATCCACGCCGCCGGTGATGCCGTTCTCAGCGGCCCACAGCACCGCGTCGTAGTAGTAAGCGTCGGCCGGGACGTCCACGAAGAAGTTCAGCATGGAGTTATCCTCCATGAAGGTGGCCTTGACGGTAACTTTGCTCCCGGGCATGGTGAAGGTGTACTTGCCATTCTTCTCCGTGAGCTTGACTTCCTTGCCGCTGGCGTTGGTGACAGTCAGGGTCTCCAGGGTGTAGCCCTTGTCGGGGGTGACCGTCAGGGTGACGGTGCTGCCCTTGCTCGCGCTCTTGGGCGAAACGGTGACCGTTCCGTTCACGGTCTTATCCACGGTGACGGAATAGCTGGGCGAGCTGCTGCCGCCGCCGGAGCCGCCGGAGCTGCTGCCGCTGGTTTTCTCCCAGTTGACGGTGACCGTCACATCGTTTTCGGGCATGGAGAAGTGGAATCCGCGATCATTGATCTCCTGGTCTTTGGCCGACCAGCTCAGATCATCTTCCGTGATCCCGACAAGCGTCACGTCTTTCAGTTTGTAGCCGTCCCGCTTGCCGATCTGCAGTCCGACCATTTCCCCGGCGGCAAAGATCTCGGTATAGGTCTCACCGGGTTCGATCCCCATGGTTGTTCCGTAAAGGCCGTATGCCGTGACGGTGTACCCTTCGACCAGCGTAACCTTCACATTCACGTCGGACACGTCGTTATAGTTGCCGGTTTCGTCCCTGTATCTGACCTTGAAGAACCCACTGGCGTTCAGAATGGCAGCCGGGTCATCCCACCACCAGCCACTGGGCAGCCGCACGGTGCTAACGGTTTTGCCCTTGATGCCGGTCAGGTCGGTGGGGGGGATGGGGTCCGCCTGAAGGATGGTGAACGTCGCGGTGGTCTTTCCGGTGTAGTCTCCCATGCCGGTGATGGTGACAGTCGCAGTGCCCGCGTTCACGTTGTCTTTGTAGAAAACGGTGTAATCCGTGTCCTTGGTCAGCGGCACGTCGCCGTCCCTGACCGTCACAGCGGGGGTCTGCGGCGTGCCGTTATAGGTCTGATTGGAAATCGGATCAACCGTGCAGCCGGAAATGGGTTTGGAGAGGGAAAGCGTGCAGAGAGCGCTGGCGTAGTCGGTCATTTTATCGCCGTTGTACTGCTCGTTGAACACGCAGAGCGTCTTGCCGGTCATGTTGATACCGGAGAGGTCGATCTCCACCGTGCCGCTGGCGGTGTTCGTCGTGCCGTCCAGCTGCGCGATGCGCCCGTAGTAGGGAACGCTGCCGTCCGCATCCTGGACGATGGCGGAAATGTACTCGTTAGAGCCGGTTGTTGCATTGGAATACGCAATCGTTACCTTATTGTCGGCAACGGTCTCTGTGCTTGCGGTAAATCCGCTGCGGTCGCTGTCCAACAGCGTCAGCTTCCATTCATTGCCGGTATAATCGCCAACGGAAGCCAGACCGCTGCCCATACCGCTTGCGCTCTTTCCGCCCTCGGCGGCAGATGTAAAGAGGACAGAGTTCAGATTTAAGTTAAAAGCGGGACGAACCGCGTCGTAAGTGAAATCTACGTCGCCTCCATCGTAGTAAACGCCGCCTTTATCGGTCACAAGAGCTGCCATCTTATCATTGAAGCCGGGGGAACGCAGCCGCCAAAAGTCGGCCTCGCCGGCACCATGCATATTGGTATGACGACTTGCGACATAAGCGGTGTTGATCGATTTGCGGCTGTCATTTCCATTCGGGAAATAACTGCTGTTATTTGCCTCTTCTATGGATAACAGAAAGATTTTATCCGTCGTATTGTTTCCGCCCGGTATGTCGTATTTGGGATTGGGGCTGCTGCTTCCATCTGACTGCGTGGCGTTATAGACAAACGTTTCCGCAATCGCGCCCTGCTCCTCCTTGGAAAAAGCGGCGTCTATAAAATTATCACTGCTGTAATCCGTTTTGTAGGTATTTTCATTTTCCCCATAACCATTGAGCCATGAACGGATTGTACTCTTTTCCCATGTAATGCTTGTATGGCTGCTGTTGTATTGCTGCGCGTCCAGATTTTGGCCTGCAAGCAGGAACAACTTCCCGTCTGCGTTGGACAGCACCCGCCACTTGATGGGATCGGTGTTGTAGCCGTTGATGCCGTCGCTGCTCTGCCGGTAATTCCCCAAATATACGCTGCTGGCCTGCCCACCCTTAATTTGCAAAGTGCCAATTTGAATTGCTTTGCCTGTTTCTGTTTCCTCCGCCAGCGCGGTGGCCGGCAGCAGGCCCAGGCACATCACCAGGGACAGCAATATGCCCAGTCCCCGCCGCAGGGTTCCATTGTGTTTCATAAAGTTTCCTCCATTTCTTCTTGTATGCATGGTTCCCGCTTCTGTTATCAATTTTCCTCCTTCATGATTTGCGTTACAGTCCGCTGGCAAATTGATTGACCTCATACTCCGCCATGTCGTAGGTGTAGCCCTCGGTATCCGTCCAGCGGATGGTGTGGCCGTCCGTCACGGCAGAGCGCCAGACCGTCTTGTCCCGCACCGCTGCAAAGCGTGGGCTTTGCAGTACGGGCCGCATATTCAGCAGTGTGGCGCTGCCGTTGGCCCAGTTCACCCGTAAAATGTGACCTTTTTGCGCCGCCACAGACTTGATGGGGGGTCCTGTCATCTGTAACCACCTTCCTTTCCAAAGCCAATTTGCTCGATCCATACAAAAATGCCATTGTATAGTTTCACTATACAATGGCATTTTTTAATTTGATAGGGTAATCAATACCCCAATTTGAAAATTTACGAGATTTTTTATGGAATTTTTTTATTGTAAGTGATTGATGAGCCTGACCAGCGCCTGACGTTTGTTCCGTCCCTCGCCGCCCGGACTCAGCTTCCCATAGACGGCGTTCAAGCGGTTGTTGGCGGACTTCATGGAAATCTCGCTCATTACATATTCTATTTCACTATGCTGGAAAATGCCTTAAATTTCAAGAGATCGGACACCATACACAAGAAAGCGGCAAACCCGTAATATAAGTCAAGCCCCAATTTGAGAAAAATTAGAGCTTGCTTTTTGCCAGTATCAATGAGCATGACGAATAGATTTGCAAAGGCGTCTTTCATGTCGGGGTTATGTAGTACGGCGGTGCTGCGAAGCAGATGTCATGCGACCATGTAAACAGCTGCGGGCATTGTCCCGCGCTCTTACGACTCATTGTTCACGCGGATGGTATACGGCAGGACAGTCAGCGTGTCCGGGTCGATGATGATGACTGCCCGTTTCTTTTCGTATGCGTAGTTAATAGTGTATGCCGTACCTCCTTTGGTGGAACCATTGTAGACGGCAAGGACGAAATTGGCATGGTCGATCAGCCAGCGATTGCGCCGGAACATACAGTCGCGTGTGTAGTGGCGGCTGATATAGACGGTTTCGTCACACTCCGCCAGGATGTTGAAATAGCGTTCCCGCTGCTCCACGCTCCAGCGGTCCGCCTGACTTTCGCAGGGCAGCACTGCTATGAGCCTGATACCCTTTTGTGGATACTGCTTCTTACAGGCAAGAACGATCTCCGCGCCCCAGATGTCTGCACCCAGCGCCATGCCGGAGAGAAAAGTTGTTACGCCGTTTTCAATGAGCGATACGATCTGAATCGTCATCAGGGCCTTGAGTTTACAGCAGTCCGGGTGTTCTTCATCGTAGCCGAATTTGTAGCTGGACGGTCTGTGTCCGGTAAATGCACAAGTCAAATCTTCCATAATACCGCCTTCGTGAATAAGCAAAATATAATGTGAGTAAAATCATTATAAGCCAAATACATTTTGCCGTCAATAAGCCGAAAATGATGTACGGTATAATATTTTACGCATCATTAAGAAGGAGGTGCGTCGCATGAAATCGTTTTGTGAGATTCTTCGGGAACTGCGGGAGGATCGGGATATGACCCAGGCCGATGTTGCAAATCTTCTCGGCACTTCGCAGCAATACTATTCCAAGTACGAAACGGGCAAATATGAAATGCCGATCCACTATGTTGTGCCCCTTGCAGACTTCTATGGGGTATCTGTGGACTATCTCCTGGGGCGCACGGCCTGCCGGGTACGCCTAGAGGAATATCAAAAGCCAATCGTCGCTGGGTACACGGCAGACGAGTTACTGGCGGATGTTCTGACGCTGGACCGCAAGGGCCGGGAGAGTGTCCGTGAGTATATCGAATTGCAGATGAAAGCGAACCGGCAGAATAAGGGCAAATGATGACGGCCTACCCAGGCCGTCCTTTTGTTTTCCTCCGGTACACGGAAACGCAGGGTACGGGAAAGCGGCAAGCAATGCAAAGCGGGACCCACTTTGCGAAAACCGCAGATTTCCGCTTTCGCGGAAACCCACGGTTTCATGCTTGTTGAGGCTCCGCCCCAATCCCCGCAGAACACGGTTTCCGTGTTCTGAAACGCAGGACTTATCCTGCGGCTGCGCGATTTTTCAAATCGCTTTATGGCGGTCAGCTCAACGCTGTTCCGCCTTTTTTTCTTTTGTGGCATCCGGTTCTTCATGGACTTCCTCCGTGCCAAGGAAACGGTCAATATTGGCCTTGGCGGTCAGCAGCTCCTTCATGTCCTCCCGTGCCTTGCGGTATTCGGAGTAGGCCGCTTTTTTCTCAGCCATCAGCGCGGCGTACTCGGCGTTCAGGCTCTTGACGGTGGGCAACTTCTTAACGCCCTGGGCATCGAAATACTGCTTTGCGGCCTTATGCAGCGTGATGTCGCTCTCATGCTCCGAAAGAAACTTCTTGGAGTATCCGGCCTTACGGTAGGCGATATAGGTGTCGCGGGTCTTGGCATAGTTGATGATGTGCGTACGCATGACGGCGATCTCCGCCATGCGCTTTTCTGCCGCCTTGATTCTCCCGGATATGTCGTGATACCGGGCAGAGGCAGCGGAGGCTTTCTCTGCCAATGTGTCGTAGTCCAGCAGCTCGTTCTCTTGCAGATAGGCTACCGTCTGTGCCATCTGCTTCAGGTTGAACAGCGTGGCCCAGCGCGCATAACCGGCCCCCTTTCCGGCCCGGAGTTTTGCCTGAATGTCTACCAGCAGATTCCCACTTCGCTTCTCCGGTGCGGCGCTGGGAGTAATGCGCTGCCGGGGCGTATGCTCCATTTCACCGGCGATGACTGCGCGGAGATCTGCCGGGGTGTAGCCGGGACCGAGGGTGTCCATGCGGATAAACTTCTTCTGTTCGCCGCCCATAAGGGACGGCACTTTCTTTCCTTTGACTTCATACCCGGCCTCCCGCAGCAGCGTCAGCAGAGCTTCAAAGGATTCCGGCTTCTGTGCCAGCGCATCGTCAATGGCAAAGCAGATACGCTCCCGGTGAGAGGGCTTTTTCTGATCTCCCAGCCATTTGTTGTAGCTCTTTCCGTGGCGCTTCGGGTCCTCCACGATGGAGTAGCCATTCTCAATACAGATGGTGTCGCTGAGCCGCCGCACGGCGCGGGTGCTGCCCCAAAAGTTACGGAACTTCCGGGTCTGACTGAGGGCAGTCGAGTTCCAGATGATGTGATTGTGAATGTGGGATTTGTCAATGTGGGTACAGACGATAAAGGCATGGTTGCCCTTGGTGAATCGCCGTGCCAGCTCACAGCCCAGGCGATTTGCTTCTTCCGGGGTGATCTCGCCGGGACGAAAAGACTGGCGGAGATGATAGGCAATCACATCGTCCTCGCTGCGCACTCTGCCAGTCTTTTGGATATACTGCCGCTTGGTGAACAGGAACTCCGCATCTGCGATTCTGCTGTCGCACTGCCAGCTGGTAATGAGCTGGCCGTTATCCGTCTTTTGCGGATTCTTGGAATAGTCCAGTATGTCGCTGATGGCCTGTCCGACCGTGCGGTCTTTGCCAGTGTGCAGCGGCATGATGCGCGTGGTCGCCACCTGAGATTACCCTCCTTCCAAAAGAAAAGCGGCCCGCATAACGATGCGAACCGCGTATCCTGATTCAGATGTCCTTAACTTCTTATGAATCCTTTCATAGCTGCGTTGACGCCTTGCAGCTTTCCCAGCACCCACACCGCCAGCATCGGAAGTCCCATGGGGCTGACCAGGAATGCGAACACCAGGAGAATGATTCCGTTCTGGATGGAATAGGTTATCAAGACGGCCAGGGCCAGAATGGAGAGCAGCACACTCGCCAGCTTGAATATAAAAGCGGAACAAGAGATAAGGCCCGCACACAGCCAGATGAAAATGGACAGGGCCATGGTAATGGGGGCAGCGGCAAACTTCAAAATCGACTTCATTTTCAACACTCCTTTCCTTCCTGACATAAGCGTATCGTATCTTGCCGCGTTCTGCAAGGATATGAGAAAAGAGGGGCGGCTGCTTGTGCCGCCCCTCACATTCATTTCAGAGCCGCCAGTTCAGCGACGATCTTTTCCGCAGCCGTCCAAAGCCGCTCCTGATTCTGCCGGATGTCCTCCAGGTCGGCATCATAGACGCGCCCGGTTTCATGGGCGCGCTTGGTCAGCTGATTAAGATTGTTGCTGGAATAACGGAGCAGAGAAACCAGCTCCCGCAGCTCCGGCAGTTCCAGCTTCACCACATATCCGTCAATCGCCATTTTCCGCAGATAAGCGGCCATGTTGGTGGTGCCGAGCTGGGCCATCTTCGTCTCGATCATCTCCCGCTCCTGGGGCGTGACGCGGAACTTTAACTGTATCTCCCGTTTCCGCTTTGCCATGGTCAACGCTCCTGGGACTTGAAATGCGCCGAATTTTTCGGCGCATTTCTTTCCGGCGGGGCTTTCAGCTTCTGCCGGACGGAGGGCTTCTCCTGCTGCTGGGCAAGGGCAAATTCTTTCCGCGTCTGTGTCAGAAACAGGTCCGTTAGGCCGGGGTGGCTGTTCACGACAAAGTAGCAGTTACGGTCGCCGCCAAGTCCATCCTTGTTATCACAAACGGGGACGGTTTTGGCCCACGCCTTGTTGTCATTGGAGATGCGTCCGTCCCAATCCATCTGCTTGACCGTATTGGCGAGGACATGGAAAACGCGATCATAGCCGAACTGGTCCACCACCTGTTTCGGCGCTTCGCTGTCAAGGCAGTTGTTCCGGTAGTGTTCTCTGATGGCCGCCTCAATCGCCTCTTTGCAGGCGATATTCGCCCGGAAGGAATTACGGAACTGCTCCAGCTCCCCATGCTCACGGGCATAGGTGCCGGTATGCTGATACACAGAAATCTCTTTCATTATGAAGTCGGCGGGCGTGACGGAGGAATTGAAAGCCAGCGACCCGATGAAGTGGGTGGGCCTGATGAACACACTGAAAGCGCAGGCGGAGGAAACCATCCTGGCGGAACTGGTGTTCAGCTAAACCTTTTTGATGCCCCGGCCGGGGCACAGCTCAGTATGTTCCCCACAGAGGCGGAACAAATCCAATCCATTATAGAAGCGGAGAGCGCACAAGCTGCGCCCTTCGCTTTTTCTTTGCCCCAGGAGGATATAGACCACCTTCTGCGGCTGGGCAGCAACACCGAGCAAGCCCGCTTGAAGATCGTGAACGAGTTTATGAAACAAAAGCCTTTTTCCGAGCTGGCGGCCTTTGTGAAGCAAACCTATCACGACGGTTACGGCCTCAAGACCGGCAACGGGAGCATATCGTCCTGCCGTTATGTCACGGAGGGTACTTTCGACGCCTACCTTTGGCAGACCGTTGAGAATAAGCAGCGTTTCATTTCCCAAATCATGACCTCCAAATCCCCGGTCCGCTCCTGTGAGGATGTGGATGCCACGGCGCTGTCCTTTGCGGAAATCAAGGCGCTGTGTGCCGGTGATCCCCGTATCAAAGAGCGCATGGATTTGGATGTGGAGGTTTCCAAGCTGAAGATTCTGAAAGCGGCCCATCAAAGCAAGCAGTTCCAATTGGAGGACAATCTGCTGAAATACTTTCCGGAGCAGATCAAGGAAAACACAGGCTTCATCCGTGGGCTGGAAGCCGACTTGCAGACCCTCGCTGCACATCCGCTCCCCAAGGAGGGATTTGTCGGCATGGAGATTCGGGGCGACAAGCTCACCGACAAGGAGAACGCCGGTGCCGCGCTGCTGGACGCCTGCAAGGAGTTCAAGGGCAAAGAGCCGGTGCAGATCGGCAGCTATCGCGGCTTTTCCATGTCCATCGCCTTTGACCCGATTTGGCAACGGTACACCCTGACCCTGAAAGGGCAGATGACCCATGAGGTTGATTTGGGCACGGATGCCAAGGGCAATTTGCTCCGCATTGAAAATGCGCTGGACAGAACACCGGACCGGCTGCGCGCTGTGCAGGCCCAGCTTGAAAACCTCTACAACCAGCAGGAGGCAGCAAAGGCCGAGGTCGGCAAACCGTTTCCCCAGGAACAGGAGCTGGCAGAAAAGACCGCGCGGCTGGTGGAGCTGGATTTGATTCTCAACCTGGACAGTAAAGGGCGGAACCAGCCGGAGCAGGCAATCGCAAAAGCAAACCGCCCCTCCGTGCTGGATAAGCTGAAAACGCTGCCGGTTCACAGCGCACCCGACAAGCCCCATAAGAAAGAAATGGAGGTACGATAAGCCCGGGCATCATCAGCTCCAGACGCCGGTTCGCTGCCTCGTCGATCTCCCGCAGGTGCGGGTACAGCTTCTCGGACAACAGCAGGCTGTTCCACAGCACCGGGCGATGCTCCTTCAGGTAGTTCTTCCGCATCCTGCCGTACTTGCCCAGGGGCTGCGCCCCCTGCTCGGACAGTCTCAGGCCGGGAATCAGATAATCCCCGTTCTTCGCGTAAATCAGTTCGCTCATGGCTTTCGCTCCTTTCCGCCAGCTTCTGGCGCTCATAGTTCTTGATGGTGACTTCGATTTGACGCAGGACCTGCTCACTGGACTGGCTGATGGCTGTGCCCAGGGCGGCGACGGTCTGAGGTGTGTTGAAATCAAAGACGTTCAGGAAATCCTCATGCTCAAAGTAGTCTCCCGGCTCCATACCGCAGCGGGAAAGGAGAACGTAGGTGGTGCTGACCACCGCAGCGTTCCGGAAGGCCACTCCGATGTTGAAATCATCATATTCCTCCAAAAAGGAATCTTCAACGATGTTGAGGATGTCCCGTTGATGGGCGTTCCAGAACTCGTCCACCAACTGTGCCGCTATGCACTCCAGCTGGTCCGCCAGCCCGTTCTCTCCGGTAACTTCAAAGCGGCGCTCCAATGCCGCCGTCACCGCGTCCCGATGTTCTGGCCGGTACTCCCAAAGGAAAGGGCGGCGAGAGTTCTCGCCGCCGCCTGTGTCCGATACATCAAATACATATTTCAGTCTGGGCCGGTCGCCGGTAGTGTCAATGAGGGCAATTCCCTTACTGCCTTGCCGCACATACCGGCGCATCTGATTGTTCCACAATACCAGGTCGCCCGGTTTGGCATTGGAAGCGGAAACCGGCGTACAGATATTGCACAGTCCCTGCGCGCCAAGCCTGCCCACATCCCAGCCGGAGTGATTGATGACCCAGCTGACAAAACCGGAGCAGTCAAAGGAGGTGGACGGGCTGCTGCCGCCCCACACATAGGGGTAGCCCAAATACTTCTCCGCTTCTTCGATCATGGCTGCAAAGACTTCATCCTCCAGGGCCTCCGGGGGAATTTCATAGTCGGTGTAGCTGTTGTTGACATACTTGTCGATATAATCGGAGTACGGGAACAGGTCCGGCCGGTTGCCCAGGGTCGCCATGTAGACGGCGTACATCCCCAACTGTTCCTCGCCCATGATATAGACGGGCAGATGGGACAAGTTGAAATTATCCAGCGTGACTGTGCAGATGTAGTAGTCGTAGTACACCCGGTAGGTGTCGGTATGGGTGTTGCCCTCGTCATCCGTCCAGGTGTCCGTTTCCGTGTAGTACCGTTCCTCCACTACCACATCCTCGGTGAGAATGTACTGGCGGTCAAAGAGCATCTGAAGCGTACCTTGTACTTCGGCCAGCGTCCACTCGCCCTGATGCAGCGCCGTGAGAATGGAGATCAGCACATAGGGGTCATGCTCAATGTCATCCAGGTCGAAATGGTACTCGTCGTAGTCGTGGGTACTTTCATAGCTATCCAGGTAGTCCCGCAGTTCCTCCTCCATGGCACAATAGGCGGCCTCTGCACCCAACATATCCTCATCCCGGGAGGGATAGGTGCTGGCAGCAATACCGGAGCCGACGCCATCCATCAGTACGGAGCAGGAGGACAGGCCATTGAGGAAAAAGGACAACATCAGAAAGAGAGCGGCCACGATACCGAAGCCCCGCCGGTGCCGCCACACAAACTGTCCGGCCTCCTTGACTTTTTCGGTCGCTTTCTCAGCGGCGCTGGCGGTGTTTTCCGCCGTCTTTTGGGCCGTGTCAGCAGTTTTGGCGGACTTGGCAGCGGCGTACTGCCGCTTGATGGCCTGCTTCTGCTGCCACTTGGAGATCGGGTTGCTGGTCGGAGATTCCATCTGTGCCTTTTGATACAGCGCATCCAGGTTTGCCTTTTCCAGTTTGGATTCCGCAGTTGCCGCAGCGCGGTAAGGTTTGAGCTGATGGGAACGGTGGGCGGACTGTACCATCCGCCCGCCGTTCTCGACGGTTTCCTCCAGCTTATGCGCGGATTCCACACCCACATTGTCATCCTCACTCTCACGCACCTCCCGGTGGAATTGCGTGAGAACTGTGTTGCCGGGAGCATCCTGCACCGCATGGGTGAGCTTGGAGGGGGGCTTTTTCTTGTCCACTTCCTCAAAGCGGAGGCTGGTTTTGACCTTACCGGTGGCAGGGTCAAAACCGCGCTCCTTTTTGACAGCGGTGGTTTTGGGGATTCTCGCCTGGGCCTTGTCTGCCTTGGCCGCAGCTTTTTCAGCCTTGCGGATAGGTTTTTTCAGCTTCGGCTCGGCGCGATCTACGTCGGAGAACTGTAAACGCGGTTCCCGTTTCATGCGCCCGACACCTCTTGGGGTTTGGTGGTCATCACCTTATACAGCTCGGTGTCCTTGGGGAAGTGGTCGATGAACGGCAGAATGGTGTTGCCGTAAAACAGCAGCCCCTCACCCTCGCCGGAGTGGGTCACATAGGAGAGCTGGTGGGGCGAAATGTTCAGCTGCTTGGCGAGAATCTGCCGGTCGCCTGCTGCCTGGTTGAGCATATAGATGAAGTCGCTGTTTTCAAAGATGTTCTCCACCTCACGGGAGGAAAGCAGGTCTTTGACATTCTGGGTGATGCCGGTGGGGATGCCGCCCCATTTACGGAATCTTTTCCAAATCTCGACGGAATACGCCGCAGTCTGTTCCTCTTTCAGCAGCAGGTGGAACTCGTCCATGTAGTAGCGGGTGGCTTTCTGATACGGCACATCCGCAGGACCGCTCTCGCCGTCGCGGTTGGACTTGGAGAATCGGTTTTCCGTGACGCGGTTCCAGACCTGATCCTGAACGATGTGCATACCGATTTTTTTGAGCTGCTTGCCCAG
Source organism: Pseudoflavonifractor phocaeensis (assembly GCF_021531815.1). GTDB lineage: Bacteria > Bacillota > Clostridia > Oscillospirales > Oscillospiraceae > Lawsonibacter > Lawsonibacter phocaeensis_A. The sequence goes on from NZ_JADYUM010000010.1 coordinate 66,874, forward strand.
CTCCCGGATGTCGTAGCAGACGATGCGGTTGCGGATGTTCACGTCGGTCCGGTGGTTGAACACGGACAGAGAGCCGGAAACGTAGATTTCCAGCGCCGTGGCGATATACTGCGCCTCTTTTTCCTCCTGTTCCCGCAGGGCCTGATACAAGTCTCCCAGGATGGGCATATTCTCCGGGCTTGGGTCGTTCAGGTAGTCCCGGTAGACCAGCCGCACACAGCGGTCGATGATGGTTTTCTCAACCGGGGCAAGGCCCTCCTTACCGCCCACGATCAGCTCACACAGGCTGAGAATGAAGTCGGACTTCAAAGACAGCGGATTATCATCGTCGCTGTAATTGAGGTTCAGGTCCATGGGGTTGATGTGGTGCGGAGAAGTGGGCGAGATTTTGATGACCTGTCCGCCCAGCCGCTCCACCAGGGGCGCATATTCGCCCTCCGGGTCGCAGATGATGATGTCATCATGGGTGACAAGGAACGCATTGGAGATCTCGCGCTTTGCGCTGAAGGACTTGCCGCTGTTGTGGGCGATGATGCCGTTCTCCAGCACGAAGTTGAGCCGGTGCGGGACGCTCATGTCATAAACCGGGATTTTCTCGGGCAGCTCCAGCGTTTCCGCCCGGATAACGGTGTGGCCGCCGCTGAGCTGTTGGCCTGCCCGGATGTTGGCTGCCTCCACATAGTTGCCGTTGGCGTCCAGAATCAAATGGGTACCGGTGCAGCGGAACATGGAGCCGTCCGCGAGGGTGATCTGCCGCAGCTCATCCACATATTTCTCAATGCGGATTTGGGACACGAATATGTGCAGAAGAGTGCGTTGACGTTCAGCGATGGGCTATTCATTCAACCGGTTTTGGGGAAGAAAAAAGCTGGGGATTTTACAGATGAGGCAATTGTACGGTCCTATCAGACGTTGATCGATCATTACTACCGAAAGGACAATACGCTCTTATCAGTTCTGGAATACGAAATGGAATATGCGGGACCGAAAGAAGCCATTCATCACGCCATTATGCGTAAAAATTTCGGCTGCACGCATATGATCATTGGCCGGGACCATGCCGGCGTAGGGAATTTTTATTCGCCCTATGCCGCCCAGGAAATCTTCCGGGAATTCCCAGATCTTGAGATCCAGCCGATCATTTTGAACTCCTTCTTTTTCTGCAAAAAGTGCGAAGCAATGGCAAACGAGAAGACATGTCCTCATCCGCGATGCGATCATGTTGATTTCAGCGGGACCAAAATCCGCAGATTCTTTACCTCCGGCGATGGCGATTTGTCCGGGCTAATGCGGCCGGAAGTGGTGCGGGAAATCATGAACACCCCAAACCGCTTTGTTGATTGATGAAGGCAGCATGGTAAAAATAAGTTAGGAAGTCTGCGCCGAAAGAACGGAGCGGAGAAGACAAAAGGGAGGCGTTTCGTAAAGAGACGCCTCCCTTTTTTGATACGGACAAAATTTTTTGAAGATCACTCTTGACAAAAACGGCGGCACTGCTTATAATCCATATTAACATACTTGAAAGGTTGGTATTGAAATGAGGAGTCACCTGCCATACTTTCGATGTCGCCGGTATTGCTGAAAAACATAAAACCGGATGAAATTTCAACAATATCGGGAGGAATTGATCATGAGCAAAATTTATACATCCGCTGACCAGCTGATCGGGAAAACGCCCCTGCTGGAACTGGTACACATCGAAAAAGCGGAGGGGCTGGAGGCCCGCGTTCTGGGCAAGCTGGAGTATTTCAACCCTGCCGGCAGCGTCAAGGACCGTATCGCCAAGGCCATGATCGATGACGCCGAGGCCAAGGGCCTTCTGAAGCCCGGCTCCGTCATCATCGAGCCCACCTCCGGCAACACCGGTATCGGCTTAGCTTCTGTGGCCGCTGCCCGTGGCTACCGTATTATCATTGTTATGCCTGAAACCATGAGCGTGGAGCGCCGCCAACTGATGAAGGCCTACGGCGCGGAGCTGGTGCTCACCGAGGGCGCCAAGGGTATGAAGGGCGCCATCGCCAAGGCCGATGAGCTGGCCAAGGAGATCCCCAACAGCTTCATCCCCGGCCAGTTTGTGAATCCCGCCAACCCCGCCGTCCACAAGGCCACTACCGGACCCGAGATCTGGGAGGACACCGACGGCAAGGTGGATATTTTCGTGGCCGGCGTGGGGACCGGCGGCACTGTCACTGGCACCGGCGAGTACCTGAAGAGCCAGAATCCCAATGTGAAGGTGGTGGCGGTGGAGCCCGCCGGGTCCCCGGTGCTGAGCAAAGGCACCCTCGGCGCCCACAAGATCCAGGGCATCGGCGCGGGCTTCGTCCCTGATGTGCTGGATACCAAGATCTATGACGAGGTCATCGCCGTGGAGAACGACGACGCCTTTGCCACCGGCAAGCTGATTGGCAAGTCCGAGGGCGTGCTGGTGGGTATCTCCTCCGGCGCCGCTGTGTGGGCCGCTATCCAGCTGGCCAAGCGGCCGGAGAACAAGGGCAAGACCATTGTGGCTCTGCTGCCCGATACCGGCGACCGCTACCTGTCCACCCCGCTGTTCGCGGATTGAGGCAAAAGCATGTGCGAGACTGCCAGAAATGGCAGTCTCGTTTTTTATCCGCACAAGTGCTTCAACGCCCGAACTGATCTTATTAAAATAAAGGAAACTGGACCTTTTCAAGATACCAATTTGTGATATGATTGATTTACCAATCAACCTTGTGGGTATATATAAAATGGAAAAGACGAGATATGAGTTGAATAAGGAGCTGGCCCAGATGTTGAAGGGCGGCGTCATCATGGACGTGACCACGCCGGAGCAGGCAAAGATCGCCGAGGCCGCCGGCGCCTGCGCCGTCATGGCCCTGGAGCGCATCCCCGCCGACATCCGGGCAGCCGGGGGCGTGTCCCGCATGAGCGACCCCAAGATGATCCGGGGCATTCAGGAGGCCGTCACCATCCCCGTCATGGCCAAGTGCCGTATCGGCCATTTTGTGGAAGCCCAGATTCTGGAGGCCATTGAGATCGACTATATCGACGAGAGCGAGGTCCTGTCTCCCGCCGATGACGTGTACCATATCGACAAGACCAAGTTCAAGGTACCCTTCGTCTGCGGCGCCAGGGACTTGGGAGAGGCGCTGCGGCGTATTGCCGAGGGTGCTTCCATGATCCACACCAAGGGCGAGCCGGGCACCGGCGACGTGGTCCAGGCGGTGCGCCATATGCGCGCTATGAATGCGGAGATCCGCCGGGTGCAGAACCTCCAGGAAGACGAACTTTTTGAGGCGGCCAAGCAACTCCAGGTGCCTCTGGACCTGCTGCGCTACGTCCATGAAAACGGGAAGCTGCCGGTGGTCAACTTCGCTGCCGGCGGAGTGGCCACCCCCGCCGACGCGGCCCTGATGATGCAGCTGGGAGCCGAGGGCGTGTTTGTGGGCTCCGGCATCTTCAAATCCGGCGACCCGGCCAAGCGCGCCGCCGCCATCGTTCAGGCTGTCACCAACTACACCGACGCCAAGCGCATCGCGGAGCTGTCCACCGATCTGGGCGAGGCCATGGTGGGGATCAACGAAAGCGAGATCGCCCTGCTGATGGCGGAGCGGGGGAAATGAGATGACCATTGCCATTCTGGCCCTCCAGGGGGCCTTTGCAGAGCACGCCGCCACGCTGGACCGGCTGGGGGTGGACCATTTTGAAATTCGCCAGCCCCGGGATTTGGAGCGGCCCTTCGACGGCCTGATCCTCCCCGGAGGTGAGAGCACCGTCATGGGGAAGCTTCTGCGGGATCTGGAGCTGTTTGAGCCGCTGCGGCAGCGTATTCAGGCGGGGCTGCCGGTTTTCGGGACATGCGCCGGTTTGATCCTGCTGGCCAAGGAGGTAGAAGGAGGCATTCCCTGTTTCGGGACCATGGACATCGCGGTTCGGCGCAACGCCTATGGCCGGCAGCTGGGCAGCTTCTATACCGAGGCGGACTGCAAAGGAGTAGGCACCATTCCCCTGACCTTTATCCGAGCCCCGTATATTGAATCTGTCTCCGGCGGCGCCCAGGTGCTGGCCACTGTGGACGGCAATATCGTGGCTGCCCGGCAGGAGAACCAGTTGGTGGCAGCGTTCCATCCGGAATTGAGTGATGACCTGTCGGTGCATCGCTATTTCCTGACTATGGTGGGCGGTTGACCGGGAACTTCACACATGGGGACAAATCGCGGACAAGAGCCGGCGCGGGAGATAAACAGCCTGCGCCGGCCCGGCTTTTCTCAGGGCCACTGTGGGGACGCCGGAGGGAAAACTTTAAAATTCAGATAAAACACCAAAAATTTAAGATTGTTTTTGTACATAATTTTTAAAAAACTGTGAACAAGAAAACACAAAATGTAACCGATTTTGTAACCAGTGCATGATATAATACACCCAACTAAAGAGCGCCGCCCCGAAAACCAGGCGGATACCCGCCTTTCGTTTCGTAAAATACGGGACGAGGAGGGCTGGCGGCGAAAAATACGAACAGAAAAGAGCAAACCGCGCGAAAGCGCGGGACGCAAAGCCCGAAGGCTAAAGCGGAGTTCCGCCATGCCGGTTCAGCTGCCTGTGCTGCCCGTGGTGCGGGACTCTTTTCTGGGACGGAGAGGGGCCGGCGGCCAGTGTGGCTGTCAGGCTCTTTTATTTTTTGGAGGATATGGACCATGGGAAGGACCCGACAGGCGGCAAAGAATCCCCTGAGGAAGCTGAGCAAGCTGGAACTGCTGGAACTGCTGGCGCAACAGGAGCGGGAGCTCCAGAGCCTCCGCGCTGAGTTGGCGGAGAAGGAGGCGCGGCTGGCGGACCGGGAACTGAAGATCCGGGAGTGCGGCTCCCTGGCGGAGGCGGCGCTGAAGCTCAGCGGCATCTTTGAGGCGGCCCAGCAGGCGGCCGACCAGTATCTGGAGAATGTAAAAGCCAGGACGGTCCCGCCCACGGATGAGGAGGCGCAGTGATGCCGGGAAGAAAACGCGCGAACAAAGCGCCGCTGGAATACCCCACCCTGGAGCAGATGGAGGAGGAGATCGCCCGGCTGAAATACCGGAAGCGGTACGGGCGGGCCCTGCGGGGGACGGTCTATTCCCTGGCAGTGGTGGCCGCTGTGGCCATCCTGATCGCCACCCTCTGGATGCCGGTCCTCCAGATCACCGGCGCCAGCATGACCCCCACGCTGGTGGACGGCCAGTTCGTGGTGGCGGTCAAGACCAGTGAGTTTGAGCCGGGAGACATCACGGCCTTCTACTATAATAATAAGATCCTCATCAAGCGGGTCATCGCCTCCGCAGGAGATTGGGTGGACATCAGCCAGGAGGGCGACGTCTATGTCAACGGCGTCCTGCTGGAGGAGCCCTACATCAAGGAAAAAGCCCTGGGCGAGTGCAATATCGAACTGCCCTACCAGGTCCCCGACGGAAAGGTCTTCGTCATGGGAGACGACCGGGCGGTGTCTCTGGACAGCCGGACCACGGCGGTGGGCCCGGTGAGCAAGGAACAGGTGCTGGGCCGGGTGGTATTCCGGGTCTGGCCGCTGAATGTCCTGGGCACAGTGGAGTAGTCATCCATCAAATTTGTAACATATAAAATTTACCATATATGGGGAAGGAGGTGTGGCGTATGCAGAGCGTGAAGCAGATGATCCGGAGTTTCACGAAACAGCGCAAGCAGAGGCGCAGAGCATACGCGGCATTTACCACATTGGCGATCCTGGTGTCCATCACCACGATGTACACCCTGTCCCAGCCGGCGGCCACCCTGGCGGCGGAGCCGGTCTGCGGACTGGAAGAACATGTCCACACCGCTGACTGCTACGCCAGGCAGCTGATCTGTGGGATCGAGGAGCAGTCCGCAGAGGAGGCGGAGGCCCACGTCCACGACGCCTCCTGCTATGAGCAGGTGGAGAAGCTGGTCTGCGGCCAGGAGGAGACGCCCTCCCACACCCACGATGACAGCTGCTGGGGCCTGATCTGCGGCCAGGACGAGTACGAGGCCCACACCCACGATGGCAGCTGTTACATCACCGTGGAGGAGTACGGCTGCGGTCAGGAGGAGTGTGAAGGCCATGAGCACTCCGACGCCTGTTACACCACCTATCGGGAACTGGCGTGCGGTCAGGACGAGTGCGAAGGCCACTGGCACGATGACAGCTGTTACGATGAGAACGGCGAGTTGATCTGCGACCAGGACGAGTACGAGGGCCACCAGCATGACGACAGCTGCTATGAGGAGACTGCCGAGCTGACCTGCGGCCTGGAGGAGGGCCCCGGCCACACCCACGACGAGAGCTGCCTCGTATCCCGCACCGAACTGACCTGCGGCGCCCAGGAGGGCCCTGGCCATGTCCACGATGACAGCTGCTACGGCTACATCTGCGGCCAGGAGGAGACCGAGGGCCACCAGCACACCGAAGACTGTTATGAACTGGAGGACGTGCTGGTCTGTACCGTCGGCCACGTCCATACCGACGCCTGCTACGCCGAGGTGCTCACCTGCGGGAAGACGGAGCACACCCACTCCTCCAACTGCTACGCGGAGACCGGATCTTCCGGGTCCTCCGGCTCCATCCGGACGGAGGACGAGGTCCTGGAGGAGCAGTTCCCGGAGGAACTGCCCGAAGGCTACCGCGCCTATGAGTTTGAAAACGAGGACGGTCTATCCATCCTGGCCTACGCCCCTGAAGACGCGTTTAAGACTGAGGTGGTCCTTTTTGCCCAGCAGCTGGCCGAGGGCAGCGACGGGTACGCTGAGGCCGAGGAAGGCCTGGAGCAGGAAGAGGATCTGGAGTATGACGGCTTTGTGGCTCTGGACATCCGCTTTGTGGACCCCAGCGCCGCCGACCCCACCGCCGAGGTGGAGCCTGATCCCAATGCGGGCCGGGTCTATGTGAAGATCGAGGCCAAGGCCCTGCTCCCCGACACTGCCGACGAGAGTTCTCTGGCGGTCCAGCACCATAAGGAGGAGGAACGCACCATTCTGGGCTTCATCCCTGTGGGCAAGGAGATGGTCATGGAGACCGTGGCCGATCAGAACAAGGAGACCGGCAAGATCGCCGTGACCCCCATCAAGCCGGAGAAGCCCCCGAAGGAAGAGATCAAGGAAAAGCCAATCAAAGAGGAGCCGGTGAAAGAGCCCCCGGTGAAGGAAGAACCTATTATTAAGGAAGAACCGGTGAAGGAAGAACCCATCAAGGAGCCGGTGGAGGAGCCCAAGGAGCCTGCGCCCGAAGTGCCCGTGGTGGAGGAACCCAAGGAGCCTGCGCCCGAAGTGCCCGTGGTGGAGGAGCCCAAGGAGCCCGCCGCTGAGGAGCCTGTGGTGGAGGAACCCGAGGAGCCCGCCACCGAGGAGCCTGTGGTGGAGGAACCCAATGAGGAGCCTAACGCAGGAGAACCCGCGGACGAGGAACCCGATGACCAGTCCGACGGAATGGTAGACGTCACCGCCGAGTTCACGGTGGACAGCTTCTCGACCTTTACTGTGACATGGGTCGATTCGAACGGCAAAAAAGCGATCATTCACTATGTGTATGAAGACGGAACTGAGATTGAAAATATCACACAAACAGATGTGCCGGTCTCCGGCAATGGTTCTGTTGCGCTGAAGGATTATGCGAAACCGATTAGTGGTTATTACTATTCAGCCGCCCACCTGGATACTTATGACGGCATAATTGCTACTGATGTTTCCTTCAACTCCAATCAGCCTAGTGATGATTACGATTATGGTAAACAGCGAATAGGAGATTGGTACTACTATGCCAATGAATGGCTCAACTGGCCGGATAAAAGCAATCAAGACGGCACAGTGCATGTCTATATGGTGTACGAATCCAATAACCCGAGCTTGATCCAAACTGCGGACACCTCCAAATTTGCAACGATTAACCTGTTTGACTATGACGCGAGAGACGATGACCCCACGAAGAACATTAACTATGGGCATACACTGTCGTTTACAGCGAGCAAGTACACGATTTATTATCGAGATACGTCCCAATCCTACAACGTATATTATAGTGGGACCACAGGACTGCAGCAGAAACTTGTCAGTTCGACATTGGTCGACGGCTATCCACAGTTAAAAGTTGGCAATCAGGAAAGCCTGTCCTATTTGTTCTCGCCGGATACGACAGACGGCGGAGTGGTCAACAAGTACCTGGGACTGAACCACCTGTTTATCCAGGATGGAAGCTATTACCGCTATGACAGCGCGGAGAACTTTGCGACGCTGATCCCCGACGGTGAAGACGTGATTGGGACCAATCAAAATTTCAATGTTTATAACAAAGCCAATCCCGGTGAAGCGGCGTCTGACCCCAACTTCCTTCCCTTGGATCAATACGGCGCCCAGAACGCAAGCACGACCAACTTCCACTTTGGTATGACTGTGTCAACGGAATTCATGATGCCGAAGAACTGCCAGGTCGATGGCGAAGACATGGTGTTCAATTTTGCCGGTGATGATGACGTCTGGGTGTACATTGACGACGTGCTTGTTTTGGACATGGGCGGCATCCATGACAACCTGAATGGCTCCATCAATTTCACGACAGGCACGGTACAAGTGGACGGCAAAGATGATACGACCTTGGCCCAGCTCTTTGCAGACGCCGAGAAAACCTGGGACGGCACGGAATTCTCCAAGCATACCTTTAATATGTTCTATTTGGAGCGCGGCGGTTCCGGTTCTAACTGCCGGATCGAGTTCAACATGTATAACCTGCAGAAGAACGCGCTCTATGTGGGCAAGAATCTGGAATCTTATGACGTTGGCGGAGAGGTGCCGGAGCCTGTCCAGGCTTATTTGAACAACATCGAGTTTAACTTCCGCGTCCTGAAAAAAGATGCACCGACGGATACGACCGCGGCGAGCGACCTCTTTATCAAGCCGGGGACCTCATATGATATTTATGCCAACGGCGTAGATACCGGACGGGACGGAGTGGTTGCCGCAGATGGAACGTTCAAGGTGAAGGCCGGTGAAAACGCTGTATTCTCAGACATCAGTGAAAACAGCGGCGAATATTACGTTCAGGAAGTGATCGAGAAGGACTACTCGACCCAATATGGCGACGTTATCTACACGGTCAGCGGAAACGGCGGGACCCAGGCAGTGAAAACGGGAGACATCTTGCTGGATGGCGTCTCTTTTGAAGGCCATGAGAGCGAAACCATCAATGCCAGAGATGGTACAGCTTATGTGGACTTCACCAACAAGATCGACTGGAGCAAGATCAGTCTGCTGTCTCTGACCAAGACGGTGAGGGGAACGCCGGCGGAAGGCAGTTCTGATACCTACTATTTCAAGGTCCTGCTGGGTGACGAGACTGGGGCGGAGGGTTCGGCCCTTCCCACCGGAACCACTTACCAGCTGTACGAGAGCAGCGCGGCCGGGTCGGCGGAGACCAAAACGGTTGGCGCGGACGGCCTGATCGCCCTACAGGAGGGCCAGGTGGCGAAGCTGAACATTCTGGCCGGTACCGAGTTCTACGTGATAGAGACGGACGCCGACGGCAATGCGATTCCCGGCAGCGGGGCGAAGGGCTTTGTCCCGACCTATGAGGTGGACGGCGCGGGCGCTAACAGTGATGCGGCGGCTGGCGTGATCAGCCAGGTGGCTAGCGAAGTTACGGTAGAGGTCACCAATACCTTCTGGAGTAGCACAGGCAGCGTGACCATCACCAAGAAGTTCAAGGACGCCGACGGGAATGTCTTGGTGGACCTGCCTGTCAATCCGGACCATATCTGCCTGACCCTGCAGGAATACTACATTCCCTACGGCAGCACGGAGAAGACGCTGGTAGGCAGCCCGAGAACCGTGCGGTTGGATTGGGATGAGGACAGCAGCGCCTTTACCGGCACGCTGTCCGGCGTGAAGTACTTCACCCAGTTTGAAATCCTGGCAGAGAAGCTGTGCAGCGCGGACTGCAAAACGGTTTCTCCGGGCGGGATCTGTACCGCCGAGTGCAAACCCATCCTGACGTCCGGCACGGGCTTCACCTGGAATGCCGGCGGCGATCTGACCATCGACCGGAATTACGGGGAGGCCGTAGCCACCGTTATCAAGTATCCGAAGAAGAGCAACGCAGTCTTTACGCTGTCTGGAACTGGTTATGTTGTGGTCTCCAGTACGGGCGGTTCCTCCGGTGACGGTAATGCTTATCTCTGGATGCCCTATGAGAACGAAATGACAGCGGAAGAAAAACAGGAAGTAAAAGCACGGATTTTCAAGATCGGCGAAGCCGCTTCGGGAGGCAACCGTTTCAATTTCAAGGAAAGCGATTTCTATTGGCTGTCTGATTCGGCGATAGGTGGATTCTCCAATGATGTGACCATTACACCGCTGGAGGATGGTGGAGTTACCATTGACTTCCGTGCGCAGTCGACCTGGACCATGTTCTGGTACGGCGAATTCAACTTTACCGATGTGAACATTGACGCGGGGCTGAGCAATACCATCCACACGGGAGACCTGGCCCTCACCAAGACGGTGAAGCTGAACGGCGGCGGCAGCGGTACGGGCACCTTTACCTTTGACCTCTCCGCCAAGGGACTGAAGGGCACCTACGAACTGGCCTATCAGAATGCCGACGGGACCGCGATGGCCAATCCGCCGATGGAGACAATTACCTTCCGGAACGGCGTCGCCACGGATCTCCAGCTTCCCGCAGGGGCCACGGTTACCATTCAGGGGCTCCCCGTTGGGGTGACAGTGAACGTGACCGAGACCCATTATGACGGCTACGCACCCAGTTGGTCGCTGACCGATCCGGAGACGGATCAGAACGCGACGGTACATCACGGCGCGACAGCGCAGGCCACCGTGAACGCGGAGACCGAGGCTGAAAAGATCGCACACATCTACTTTACCAATACCACCGGCGCGGCGCTGCCCAGCACGGGCGGCGCGGGCACCCACATTTTCACGCTCCTGGGCATGACGATGATGCTCGGTGCGGGCGTGCTGCTGATGCTTCAGCGGCGCAGAAGGGAGGGACCTGACGCCGGCTGAACCCAGGCATCCGCAGACCCCTTCCCCCGCGGGCAAATCCGTCAAGATTACACATTGTATTTGAAACTGAAAGGAGTTATCCTAAATGAAACACACAAAGAAGCTGTTCTCCCTGGCCCTGGCCTTCATCATGGCTATGGCCCTCATGGTCCCCGCCTTCGCGGTCGAAGCCAACAATGGCACGAATAACAGTACGGATGTGAACTATCAGACTGGTACCATCACCATCGACAACCCGGTATTGGGTGAAGACTATGCCATCTATCGCCTCCTGGACCTGGAGAGCTATAACAACACCACCGGGGCCTTTTCCTACAAGGTGAATACCACGTGGGCAGGTTTCTTTGAGCAGGATGCGATTGTTTTGGATGAAACTGATCCTGTCGATACCGGCTATGTAGTCATTGATGGCCAAGGCTATGTGACCTGGAAGGACGGCGCAAACGCTGCTGACTTTGCGGCGTTGGCCATTGCCTACGCCAAGGAGAATCGCATCGGTGCCGTTGAGGGGCCCGTGTCTCCCATGTATGATTTTGTCACCAATAAGGTTGAGAAAATTGTATTTACGAATCTGCCCCTGGGCTACTATCTGATCGACTCCTCTATGGGTACCCTGTGCGCTCTGGACACCACCAATAACGAAGTGACCGTGTACGAGAAGAACGGCGCGCCCACTTCCGAAAAGAAAGTTCAGGAAGATTCCACCAGCACCTACGGCGCCAGCAATACTGCCGACATCATCGATACCATCAATTATCAGGTGACCATCACGATTCCCGGCGGCAAGACCACTGGCAACACAGATGACAGCGTTCAGGACACGACCAACCCCGGCGCTCAGGACTATATCCTGCACGATGTGATGGATGAAGGACTCACCTTTGGCAGCGTAACCGGCATCACTTTGAACGGCGTGGCAGTTGCTACGGATAATTACGATGTAAAGACGAATGATTTGACCGACAACTGCGACTTTGAAGTTGTCTTTGGTGAGGCTTTCTGTGCCGGCCTGGAGAAAGACGACGAAGTGGTCGTCAGCTATACCGCCAAGTTTGACGGTGCCAAGAAGATTACTGCCAAACAGGAATATAAAAACAGCGCTTGGCTGACCTACGGCGATAAGCAGACTCAGACCCCTGCTACCACCACTTCCACCAAGACCTTTGATGTGAATGTGTTCAAGTTCTATCAAGATGGAACCACTCAGATGGGCCTGGCTAATGCGGAGTTCAAGCTGTACAAAGAAGTGGAAACAAGCGATGGCAAGAAGACATACTATGCCGTAGCTCCTAAAGCCGCAGACGAGGATGTTTACACGCTGACTGAGTGGACTGAAACGGTAAATTCTGCCACGATCTTTACATCCCCCGATGACGGCCAGTTCACGATCCACGGCCTGGACGCCGATACTTATTACCTGGTTGAGACTGAGGCCCCCGACGGCTACAACAAGCTGGCTTCTCCGGTTACCATCGTGATCGACGAGGCTGGCCACCTGAATCCGGCGGATGCCAAGGATACAAATGGGAATGGCGCGATCGACGAAGAGGAATATGCTACCCGAATCGAGGTCGAGAACAAGTCCGGCGCTGAGCTGCCCTCCACCGGCGGCATGGGCACCACCATCTTCTACGTGGTGGGCGGCGTGCTGATGGCCGGCGCTGCTATCCTGCTGATCACCAAGAAGAAGATGTCTGACGACCAGTAATATCCCCGGGGCTTCGGCCCCGCCATACCAGAGAAATACCTCCCGGGACCGGGGGCTTCCGCCCCCGGTCCCCCCGGAGCAACAGGGAGAGACCGATGAAAAAGCATTTTTCCACCATCTTACTTGTTTCGATCTTCTTCATAGGCCTCTCCGTGCTGCTCTACCCCACCCTGGCCAACTATGTCAACTCCAAGCACCAGTCCAGAGCCATCGCGGAGTATGTGGCGGCCCTGGCCAATACCGACCCGGCCCAGTTTGACGCCGAACTGGAGGAGGCCCGGGCCTACAACCGAGCCATCCGGAACGATTCCGCCCGCTTTGCCCCCGACGAGGCGGAGTTGGAGGCCTTCCACCATATGCTGGGAGCGAATAATACCGCCATCGGCTACATTGAGATCCCGGCCATCCGGGTAGACCTGCCCCTGTATCTGGGCACCGAGGAGTCGGTGCTCCAGGCCGGAGCTGGGGTCATGCCAGGGTCCTCCCTACCCATCGGCGGCGAGAGCACCCATACCGTCCTCACGGGACACCGGGGGCTGCCCTCCTCCCGGCTGTTTACCGATCTGGACCAGCTGGCTCCGGGGGACACCTTCGTCCTCTTTGTGCTCAACGAGGTACTTACCTATGAGGTGGACCAGATCCGTATCGTTCTGCCGGAGGAACTGGATGATTTGGCCATCGAGGAGGGCAAGGACTACTGCACGCTGGTCACCTGCACCCCCTACGGCATCAACACCCACCGGATGCTGGTGAGAGGACACCGGATCGACAACATTGAGGCGGATACTGTCTCCGCCCGGGTTACCGCTGATGCGATCCAGGTGGACACCCTGCTGGTGACCCCCGTGGTGGCGGCGCCCATGCTGCTGGTGCTGCTGGTGCTCTTGATGACCCGGGGCGGCAGGAAAAAGCCCGGAAAAGGCAAAAAGTGAGCCGCAAGGGCTGCATTCAGACGCCCTGCCGGGGAAACTTGGAATTGTACGCGCGGAACGCGCTTGCCATTTAAAAAACGATACGCCATCGGGACCGAAAGGAAGAGGCTTATGAAAAAGAAGTGGAACCTGCTGACCGCCCTGCTGCTGATCGCGGCGATGACGGCGGCAATGATCCCCGGAGCGGCGGCTGCGGAGGGTAACTCAGGCAGCAGCTCGGCCAGCCAGTCGGTGGACCTGGAACACGACAGGGGCTCCATCGACGTGGTGCTCAAGGCCACCAACGCCCAGCTGAGCGGGATCCAGATCACCGTCTATCGGGTGGGCCAAGGCCGGATCGAGGACGGCAACCTGTACTACGACCTGGTGCTGCCCCTCTGGTCCACTGGATCCTCCGAAGGCGGGAAGGTGGAATTGAACGGCCTGACCGCCGCTCAGAACACAAAAACGGCCCTTAAGCTCCAGGAGAGGCTCAGCAAGCTGGACAAGAAGCAGATCGTGGACGGAGCCAAGGTCGGACAGCCCAAAGACCCGGAGAATCCGGCCGGCCCGGTGGTCACCTTTGACCCCGCGACCCAGATACTGGCCTGGACCACCCTGACCGATGAGAAGGGCGTGGCCCATTTTGAGGACCTGCCTGTGGGCGTCTATTTGGTGGTCCAGACTTCGGAAAGCTATTTCTACTATACCATTACCTCTTTCCTGGTGTATCTTCCAATGACCAGTGAAAACGGCGCCGATTGGGACTACAACATGGAAGTGGACCCCAAGCTGGAGGCGCGCCCCTCCGGCGGCGGAGGTGGCGGTGGAGGCGGCGTGCCCCCCATTCCGCCCATCGATATTCCAGACCCCAAGCCGCCGCTTGAGCCGGAACCTCCCATCGAGCCGGAGCAGCCCGTGGAACCGGAAGTTCCCATTGACGTCCCCGACCCTGAGACGCCCACCACCGGCCTGCCCCAGACGGGCATGCTGCAGTGGCCCATCCCTCTGCTGGCGATCGCCGGCCTGTTCCTGTTCAGTCTGGGCTGGATGAAGGAGCAGAAGGCCCGGAAGGCTGACGGCAAAGACTGAGATGGGAGAACGGAAGAAACACGGCATTGCCCCGGGCAAGGTGCTGATGGCGCTGGGGCTGGTCCTGCTGCTGTGTGCCGGGGGCCTGCTGGCCTATAACCAGTGGGATGACTACCGGGCCGGGCAGGTGAGCGAATCGGCGGCAGTGACGCTGGCCCAGGAGATCCAGAGCCGGGAGGTGGAGGTGCGGAAGGTCCCAGTGTACCAGGAGCCCCAGGAACCCGGCGGGGAAGCGGAAACCGAAGTGGTCAAGGCGGCGGAGCTGGACGGGGCCTACTACATGGGGGTCCTGACCATTCCGAAGCTGGACCGGGTGCTGCCCGTTCAGAGCGACTGGTCCATGGCCAAGCTGAAGCGTTCCCCCTGCCGTTACTCCGGCAGCCTGAACCAAGAGCTGGTGATCGCCGCCCACAACTACCGGAAACACTTCGGCGGAATGACCCGGCTGTCCCAGGGGGACAGCGTGGTGTTCACCGACCTGGAGGGAAGACAGTATTTCTACGAGGTACGGGAGGTCTGCACCACCGAGGCCACCGATGTCGAAGGTATGACCCACAGCGGCTACGACCTGACTCTGTTTACCTGCAACTACGACGGCCAGGCCAGGGTCACGGTGCGCTGTCAGCGGGCAGAGGGATAAGTCAGACCCAAAGCAGAAAAGGCGAAACACCCTCGCGGCCAAGCCGCGGGGGTGTTTTTTGTGGGAAATCCGGGCTTTTGGAAGGAAAAGCGGGGATTTGTTTTCAATATGTCCATAGATTTTCAGAGGTTGATGTGATATAGTCAACAAAGCTGAAATGGGACTTAAGCAAAGAGAGTGACAAGCAAGAAGGCCCCCGGGATCCCTTGAAAGGAGGAAACTTTATGGATCAGATACTCGCTCCGGCCCAGGAGGGGATGGACCGCCTGCTGGAGCTTTTGGGGCGCCACTCCCAGGCGGCGGAGTGGTATACCGCCCTGGTCCGGTTCCTCTTTCCGGTGCTGGCTCTGCTGATCTTGACACGGGCCATCCGGGGATTGCTCCGGGTGCCCCACGCCGCCGAGTGCTGGGGCCAGCTGGCGCTGCCTGGAGGCGGGTCCATCCCCATCCTCCACTGGGAAAATATTTTAGGGCGTTCCCCCTCGGCGGACGTGCGGCTGGACCTGCCCACCGTCTCCCGGCAGCATGCCGCTCTGCTGCGGGATGACCGGGGCCTGTGGAAGGTCACCGACCTGGGGTCCAAAGGGGGCACGCTGGTCAACGGGCGTCCGGTGACGGAGCCCATCCCCATCCGGATGGGGGATTCCCTGTCCGTGGGCGGGGTGGAGCTGCTGTTCCTCCCCCTGTCCCGGGAGGAAGAGGAGGAGCTGGCCGCCCGGCGGCGTGGGGAGCGGCCCCTTTCCATGTGGCCTTCCCTGCTGTGGCTCACGCTGTTTCAGGTTCTGGCCGCGGTCCAGCTGACTTTGAGCCGGGAGAAACCCAACGTGCTGTGCCCCCTGGTGTTTCTGGCCCTGTCCCTGGTGATGTGGCTGTACTGTTTGATCCTGCGGGGGGCAGGGGTCAAAGGCTTTGAGATGGAGACCATCGCCTTTTTCCTGTCCACCCTCTCCCTGGCTGTCACCGGTTCCTCGGCGCCGGGAGCCATGGTGAAGCAGCTGGCAGCCGTGGTGCTGGGACTGGTCCTGATGGTGGCGCTGGGGGTCTGGATGCGGGACACCGCCCGGATCCAGAAGATGCGCTGGCTCATGGCGGCCCTGGCCCTGGGACTGTTGTCGGTCACGCTGGTCATTGGCCGGACCAAGTTCGGCGCGGCCAACTGGATCATTCTGGGGCCCTTCTCCTTCCAGCCCTCGGAGGTGGCCAAGATATGTTATATCTTCGCCGGGGCCGCCGGATTGGAGCGGCTATTCCAGAAGCGGAATCTGGGGCTGTTCATGGTCATGACCGGAGCCTGTCTGTTGTGTCTGGCCCTGATGAGCGACTTTGGGACGGCCTGCATCTTTTTTGCCACCTTCCTGGTAATCGCCTACCTGCGCTCCGGAGACTTCGCCACCCTGTCCCTTGTCTGCGGCGGGGCCCTGTTTGCCGGGGTGCTGGTGCTGCATTTCAAGCCCTACATCCTGCGGCGGTTTGCCTCCTGGGGGCACGCCTGGGAGGCGGCCTCCACCACCGGCTACCAGCAGACCCGGGCCATGTCCGCCGCCGCCTCCGGGGGCCTGGTGGGCGTTGGCGCCGGGCGGGGATGGCTTTACAAGCTCCCCGCGGCGGACACCGACCTGGTGTTCGGGATGCTCTGTGAGGAGTGGGGGCTGCTCATCGCGGTACTGGCGGTGCTGTCTATCCTCACCCTGGCGGTTTTTGCCGCCCGGTCCTGCCGGGTGGGCCGCTCGGCCTTCCCCACCATCGCGGCCTGCGCCGCCGGCTCCCTGCTGGTGGTCCAGACGGGGCTGAATGTGTTCGGGGCCATGGACCTGCTGCCCCTCACCGGGGTGACCTTCCCCTTCCTGTCCAACGGCGGCTCGGCCATGATGGCCTCCTGGGGGCTGCTGGCCTTTTTGAAAGCTACCGACACCCGGGAGGGGGCCAGCTTCGCCATCCGAAGGGTGAAGAACGGAAAAAAGGAGGCCTCCGGCCATGAAGAAGATTGAAAAACGGGCGGCCCTGTGCCTGGTGCTGGCCGGTTTTCTGGCGGCTGGGTTGGCTCTGTTCCTGTTCCGGTTCGCGGCGGACGGGAGCCACTGGGCCTCCTCCCCTTTCAACCGGCACCTGTACAACAGCGAGGGCGCCCTCATCAGCGGCACGGTGCTGGACCGGAACGGAGACATGCTGTCCACGGTGCAGGACGGCAAGCGGGTCTACACCAACGGCAAGACCCGGCGGAAAGCCACCCTCCACGTGGTGGGGGACCCCTACGGCAACATCAGCACCGGGGCGCTCAGTGCCTTCGCCCAGGAGCTGACGGGCTATACCCTGCTGGGCGGGGCCTACGGCGCGGAGAAGGGCAGCGACCTGTATCTGACCATTGACGCAGGCCTGAATGAGACGGCCTATGAGGCATTGAACGGGAAAAAGGGCACAGTGGCGGTATACAACTACAAGACAGGGGAGGTTTTATGCCTGGTCTCCGCCCCCTCCTACGACCCCCGGAGCATCCCCCAAGACCTGGAGACCAATGAAAAGTACGAAGGAGCCTACCTTAACCGCTTCCTCTCCTCCACCTTCCCCCCGGGGTCTGTGTTCAAAACAGTGACCCTGGCCGCCGCCCTGGAGCAGCTCCCGGACCTGGAGGAGCGGACCTGGACCTGTGAGGGCTCGGCCCAGATCGGCGGCGGCATGGTGACCTGTACCGCCGCCCACGGGGAGCAGACCATCTCGGAGGCCCTGGCCAATTCCTGCAACGTGGTTTTCGGCCAGCTGGCGGCGGAGCTGGGGGGCGATACCCTGAACCGGTACGTGGAGAAGGCGGGGCTGACCGATTCCTATTCCGTCAGCGGCATTTCCACCGCCAAGGGCTCTTTTGACTTGAAGGGGGTGGCGGACAACGACCTGGCCTGGGCCGGAGTGGGCCAGTACCACGACAGCGTCAACCCCTGTTCCCTGATGGTGTACATGGGGGCCATCGCCAACGGCGGCAAGGCCGCGGTCCCCTGCCTCATCCAGAAGGTGGACCGGCCCGGCCTGCCGGATCTCCCCCAATTCACCCGCTCCACCGGGCGGCTGCTGAACCGGGAGACGGCGGACAAGATCGCGGACATGATGGTGAACAACGTCTCCGCCGCCTATGGCACTAAACGGTTCCCAGACATGGACCTGGGGGCCAAGTCCGGAACGGCACAGGTGGGGGCGGACCAGAAGCCTCACGCCTGGTTCGCCGGCTTCCTCCGGGACGAGGAACACCCCTACGCCTTTGTGGTCCTGGTGGAGAACGGCGGAAGCGGCGCGGAGGTGGCCGGGACCGTGGCCTCCAAGGTGCTGAAGGCGGCGGTACAATAAGGTCAAGGGGCGGCAGGAGCCGCCCCTTTTATCACGAAATGACGGCAAAAGGGCGGAATATGATCGCGGCAGGGCCGGAATGGCAGTTGCAATTGCTTGCCGCCCTATGTATAATGTATTACGAAGGATAAAAGGTCACATAAGACGCCCGGCATGACGGCGCCGGACGCCTGCAGCCCGGGAGGAAACGCCATGACCCAGACGGCCCAAGTGAATATTATCGCCCGCATCCGCAGCGACTTTTCCACCAAGTTCGGCATCCCACGGCAGAGCGGTCTGGTGGAGGAGCTGGAGGCGGCGGTGGTCTTTGAACCGGAATACCGGAACCCTGACGCCCTGCGTGGGCTGGAGGGATTTTCCCACCTGTGGCTCATTTGGGAGTTTTCCCAGGCGAAGCGGGAGAGCTGGTCCCCCACGGTGCGTCCGCCCCGGTTAGGGGGCAACCGGCGCCTGGGGGTGTTCGCCACCCGCTCCCCCTTCCGGCCCAATCCTATCGGCCTGAGCTGCGTGCGGCTGTTGGGGGTGGACCTCCATACCCCGGAGGGCCCGGTGATCCGGGTGGCGGGGGCGGACCTGATGGACGGGACCCCCATCTATGACATCAAGCCCTACCTGCCCTACGCCGACTGTAAGCCCCAGGCCCTGGGCGGATTCGCCGCCCAGCCCAAGGAGGCCAGCTTAAAAGTGGCCTGCCCGGAGGAACTGCTGGCCCGGGTGCCGGAACAGAAACGGGCGGCGCTGCTGGGGGTGCTGGCCCAGGACCCCCGGCCCCAGTATCAGGACGACCCGGCGCGGGTCTATGGCATGTCCTTCGGCGGTCTGGAGGTGGGGTTCCGGGTGGACGGAGACCTGCTGACGGTGTGCCGGATCGAGGGATAAACAGAAGGAGAGAAGATACAGATGATGTTCATTGCAGTATTTCTGATCGCGGTGCTGGGCGGAGCGGTCCAGGCGGTCACCGGTTTCGGCGCGGGCATTGTTATGATGCTGGTGCTGCCCCATTTCTTCGGCCTGATCACCGCGCCGGCCCTCTCCTCCGCCATTGCCCTGGCGCTGAACAGCTCGCTGGCCTTCCGGTTCCGCCGGTATATCCGGTGGAATCTGGTTTTGCTCCCCGCGCTGGTGTACACGGTGGCCAGCGTGACCACCATCCGCATGGTGGGGGGCCTGAATCTGGACATACTGGAACTGGCCTTCGGCATTTTCCTGGTGTGCCTGTCCGTCTACTTCACCGCCTTCTCCAAGCGTGTGAGCGTCAAGGCCACGCCGGTGAGCGCGTCGGTCTGCGCCCTGGTCTCCGGGATCTGCAGCGGCCTGTTTGGGATCGGGGGACCGTTGATGGCGATCTATTTCCTGGCGGCCACCGAGGGAAAAGAGGAGTATGTGGGGTGCAGCCAGTTTGTGTTTTCCTCCACCTCCGTGGTCAATCTGCTGATGCGGCTCCACATGGGTATCTACACCCTGGACATGGTCCCCATGACCATGCTGGGCATGGTAGCCATCACCCTGGGCAAGCTGGGCGGCCTGCGGATCCTGGAGCGGCTGAACACGGATGTGCTGAAAAAGATCATCTATATTTTTGTGGGCATCTCCGGAGTGCTGACCATCCTGCGGTAACTGAAGCAGGGACAGACACGGGAGAACCGGAAAAAAGCGGCGGCGCAAGCGCCGCTTTTTTTGTACAGTCTCCGGGAATGTGTTATTTTTTCTGTTTTTTCAAAAAAGACTTGACCTTCCCCCTTGTGGAAGGTATACAGTAGGGCCAGAAAAGGGGATGAGCCCATGAAAATCAACGAAGTGGAGGCCCAGGTGGGCATCACAAAAAAGAATATCCGCTTCTATGAGGAACAGGGCCTGCTGTCGCCCCGGCGCAACAGCGAGAACGGCTACCGGGACTACGGCCCGGAGGAGGTGGCTGTGCTGCGGCAGATCAAGCTGCTGCGGAAGCTGGGTGTGCCCCTGGAGGAGATCCGCCGGATGCAGGCGGGAAGCAGCACCGTGGCCGACGGGATGCGCCGCCACCTGGTCACTTTGGAGCGGGAGCGGCGGAACCTGGAGCAGTCCATGGAGCTGTGCAGGGGACTGAAAGACCGGGAAGTGCGGCTGGCCGACCTGGACGCCGCTGCCCTGCTGGCGGAGATGGAGGAGCTGGAGCGCTCCGGCACCACCTTCCTGAACAAGCAGGTCGGGGACCGAAAGCCCATCCGGTATGTAGCCCCGGTGGTGGTGACGGTGCTGATGACCGCCCTGATGGCGGCGGTGATGGCCCTGATGCTCTGGGCCTTTGCCCGGAACCCGGCGGGCGCGCCGCCCCTGCCGCTGATGGTGGTGCTGGTGGCCATTCCCGCGGCGGTCATTCTGGGGGTGGTGCTGGCCCTGGTCCAGCGGGTGCGGGAGATCGGGAAAGGAGAGATCGACGATGCAAAAAACTACTAAGAGTAAAAAGCGGCTGGGCGCCGCCCTGTCCGCCCTGGTTGTAGGGGGATTCCTGGTGCTGACCGCCCTGTGCATGCTGGCCGACTACTTCGGCGGCGGCGGGACCTGGGGAGAGACAGTGATCATTGTGGTGTGCGCCGGGATCTTCTTCCTGATCGCCGGGGGGATCGCCCTGGCCCTGGCCCAGCGCTGGAAAGAGATCGAAAAGGGGGAGGAAGATGAAGCCAGAAAGTATTGAGGAACGCAGAAGGGCGCGCAAGCGTTCGGCGGTCCGGGGCGTGCTGCTGTTTGCCCTGCTCCAGCTGGCCAGCGCCGCCTGTTTCGGCGCCCTGTGCTTCATTCCGGATATGCCCTGGTGGTTTGTGGCCCTGTTTGGCGTGCTGGCGGTACTGTGTCTGGTGCTGATCCTGCCCGCTGTGCTGGTACTAAAAGTGCGTTTTCAAGAGATTGAAGGAGGAGAATTAGATGCTGCTGGTAAATATTGATTACATCCCCGGGAAGGAATTTGAGGCCCTGGGCGTGGTAAAGGGCACGGTGGTCCAGTCCAAGAACTTCGGCAAGGACTTTATGGCCGGCATGAAGACTCTGGTGGGCGGCGAGATCACCGGCTACACCGAGATGCTCAACGAGGCCCGCCAGATCGCCGTCAAGCGCATGGTGGACGAGGCCGAGGGCCTGGGGGCCGATGCGGTGGTGAACATCCGCTACGGCTCCTCCGCCGTGATGCAGGGGGCTGCCGAGGTCATCGCCTACGGCACCGCCGTGAAGTACCGCTGAGCCAAAATTACAAAAAAGGACGGACCGCCCTGAGGCGGTCCGTCCTTTTTTGGTGTATAATCCGCCGGAAGGGAGGCAAATTAAGGCGAAAGCGTCCGGCTGGCAGGGCCGGACCGGAAAGGAGCACAACTATGCGCGTCAATCCCAGAAAAGCGGCCATTGTGGGCTGCGGCTTTGTGGGGGCCTCCATCGCCTTCCGCTTTTTGCAGCAGGGGCTGTTCTCCAAGCTGGTGCTGCTGGATGTGAACCGGGAGAAGGCGGAGGGGGAGGCCATGGACTTGAGCGACGGCCTGCCCTATGCCTCGCCGGTGGAGATCACTGCCGGCAACTATGACGACATTGCCGACTGCGCCCTGGTGGTCATCACCGCCGGAGCCAACCAGAAGCCGGGGGAGACACGGCTGGACCTGATGGGAAAAAACATTGCCATCCTCCGCTCTATCATCGGGGAGATCACCGCCCGGGACTTCGGGGGCATTCTGCTGGTGGTGTCCAACCCGGTGGACGTGCTGACCTACGCGGCCTGGCGTCTGTCGGGCTATCCCCGCCAGCGGGTCATCGGTTCGGGCACCGTCCTGGACACCGGGCGGCTCAAGCAGCTGCTGGGAGAGGAACTGCGGGTGGACAGCCGGAACGTCCACGCCTTCATCGTGGGGGAGCACGGGGACAGCGAGCTGGCGGTCTGGAGCGGGGCCAATGTGTCCGGCGTGGACCTGGAGCACTTCTGCTGCCTCCGGGGGGACGGTCTCCGCACCGAAGACATGGAGCGGCTGTACCGGAGCGTCCGGGACAGCGCCTATGAGATCATCCAGCGCAAGGGAGCCACCTACTACGGCATCGCCATGGCGGTGGGCCGCATTGCCGAGGCCATTGTCCGGGATGAACACGCGGTCCTCCCCATCTCTGTGGTGCTGGAGGGCCAGTACGGCCAGGAGGGGCTGGCCCTGAGTCTGCCCGCCATCGTGGGCCGCAACGGGCTGGAGGAGATCCTGGAGGTCCCCATGAGCCAGGGGGAGCGCCTGGCCCTGGACGCCTCCGCCCGGCAGCTGAAGGAGGCCATCGCCGCCCTGAAGCTGTGAGGCATATCCCCCGCCCGCCGGCCATAAGCTGGTGGTATCTGGACAAGGGGGACGGGCACATGAAACTGAGCAAGACACGGGTGGGCTTTTTCGGCGTGCTGGGCGGACGGCAGGTGGCGGCCGCGGCGCTGGCCATGGTGGCGCTGCTGTTTCTCCTGCCAGTGTCCATCCTGTCGGGGGAACCCATCTACCAGCAGGCGGAGGGACTGCCTACCGCGGATACCGGGGGAGGTCAATCCTCCCCCGGCCAGGCGGAGCGTTTGACCTCCCCACGGGACAGGGGACGGGCGGTGCGGCTGCAAAAGACCGACGGGACCATTGAGGAACTGACAATGGCAGACTACCTGTGGGGGGTGGTGGCGGCGGAGATGCCCGCCTCCTTTGAGGAGGAGGCCTTGAAGGCCCAGGCCTGCGCCGCCCGCACCTACACCGTGCTCAAGCAGGAGTCCGGCTCGGAAAAGCATCCGGGGGCGGACATCTGCGAGGACAGCACCTGCTGCCAGGCCTATGTGGAGCGGACGGCGGCAGAGGCCCGGTGGGGACTGAACGCCGTGGAGTATGGAGAGAAAATTGACCGGGCGGTGGCCGAGACCGACGGGTTGGGCATCCTCTACCAGGGCGAACCCATCCAGGCGCTGTTTTTCTCCTCCACTCCGGGGAAGACGGTGGACGCGGTGGAGGTGTGGGGCCGCAGAGTGGACTACCTTACCAGCGTGGACAGCCCCGAGGGGGAGGAGGTGCCCAACTACCACAGCCAGGTGGTGCTGTCCGCCCAGGAGGTGAAGGGCCTGACTCTGGCCGCCTACCCCGGAGCTGACCTGTCCGGAGACCCGGGGACCTGGTTCGGGGAGGCCTTCCGCAATGAGGGAGGCACCGTGTCTTCCCTCCTCCTGGGGGGCGTCACCCTCACCGGAGGGCAGGTCCGGACCCTCTTTTTCCTCCGGTCCGCCGCCTTTACCGTCACCTGGGACGGGACCAACTTTACATTTGACGTCACCGGCTACGGCCACGGAGTGGGCATGAGTCAGTACGGGGCCAACGCCATGGCAAAGGAGGGCAAAAGTTTTCGGGATATTTTGACCTGGTACTATACCGGGACCACGGTGGAGGAGCTGTGGTAAGGGTTGCTCCGCTCCTGGCGGCAGTATGCGGTCAGGGCTTAAGCGTAAAAACCAAGTGCCGGCCTGCTTGGCCGGCACTTCAGGCTGTCGAAAAAGCTTTTTCGACAGCCTGAGCAAATTTGAAAACATTAAAAAATGTTTCCAAATTTGTACTGATTGAAAAGAAAGGGAACCCTGACGGTTCCCTTTCAAACTATCCTTCCCTCCGAACCCTTGAAGAATCAGGGTTTATTGACAAGTTGAAGTGCCGGCCTGTTTGGCCGGCACTTTTCACATGACTGACAGGGCACACTGTATTAAGTTCTTTTAATTCTGTTCTTGCAAGAAAAGAATCCACAACGTCGTCATTTCCCCACGCAGAATTTGGAGAAGATGCGGTCGGTGACGTCCTCCCGGACGGACTGGCCGGTGAGCTCCCCCAGGGCGGCCAGGGCCTCCTCCGCGTCGGTGAGGAGGGCGTCGGGGGTGACTCCCGCCTCCAGGGCCTCACGGGCCCGGACCACCGCCTCCAGGGCCCGGCGGGCGGCCTCCTCCTGGCGCTGGTTGGTCAGCAGCTGGCCGTAGGGCGCCTCCTGGTCCCGGGGAAACAGGGCGGCCACCGCCTCCTCCAGCGCCTCCAGCCCGGTCCCTTCCTGGGCGCTCAGGGACACGGCGGGGAACTCTTCGGGCAGGTTTAAAAAGGGAGCGGGGGCGGAGGGCAGGTCGGACTTGGACCAGACAAGAATGGTGGGGGCCAGCGCCATGGCCTGCTCCAGCAGGGCGGCGTCCTCCCGGGTGAAGGGGACGGAGCCGTCACACACCACCATCAGCAGCATGGAGGACTCCATGGCCGCCCGGCTCCGGGCCACCCCCAGCTGTTCCACCGGGTCGTCGGAGTCCCGCAGTCCGGCGGTGTCGATGAGGCGGACGGGCAAGCCGCCCAGTTCTACATTGACCTCCACCGTGTCCCGGGTGGTGCCGGGGACGTCGGTGACGATGGCCCGCTCATAGCCTGCCAGGGCGTTGAGGAGAGAGGACTTGCCCGCGTTGGGCCGTCCCACAATGGCGCAGGGGACCCCCTGGGTCAACTGTTTGCCCCGACGGCAGGAGGCCAGCAGACGGCGCAGCTCCCCGGCCTGCTGCTCCAATAGTTCGGACAGCTCCTCCATGCGGAAGGGGTCGATGTCCTCGTCGGGGTAGTCCAGCACCGCGTGGAAATGGGCCATCACGTCCACCAGTGCGGAGTAGATGTCCCCAATCTTCCGGGACAGGGCTCCGGTGAGCTGCCCCGCGGCGTGCCGGGCCCCCTCCCGGCTCCGGGCTTCCAGCAGGTCGCCCACCGCCTCGGCCTGGGCCAGATCCAGCTTGCCGTTTAAAAAGGCGCGGCGGGTGAATTCTCCCGGTCCGGCCTGGCGGGCGCCTTGAGCAAAGAGGGCCTCCAGCCCCAGAGACAGGACCATGGGGGAGCCGTGGCACTGAAACTCCGCTGTGTCCTCCCCGGTGTAGCTGGCTGGCCCCCGGCTGTAGGTACACAGTACCCGGTCAATGGGCTGACCGCCGCTGTCCAGCAGGTCGCCGTAGACCAGATAACGGACCGGATAATCGGTCAAACCCTTGTGCCCCAAGGGTTTGAAGCATTTCTGCGCAATTTCCGCCGCCCGGGGTCCGGACAGGCGGAGGATCCCGATGGCGCTGGGAACAGGGGCGGTGGAGATGGCGGCGATGGTGTCACGTTCCAACGGTAAAGACCTCCCGGTTTACTCAGGAAACAAATTTCGACGGATTTGGAATCAGTTCCTGCAAAATGTGTCCTGCTTTCTTTTTGGCGAATATTTACCCTTGACAGGCGTTATGGTAACTAAAAATGAGAGAGAGTTGTATTTGAGTTGACATAACTATGTGTGGAAAACCCTGTGGAAAATGTGGACAACCCTTGGGAAACGGGGGAAAGTGCCGCCGCATAACGGGATTGGGCACATCCACGGAGTTGTAAAAGGGAGTGTCAAAAAATAAAAGTTAAGAGCGGGAAGCGGGCGGCAGGAATGAAGGAACCGCCCGCAAAATGAAGGGAAACCGCCCCGCCTGAAGGACAGACAGGGCGGTGGAGCGCATGGGTGTTCCGGGGCCGCGGGCGCTGCGCCGTTACAGCCGCTTGCAGATGGCTCTGGCAGCCTGAACGCCGGAGGCACCGGCCTGGGCCAGCCCGCGGGTAACGCCGGCGCCGTCGCCGGCGGCAAAGAAGTTGGGCAGGGCGGTCTCCAGCTCCTCGGAGAGCTGGAGCCGGGCGGAGTAGAACTTCACCTCCGCGCCGTAGAGCAGGGTGTCGTAGTTGGCGGTGCCCGGGGCGATCTTGTCCAGCTGGTAGATCATCTCGATGATGTTGTCCAGCTGCCGCTTGGGCAGGGCCAGGGACAGGTCTCCGGGGACGGCGGCGGTCAGGGTGGGACGGACGAAGGACTTGCCCATCCGGTGCTCGTTGGTGCGCCGGCCGCCCACCAGGTCGCCGAAGCGCTGGACCAGCACGCCGCCGGCCAGCATGTTGCTCAGAGAGGCCACGTGCTTGCCGTAGCGGTAGGGCTCGTTGAAGGGCTTGGTGAAGCGGTTGGACACCAGCAGGGCGAAGTTGGTGTTCTCGCTGCGCAGGGCGGGGTCGGCGTAGGAGTGGCCATTGACGGTGTTGATGCCCTCCACGTTCTCCGCCACCACGTGGCCGTAGGGGTTCATGCAGAAGGTGCGCACCTGGTCGCCGTACTGCTTGGTGCGGTAGACGAACTTGGACTCGTAGACCACGTCGGTAATGTGCTCGAAGACGGTGGCGGGCAGCTCCACCCGGACGCCAATGTCCACCTGGTTGTTCAGCAGCTCCAGCCCCAGGTCCTTGCACTGGTTGGAGAACCACTCCGCGCCGGAGCGGCCGGGTGCGGCGATGAGATAGCGGCAGGACACCTCGCCGCCCTTGGCCAGGGTGAGGCGGTAGCCGCCGTCGGCCTGGGCGATGGTGGTCACCTCGGTGTTGAACCGGAACTCCAGTTTGTCCTTCAGCCCCTCGTAAATGTTGGTGAGGATGCGCAGGTTGTTCTCAGTGCCCAGGTGTTTGCACCGGGCCTGAAGCAGGTGCAGGTCATAGGCCAGGGCGCGGCGCTCCAGAGCTTTGGCCTCGGGGGTGGAGGTGGAGAAGCACTGGGTGGTAGCCCCGTGGGCCACATTGATGGAGTCCACATAGTCAATGAGTTCCATCACCTTGCCGGGGTCCATGAAGTCGGTGAGCCAGCCGCCGAACTGGGTGGTGAAGTTGAACTTGCCGTCGGAGAAGGCCCCGGCGCCGCCGAAGCCGCACATGGTATGGCAGACAGGACAGTGGATGCACTCCTTCACCTTGCCGGCCACAATGGGACAGCTGCGGTGATAGATGTCCTGGCCCTGGTCCAGGGCCAGCACCTTCAGGCCGGGTTGGAGACGGGCCAGCTCATAGGCGGCAAAGATGCCGGCCTCGCCGCAGCCCAGGATGACGACGTCGTAGTTGGCGTTCATGGGGGAACTCCTCTCAGTTGTAATAATCAAAGTTGTTGGGACAGAAGCCCACAACAATACACTTTAGTATACCATGAAACAAGAGAAAAGAAAAGGGGGGATCCGCCTTGGAATTGACAGGAAGGCGGCAATTCAGACCCGTTTGGCTCCCCAAAATTCATATTGACATTTTTGAATTTGAGGGGCATTATAAATCAAAAAAAGTTGATTTGAGGTGGCGGCGTATGGCAAGCGTATATGAGGAACGGGCCAAGGTGTTCAAGGCCCTCTGTGACCCGCGGCGGCAGCGGATCCTGGAGCTGCTGCACGGCGGGGAAAAATGCGCCTGTGTGCTGATCGAGGAAATGGAGATGCCCCAGTCCTCCCTCTCCTACCATATGAAGATCCTCTGCGATTCCGGCATTGTCGCCAGCCGGGAGGAGGGAAAGTGGACCCACTATCAGATCAGCCAACAGGGTAGCCAACAGGCTATCCGTCTGCTGAAAGAAATTACGGCGGTCACGGAGGAAAAGGACGGTGGGAAAATCTGCTGCAAATAAAGGAGAAGCCATCCCGGTGCGGCGATGGCTTTTTCCGGACAAGTCAAATCAATTTTTTTTGATTTTATCAGGAGGCGGGAAAACAATGATACGGGCATGGGAAGCGGGATGGAGTTTTTTTCAAAATGAAGTCCTGGGCATGAAATGGCTGGACCGGTGGATCGGCGGGATAGTGGAGGCGGCCGGCCTGGATGCGGCAAGCCGGATCGGCGGCAGCATCCGTTTCTTTTTCTATGATGTGATCAAAATCATGGTCCTGCTGGGGGTTCTGATCTGGATCATTTCCTACATCCAGAGCTATTTCCCGCCGGAGCGGACGAAAAAGATCCTGGGCCGCTTCCGGGGGCTGGGGGCCAACTGCGCGGCGGCCCTCCTGGGGACGGTGACGCCCTTCTGTTCCTGCTCCTCCATCCCGCTGTTTATCGGATTCACCGGCGCGGGCCTGCCCCTGGGCGTGACCTTCTCCTTTCTGATCTCCTCCCCCATGGTGGACCTGGGCAGTCTGGTGCTGCTGATGAGCATTTTTGGGTGGAAGGTAGCGGTGGTCTATGTGGTGCTGGGGCTGGTGATCGCTGTGGCGGGCGGCACCCTGATCGAGACGCTGCATCTGGAGGACCAGGTGGAGGAGTTTATCCGCCGCGGCCACGCCGTGGAGCTGCCTCAGGAGGAATTGGGCTTCCGGGACCGGATGGGTTACGCCTGGACGCAGGTGGTGTCCACAGCCAAAAAGGTGGCGCCCTATGTGCTCGTTGGGGTGGGCATCGGCGCCTTGATCCACAACTGGATCCCCGAAGCGTGGATCGTGAAAGTCCTTGGGACCGGAAATCCCTTCGGCGTGATCATCGCCGCACTTGCAGGAGTGCCCATGTACGCCGACATCTTCGGCACCATCCCCATCGCGGAGGCGCTGTTGGCCAAGGGGGCGCGGCTGGGTGTAGTGCTGTCCTTCATGATGGGTGTGACAACGCTGTCTCTGCCCTCCATGATCATGCTCCGCAAGGCGGTAAAGCCGAAGCTGCTGGGCATCTTCGCGGCGATCTGCACGGCAGGGATCATTGCCGTGGGTTATTTCTTCAACGCCATTCAAAATTTGATTCTGTAATGGAGGTATCATGATGGCACTGTTCAATTTCGGGAAAAAGAAAGAAGAAAAGAAGGCGCCCGCCTGCTGCTGCGGCGGCGGGGGCACGCAGGCGGATGGAGAGGTCTCCGCATCCTGCTGCGGCGCGCCCACAGATGGCATCTGCTGCGTGAAGGTTCTGGGGGCGGGCTGCAAATCCTGCCATGAGCAATATGAGAATGCAAAGGCCGCCGTAAAAGCGCTGGACCTTCCGGTGGAGGTGGAGTATATTACCGACATGGAAAAGGTCATGGAATACGGCGTCATGTCCATGCCCGCCATTGTGGTCAATGAACAGGTGGTCTCCATGGGCAAGGTCCTGAAAGCCGCCGATGTGGAGAAGCTGCTGCGCAAGCCGGAATGCTGAGGCGAAGGTTCCCTGCAGGGTCAAAAGCGGCATTGTTTTCTCTTTGATTGCCCCCATGAAGCCCCGGCGAAAACAAGGCGGGGCCCGTCTCAAAGGATGGAAAAGACCCCGGAAATCCTGGATTTCCGGGGCTTTTCATGGGCTTTGATAGAGGTTGCGCTTGCGGAGCCGGGGAACGTGGAGGGCGGCCTTTCGCCGGCGCGAAGTCCGCCAGCTCCGCTTCCTTGCGCCTCCTCTCCCCGCCGGGGCCGCTCCGCTGGGCCTGGTGCGCAGACAATTGCCGGATGAAGATTAAAAGCGGCCCGAACAATGGGCCGCTTGAGGGGCGAAGTCATGGCTCTGCGCTGTAGTTTTGCATTAGTAGGAAATGGTTCATTTTCTGCGGTTATTCAGGTAGCGGACCAGGTACATGGAAGCGAACATAATAAAGATGTAGCCGAGGGCCGCCAGCACTGTGCTCTTGCCAAACAGCTCAATTTCATAAAATAGACTGCCGCGCCCAAGCCCAGAAGAGCGGCCTTGATGAGGTTGATGTTGTTGGGGTCACCGTTTTTGCGCTTGCGGTCGAGACTTTTGGACATAAAGAGCCTCCCTTTCTGCGAATCGTTCTCTGCCATGAGTATAGCACCGGGCGCTGGAGTCCGCAAGCCGCACAGACAAAAGAGGTGCCCGGGCAATCAGGCCCGGGCACCACGTTTTTGTTCAGCTAAGCAGCTTTGCAGGTTTTCGCCCGCGAAATTACATCAGACCAACTTCCTTGTAGAAGCGCTCTGCGCCGGGGTGGACAGGAATAGTGTAGTCAACGAGGAAGTTGACATCGGCCATATCGGCGAAGAAGGCGTAGCCCTTGACCATCTCGGCAGCCTGCTCGTACAGGCACTTGGCCATCTGGTAAGCGGCCTCTTCGTCCAGAGACTCGTTGCAGATTACGCCGGCCTTAACGCCGATGGTCTGAACGGGCTCAGTCTGGCCGGTGTAGGTGCCAGCCTGGATAAAGCTCTTGGTGTAGGCGGAGTTCTTCTCGATCAGCCAATCGATCTCACTGTCGTCCAGGGCCAGCCATACGCAGTCCTTGGTGACGGAAGCGGTCAGGTGGGTACCGACGGGAGCGCCGGCGTAGGCAGCGAGTGCCACAGGCGGCGTAATGGCGGACAGGCAGGCGAAGTAGAAGACGAACAGGTGGGCAGTCAGCAGGCTCAGGCCCAGCTTGACCAGGGCGGGGGCCAGAATGGCGGCTGCGATAACGTAAGCGGAGGTGGTAGGCAGGCCCATGCCGAGGATAATGCAGGCCATAGCCGTGAAGAGGAGGCTCAGGAACAGGTTGCCGCGTGCGGCGCTGATCATGGCATTACCGAAGACAACACCCAGACCGGTGCGGGAGACCATGGCCACCACGATACCGGCGCAGGCACAGCCGGAGACCACGGACAGAGCGCTGTAACCGCTCTTGACCAGGGCCGCGGGGATCTTGCTGATGGGGAAGCGCTTCTTCTTGTCGAGAATCATGACGACAGGCACGGAAACGCAGGCATACAGAGCAGAACGGGCGGGGCTGAACTGGGCGATCAGCAGACAGTAGACCAGCACGGCGATGATAACCAGATAGAACCAGCCCTCGCGCAGAACCTTGCCGGTCTTGGGAATCTGATCTTCGGGCAGGAGCTGCACGTCGCCGATCTCACCCTGGGCGTACACGGCAATGCCGGCGCCGAGGAAGTAGAGAATGGCGGGCACCAGAGCGGCCACAACAATCTGAGAGTAGGGAACCAGCGTAAACACAACCATCAGGAAGGCGCCGGAACCCATGACGGGAGGCAGGATCTGGCCGCCGGTGGAGGCGACGGACTCAACGCCGGAGGCAAACTCGCTGGAGTAGCCGCGGCTCTTCATCAGAGGAATGGTGAAGGTACCGGTGCCGACAACGTTGGCCACGGCGGAACCGTTGATACAACCCATCAGAGCGGAAGCGACAACGGCCGCCAGAGCGGGGCCGCAGCGGAGCTTGCCGGTGAGGGACAGAGCCAGGTCGTTGATGAACTGGGAGCAGCCGGAAGCCTCCAGGAAGGCGCCGAACATGACGAACATGAAGATGGTGCCTGCGGAAACAGAAATGGTGGTACCGAAGATACCGTCCAGGTCAACAGCCAGGTACTGGCAGATCTTGACAAAGCTGTAACCGCGGTGGCCCAGACGGCCGGGGATATACTGGCCTACGAGGGCGTAGACGACAAAGAGGGAGGCCAGAATGGGCATGATGCTGCCCAGACAGCGGCGGGTGCCCTCCAGAACCAGCACCAGCAGGATGGCGCCTGCCACGGCGGCAGTCATGGTGGGGATGCCCAGGTGGTCGGCCAGGTGGTCGTACTCATAGCAGCACATGTAAATGGCGGCCCAGAAGGCGATGACACGGCCAACATCGATGACACGGCCCACCTTTTTGAACCCGGCATTGGCCTTGAGCTTCTGGCCTAGATGATCGGAAATGGGCATACTCAGGAAAAGGATCGTAAAAGCAAATGCGGTATGGATGCCGCGCTGGGGGATAACGCCCAAGGGGTAGAAAACGGTAACTATGTGGAAGATGGCCATGGCCAGCGCGAACAGCGCGGTGAGTTTGCTCCAGAATGTGTTCTTGTTCTTCTCAATTTCTCGGGCAGCAGCTAGTTCAGCATCAAGAGATTCCACATCAATTTCTTTTACAGGCTTTTCACTCATAAAATTTCTCCCTTCGCCGTATTCCTGAGTCGCTCCATAAAGAATTTTTATCACACTAATAAATTAAAACCATGAAGATGCTTTAGCAGTTAATGTAAATTTTGTCAACCGAATCCTTCACAC
Source organism: Pseudoflavonifractor phocaeensis (assembly GCF_021531815.1). Lineage (GTDB taxonomy): Bacteria > Bacillota > Clostridia > Oscillospirales > Oscillospiraceae > Lawsonibacter > Lawsonibacter phocaeensis_A. Next base: position 99,361 of record NZ_JADYUM010000010.1, read on the forward strand.
TTTATTCACAATTTTTCGTTTGTTTTGGATATTTTCTTGCTGCAGCACATCTGCTTATTTGAGCAAAAAAGAGAGAAAACGGGGGCGACATCTTTTTGTAACTTTCGTTTTTCGCTCTTCCGCAACATATGCGCCCCCAACGGCTGAATGGACTCTATATGTTGAAATATCCGTCAAGACGATTTTGCGGGTACTGACTAATGGCTCAAGGATGTCCTTGGTTTACATTTTAGATGACCGCACCATTACTGAAATGAAATGATCCCACGTTTGGTTCTCGCCTTGCCATCTGCCTATCCAGGACCGTGACGGACTTCGCGGCGGCGGTAGATTCTATCTCAATGATTTCTGGGAGGACATGGCCTATATGGGGACCACGGCGATGCCAACATCGCCGGAATTGAGATCCCCGCCGAAGCCACTCAGGTCGCTGACAGCGGCTGCACCCGTGCCATGTACGAGGATGAGTTCGGCGACATCGAGCGCCATTACTACCAGGACGGCCACCACTACATCATCCCAGGCCGTGAGAAGACCCGCCAGTTTACCGGCGAGACTCCCTCCTCCTGGGCCAAGAACGTTGTGGGCAATGCCATTGACCTGGGCGTTGTGCCCCAGCAGTTCCAGTCCAGTTGTACCCAGGCCATCATCCGCGCCGAGTTCTGCGCCCTGGGCGTGGCCATCGTGGAAAAGCTCATCGGCGGGGAGAAGTACGGCCTGAAGGCATATGAGCGGAAGCAAAAAGAGTGCCGCCCACATGGGCGGCACTCTCGGTAATGCAAAGGAAAACTCAGCGCTTGGAGAACTGGGGAGCGCGACGGGCGGCCTTCAGACCGTACTTCTTGCGCTCCTTCATTCTGGGGTCGCGGGTCAGCAGGCCGGCGGCCTTCAGGATGGGGCGGTACTCTTCGTTGACCAGCAGCAGGGCACGGGCGATGCCGTGGCGGATGGCGCCGGCCTGGCCGGTGACGCCGCCGCCGGTGACGGTGGCGACAATGTCCACCTTACTCAGCTGCTCGGTGGCGACCAGGGGCTGGCGGACCAGCAGCTTCAGGGTCTCCAGGCCGAAATACTCGTCGATGTCACGGCCGTTGATGGTGATAGCGCCAGTGCCGTTCTGGAACAGATGGACGCGGGCCACGGAGGACTTCCGGCGGCCGGTGCCATAGAAATAAGGCTTCTTGCTCTTATACATGATCTAAATCCTCCTCTTACTCGGCGTCCCAGACCTGGGGCTTCTGGGCAGCGTGCTCGTGCTCGCCGCCGCGGTAGATGTGCAGGCGAGTCAGGGAGTCCTTGGTGATGATGTTGCGGGGCATCATGCCGCGGATGGCCAGCTTCATGGCCAGCTCGGGCTTGGTCTGCATCAGGGTGCGGTACTTAGTCTCCTTCAGACCGCCCACCCAACCGGAGTGGGTGCGGTAGTACTTCTGATCCAGCTTCTTGCCGGTCAGAACGGCCTTCTCGGCGTTGACGATGATGACGTAATCGCCGCAGTCGGCGTGGGGGGTGTACTCGGGCTTCCGCTTGCCGCGCAGCAGGTCGGCGGCGAGGGCAGCGGTCTTACCCATGGGCTTACCGGCGGCGTCCAGGACATACCAGTTCCGCACGATGTTCCCCTTGTTTGCCATGAAAGTGGACATAGGTGAAACCTCCATTTTCCTCTACTGATAACTTATCTCAACCACTTGGTTTGTGAAAAAATAGTTCGCCCCGGCACTGTACAAGCGGAGCGTTTTGTATTATAGTACGGAGGTATCCGGGTGTCAACGGATTTTTGAGAAAATTTTGATTTACCACGTTGAAATCTCCCGTTTTCTTTCAAATACTCTTAAAATCTCTTGAAATCTCGCTTTCGATTTTTGTTTTTTCTCTCGAAGAAATGGGGAGAACAGGGAAAAACCAAAAGAAAAGTCCGGAGTTTTCCCGCTTTTCTCCCGGTTTTGCCCGATATGTGTGATATTTTACACGGAACAGGAGGCAGTCCATGAACAAGATCTTATCTCTGACCCGCCGGTGCGTGGAGGACTACGATATGATCCAGCCCGGCGACCGGATCGCTGTGGGAGTGTCGGGAGGCAAGGACTCCCTGACCCTGCTGGCGGCCCTGGCCAAGCTGCGGGAATTTTACCCCGTGCCCTATACGGTGGAGGCCTTCACCCTGGACATGGGCCACGCCGACGGCCGGCCGGGAATGGACTTCACGGAGGTGGCCCGGTTCTGCCGGGAGCTGGACGTGCCCTATACCCTGCTGGACAGCGAGATCCACCACGTGATCTTCGATTTGCGCCGTGAGAAGAACCCCTGCTCCATGTGCGCGAAAATGCGCCGGGGAGCCCTCCACAATGCCATGCTGGAGCGGGGGATCACCAAGATCGCCCTGGGCCACCACTACGACGACGCCATCGAGACCTTTTTTATGTCCCTGATCTTTGAGGGGCGGCTGTCCTGCTTCCAGCCAGTTACCTACCTGGACCGGACGGGGATCACCCAGATCCGGCCCCTGCTGTACTGCGGGGAGAACCTGATCCGCCACACGGCCCAGCGGCTGAATTTCCCGGTGGTATTCAACCCCTGTCCCGCCGACGGCAACACCAAGCGTCAGGAGATCAAGGAGCTGGTCTACGAGCTCCAGGGCCGCTACCCCGGCCTGAAGGCCCGGGCCTTCGGGGCCATGCAGCGGCTGCCCCTGCCCGAATGGGGGCCGGTGGAGCACCGGAGAAGGCCCCTGCCGGAGGAATTGGAAGAGTGATAAAACGAGGTCAGTCCAAAAGAGGACTGACCTCGTTTTCGTTCCAGCGGTATTTGGTGGGGTCCAGCTCAGCCAAGGCGAACCGGAGGAAACCGAATTCTCCGGTGCTGCCCCGGTCGGCAGTGGCGTCGAACCACAGCCATTCCCCATCCAGTTTGGCGATGTTCCACATGTGATTTTCCCCGAAATAACTTCCGGTCACATTGAAGCAGGGGATGCCCGCCCGCTCAAACAGCAGCTTCACCGCGTTGGAGTACCCGCCGCAGATGGCGGTCTTGTCCCGCAGGGCGCCTAGGGCGGTTTGGGATTCATAGGGCATACCGTCCTTGCCGGAGACATACCTCTGGTCGTATGTCACATTGGTTGTCACATAGGAGTAGAGGGCCTGGGCCTGCTCCCGCTGGGTCATGTCCGGCGTGACCACCTGGGCGATCACCTGGTCAGCCAGTTCCCCGACCTGGTTCAAAGCCTCCAGACAGTCCTCCGTCGTCATGCCCATGGGGGCGCTGTACCGCAGCTCGGAGCCGTCCGGACTCAGGGCGCAGTAGAGGTAACCGCCGCCCACCTGCTGCAGGGCCCGGTTCATGGCATCGGGGTCCAGGGCTGTGTCTGTGATGCGGACGGGCACCGGGTCCGGCCCCATGTGGGCCTTCGCGGTGTCGATCAGTTCCTTGAGAGAGGATACCTCTGCCCCGTCAAAGCCCTCTGGGAAGATGCCGGCCTTATAGGGCATGTAGTGCAGGGTGCAGGACAGTCGGCTTTCACGGACCTGGACGGTCAGGTCGTAGGCGTATTTCAGTCCGGGGGCCTGGGCCGTGACCTGATAGTAGAGGTTTTTGACATCCAGCTCCGGCTGTTTCAGACCGGCGGCTGAGATGTCCATGGTCCGGGGCTGGCGCAGCTGGCGGATGGCTTGGGTCAGCTCCTCCTGGATGGCCTCCGGGCCGGAGACGGGCAGGATCTCCCCGGGGCCGGGCAATTCCGGCTCTGGCTGGGAACTCTCCGCCGGGGGCTGGGAGGAGGCGGAAAGCCCATCTGGGTCAGGGGAGGAAGCGGCGGCTCCGGTCTGCGCACCGCATCCGGCCAAAGTTCCCAGGCACAGCAGAACCAGGAGGCAGAGGGCGGCGCGGGGATCTTTCGTCATAGGACCTGTTCCCCCATGTTCTTTGAGGCCATGCGCTTCATGGGCCGGATCAGGCAAAGGCAGACCAGGATGGTGAGTACGTCGGCGGCGGGCTGGGAGAAGTAGATGCCAGTAACCCCCAGGGCCTTGGGCAGGGTCAGAATGAAGGGCACATAGAACAGACCCTGGCGGAGCAGGGAGAGGAACAGCCCCATCCGGGAGGAGCCGATGGTCTGGAAGGTGATGGTCATCATATAGCACAGGCCGAAGGCGGGATACAGGGCCACCTGGGAGGCCAGCAGCTGCCGGCCGAAGTCCACAATGACGGGATTGCGGTTGAACAGCAGGATCAGGGGCTTGGACAGGAGAATATAGGCGGCGGCCACCAGGACGGTGAGCAGCAGGGCGCCCTTCAGGGCAAAACGCACCGACTGGTGGAACCGGTCCTCCTCCTTGGCACCGAAGGCGTAGGAGGCCACGGGCTGGTAGCCCTGCATGAAGCCCATGACCACATAGCAGCCGATGAGGACCAGCCGCTGGACCACGCCGTAAGCGGCGATGATCTCGTCGGACTGGGGCAGAGAGGAGGCGGCGATATTGGTGAGGGAGGAAGCCACAGACAGGCAGATCTGAATGACCGCCGTGGGAATACCGATCAGCGTCACCGTCTTGATCAGCGCCCAGCTGGGCCGGAAGGCCTGGACCTTGATCCTGATGATGGAGCGGCCACTGGCGTAGAACCAGATCAGGATAAAGAAGGTGATGAACTGGGAGACGGTGGTGGCCAGGGAGGCGCCCTCCACCCCCATATTCAGCCCCCAGTCAAACATAAAGACAGGGTCCAGGATGATGTTCATCACAGCGCCGGTGATGACGGCGATGGAGGAGATCTTCACCGAGGATTCCGCCCGGGCCGCGCAGTTCATGCTCTGGGCGGGCAGGTTGGCCAGGGCGGCCACGAACATCCAGAAGGCATAGTCCTTGGCCAGAGGCAGGGAGGCCTCCGAGGCGCCGAAGGCCCGCATCAGGGGATCAATAAAGACGATGCCGCCCACGCACAGCAAAATACCCAGCCCGATGGACAGGCCGATGATGGTGGTGACGGTGCGGCTGGCGCCCTCCCTGTCCTGGGCGCCCAGCTGGCGGCCGGCCAGAACGGCGGCGCCGGCGGCAAAGATGTTTTCGATGGACACCATAATGAGCAGCAGGGGGACGGTGACTCCCACCGCCGTCAGGGCGATGTCGTTGTCAAGCATGCGATATAGGCGGTGTCCACGATGTTGTACACCGCCTTGGCCAGCAGGGCCAGGGTGGCGGGAATGGCCAGCTTGACGATGGCCTTGGAGGGGGCGGCGGAGGCGAGCAGGGACTCTTTGGATTCAGAAGGATCACGTTTCATGTGGTTCACCCATTACACCGTAGAGCAGAATATCGATCTGACGGTGACACCTTTCTTCGTGTTTCAACAGGGCCTCTTGCGGGGAGGCCTTGCCCCGGAAAGCGGCCCGGTAGTGGATGTTGAAATAGTCCAGATACAGCCGGAAGTCCTCCACCACGGCCTCCACAGAGAGGCCCGCCCGCAGCGGAGCGCTGTCCAGCAGGCCGGTGAGGACGGAGATGTTCAGTTCGTCAAAAGCCCGGCGGCGGTCCGCGATCTGGTCCCACAGGCCGGCGGGGGGATCGAGGGCCGCGTCCGCGAAGATGCCGAGATACCGGGGATGGTCGGCGAAGAAGCGCAGACGGGCGTCAAAATAGGCCCGCAGCCGCTCCCGGGCCGGGCCGGACAGGCTGGCGGCCGCATCCTTTAAATAGGCGGTGAAGGCGTCGAAGCAGGCCTCCACGCACAGCAGGTACAGCTCATCCTTGTCTTTAAAATAGTGGTAAATGATGCCTTTGGAGATGCCCTTTTCTCCGCAGACCGTATTTAAGGACGCCCCATCGTACCCCTTGGCGGAAAACTCCTCCATGGCGGCGTCCAGAATGCGCTGCCGGGACAGGGCGTTTTTTTCTTCCCGCTTCATAAAAGCCTCCCTTATAAAAATAGACCACCCGGCCTGTTTAGGAGTGATACCACAAACAGACCGGGTGGTCAATTCTTTTGCCCTTGGGCAGTTGTAAACTTTTTGTGTCCGGAATGGGACTCCCCTATTGCCAGCTCTCCCAGACCTCGGGGCGGTACCCCACGGTGGCCTGCTTGCCGTTGCGGACGATGGGGGTGCGCAGCAGGGAGGGGTCTTCAAAGAGGTGGTCCAGCTTGGCCTGGTCGGAGGCCAGGTAGGACAGCAGGGCGGCGTCGGGGTGGCCGGGGTCGATCATGGCCTCCAGGCCCACCGCGTTTTTCACGCTGGCCAGCTCTCCCCGGCTCATGCCGAATTTTTTCAGGTCCACGGCCTGGAATTTGATCCGCCGCTCCTTGAACCACCGCTCTGCCTTTTTGGTGTCGAAGCACTTGCTTTTGCCGAAAATTTGGATGTTCATGTTGTTTCCTCCATCAAAACGAACCGGGGGCCGGAATAGCCCTCCCGCGTGACGGTTTCGCTCCACATGGCCGCGGGCCGGACCCACAGGCCGCCCTCCCCGTACAGGGCGCGGTACACCGCCATGGGCTCCCCTGTCTCCGAGTGGGTAGCCACCCCCAGCAGCTGGTATTCTTTCCCCTTGAAGTGCCGGTAACGGCCCGGTTTGAGCTCCATCCGCTCCGCCTCCCCTGCGATTTTTAAAATAGTATACCATGGTTGACCGCTGCTGAAAAGGGCTGTTTCGAACGGGATGAAAGGCCGGGAAACAGCCATACTAACCGTCATAAGCCACAACGATGGGAGGACGGTCGCACACATGAAAGCTGTCATCATGGCCGGCGGAGAGGGCACCCGCCTGCGCCCCCTGTCCCTGGGCATGCCCAAGCCCATGACGCCCCTGTTCGGCAGGCCGGTGATGGAGCACATCCTCTCCCTGCTGAAGCGGCACGGGATCACCGACATCTGCGTCACCCTGTGCTACAAGCCCCAGGCGGTGACGGACTATTTTGGGGACGGGGAGCGCTTTGGGGTCCGGCTTACCTATTTTGTGGAGGAGGAACCCCTGGGCACGGCGGGCAGCGTGAAAAACTGCATGTCCCATCTGGGCCGTGAGGATTTTTTGGTCATCAGCGGGGACTGTGTCTGTGACCTGGACCTGGGCCGGCTGGCCTCCTTCCACCGGGAGCGGGGCGCGGCAGCCACCCTGGCCCTGTACGCCCACAGCACCCCCCTGGAGTACGGCCTGGTGGTCACCGGGCCGGCGGGAAAGGTGGAGCGCTTTGTGGAAAAGCCCGCATGGGGCCAGGTGGTCACCAACCAGGTGAACACGGGGATCTACCTCCTCTCCCCCGCCGCCATGGACCGGGTCCCGGAAGGGAAATCCTTCGACTTCGGGAAGGACCTGTTTCCCACATTGTTAAAGGAAGGCGCGCCCCTCTACGGCTGCCCTCTGGAGGGCTACTGGTGCGACATGGGGGACTGCGGGGCCTACCTGAGCTGTGTGGGGGACGCCCTGGCCGGCAAGGTGGAGCTGGACCTGGGCCTGCCCCGGCGGGGAGAGGGGATCTGGTCCGCCGGGCCGGTGCCGGAAGACGCTGTCCTGACGCCTCCCTGCTGGCTGGGACCGGGGGTGTCTGTGGGACCGGGGGCAGAACTGGGGCCCTGCGCCGTGTTGGACCGGGGAGCCAAGGCGGAGGAGAAAAGCGTTCTCCGCCGGTCCGTTTTGCTGGAGGAGGCCTGTGTGGGGCCCGGGACGCGCCTGGACGGGGCCATCCTGTGCCGGGGAGCCTCCGTCCGCAAAGGGGCGGAGCTGCGCCCCGGCACAGTGCTGGGGGAACACGCTCTGGCGGAGGAGGGGGCCGTTTTGCTGGAGCGGGTGCGGCTGTGGCCCGGCCAGACCGCCCCGGCGGGATGCCGCCTGTTCCGATCCGTCACCTGCGGAAGCCAGATGGGCGTCCTCCGCTTCGGAGACGGCGGGGTGATCCGGGGGGTGCTGGGG
>NZ_JADYUM010000011.1 GCF_021531815.1 Pseudoflavonifractor phocaeensis
CTGGTTTTGCTGCCCCGCCATCCGGGCCTTCGGCCCTGGGTCGGGGAAACTTGGATTTGAGCAACCGTCGACCTCCGGCGCCTGAGTTTCCGAATTGTGCGGCGTGGTTCCTGACTGTGTAGCCCTTCCCCCAGCGATCTTCGAGGTGAATTGCCCCGAAGGGGCAAGAGAAGGCAGCCTGGGGGGCGAAATTCCTTTGCCCCTATAAACGAAAATTTATCATATCATTACCACATCAACAAAGAAGGTGACCGTAATGTCCCTGACTGTGATCTATCCCCACCCTGACGCCGGCTGGGCCGACCAGCGGCTGTCGGGCATCCTGCGCCACGCCCTGGAGGGCCGCCCGGTCCGGGTCCTGCGCACCGCCGGGGAGCTGGAGGGTCTGGCGGGACAGAAGCTCCTGTTCGCCCTGGCTCTGGGGGACGCGGGGACCAACCTGGAGTATGTGAAAATGCTCTCCCGCCTGCGCCTGGATCCCGGATTACTGGAGGGCTGCACCGCCGGGCTGATCGTGGACGGGGCCTCCCCCCTGTACACCAAATCTGCCGCCGCCGAACTCACCCTGGCGGCCAACCTGGCGGGTTGTGCCTTTGTGGGCCGGCCCCTGGTGGAGGGCACCGGCTCCCTGGTCAACTTCCGCATCCAGGCCAAGAACCTGGATACCAATCTGATGGGCGCCTACCGGGCCGCCGCCCGGGACCTGGTCCGGCGTCTGGAGGAGGAATCTTTCCCCAGGCAGGACGCCCCGAAGCTGCTGGTCCTCCACGCCTCCAGCCACCACACCTCCAACACCATGCAGCTCTGGGAGCAGGTCAGGACCCGCCTGGGGGACCGGTTCACCTTCACGGAGATCGGCCTGCGCAACGGCACCCTGTCCGACTGCTCCGGCTGTCCCTACACCATGTGCCTCCACTTCGGCGAGAAGGGGGGTTGCTTCTACGGCGGACTGATGCAGGAGGAGGTCTATCCCGCTGTCCGCCGGTGCGCGGGGCTGGTGATGCTGTGTCCCAACTACAACGATGCTCTATCCGCCAACCTCACCGCCTTTATCAACCGGCTCACCGCCCTGTTCCGCCAGACCCGGTTTTATGACAAGGCCCTGTTCGCTCTGGTAGTATCGGGCTATTCCGGGGGGGACATCGTGGCCCGGCAGCTGATCTCCGCCCTGAATATGAACAAATCCTTCTATCTCCCCGGCCGCTTCGCTTTGATGGAAACGGCCAACGACCCCGGCGAGGCCCTGACCCTCCCCGGCATTCAGGACCGGCTGGACCGTTTCGCCCACAACATTCAGGATACGCTGCTCACGCCATAAGGAAAGGGAGCCTCCCGAGGGAGGCTCCCTTTTTACTTCATTTCTCCGGCAGGTAGTCCGCAGGGTCCACCGGGACCCCGTCGTCCCAGGCCTCCAGATGGAGGTGGGCATTCATGCTGCTCTCCGCGATGGCGGTGCTGCCCACAGTGCCCAGGACGGTCCCGGTCTCCACCGCGTCTCCTGCCTTCACCGTGGGCTGCTGGGCCAGGTTGGCGTAGAGGGTGGTCAGGCCATTCCCATGGTCCACCACCACCGTGGTGCCCATGAGGCCGTCGTCATAGACCTGGGTGACCGTGCCCGCCGCCATGGCCAGCACCTTTGTCCCCTGGCTCGCCGCAATGTCCAGCCCGTCATGGGTCCGCCAGTCCCCCAGCGTGGGGTCCAGCGCCAGTGTCTCCACGCTGAAGGTCCGCAGCACCTCCCCCTTCACCGGCCAGGTAAAGACCAGGGCCGCAGGCTTCTTGGGTTCCTCCGGCTGGTCCGCCGGAGCGGGTTTCTTCACCGGTTCAGGGTCATCCTTGGGCGCGGGCACCTCCACCTGCGCCTTCCCGGCGGTCTGGGTGTTCTCCTCCGGTTCCGGAGAAATGGTGCCCACCGGATCGGGGCCGTTGGCCTCCGAGTCGGGGAGGACCACCGAGGTATCGCCCCCGGCGGGTTCCGCCGCTTCGCCGGCGGGATTCATGGTTCGGATCACATAATAGCCCGAAATTCCTATGGTGGCGACACACAGGAAAAGGACTATGTAAAAGCCCTTTCCCAGGACGAAATCGCCCAGTTTTTCAATCAATCTTCGGTTCTTCAAAGAAAAACCACCTCCGTGCCCTCTATTGTGGACAAGCCGGGAGGCAGTTATACGCCGCGGGCAAAAATTTTCCTGTTCCCTCTTTCCGGGAATAAAGGCCCTGCTCCACGGGCAAAATTTCCTCAGCACACATTTGACCGGAAAGGCGGAATGTTTTATGGAAGTCAGAGATCTGATGAACCCCAGCGTGGTCTCCATCGAGCCAACCTCCTCAGCCGCCCTGGCCGCCCGGCTCATCAGCCGGCACAACGTGGGGGCCCTGCCGGTGTGCTCCCAGGACCGGCGGCTGCGGGGGGTGGTCACCGACCGGGACATCGTGCTGCGGTGCGTGGCGGCGGAGGAGGACCCGGCCCAGACCATGGTCCGGGACATCATGACCCGGAACTGCGCCACCGTCTCTCCCGGGGACGACTGCCGGGAGGCCAGCCGGGTCATGGCGGTCCAGCAGGTGAGGCGGCTGCCCGTGGTGGAGGGCGGCAAGGTGGTGGGCATGATCTCCCTGGGAGACCTGGCCCGCAGCCACCGGATGGACATGGAGGCCGCTCAAGCTTTGAGCGAAATCTCGGAAAATGTGGTCATACGGTAAAAGAGGTCCCGGAACCACAGTTCCGGGACCTCTTTTTGCTCCGCAACCGAAAAGTTGCGAAAAAATGGTGGATTGCAACCCCGGTTGCGTGTAAACTGGCCTCACCGGCCGGAATCACACGACAGAAAGGAAGCATCCCCATGACACTTGGTGAACAGATCAAACAACAGAGGGAGGCGCAAAACATGACCCAGGAGGAGCTGGCGGAGCAGCTGGGGGTCAGCCGCCAGGCTGTCTCCAAATGGGAGAGCGGCACCGCCCAGCCCCAAGGGGCCAACCGGGCCGCCCTCCGGGCCCTGTTTTCCCTGGATATGCCCGGCGATGAACCCCGGCCCGCCCTCCGCGGCCTGACCATCGGGGGCTGGATTACGGCGGCGGTGCTGCTGGCGGCGCTCCTAGGGACGTGGCTGCTCCCGGGCGGCAATCCAACCCAAACGCAGCCCGCTCCGGAGTCCCGCACCATCCACGTGCGTTTCTACGACGAAAACCAGGAGGAGGTCCTCTCGGAGGCTCTCTGGTACAACACCGCCAAGGTAGACAGTCTCCTCATCGACTGGACACAGGGTACCCCGGACACCGCCAAGCTTTTTTTCACCCCCGCCGGGAGCGAGACCATGGAGGACACCGAGCTGTTGCTGACGAAGAGCATTTCTGACGGAAACGTCTCCCTCCTCCTGTCCGCGGACTGCCTGCACCGTGAGGCGCTGAGCGGAGACCTCTATATTCAGCTCTCCTTCGGAGACAAGGACATCGTGGTCAGCGACCTGTACAATGTTTTTTACGACCCGTCGATCATTTGAGACCAGGGCGCGGCCGATGGCCGCGCCCTGCTGTCCTATTTCTTTGGATCTTCCTCAAAGTCCTCATAGTTTTTTTCGTAATACTCCCGGTTGCGGATCTCGTCCAGGATCAGACAAGTACAAAAGACGATCAACATTCCCAGCAATATCTGGCCGCAAAGCAAAATCGCAGCGTCGCCGTCGCCGAGGAATCTCCCAAAGATTGTGCCGAGCAGCACGATTCCACAATATCCCCCCGGAATCACTCCCAGCACCGGCCAATAGGACACCCGATGGTACCGGAGTTGTTTCCCCTTCTCTTTTCCATAGAGCAGTCGTTCCGGCTCCACCTCCAGTACCCGAGCGATCTGTCCCAGGGTATCCAGCCCGGGCAGAGACAGTCCCCGTTCCCATGCGGACACCGTCTGCCGGGTCACATGGAGCGCTTGGGCAAACTGTTCCTGGGACATTCCCTTCTCTTTCCTCAAATTCTTGATATTGGCAGCGATCTCATTCATGGAACTCCCTCCTGTTTCTTCCTCTATCCTACCAGACGGGTGCGAATTGCTCAAGCAAATCATATTTGCCCCGCCTTTTAGTCAAAAAATTGGGCCTCCGCCAGTACGGAAGCCCAATTCTTTATTTATCGATCTGTTTCAATACCTTTTCAAACCAGTCGGGCAGGGGGCACTCCAGCTCCACCGGCTTCCCGGTGGAGGGGTGGACAAACCTTAACTTCCGGGCGTGGAGGCACTGTCCCGCCAAACCGGGCCAGGGCTTTTTGCTGCCGTAGACCACGTCCCCCAGGAGGGGGTGTCCGATAGAAGCCAGGTGGACCCGGATCTGGTGGGTTCGCCCCGTCTCCAGGCGGCACTCCACATGGGTATAGCCGGGGTAGCGGCCCAGGACGGACCAGTGGGTCACCGCGGGGCGGCCGTTTTTACGGTCGATGGCCATTTTCTTCCGGTCCACCGGGTGTCGGCCGATGGGGGCGTCCACGGTGCCCGCGTCCTCCCGGAGATTGCCCACCGCAACCGCCTCATACACCCGGGCCAGGGAGTGGTCCTGGAGCTGGGCGGCCAGGGCCAGGTGGGCCTTGTCGTTCTTTGCGGCGATGATGAGGCCGGAGGTATCCCGGTCGATGCGGTGGACGATGCCGGGACGCAGCTCCCCGTTGATCCCGGACAGGGAGTCCCCGCAGTGGTAGAGCAGGGCGTTGACCAGGGTGCCGTCGGGATGGCCGGGGGCGGGGTGGACCACCAGGCCCACCGGCTTGTTGACCACGATGACGTCGGCGTCCTCGTACACCACGTCCAGGGGGATATTCTGGGGCAGGATGGCCACCGGCTCCGGGTCAGGGAGAACCGCCTCCAGCACGTTGCCGGGGGCGGTCTTGTAGTTCTTCTTCACCGGGCGGCCCCCCAGGGTCACCGCCCCCTCCTCCAGCAGCCGCTGGGCGGCGGACCGGGTCAGGCCGGGGACGCAGCGGGCCAGAAAGGCGTCCGCCCGCTCCCCCGCCCGGTCAGCGGTCAGCCTTAAGGTCTCCATGGGGCTCTCCCTCCGCTTTGGGCTCCAGCTTGTCCATGAGGAACAGGTAGTACAGTCCGGCGGCGATGCCGCCCACCACCACGCAGATGTCCGCCACATTGAAGACGGCAAAATTCATAAACAGCACGTTAAACATATCCACCACAAACCCCCGGAAGGCCCGGTCGATGAGATTGCCCACGGCCCCCGCCAGCAGCAGGGTCAGGGTGACTTTCCCCAGGGGATGGCGGAAAAAATTTTTCCACAGGGCCAGGGCCAGCACCACGGACATGACCAGGGAAACCAGGGCCAGCAGCCAGGTGTGCTCCGAGAAAATGGAGAAGGCCGCCCCGGTGTTCTGCACATAGGTCAGCTCCATGAGGTAGGGAATGAAGGGGACATGGCCCCCAAGGGGGATATTCTGCAGGACCAGATATTTCACCAACTGGTCCAGAGCCACCAGGACCAGAGTAAGAATGACATAGGGCATGGATCGTTCCTCCGCAGCCGGGTATCCTCCGCTTGTCGCAGCGGGTATTTTTTCTTTATTGTAACATATCCCGTCCCTCAGAGAAAGACCCTTTCCCCCGAAATTTTTTATCCCTTCGTCCCCGTTCCCGCCGCCGGAAGGGCGGGCTTTCTGGCAAAGATCGTCAGCAGCGTGGCCCCGAAGACCATGGCGGCGCCCAGCAGCAGCCGCAAGCTCAGCCGCTCCCCCAGGAACAGGATGCTGAACAGGGTGGCAAATACCGGCTGGGTGGAGACGATGAGGGAACTGCGGTTGACGGTGGTCACCCGGTAGGCGGAGATGGCCAGGGTATTGCACAATCCGGCGCCGATCAGTCCGCTGTACAGCAGCAGCAGCACCGGCTTCACTTCAAAGCAGGTGGGCCAGCTCCCGGTGACCGCCGTGGGCAGCAGCCAAAGCACCCCGATGGTGGTCATCTGGACCACACTGAGTCCGGTGGAGTCCGTCCCCGGTGTCCGCACGCTGCGGGAGGAATAGATGGAGGTGGATGCGGACATGAAGGCGCCCATTAGCAGGATCCCGTCTCCCCACTCAATATAAAAGGGGAAGTGCACCGTCATCACCACCACGCCGGTGAAGCAGATCAGCGCCGCCGCCCCCTGCCAGAAGCCGGGTTTGACCCGGAACAGCAGGCAGTTCAGCAGCGGCACCAGCACCACAGAGGCGGAGCTGATGTAGGCCGATTTGCTGGCGGAGGAGAATTGCAGGCCGCAAGTTTGAAGCCACATGGCCACGCCCAGCATGCAGCCCATGATAAAGCCCCGGCGCAGCGTAACGGCGCTCCACCGGATCTTACGGCACATGACCGCAAACAGGACCAGACCGCCCATCAGGAACCGGGCCCCGGTGATAAAACTGGGGGCGTAGATGCCGGAGATGGCCTTTACGCTCACAAACCGCAGTCCCAGGCAGACCTGGCAGAACAAGATGCTCAATTCTCCCTTTGTCTGTTCACTTAACCTCATGGTTTTCCACCTCGACGGAGTCCCTTCTCCCACGCACGGGAACGCGGGGCCCCCAAGTCAATCTGCTCCACCTGTCATTGTAGCACAGGAGTTTTTCAAGAAAAGCACTTCTTTCTTGATACCGCTACAACTTTCCGTTGTACATGGAAAAGGCGTCCGGAGGGCTCCGGACGCCTTGGTACTTCTGCTGCGGTGTTTAAAGCAGCCCCATTTCCTTAGCCTTGAAGGTCAGCTCGTCCCGGAACTTGGGATGGGCCACCTGGATCAGGGCCTTGGTCCGCTCCGCGGGGCTCTTGCCCACCAGCTTGGCCACGCCCTGCTCGGTGACCACGTACTCGATGACGGTACGGGGCAGGCTGACGGGGGTGCCGGGCTTGAAGCAGGGAGTGATCTTGGAGAACTTGCCGTTCTTGGTAATGGACTCCAGCACCACGATGGACTTGCCCTCCAGGTTGGCGGCGGCGCCGGAGGCGAAGTTGCAGATGCCGCCCATGCCGCTGTACTGCTTGCCCTTCAGGAACTCGGCGTTGGCCTGGCCCATCAGGTCGATCTCCACAGCGTTGTTGATGGCGGTCATCCGGTGCTGCCGGTAGATGACGCCGGGGTTCAGCACCTCCTGGCAGTTGTTCAGCTCCACGCCCTGGTTGTGGTCCAGCCAATCAAACAGGCGCTTGGGGCCCACCACCTGGGTGAACACGGATTTACCCTTCTTCTCGCTCTTGGCCCGGTTGGTCACGATCCCCCGCTCGGTCAGCAGCATCAGGATCTCGCCGTACACCTCGGTGTGGACGCCCAGGTCCCGCTTGTTCTCCAGGTACATCAGGGAGGCGGCGTTCAGGCGCCCCAGACCCACCTCAATGGTGGCCTCATCGGGGATCAGCTCGGACAGGTAGCCGCCGATGGTGCGGTAGGTGTCGGCGTTCTCCTCGCCCATATCCACCTCGGCACCCTGGAGCAGATAGTTCTCGGCGTCCTCATCCACGATGTAATCCACTTCGCTGACATGGATCAGGTTGCTGCCGTAGATGAAGGGGTAGTTGGTATTGGTCTCCACGATGACCAGGTCCGCGTCCTCACAGGCCTTGCGGACAAAGTCGGTGCAGGTGCCCATGGACATATAGCCGTGGGCGTCGGGCTTGGTGACCTCCAGGAAGGCGACGTTGCACTTCAGGGCGGTGGAGGCGATCTTGTTCCAGTGCCAGTATTCGCCGGGGATATAGTCCACCCGCTTCTCGTCAAACAGCTGATAGGTGCTGTTGTTCAAAAAGCTGGTGGCCGGGTGGAACCATTCGCCCACCCCCGGGGCGTCCGGCATAAAGTTGGTGATGGGCTCGTAATAGAATACGTCCTCCAGGTCCTTCCGCTCCACCAGCTTACGCAATACGGCGCGGCAGTCCCGGTTGCCCGTCATGATGCGGTCGCCGCTCTTGATCATATCGGCGGCCTGCTGGGCGGTGATACATTTCTTTTTGAATTCTTCCTGCCAAAGTGCCATTTTGCACTCCTCCTATACATCAGAAAGGAAGGGGAATCCCTCCGGAGGCCATCCCCTGGAGCAGGAATCCCCTTCCCCGAATCTGTTTCTATTACTTCTTGCCTTCCTGCTCAGCCTTCCAGGCCATGGCAGCCTTCAGACCCTGCTCGTTGACGATCTTGTTGAACTCAGCCTGCTCCTGGACCTGGTTGATGCGGCACAGGTTGAACATCTCGGCGGCGAACTTCTGAGCCTGGTGCATGCCCATGATCTCATAGCTCTGGTTGATCTCATACTTCAGGATGCGCATGGCCTCGGCGGGCATGTCGGCCAGACGGTTGGCGATCTCCATGGTCTTGGCCTCCAGCTGGTCGGCGGGCACCACGAAGTTGACCACGCCGGCCTCCTTCATATCCTGAGCGGACCAGAAGTCGCCCAGGAACAGGAACTGCTTGACCCGGTTCATGGACATTTTCCAAGGCTCGGGCAGCACATCGCTGGCGTAGGAGTACTTCAGCTCGGGCTCGCTGAACTGGGCGTTATCTGCCGCCACCACCAAATCGCTCATAAATGCGAACCAAACACCGCCGCCGATGCAGTAACCCTGAACGGAAGCGATGACCGGCTTCTTGGCCTCCCATATCGTGCGCAGGGTATTCAATTCCATCAGGCTGTTCTCCCGGCGGGCGGGGACCTCAACGATCGGAGAACCGATGCTCTCTTTCAAATCGAATCCGGCAGTGAAAGCTTTCTCGCCGGCGGCACAGAGGACGATCACGTTGGTATCGGGATCTGCGTCAGCACGGCGGATAAAATCGCCGAAGTTCTCCATCAGTACGCTGTTTAGCGCATTACGAACCTTGGGGCGGTTCAGGATGACCTTGCTGATTTTGCCGACTTTTTCGTACAACAGCACTTCTTCACTCATGATAATAGCTCCCTTTCGTCTCATTAAAATATTAGGTAAAGATGATATATGGTTCCTCAAATGGCAGAAGTGTACCCCCTGCCATTAGTCAGCAAATTCGGGGGCAGTGTAGGAGGAACCCGGGCGCAGCACCCGCTCCCAACTGCCGATATGGACCCGTTCCGCTTTGAAACGGTCTTTGACCGGCCTCTCATAGGCCGGATACCCCACCGGGACCACCGCCAACACTTCCACATAGTCGGGGAAGCGGTACAGTTCCCGCAGGGCCGCGATTTTTTCCTCGTCCGGATAGATCCCGCACCATACGGCGCCCAGCCCCTGGTGTTTCGCTTCGATGAGCAGGTTTTCCGTGGCGGCGGAACAGTCCTGGGGCCAAAAATCAAACCGGTATTTCTTCTGCGTCGTGTCGGCGCAGACCAAGATGGCACACTTTGCCTGTTTCAGCATTTCCACATGGGGTGAGATCTCCATGATGGGTAAAAAGTCTTCCGGCCGCTCCAGCACGATGAAGTGCCAGGGCCGTTCGTTCCCGGAGGAGGGGGCGCACATGGCCGCCCGGAGCAGCGCCTCTATTTTTCCCCGCTCCACCGGCTGTTGGGTATAC
Organism: Pseudoflavonifractor phocaeensis; assembly: GCF_021531815.1. GTDB lineage: Bacteria > Bacillota > Clostridia > Oscillospirales > Oscillospiraceae > Lawsonibacter > Lawsonibacter phocaeensis_A. Next base: position 9,513 of record NZ_JADYUM010000011.1, read on the forward strand.
TGGCGCACACTGGTGCGCTCAAAGATTTCTTTCATAAATCCTCCTTTTCTGTGCCGTTCCGCAGCCCGCGGCGGCTGGGCCGCCGCGGGCTGCCGGAAAATACATACGAATTGGAACGGCAAAAAGGACGCTGGTTACTTGGCGGCTTCCGCGTTTTTCGGCTGGGTGCACAAGCTCACCACGACAAATGCAATCGCGGAGGGAAGAATGGGGAAAATGGAGGCATAGGGGAATGCGATGCCGCAGAACTTGTTCAGGAACACAAAGAAGATGCCGGTCACCGAAGCTGCCACCGCGCCGGGCTTGGTAGCGCCCTTCCAGAAAATGCCGCCGACGAACATGACCAGGGTACCGGCGCACATAAAGGTATAGGCATAGGACAGCATTTTAATGATGGAGGTGGTGCCGAGAGCCACATACAGGGTGATCAAACCGGCGGCAAAGGTAATGACTTTCGCCAGGCGGTCCAGCTTTTTCTCGTTGGGGTTTTTGTTGATGAACTGCAAATAGATGTCTTTGGTGATGGAAGCGGTCACATAGATCAGCTGAGAGTCCACGGTGGACATGATAGCGGCCATCAAAGCGGCAATCATCAGCGCGCCGACAAAGGGCGGGAAGACTTCCAGCATAACCTTGAAGATGATGCTGCCGGCGGCGGCGTCGGGGAACAAAGCGCGGCCGTACATGCCGATCAGCACGGGCAGGAACACATAGGGCAGCAGAAGGACACCGCCCCAGAACGCGGAGCGAACAGCGGTCTTTTCATCTTTGGCGGAGACGTTGCGCTGGAACGAGGCCGCGGAGATCAGGCCGAACAGCATGGTGGGGATCGCGTTCATAATGATAACTTCAAAATCCATGTTAAAGAGGTTCCAGCTGCCGGCGGGCAACGCGGCGTGGATCACGTCAAAGGCGCCGTTGCCCAGCATATAGGCGATGGAGATCAGCGTGCAGGCAACAATGACGGCGACCTGGATCACGTCGGTCATCATAACGCCCCATTGGCCGGACATGGAGGCGTAGATGAACACCGCAAGGCCCACAAGGCAGACACCGAGGATGGGATTCAGCCCCAGGTAAGAGAACAGGTTCTTGCCGGCGGTGATCTGGCCGGCCATAATGCTGATGGCGGCGCCGCAGTTGATCACGGCGAAGATCGTACCGGTGATGTGGCCGCCGTATCGCTTGTCCAGACATTCAGACAGGGTCAGGCTGTCGGTGCGGTACAGTTTCTTGGCGATGACCATGGCAAAGACGAGATAACTCAGACAGGCTCCGACTCCGTACCATACGCCGGCCAGTCCGTAATTGGCACCGTTTTCAGCTCCGCCGACCACCACTCCGTTGCCGATATGAGAACCCATGTAAGAACCGCAAACCATCAGAAAGCTGCCCTTTTTTGCGGCGGTGACGAACTCTTCGAAATTTTTTGATGTATTGCGACCTATGTAGCCGATTCCCATCATCGCGACCATGTAGACAATCAGAACGATGACGCTGAGTGTTAACGTATTCATAATTTACCTCCTCAGTTTTCCCATTGTTTTTTTGCTCTCTCCGTGTGTTATCTATCTAAAAACCGCTTGCGCGGATAGCACACCTCCTTCTTATCCCTTCAGAATGCTGTACTTCTTCACCAGGTCCTCGTCGATGTCGATTCCGAAGCCCGGTCCCTGCGGCATGGGGATGCAGCCGTCGGCCTTGTCCACCAGGAAGTTCTCCTTCAGCACGCCCTGGAAAGCCTGGGGCGTCAGCGTGGGAGGATCGCAGGGATATTCCAGCCAGGTGAAGTTGGGATAGGAAGCCACCAGATGCATGCTCTGGAGCACTCCCATACCAGGGATGTAGGCGTGGGGATTGACGATCTTGCCGTAACTGTCCGCCAACGCCGCGATCTTGCGGATATAGCTGATGCCGGTACTCATGGTGCAGTTGGGCTGCAGAATATCATAGCACCCCTTATCCAGCATGATCTTGAAATCAGGGATCCCGATGTTGATCTCGCCGCCGGCAATGGGGATCTCCACCTCGTCGTTGAGCCGGGCCAGACCGTCGAAGTCATAGCGCCAGAGGGGCTCTTCCAGCCAGGTACAGCCCAGCCGCTCCATCTCCCGGGCGGTATCCCGTGCCCGGCTGTAGCTCCACACCGGCGGGAAGCCGTTGTTGTTGCGCTCGCAGGCGGTGCCCTGGTTGGCGTCCACCATGATCTCCAGCTTGTCGCCGATGGCCTCCCGCACATTTTCGATGATGGCGATGTCGTCCTTCATCTTCTCGCTGGAGAAGCGCAGCTTTACCGCCTTGAAGCCCATTTCCACCAGGCGATGGGCGTCTTCCTTCCGCTGCTCCTTGGAGCGGATCTCGCCCCAGGCGGCATATACCGGGATACGGTCACGGGCCGCGCCCAGCAGCTTGTACACCGGTAGGCCGGCCGCCTTGCCGATGATATCCCAGCAGGCGTTCTCAATGACCCAGGGGCGGGTGGCGATCCGGGCCACATTCCGCAGCTTCAGCATCAATTTCTCAATATCAAAAGGAGAATCGCCCACCACAAAGGTCTTGGCGTACTCCATGGTTTCGCACACAATACGCAGGATCCCGTGAGGCGCCTCCATACAGGAGTAACCTGTAATGCCCTCATCCGTATGGACCCTGACCACAAAGATGACCTGTCCCTTCTCCGTCTTGCCGGGATACCACGTGGGGTGGAATTCCTGCGGGAAGGGGACTTCTACACAATCATAGGTAATGTCAGTGATTTTCATTGCGCTTCCTCCTAAAAACAGTTTGTCCGGATGATCGGAACTTGCTGATATTGTAGCAAAAGAGTTTTTCGATGAAAAACACTTCTTTCTTTGTACTGTTACAATTTTTTGTTGTATAATGTACAACGTAAATCTACAGAGGAGGTCCTCAAAATGACGATCCGGCAGTTGACTTACTTTGTCACGATCTACAAGAACGGCAACTTGCTGAAGGCCGCGGAGGAACTGTATATTTCCCAGCAGGCGCTGAGCCGCGCCCTGAGCCTGTTGGAAACGGAATTGGGGGTTCCTTTATTCACCCGGAGCCACAAGGGGGTCGCCCCTACCCCGGCGGGGACGGAGCTGTTCCGCAGCGCCCAGCCAGTACTGCAGGCCATGGCCGCCTTGGAATCCCATATGAACGAATTTATCCAGCTGGGGAACGGGCAGCTCCGCATCGGTCTGGCCGCCGCCACCCGCTATCTGACCAGCAGGAGCATCTGGCAGAATTTTCAGAAGAAATATCCCCAGATCACCCTTCAGGTCAAGGAATACCCCTCTCTGGAAGGGCTGAGGCTGCTGGAAAACGATCAGCTGGATGTGCTGACCTTCTCCGACTACGACGCCGGGGAGGAATACAACCAGTATCCGCTGAAAAGTTGGGACCGGGTCCTTCTGGTCCCCCGGACACACCCGCTTTATGAAAAAGATTACGCGGAACCCGGCGACCTGGCCGGGGAACACATCGCCTTCTGCGCAAATCCCATGATCTACCGCCAGATCCAGGACTTTATCCGGGAAAACAACTTCCCGCCCACTGACATCACCCTGGTCAGCGACACGCTGTACATGTACGAGACCTGCCACTCCGACCAGTGCCTGGGGATCGCGATCCAGGGGTGTTTCTCCGACGTCTTCCTGCCCCAGTTTCCCGATCTGAAGGCGCTTCCCTTCCGGGAGCCCTTCTTCCCATACACAGTTACGGCCATTTCCAAAAAGGGCCATCCCATGGCTCCCGTGATCGCCGATCTGGCGGACTACTTGTCCCAGCAGCTGTAAAAGGACGTTTTCCCGCGCTAGCAATTTAGCGCGTTGGCGATGAGGAATAGAATACTACTTTCCATCTGTTGGAACTGACCAGCCCTCACAGTGCACCAAGCCCAAGAACTTGTCAAAGGGAAGAGGGGGGAGAAGGGAACCTTCGACAGGCGGAGCGGAAACTTGCTTAGACGGAGAGAGGTGAGACCGCTCCGCCGCTCTTTTGTCTTACTCGGATACACTGTGAGGATTGGCCAGCCAAGAGAAAGAGAAGAGAACTGTAAATTAAACTGCCTGCTTCGCCCGGTAGGCCTTGATGGCCTCGGTCAGCTTGGGCACGATCACGCTCAGGTCGCCCACAACGCCCAGGTCGGCCAGCTTCATCATGGGAGCGCCTTCGTCCAGGTTGATGGCGACAATATACTCAGAGCCTTCCATACCGGCCTGATGCTGAATGGCGCCGGAGATGCCGCAGGCAATATACAGGTTGGGGCGGACGGTCTTGCCGGTCTGGCCCACCTGCCGGTCCTTTTCGATCCAGCCGCTGTCCACCGCCACACGGGAAGCGGACACCTCGCCGCCCAGAACGTCGGCCAGCTCCCGCAGGGGCTGATAGCCCTCGGGCCCGCCTACGCCGCGGCCGCCGGAGACCAGGATCTTGGCCTCGGTGATATCCACGCTCTTTTTCTCGTTCCGGTTGATCTCCAGGATCTCCACGTTCATGTCGCTCATGGACAGTCCGGCGTCCACCAGCTCCACCTCGCCGGTCCGGCTCTCGTCCTTCTCAGGCAGAGGCATGACGCCGGGGCGGACGGTGGCCATCTGGGGACGGTAGTCCTTGCAGACGATGGTGGCCATGATGTTGCCGCCGAAGGCGGGACGGGTCATCAGCAGAAGCTTGGACTCCTCCTCAATGGCCAGGCTGGTGCAGTCGGCAGTCAGACCGGTGTGGACGCGGCCGGCGACCCGGGGGGCCAGGTCACGTCCAATGCTGGTGGCGCCGAAGAGCACGATGTCGGGATCATAGGTATGGATCACATGGGTCATGGCCTTGGCATAGGGCTCGGTGGTATAGTGCTCCAGCACCGGGTGGTCCACCACCAGCACCTTGTCCGCGCCATAGTGGCACAGCATGTCGCTCAGTCCGGCCACGCCGCTGCCCATCAGGACGGCAACCACCTGCTCATTCAGTTCAGCGGCCAGTCTGCGGGCCTCGCCCAGCAACTCGATGCTCACCTTCTGGACCATCCCGGCGCGCTGTTCAATCGCTACGAAAATATCCTTGCTCATAGCTGCCTCCTCAAATAATATGGCGCTCGATCAGCTTCGCCATAATCGCGTCCACTGCCTCATCCGCAGACAGGCCGCTCAGCACGGTGCCGCTGGTCTTCGCCTGCTTGGTAAAGGACTGGCGGACATTGGTGGGAGAACCTGCCAGGCCGATCCACGCGGGATTCAGATCGTCCTTCAGATCGTCAAAGCCCAGGATCTTGACTTCCTTGTTGTAGGCGTCCACGATGCCGCCCACGCTCATATACCGGGGCTCCGCCAGCTCGCTCAGGGCGGTGATCAGGCAGGGGGTCTTGACCTTCAGCAGGTGGTACTGGTCCTCAAACTGCCGTTTGACCACCAGGCTGTCTCCCTGGACCTCCACGCCCTCGGCATAGCTGACCTGGGGGATCCCCAGCTGCTCGGCGATCTGGGGGCCCACCTGGGCGGTATCGCCGTCGATGGCCTGCCGTCCGGTGATGACCAGATCGAAGCCGATCTTCCGGAGGGTGGCGCCCAGGATGGTAGCGGTGGCGTAAGTGTCGGAGCCGCCGAACTCCCGGCCGCTGACCAGAACGGCCTCGTCACAGCCCATGGCCAGGGCTTCCCGGAGGGCCACGTCGGCCTGGGGGGGACCCATGCAGACCACGGTGACGCTTCCGCCCACCTGCTCACGGATCCGGAGGGCAGCCTCCAGACCGGTCTTGTCGTCATGGTTGATGATGCTGGGAACACCGTCACGGATCAGGGTATTGGTCTTGGGGTCCAGCCTCACTTCAGCGGTGTCGGGCACCTGCTTGATACAAACAACGATTTTCATTTCTTCAGCGCCCTCCTTATTTCAGCTTCATGGAGCCGGAGATGACGATCTTCATCACTTCGGAAGTACCCTCGTAGATCTCGGTGATCTTGGCGTCGCGCATCATGCGCTCCACCGGGTACTCACGGGTGAAGCCGTAACCGCCCAGCAGCTGGACGCAGCCCCGGGTCACTTCGTTAGCCACCTCGGAGGCGGTCAGCTTGGCCATGGCGGCGTAAACAGAGTAGTTCTCATGGTTGTCCTTGGCCACGGCGGCACGCCAGGTCATCAGCCGGGCGGCGTCGATCTTGGTCTGCATCTCGGCCAGCTTGAACTGGGTGTTCTGGAAGGCGGCGATGGGACGGCCGAACTGCTTGCGCTCCTTCACATACTTGATGGCCTCGTTCAGCGCGCCCTGGGCGATACCCACGGACTGGGCGGCGATGCCGATACGGCCGCCATCCAGGGCCTTCATGGCGATCTTGAAGCCCTGGCCCTCCTTGCCCAGCACATTGGCGGCAGGCACCCGGACGTGGTCATAGGTGACCACGCAGTTGCTGGCCGCGCGGATGCCCATACGGGGAATGTCGGCGCTGACGGTCAGGCCCGGCATGTCCCGCTCCACGATAAAAGCGGTCATGCTCTTGGTGCCGAGGGCGCGGTCCGTGAGGGCAAACATCACGAAGGTATCCGCAAAGCCGCTGTTGGTGGTAAACACCTTGGAACCGGTGATGATGTAGTCATCACCGTCCCGGACAGCCACGGTCTGCTGGCCGGCGGCGTCGCTGCCGGCGTTGGGCTCGGTCAGACCGTAGCAGCCGATCTTGCTGCCGTTGATCAGCGGCGTCAGGTACTTACGCTTCTGCTCCTCCGTGCCGAAATCGTTGATGCAGGAGCAGCACAGGGAGGTATGCACCGAAATGGTGATGCCGCTGCTGGCGTCCTGCTTGCTGATCTCCTCCATGCACAGGGCGTAGGACAGATAATCCGCCCCGGCCCCGCCGTACTCCCGGCTGTACGGGATCCCAAAGAACCCATACTTCTGCATCTTGGCCAGAAGCTCCATATTGTACTGCTCGGTCTCGTCCATCTCTCTTGCCAGAGGACGGATCTCGTTCTCCGCGAATCTGCGGTACAGTTCCTGCTGCAGCAGATGCGCCTTACTCAGCTTAAAGTCCATAACTACCTCCCAAAACAAGTATCTGCAAACTGTCACCGGAGTATCTTGTTGATGGCCTTATTTTACTTGCATGCAAATTATTTGTCAACACATTTTTCCGCTTTAATCGAGTGCATTGTTAATTTTGTCACATAGCACAATTTTGGCTTTGCTTTTTTTATATTTTGACAAAATACGCCAATTGATTCATCTTTTCATGCAAATACTCTAGTTTTTGCAACTATTTATTCATTTTAAACCAGGCGCATCTTTCCGGCTCCTCCAGCGGACGCCTTGCCAAGAGAGGAAACGGCTTGCTATAATTCACACAGTACCGACAAAGGAGAGATGACATGATGGAGGGACTTGACTGCCTGCGCTCCGTGGGCCGGCTGGACATCGGCCTTTTCCCCACTCCGCTCCACCGGCTGCGCCGGCTGGAACAGGACCTGCAATTTCCCGGCATTTATATCAAGCGGGACGATCTGAACGGGATCGGTCCGGGAGGCAACAAGATCCGCAGTCTGGAATACCTTCTGGCCGAGGCCAGGGAGCAGAACTGCGACCTGGTGTTTGTCTCCGGTCCGCTCCAATCCAACCTGTGCACCCTCACCGCCGCCGCCTGCGCCAAAACCGGGCTCGACTGTGAAATCGTGGTCAACGGCGACCGCCCCCAGACGCCCACCGGAAACCTGCTGCTCAATGAGCTGCTGGGCGCCGGCGTCCACTATCTGGGTCCGGTTTCCCAGAGCCAGCGCGCCGACGCGGTCCAGGCCCTGTGCGACGACGCGCGGCGCCGCGGACGCCGGCCCTACGTCATTCAAAACGGCGCCTCCACCGGCCGGGGCGCCCTCGGCTACGTGAACGCGGTCCCCGAGCTGATGGGCCAGTGCGCCGCCATGGGACTGGAGGGGATGACCATTTACGTCCCGGCCGGAAACGGGGGCGTGGCCTCGGGACTGGTCCTGGGCAACTACCTGGCCGGCTCCCCCTTCCGGATCGTGGTGGTCAGCGTGGAATACGACTACCGGGACACCTGCGCCCACCTGAACAAGATCATGGGAGAGAGCGCCAAGCTGCTGGGGGTGGCGCCGCCCCCGGACGCGGAGGCGCTGTGCCGGGTCACGGAGGAGTTCCGCGGCGCGGGCTGGGGCTGCAACACCCCGGACAGTGAACAGGAGGTCCTGCGCCTGGCCCGCATGGAGGGCATCTTGTCCGAAAACATCTATAACAGCAAGGTCCTGGTGGGGATGGAGACGGAGATCAGGCGGGGCGGCGTCTCCGGGAATGTCTGTTTCCTCCATACCGGCGGGATCGGTTCCCTGTACGCCCAGTATTCGTGACCGGCCCCTCCGGGGACCTCCCCGCACCTTCTCTACCTGTAAATCAAACAGCAGGGCATTGCCGGAACGGCCATGCCCTGCTGTTTTATGCGCTCAAATCTGGTCACCCTGTGTTCATCGAGGGTATGTAGCTTTAATTCCGGCGGGCATTTTCCTTGATTAGGGTACACTGACGCTTGAATTTGGCCAACTCCGCCGGCTTTATCCCCCGGGTCACCTCAAGGTTTGCCTCCTGGATCGCCTGTTCAATGCCCGGCTGCAGCGCGCTGCCTTCCTTCGTCAGACAAACCAGAACAGACCGGCGGTCCTCCTGGCTGTACATTCTGGTCACCAATTTTTTCCGCTCCATCCGTTCGATCAGTCCCGTAACGGTAGAGGTATCGATCTGAAGGGTCTGGGCCAACTGGGTGGGCGTCTGCATATCCGTATCCCAAAGGCACTTCAGCAGAGAATACTGGATCGGAGTCACGTCAAAAGGATGGAGCTTCTCCTTGAAGTGAATGTGAACGGCGTTTTGGGTGCTGTTCAGAATAAAATTGATACACTCGTAAAGTTCCACGCTAAATCCTCCCACAATCTGGTATCTCCCATTTTACACGTGGATTCCGTTTTATGTCAATGGATTTTCCGCCTTTTCCTATGCAAATCTCCCACAATCCCTTTTATATCCTGTTCCGTTTTGGATATATTTTTTGGCTTCAGTGGGAGGATCCCTCGGCGGCGCCGGCCGGAATCTGGATTCTTATCCCATGTTCCGGTATGGACTCCGTTTTACATCCGCCGTTTTTTCAGCAGCCGGATGTCATCCCCAAAGAAATGGAGGACGTGGTACTCCCCCTCCAGCCGGGAGGCGATCTGGGGCGCATAGCGCTGGGCCGCCTCGGTGATGGACAGGTTGGAGGAGATGACGGTGCACCGCCCCGCCACCAGCCGGGTGTTCACCAGCTCATACAGGGCGGACTGGGTGAACTGGGTGGTCAGCTCGCTGCCCAGGTCGTCCAGGATCAGCAGGTCGCAGTTGAGATACCGGCGGGTCTCGTCTCGGGCCTCCCGGCCGTCGTCGCTGTCCCGCAGGAATTTCCGGGCCTCAAACTGGGCGAAGACGTTGCCCGCCGTGTCATAGACCACGGAGAAGCCGTTTTCCGACACGGTGCGGGCGATGCAGGCGGACAGGAAGGTCTTGCCCAGCCCCGGAGGGCCGGACAGGAACAGGTTTTTGAAATAAAATCGTCCGAATTTCTGGGCGTAGTTCAGGCAGACCTCATAGACCAGCTCCATGTTCTCCCGGGGTGAGGTCCCTTTGCCGGGCCAGGGGGTCATGCTGTAGTAGTCCAGGCGGAAGGTGTCAAAGGACTGGCCGCCCAGGTCCAACAGCTTGGACAGCTCCTTGATCTGTTCCTCGGTGCACAGCTTTTGCAGGCAGGCGCACATTTTGGCCCCCCGCCAGCCCGTGTCCCCGCACAGGGGGCAGGCGGGCTTGTCATCCAGGGCGTCCTCGGGCAGCCCCAGCCCCCCCAGCAGCACCGCCCGCTCCCGCTGCAGGTCCAGGTTCTGCTTCCGGATGGCCAGGACCGCCTGGGCGGGGCTCTCCCCCTGGCGCAGGGCGGCGGCCATCAACTGGGACATGGTGCCCCGCAGCTCCCGGTCCAGCCGGGCCAGACGGGGTTCCCGGGCGTAGGCGTCGGCCCGGCGGCGCTCCAGCTGGTCTGACCGGGCCCTCCGGCCGTTCTCCAGGCGCTCCACCGCCCGGCGCAGCACATTGGGATCATATGACATGGGGTCAGCCCTCCTCCCGTTTCATCTGTTCCATCAGCCGGCGCATCCGGTCCATATCCTCCCGGGCCCGCTGCTCCTCCTGGGCTGGGACAGGCTGGGGTGCCTGTCCTCCTGCCCGCACCGGCCTGGGGTCCCGGTCCCCCGCCCGGACGGCGGCGGCGGTGTGCAGCCCCTTCTCGTGCCAGCGGCGTAGGATGCCGTTCATATAGCCCCAGTCCATTGACCGCTTTTTCAGCACGGTCTTCTCGTAGGCCATGCGGATGGTCTCGTCGTCGAAGCCCATATCGTCCCAGGCGGCGATATAGGTCTTTTCCCGGTCCACCAGGGGCCGGGCCGGGATGTCCAGCAGACGGAGCACCTCCGCCTCCCGGCCCCGCAGCTGGGTCAGCCGCTGGATGTGGGCCTCCGCCCGCTCCATGGTGTCGATGCCCCGGCGGGCCCAGACAAAGCCCTCCTTCCGGATCTGGGACAGGAAGGGTTTCCTGCCCGGGCCGTATTTCCGCTCCATCTCCTCGGTGCACCAGCCCACCAGCATGAGGATGACCTCGGCGGGGAGGGCCAGGTGGTCGTAAAGGGTGTACAGGGTCTTCAGGTCGTTGGCAGACAGCTTTTTCCCCAGCCGCCGCTCCACCTCGTCGCACAGGGCGGGGAAGGTGGAGGCCCGGTCAGACAGGGCGGCGGTGATGTCCTCCAGGGCGTAGTCCGGGGGCGGCGTCTCCTGGGGAGCCGGATCGGCCAGAGGGACCTCCGCCGGGGCCAGGCCCTGGCTTTTCAGCCCATCCAGAGCCGCTCGGAGCCGGGGCTCCGGCCAGTTCAGCCGGTCTGCCGACCCGTGGCGCAGCAGGCATATGTACAGTAGGGCGGCGTCGCCGCTGTCCAGCTTCACCAGCCGGTCCGCCGCCTGTCCGGTCATGGCCAGCACCTCTCCGGGGAGCAACGTCTGGGCCACGGGGCACCGCCTCCTCTCTTTCTCTGCCCTTATCTGAGTTTTTCTATTGTACCGCAAAATTCCCCCGGCGTAAACAGGGAAAATCCGTTGCGGCACTTCTCCCCGGTCTTTCCCGCCTCCCGCGTCCCGCCGTTTTTCCTTTCCGTGCAAAACCGGGGCGGAAAACCGCAAAATTCATGGATTATTTATTTCTCAAACCGGCGGGACTGTGTTATAATGGGGATTAAGTTGGATGCTTGCGTCCATGGACGCGAAAAAGAGAAAACAGGGGGAGGCATTCCGATGAAAAACAAAGTGGTGGTCACCATTGCCGGTCGGGACTATACCATGGTCGCCGTGGAGGACGAGGCCTACGTCCGCAAGTGCGCTTCCCATGTGGACGCCCAGCTCCGGGAGATCAACAGCAGCCGCCTTTCCCAGGCGGACGCCGCCGTACTGGCGGCCATGAACATTGCCGACCAGTACTTCAAGGAGCAGGAGGCCGCCGAGAACCTGCGCCGCCAGATCAAAGACAACCTGGAGGAGGCCAACCGGCTGAAAATGGAGCTGTCCGAGGCCAAGCGGGAGATCTTCAAGCTGCAAAACCGCAAATAACCACAAAGTCTGCCTGTTACACAAGGCCGGTGCCCGGCTGAGCCGGGCACCCCATCTTTTATTCTATCCCGGAGGTGTCCCATGCTGGAGCTTCTTGCCCCCGCCGGCTCCATGGAGTCGGTGACCGCCGCCGTTCAGAACGGCGCGGGAGCGGTCTATTTCGGATACGGAAATTTCAACGCCCGCCGCAACGCGAAGAACTTCTCGGAGGAGGAGGCAGCGGCGGCGGTTTCTTACTGTCATCTTCGGGGGTGCAAGGTCCACCTGACCCTGAACACCCTGCTCACTGACCGGGAGCTGGAGGTGGCCGCCCAGGTGGCCGCCCACGCCAGCGCCATCGGCTTGGACGCCGTCATCGTCCAGGACCTGGGCGTCATGCGGATGCTGCGCCAGACGGTGCCCGACCTGCCCATCCACGGCTCCACCCAGATGACCGTCCACTCCCTGGACGGGGTAAAGCTGTGCGCCGACCTGGGGATCAGCCGGGTGGTGCTGTCCCGGGAGCTGAGCCGGGACCAGATCGCCTATATCTGTCAGCACTCCCCCATCGAGATCGAGGTATTCGGCCACGGGGCCCTGTGCATGTGCTACTCCGGCCAGTGCTTCTTCTCCAGCGTCATCGGCGGCCGCAGCGGCAACCGGGGCCTGTGCGCCCAGCCCTGCCGGCTGAAATACGGCTGGGGGGCCAAGGCCAACGAATACCCCCTGTCGTTGAAGGACATGTCCCTGGCCGGACACCTGAAGGAGCTCCAGGACATGGGAGTGGCCTGTCTGAAGCTGGAGGGCCGGATGAAGCGGCCCGAATATGTGGCCATCGTCACCGGGATCTATGCCCGGGCCCTCCGGGAGGGCCGGGAGCCCACTGCCGAGGAGCTCCAGCAGCTGGAGCAGGCCTTCTCCCGCCAGGGCTTCACCCAGGGCTACTACCTGGGGCAGAAGGGGCCCGACATGTTCGGCACCCGCCAGGAGGAGAAGGAGCCCCGTGAGCTGTACGCCCAGGCCCGGGCCACCTATGAAAACGGAGAGTACCGGAAGGAGCCGGTGCGGATCTACGCCCTCATTGAAAAGGGCCAGCCCGCCCAGATCGCCGTCCAGGACAAGGAGGGCCGGGTGGTCCACGCCGAGGGTCCCGTACCCGAGGAGGCCCGGAACGTGCCCCTCACCCGGGAGAAGGTGGAGGGCCAGCTCTCCCGCACCGGAGGCACCCCCTACGGCTGCGAAAAGGTGATGGCCAAGGTGGAGGAGGGCCTGTCCCTCCCCCTGTCCGCCCTGAACAATCTGCGGCGGCAGGCTCTGGAGGAGCTGTCCGCCCAGCGGGTGCTCCCGCCCCAGCGGAGGCATGAGGACTTCCACCCCGGGGTGCGCTATGAGAATCAAAAGCAGCCCCCCGTCCTCACCGTATCCGTGCGGGAGGCGGGGCAGGTCAGCGACGAGCTGCTGGCTCTGAAGCCCGCTCTGCTATATCTCCCCGCCGACCAGGGCGCCGCCCACCCCGACGTGGTGGAACAGTGCCAAAAGGCCGGGGTCCCGGTGGCCGCCCTGCTGCCCCGGATCTGCTCCGACAGCGAGACCCAGGCCCTGGAGGCCCATCTGGTGGCCCTGCGGGACCTGGGCGTGGAGGAGGCCCTGGCCGGCACCCTGGGGGTGGCCCGGCGGGCCATGCGCCTGGGCTTTCGGGTCCGGGGAGACTACGGCCTGGGGGTGTACAACAGCCAGACCGTCAAGGAGTTGAAGCGGCTGGGCTTCACAGCCGCCACCGCCTCCTTCGAGCTGAAGCTGGCCCAGATCCGGGACCTGTCCAAGGCCATTCCCCTGGAGTTCATCGCCTACGGCCACCTGCCCCTGATGATCACCGAAAACTGTATCATCCACAACCACACCGGACAGCATACCTGCGGCAACGTGAATCTGCTCACCGACCGGAAGGGAGAGCGGTTCCCCGTGGTGCAGGCCTGGGGCTGCCGGAACGAGATCCTCAACGCCAAAAAGCTGTTTTTGGCGGACAAGTCCGCCGACTACGCCCGGCTGGGGCTGTGGGGCGCCCGGCTGATGTTCACCACCGAGTCCGCCCCGGAGTGCGTCCGGGTACTGGAGCGCTACCGGGGCCGGGGCAATTACCAGCCCAGCGACTACACCCGGGGACTTTATTACCGGGACGTGGAGTGACGTCCCCGCCATCTTATTTCATTTGGGAGGCTGTTCCCTCATGGTTTCCACTTCACCCATGGGCCGCTTCCTGCTGGACCATCTGCGGCGGATGCTGCTGGCCTCGGCGGGACTGGCCCTGTTCGCCGTCGGTACCTATCTCCAGCTGAAAGCCGCCATCGGCTACGCCCCCTGGCAGGCCCTGCATGAGGGGCTGGCCCGGCACCTGTCCATGTCCTACGGCAATGCCTCCATCCTGGTGTCCATCGCCGTGGTGGCGGCAGACCTGCTGCTCCGGGAGCCCATCGGCATCGGCACCATCATGGACTCTCTGCTGGTGGGCTGGCTCACCGACCTGTGCCTCTGGCTGGACCCCATCCCCGACCAGCGCGGCTGGGCGGCCCCCGCCCTGCTGCTGGTGGCCGGACTGTTCGTGATGGCCTTCGGCCAGTATGTCTATATGACGGCCGCCCTGTCCTGCGGACCCCGGGACGCCCTGTCCGTGGCCCTGGCCCGCCGGTTCCCCAAGCTCTCCATCGGCACCGTCACCGCCGCCACCCTGGCACTGGTGCTGCTGGCGGGCTGGCTGCTGGGCGGCTCCATCGGCTTCGGCACCCTGATCCATCTGGTGGCCACCGGGCCTATCATCGACCTGGTGTTCCGTCTGCTCCGCTTCGACCCCCGCTCCGTTCAGCACGAGGGCCTGGTCCAGACCTTCCGGGCCTTCTCCCGGGCCCACGCCGCCGCTTGAACCGTCTGCGTTATTTCACATGACATTGACTGTGAGGAATCAACTATGGAACTGAAGATCAAAGCCCTCTCCCCCAAGATCGGCCATGAGATCCCCGCCCCCTTCTACGCCAGCGCCGGGGCGGCGGCTATGGACCTCCACGCCTGCACCGACACGCCGGTGACCATCCCCGCCGGGAAGCGGGCGGTCATCCCCACAGGCATCGCCATCGCCCTGCCCTCGGCGGAATATGTGGCCCTGGTGTTCGCCCGCAGCGGCCTGGGCATCAAGCACGGCATCGCCCCCGCCAACTGCGTGGGCGTCATCGACAGCGACTACCGGGGAGAGATCCTGGTGGGGCTGCAAAACTCCGGGGACCAGGACTACACCGTCCAGCCCGGAGACCGCATCGCCCAGCTGATGATCACCCCCGTTATCCAGGCCCAGGTCCGGATGGTGGAGGAGCTGGGCGACACCGCCCGGGGGGCGGGGGGCTTCGGCTCCACGGGGAAATAGAAGTGGCCGAGCCGTCATGAGCAGGCGAGGCGTGACAAGAAATCACATCCCCATCGATATTCTTTACATCCACCTTTAGGAGTGACCTGCGATGTTCAAACTATTTGGAAAGAAGAAAGAAGCGCCCAAGTCTGACGCTTCCAGCGCCCAGCACCCCGAGCTGGCCGCTCTGGCCGCCCAGTTCGACCCGGAGGAGTTCGACATTCTGGCCGTCACCGGGGCCAACGGCTTCGGCGGCGATAAAGAGCCCGGCCAGGAGCTGTGGACCGCCACCCTGCCCCTCACCGCCTGGAAGGAAGACGGCGGACCCCTCCACCGGGAGGACACCTGCCTGGTGGCCCTGGCTGACGACACCCTGCTGGGCTACCTGCGGCGGCTGGCCCCCCGGGACTCCATCATCCAGGCCCGGGTGCGCCAGGGGCTGGATGACGACCGCTTCCTGCTGGTGGGGATGCCCTCCCCCGTCATGGACCCGGAGCTGAAGGCCATTCTGGAGGAGCAGAAGCAGGAGGTCAGCACCTGGGTCCCCGGGCTGGGCACCTTTGTGCTCAACCGCTCGGTCAACTGGTTCCAGGCCGACGTGGACTGGCTGGGCCAGTCCATCCAGCTCACCTACGACCAGGGGAGCGAGGCGGAGATGAAGGCCGCCCAGGACAACGCCCTGGACCTCATGGCCGACCAGGCGGGCTGGGACGGAAAGGTGCGCGCCTTCGCCGCCGGCCAGCTGCTGTCCCAGGCCAACGACTGGGTCCGGGAGGCCGCCGGAGAGGACGGGGAAGCCGGAGAGGTCACCCGGGAGAGCTTTCTGGAGCAGATGGAGCTGGAATCCGTCCAGATCTATGGGGACGGCCGCTTTGAGTTCTGGTTCAACGACGGCGGCCTGTTCTGGGGCCGCGCCATTCATGTGACCGGGTCCCTGACCGAGGGGCCCGCCGACGCTCAGATGGAAGGATAACCGCCATGGCCATCATTCTCGCGTCCCAATCCCCCCGGCGGCGGGAGCTGCTGGGGCAGATGGGCATTTCCGACTTTATCATCCGCCCCGCCCAGGGGGAGGAGAAGGCCGCCCCCGGCCTCTCCCCCGCCCAGCTGGTGGAGGCGCTGTCTCTCCAAAAAGGGGTGGAGGTGGCCGCCTCCGCCGCCCCCGGGGACCTGGTCATTTCCGCCGACACGGTGGTGGCGGTGGACGGCCGGGTCCTGGGCAAGCCCCATAGCCGGGAGGAGGCCGCCGCCATGCTGGCCTCCCTGTCCGGTCGGACCCACACGGTGTACACCGGGGTGACGGTCTGCCGGGACGGGGATGTGCTCACAGAGCACGAGGCCACCGCCGTCCGCTTCCGTTCCCTGACCCCCGGCGAGATCGCGGCCTACGTGGCCACCGGGGAGCCCATGGACAAGGCCGGGGCCTACGGCATCCAGGGGTACGGCGCCCTGCTGGTGGAGGGTATCGAGGGGGACTACTGCAACGTGGTGGGCCTGCCGGTGTGCCGTCTGGGGCGGATGCTGGCCCGGTTCGGCGTGGACGTTTTGGCCCTGTGCGCCCAGAAGGAGCAAATGCCGTGAAAGATTTTCTGCGTCAAAACGGAATATTGCTGGTGGTCATCGCCCTGCTGCTGTCCATCCTCATCGGGGTGGGTTCCGCCTTCCTGGGGGGCAACTCCGACCCGCTGTCCAACCTGTTCAACACCGTGACCGCCCCCATCCGGGGAGGCGTCGCCGCCGTGACCGGCTGGGCGGAGGGCGTTTACGCCTACGTCTTCCACTACCAGGAGCTCCACGACGAGCTGGATGAGCTGCGGCTCCAGGTGGCCGCGCTGGAGGAGGAAGTCCGGAACGGCCAGGAGGCCAGCCGGGAGAACGAGCAGCTCCGGAGCCTGCTGGACCTCCAGGAACGGCGGCGGGATTTCGTCTTTGAAAACGCCAAGGTCACCGCCCGCTCCACCTCCAACTGGGAATCCACCCTGACCATCTCCAAGGGCACCTCCGCCGGGGTGGAGGTGGGCAACTGCGTCATCACCGAGACAGGCAAGCTGGTGGGGGTAGTGTCCGAGACGGGGCTGAACTGGTCCACCGTATCCACCGTCATCAACACCGACATTGAAATGGGGGGCATCGTCACCCGCACCTACTCCGCCGGCATCCTGGAGGGAGATTTCGCTCTGATGCAGCAGGGCAAGCTGAAGCTGAGCTATCTGCCTGACGGGGCCCAGCTGGTGTCCGGGGACGAGGTGCTCACCTCCGGCAAGGGGGACATCTATCCCTCCGGACTGGTGGTGGGCCAGGTGGAGGGGGTCTTTACCGACCCCTCCGGCATGACCCGCTACGCCGTGGTGGCCCCCGACGTCCGGTTCGATGAACTCATCGAGGTTTTTGTCATCAAGGATTTTGACATTGTGGAGTGAGGGGACCCTCCTCTTTTCCAAAGATTTCATCCCCTTCGCCCCTGCGGGTCCGCTTCCCTTCACTTCCGATGCAGCAAATGTAGGGCCCGATGCCCTCATCGGGCCGTCTCTGCAGCTCTCCGTCACGGGCAGGGGCGCGCTGTGTTCGCCCCTGCTGCAAAAGCCGCCGCAGGCGGCACCTCAACTTCTGATTCTTAACGCAAACAAGGGGGGACCGCCATGACCCGCCGCGACCTGATCCACAAATGGTCTGTCTACACCCTGGGCCTGCTTCTGGTCTGGGTGGTGGACGCCTATTTTCTGCCCCGGTATCCGCTGCTGGGGATCTCCCCCATGCTGCTGCCCCCCGCCCTGGCGGCGGTGGCGGTGCTGGAGGGCGCCCTTGCCGGTTCCGGCTTCGGTCTGGCGGTAGGCCTGCTGTGGGAGCTGGCCTACCCCGGCGGCTTCGGCGGGTTGGTGCTGTTTATGGCCCTGGCGGGCATGGTCACCGGGGCCCTCTCACAATACGCCCTGTCCCAGTCCCTGCCCGGCTGCCTGCTGTGCACCGCCGGGGTACTGGCGGTGCTGGACGGCCTGCGGGTGCTCCGGGGACTCATCACCGACGCCGCGGGGCTGCCCGCCCTGCTCCAATTGGCCATCCCCGAGTGCCTGCTCACCCTGGTCTGGGCTCCCCTGGTCTATCTGCTGTTCCGGACCATCTTCAACCGGGTAGGGGGCACCAAGCTGGCCTGATGGGCGGCCCCACAACTTCTGATCTCCAATGCAAAGGGGGTGTTCCGCTTGGACACCAAACAATTCCACCGCCGGGTATGGGCCATAGTGGTCCTGCTGGCCATCGTCCTGACCTCTCTGGGCTCCACCCTGTATGACCTTCAGATCAACAACGGCGAGGAGTATTACAAGCAGTCCAAATACAAGATCGCCGAGACGGAAACGGTGGAGGCGGGCCGGGGCCAGATCCTGGACCGGAACGGCCGGGTCCTGGTTTCTGACCGGGCGGTGTATCAGGTGAAGCTGAACACCAGCCTGATGGGCAGCACCCAGGAGCGCAACGCCACCATCCTCTCCCTGATCCAGGCGGCCCATGAGGCCGGAGTGGAGTGGTCCGACTCCCTGCCCATCTCAGCCCAGGCGCCCTTTTTCTTTACCACCGACCAGCCCTACTACACCGTCACCCAAAAGGACGACGGCACCCAGGTCCGCTCCCTCACCCGGCTGGGCAAGCTGGCGGTGGCCATGAAGTGGATCCAGGACCCCACAAAGGACCCGGAGCCCGCCGGAGAGTCCTCCACGCCGGCCAAGAAGCCCGGCCTGCTGGACCGGATCAAGTCCTTTTTCACCGGAGAGACAGGGGACGCCTCCTCCCCCTCCACCAAGGAGGAGACTCCCTACACCCTGCCCACCGCCACAGAGCTTCTGGGCCTGATGTGCCGCTCCTTTGAGCTGAAAGGGGAGGGCGCGGTGGACGAAAAAACCGCCAGGGAGTCGGGGACACAGGTCCCCGCCCTGAATATCGGCGACCTGGACTCCGCCGACGCCCGGGCGGCGGCGGGCGTCCTGTACGAGCTGTCCCTCTACTCCAAAGGCGTCAACTGGAACCCCTATATTTTCGCCGAGGATGTGGACATCGATTTCATCTCCCGGGTCAAGGAGCTGTCCCTCAACGGCGTGGTCATTGAGGCCACCACCGTCCGCCAGTACCACACCGCCTACGCCGCCCACCTGCTGGGCCGGGTCGCCGCTATGAGCCCGGAGGAGTGGAGCTACTACAAGACCGTGGACGAGGACGGCGACGGCACAGCCGACTACCAGATGGACGACACCGTGGGCAAGGAGGGCGTGGAGAAAGCCTTTGAGTCCTACCTCCGGGGCACCCCGGGGGTCCGCGCCCTGGAGCGGAACACCAATGGAAAGATCGTCTCCCAGACCTGGCTCACCGAGCCGGAGCCCGGAGATAACGTGGTCCTCACCATCGACATCGACCTGCAGAAGAAGGTGGAGGACACCCTGGCCGAGTCCCTGCCCAACCTGGTCAGCAAGGAGGTGGAGGGCGCCGCCTGCGTGGTGCTGGACGTGAAAAACTCCGATGTGCTGGCCTGTGGCTCCTACCCCACCTTTGATCTGGCCAGCTACGGCGCCGACTACAACAAGCATCTGGAAAATCCCCTGAAGCCCCTGTTCAACCGGGCCCTCCAGGGCACCTACGCCCCCGGTTCCACCTTCAAGATGGTCACCGCTGTGGCCGGTCTGGAGGAGGGCATCGTCACCCCCACCACCCAGATCCGGGACGAGGGACAGTACACCTACTACGGCACGCCCCCCTACCCCAAATGCTGGATCTACCGCCAGAAGGGCGGGACTCACGGCCTTCAGAACGTCTCCCAGGCCATTGAAAATTCCTGCAACTACTACTTCTTCGAGGTGGGCCGCCAGCTGGGCATCGAGCGCATCACCGACTATGCCGGCCGCTTCGGCCTGGGGCAGAAGACGGGCATCGAGCTGGACGAGAAGGCCGGCATCATGGCCGGCCCGGCGTACACCGAGAGCCTGGGCGGCACCTGGTACGAGGGCAGCACCCTGTCCGTGGCCATCGGCCAGGAGAGCAGCCAGTTCACCCCCATCCAGCTGGCCAACTACATCGCCACTCTGGTCAACGGTGGTACCCGGAACGCCACCCATCTGCTGAAAGAGGTCAAATCCAGCGACTTCTCCCAGATCCTTTACACCTACGAGCCCCAGGTCCTCAGCACCATCGACATCCAGAGCAAAAACCTGGAGGCGGTGAAGAAAGGCATGCTGGCCCTGACCACCGAGGGCTCCGTCCGCCGGTACTTCCAGGACCTGCCCTTCCGGGTGGGCGCCAAGACGGGCTCCGCCCAGATCAGCACCCAGACCGAATCCAACGCCGTCTTCGTCTGCTTCGCCCCCTACGACGACCCGGAGATCGCCGTGGCCATGGTGGTGGAGCACGGCGGCAGCGGCTCCGAGCTGGGCGCCATGGCGGCGGACATTCTGGACTACTACTTCTCCGCCCAGGAGACCCGGGACGAACCTCTGACGGAAAACACCCTGGTGCGCTGAACCAACCGCCTTTCAAACGTTTCTCCTGTTCCAAATATCTCCGGGAATCTGACGAGGTAACTATATGAAAAAGATCGTCGCGGTCCTTCTTTCGTCGATACTCTGCGCTACAATGCTGGCGGGGTGTAATGGCCCCGCCAAAGGTGGGCAGACACCATCTGTTTCTGTCTATTCCTTCAGCGGCGAAAACGACCTTCTTTCCATCTCAAACGGGGTGATCGTTTTATCAGATGAGGAACAGACATTTTATGGCGGCGATTTAGCAGTAGATCAGGAACATTTTGATGAAGTCACGGCGTATACCGAGACATTCTATGTTCTGTCCGGCGGCGGGAAAAATATCCTGCTGTCCAACAGCGTTGTGGACGAAACAGGTGAAACCATAGGCGTTTCCGGCAAGACCGGAAAGCTATCCGGCGGCACTGTGCTGACTGCCGGCGTTGACGCACTGCCAAACTGTCTTTGGTTTGAATTAAAGACAGCAGATTTGGATGGCGCAGAACATGAGTATCAACTGCAATTGACCGTAACGGAAATCACCGACAACTGACCATAAAAGCAGCCCTTTATCATAGCCTTGACGGCAGGGCCAAAAGAGGGTAGACTATGGGTTTGAAGAATGATCTTTTTTGATTTTTTCCATTAACGATAAGGAGTGCCTGTCACATGTCTGAATGTACCCATGATTGTTCCAGCTGCAGCGCCGACTGCGGCTCCCGGGACATGCGCGTTCCCGGCAACGCCCTGTCCAGCGTCAAGCGCGTCATCGCCGTGGTCAGCGGCAAGGGCGGCGTCGGCAAGAGCACCGTCACCGCCTCCCTGGCCGCCGCCATGTCCAAGAAGGGCCGCAAGGTGGCCGTTCTGGACGCCGACATCACCGGTCCCTCCATCCCCACCGCCTTCGGCATCCACCAGAAGGCTACTGGCACCGACGCCGGCATCGATCCCGCCGTCACCGCCGGCGGCGTCAAGCTCATGTCTTTGAACCTGCTGTCCGCCAACGAGACCGATCCCGTGATCTGGCGGGGCCCCGTCATCGCCGGGGTGGTCACCCAGTTCTGGCAGGACGTGGTGTGGGGCGACGTGGACTATATGTTTGTGGACATGCCCCCGGGCACCGGCGACGTGCCCCTGACCGTCTTCCAGTCCCTGCCCGTGGACGGCATTATCGTGGTCACCTCCCCCCAGGACCTGGTGTCCATGATCGTTACCAAGGCGGTGAACATGGCCAAGATGATGGGCATCCCCGTCCTGGGCCTGGTGGAGAACTACAGCTACTTCCAGTGCCCCGACTGCGGCAAGCGCCACGCCATCTTCGGGGAGAGCCATCTGGACCAGGTGGCCATGGAGCTGGAGCTGCCTGTCCTGGCCCGCCTGCCCATCGACCCCAGCCTTGCTGCCGCCTTCGACGCCGGCAAGATCGAGCAGGTGGAGCACAACCCCCTGGCCGAGCTGGCCGACCGTCTGGACGGCTGAGTCCCCTTTCAAAATCAGGACCGCCTCCGGCCATTGCGCCGGGGGCGGTCTTCTTGACATTTTCTCCCTGTGATGATACCATGAATCGACACAAATTTACGGCGCGCCGCCGGAATACAAGGAGGAACCCCTTATGGACATTGTGGCAAAAGTCAATGAGCTGGTGGAGACCATTACCAAGGACGAGAAATTGATGGCGCAGTTCAAGAAGGACCCCGTCAAGGCGGTGCAGGGACTGGTGAAGGGCCTGGACCTGGACGACGAGGTGCTGGACAAGCTGGTCAAGGGCATCCAGGGCAAAATGGGCGCGGACAAGGTGGCCGGGGCCCTCAGCGGACTGAAAAAGCTGTTTTGACAACCATAACACCGGGCGCGGGAAATTCCCCGCGCCCGGTGTTTTTATGGCACATATGGTATATAAAAAGAGGCGCCGCTGTCAAAGCGGCGCCTCTTGCAGAAGCGGGATAAGATTACTTGTGGTCGACGGAGTACATGTGCTTGATCAGCTCCAGAACCTTGTTGGAGTAGCCGATCTCGTTGTCGTACCAGGAGACGACCTTCACGAAGGTGTCGGTCAGAGCGATGCCGGCGCCGGCGTCGAAGATGGAGGTGCGGGTGTCGCCCAGGAAGTCGGAGGACACGACGGCCTCGTCGGTGTAACCCAGAACGCCCTTCAGCTCGCCCTCGGAGGCGGCCTTCATGGCGGCGCAGATCTCCTCATACTTGGCGGGCTTGGCCAGGTTGACGGTCAGGTCGACCACGGAGACGTCCAGGGTGGGAACACGCATGGACATGCCGGTCAGCTTGCCGTTCAGCTCGGGGATGACCTTGCCCACGGCCTTGGCAGCGCCAGTGGAGGAGGGGATGATGTTGCCGCAGGCAGCGCGGCCGCCGCGCCAATCCTTCAGGGAAGGACCATCAACGGTCTTCTGGGTGGCGGTGACGGAGTGCACGGTGGTCATCAGGCCCTCGGTGATGCCCCAGTTGTCGTTCAGGACCTTGGCGATGGGGGCCAGGCAGTTGGTGGTGCAGGAGGCGTTGGAGACGAAGTTCATGTCGGTGGTGTACTTGTCGAAGTTGACGCCGCAGACGAACATGGGGGTGTCATCCTTGGAGGGGGCGGACATAATGACCTTCTTGGCGCCGGCGTCCAGGTGGCCCTGAGCCTTCTCCTTGGTCAGGAACAGGCCGGTGGACTCCACCACGTACTCAGCGCCCAGCTTGGCCCAGGGCAGGTCGGCGGGGTTGCGCTCGGCGGAGATGGGGATCTCCTTGCCGTTCACGATGATGGCGTTCTCGGTGCTGTCCACAGTACCGGCGAACTGGCCATGCATGGTATCATACTTCAGCATGTAAGCCAGGTAGTCGGCGGGGCACAGATCGTTGATGCCCACGATCTCGATTTCGGGGTGGTTCAGGCTGGCCCGGAACACCATACGGCCGATACGGCCAAAGCCATTGATGCCAACTTTGATGCTCATGTTGAATTGCTCCTTCTCTTCAATCTTTTTTAAATAGGTTATCCACTAGGGTTCGTCCAGTATTATAACCTTTTTTTCTCCGTTTTGGTAGTGTGTTTTTTCCCATAATTCAAAAATTTTTCCAACTAAAATTAGCCATACCGCAAGGAAGACGTCCCTTATCCCGTTTCTTCGCCCTTTTTTCCGGTTAACCGCCGTTTTAATCTCCTCCCGTACGCTTTTCGCCTCTTTTTTCACTTTCCCCTTGTTGGGGTTGGGAAACTTTGCTATACTGGTTCTATCACATGTCCGCCCGCCGGACGGCACATGATAACCTTAATGAAAATCGACGTGGGCACAGATCTTCCGTGGGAAGACCCGTTTTGGGGGAGGGACCGCCATGCCTGATTTGAATGATCTGCTCGCCTGTTTTCCGGAGGCCGCCGTTCTGATCCAGGGGGACCGGATCGCCGCGGCCAACCCCATGGCCAGGCACTATCTGCCCCAACTGGAGCCGGGTGCCCCGGTCCCCTCCTGGTTCCCGCCCCTCTCGGAGGAGGCCCCCCGGTCCGGCGTCTTTACCGCCGGACTGAGCCGCTATGCCTTCCGCCTGGCCGGGACTTCCGGCGGGCTTTGGCTCACCTTTCAGCCCGCCCCCCTTACCGCCCTCACTGACACCCAGCTGGACGGGGCGCTGCGCCAGCTACGTACCTTCCTGGGGGAATTACTGGTGGGTTCGGAGGAGCTTTCCGGTCCCGGCCACCCGGAGCTGAAAAAGAGCTTCCACCGGCTGTTCCGGCTGGTGGACAATCTGGACTTTATGCGTCTGGCCGGGAGCGGGGACGGCGTCCCCTTCCGCCCGGTCACCATGGATCTGGCTGGGCTGTGCCGCCAGACCTGCGCCGAGGCCGCCCCTCTGCTCCGTGACGCGGGGGTGGAACTGGATTACCAGTCCCCCCTCTCCTCCCTGCTGGTCCCCGGCGACCCCCAACTGCTTCGCCGCCTGCTGCTGGAGCTGATCGCCAACGCCGCCCGGGCGCCGGGTCAGGACCGGATCGAAGTCCGCCTCCGCAGCCAGGGCGGGCGGGCGGTGCTCACCCTCTCCGGCAACGGCGCCCCGCCCACCCAGCGCCAACTGGCCGCCATGCTCCAGCAGGACACCGACCAGCGCCTCCCCATGGCCGGGTCCGGGGCCGGCCTGGGCCTGCCCATCGCCCGGCATATTGCCTCCCTCCACCAGGGTTCCCTGCTGGTGGACCTGGGGCAGGAGGCCCCCACCACCATTCTCTCCCTTCCCACCGGTCCCCTGGACCCCCGTGTTCCGGTGCGCTCCCCCATCCTCCAGCAGGACGGCGGACTGTCCCCCTTGCTGGTGGCCCTGTCCGACGTGCTGCCCGCCGGACTGTTTGCCCTGGACGATGACAGCTGACTCCCGCGCCCGGAAGCCCTCCACCCGCTTCCGGGCGTTTTCCCGGATTTTCCCGTTTCTTCCCCGGATTCCCAGGAAAATCCCTTGACGCTCCCTCTCCCCCGTTGTAAAATGTTTGGGTGTATTTTGATGAAAAAAGGCGGTGATTGTCATGGCCAAAGGGGGCTTTGACAACCAGCAGTATCTGCGTCTCCAATCCCAGCACATCCGGGACCGGATCGCCCAGTTCGGCGGCAAGCTGTATTTGGAGTTCGGCGGCAAGCTCTTTGACGACTACCACGCCTCCCGGGTCCTGCCCGGTTTTGAGCCGGACAGCAAGATCCGGATGCTGGAGCAGCTGAAGGACAAGGCGGAGATCATCATTGCCATCAACGCCGGCGACATTGAGAAAAACAAGGTCCGGGGCGACTTGGGCATCACCTATGACAGCGACGTGCTGCGGCTCATCGACATTTTCCGCTCCCGGGGCCTGTATGTGGGCAGCGTGGTGGTCACCCGCTACACCGGCCAGCCCGCCGCCGACGCC
Organism: Pseudoflavonifractor phocaeensis; assembly: GCF_021531815.1. Classification (GTDB taxonomy): domain Bacteria; phylum Bacillota; class Clostridia; order Oscillospirales; family Oscillospiraceae; genus Lawsonibacter; species Lawsonibacter phocaeensis_A. The sequence continues at coordinate 34,946 of NZ_JADYUM010000011.1, forward strand.
TTCCAGACCCGCCTGGAGAGTCTGGGCGTCCGGGTCTACCGCCACTACCCCATTGACGGCTATCCCCACAACATCGCCAAGATCGTCAGCGACGAGGGCTACGGCAGAAACGACTATATCGAGACCTCCCGCCCCCTGGTGGTGGTCACCGCCCCCGGCCCGGGCAGCGGCAAAATGGCCACCTGCCTGAGCCAGCTCTACCACGAGCACAAGCGGGGCATTGTGGCGGGCTATGCCAAGTTTGAGACCTTCCCCATCTGGAACCTGCCCCTGAAGCACCCCGTCAACCTGGCCTACGAGGCGGCCACCGCCGACCTGGACGACGTGAACATGATCGACCCCTTCCACCTCCAGGCCTACGGGCAGACCACCGTGAACTACAACCGGGACGTGGAGGTGTTCCCTGTCCTGTCCGCCATGTTTGAGAAGATCACCGGCAGCTGCCCCTACAAATCCCCCACCGACATGGGGGTCAATATGGCTGGCAACTGCATCTACGACGACGACGCCTGTCAGGAGGCCGCCAAGCAGGAGATCGTCCGGCGGTACTACGACGCCCTGTGCGAGCGCCGCCAGGGTAAGGGCTCTGACTGCGCGGTGTACAAGCTGGAGCTGCTGATGCAGCAGGCCGGCATTACCCCCGCCATCCGCCCGGTGGTGGCCGAGACCAACCGGCTGGCTGAGGAGACCGGCGAGCCCGCCATGGCTATCCAGCTGGCCGGCGGTGCCATCATCACCGGCAAGACCTCCGAGCTTATGGGCTGCTCCGCCGCCGCCCTGCTCAACGCCCTGAAAAAGCTGTCCGGGGCGGGGGGGCACGGCATCCACCTCATCGCCCAGAGCGCCATCGAGCCCATCCAGACCGTCAAGGTCCGGTACCTGGGTTCCAACAACCCCCGGCTCCACAGCGACGAGGTGCTCATCGCCCTAGCCTCCTCCGCCAACGCCGACCCCAAGGCCGCCAAAGCCCTGGACGTACTGGCCGAGCTAAAGGGCTGCCAGGCCCACTGCTCCGTCATCCTGTCCGCCGCCGACGCGGTGACCTATAAAAAGCTGGGCCTCCAGCTCACCTGCGAGCCCCGGTACCAGACCAACAAACTGTATCACCGATAAGCGCAATGAGGCGCCTCCGGGAGAAGGATCTCCCAGGGGCGCCTATACTTTTTGGGCGCCTGTCCCGCCCATCACTTTCGGCAGGGTTTTCCCCACATCGCACGCTCCACGCGGAGGCAAAAATTTTGTCAAATCTCACCCCTGTTTTTCTTGACGAGTACAGGGTGATAAGAGTACAATAACCCGGTGTTTTTCAAAACAGTGAATTGAATCGACGGAGGGATATTTATGGCAGTGAAGTACATTTTCGTCACCGGCGGCGTGGTTTCCGGTCTGGGCAAGGGCATCACAGCGGCCAGTCTGGGCCGTCTGCTGAAGCAGCGGGGCCTGCGGGTGAAGGTCCAGAAGCTGGACCCCTATCTGAACGTGGACCCGGGAACCATGAGCCCCTACCAGCACGGCGAGGTATTCGTCACCGATGACGGCGCGGAGACCGACCTGGACCTGGGCCACTATGAGCGCTTCATCGACGAAAACCTCACCTTTAATTCCTCCGTTTCCTCCGGCAAGGTGTATTGGGACGTGCTGAACCGGGAGCGCCGGGGCGACTATCTGGGCGGCACCGTCCAGATCATCCCCCACATCACCGGCGAGATCAAAAACCGCATCTACGCCCTGGACACGCCGGATACCGACGTGGCCATCGTGGAGATCGGCGGCACCGTGGGCGACATCGAGAGCCAGCCCTTCCTGGAGTCCATCCGCCAGGTGGCCGCCGAGCGGGGCCGCCAGAACGTGATGTTCGTCCACGTCTCCCTCATCGTGGCCATCCCCGGCACCGGGGAGCTGAAGAGCAAGCCCACCCAGCACTCCTGCAAGGAGCTGCTGTCCCTGGGCATCCAGCCCGACGTCATCATCTGCCGCAGCGACTATCCCGTCCCCAAGGACATTCTGGAAAAAATCTCCCTGTTCTGCAACATCCCCGTGGAGAACGCCATCCCTAACCTCACCGCCGACATTCTTTATGAGGTCCCCCTGATGCTGGAGCGGGAGGGGCTGGCCGACGTGGTGGTCCGCCGCCTGGGGCTCATCTGCCATATGCCCGACCTGACCGAATGGGCCACCATGGTCCACCGGGCCAAGAACCCCAAGGGCTGCGTGGAGATCGCCCTGGTGGGCAAGTATGTGGCCCTCCACGATGCCTACCTGTCCGTGGTGGAGGCCCTGACCCACGGCGGCATTGAGAACGACGTGAAGGTGAAGGTCCGCTGGGTGGACTCCGAGACCGTCACCGACGGCAACGCCGCCGAGATCCTGGCGGGGGCCGACGGCATCCTGGTCCCCGGCGGCTTCGGTGACCGGGGCATCGAGGGCAAGATCTCCGCCGTCCGCTATGCCCGGGAGCACAAGGTGCCCTTCCTGGGCATCTGCCTGGGCATGCAGATGGCGGTCATCGAGTACGCCCGCCACGTCTGCGGCATGGAGGACGCCCACTCCAGCGAGCTGTCCCGGACCACCGCCCATCCGGTCATCGACCTGATGCCCGACCAGCGGGGGGTGACCGCCAAGGGCGGCACCATGCGCCTGGGCGCCTATCCCTGCCGCATCACCGGCCACGACACCTTTACCTATCAGGCCTACGGCTCCGACGAGATCAGCGAGCGCCACCGCCACCGCTACGAGTTCAACAACGACTACCGCCAGGTCCTCACCGACGCGGGCCTGACCCTGGCCGGCCTGTCCCCCGACCAGCGTCTGGTGGAGATCGTGGAGCTCCACGACCACCCCTGGTTCGTGGGCGTCCAGTTCCATCCGGAGCTGAAAAGCCGGCCCAACAAGGCTCATCCCCTGTTCCGGGAGTTCATCGGCGCGGCCAAGAAGCAGAAGGCCGAATAAGTCCAGCGCGGGCCGGCTTTTTGCCATCTCCGGCGGTTCCCGCGCCAGCGGGGAGCCGGAGGGCATGGAATCAAGCGGGCAAAAGCGGGCAGAGCCCCGCTTTTGTCCCGGCCCAACAAGGCTCATCCCCTGTTCCGGGAGTTTACCGGCGCGGCCAAGAAGCAAGAGGCCGCTGAGGAATAAGCAATCTGCCCCGCTCCCGAACCCCTATCCGGGAGCGGGGCGATCTCATCGCGCGGGGCGGCGCCTCCCGTCATTCCACGGCCATTCACTTTTCCGCCCCCAGTCCCTTGACTTTCCCGTCCCTTTCCTCTATGATAAAGGCAGCAATTGAATGAGGTGTCCTTTGGCCGCCGGGTCAGAGGGTCACGCGCCGAACATCCCATCGTTAGGCCTTGAAGATGGGATCGTCGGCGTTTTCTTTTTGAGAAGGGAGCTTTGCTGTGAATTCGTCCAAATGCTTTCGGGAATTTGTCCGGTTCTGTTCATTGAATGTGTTGGGGATGGTGGCGCTCTCCTGCTACGTACTGGCGGACACCTTTTTTGTGGCCAACGGCCTGGGCCCGGACGGGCTGGCCGCCCTGAATCTGGCCATTCCCATGTACAGCTTCATCGGCGGCGTGGGGCTGATGCTGGGAATGGGCGGCGCCACCCGGTTTTCCATCGCGCGGCACCAAAACCGTTCCCATGAGAGCAATGCCGCCTTTACCCATACCCTGGCGGTGGCCGTTCTTCCCGCAGCCTTATTCTTTCTGGCCGGACTGTTTGCTTCCGGCCCCATTGCCGCCCTGCTGGGGGCCGGTGGCCCGGTGTTCTCCATGACCAGGACCTATATCCGGGTCCTGTGCCTGTTCGCCCCCGCGTTTCTCCTGAACCACATCCTCCTCTGCTTCGTCCGGAACGACGGCGCGCCCCAGCGCTCCATGGCCGCCATGGTCACCGGGAGCCTGTCCAACATCCTGCTGGACTACATTTTCATCTTTCCCATGGACATGGGCATCTTCGGCGCGGTGCTGGCCACCGGTCTGGCGCCTCTCATCAGCCTGGCCGTCCTGTCCCCCTTCTTCCTGGGGCGGAAAAACACCTTTCACTGGGTCCCCTGCGCCCCATCCCTGCCCCTGTGCGGCAAGATCCTCTCCGCCGGACTTCCGTCCCTGGTCGCGGAGGTGTCTGCCGGCGCGGTGATGGTGGCCTTCAACTTCATTCTGCTGGGACTCCAGGGCAACCTCGGCGTGGCCGCCTACGGGGTGGTGGCCAACCTGTCCATCGTGGTGCTGGCCATCTACTCCGGCGTGGCCCAGGGCGTCCAGCCCCTGCTCAGCCAGTACTACGGCGCGGGACAGCCGGACCGGATCAGGGATGTGCTCCGCTACGCCGTGGTCACCGTGCTGCTTCTCTCCCTCTGTTTCTATCTGGGCCTGTCCCTGGGCGCGGAGCCGCTGGCCGCCCTGTTCAACCGGGACCGGGACCCCGGGCTCCAAGCCATCGCCGTCCGGGGGCTGCAGCTCTACTTCCTCGGCTGCCCCTGGGCCGGACTGAATACCGTGCTGGCCATCTATTTCACGTCCACCGACTGTCCCCTGCCCGCCCACGTCATCTCCCTGCTCCGGGGCTTTGTTTTGATCCTGCCTCTGGCCTTCCTGCTGTCCGCTCTCTGGGACATGACCGGCCTGTGGCTCACTTTCCCCATCACCGAGGGGGCGGTAGCCGCCCTGGCTATCGTCCTGTACGTTCTCCGGCGGCCAAACCATTGAAGAAATCCACAGAAAAAGGCCCCGCCGCCCGGTACACCGGGCGGCGGGGCTTCATTTTATGCGTTCCTATCAGTTCAGGTGCCAGATCTCCTCGTTATACTGCCGGATGGTCCGGTCAGAGGAGAAATAGCCGGACTTGGCGATGTTGACCAGCATCTTTTTCGCCCAGGCGTAGCGGTCGCCGTAGTCGTGGACGGCCCGCTCCTTGGCGGCGATATAGTCCTCCACATCCAGCAGAGCCATGAACCAGTCCTTGTTCTTCATGTCCTTCCACAGGACGGACAGGCTGGCGGGGTCGCCGGTGGCCAGCAGCTCGGGGGACACCAGGAAATCCACCAGCCGCTCCACCCCGGGACGGTGGTAACAATCCAGCGGGCGGTAGCTACCTTCAGCGTACATACGGATCACGTCGTCGCTCTTGGCGCCGAAGGTGTAGATATTCTCCGGACCCACCAGCTGGGCGATCTCCACGTTGGCCCCGTCCAGGGTGCCCAGGGTGACGGCGCCGTTGGCCATGAACTTCATGTTGCCGGTGCCGCTGGCCTCCTTGGAGGCCAGGGAGATCTGCTCGGAGATGTCGCAGGCGGGGATGAGCCGCTCGGCCCAGGTGACGTTGTAGTTTTCCACCATGGCCACCCGCAGCCAGGGCCTCACCTGGGGGTCCTGCTCAATGAGCTGCTGGAGGGTCAGGATCAGGTGGATGATGTGCTTTGCCATCACATAGGCGGGGGCTGCCTTGGCGCCAAAGATGACGGTAACGGGCCGCTCGGGCAGCTTGCCACTCTTGATCTCCAGGTACTTGTAAATGATATACAGGGCGTTCATCTGCTGGCGCTTATACTCATGGAGCCGCTTGACCTGGATGTCGAAAACGGAATCGGAGTCCAGCTCAATGCCCTGGGCGGCCCACAGCTGGCGGCACAGCTGGTTCTTATTCTCCTGCTTCACCACCAGCAGCCGGTCCAGCACCACCTTATCGTTCTGATAGGCCATCAGCCCTTCCAGCTTCTGGGTGTCCCGCCGCCAGTCGGGGCCGATGCAGTCATCGATCAGGGCGGCCAGCTCCCGGTCACAGGCCTCCAGCCAGCGGCGGAAGGTGACGCCGTTGGTCTTGTTGTTGAACTTCTGGGGGTAGAGGTCGCAGAAGGGCTTCAATTCCGAGTTCTTCAGGATCTCTGTATGGAGGGCAGCCACACCGTTGACAGAAAAGCCGTAGTGGATGTCCATATGGGCCATATGGACCCGGTTCTGGCCGTCAATAATAGATACCCGGGGATCGGGATGGGCCTCCTTCACCCGCCGGTCCAGCTCCAGGATAATGGGGACCAGCTGGGGGGCCACCCTCTGGATAAAGGCCAGGGGCCACTTCTCCAGTGCCTCGGCCAGGATGGTGTGGTTGGTGTAGGCGCAGGTACGGCCCACCTGGTCGATGGCCATGTTTACCGACATGCCCCGCTCCGTCAGCAGGCGGATGAGCTCGGGGATGACCATGGAGGGGTGGGTGTCGTTGATCTGGATCACCACGTGGTCGGCCAACTCCTCCAGGGGGTATCCCCGCTCCTCCAGCTCCTTGAGGATGAGCTGGGCCCCGGCGGACACCATGAAGTACTGCTGGTAGACCCGGAGCAGGCGGCCATTCTCATCGCTGTCATCGGGGTAGAGGAAGGAGGTCAGGTGGTGGGCGATGTCCGTCTTGTCAAAGCCGATGCCCATCCAGGGCTGGCCGGCGGGCTCCTCCACGTCAAAGAGGTGGAGCCGGTTGGCGTATCCGTTATTCGCTCCGGGGACGGCCACGTCGTACTGGACCGCTTTCAGGTCAAACCCGCCGAAGGGGACGGTAAAGGTCCGTCCGGTGGGGATGAGCCAGCTCTCCGGCTCCAGCCAGGGGTCCGGCTCCTCAGTCTGCTTGTTGCCGGCGAATTTCTGGCGGAACAGGCCGTAGTGGTAGTTCAGGCCCACGCCGTCGCCGGGCAGTCCCAGGGCTGCAATGGAGTCCAGGAAGCAGGCGGCCAAACGGCCCAGGCCGCCGTTGCCCAGGGAGGGCTCGGGCTCCTCAGACTCGATGACCCCCAGGTCCCGGCCCATCTCGAACAGGAGGGTGCGCACCTGGTCATAGAGGCCCAGGGCCAGCAGGTTGTTGGACAGCAGCTTGCCCATGAGAAATTCCGCCGAGAAATAATACAGCTTTCGTCCCGTCTGAGGGGCGGGGCGGTCCTGGATCATCCGCCGGGTCATCAGCAGCAGGGCCTCATACAGCTGGTGGTCGCTGCACTGGTCCGGGGAGCGTTTGAACCGCTCCTGGGTCAGTTGAAACAGCTGTTCTTTCAGTTCCATCGTCAAGTCTCCTCTCTGGCCTTCCAGGCCCGGAAACGTTTCCAATTCTTGGTCACGGCGCAAGTATATCAGTTGCCCGCCCCAACGTCAAATGGTTTTCCGTAAAATTGTGCACAATTCTTTCCCTTTTAAACCAAAATGCCAGGGCAAACAGAATAAAAACGGGGTCTTCTCCCCAGAAGACCCCGTTTTGTTACATGATTCCTTCTTCCGCGCCAGACGGCTCCGGGAATCTTTTCCCGGCCAGGCGCTGGTAGACCCCCATCTCATGGTACAGCCTGCGGGCAAGCTCCGGACCATAGCTGCCCGGCAGGGCCCGCCACTTCCAATTGTTCCCCAAGGTGGAGGGGGTGTTCATCCGGGCCTCGCTGCCCAGGCCCAGCACATCCTGGAGCTGCATCACCGCCAGGTCGGCGCAGGAGGCCCAGGCGGAGCGCATCATGCCCCAGTTCCAGCCCTCCTCCTCGCTCAGACGGAGATACTCCTTGGCGTATTCCACGTCCTTGGCGGGGGCGCTTTCCATCCAGCCCTGGATGGTGTCGTTGTCGTGGGTGCCGGCGTAGACCACACAGTGTCTGGTGTAGCAGTGGGGCAGGTAGTCGCTGCCCGTATCCCGGCTGTCAAAGGCAAACTCCAGCACCTTCATGCCGGGGTAGCCCGTCTCCGCCAGCAGCTGGCGCACCGTATCCGTGAGGAAGCCCAGGTCCTCGGCGATGATCTCCTTCTCTCCCAGAGCCTGATTCACGGCCCGGAAGAAATCGATGCCGGGTCCGGGACGCCAGCGGCCGTTGCGGGCGGTATCGTCCCCGAATGGGATGGCGTAATACTCGTCAAAGCCCCGGAAGTGGTCGATGCGCAGGATGTCATAGACCTGGAACTGGGCGGCGATGCGGCGGATCCACCACTGGTAGCCGTCCTCCTTCATCTTCTCCCAGTCAAAGAGGGGGTTGCCCCACAGCTGACCGTCGGCGGAGAAGCCGTCGGGGGGGCAGCCCGCCACCTCGGTGGGCCGTCCGTCCCTGTCCAGCTGGAACTGTTCGGGGTTGGACCACACGTCGGCGCTGTCCCCGGACACATAGATGGGCAGGTCCCCGATGATGGAGATGCCCTTCCCGTTGGCGTATGCCTTCAGCCTGGCCCACTGCCGGAAAAACAGGTACTGTACCGCCTTCCAGAAGGCGGTCTCCCCGGCCAGCTCCTCCCGGGCCGCAGCCAGAGCCTGGGGGCGGCGCAGCCGCTCCTCCTCGGGCCACTCAAACCAGGACACGCCGCCATGCTTGCCCTTCAGGGCCATGAACAGGGCGTAGTCCTCCAGCCACTGTGCCCGCCGGGCGCAGAAGGCTTCAAACTCCGGGTCCTCTTTCGCCAGCAGCCGGGCGCAGGCCTTCCGCAGCACGGGATAGCGCTGGACATACATCAGGCCGTAATCCACCGCCGCCGGATCATCGCCCCAGTTCAGGCCGGCGTACTCCTCTTTTTCCAGCAGGCCCTCCTCCGCCAGGTCATCCAAATCGATGAAATAAGGGTTTCCGGCATAGGAGGAGAAGGACTGGTAGGGGGAGTCCCCATAGCTGGTGGGACATACCGGCAGGATCTGCCAGCAGGATTGGCCCCCCTGGGCCAGAAAGTCAACAAATTCCCGCGCCGCGGCCCCCATGGTGCCAATGCCGTAAGGGGCGGGCAGGGAGGAAATGGGCATCAGGATTCCCGATCTTCTCACGTTGGAATCCACCTTTCTGTGTTCTATGTAGTTCATTTGGCCGCGGGCGGGCAGACGCTCTCCCCCACCACCAGTTGGAAGGGAACCACCCCATGGGTGGGCCCCTGGCGGCCCTCGATGCTCCGGAGCAGCACCTCCACCCCCTGCTCCGCCAGATGCTGGGTGTCCTGGCGGACGGTGGTGAGGCGGGGCACCGAGTAGCGGGCCATGGAGATCCCGTCGTACCCCACCACGGAGATGTCCTCGGGCACCCGCTTGCCCAGGTCCCGGAGGGCCCGGATGGCGCCGATGGCCATGACGTCGCTCATGGCAAACAGGGCGGTCAGATGGGGGTTCCGCTCCAGCAGCCGCCGGGCGGCGGAGTAGGCATCGGCCATGGAGTACCGGCTGGGCTCACACTGGCGGTCGGCGTCAAAGGGCACGTCCCAGCGGTCAAAAGCCGCCTTGCAGCCCAGGATACGGCGGTAGCTGATTTGGGAACAGGACCAGTTGCCCCCCAGAACGCCGATGTCCCGGTGGCCCTGGCTCAGCAGGTAGTCGATGGCCTGGGCCGCTCCGGCCTCGTCGTCGGTGGTCAGGCTGGACAGGTTGTCAAAGCCCAGCCCCCGGGCGGTGTTGGTCAGCAGGACAGAGGGGGTGCTGATTTCCCCAAAGCCCGCCCGGAAAAAGTCCAGGTCGCCGCCCAGAAACAGGAACCCCACCGGCTTGCGTTCCCGGCACAGCTGGAGGGCATAGGCCACCTCGTTGGCGTCCTCGTCCAGGTAGTAGACAGCGGCGTCCCGGCCCCGCTCCCGGAGGAGGGCCTGAATGCGCTCCACCAAGTCGGCGAACAGCATGTTCTGGGTTCCTTTTACCAAAATGGCGATGCTGGTGCCCGCCTGCTGCTTCAGATGCTTGGCGTTGTTGTTGGGCTGAAAGCCCTGCTCCTCCACCACCGCCATCACCTTCCGGCGGGTCTCCTCACTGACGTCGGGGTGCTGGTTCAGCACCCGGGACACCGTGGCCACGCCGCAGCCGGACAGCCGGGCAATATCCTTGATGGTCATGGTGTTCTCTCCTTTCCGGGCCTCCGCGATTCGCGCCCCCAGGCGCGAATGCAATCAAATCTGTTTTTCGGCGCATTTTGCCGCTTGCGGCAAAACAAAATCAAATCCGTCCGGAGACGAATTCATTTCGCCGCAGGACTCCGCTGCCCCTGGCCGCAACGGCCAGGGCCGCCTTTGCGGGCAAAGGCAAGGGGAGTATCGAAAGCGTTGTGCCGTCCTTTGGACGGCGCGGCGCTTTCGTATCCAGCGGGGACAGCGTCCCCCCTGGAGGCTCTATTTTACCCCTTCACGGCGCCCGCCGCAACACCTTTTATGATGTGCTTCTGGCACAGCAGGTAGACGATGATGATGGGAATGATGTTCATCATGATGGAGGCCATCATGGGGCCCATCTCCACCTTGCCGAAGCTGCCCCGGAAATACTGGATCAGGATGGGGATGGTCATATAGCCCTTGGTACGGTCCAAAACCAGGTAGGGCAGCAGGTAGTCATTCCACAGCCACATGGTCTCCAGAATACCCACGGAGATCAGGGTGGGCTTCAGGATGGGCAGCACCACCAGGAAGAAGGTCTGGATAGGGTTGCAGCCGTCGATGAGGGCGGCCTCCTCGATCTCAATGGGGATGGACTTCATAAAGCCGCAGAACATGAACACGGCCAGCCCCGCGCCGAAGCCCAGATAAATGATGCAGATGGTGTAGGGGCTGCTCAGGTGCAGCCGGTCCGCCGTGGCGGACAGGGTGAACATCAGCATCTGGAAGGGCACCACCATGGAGAATACGAACAGATAGTAGAGGGCCTTGCTGTACCAGGCGTGGATACGGGTAATGAACCAGGCGCACATGGAGCAGCAGATCAGAATGAGCACCACCGAGCTGATGGTGATGACCAGGCTGTACCAGAAGGCGGTGAGGAATCCCTTGGAGGTCAGGGCGTCCACATAGTTGGCCAGCCCGGCGAAGGTCCCGGCGGTGGGCAGTTCAAAGGCAGTGCCGGTGGAGATGGCGGTCTCCTTTTTCAGGGAGTTGAACAGGATCATGAACACCGGATAGACCCAGGCGACGCACAGGACGCCCAGGACAACGGTCAGCACACGGTCCTTCATGGTCTGTCGCTTTGTCATTATTGCTGCACCTCCTTGGAGCGGGTGGCACGGAGCTGGATGAGGGAGATGGCGATGACCAGGATACAGAAGATGACCGCCTTAGCCTGGCCGTAGCCCTTCCACTGGGGGCCGGAGCGGCCGTAGAAGGTCTGGTAGATGTTCAGGGCCAGCATCTCGGTCTTGTGGGCGGGATCGCCGTTGGTGAGGGCCAGGTTCTGGTCAAAGAGCTTGAAGCCGTTAGTCAGGCTCAAAAACAGGCAGATGGTGATGGAGGGCATCAGGTTGGGCAGCTTGATCCTCCAGAGGATCTGCCGCTCGTTGGCGCCGTCGATGCGGGCGGCCTCCAGGTAGTCCCCGGGGATGGCCTGGAGCCCCGCGATATAAATGATCATCATGTAACCGATCTGCTGCCAGCACATGAGGATGACCAGGCCGAGGAAGCCGTAGGGGGCGTGGAGGGACAGCAGGGGCTTGCCCAGCAGGGTCAGGACGCAGTTGAGCAGAATGTTCCAGATATAGCCCAGCACCACGCCGCCGATGAGGTTGGGCATGAAGAAGACAGACCGGAACAGGTTGGTGCCCTTGATCTCCCGGGTCAGGGCCAGGGCAATGGCCAGGGCCGCGATGTTGATGCACAGGGTGGACACCACGGTGAACAGGGCGGTAAACCAGAAGGAGTGGAGGAAGTCCGCCTCCGTCAGGGCGTGGATATAGTTGCTCAGGCCGTTGAAGGTGGCCTTGTCGATGGTGATGAACCGGCAGAAGGACAGGTAAAGGCCCTGGAGGAAGGGCCACACAAAGCCGATGAGAAACGCCGCCAGCGTGGGAAGGACGAACACCGGCCAATATCGCTTGATCGCTTTTTCCACAATATCACTTCCAAAACATAAATCACAGACTGGTACGGCGCCGTCCCATGCCGGACGGAGATGAAAAAACGGGGCGGGCGGTAAGGCCCACCCCGTTTTGATCCACGCGGCGTGAAACTCAGCCGTTCAGCGCGGCGTACTCGCTGGCCCAGCCGTCCACAAACTTGGAGACCACGTCGTCCCAGCTGCCGGTACCGGCGGCGTAGGCGGTCAGGGCGTTGCCCAGCTCATTCTTCCAGTTCTCGGAAGGCATGGTGGGGAAGTTCCAGGACACGGGGATCTTGCCCTCGGCGGTATAAGCGGCGTCCTGCTTCACGAACAGGTTGGGGGAGTCCTGGGCGGCCTTGAAGGGGATGACGAAGCCCATGTCCTCGGCCATGGCCTTGGTGCCCTTCTCAGAGGTGACGCACCAGTACATGAAGTCCAGGGTGGCCTGGATGTCCTCCTCCTTGGCGGAGTTGTTGACGCACCAGTAGTTCTCGGTGCCGGTGCACAGGCCCTGGTTGGCCTCGTCGCCCACGCCGATATAGATGGGGATCATCTGCAGGTCGTCATCGGAGAACTTGCCCTCGCCCACCAGGTTGCCGTACTCCCAGGAACCGTTCTGGAAGAAGACGGCCTCGCCGGCCAGGAACTCGTTGCGAGAGTCGTCGCCGGTCTTGCCGGACAGAAGGGCGGGGTCGCAGGTGGAGTTGTTGATATACAGGTCAAAGATGTCCTTGTAGTTGTTCAGGTAGGTGCCCTTGATGGCGTCGGTGGTGCCGATGCCGTCGGCCTGATACTCAAAGTAGATGGGCAGGTTGGCCAGGTGGGTCTTGAAGCGCCAGTCGGAGGAGCCGTCCATACCGGCGGAGGAGAAGGCGGCGAAGCCCAGCTCGTCCTTGCGGGCGGTGATGTCCTCGGCCACCTTCTTCAGGTCGGCGAAGGACTGGATGTCATCCACGGAGTAACCGGCCTGGGCCAGCAGGGTCTTGTTGGCGATGATACCGTAGGACTCCACGACGTAGGCAATGCCCAGGGTGGCGTCGCCCTCCTTCAGGGCGAAGGCGTCGCTGGTCAGCTGGCCCAGCACATCGGAGCCGGTCAGATCCAGGCAGTAATCCTTCCAGTTGGCCAGACCCACGGGGCCGTTGACCTGGAACAGCGTGGGGGGATTGCTCTTGGCGATCTCGCTCATCAGGTTCTGCTCATAGGTGCCGGAGGCGGCGGTGACCACGGTGACAGGCACACCGGTTTCCTCGGTGTAGGCCTTGGCCAGAGCCTGCCAGGCGTCGCCCTGCTCGGGCTTGAAGTTCAGATAGTAGACGGAGCCGGTGGCGGTGTTCCCGCCGTTGCCGGCGGAGGTTCCTGTGCTGCTGCCGGTGCTGCTCTTGCCGCCGCAGCCAGCCAGCAGAGACAGGGTCATGGCCGCCGCCAGTGCCAGGGCAAAGATCTTCTTGCTCATTCCAATGTTCCTCCTTAAAATCTTGCGGAATCTTTATTGGAAACGTTACTGGTAACGTTTCCATGCTCTACGTTCCTAATCATATCAGTCTGTCCGGCAAAATACAAGGATTTTTTGACGAATCCCAACAATTTTGGCGTATCGCCAAAATCTTTTCCTCCGTTTTGTACAATTTCTCCAGCGCGCTTCGCCGCTCCGCCCCCACCGGCCCGCAGATTTTCGTTGTCATTTTCTTCCCCATCCGCTATAATATAAAAAGAACATCCTCACAGGGGTCCGGGCTTCCCCCCGGACCCCGCGATACAGAAACTGCGGGAGGGATTTCCATGCGCAACTATGTGATCTCGATCAGCCGGGAATTCGGCAGCGGCGGCAGATTGATCGGCAAGCGGCTGGCCGCCCGTCTGGGCATCCCCTGCTATGACCGCTCCCTGATCCAGAAGACCTCGGAAAAAAGCGGCCTGTCCCCCGACTTCATCGCCCGGGCGGAGGAACGGGCCCGCAGCCGGTTCCATCTCTCCATCGCCCCCATCGGCATTGGCACCTCCGCCCTGGGCCACCAGGGCGTCCCCGTGAGCCACCAGGCATTCTTTGCCCAGGCCGACGTCATTCGGGAGTTGGCTGACGAGGGTCCCTGCGTCATCGTGGGCCGGTGCAGCGACTATGTGCTGGGCGAGCGGCCCGAGTGTCTGAAGGTCTTTATCCACGCCGACCTGCCCAGCCGGGTGGCGCGCTGCGTGGAGGAATACCACATCCCCTCCGAGGACATGGAACACCGTGTGATCCAGATGGACCGGGGCCGGGCCAACTACTATAACTACTATACCGGCCACACCTGGGGCGACATGCGCCGCTACGACCTGACCCTCAACTCCAGCACCACCGGTATCGACGGCGCGGTGGACCTGATCGTGGCCCTGGTCCAGGCCCGGACCTCCCAGGACGCCAAGGTATAACACCCGGCTAGTATGTCCGGAAAAGGAGTTCTTATGTCTGACCTGATCCTTCCCCGCATCCAGGTTTCCGGCGACGCCGGACGTATGGAAAACTATGAGGCGGCCGTCCGCTGCGCGGGCGGCCTGCCTGTCTGCGGATACGCTCCCGCTCCCGACCTGTCCTGCGCCGGTCTTCTGCTGTGCGGCGGCGGCGACATGGAGCCCGCCTGTTACGGGCAGGAGAGCCGGGGCTCCCAGCCCCCGGATCCGGTGCGTGACCGGGCGGAGCTGGCCCTGTTCGACGCCTTTCTCCGGGCCGGGAAGCCCATTCTGGGCATCTGCCGGGGGATGCAGGTCATCAACGTGGCCCTGGGCGGCTCCCTGATCCAGGACCTGCCCCCGGAGAGCAGGCCCTTCCACGGCGGCGCGGACCACGACCTGGTCCACCCCATCCGGTCCTCGGAGCGCTCCTTCCTCCGCCAGCTCTACGGCCCCGTTTTCCCGGTGAACAGCTCCCACCACCAGGCAGTAGACCGGCTGGGCCGGGGACTGGAGGCCATCGCCTGGGCGGAGATCGGCTTCCCCGAAGCCATCATCCACCGGAGCCTGCCCATTTTCGCCGTCCAGTTCCACCCGGAGCGGATGTCCTTCGGTCACCGCCGGGAGGACACTGTGGACGGCGCTCCCCTGTTTCACCGCTTTTTGGTCCTCTGCCGGGACTGAGGGTTCCCGTTCCAATGATAACAGCGGGCTCTCAAGCCCAGGAGGTTTTCCTTGCCATGCTCTTCCACTCCCTTCACCGTCCCCTGGCTCTTTCCCTGGTCCTGCTGCTCTGTCTGGCTCCCCAGACCGCTTCTGCCGCCGCCCGGAAGGACCAGGTGACCGCCGTCTCCGCCCCCTCCCCCTACTCCCAAGAGCGGGATCCCTCCTCCGCCTACCGCTCCGCCGCCCAGCGGCTGAGCGCCCTTGGCTATGACGCCGGTCAGATCCGGACCCTGTGGGGACGGCTGGGCCCCGGGCTGAACAGCGGCGCCCTATCTGCCCAAGCCCTGGAGCTGCTGTTTCTGCCCAACTGTGACCCGGATCTTCTGGACCGTTATCTGTCCTGTGCCCAGGCCTTTCCCGAGCTGACGGCGGAGCAGGTGGTCCTGACCGTCAACATGGGGCTGGACCAGCCCTTTTACACCCAGGTCCGGGCGGTCCCCGACCCGGGCAGTACCGCCGTCCTGGTGAACAAATACCACTCCCTGCCCAGTGATTATGTGCCGGAGCTGGAGGCTTTGGGCGCCTCCTATGGCGTGGGCTCCCTGACCCCCGAGGCCGCCGCCGCCTTCCGCCGCATGGCGGATGACGCCCGGCTGGAGGGAATCGTCCTGCACAGCGTCTCCGCTTACCGCTCTTATGGCACCCAGGACCGGCTCTACCGCGGCTACCTCTCCCAGGACAGCCAGTCCCGGGTGTACACCTACTCCGCCCGGCCGGGCTTCTCCGAGCACCAGACCGGTCTGGCCCTGGACATCAACACCGCCCGGATCAGCGCCCATTTTGAAACCACGGCGCAGTTTGCCTGGCTCCAGGCCAACTGCACCCGGTATGGCTTTATTCTCCGCTACCCCGAGGGCCGGGAGGCTGTCACCGGCTACCGGTTTGAGCCCTGGCACTACCGGTACGTGGGCACGGAAACCGCCCAGGCCTGCGCCGGCCAGGGGCTGACCTATGAGGAGTATCTGGCCTCCCTCCCCATTCCCGGAAGCTATCAGGTCCCCTCCCTGTTCTGGAAGGGCGAGCGGCTGGAGCTGGGCGGGGATACCATTCTGCTGGAGGGGATCTCCTATGTCTCCCCCCAGCGCCTCGCCTCCGTCATAGGCTGGTCCGCCGAGTTCCGAAGCGGCCGGCTGGTCCTGTCCGGGGACGGACGCCAGCTGGTCCTCTCCCCGGGCCGCAGCTGCCAGTTGGATGGCCGGGCCCGCCGGCTCTCCTCTCCCGCCCTGCAGCTGGATGACAGGCTGTACCTCTCCCTGGATGACCTGTGCGCCCTCCTTCCCCTCGAGCTGGTCCCCGGAGAAGCCGGTCTGGAGCTGCGGTCCGCCGCGCTTTGACCCGTCCCGCTTTTCATCAAAAACAGAGCCCTCCGGAACATTCCGGAGGGCTCTTCATTTATTTCTCCCGGGCCACGATCACCCGGATCCGTCCGCCGTCGGCGTCCGTCTTGTCGTACCAGCCGGTGAGGGCATAGCCGCCATCCCGCACCCGGGACAGGGAGGACAGGTAGTAGTCCCCGTTCCGCAGCTCATAGACCGCCGCCCGGTCGGAAAGGGTGTAGCTTCTGCTTCCCGCCAAAAACCGGTTTCCGCTGACCTCTCCGGTTTTGGCGCAGTTCAGGGGCAGCAGCCCCTCCGGAACCTGGAGGGTCCCCTTCAGGCGGATGGGCCCCGGCTCCACGGGGTAGCGAGTGGAAGTCTGGGAGATCAGGACGGACTCTCCTCCCACATCCAGCTCATAGGTGTAGGAGGCGAACTCCCCCTCCCCCACCTGGTCCAGGGAGGTGAGGACGCCGTACTGGTACACGTCCCCGGTGACGTCGTTCAGCACCATCCGGTCGATCTCTCCGCTGCTGTTTTTGGAGTAGTACCGCACCATGGAGCCGGACAGGCTGAGTCCCGCCAGACGGCTGGGGTAGACCCGGACGCCCCGGCTGCCGCTCACGTCCAGGATCTCTACGCTCTCCGCAAAGCTCTCGCTCCCCACCTTGGTCCCGGCCCCGTTGACCTTACCGGCCAGGGAGGATGTGGGCAGGCTTTTCAGCGCCGTCTTGCCCTCGCCGGACAGGGTGACCTGGACCAGATTTCCCTCCCGCTGGCCGGAAGGGGCCTCATAGCGGTAGGTCTTCCCGTCGGTACACAGGACCACAGCGGTCCGGGCGGTGTAGCTCCCGCCCCGCCCGTCGGAATAGGAGGCGGTCTCCACCGCGGTGACCACACCCACCTGGCCCGCCGGGGAGGCAGGGCCCGAGGTTTCCCCTCCCGACACAGCGGCCACGGCGCCATTCCGGCCCAGAAGCAGCGTGACGGTGTCCCCCAGGCCGTACTGCCCCAGGTCGGACAGGGCGTAGGCCGCCGATGCCGTCTCAATGGGGCAGGTCCGCCCCGCCACCGTCACGGAGGAGGGGGCGGAGGAGGAGGGTTCCAGGGCCTGGATGGCCCCGGTGACCCGGTCCCGGTACACCCACAGGGTGTTCAGTCCCCGGTTCCAATAGACCACGTCCCCCTCCCGGATGTCAGCGGCGCCGGCCGTTTTGCCCTCCAGCCGCACCCCGGCTCCCTGGACGGCAAAGGGAATGGAGTCCTGCCAGCTCCCCCGGGCCACCACCGGGCCCTCCATTGACTGGTTGATCAGGGCCACCAGGTCCAGCTCCCCAGCGGCGTTCAGGGAGTGGCCCAGCGTCTCCAGATAGGGCCGTCCCTCTTTGGTATCCGCGGTCATCAGGTTATAAAACAGGTACATGGCGTCCCGGCGGGTCAGCGGACTGTTCGCCCCGGCGGCGGTCACTCCCCGGTCCAGCTTCAGGCTCCGGTACAGGGCCAGCTGTCCCGTGGGATAGGCCCCCGAGAAGTCGGCGGGGCCATATCCCAGCAGCCGCAGGACGATGGCCGTCCCTTCCGCCAGGACGATGGGGCTGTTGGGGCGGAAGGTGCCATCCGAGTAGCCCGAGACAAGCCCGGCGGCCACCCCCGCCTCCACATAGCCCGAGGCCCAGTGGCCCCGGGGCACGTCGGGGTAGGGGGAGACAGCGGCCTGGCCGACCTGGTCGCCCGCCGGGGTGGCCTTTACGGCCATGGTGACGAACTCCGCCCGGGTCACCGGGCCGGACAGGTTCATCTCCCCCCGGGCGTCTCCCACCATGATCCCCAGGGCGCTGACCACCTGGGCGGCCTCCTCCTCGGAGACCGGAGCCGCGGCCACGGCGGGGAGGGCCAGGGCCAGGACCAGACAGGCCGCGGACAAGGCGGCAGTGAAACGGTGTTTTTTCATCCTGAAAACTCCTTTATCTCATGATAAACCGTAGAGCGCGGTTCTTCCCCCGCGTCCGCCCGCCCGTGCTCAGTCATACCGCAGGGCGTCGATGGGGTTGAGCTTGGCGGCCTTATTGGCGGGCAGGTAGCCGAACAGGACGCCGATGCCCACGGAGACGCCGAAGCTCACCAGAACGGCGCTGAGGGTGGGGGTGGCGTTGAAGGTGATGCCGCTGGCCCCCAGCTGCTCCACCAGCATGCCCCCCAGCAGGGACCCGATGCCCGTGGCCACCAGACAGCCGAAGGCGATGCCCAGCAGGCCGCCGATGGCCGAGGTGGTGCCCGCCTCAATGATGAACTGGCGGCGGATGTCCCGGCGCTTGGCCCCCAGGGACTTCCGGATGCCGATCTCCCGGGTGCGCTCGGTGACCGACACCAGCATGATGTTCATAATGCCGATGCCCCCCACCAACAGGGAGATGGCGGCGATAGCCACCAGCACTGTCATGGCCACCCCCATCATGGCGTTGATGGTGGCCACCTGCTCCGCCATAGTCTCAATGTAGAACAGATTGTTGCCGTTTTCATCGTACCGCATATCCGTCTGGTAAAAGTCCAGAAGCATGACCGTCAGCAGCTCCTTGGCCCGGGCGGCGGTGTCCCGGGAGGTGCTGGTGATCTGATAGAGGGTGACGTTCCGGTCCCGGTTGAGCTCCAGGGCATTTTCGTAGGGGATGTAGATCCTGTCGTCGCCGCCGCCCTCCTCCATGAGGCTGTCCCTCCGGGCCAGAACGCCCACCACCGTGTAGGGGATGCCGCCGATCCGCAGGGTCTTGCCCAGGGCATCGCCGCCGAAGGCCTCCTGCTCCAGGTACGCCCCGATGACGCACACCTTTCCCCGCTGGGCCACGTCCACATAGCGGATGTAGCGCCCCTTCGCCAGACGGTCTCCGTCCAGGGTGCCCCCCAGCTCTGCGCTGTACATGGCCTCGCTGACCCCGAAGACGCCGGTTTTTTCAAATTTTTCCTCCCCCGCCCGCACGCCGCCGGCGCAGTTCACCCAGGGGGTTACGCCGGAGAAGACTTCGGGATATTTCGCGGTAAATTCATACATGTGCTCCGGATCAAAGGCCATGGTGGTGCCGTCCCCCCGGCCCCAAACATAGGCGTAGATCTGGTTGACCCCCACCTTCTCCACCTGCTGCTCCACCATGCCGGTGAGGCCGTTGCCCAGGGAGATGATGATGATGACCGCCCCCACGCCGATGACGATGCCCAGCATGGTGAGGAAGGAGCGCATTTTGCTGGTCTGGAGGGACTTTAACGCCAGCTTGAAGGACTGGGTCACGTTCATGCCTCCCCCTCCTCTCCCGGCTGGACCACCGCCCGGGGGTCGCGGGCATCTCCGTCGTAGATGATCTTCCCGTCCTGGAGGCGGACGATCCGGTCCGCCTTCACGGCGATGGAGTTGTCATGGGTAATGAGGACCACCGTGTCCCCCTCCCGGTTCAATTGTTTCAAAAAGCCCAGCACCTCCCGGCCCGTCCGGGAGTCCAGGGCGCCGGTGGGCTCGTCGGCCAGGATGACCGAGGGCTCCCCCGCCAGAGCCCGGGCGATGGACACCCGCTGCTGCTGGCCGCCGGAGAGCTGGGAGGGCAGATGCTTTCCTTTGTCGGCCAGCCCCACCCGCTCCAGGGACCGGACGGCCCGCGCCCGCCGCTCCTCCGCCGGGACCCCGCCGTAGAGCAGGGGCAGCTCCACGTTTTCCAGCACCGTCAGCTTGGGGATCAGGTTGTACTGCTGAAAGATGAAGCCCAACATCTTGTTGCGGATCTCCGCCTGCTGGTCGTCGTCCATGGTGGACACGTCCACGCCCCCCAGATGATAGCTGCCCGCTGTGGGCACGTCCAGACAGCCGATGATGTTCATGGCGGTGGACTTTCCGCTGCCGGACTGGCCCACGATGGCCACAAACTCTCCCCGATCGATGGTGAGGCTCACCCCGTCCAGGGCGTGGACGGCCTCCTCCCCCATGGGATAGATCTTGTAAACATCTTTTAATTCAATGAGGTGGCCCATGTTCTCAGCCTCCCGCCGGAGCAGTCTCCGTATCCAGGTAGGCTACGGTGTCCCCTTCCTCCAGTCCGCCGGTAATCTGGATGTACGCCCCGTCGCTGACCCCCAGGGTGACGGTCCGCTCCTCCAGTTGGGCGGGATCGGTCAGGGTCCCGTTCTCCCCCAGGGCTCCCGCCGGGACTGCCAGCACCTTGTTCCCCCGGCTCACCGCTGAAACAGGGACGGTCAGGGCCCCGGAGACCGCATCCCCCAGGATGACGGCCGACACGTTCATCCCGGGCTTCAGGTCCCCGTACTCCTCCACCCGAATGGTGGCGGGGTAGGTGGTAAAGCCGTTGGTGGTGGCGCCGTTGATGCTCACCCGGTCCACCACCCCCCGGAAGGTCTGGCCGGGCAGGGCGTCGGCGGTAATCTCCACCTGCTGCCCCTCCCGCACTTTTCCAATGTCCAGCTCGCTGACATTCATCTGCAGGGTCAGGCAGCTCAGGTCATAGAGGACCGCCAGGGTGCCGGAGTCGATGCCGTCCACCTTGTCCCCGGCTTTGACGTTCTTCTCAATGACGGTGCCAGAGATGGGGGCGGTGATGGTATAGCTGTCCAGGGCCTCCTGAGCCTGCTGGCAGGTGAGCCGGGCGTTTTCCACGGCGATGGAGGCGCTCTCCAAAGAGGTGTGGACGGCGGAGCCCCCCAGGGTGGCCAGGGCGCTGCCGGCGGACACCCTGCTGCCGGCGGTGACCAGGACGTCCGTGACCTCGCCGGAGGTCTGGGCCACCACGGTCTGGCGCATGTTCTCCTCAAAATGGCCGCTGCCCGCGCAGGGAACGTCCCCCGCCACGGCGGTGGCCGTGTCAGCGGAGGTCAGGGCGCCGGGGTTGCTGACGCGGATCTTCACCTGGCGGACCAGGGTGCCGCCCGCCCCCACCAGGTCGGCGGAGGACACCGACTCCACGGTGCCCGGCAGGGTCTCCAGGGTGCCGGAAAGGGTCACTTGGGCGCTCTGGCCCGGAGAGAGCTTCTGGGCGTCGGCGGAGAGGAAAGGCAGGGTAAGGGTCAGGGTGGAGGTATCCGCAATATCCGCGATGGCGGTGCCTGGGGACACCAGGTTCCCCTTCCGGACATGGACCTGCTGCACCACCCCCGCGGCGGAGGCGCTGGGCGTCAGAGCGGCGGACAGCTCGTCATAGCTCAGCTGGGCCTGGCGCAGGGAGAGCTGCGCCTGCTGGAGGGCCGTCTGGGCCTTGCTGGGGTCGATGCGGTAGAGCAGATCCCCCTTCTCCACCCTGTCCCCTACCTCCAGCGGGGCCTCCAGCACCTCTCCCGAGATCAGGGTCCCCACCTGGTAAGTCTGGATCGCCTGCACCGTTCCGGTGCCCTCCACCGTCACCGTCAGGTCCCGGCGCTGGACGGCTTCGGTGAGGTAAGCGGAAGCCATGCCCCCGTCGTTCGCCCCGTTTCCCCGAAACAGAAACCAATAGGCCGCCAGCGCCAGTACTAGCAGGACCGCCAGTCCCCGAAGCCACTTCTTTCGTTTTTTCGGGGCCTGAAAAACAGGTCCCTCTTTCTTCCGGGGCGCCTGGACCGCCGGAGTCGTTGCCTGTGTCGCTTCCATGGTCAGTCTCCTTTTGGGCCCGGCACGGGCCCCTGGTTTTGCTTTTGATTCTAGCGGGCAAAGCTTAGATTCCTTGTAAGAAATCCTGAAAATTTCATTAAATTTCCACCCGCGGCCCCTACGCTACACCTTCCATCAAGGGGAAGGTCAAGAAAAAAAGACCGCCTGAGGCGGTCTTTTTTCTGATTCCCATGTTGTCTTTATTCCAAACAGCTCAAAATGGCGGCAGCCACGCCCTCCTCCCCGTTGGAGGGGGCGATCCGGGCGGCAATTTCTTTGATGGCGGAAGACGCGTTGCCCATGGCGATGGGGGTGCCCACCGCCCGGAGCATGGCCAGGTCGTTGTCGCTGTCCCCCACGGCGGCGCACTGGTCCAGGGGCACGCCGTACATCATGGCCAGCAGAGCCAGGGTCCTCCCCTTGTCCACCCCCGAGGCCACCAGTTCAAAGTCATGGTCGTTGGAGGCGGTCAGTTCCACCCCCGGCAGGGCGGCCAGCTCCTCCAGGGGGTAGGCCGGCCGGTTCCAGTCCCCGTGCACCTTGGTCAGGGGCAGTCCCCGCTCCTCCAGATAGGCCAGGGGGTCGTCCACCGTCACGGCGTTGTCGTGGAAGGCGGGGTAGGGGTAGGTCCGCAGCAGAGACTCCTTGGAGAAGGGGTCCAGGACAATTTGGTCCCCGGCAAAGATCATCAGCTCGATCTCCCGGCCCAAGCACAGCTCCAGCACCCGCCGGCCGGAGGGCTCCGGGATATCCCGGCGGCGGAGGACCTGCCCGGTGCTTCCATCCACCAGGGCCGCGCCCCCCAGGCAGGAGATCAGAGCGTCACAGCCGGCCTCTTTGGCGAACCAGATGGCCTCGGGGATGGGCCGGCCAGTGTCCAGCACCACCCGGACGCCCGTTTCCCTGGCCCTGGCAATGGCGTCCTTCGCCCCTTGCGTGATCTTCCCAGACGGGTCCAGCAGGGTGCCGTCCAGGTCCAGGGCAATGAGTTTTATCATAGGATCATCCTTCCGGTGTGGAGTTTATCCGGGCAGGGCGGGGGCTTACCCCCGCTTCTTCTCCCTAGCGCTCATAGAAACAGGCTGCCCAGCTGGTACACCAGCATGGACACCACATAGGCGCAGCCGATCTGCCAGGCGATGGAGAAGCAGGCCCATTTCTTGCTGTTCATCTCCTTGAACAGAGTGGACACGGCGGCCACGCAGGGGACATACAGCAGCACGAAGACCAGCAGGGAAAAGGCGGACAGGGGGGTGAAGCCGGTCATGGCGGCGGCTACCTCCCCGCTGGCTGCGGTAAGGGGGAAGCCGTAGAACATGGACAGGGAGGACACCACCATCTCCTTGGCGATGAGGCCGGTGAGCAGGGCCACGGCCGCCTGCCAGTGTCCGAAGCCGCAGGGGCCAAAGATGGGGGCGATCACCGAGCCAAGGGCGCCCAGCATGCTGTGGTCGGCGCTCTCCACCATATGGAGGGAGAAGTCGAAGGACTGGAGCAGCCACAGCACCATGGACATGAGCAGGATCAGGGTGCCCGCTTTGATGAGGAAGCCCTTCACCTTCTGCCATACGTGGGTCATCATGTTGCCCAGGGAGGGCAGGCGGTAGGGGGGCAGCTCCAGCACGAAGGGGGCGGGCTCCCCGGCGAACAGGGTGTGCTTGAAAAACAGGCCGGACAAGATGCCCACCACCATACCGATGACGTACAGGGCGAAGACCACCAACCCCGCCCAGGCGCCGAAGAAGGCGGAGGAAATGAGGCCGTAGACGGGCAGCTTGGCGGAGCAGGACATGAAGGGCACCAGCAGGATGGTCATCCGCCGGTCCTTCTCGTTCTCCATGGTCCGGGCGCCCATAATGGCGGGCACCGAGCAGCCAAAGCCCATGAGCATGGGGATGAAGGCCTTGCCGCTGAGGCCGAACCGGCGCAGCAGCCGGTCCATGATGAAGGCGGCCCGGGACATATAGCCCGAGTCCTCCAGGAAGGACAGGAAGAAAAACAGCAGGGCGATCTGGGGCAGGAAGGTGAGCACGCCGCCCACGCCGCCGATGATGCCGTCACACAGAAGGGAGACCAGCACCCGGGACACCCCGGCCCCCGTCAAAACCGCCTCCAGCCAGACGGCCAGAGCGTCCATCCCCGCCCCCACCAAGTCGGACAGCCAGGAGCCGAAGGGGCCGAAGGTGACGGCGAACATCACCAGCATGGTGCACAGGAACAGGGGGATGGCGAAGATCCGGTGGGTCACCACCTTGTCGATCTTCTCGCTGAAGGTCAGCTCCCCGGCTCCCTGGCCCTTGACCACCGAGGCGGAGACTACCTTTTCAATGTACTGGTAGCGGCTGTCGGCGATGAGGGTCTCCCGGTCTCCCAGGTCGCTGGAGTTCTCATACTCCGCCACCACCTTCTCCAGGCGGTCCTTCACATTCTGGGGCAGGCCCAGGGCCTTGGCCACGATGTCATCCCCCTCCAACAGCTTGATGGAGGCCCAGTGGGCAGGGAGGTGGGCGGCGTAGGCGTAGTCGTGGATCAGTTCGCCCATGCGGTGGTGGATGTCGTGGGTAAAGTCGTCATAGAGGTCATCCGGCTCGATGGTGCAGCCCAGGTGCATCTGCCGGTGGGCGGTGTGGAGCAGTTCCTCCAGCCCCTCCCCCGTCCGGGCGGTGATGGGGACCACGGGGATGCCCAGTTCCTTGGACAGGCGCGCCACGTCGATCTGGTCCCCCCGCTTGGCCACCTCGTCCATGAAGTTCAGGGCTACCACCATGGGCCGTTCCAGCTCCAGCAGCTGGACGGTGAGGTACAAGTTGCGCTCCAGGTTGGTGGCGTCCACGATGTCGATGACGCAGTCGGGGGCCTCCCCGATGATAAAGTCCCGGGAGACGATCTCCTCCATGGAGTAGGGGGACAGGGAGTAGATGCCGGGCAGGTCCACCACCGTGAGCACCTTGTCCCCCAGATGGGCGGTGCCCTCCTTTTTCTCCACCGTGACGCCGGGCCAGTTGCCCACATACTGGTTGGAGCCGGTGAGGGCGTTGAACAGAGTGGTCTTGCCGCAGTTGGGGTTGCCCGCCAGGGCGATGCGCATGGGCCGGCTGTCGTGGGCGGAGGCGTCATAGCCCGCGGCGTGCTCATTGAGCTCATGCTCATGGTCCCGCATCTGGCGGCGCACCGTCTCCGGGTCCGCCTCCCGGCGGGTCATGGCCCGGCGTGCGCTGTCCGCCTCCCGGCGCGGGTTGCCCATGACGATCTGCTCCGCGTCCGCCCGGCGCAGGGACAGCTCATAGCCCCGGAGGCTCACCTCCAGGGGGTCCCCCAGGGGGGCGATCTTGGTCACCTTCACCTGGGTCCCGGGGGTCAGCCCCATGTCCACCAGCCGCCGCTTCACCGCTCCGGACTGGTTGCCCACCGAGAGGATGGTGCCGCTCTGGCCCGGAGTCAGGTCATTCAATGTTTTCCTATCCGGTCTTTTTGTCTGTTCCATTGATAAGTCCCTTCTCTTGGATCAGAATATCCACATAGATTATACGAAAGGGCCCCTATAATTTCAAGGGAAAGTTAATTGCAGCAAACTCCTCCGGGTACAGAAAAGGAGCGCCCGAAACCTGCGTCCCTTTGTGCAGATTTTAACGGTCGGGCCACCGGGACATAAAAAACGGAGCGCCCAGCCGGACGCTCCGTTCCTTTTCCTATTTACTATGTTCAGGCCAGGGCGGCGGTGATGATAGCCATGGAATAGGTCCCATGGGAGCGCACTCCCATGGGAACCCGTTACTGTTTCAATGCTCGGGCGAAGTGAATTCGCCCTGCGCAAATCCGGTCCCGCTTTGGCGGCACCGGATTTACGGCGCACAGCGCCGCCCCATCACAGATGGGGCCCGAGGTCTATTCCATGGCAAATAAAACGGAGCGCCCAGCTGGACGCTCCGTTCTCTCTATTCTGTTCAGGCCAGGGCAGCGGTGATGATAGCCATGGAATAGACCTCCTGGGCGTTGCAGCCGCGGGACAGGTCGTTGATGGGGGCATTCAGGCCCAGCAGGATGGGGCCGTAAGCCTCGAAGGAGCCCAGGCGCTGGGCGATCTTGTAGCCGATGTTGCCGGCGTTGATGTCGGGGAAGATGAAGGTGTTGGCGTAGCCGGCCACCTTGGAGCCCTTGCACTTGGTCTGGGCCACCCGGGGGGAGACAGCGGCGTCGAACTGCAGCTCGCCCTCGATGGGCACGTTGGGCATGGCCAGCTTGGCCTTCTCGGCGGCGTTGCGCATCTTGTCCACGTCCTCGCCCTTGCCGGAGCCCAGGGTGGAGTAGCTCAGGAAGGCCACCTTGGGGTCGATGCCGAAGATCTTGGCGCAGGAGACGGTCTCGGAGGCGATCTCCACCAGCTCGTCCTCGGTGGGCTTAATGTTGATGGCGCAGTCGGCCATGGCCAGCACGTCGTTGTCGCCGGTGGCGGAAGGACGGACCAGGATGAAGCAGGAGGACACGATGGAGTTGCCGGGCTTGGTCTTGACCAGCTGCAGGGCGGGACGGACGGTGTCGGCGGTGGAGTAGGTGGCGCCGCCCAGCAGGGCGTCAGCCTCACCCATGGCCACCAGCATGGTGCCGAAGTAGTTGCCCTTCTTCAGGGCGGCGCGGCAGTCGTCCTCGGTCATCTTGCCCTTGCGCAGCTCCACCATGCGCTTGACCATGGCGTCCATGCCGGCGTAGGTCTCGGGGTCGATGATGATGGCGCCCCGGATGTTGAAGCCGGCCTCCTCGGCGGCGGCCAGAACCGCGGCCTCATTGCCGATGAGGATGGGGGTCAGGAAGGTACCGGACAGCAGGCGGGCGGAAGCCTCCAGGATACGGGGGTCGGTGCCCTCGGTGAACACGATCTTGCGGGGGTGTGCTTTCAGGATCTCGATGAGTTTCTTGAACATATTTCATTCCTCCAAATCAAATTCCGGCGCACAAACACGCTGCTTTCGGTGACTATGGTAGCATTTCCCGCCGCAAAATGCAAGAGCCTTGGCCCCGGTTTCCGTCCTTCTTTTTCGATGGATCAGGCCCCTGCCATGCCGGTTTGTTCAAGGGTCGGCCGCATACCCCGCCCTTCCGGGCAAAACGGCCCGCAGACGGCCCCATTCTCCGGCTCTCCCGGAATTTTTCCGCATTTTCCTCTTTACGCCACGTAATGTTTTCAGGTATACTATACCAAGTGTATTGTGATTTTTATGAGGTGACCACTTGTGAACGAAGAATTTTCCCGCACCCTGTCCCTCCTCCGCCAGGAGAAGGGGGTCAGCCAACGCACCGCCGCCGCGGCCCTGGGGATCTCCCAGGCCCTGCTGAGCCACTATGAAAACGGCATCCGGGAGCCCGGCCTCCCCTTTGTGGTTCGTGCCTGCGACTACTACGGCGTGTCCGCCGACTTTCTCCTGGGCCGCACCCTCAGCCGGGACGGCACCACCATCGCTCCGGAGGAGCTCTACGACCTGAGCGACGAGAAAAACAATTCCATGAAGGGCGGCGTGCTGGCCCTGCTGTCCAAAAAGCTGCTGGTCAACTCCATCGGCGTGCTTTTCGACCTGCTGTCCAAGACGGGCAGCCGGGAGGCCATCAAGGCCGCCTCCAACTACCTGTCCACCGCCGTCTACACCATGTACCGCCGGCTGTACCAGGCGGACCCCGGCAACAACCCCGACTTTTTCTCCGTCCCCACCCACTATTTTCAGGCGGGTCTGGCGGAGGCGGACATGAAGTGCGCCGAGGCAGAGCTGGCCGACGCCCTGGCCATTCACATCAAGGAAAAGGGGCCCATGCCTGAGATGACCCACGACGCCCTGGCCCGGAATTATCCCGTGCTGTACCAGTCCCTGCTCCAGGTGGTCCACAACACCGGCGAGCGGATCAACGGCATTATGGCGGGCCGGAAGTAAAACAATCTTTCCCCCTTAACGCGTTACGGCACATCCGCAAAGGAGGCAGATTATGCGTAAATTGAGGACCCTCCTCCCCATGGTTTTCCTTCCATTGATATTGGTGCTGTCCGCCTGTCAGCAAAATCCCGCTCCTCCGTCCGAGCCAACCTTCGACCCCGTTGTATTTGTCCGCACCAGTGTGCAGACGCAGCCTGACGGCAGTTACGGCATTTGGGAATATAATGCCGATGAGAGCCGGACGCGTTTTACTTCCTATGACAGCCTCGGCCGTTACGCGTACCGCATCGATTGTCTCTACGACGGCCAGAACCGTCTGCTTGAGGAGAAGTATCAGGGGCTCAACCAAGACGGCTCCGTCTTGGAGCAGTACACAACGTACAACTACTCAGGCGCCGAAGCTGTCATTACCCTGAAAACCCCGGATTCTGCCCGCGCGGCCTGTACCTATACCATGTCTGACCCTGCGCATCAGGTAAAGGTCAAAAACGTGGGTCAGTCCTCCGGTAAGGTCACAGAACTGACCATTAAAGAGCTGGATGTCCAGGGCACCTGGCTGACCGATCAGCGCATCGTTCTGGAGCCGTAAATATTCCAGTCTTTTATCCCATATCCCACAAACGAGGTGCATTATGACTGACCAATCCAAAATCCGAAACTTTTCTATCATCGCCCACATCGACCACGGGAAGTCCACCTTGTCCGACCGGCTGATCGAACAGTGCCACGCGGTGGAGCAGCGCCAGATGGAGTCCCAGCTGCTGGACAACATGGACCTGGAGCGGGAGCGGGGCATCACCATCAAGGCCCGGGCGGTCCGTCTGGACTACCAGGCCCAGGACGGGGAGATTTACCACCTGAACCTCATCGACACCCCGGGCCATGTGGACTTCAACTACGAGGTATCCCGCTCCCTGGCCGCCTGCGAGGGCGCGGTGCTCATCGTGGACGCCTCCCAGGGCATCGAGGCCCAGACCCTGGCCAACACCTACCTGGCCATGGAGCACGACCTGGAGATCCTCCCCGTGGTCAACAAGATCGACCTGCCCGCCGCCGATCCCAAACGGGTGAAGGATGAGATTGAAAATATCCTGGCCCTTCCCGCCCAGGACGCCCCGGAGATCTCCGCCAAGCAGGGCATCAACATCCCCGCCGTACTGGAGGACATCGTCCAGAACATCCCCGCCCCCACCGGCGATCCCAAGTCCCCCCTGAAGGCCCTGATCTTCGACAGCCAGTATGACCCCTACGTGGGCGTGGTGGTCTACTTCCGCATCATGGAGGGCACCCTGCAAAAGGGGATGAACGTGAAGATGATGGCCTCGGGCGCCAGCTATCAGGTGCTGGACTGCGGCTATCTCCGTCCCCTGGGCATGGAATCCTGCCCCGCGCTGTCCGCCGGCGAGGTGGGCTGGTTCACCGCCTCCATCAAAAACGTGAAGGACACCCGGGTGGGCGACACCATCACCGGGGTGGAGTCCCCTGCGGCCCAGGCCCTGCCCGGCTACCGCCCCGCCCAGCCCATGGTCTACTGCGGCATCTACACCGAGGACGGCTCCAAGTATCCCGACCTGCGGGACGCTCTGGAGAAATTGCAGCTCAACGACGCCTCCCTGTCCTTCGAGCCGGAATCCTCCATCGCCCTGGGCTTCGGCTTCCGGTGCGGCTTCCTGGGGATGCTCCACATGGAGATCATCCAGGAGCGGCTGGAGCGGGAATTTGACCTGGACCTGGTGACCACGCTGCCCTCCGTGATCTATGAGGTCACCAAGACCGACGGCACCGTGGTCCGGGTGGACAACCCCCACAACTACCCTGATCCCGGCTCCATCTCCGAGGCCCGGGAGCCCTTCGCCAAGGTGTCCATCATCTCGCCCCCGGACTATGTGGGCAACATCATGCCCATGTGCCAGGACCGCCGGGGCATCTTCAAGGACATGCAGTACCTGGACACCAACCTGGTGGAGCTGCACTACTCCATGCCCATCGGCGAGATCATCTACGACTTTTTCGACGCCCTGAAGGCCCGGACCAAGGGGTACGCCTCCCTGGACTACGAGCTGGAGGGCTACGAGAAAAGCGACCTGGTAAAGGTGGACATGCTCCTCAACGGCGACCAGGTGGACGCCCTGTCCTTCATCGCCCACCGGGAGAAGGCCTATCCCCGGGCCCGGCGTATCTGCGAGAAGCTGAAGGAGAACATCCCCCGCCAGCTCTTTGAAGTACCTGTCCAGGCGGCCATCGGCGGCAAGATCATCGCCCGGGAGACTGTCAAGGCCATGCGGAAGGACGTGCTGGCCAAGTGCTACGGCGGCGACATCACCCGGAAGAAGAAGCTGCTGGAGAAGCAAAAAGAGGGTAAGAAAAAGATGCGCACTCTGGGCACCGTGCAATTACCCACAGAAGCCTTTATGGCCGTCCTCAAGCTGGACGAGGAATAAAAAAGAAGCGCCTGGGATTCCAGGCGCTTCCTTTGCAAAAATTCCCTTTTTTAGTGGAGGCCGCGTCCGATGACGCGGCCTCCATCTTTCTTCAGTCCGCTTTCTCCACGGACAGG
Organism: Pseudoflavonifractor phocaeensis; assembly: GCF_021531815.1. Taxonomy (GTDB): domain Bacteria; phylum Bacillota; class Clostridia; order Oscillospirales; family Oscillospiraceae; genus Lawsonibacter; species Lawsonibacter phocaeensis_A. The sequence goes on from NZ_JADYUM010000011.1 coordinate 65,276, forward strand.
ACCGTTCCGGTAAAGGGGTCCACCACAGACAACTCCCCGGTATAGGTCACCGTCACCCGGTCCCCTACTTCCCGGTCCGCCAGCCCCTCCGGGACCCCGCCCTCAAAGGTCAGGGCGTAGCTGTTGCCCTGGTCGTCGGTGACCACAAACATGAAGTCCTTCACCTCGTCTAGGGTGCCGGTGAGCGTCTTTTCCTCTCCGTTTTTTTCCGCTCCGGAGGACTCGCCTCCGGGCTGTTTCCCGCCGCATCCGGCGCAGGCCAGCAGCATCAAAACCGCCAGCAGACATCCAAGTACACGTTTCATTTCCTTTTCCTTTCTCATTTCAGCAGGTCGTCGTACACCTCCGCCGGGATGGTAAATTCCGGCATCCCCATGTAGCCGGGGGCGATGGTGTACTGGTCAAACACCAGGACCAAATTTCCATCCTGGTCAAAATAGAAATTCTGCTCCGGGTCGATGGCGGCAAACTCCTCTGGGAAGTACGTTTTCATGTCATCCTCCCCGGACTGCTCCTCCATCTGCCGGCACACCTCACCGGACAGTGCGCCCACATAGTCCCCGTCCTCCCGGAACAGGTCCTTCAGCGTCACCACTCGGTCGGTGGTTTTGTCGATGTGGTAAAACCGGCTGGTCTGGCCGCTGTCGGTCCGGGTTTCCACCGTGTCAACGCGGAGGGTGAACCAGGCGTCGCTGTCCGCCACCACGGTGCCGGTCACGTCCAGGCCGTAGTAGCCCTCCTGCCCCAGTTCCGCCTCACAGGTCTCCCGGAATTGGGCCATGAGCCGGTCGATGTACTCCTGTTCCCGGCTGTTGACCTCCTGGGCGGCCCCGCCGCCCGCCAGCTCCGGCACGGTGACCTCCGCGCTGTGGAATCCGTCGTCATAGGTGTATGCCCGGAAGGTGACCACTCGCACCACAGCCCCCAGCACCGGGATCTCCGCCATGGCCGCCGCGGCCGTGGGGGACAGGTTGGGGATGGCGATGAACAGCGCCAGCGCCGCCGCAGCCCAGGCCGTCCAGCGGGACGCGGGGCGCGCGGGGTGTTTCTTCTCGGGTTCCTCCAAGGCGGCGCAGGCGGCAAATACCCGCCCGGCATAGCCCTCCGGCAGGGGGAAGGGTTCGTTTTTGGCCCGCTCTCTCAGTATCTCGTCAAATTGATCCATTGTCGCACCTCATTTCTCGTCCAGAAGCTCCCGCAGGCGGGCCCGTCCCCGGAACAGCCGGGTCTTGACCGCCGCCTCGCTGATGCCCAGCACACGGCTGATCTCCCGGATGGACAACCCGTCGTAGTAGAACAGGGTCACCGGGGCCCGCAGCTCATCGCTCAGGGACAGCACCGCCTGCCACAGGGACAGCCGCTGGACATGGTCGGTCTCCGGAGCCGGGATCTCCCCCACCGCGTCCAGGTCCACCGTGCTCTGCCGCCTGCGGCAGGCGTCGTAGCACTTGTTGGCCAGAATGCGCAGCACCCAGGGCTTGAATTTCTCCGCGTCCCGCAGAGAATCCCGCCGTTCAAAGGCGGTGCAGATGGCCTCCTGCACCGCATCCTCAGCGTCCTCGTCGCTGCGGAGAATGGCTCTGGCGGTGCGGAACATGGCCTCCTGACAGCCGATGATCCGTGCGCAGAATGTCTCCTTGTCCATAACAGCTTGCGTCATATCCCTGGGATGGCTCCTTCCTGATGGGTAAAATGGAGGGGCGGCGCCGCCCCTCCGCGACCGGTCATAGAATAAGATGCTTTTTCGGGGAAAAAGGTGACAGGGCCGGAAAACTTTTTTCTCCGGTTTTTTAGTTTTCACCCTGCTCCCGGACGTGGACCTTCAAAACCTGCCGGATATACCCGGGCAGCGTATAGCAATTCTCTTGTGACAAAATTTTCAGCTGCTCATAGAGTTCCTGCGGCATGGATACGCTGACCTTTTTCTTCAAAGTTTCTTTCATTGCAGTCACCTCGTCCCCATTTTAACGCACAGTCCTATCAACCGGCTCATTTTAACCTGAATCAGGGTATGTCAACGGAGCAGGGGCAAATGGAGGCTTCCGCCTGCGGGCAGCAATTTTCAGTCAGTCATGCCATGCGGCGGCGGCCCCCAGGGGCCGCCCTACAGGTCAGATCCGGGAAGGGACCGCGATAGGGCACAGTCCCATGTGACTGTCCCGCTCCGCCCGTTTCCCTGGCAAATGATATAAAAACCGGGACGCTGGGGGGCGTCCCGGTTTTGTCATCAAATTCAGAAATATTACTTGGCGTACTCGATGGCCTTGGTCTCCCGCAGGAGGTTGACCTTGATCTGGCCGGGATACTCCAGTTCGTCCTCGATCTTCTTGGCGATGTCCCGGGCCAGCAGGACCATCTGGTCCTCGCTGATGACCTCGGGTTTGACCATGATGCGGACCTCACGGCCGGCCTGGATGGCGAAGGACTTCTCCACGCCGTTGAAGGAGGAGGTGATCTCCTCCAGCCGCTCCAGCCGCTTGATATAGTTCTCCAGATTCTCCCGCCGGGCGCCGGGCCGGGCGGCGGAGATGGCGTCGGCCGCCTGGACCAGGCAGGCCACCACGGTCCGGGGCTCCACATCGTTGTGGTGGGCCTGGATGGCGTGGATGACGTTCTCGCTCTCCCGGTACTTCCGGGCCAGCTCCACGCCGATCTGGACGTGGGAGCCCTCCACCTCATGGTCGATGGACTTGCCCAGGTCGTGGAGCAGCCCGGCGCGCTTGGCCTCGGCCACGTTGGCGCCGATCTCGGCGGCCAGCAGGCCGGCCACATGGGACACCTCGATGGAGTGGTTCAGCACGTTCTGGCCGTAGCTGGTGCGGTAGCGCATCCGGCCCAGCAGCTTGACCAGCTCGGGGTGCAGGCCGTGGACGTTGGTCTCAAAGATGGCCCGCTCGCCCTCGGACTTGATGACGGCGTCCACCTCCCGCTTGGCCTTCTCCACCATCTCCTCGATGCGGGCGGGGTGGATGCGGCCGTCCAGGATCAGCTTTTCCAGGGCCAGCCGGGCGATCTCCCGGCGGACGGGGTCGAAGCAGGAGACGGTGATGGCCTCCGGCGTGTCGTCGATGATCAGGTCTACCCCGGTCAGCGTCTCCAGGGTGCGGATATTCCGGCCCTCGCGGCCGATGATACGGCCCTTCATCTCGTCGTTGGGCAGGGGCACGACGGAGACGGTGGCTTCCGCCACATGGTCGGCGGCGCAGCGCTGGATGGCCAGGGAGATGATCTCCCGTGCCTTGGTGTCGGCCTCATCCTTGTAGCGGGCCTCGATCTCCTTGATCTTCATGGCCGACTCGTGGGTGACGTCCTCCTCCAGCTGCTTGAGCAGGTAATTCTTGGCCTCCTCGGCGGTAAAGCCGGAGATCCGCTCCAGGGCCTCCATCTGGCTCTTCTTCAGCTCCTCAGCCTCCGCCTGGGTGGCGTCCAGCTTGGCCAGCTTGGCGGTCAGCTGTTCTTCTTTCTTCTCAATGTTATCGGTCTTGCGGTCCAGGGTCTCCTCTTTCTGCTGGAGCCGGTGCTCCTGGCGCTGCAGGTCGGCGCGGCGCTCCTTGACCTCGCGCTCGTGCTCGTTCCGGGCCTTGAGGATCTCCTCCTTGGCCTCCACCAGGGCCTCGCGCTTCTTGCTTTCGGCGCTCTTATAGGCCTCGTTCACGATACGGGTGGCCTCTTCCTCCGCGGAACCGATCTCCCGCTCCGCGGACTTTTTGCGCTGCTGGATGCCCACCGGGATACCTACCGCCAGACCGACCACGATACCGATGATCGCTCCGATGATATAGGGCAGCATTTTGGTTTTTTACACCTCCAAAATCATGTTGAAAGCTGCGGCGGACCGCCGCAGCGCCCGTGTCCGGGCCAGAAACCCCTCACGGGACTTGTACATAAAATGAGCCGCAAGGTATGGCCCGCCGGCGGCGGCGCCTACTCTTGCGACAACTGAAAAACATCCCCAAAGTTTTTCATTTTTGTCCTGTATATATTGTAAAGGCATCCCGCTTTTCTGTCAAGATTTATTCACATTTGAAACAAAGGGTTTTCTGGGATTTTCTTGCAGAGCGGCGTTTTCTCCGCCCCGGCGCCCAAAACACAGCGGACCGGAGCGCCGCTCCGGTCCGCTGTTGTCCGCATATTGCTCACACTTGCTGGGGCAAAGAGTCGTCCTCCCGGATCCAGTCCTCCACATGGACCACGGAATAGTCCTTATCCGTGTTCCGGATGACCACCCGGTCGATGCCGGCGTTGATAATCAGCCGGCGGCACATGGAGCAGGAGGTGGCGTCGTGGAGCAGCTCGCCGTTTTTGGCCTCCCGGCCCGCCAGATACAGGGTGGAGCCCAGGGTATCCCGCCGGGCGGCGGAGATGATGGCGTTCATCTCGGCGTGAACGGAACGGCACAGCTCGTACCGCTGTCCGGAGGGGACGTTCATGGCCTCCCGGGCACAGTAGCCCAGGTCCATACAGTTCTTCCGGCCCCGGGGCGCGCCGTTGTAGCCGGTGGACACGATCTCATCGTTTTTCACGATGATGGCGCCGTAGCACCGGCGCAGGCAGGTGGACCGCTCCAGCACGGTCTCGGCAATATCCAGGTAATAGTTTTCCTTGTCGATGCGTTTCATAGGCGCCCTCCCTGATTCGACATTCTGGATGCAGTATACCCCATTTTTCGCCCCGGCGCAAGGTGCGGCGGTCAAAAGCCCTGGGGCCCAAGGCGGAATTTACATTTTGTTTACGAATGACTTCTTGACGATTGCGGCGGCACGCGCTATCATTACTATAATAATTTATTTGGCATGCTTCCTATTTTTTCTCTCTGGCAGGCGTCACCGCCTGCCGTTCTTCGCTCAACAAGGAGGTCTCTCCTATGATCCGCAACGCTATCCAGCGTTTTATGTACGGCCGGTACGGCAACGACCAACTGAACCTTTTCCTGATCGTATTGTATCTGGCCTTCTATCTTCTGTTCGCGCTGACCCACTTCGTGCCCCTGTACTGGATCTCCCTAGTTTTGATCTTTTTCTCCCTGTTCCGCCTGTTTTCCCGCAATCTGCCCCGCCGCCGGGAGGAAAACGCCAAATTCATGCAGACCTTCGGGCCGGTGATCCACTGGTTCCGCCTCCAGCGCACCATCCGCCGGGACAAGGAGCACCGCTATTTCAAGTGCCCCAACTGCGGCCAACAGCTGCGGGTCCCCCGGGGCAAGGGCAAGATCACCGTCACCTGTCGGGGCTGCGGCGCCAGCTTCCAGGAAAAAAGCTAACAAACAAACGATGTCCACGGTCCGTCTCTCCCGGCGGACCGTGGTTTTTTCAGCCATAAATTTATGGAAAAGAGGTAACATTTCTCCCGGTTTTTACGTCTATATGGAAGTAGAACAGATCGTTCCTACTGCTCAATAGGAGGATATGAGAATGAAACGCCTTTGCTTCGCGGCTATCCCGGCCCTGCTTCTTGTCCTGCTCCTGACCGCCTGCGGCCCCAAGGACCCCGGCGTGGCCCTGCCCGCCGGCTCCGGCAGCTCCGCCGCCTCCCAATCCGCGTCTGTGGAGGAACCCTTCGTCTTCACCCGGGACAACCTGCCCCGGCTGGATGGCTCCACCTCCACCGTCCCCCTGGCCCGGTCCATGTGCGCCGTGCTGCTGGGGGAGGACCAGGACCAGGTGGCCGACCTCATCCAGTTTTCCCGCACCACCCAGTCCTACCGGAATCTGATGTGGGGAGAGGCCGACCTGCTGCTGGCGGCGGAACCCGCCCCGGAGGTGCTCTCCGAGCTGGAGGAGGGGGACCGGTGGCTCCTCACCCCCTTCGCCACCGACGCCCTGGTCTTCGTGGTCAACCAAAACAACCCGGTGGATAACCTGACCACGGAGCAGGTCCAGAAGATCTACACCGGAGAGATCACCAACTGGAAGGAGGTGGGGGGAGAGAACCTGGACATCGTCCCCTTCCAGCGCAACCAGGAGGCGGGCAGCCAGACCATGTTTGAAAAGCTGGTGATGGACGGTCTGGACCTGATGGCCCCCCCCAAGGAGTGGACCAGCGACTCCATGATTGGCCTGCTGGAAGCGGTGCGGGAATATGACAACTCCCCCGCCGCCATCGGCTACACCGTCTACTACTACGCCAACGACATGGAGATGGCCAAGGGGCTGAAGGTGCTGTCCATCGACGGAGTGGAGCCCTCGGTCCAGGCCATCCGGGCGGGGGAATACCCCTTCCTGAACCCCTATTTTGTGGCCATCGCCAAGGACGCGGACCCGGACAGCCCCACCCGCATCCTCTACGACTGGGTGCTGGGTCCCGAGGGTCAGAAGCTGGCCCAGCTGGAGGGCTACGTCCCTGTGACGGAAACGGAGGGATAATATGAAACGGACACGGCTGACGGCCCTGGCCCTGGCCGTCCTCCTGCTGGCCGGGTGCGCCCGGACCAGTCCCGGAGGGGCCGCCTCCTCCCAGCCCGCCGGAAGCGCCTCCGCGGAAGAAGTCTCCGGCCCCAAGGTCCAGGTGGACTGGTCCCGGCTGGAGGGAGAAAAACCCGTCCGCCAGCCCGACCTTGACGGGGGCCGGTGGTATGAAGGGTACACTGACCGCCTGATTCCCGGGGAGGACTACGGTCCCCTGGTGCCCTATGTGGGCGCGCTGACTTACAGTTTCAGCACCTGGACGGATAACAGCGGTCAGATCCAGCACTATTACTCCCCCTGGCCCGACACCCTGTACGGCCTGATGACCCGGGAGGGCAAGGTTGTCACCGACCCGGTGTATCTCAGCGCGGGGCAGGCCGAGTTTTCCTGGCAGAACGAGTCCTTCACTCTCCCCGTCCTCCTTCTCTCCCGGGTCAAAGAGGAGTGGAAGGATTTCTGCAACGGGCGGCGGTACGCTGTGGCCGCCCAGGACGGGAGCTGGATCACCGATTTTGAGTTTTGGACCTACACCACCCGGGAGGACGAAGTGCTGCTCTGCGGCCCCGGGGGCGTGACCTGGATCGACGCCGTCAGCGGCTCCCGGCAGGACTGGAGCTGGGAGTTCCTGGGGGTCACGGGGGCGGAACTGCCCTCGGTGGTGGAGCAGATCATGTGGCTCTACGGCTTCCAGTGGACGGACGCCGGCGTCTTTCTGGGCACCGACACCCAAACCAGAAATATCCTGGACGCCGACCAAGTCCGGGTGTTCCGCCCGGAGACCACGGAGGTGGTCTGGATATCCCGCTCGGAGTGGGAGGAGCATCTGAGCCGTTGGAGCGATCAGCGGTGGCCCCCCGCAGGCTACTGGGAGGGCCGGCGGGAGGGCGACCGGATCGCCCTTTCCAAAGGCGATCAATCCTACACCCTGACCGCTCCCCAACTGGGGGACAGCTACAGCTTTGAGGTGTGCGAGCCCTTTGCCTACCTCTGCGATTTCAGGGAGGATTCCTCCACATACTGGCTGTACCGCCTGTCCGACGGGGCCCTGCTGACCCAGTGCGACAACATCTCCTTCGTCACCGACTCCATCCGGCCTGGATCCGGCCCCTGCATCCTGGTGCGCAGCCAGGACGGCAGCTTCACCTTTTACAATAAAAATCTGGAGCCGCTGCGCTCCTTCCCCGCCCTCTCCGGCAACGCCTGGCTCTACTGTTCGCTGCGGGACGGACTGCTGACAGTCTGGGACGACCAGACCTTCTTCGGCTGCTACGACCTGGACGCCGGGACCTGCGTTTTTTACCGGACGCTGGACCTGGGGGACTGAGCGTTGTGCGGTCTTCTTTGGCACTCCCATCACAAAAGTGTAAATATTTTATGAACTCCCTTGCATTTTCTCCCGGGACGCGCTATTATATCGTTAGCACTCAATATAAATGAGTGCTAACGATTTTGTTTTTTAAAAAATTTTCTATATACGGAGGAATCACGATCATGGCAAAGAAGCAGTTTAAGGCAGAATCCAAGCGCCTGTTGGACCTGATGGTCAACTCCATCTACACCCACAAGGAGATCTTTCTCCGGGAGCTGATCTCCAACGCCAGCGATGCCGAGGACAAGCTGGCCTACAAGTCCCTCACCGATGAAACCGTGGATGTGAAGCGCAAGGATTTGAAGATCACCATCGTCCCCGACAAGGAGATGCGCACCCTCACCGTCTCCGACAACGGCATCGGCATGAGCAAGGAGGACCTGGAGTCCAACCTGGGCACCATCGCCCGCAGCGGCTCCGGCCAGTTCAAGGCCAACCTCAGCGAGGACGACAAGGCCGCCGACAAGATCGACGTCATCGGCCAGTTCGGCGTGGGCTTCTACTCCGCCTTCATGGTGGCCGACCATGTCTCCGTCATCTCCAGGGCCTGGGGCAGCGACGAGGCCTGGATGTGGCAGTCTGACGGGGCCGACGGCTACACCGTCACCCAGTGCGAGAAGGAGGCCCCCGGCACCGACATCGTCATGCACCTGAAGGCCAACGCCGACGAGGAAAATTACGACCAGTACCTGGAGACTTATAAATTACAGGAGCTGATCAAAAAGTACTCCGACTATATCCGCTATCCCATCGTCATGGAGGTGGAGGACTACCGCCAGAAGCCCAAGCCTGAGGACGCCGGTGAGGACTACAAGCCTGAGTGGGAGACCGTCAAGGAGTGGAAGACCATCAACTCCATGGTCCCCCTGTGGCAGCGGCAGAAGTCCAAGGTGAAGCCCGAGGAGTACAACGCCTTCTATAAGGAGAAGTTCGGCGACTGGCAGGACCCCCTGGCCGTCATCCACACCAGCGCCGAGGGCGCCGTGACCTACAAGGCCATGCTCTATATCCCCGCCCAGACCCCCTACGACTTCTACACCCGGGAGTACCAGAAGGGGCTGCAGCTCTATTCCTCCGGCGTCATGATCATGGACAAGTGCGCCGACCTGCTGCCCGACTGCTTCCGCTTCGTCAAGGGCGTGGTGGACTCCCCCGACTTCTCCCTGAACATCAGCCGTGAGATCCTCCAGCACGACCGCCAGCTGAAGGTCATCGCCGCCGCCCTGGAGAAAAAGATCAAGTCCGAACTGCTGAAGATGCAGAAGGACGACCGGGAGAAGTACGAGAAGTTCTGGGCCGCCTTCGGCACCCAGCTGAAATACGGCGTCGTGGCCGATTACGGCGCCAAGAAGGACCTGCTCCAGGACCTGCTGCTGTTCTGGTCCTCCAAGGAGAACGCCTACACCACCCTGGCCGCCTACAAGGACCGGATGCCCGAGGACCAGCCCTATTACTATTACGCCTGCGGCGAGAGCGCCGACAAGATCGCCAAACTGCCCCAGGTGGAGCGGATCCTGGACAAGGGCTACGAGATCCTGTACTGCACCGAGGACGTGGACGACTTCGTCATGAAGGCCCTGGGGGAGATGGACGGCAAGCAGTTCAAGTCCGTCAATGACGAGGACGCCCTGCCCCAGACCGACGAGGAGAAGAAGGCCGCCGAGGAGAAAGCCGAGGCGGGCAAGCCCGTGCTGGAGGCTGTGAAGGAGGCTCTGGGCAACCAGGTGAAGGAGGTCCGCATCTCCTCCATTCTGAAATCCGGCGCCTGCTGCCTCACCGCCGACGGTCCCGTCTCCCTGGAGATGGAGAAGTATATGAATAAGGTGGAGGGCGGCGCCCACATGAAGGCCGACCGGGTGCTGGAGCTCAACGCCGATTCCGCCCCCTTCGCCGCCCTGAAGAAGGCTCTGGAGGCCGGGGACAAGGACACCGTAGCCAAGTACGCCAAGCTGCTCTACGGCCAGGCCCTGCTGCTGGCCGGCCTGCCTCTGGAGGACCCCTCCGAGTACGCCCAACTGGTGTGCTCCCTGATGGTGTAGTTAAAACCACAGACTAAATCCCTGGCTTGAGTAAGCCCTAGAAGGGCTTTATACGGACAAAGCCCCTTAAGGGGCCCGAAACGGTCTGCCGACTGCATCGTTTTTTCGGGCTACCCCTTAAGGGGTTTATTGATTGCCTTATGTCTGCTTGCTGCCCGTAAACGGGTCCGTAAATTCCTGAATACTAATTCGGTCGGTAAACCTTAACCTGACTCTATCGGGGAGCTTTTATTGATCTCCTTTTCCCTCGCTATAAGCCCTTTTTGCCACTGACAGAGACCATAGTTGTCTTTGTTAGACAAGCACGAAAAGCGCCCAGTTCCTTCCACCGGGCGCCTTTCAAGGAGAGAGAGGAGGTTCGTTACAGGATCCCTGCTTTTTTTCCTTGGTACATCAATTCATCTCGGAACTTCGGATGGGCCACCTGGAGCAGTGCCAAAGCGCGCTGTGCCGGACTTTTCCCCGACAGATGCGCCACGCCCTGTTCCGTCACCACATAGTCTATCACCGTTCGCGGCAGGCTGACGGGAGTTCCGGTCCGAAAGCAAGGGACGATTTTGGAAAGCATTCCGTTTCTGGTCGTGGATTCCAAGACCACAATAGACATGCCCTCGGGACTGGCTGCCGCACCGGACGCAAAGTTACAGATACCGCCCATACCGCTGTATTGCTGCCCTTTGAGATATTCGGCGTTGGCTTGTCCCAGCAGATCCACTTCCACAGCGTTATTGATGGCAACCATACGATGCTGGGCATAAATGGTTCCGGGATTCAGCACCTCTTGGCAGCGGTTGATCGCCAGCCCCAAATTGTGCTCAGCCCAGGAAAACAGAGCGGGTGTGCCCACCATCTGGGTAAAAACAGAGGTGCCGCGCTGCATGGATTTTTTATCGTTTGTGATGATGCCGCGCTCGGTCAGCTTCATAAGAATATCGCCGTAAACCTCCGTATGAACGCCCAAATCACGTTTGTCCTCCAAATACATCAGCGATGCGGCATTCAATCGGCCCAGACCGACTTCAATAGTGGCTTCATCCGGGATCAGTTCCGACAGGTATCCTCCAATGGCGCGGTATACGTAGGCCCGTTCCTCGGCCGTATCGATCGCCGAAACATGAAGGGGGTAATTCTCCCCCTGATCCACAATGTAGTCGATCTCACTGATGTGCAGCAGATTGCTTCCATAAATAAATGGAAATTGTGTGTTTGTCTCGGCGATGACCAGATCCGCGTGCCTGCACGCTTGCCGAACGTAATCCGCGCAGGTACCCATGGAGACGTAGCCATGTTCGTCCGGTTTGGTGACCTCCAAAAACGCTACATTACACTTTAATGCGCTTACGGCAATTTTTTCCCACATCCAATATTCTCCGGGAATAAAATCCAGCCTGTTTTCGCTGTGGAGCTGATAGGAACTGTCATTGAGAAAGCTGGTGGCAGGACGGAAGCCTGTCCCTACATTTTCGGCATCCAGCATGTAATTGATAGTTGGAGCATAGTAGAATACATTTTTCAACTCTTTTCGCGCAATCACTTCCCGCAGCACTGCACGACAGTCACGATTGCCCGTCATGATCCGGTCCCCATTTTGGATCATTTGCGCAGCCTGTTCAGCTGTCACTGTTTTTCTCCGGTATTCTTCTTGCCAAAGAGCCATATCTTGGCCTCCTATGCGTCAGAATTGGCGGGGAATTTTTCGGAACCCAAACCCCGAAGCAGGCATTTCCTTCCCCCGACTGGTTCCTATTACTTCTTTGCTTCCTGTTCCGCCTTCCAGGCAATGGCGGCCTTCAGGCCCTGCTCGTTGACGATCTTGTTGAACTCAGCCTGCTCCTGGACCTGGTTGATACGGCACAGGTTGAACATCTCGGCAGCGAACTTCTGAGCCTGGTGCATACCCATGATCTCATAAGTCTGATTGATCTCATACTTCAGGATGCGCATAGCCTCGGCGGGCATGCCGGCCAGACGGTTGGCGATCTCCATGGTCTTGGCTTCCAGCTGGTCGGCGGGCACCACAAAGTTGACCACCCCGGCCTCCTTCATCTCCTGAGCGGACCAGAAATCACCCAGGAACAGGAACTGCTTGACCCGGTTCATGGTCATTTTCCAGGGTTCGGGCAGTACGTCGCTGGCATAGGAATACTTCAGTTCCGGTTCACTGAACTGGGCGTTATCCGCTGCCACGACCAAATCGCTCATAAATGCAAACCAAACACCACCGCCGATGCAATAGCCCTGAACAGAAGCGATGACAGGCTTCCTGGCTTCCCATATCGTACGCAGGGTATTCAGCTCCATCAGACTGTTTTCCCGGCGGGCAGGCACATCAACAATCGGAGAACCAATACTCTCCTTCAGATCGAATCCGGCAGTGAATGCCTTTTCCCCGGCGGCACAGAGGACGATTACGTTCGTATCGGGATCTTCGTCGGCGCGGCGGATAAAATCACCGAAGCTCTCCATCAGCACGCTGTTTAACGCATTACGCACCTTGGGACGGTTTAAAATGACTTTGCTGACCTTGCCGACTTTTTCATACAACAGGACTTCTTCGCTCATGGCGGTTGCTCCTTTTCATTTCATTCGATGTTGTCGTATACAGGTTTTTCACACCCGCGGCGGCCCCGCCGCGGGCTAATGGAAAACGTCTATGAATCGGAAATAGAAAACGAGTGCCGATCACTTGGCAGCTTCCGCTTTCTTTGGCTGGGTACATAGGCTCACCACAACAAAGGCGACTGCGGAGGGCAGAATGGGGAAGATGGAGGCATAGGGGAAAGAAATGCCGCAGAACTTATTCAGGAACACAAAGAAGATACCTGTCACCGAAGCCGCCACTGCGCCGGGCTTGGTCGCGCCCTTCCAGAAGATGCCGCCGACGAACATGACCAGGGTACCGGCACACATGAAGGTATAAGCATAGGACAGCATTTTGATGATGGAGGTGGTACCGAGAGCCACGTACAGAGTAATCAAACCGGCGGTAATGGTGATGATTTTCGCCAGACGGTTCAACTTTTTCTCATCGGGGTTCTTGTTGATAAACTGCAAATAAATATCCTTGGTGATGGAAGCGGTCACATAGATCAGCTGGGAGTCCACGGTGGACATGATAGCGGCCATCAAAGCGGCAATCATCAGCGCACCGACAAAGGGTGGGAAGACCTCCAGCATAACCTTAAAGATAATGCTGCCGGCGGCGGCGTCAGGGAACAAGGCACGGCCGTACATACCAATCAGCACAGGCAGGAATACATAGGGCAGTAACAGGACGCCACCCCAGAACGCGGAGCGTACCGCGGTCTTTTCATCTTTCGCGGAAACATTGCGCTGGAACGAAGCTGCGGAAATCAAGCCGAACAGCATAGTGGGGATCGCATTCATAATGATGACTTCAAAATCCATGTTAAAGAGATTCCAACTGCCAGCAGGCAGCGCGGCATGGATCACATCAAAGGCGCCGTTTCCCAGCATATAGGCGATAGAGATCAGCGTGCAGGCAACAATAACGGCCACCTGGATCACGTCGGTCATCATAACGCCCCATTGGCCGGACATGGCGGCGTAGATGAATACCGCTAGGCCCACAAGGCAGACGCCGAGGATGGGATTCAGCCCAAGGTAAGAGAACAGGTTTTTACCGGCGGTGATCTGCCCGGCCATAATGCTGATGGCGGCTCCGCAGTTGATCACAGCAAAGATCGTGCCGGTGATATGACCGCCATAACGCTTATCCAGGCATTCAGATAGTGTCAGACTGTCCGTGCGGTATAGCTTCTTGGCGATGACCAGGGCGAAAACGAGATAGCTCAAACAGGCCCCGACCCCGTACCATACGCCGGCCAGCCCATAATTGGCCCCGTTTTCCGCGCCGCCAACTACTACTCCGTTGCCGATATGAGAGCCCATATAAGAGCCGCAAACCATCAAAAAGCTGCCTTTTTTCGCGGCTGTAACAAATTCCTCAAAGTTTTTTGATGTGTTGCGGCCCATATAGCCGATCCCCATCATTGCGCCCATGTAAACAATCAGAACAATGACACTTAGTGTTAATGTGTTCATAAGTTACCTCCTCATTTTCCTTTGTGCTCTTGTGCAACAAGAATGGTCCAATAGGACCATCTGCGCTGTATTCACATCACAAAGAGCCCTTCCTTTTATCTTTTTGCTGCGGAACCATGTAATTGCCGTTTGCTGGAGGCTATTTATCGGGGGGTGTGTCGTTGCTGCGTGTACAAATTGTGGCTGATCAGCTCTCCTGTGTTGTATTCTATTACATTACTAATTGAGTGAAAAGCACTTCTTTCTTTGAATCAATACACCATAAAGTTGCAGTTGAAAACAACAACTTTATGGTGTAGGATAAATTGGTATCGCTGATCAGGGAGGGTAATGTATGACAATCCGGCAATTGCAGTATTTCGCAAAAATCTACGAATGCGGAAATCTGCTCAAGGCGGCAGAGGTCCTGTATATTTCCCACCAGGCACTGGGTCGGTCGCTCAACATACTGGAAAAAGAGATTGGAATGCCGTTATTCTACCGCAGCCAGCGCGGCGTCACCCCTACAGCGCTTGGGCACGAGCTCTACCATTCGTCGTCCCCGGTACTTCGGGACATGTATGTTTTGGAGGAACACATCCATGAATATGTGAGGCTCAGTTCCGGGCTGCTACGTGTCGGGCTCGCTGCCGGAGTGCGCTATTTTAATGTGCGGAGCCTATGGTGCGATTTTCAGCAAGCGTATCCCAACGTTACCATCCAAGCGCAGGAATATCCATATACGACCAGCTTGGACATGCTGAAAAACAACCAGCTGGACGTGATCACCTTTTCTGACTATGGCCCGGACGACGAGTATGTCCAATTCCCCATCGGGACCTGGAGCCGTGTCCTCCTGTTGCCGGAGGATCATCCCCTCAGTACAAAGGAGTATGCAGCGCCGGAAGATTTGAAAGGTATGCATATTGTACTGTGCGCCAATCCCATGGCATATCACCGTATTTTAAGTTACTTTGAGTCCCACGATTGCCAACCAGCTGAAGTCATTTTGGTGAGCGACACGCTGTACATGTACGAAATCTGTCAACGGGAGGGGTTCCCAGGTATTACGATCCAGGGATACCTTACGGACGTATCTCTGCCACAGTTCCCACGTCTCCGCCTGATCCCGTTCAAGGAAAACCTATTCCCCTATACGATTTCTGTGATCGCACGCCGGGATCATCCGATGGGAACAGTGATCGCAGATTTGGCTGGCTATTTGCAGGATTCTCTTAAGTCCAGATGATTCCGGCTCCCACATGAAGGCCGACCGGGTGCTGGAGCTCAACGCCGATTCCGCCCCCTTCGCCGCCCTGAAAAAGGCGCTGGAGGCCGGGGACAAGGACACCCTGTCCAAGTACGCCAAGCTACTCTACGGTCAGGCTCTGCTGCTGGCCGGTCTGCCCCTGGAGGACCCGGCGGAATACGCCCAGCTGGTGTGCTCCCTGATGGTATAACACGTCAAAAAAGTCTCAGCAAAACGGCCGCCTACTGGGCGGCCGTTTTGCGTGGGAATCGGTTCTCTTTTGGTGGAAAAGGGATTCCCACGTCGCCTTGCTCCTCGGAATGACAATTTCTCCTTCCCTTCCATGACATTGGGCTCGACTGTGATCTTTTTTTCAAAAAAACCTTTTTTCTTACCCGGCACTCTTGCCAAACAGGTAAAAAACATCTACAATGGTGCCATGACAGTCTACCTCCCCCGGGCCCTCCCGGGCAGAACGAACTGTACGAAAGATAGGAGGCACTTATCATGATCGCCATCGCTTCTGACCACGGTGGATATCACCTGAAAGAACATATCAAGGCCTATCTGGCCGCCAAGGGCATTACCTGCCAGGACTTCGGCACCGACAGCACCGAGAGCTGCGACTACCCCGTTTTTGGCAGGGCAGCCGCCGAGGCAGTGGCCTCCGGCCAATGTGAAAAGGGCATCGTCATCTGCACCACCGGCATCGGCATCTCCATTACCGCCAACAAGGTGAAGGGCATCCGCTGTGCCCTGTGCGCCGACTCCCTGTCCGCTGAGATGACCCGCCGCCACAATGACGCCAACATGCTGGCCATGGGCGCCGGCATCGTGGGCCCCAATCTGGCCGAGCGTATTGTAGACGTCTTTCTGAGCACTGAATTTGAGGGCGGACGCCACCAGCGCCGTGTGAACCTCATTACCGATATGGAGCAGTAAACAGCACACCCAGTTCAGAGCCTGATATGAGACCTGCAAGCCAACGCTTGCAGGTCTTTTTCTGCCTGTACCTATAAAAATGCCCCACCCCTGCAGAGGAGCGGCGGTTGCGGGACCGCATCATCAAGCCTTCCCCCCACAGGGGGGGAAGGTGCCTCAGTGCGCACACTGGGGCGGATGAGGGGGCTGGTGCATCTGCCCATTTTGCGGCAGGCCCTTTTCTGCCCTTCCGAATATAAAAATGCCCCCGGCGTCCGCCGGGGGCATTGAGAGAGGGAAAATCGCAGACAGATCAGCCCAGGTTCAGCGCTTCCTTCACCTTGCCGATGATGTGCTGGCCGATGTCGCGGGAAGCGTCCACGGTCTGGGCGCCGATGTGGGGGGAGACCACGAAGTTGTCGCAGTCAAACAGGGGGGAGTAGAAGCGGGAGTCCTCGGTCAGGCCGTCGCCAGCCACCTCGTTCTCCAGCACGTCGGTGGCGTAGCCGCCCAGCTTGCCGGCCTTCAGGGCCTCATACATGTCCTTCTCGTTGACGATGCCGCCGCGGGCCATGTTCAGGACCACAGCGTCGCTCTTCATCTTGGAGATGGAGTCGGCGTTGAACAGGTTGCGGGTCTCGTCGTTCAAGGGCATGTGGATGGTGACGAAGTCGGCGACCTCGCACACCTCGGCGATGCTCATGGAAGTGGCCTCGTTCTTGGTGAAGATCTCGGCGGGCAGGTAGGGATCGTAAGCGACGACCTTCATGCCAAAGACACGGGCGATCTCACCCACGCGCTGGCCGATGCGGCCGAAGCCCAGGACGCCCAGGGTCTTGCCCCGCAGTTCGCGGCCCACGAAGGCGTACTTGTCCCACTTCTGGTTCACAGTGACGTCGCGGTGGGCGGGAATGGTGTGGCGGGACAGCTCCAGCATCTTGCAGATGGTCAGCTCGGCCACGGCGTTGCCGTTCAGGCCGGGGGCGTTGAACACCTTGACGCCCTTCTCCTCGGCGTACTTGGTGTCGATGTGGTTCAGACCCACGGAGCACACGCCGATGACCTTCAGGTTCTTGGCGGCGTCCAGAACGTCCTTGTCGATCATGGGATCGACGCGCATGATCAGCACATCCACGTCGGCGATCATGGCCTTCAGCTCATCCTTTGCGGGGGGCAGCTTCTTGCTGACGGTGACTTCCATGTACTTGCCGAGTTCCTCGGCAATGGCGCTGTGGACGACATCGATGATAAGACACTTCATAGAACATACACCCTTTCAATTTTCATCTTCCCCGATCATACAGGGAGAATTCTCTACTTATGCTACATTATGACATAACTTTTCCCGAAGGAACATCACATTTTTTCTGAGGGTTGTCACAGTCATTTAACTGTGGTACAATAGTTGCATCTCAAGGAAAAAATGAAGGAATCCTGTCGTATCTGGGGGGATCGGTTTGAATTTTCTGCACTTGAAATATTTTCTCATGGTGGCGGAGGAGCTGAACATCACCAGGGCCGCGGAGCGGCTGTACATCTCCCAGCAATCCCTGTCCAACCATATCAGCAACATGGAGCGGGAGCTGAACGTGAAGCTGTTCACCCGCTCCCCCAAGCTGTCTCTGACCTACGCCGGAGACCAGCTGGTCCAGACCGCCACCCAGATCCTGGACCTGCACACCCAATTTCTGACCAAGGTGGGGGACATCAACCGCCACTATCTGGGGGTGCTGCGGGTGGGGATCTCCCACACCTGCGGCCTGGCCCTCCTCCCCGAGATCCTGCCCCGGTTCCGTGAGGAGTTTCCCATGGTGGAATTCTCCCTGTCCGAGGGCAACTCCAACCAGCTGGAGGACGAGCTGTCCCACGGCCGGGTAGATCTGATCATCTGCTTCCAGCCCATTATGCTGGAGGGGGTGGAGACGGTGCCCCTGACGGAGCAGAAGCTGGTGATGGTGGTGCCCAGGGGCTTTACCGACCAGCTTTTCGGCGGCCGGGCGGAGGAGGTGCGGGCCCAGTTCCAGCAGGGCGCCGACATCGCCGCCTTCCAGCAGATGCCCTTCGTTCTGATCAAACGGGGCAACCGGACCCGGAGCATCGTGGACCAGTATTTCAGCCGCTATTACTTCAAGCCCAAGCTGATCCTGGAGACGGAAAACACCGTCACCACCCTGGCCATGGCCCAGGCGGGCGTGGGCATCACCATCTGCCCGGAGCTGTTCCTCCGGGCCATCCCCGCCGGCCCCGCGGGCTCCCAGGGGGTGGATCTGTTCCCCCTGACCGACCCCTCCACCTTCAGCAAGCTGGTGGCCGGGTACCGGAGCGACCGGTACTTGTCCCATTTCGGAGACCGCTTTATCACCATGGCCCAGGAGGCCCTGGAACCGTGAATCCACACCCCGGACGCCCGGCACAGGCCGCGTGTCCGGGGCATTTTTCTGTTTACACTTCCATGATGACCGGCAGGATCATGGGGGAACGCTTGGTCTTTTTATAAAGGTAGTTGGACAGGTCGTTCTTGATGGAACTCTTAATGGCCGACCAGTCGGTGGCGAAGCGGCTGTCCACCTCCAGGATGGCCTGGAGGGCCACTTGGCGCAGCTCCTCCATCAGCCCCTCGGACTCCTTGACGTAGACAAAGCCCCGGGTGATGATGTCCGGGCCGGAGACCAGGGCGCCGTCCTCCCCGGACATGGACAGGACCACCACGATCATGCCGTCCTGGGCCAGGTGGCGGCGGTCCCGCAGGACCACGCTGCCCACGTCGCCCACGCCGTAGCCGTCCACAAAGACCTGGCCGGCGGTGACGGTGCCCGCCAGCTTGGCGGAGTTGGGGGTGAACTCCATGACCCGGCCGATGTCGCTGATCAGGATCTGGTTGGGCTCCATGCCCATCTCCCGGGCCAGCTTCCCGTGGATCTGGAGCATCCGCTGCTCACCGTGGAGGGGGACGAAGAACTTGGGCTTCACCAGGGCGTGGACGATCTTCAGCTCCTCCTGGCAGGCGTGGCCGGAGACGTGGAGGGCCAGCTCCCGCTCGTTCATCACCTCCACGCCCTTGCGGTACAGCTCGTTGACCACGTTGCCGATGGCGTTCTCGTTGCCCGGGATGGCGCTGGCGGAGATGATGACCCGGTCGCCGGGGAGCAGGTCCACCTGGCGGTGGGTGTTGAAGGCCATGCGGGTCAGGGCGGACATGGTCTCGCCCTGGCTGCCGGTGGTGATGATGCACACCTTGTTCTTAGGCAGGGACTTGATGTGGTTCAGGTCCATGAGCACCCCGTCGGGGATGTTCATGTAGCCCAGCTCGGTGGACACCTTCATGACGTTCTCCATGGACCGGCCGGTGACGGCCACCTTCCGGCCGTAGCGGTTGGCCACGTCGATGATCTGCTGGATGCGGTCCACGTTGGAGGCGAAGGTGGTGACGATGATGCGCTCCTCGCAGCCCCGGAACAGGCTGTCGAAGGAGGCACCCACGCTGCGCTCGCTGCGGGTGTAGCCGGGGCGCTCCACGTTGGTGGAGTCGGCCAGCAGGGCCAGGACCCCCTCCTTGCCCAGCTCGCCCAGGCGGGCCAGGTCCATCATGCCGCCCTGAATGGGGGTGGAGTCGATCTTGAAGTCGCCGGTGTGGACGCAGGTGCCCACGGGGCACTTGATGGCAAAGGCCACGGCGTCGGCGATGGAGTGGTTCACATGGATGAACTCCACAGAGAACTTCCCCGCCTTGACCGTATCTCCCGCCTCGCAGGTGATGAGCTTGGTCTTGTCCAGCAGGCGGTGCTCCTCCAGCTTCAGCTTGATGAGCCCCGCGCTCATGCGGGTGGCGTAGATGGGGGCGTTGACCGACCGCAGCACATAGGGCAGGGCCCCGATATGGTCCTCATGGCCGTGGGTGATGAAGATGCCCCGGATCTTGTTCTGGTTCTTGATGAGGTAGCTGACATCGGGAATGACCACGTCGATGCCGTACATGTCGTCGTCAGGGAAGCCCATGCCGCAGTCCACCACGATGATGTCGCCGCCGTACTCATAGACGGTCATGTTCTTGCCGATCTCGTTGAGGCCGCCCAGAGGGATAATTTTCAGTTTTTCTGCCATAAATACTCCTTACTGTCACAAATCGTTGTAGGTTCTGCCGCGCCGCAGTCCTCCCCCTCCGGGAGGCCGGCGCTCCGGGATGTAGGCAGGACCCATGACAAAAAAGCTATGCTCCTGGCACAGCGAGGAGACGAAGGGGACTTCCGCGCCCGGCCCTGCCTCGCCGGTGGGAACGATCCTCGCTTCGCCTTGTTTGGGTCCTGTCAGATTGGCGGCCCGGAGCTGTCCCCGCCTGCTGTTACGGTTTTGGCTCCCGGGCAATATTTAAACGCGGAGGCGCGGAGTTTCCTCCTCCGCTGCCCCATTCCGCGCATAAATCAAAATCAGATGGCAATAGTATAGCACACTTTCCGGCAAAAGTATACTATGTGTTTCCTGAGAACAACAGAACTATTTTCTGTCCTCCTCTTGGACACATTGCCGCATCACGGCCCGGTCCAGGTCCGCCGCCCGGTTGGCGTAAAAATCGCACAGTTCGGCGGCCAATTCCAGGTCCGGCCCCTCGGCCAGCACCCGCAGGGAGGACCGGCGGGCCATGGGCGCCAGATACACCCAGCCGCCGCCGGCCCGCAGCCGAAGGCCCTCCCCCTGGGCGCCCTGGGACTGTTCCCGGGCCAGGGCCTGCATCACCCGCCCCCGGTCGGAGGACAGGGGCACCTCCCGCTTCCAGGCGTTAAACCGGGGCGTCTTGGAGATCAGGACCTCCAGCTTCTGGCCGGAGGAGGCCATACGGGCACAGATGCGGGCGGCGGCGCTGGGAGCCGACCACAGCCAGGGCAGGGCGGCATACCAGTCCCGCGCCTCCTGTCCGTCCCGGTCCAGCCGCAGCACCTGGCCCCCGTATCCCCCCGCCACCAGGTCCACCGCGGCGCTGGCCCCCGGGGGAACGGCCACCTTCCCGCCGCCGTTCTCCATCTCGATGAGGGTCACCAGGGCCAGCAGCTGCCCGGAGTCCAGCAGCGCCCCCCGCTCATCCTGGGCGGACAGGCGGAAGCCCCCCCGGCTGGCGGCGAAGGCGGGGATGCCCGGCCGCCACCGGTCCTCCACCTGGCACCCCAGGGCCAGCAGGGCGGCCCGGAGGGCCCGGTCCTCGGGACAGTCCCGCCCCACCGCCGCCGTGATCCGCCGGGGGAAGGTCCGGCCCAGGGCGGCCTCCCGGGCCACTGACCGGGCCCAGAGCAGGGTGGACAGGCGCAGGGGTTCCACCTCTCCCACCCGGTCTCCCCGGACCCGGCGCACCTCGCCCTGGAGGAGGGCGTGCTCCAGTTTCCGCTCCCCAGCCCGGCCCAGGGGCAGGCCCTGGCGGTCGAAGAAGTGGAGGAACACGGGGCCGCCCTCCTCCCGCTCCACAAAGAGGGAGACGGGCAGTTCTTCCTTCCGGGCCACCCAGGCCCCTTGGACGGGGCACTCTAGCTCATGGAACCAGACCTGCCCTCCGGCGGCAGCCGCCCCCGCAGCCGCCGCCCGGGCCAGCATCCGCGCCCCCGGGGCTGGGGAGCAGCCCAGGCCCACCCGGCCCT
>NZ_JADYUM010000012.1 GCF_021531815.1 Pseudoflavonifractor phocaeensis
GGTCGGGGACCATGATCACCTGCATCCCGGCTCCACGGGCGGACAGGATGCCGTTGCGGCTGTCCTCCACGGCGACGGCGCGGGCGGGGTCGACGCCCAGAGAGCGGCAGGCCAGGGTGTAGATCTCCGGGTCAGGCTTGCTGTGGACCACCTGGTCGCCGGTGGTCATGGTCTGGAAATATTGCCCCAGCCCGGTGCGCCCCATGCGGTACTGGGTGCGGTCCCGGTAGGTGGAGGTGGCCAGGGCCACCGGAACACGGCGCTCCCGCAAAAAGGACAGAACCTCATGAACGCCCGGCTTGAGGGGGACGCCCTCCTGTTCCATGTGCTCCATGGCACGGCGGGAGCCGTTGGTCAAAAAAGCCTCTCCCGGGAAATCTGCCCCGAACATCCGGGTCATCTCGGATAAAATATCCGCCCGGCTCCGGCCCACAAAGTGGAGGTAGTGCTCTGCGGGCTGGGGACAGCCCATTTCAGCGCCGATCTCCCGCCAGGCACGGCGGCCCAGGTTTTCGGTGTCGAAAAGAACTCCGTCGGCGTCGAAGACCACGCCGTCAAATACCGGCCCGATCATACCTTGCCGATGTCGGTACGGAAGTGCATGTCCTGCCAGGTGATAGGCTTGCAGGCGGCGTAGGCCTTGGCGATGGCATCCTCCAGGTTGGAGCCCACAGCGGTGACACCCAGCACCCGTCCGCCGGCGGTGACGATCTCACCCGCCTCGTTCCGGGCGGTACCGGCGTGGAAGACCACGGCCTGCTTCCCTGCCTCCTCCAGACCGGAGATGGGGTAGCCCTTCTCGTAGGCCACGGGATAGCCGCCGGAGGCCAGCACGATGCAGCAGGCGGCGCCCTGCTTCCATTTGATGTCCACCTGGTCCAGGGTGCCGTCCACACAGGCCTGGAAAATATCCATCAGGTCGGTGTCCAGCATGGACAGGATGGGCTGGGTCTCGGGGTCGCCGAAGCGGGCGTTGTACTCCACCACCTTGGGGCCGTCCTGGGTGAGCATCAGGCCGAAGTAGATGACACCCTTGAAGGGCCGGCCCTCGGCCTTCAGAGCTTCCACGGTGGGCAGGAAGATCTCCCGGGTGCACCGCTGGGCGATCTCCGGGGTGTATTTGGGGGAGGGGCAGAAGGCGCCCATGCCGCCGGTGTTGGGACCCTGGTTGCCGTCGTAGGCCCGTTTGTGGTCCTGGCTGGACAGCATGGGGACCAGGTGCTCCCCGTCGCAGAAGGCCAGCACGGTGACCTCGGGGCCGACCATGCACTCCTCAATGACCACGGTGGAGCCGGAGGCGCCGAACTTGTGGTCCTCCATCATCTCCCGGACAGCCTGCTGGGCCTCCTCCACCGTCTGGGCCACCACCACGCCCTTGCCCAGGGCCAGACCGTCGGCCTTGACCACGATGGGAGCGCCCTGCTCCTGGATGTAGGCCAGGGCCTTGTCCAGCTCGGTGAAGGTCTCATACTTGGCGGTGGGGATGTGGTATTTTTTCATCAGGGACTTGGAGAAGGCCTTGCTGGCCTCGATGATGGCGGCGTTGGCCCGGGGACCGAAGGCGGGGATGCCGGCGGCCTCCAGAGCGTCCACCATGCCCAGGGCCAGGGGATCGTCGGGGGCCACCATGACAAAGTCCATGGCGTTCTCCTTGGCCCACTTGACCATGTTCTCCACGTCGGTGGCCTTGACGGGGACGCAGGTGGCCACCTGGGCGATGCCCGCGTTGCCGGGGGCGCAGTACAGTTCCGTTACCTTGGGGCTCTGGGCCAGTTTCCAGCAGATGGCATGCTCGCGGCCGCCGCCGCCTACCACTAATACTTTCATCATTCGCACCTCTTATTCTAATCAATGATGGAACAGTCTGATGCCTGTAAAGGCCATGACCATGTTGTACTTGTTGGCGGTCTCGATGACCAGGTCGTCCCGGATGGAGCCGCCGGGCTGGACGATGTAGTCCACGCCGGACTTGCGGGCCCGCTCCACATTGTCGCCGAAGGGGAAGAACGCGTCGGACCCCACGGTGACGCCGGAGAGTTGGGCGATCCAGGCCTTCTTTTCCTCCTGGGTCAGGACGTCGGGCTTGACCTTGAAGGTGGTCTGCCACACCCCTTCGGCCAGCACGTCGTCGTGCTCCTCGGAGATGTACAGGTCGATGGCGTTGTCCCGGTTGGGGCGGCGGATGCCGTCCACGAACTGCAGGCCCAGCACCTTGGGGTGCTGCCGCAGCCACCAGATGTCCGCCTTGTCGCCGGCCAGGCGGGTGCAGTGGATGCGGCTCTGCTGGCCGGCGCCCACGCCGATGGTCTGACCGTTCTTCACGTAGCAGACGGAGTTGGACTGGGTGTATTTCAGGGTAATGAGGGCCAGCATCATATCGTTTTTGGCCTGCTGGGACAACGTCTTGTTTTCGGTGACGATGTTGGTCAGCATGTCCTCGGTGATGGCCAGGTCGTTGTAGCCCTGCTCAAAGGTGATGCCGAAGATGTTCCGGCGCTCGATGGGGGCGGGGGTGTAGTTGGGGTCGATCTGGATGACGTTGTAGCCGCCCTTGCGCTTGGTCTTCAGAATGGCCAGGGCCTCGTCGGTGTAGCCGGGAGCGATGACGCCATCGGACACCTCCTCCGCCAGAACCCGGGCGGTGTCGGCGTCACAGACGTCGGACAGGGCCGCCCAGTCGCCGAAGGAGCACAGCCGGTCGGCCCCCCGGGCCCGGACATAGGCGCAGGCGATGGGGGACAGGTCCCCTTCGGGGGCCAGGTAGATCTGCCGCTCCACGTCGGACAGGGGCAGGCCCAGGGCCGCCCCGGCGGGGGAGACGTGCTTGAAGGAGGCGGCGGCGGGCAGGCCGGTGGCCTTTTTCAGGGCCTTCACCAGCTGCCAGGAGTTGAGGGCGTCCATAAAGTTGATATAACCCGGACGGCCGTTGAGTACGGCCAGGGGCAGCTCGCCCTGCTCCATGAAGATGCGGGCGGGCTTCTGGTTAGGGTTGCAGCCGTATTTCAGTTCCAGTTCGGTCATAAGACACATCCTTTCTAAAGATAAAACGGGAGGCATAAATTTTCGTTTATAGGGTTAGGAGATTTCGCCGCTGCGGTGGCGAGTGACTTTTGGAGCCATCCAAAAGTAACCAAAAGATGGCCGGGGGACGGCCAGGCCGGCCTCGGGCTGCGCCCTCCGCCGCCAAGGGCCTTACCCCCGGACCCCACTACGGGAGCCCAGCGGCCCTGCGTTGAACCCAAGCCGCAAAATTTGATTTGCCCCACACCGCCTTTTTGCTTCGCAAAATTCGGAGGTTTTGCGGGGGATCAGCAATACAGCCCGCCTCGACACGGGGAAAACCTGTTCTTGATGCGTCTTACTCCTGTGGCCCGCCGGGGCCGCCCGGTGGGACGTGCCACTGAATTAAGTTTTGCACAACGGGGCGGGGCAGCGCGGCCAAGAATCACGCCGCACAATTCGGAAACTCAGGTGCCGATATTCAGCGGTTGCCTGTATTCAAATTCACTCCGCTCAGGGCCGAAGGCCCGGAAAGAGGGGCAGCAAAACCAGGAAATGAGCGCCGGACGCAAGGAAGGCTTTTTTGTAGGACGCCCCTTGGGGGCCGGGGCCGAAGCCCCGGAGATTTTTTGGGTACTTTTGTATCTCTACAAAAGTACCTCGCCCGAGGGCGAAACATCCCTATCTCCCGTCCCGCCCGCAGGCGAAATTAAAAATCCATTTCACCGATAAACGAAAATTTATCCGTGTTTGTTGATGATAACGGTATCCCGTTCTCCAGTGGACAGATCCATGTATTGGACGAACAGGGATACCTTGTTGTCCTCGTTCAGGCTGGCCCACAGTGCATTGGCCAGCGTCTTGGCGTCAGGCGCGGTGATGGCCACCTTCCGGGGCTCTCCCTCGAAGGAGGGCAGGGGGTCCCGGTTCTCCTGATAGGTGTGGATAAAGCGGCCTTCGCCGGCCTTGGGATGGTCGTAGCCGAAGAAGTACCGGCAGCAGCAGGAGGGGTCGCCGTCGTCGGACTTCAGGATGGACAGGGCGAAGCTGCCGTCCTTGTGGAGCAGGCCGGAGATCCGGGGGGTGTAGTTGGGGCCGTCGGGCTCAAACTCCCGGGTGCGGAGAGGCTGGGCGAAGACCTGACCCGCCAGCAGGCCGTCCCGGATGGTGTCCGTCTGGTCCCCGTTGGTGACCACGGTGTCGTCCCCCACGATGCGGACGGGGTGGTAAATAATGAGGGAGGGGTCGGTCATCTTGCTCTCGTCGTAGGCTTTGGTGCGGATACCGTCCCCGGTAGTCTCAAAGACCCGGTTGCGGCTGTTTTCGCTGCGGCCCATGATGAAATAGGCGATGACCGCCTTTTTGTCATCAGCGGAACGGCCCAGAACAATGCCCCGGCCGGGATAGGGGTGGTCGCGCAGCAGCTGGTTCAGATCGAGTGTTTTCATAAAAGATCCTCCTCAAATCAAGTAAAAAGAGCGCACCAATGCAGAGCACGGTGCGCCCAGACGGTCGGCAGTTCAGAGGCGGCGCTCCCTGTGGTCCATTCCACTTCCGTCAGTTGTGCCGCTTGATTCCATTGTGAGATTTGGGTGCGCCCGGTGGGTGAGTCCGAAATCAGAGTACGCGGACGGTCCGACCCTCCACCTTCAGCCGGTCCTGGCAGAACAGGGAGACGGCCTGGGGCAGGATCTTCCACTCGCACTGCTCCATGATGCGCCGCTGGAGCACCTCGGGGGTGTCGTCAGGCAGCACCTCCACCGCTTTTTGCAGGACGATGGGGCCGGCGTCGCATTCCTCGGTGACAAAGTGGACGGTGGCGCCGGACAGCTTCACCCCGTAGGCCAGGGCCTTCTCATGGACATGGAGGCCGTAGCAGCCCTTGCCGCAGAAGGAGGGGATGAGGGAGGGGTGGATGTTGAGGACCGCGTTTTCATAGGCCTGGAACAGCTCTCCGGTGACGATGGTCATGAAGCCCGCCATCACCACCAGCTGAATGTCCAGCTGGCGCAGCTTTTCCACCAGGGCCTGAGTCATGGCCTGGGTACTGGGGTAGTCGGCCCGGGCCAGCACATAGCCAGGGATGCCGGCCTTTTGGGCCCGCTCCAGGGCGTAGGCATCGGAGGCGGAGGAGATGACGGCGGTGATCTGGCCGCCTATGATCTCGCCCCGGTCCTGCGCGTCGATCAGAGCCTGGAGGTTGGTCCCGCCGCCGGAGACCAGGACCGCGATATTTTTGGTCATAGGTACATCCTCCGAATTTGGTGTGGGAGCGGGCTTACGCCAGGGTGACGCCGTCGTCGCCCTTGACCACGGAGCCGATCTGGTAGGCGGTCTCGCCGGCCTCCTTCAGGACAGCCAGGGCCTGCTGGGCCTGGGCGGCGGGAAGGGCCAGGATCATGCCGATGCCCATGTTGAAGGTGTTGTACATGTCCCGCTCGGGGATGTTGCCCTGCTTCTGGATCAGGCCGAAGATGGGCAGGCGGGGGAAGGAGTCCAGCTGGATCTGGGCGGTGAGGCCCTCGGTCATCATGCGGGGCACGTTCTCGTAGAAGCCGCCGCCGGTGATGTGGCTGATGGCGTGGATGTCCACACCGTCTTTCAGCAGGGCCTTGACGGCCTTCACATAGATCCGGGTGGGAGTCAGCAGGGTCTCGCCCAGGCTCTTGCCGTCCAGCTCCGCCACAGGGGAGGTCAGATCGGCGTGCTCCACGTCAAAAACCTTCCGGACCAGGGAGAAGCCGTTGGAGTGGACACCGGTGGAGGCCAGGCCGATGAGGACGTCGCCCTCAGAGAGACGCTTGCCGTCGATGATCTTCTCCTCGTCCACGATGCCCACGGAGAAGCCGGCCACGTCGTAGTCGTCGTCCGCCATGAGGCCGGGGTGCTCGGCGGTCTCGCCGCCCACCAGGGCGCATTCGGACTGGCGGCAGCCCTCGGTGATGCCGGAGACGATCTCGGCGATGTGGACGGGATCGTTCTTGCCGCAGGCGATGTAATCCAGGAAAAACAGGGGGGCGGCGCCGCCGCAGATGATGTCGTTGACGCACATGGCCACGCAGTCGATGCCGATGGTGTCATGCTTGTTCATGAGCTGGGCTAGGCGCAGCTTGGTGCCCACGCCGTCGGTGCCAGACACCAGCACGGGCTTCTTCATGCCGGCCACATCGGGGGCGAACATGCCGCCAAAGCCGCCCAGGGTGCCCATGACCCCGGGGATATAGGTGGACTCCACCATGGGCTTGATGCGCTTGACCGCTTCGTACCCGGCGGTCACGTCCACGCCGGCGGCGGCGTAGGACTCGGAATGGGAGTTCTTCATCACTAAAACCTCCAGATAATGAATAGAGGGGTGGGCGGGGACACATCCCCGGCCCGCGAAATGCAAGGAGAAAGTCTTACTCTTTGCCGCTCCAGCAGTAGGTGCACACCTTGTCCTTGTCGATTCCGATGGCCTCCAGCAAGCCTTCCAGGGACTGGTAGCCCAGGGAGTCGAAGCCGAACTTCTCGCAGATGGTCTTGAGCATGCACTGGCCCCGCTCGGTCTTGGCGTCGGCATACTCATCCAAGTGCTTCTGGCCCTCGTCGCCCTCCAGCTCCTGGACGGTGCGGCGGGCCAGCAGCTCCATCTCGGAGTTGCTGCTGGAGAAGTTCAGGTATTTGCAGCCGTACATGATGGGGGGGCAGGCGGAGCGCATGTGGACCTCCTTGGCCCCGGACTCGTAGAGAAATTCCACCGTCTCCCGCAGCTGGGTGCCCCGGACGATGGAGTCGTCCACAAAGAGCAGCTTCTTGCCCTGAATCAGCTCAGGAACGGGGATCTGCTTCATCTTGGCCACCTGGTTGCGGACCTTCTGGTTGGTGGGCATGAAGGAACGGGGCCAGGTGGGGGTGTACTTGACGAAGGGGCGGGCGAAGGGGATATGGCTGGCGTTGGCATAGCCGATGGCGTGGGGCAGGCCGGAGTCGGGGACGCCGGCCACGAAGTCCACGTCCTGGGCCAGCCCCCGCTCCTTGTCGGCGCGGGCCATGATCTCGCCGTTCTTATACCGCATGACCTCCACGTTGACACCCTCGTAATTGGAGTTGGGGTAGCCGTAGTAGGTCCACAGGAAGGCGCAGATCTTCATGTCCTTCCCGGCGGGGGACAGGGTCTCGTAGCCGTCGGCGGTGAGCTTTACGATCTCCCGGGGGCCCAGCTCGTAGGCGTCCTCATAGCCCAGCTTGTGGTAAGCGAAGGACTCGAAGGAGACGCAGCAACCCTCCTCGTTGCGTCCGATGAGGACGGGGAGGCGGCCCAGCTTGTCCCGGGCGGCGATGATGCCCTCGGGGGTGAGAATCAGGATGGTGGCGGAGCCGTCGATGAGCTCCTGGGCATGGAGGATGCCGGACACCAGGTCCTCCTTCTGGTTGATGAGGGCGGCGATGAGCTCGGTGGCGTTGACCTTGCCGGAGCTCATGGCCATGAACTGGTGGCCGTGGTCGGAGAAGTAGGTCTCCACCAGCTTTTCCGCGTTGTTGATGATGCCCACGGTGGAGATGGCGTACAGACCCAGGTGGGACCGGACCAGCAGGGGCTGGGGGTCGGTATCGCTGATGCAGCCGAAGCCGCAGTGGCCGTGGAAGTCGGCCAGGTCCTTTTCAAATTTGGTGCGGAAGGGGGTGTTTTCGATGTTGTGGATCTGGCGCTGAAAGCCGTCCGTTTCATCGTAGACGATCATGCCGCCCCGGCGGGTGCCCAGATGGGAGTGGTAGTCCACTCCGAAGAAAATATCCAGGGACACGTCCCGCTTGGATACGGCGCCAAAAAAGCCTCCCATGGAGTTCCTCCTCGAACTGATATAGAATCGGTAGAATCAGGCCGCCGTTGGCCTGGGAAAATAAAGCCGGATTACTTGCCCATCAGACGGCGGCTCATCTCCTGGTAAGCGCCCTCCACGTTGCCCAGGTCGCGGCGGAAACGGTCCTTGTCCAGCTTCTCGCCGGTCTTGGAGTCCCAGAAGCGGCAGGTGTCGGGGGAGATCTCGTCGGCCAGGACGATGGTGCCGTCGGCGGTCTTGCCGAACTCCAGCTTGAAGTCCACCAGGGTGACGCCGCACTCCAGCAGGGTCTTCTTCAAAAAGTCGTTGACCTGGAAGGCGTACTTCTTGATGAGGGCGATCTCGTCCCAGGTGGCCAGCTTCAGGGCCACGGCGTGATACTCGTTGATCAGAGGGTCGTGGAGGTCGTCGTTCTTGTAGGAGAACTCGATGGTGGGCTCCTCAAAGACGATGCCCTCCTTGACGCCGTAGTTGCTGGCGAAGTGGCCGGCGGAGATGTTGCGGACGATGACCTCCAGGGGGACGATGGACACCTTCTTCACGGCGGTCTCCCGCTCGCTCAGCTCCTCCACATAGTGGGTGGGGACGCCCGCCTTCTCCAGCTGCTGCATCAGGAAGTTGCTCATCTGGTTGTTGATGGCGCCCTTGCCGGTGATGGTGCCCTTCTTCAGGCCATCAAAGGCGGTGGCGTCGTCCTTGTAGGAGACGATGACGATGTTGGGGTCCTCGGTGGAATAGACCTTCTTGGCCTTGCCCTCGTAAAGCTGCTCAACTTTCTTCATGATAGACGTTCCTTCCTTTTTCAAGAAATTTTATATGTGAGATCAAACCATTTGACAGCGGATGGACAGGAGTTACGCCAACTCAGCCTGGAGCTTGGCCTCCTTCTCGGCGATCTGGGCGGCCATCTTCTCCCGGGCCGCGTCCAGCTTGGCGGCCAGCTGGTCGTCGGAGACGGCCAGGATCTGAGCGGCCAGGACGGCGGCGTTTTTGGCGCCGTTAATGGCCACGGTGGCCACGGGGATGCCGCTGGGCATCTGGACAGTGGCCAGCAGGGCGTCCAGACCGTCCATGGCGCCGCCCTTCATGGGAATGCCGATGACGGGCAGGGTGGAGTTGCCGGCGAAGGCGCCGGCCAGGTGGGCGGCCATACCGGCGGCGCAGATGAGGACGCCGAAGCCGTTCTTCCGGGCATTTTTGGCAAATTCCGCGGCGGCGGCGGGGGTGCGGTGGGCGCTGAGGATATGGGCCTCATAGGGGATGCCGAATTCCTTCAGCTGGGCGCAGGCGCCCTTGACCACCGGCCAGTCGGAATCAGAACCCATGATAATGGCGACTTTCTTCATGTGATAGCTCCTTCCTATCAAAAAAGTTCAGGCTATCTGCGCATACAGATAGCCTGGTCAGGTTTTATCGGTGGATTTTGGGCGTGCTGGGGCCATGTCCGAACTGCTGCATGGGACAAAACAGACGAGAGCAGATCATGACAGGAACCTCCCCCATTGGAATCAAGGCGTTGCGCCCAACATCTCGGATTTTATTCTATCGAAAAAAGGCAGATTTTGCAAGAGGTGATAACATTTTCGTGAGCTTGTACAAGGAAAGGGAAAAAAGGGCGGGTAAAGTTGTCAGCCCGGGGCATACCCGGCGGGAAGAGAGGTCAAAGCAGTCCCGCAGTGCTCAGAATCCGGCTGACCTCCCGGGCGCGGTTGGGCCAGGCGGCCTGGGCGCCATAGTCCCGCCGGCGCTGGGAGACGAACCCCGGAGCCTCCTCCAGGGCGTGGCGGCACAGGGTGACGAACTCCTGCTGGTCGTGGGCCCCGTAGATCACGTCGGGGAACCGCTCCACCTGGTCGGGCCAGAGCATGGATACCACCGGCTTTCCGGTGGACAGGTATTCATAGACCCGGGTGGGCACCACTCCGTCGTCCTGCCGGTCGTCCCGGAGAAAGTTCAGCAGCACGTCGCAGCGGTAGAGCCAATCGGGCACCTGGTCCAGGGAGCAGGGCCCGGCCAGCACCACATTAGGCTGCCGCTCCAGACGGGGGAGCAGGCGGTTGCCCTCCCGGCGGCCCAGAAGCAGGAAGGTCCAATGGGGGCACTCCCGGGCGGCATAGAGGAGGGGGGACAGGTCCACGTCCTCACGTATGGTGCCCGCCCAGCCCAGCACGGGGCCGGAAGCCTGGGGCAGGGGGTCGGAGCGGAGGGAGGCGGTCTCTCCGGAGAACAGGGGGAAGTTGACTCCGTTGGGCAGCAGGGCGATGTTGGGACTGCAGGGGGACAGCCGCTCCCCCAGCAGGGGGGAGGCCACGAAGACCACGTCGGCGGCGTTGGCCAAACTGCCCTCCCAGATGGGGGGCAGGTCCTCCCATTCCCGGTCGCAGTCATAGACCAGACCGCTGTAGTCCAGCTGGTCCAGCAGGTGGATGTGTTCCGGACTGGAGGTCCAAAGAAGGGGGGAGCGGAACCGGTGCCGGGCGGCCTGCTCCGCGATAAAACGGCCCAGCTTGCGCTGGCCCAGGCGGAAGAGCCCCCCGTACCGCTCCTCCATGGGCAGAAGGAGGGGGGGCAGGGTGTAGGCCGTCACATTGGGGCGGACCTTGCGGCCCTTTTCCCGGAAGGACCGGTCCATCGGTCCCGCGGCGGGGGAAAAATACAGCACCTGGGTGTCCTTCAGCCGGGAGATCAGCTGTTGGGTCCGGCCGGGCGTGGAGCTCCAGGGCTTGTTGGACAGGCATAGGATCTGCCGCACGTTGGGAAGCCTCCTAAAATCAAAAGTAATGAATTGGTTCGGGATTTGTGAGGTTCAGGTGAAATCGGGGAAATGTACCTTGCGCAACAGGACAAATGCGGCTATAATGAAACCTGAATCTAAATGGAGCGGTTGGACGGTCCGGGGAACATGCCTGCGGTGACCGCCCCATACTCAGAACATACACTGTGTCCATTATAAGTGACGGGGAAGACCTGGTCAAGGAGCGGGAGGTGAAAAATATGTTAGGTGCCCTGCAGAGTGTTGACGAGGGGATTTTGCTGGCCCTACAGGCGGTACACAGCGATTTTCTGGATCCTCTGGTGGAGGCCTATACCTGTACGGGCAACGCGGGGATGATCTGGATCCTGCTGTCCCTGGCCATGCTGTGCTACCAGCCCACCCGCCGGGCGGGGGTCCTGGCCCTGTGCGCCATGGCGCTGGGCCTGGTGTGCACCAACATGATCCTGAAGCCCCTGGTGGCCCGGCCCCGGCCCTGGCTGGACGTGGCGGGACTGGTCCCCCTCATCCAAGAGCCGGACCCCAATTCCTTCCCCTCGGGCCACACCTGCGCCGCCTTTGCCGCGGCCGTGATCTTCTGGCGGGCCCTGCCGGAAAGCTGGGTGGGGACCAAGGCCCTGACGTTGACCATGGCCTTTCTGATGGGCCTGTCCCGGCTGTATGTGGGGGTCCACTATCCCTCGGACGTGGTGGCCGGAGCGCTGGTGGGTTACGCCTGCGCCTGGTCCGTATGGCATGTTTATCTGCTGCGCCGGTAGAGAAGGCGGCGCGGAAAAATACAGATAAAGAGAAAGAGGAGAATGGAAATGAAGGAAGTAGGATATTATAACGGGACCATCGGTCCCCTGGCGGAGATGACCGTCCCCATGGGGGACCGGGCTCTGTACTTCGGCGACGGCATCTATGAGGCCACCTGCGTGGCCAACCGGGTGCCCTTCGCCCTGGACGACCACCTGGACCGGATGTACAACAGCCTGCGGCTGCTGGAGATCCCCTTCACCATGGAGCGGGAGCAGGTCAAGGCGGAGCTGCAGAAGGTCATCGACGCGGCGGAGGAGACCCCTGTCCAGTTCCTGTACTGGCAGGTCACCCGGGGCGTCTGTCCCCGGAACCACCCCTTCCCCCCGGCGGACGTACATCCCAGCCTGATGATCTATGTGAAGCCCCACACCATGAAGTCCATGGACAAGCCCTATAAGCTCATCTCCATGGAGGACATCCGGTTCAAGCTATGCAACATCAAGACCCTGAACCTGATCCCCAGCGTGCTGGCCAACCAGCGGGCGGTGGAGCACGGCTGTGACGAGGCGGTGCTCCACCGGGGCAGCCGGGTCACCGAGTGCGCCCACAGCAACATCTCCATCCTGAAGGACGGCGTGCTGCGCACCGCCCCCACCGACGAGCTGATCCTTCCCGGCATCACCCGGAAGCACCTGCTGGCCCTGGCCAAGGAGCACGGCATCCCCACCGACGAGCGGCCCTTCTCCATGGTGGAGCTGATGAACGCCGACGA
Organism: Pseudoflavonifractor phocaeensis; assembly: GCF_021531815.1. GTDB lineage: Bacteria > Bacillota > Clostridia > Oscillospirales > Oscillospiraceae > Lawsonibacter > Lawsonibacter phocaeensis_A. The sequence goes on from NZ_JADYUM010000012.1 coordinate 12,107, forward strand.
GGCCATCGTCACCAGTTCCAGCGCCCTGTGTATGCGGGTGGAGTCCATCGACGGTATCCCCGTGGGCGGTAAGGATCCCCAGCGGCTGAAGCTGCTCCAGGACGCCTACTGGGAGAAGTTCCAGCGGGAGACGCAGCCTGCCAAGTAAAAAGAATGAAAACAGCCCCCGGCGTTTTGGAAACGCCGGGGGCTGCGCTGTCTCAATAGGTGTGGGTGCATACCTCACGGATCTTGGCCTGGAGGCTTTTCAGGTCCTGGAAGGTGTCGGGGCGTTTGCTGGGGTCCCGGAGGATGGCGGCGGGGTGGTACAGGGCGGTCATCTGGACCCCGGCCTTGGTAAACCACTGGCCGTGTTCCTTGGTGATCTTGAAATCCTCCCGGATCAGACGGGTGGCGGCGATGCGCCCCAGGCAGACGATGATCTTGGGCCGGAGCAGAGCCACCTGATTCCGAAGGTAGCCGATGCAGGCGTCCTGCTCTGTGTTCAGGGGGTCCCGGTTCTGGGGCGGACGGCACTTGACAATGTTGGCGATGTACACGTTTTTCTTCCGGTCCAGGTCGATGAGCTCCAGCATGTCGTCCAGCAGCTTGCCGCCCCGGCCCACGAAGGGCTCGCCCTGGAGGTCCTCGTTTTCACCGGGGCCCTCGCCGATGCACATGACCTCGGCGTCCCGGGGGCCCACGCCGAAGACCACGTTGTGCCGGGTGTCAGCCAAGGCGCACTTCTGGCAGGCCATGCAGGTCCGCTCCAGCGCCTCCCAATTTAACATCGCCATCCGTGTTTCATCCTTTCTTACGGCCGGTGACCGGTATCAAACAGGCCGCCGGAGTTTTCCTGCCCCGGCCATTGCGGGGAGGAAAGGCGGGACTACCGCCTCAAATATTCCGGCGGGCGGTACTGGAGGGCCTCGGCCAGGTGGGGGACCTGAATGGTCCCGCTGCCCTCCAGATCGGCGATGGTCCTGGCCACCCGCAGGATGCGGTCGTAGCTCCGGGCGGTGAGGCCCATCCGCTCAAAGGCACCCTTCATCAGCCGCTGGCAGCTCTCATCCAGCGCGCAGAACCGGTCCAGTTCGTCCCGTTCCAGCCGGGCGTTGCAGGGGGCGGTCTGGCGGCGGCGCTGGAGGTCCCGGGCCTCGTTGACCCGTTCCCGGACCATGGCGGAGGGCTCGGAGCGCTCCTGCTGGGACAGCTCCTCAAACTCCAGGGCTGCCACCTCCACAAAGATGTCGATGCGGTCCAGCAGGGGACCGGACAGCCGGGAGAGATACTTCTTTACCTCACTTTCCGTACAGCGGCACCGGCCCGAGGGGTGGCCGTACCAGCCGCACTTGCAGGGGTTCATGGCGCATACCAGCATGAACCGGCTGGGGTAGGTGACGGTGCCCGAGGCCCGGGAGATCTGGACCTGTCCGTCCTCCAGGGGTTGGCGCAGCACCTCCAGCACCTCCTTGGGGAACTCGGGCAGCTCGTCCAGAAACAGCACCCCGTTGTGGGCCAGGGAGATCTCTCCCGGCCGGGGGTTGGAGCCGCCCCCCGCCATCCCCATGGGGGAGACGGTGTGGTGGGGGGACCGGAAGGGACGCGCGTCGATGAGGGGGTGTTCCGAGGTGGTGAGCCCCATGACGGAGTGGATCTCGGTGGCCTCCAGGGCCTCCCGGTGGCTCATGCGGGGGAGAATGCCGGGCAGGCGGCGGGCCAGCATGGACTTGCCAGACCCCGGCGGGCCGGACATGAGGATGTTGTGGCCGCCGGCGGCGGCGATCTCCAGGGCCCGCTTCACCTGCTCCTGGCCCTTCACCTGGTCAAAGTCGGGACCCTGGACGGCGTCAGACCCGGGACGCCAGGGGGCGGCGGGAAGGATGGGCTCCTCCCCGGACAAGTGGCGGACCAGCTGGGCCACGTCGCGGACGGGGTAGACAGTGGGACCCTCCGCCAGGGTGGCCTCGGCGGCGTTGTCCTCGGGGACATAGATGGCTTCTATCCCCTCCCGCTTGGCAGCCAGCGCCATGGGCAGCATCCCGGCGCAGGGCCGCAGGGCGCCGGACAGGGACAGTTCCCCCAGAAAGGCGCAACTCTGCTCCCGCAGCTTCAGCTGGCCTCCGGCGGCCAGAATGCCTACCAGCATGGGCAGGTCGTAGAGGGTGCCCACCTTCTTCAGGTGGGCGGGGGCCAGATTGACGGTGATACGGCTGACCGGGAAGGTAAACCCACAGTTCTTGATGGCGGCGCGTACCCGCTCCCGGGCCTCGTTGACGGCGGCGTCAGGCAGACCCACAACTGTGAAGGCGGGCAGACCGCCGGACAGGTCGCACTCTGCGGACACCAGGTAGCCGGACACGCCATGCAGCCCCAGCGAGCGGACAGAACATACCATGTTGAAACCTCCCGGGCAGAATGAGATGGTCCTCCCCACCTGCGGCAGATGGGGAAATATGTTCCTATTTTAGCCCTTTTGGCCAGAGATTGCAACCGGGCATCTCTCGGGTTTTTGAGAAAGCTGAATTTTGAGAAATAAGGGTTACAAACGGTAAATTTTGGTTTATCGCCCTAAGGCACCTAAAACCTATGTTATGTAGGGCAAGGGCTTTGCCCTTGCCTTTTCTGGGTAGACAAAATACTGGGAAAAATTTGCGCACTGGAACACTTCGCTTGCGGGCGGGACGGGAGATGGGATGTTTCGCCCCCCGGGCGAGGTGCTTTTGTAGAGATACAAAAGTACCCCAAAAATCTCCGGGGCCCCGGCCCCCCAGGGGCGTCCTACAAAAAGGTCTGCCTCGCATCCGGCGCCCATCCCCTGGTTTTGCTGCCCCGCCTTCCGGGCCTTCGGCCCTGGGTCGGGGAAACTTGGATTGGGACAGCCGCTGAATCCTGCGCCTGGGTTTCACAACTGTGCGGCGTGGTCCTGGACTGCGCTGGCCCGCTCCACAGCACAGCTTGATTCATCGGCAACCACTCATACAGAGCGTATCATTGCTGCCCCATAAACTAAAATGGATAAAGGACTAACCCCGTTCGTCCGGTTCTTCACACAGCGGCAGCACAAACGTGATCCGAGTGCCCACATCCACCCGGGACACCACCTCGAACCAACCGCCGTGGCGGTCTACGATCCACTTGGCGATGGATAAACCCAGGCCGGTGCCGCCGGTCTTGCGGTCCCGGGACTGGTCGGCGCGGTAAAACCGCTCGAAAATGTGGGGGATCCCCTCGGGGGGGATGCCCATTCCCTCATCCTGAACGGTGACCCGGGCATAGCCCTGGTTTACTGTCACCCGCAGGTAGACCTTATCCCCTTGGCTGCTGTATTTCACGCTGTTGTCCATCAGCACCCGCATCAGCTGCTTCATCAGGCCGGGGTCTGCGAACACCGTCACCGGTTCCTCACCCCACCGGGGCAGGAACAGCCGGTCGGGATGGATCATCTCCTCCTCCCGGAGCACCTCGCCGGCCAGCCGGGTCAGGTCCAGCCGTTCCTTTTTCACCGGCTGGGAGTCGTTGTCGCCCCGGGCCAAGAAAAGCAGCTGTTCCACCAGCCGTTCCATGGCCGCGGCCTCAGACCGGATGGCATCGATGGACTCCTGAAGGGCTTCCGGGTCTGACTTGCCCCAGCGGTCCAGCAGGGCGGCGTAGCCCTGGATGACGGCGATGGGGGTGCGCAGCTCGTGGCTGGCGTCGGAGACAAAACGCATCTGCGCGGTGTACGCCCGGTTCACCCGGTCCAGCATGTCGTTGATGGCCTGGGCCACGCCCCGCAGCTCCTTCTGGGTGGCCAGAAGATCGATGCGGCTGTCCAGGTGCTTGGCGTTGATCTTATCCAACTCTCCCGCCAGGTTTTCCAGCTCCCGCCGTGACATGTGTGTCATGGAGTTGAGGCGGGAGGCGGTGGCGGCCAGGTCCTGGATGGGCCGCAGCACCTTGCGGATGGCTCGGTTGTTTCGGAACAGGTTGGTCAGCAGGGACAGCCCCTGGCAGACCAGCAGAGCCATGCCCGCCCAGTACAAAGTCCGGAAGATCCCGGCCAGCTCCACCCTGACGGCGTAGGGACGCCCGCCGTTTGGCAGCTCCACGGTGTAGTAGCTGCTCAAGTTCCAGCTGCGCAGGCCGTCTTTGGTCTCATCCCGCAGGGGAAGCCAGGAGAAGGCCGACAGCTCATAGCCCTCCGGCGCCCTGTCCAGGGGAGCGATGGTATAGTCGCTGGCCTCCATCCAGGGGATGGCGTCGGCGGTGGGCACTCCGCGCTCCGCCACAAGGGCGGCCACATCGGCGCAGCGGTTCTCGGCATAAAAGACCAGGCCCACCAGCGCCATCAGCACCAGCAGCAGGTCCATGACCAGAAAGATCCCCAGCTGCCGCAGGAAAAAACCGCTGTTCAGCCGGAAGACCAGGGAGGAGTCCCGGGCCGCGGTGATGGGGTCCGCCGGGGGCGGGTTTCGAAACCGGTTTTTTTTGACCACAGATACTCCCTCCTTCCAAGCTTTTTCCAGGGAAGAAGCTGCCGCTCAGCCCTGCTCCCTCAGCCACTTCCGAATCGTGTCCAGATTCTGATAGGCCACAAAGCTGCCGCCCTTCAAGTACATGTCCAGCTGGGCCTGCTCCTCCGGGGTGCGGCGGCTACCCTTGTCCTGGAGCGCCTCGCGGTCAGACCGGGTGGCCATGTTCACCATACGCCGCTTCAGCCAACCCACCTTTTTGGGGGCATACCCGCCCTGGAGATAGAAGATAGGCGCATTGGGTACATAGTTGGCCTTGCTCAGGGTGGATAGGGCCTGGGACCCGGGCGGGGTCATACCTACGCCGCAGGCCGCCTTGACAGTAAAATGTTTGACCGCCTGGTCGATCCCCTGGATGTGTCCGGCCATCAGCGGACCCATGAACAGCACTTCGTCTTCGAGGCCCAGCTTCTCCTGGGCCTGGTCCAGCTCATAGAGCTTCAGCTTCTCCGCCTTGGACAGCATCTCGGCGTACTCTTTGGTGAATCCGGTGTTGGATTTGTAAACAATGACCACTGTGGACCGCTCCTTTTGTGTTGTTATATTTGTGAGAGTGCGAGGCAAAGTCCGGCTTGCCGGCTCACGGCAGCCAAACGCGGCATTATTCGTCTTTGATCACATATCCCACGCCACGGACGGTATGAATCAGTTTGATGCCGAAGGCCTCGTCGATCTTGCTGCGCAAAAAGCGGATGTACACATCTACAGAATTGGTTTCTCCCACGAAGTCAAAGCCCCACACGCTGTCCAGCAGGGCTTCCCGGGTCAGGACCCGGCCCTTGTTTTCCAGCAGGTGGCACAGCAGGTCGAATTCTTTCTTTGTCAATTCCACCTCCTGGCCCCTGACAGTGACCCGGTGGCGATCAATATCCATGGACAACTCGCCTGCGGTGAGGACCTGGCTGTCGTGCCCGCCGTGGTTCCGCAGGGCGGCCCGGATCCGGGCCAACAGCTCCTCGATGGCGAAGGGTTTGGTGATGTAGTCATCCGCTCCGGAATCCAGGCCGGACACCTTGTCCATGACGCTGTCCCGGGCGGTGAGCATGATGACGGGGAGCTGGCTCTCCTTCCGCAGGCGGCGCAGCACCTCCATCCCCGACAGCTGGGGCAGCATGATGTCCAGCAGCACCAGGTCGAACTCCCCGGACCGGGCCCACTCCAGACCGGTGCGGCCGTCAAAGGCCTTTTCCACCCGGTAGCCCTCATACTTCAGCTCCATCTCCACCATACGGGCCAATTTTTCCTCGTCTTCCACCAAAAGGATCCGTTCTCCCATATCCCTTCACCTCATCACTGACCGTCTTTTTTGTTCCGGGTGTATTTGTCATGCTGGCTGCGCAGCTCGTCCATGACCTGCCGGCCCAGGTCGGCAGCTCCGTCCGCCACATTTCCCATCATGTTGTTGATGCCGTCCCGCTCCAGGTCTGGGCCGGAAAACCGGTAACGGAAGCCGAAGAAAAGCCCCAATATCAACAGAGGCAGCGTCACATAGAGGGCGAAGACCAGCAGCAGGATCAGGATGAGCACCGGCAGGGCGGTGACCGGCTGGTCCTTCCGCCAGATCTCCAATTCGTTGTCCAGCAACAAATAGCGGATGCGGCTGAAAATATTCATTCTGGGACGCGCTTTTTTTTCTTCTGGGAGGGGCTGCGGCAGAACGTCGGCTTGGTTTTCCTGAGCTGCGGCGGTATGTTCGCCCCGGGTGGAGTAATAAGCCTCCTCGGGACGGGGGATGGCCCCTTTCTCCTCCAGGTAGATCAGGGCGTCCAGCAGATTGCCGCCGCTGTACTCCAGTGCCTCCTTGGCCTGGGCGTAGCTGACGTCGGCCTTTTCCCGCAGACGCTCCACCTGTTCCAATGTGATCTCCATAAAATGGCTCCTTTCGCCCGGTCGGCTCCTGATGGTCAGCCTCAGGGTACCACGACCGGCTTGAAAGAAATTTTACCGATCATTAAAATTGCATTAAGTATTTGTTTGCCCATGGGAACCAAACCCCGCGCGGGGCGGGCGTTATTCCCCTGCCCACAGTATAGCATGCCTGCCGCCGCAAAAAAAGACAAACTTTCAACGTGAAAATTCACCTCGTTAGCACACTGAAATACAGAAAAATTTTCTCTTGACAAACGGGAATGGGGGACGTATAATCCGTCCATAATATTTCAAAAGCGCCGACGAAGACCGCGCTCCACGGCGTCCAACAGAGAGACCGGGCCACTGTGCTGAAAGCCCGGTTGGGAAAGACGGAGACGCGCAACACTTCCGAGCTGACAGTTCGAAGCATTCCGCTTGAGGGCTGTCCGTCTTCCCCACGTTACCGGGGCTCGAAAGAGGTTCCTTGTTGGAGGAGCAACGCGGGTGGTACCGCGGAATCATGGAAACGATGATTTCGTCCCGGGTCGTATTGTTGATACGACCCGGGACGTTTTTTGTTCCGGGGACGTATCCAAGGCAGAAAGGAATGTGAAAACCATGGAATTTGTCACCGGAACACAGAAAACCGCCATTACTGCATCTGAGATCGCCTCCGGCGCGCTGGATGGACAGACCGTCACCGTCAAGGGCGCGGTCCATGCCCTGCGGGAGCTGGGCGGCATCGACTTCATCACCCTGCGCCTGCGGGACGGCGTTCTCCAGTGCGTCTGCGGGCCTGAGGGCCTGCCCGAGGGGCTGACGGAGGAGTGCACGATCGCCGTGACCGGCGCCCTCCGGAGAGAGGAACGGGCTCCCGGTGGCCGGGAACTGGCGATGGAGTCCCTTCAGATCCTGTCCCGTCCCGCCGAGGCCATGCCGGTCCCTGTGTCCAAGTGGAAGCTGAACCTGAATCTGGACACCGAGTTGGGCCTGCGTCCGGTGGTGCTGCGCAACCTGCGGGAGCGGTCGGTGTTCAAGATCCAGGAGGGCCTGTCCCGGGCCTTCCGGGAGTACCTGACAAAGGAGGGCTTCACCGAGATCCACACCCCTAAGATCGTCCACGCCGGAGCCGAGGGCGGCAGCAATATTTTCCGCCTGGACTACTTTGGAAGAAAGGCCTTCCTGGGCCAGTCCCCCCAGTTCTATAAGCAGACCATGGTGGGCGTGTTCGAGCGGGTCTTTGAAGTGGCCCCCGTCTTCCGGGCTGAAAAGCACAACACCCAGCGCCACCTGAACGAGTACACCTCCCTGGACTTCGAGATGGGCTATATCGACTCCTTTGAGGACATCATGGCCATGGAGGCCGGCTTCCTGAAATACGCCATGGAGCTGCTGAAAGCCGAGTACGCCGACGATCTCAAGCGGCTGGACGTGGAGCTGCCCGAGGTGGATAAGATCCCTGCCGTCCGCTTTGACGAGGCCAAGCGGCTGGCCGCTGAGAAGTACGGCCGCCCCATCCGGGACCCCTTCGACCTGGAGCCCGAGGAGGAGCACAACATCGGTCGCTACTTCAAGGAGGAGTATGGCGCCGACTTCGTGTTCGTCACCCACTACCCCACCAAGAAGCGCCCCTTTTACGCCATGGACGACCCTGCCGACCCCCGCTACACCCTGTCCTTCGACCTGCTGTTCCGGGGCATGGAGGTGACCACCGGCGGCCAGCGCATCCACGACTACCAGGCCCAGGTGGAGAAGATGCTGTCCAAGGGGATGCACCCCGAGGAGTTTGAGAGCTACCTGATGATCCACAAGCACGGCATGCCCCCCCACGGCGGCCTGGGCATCGGCCTGGAGCGGCTCACCGCCCGGCTGTGCGGCCTGGACAACGTGCGCTACGCCAGCCTGTTCCCCCGGGATTTGAACCGGCTGGAGCCCTAAATGCGGAGGAAAGGAGCAAATGCTATGAAGATCACGACAGAAATGGTCGATTACATCTCCGTCCTCTCCCGGCTGAAGCTGCCGGAGGAGGAGAAGGAGAAGATGACGGGCGAGCTGGAGCAGATCATCGCCTATATGGACACCCTGAACGCCCTGGACACCAGCAGCGTGGAGCCAATGAGCCACGTGTTCCCGGTGAAAAACGTGCTGCGGGAGGACGAGGTGGTCCCCTCCTTCGACCGGGCCGAGCTGCTGAAAAACGCCCCCAAGGCGGACGAGGAAGCCTTCCTGGTCCCCAAGACGGTGGAATAAGGAGGAGCGACGATGAAAGAGATTTTGAACCTGACCGCCCTCCAGCTGGGCGCGGCCATCCGGAAGGGGGAGGTCAGCCCCGTGGAGGCCGCCAGGGCCGCCCTGGAGCAGATCGAGGCCACCAAGTCCGACAACGCCTTCGTGGCCCTCACCGCCGAGGCTGCTTTGCAGCGGGCCGAGGAAGTGGGCAAAAAGATCGCCGCCGGGGAGCTGACCGGCCCGCTGGCCGGCGTGCCCCTGGGCATCAAGGACAACATCTGTACCCGTGGCGTGTCCACCACCTGCGCCTCCAAGATTTTGACGGGTTTTGAACCCCCCTACAACGCCACCCTGGTGGAGAAGCTGGACGCCCTGGGGGCCGTCTCCCTGGGCAAGCTGAACATGGACGAGTTCGCCATGGGCTCCACCACCGAGACCTCTTTTTATGGTCCCACCCACAACCCCTGGGACGCCGGACGGGTGCCCGGCGGTTCCTCCGGCGGCGCGGCCGCCGCGGTGGCGGCCCGCTCCTGCTGGTACGCCATCGGCTCGGACACTGGCGGCTCCATCCGCCAGCCCGCCGCCTACTGCGGCGTCACCGGCATCAAGCCCACCTACGGTACCGTGTCCCGCTACGGCCTCATCGCCTACGCCTCCTCCCTGGACCAGATGGGTCCCCTGGCCCGGGACGCCGCCGACTGCGCTGCCGTCCTGGACGCCGTGATGGGCAAGGACCCCCGGGACGGCACCTCCCTGGACGTCCCCGCCGGAAACCTGTTGGCCGGTCTCACCGGGGATGTGCGGGGCATGAAGATCGGAATCCCCGCCGACTGCTTCGGGGACGGCCTGGACCCCGAGGTGAAAAAGAGCGTGCTGGCCGTGGCCGACGTGCTGCGCGCCCGGGGCGCGGAAATCGTGGAGTTCACCTTCCCGGTGATGGAGTATGTGGTGCCCACCTACTATATCATCGCCGCCGCCGAGGCCAGCTCCAACCTGTCCCGGTTCGACGGGGTCAAGTACGGCTGGCGGGCCGAGGGGTACGAGGATCTCACCGACCTATATAACCGCACCCGCACCGAGGGCTTCGGCTCCGAGGTGAAGCGCCGCATCCTGCTGGGCACCTTCGTGCTGTCCTCCGGCTACTACGACGCCTACTATAAAAAGGCCCTCCAGGTGAAGGGGCTCATCAAGCAGGCCTTTGACGACGCCTTCGGCAAGTGCGACCTGATGCTCACCCCCGTGGCCCCCACCACCGCCCCCAGAATCGGCGAGAGCCTGTCTGATCCTTTGCAGATGTACCTGTCCGACATCTATACCGTGTCGGTGAACCTGGCCGGCCTGCCCGGCCTGTCCATGCCCTGCGGCTTCGACTCCAAGGGCATGCCCATCGGGGCCCAGCTCATCGGCCCCGCCCTGGGGGAGGCCAAGGTGCTGAACGCCGCCCACGCCTTCCAGCTGGATACCGACTACCATAAACAATCCCCCGTAGGAAAGGAGGCGCGCTGATATGACCTGGGAAACTGTCATCGGTCTGGAGACCCATGTGGAGCTGGCCACCAAGACCAAGATATTTTGCTCCTGCACCACCGAGTTCGGCGGCGCGCCCAACACCCACTGCTGCCCCGTGTGTACCGGCATGCCCGGCACCCTGCCTGTGGTCAACCGGCAGGTGGTCCGGTTCGCCGCCAAGGCCGGCCTGGCCCTGAACTGCGAGATCACCCGGTACAACAAGTTTGACCGGAAGAACTACTTCTACCCCGACCTGCCCAAGGCCTACCAGGTGTCCCAGCTCTACCTGCCCATCGCCCGGAACGGCCGGGTGCCCATCAAGACCGAGTCGGTGGAAAAGGACATCCGCATCCATGAGCTGCACATGGAGGAGGACGCGGGCAAGCTGGTCCACGACCCCTGGATCGACCAGACCAAGTGCGACTACAACCGCTGCGGCGTGCCCCTGATCGAGATCGTCACCGAGCCCGATTTCCGCTCCGCCGACGAGGTCATCGCCTACCTGGAGAAGCTGAAATCCACCCTGGAGTACCTGGGGGTGTCCGACTGTAAGATGCAGGAGGGATCTCTCCGCTGCGACGTGAACCTGTCCGTCCGCCCCGCCGGCAGCACCGAGCTGGGCACCCGCACCGAGATGAAGAACCTGAACTCCTTCAAGGCCATCTCCCGGGCCATCGAGTATGAGGCCCGCCGCCAGATCGAGCTGATCGAGGAGGGCAAGCGGGTGGTCCAGGAGACCCGCCGCTGGGACGACAACAAGGACGCCACCTTCTCCATGCGCTCCAAGGAGAACGCCCAGGACTACCGCTACTTCCCCGAGCCCGATATCCCGCCTCTGGAGCTGTCCCAGGAGTATCTGGAGCAGCTGCGGGCTGAGCAGCCCGAGATGGCGGAGGCCAGAAAGGCACGCTATCAGGAACAGTACGGCCTGCCCGAGTATGACGCGGGCATCCTCATCAGCCAGAAGGCCCTGGTGGACTTCTTCGAGGAGACGGTGGCCCTGGGGGCCCCCGCCAAGGAGGTGTCCAACTGGATGCTGGGCGACATGATGCGCCGGCTGAAGGACGAGGAGCTGGAGCCCAAGGACATGAAGCTGACCCCCGCCAACCTGGCCAAGCTCATCAAGCTGATTGCCGACGGCAAGATCAACCGCAACACCGCCGCCAAGGTCTTCCGGGCCATCTTCCCGGACAACGCCGACGCGGAGGAGTATGTGAAGACCCACGGTCTGGAACAGGTCAACGACGCCGGACTGGTGGCCCAGGTGGTGGAGAAGGTCTTTGCCGCCAACGAATCCGCAGTGGCCGATTACCGGGCCGGCAACCAGAAGGTCATGGGCTTTTTGGTGGGCCAGGTCATGAAGGAACTGAAGGGCAAGGCCGATCCCAAGGCCGTCAACCAGGCGGTACGGGAAAAATTGGAGGGCTGAGTCCGCCGATTGTGGGGCAACAAAAAACGGATACACAATATATTGCGACTTGAAGGCGAAATAAAAATATATATTGTGAGCCGTAACGGAAAGTGTAAACTAAATAGAACATTAGTTTTATATCGAAAAACCGCTGATTTTCCAGGAAATCGGCGGTTTTTTTCTTTTCAAATTGCGAAAAAAACTCTTGCAATTTATGTCAACAGCCCTTATACTAAAACCATGGTGGGGCAAAGTGGGGTAAAATCCCCATAAAAGAAATTAAAGTGGGGGAGAGGTGGACAGCATGACTGGCACGTACGAGCACAGCATCGATGCCAAGGGCCGTCTGTTCATCCCTGCCAAGCTCCGGGTGGAGCTGGGCGAGACCTTCTACCTGGCCATGGGCGTGGACGCCTGTCTGGCCATTTATCCCCAGTCCACCTGGGACCGCTTCACCGAAAAATTTGCCTCTCTGCCCATGAGCCAGTCCAAGGCTATGCGCCCCCTGTTCGCCAACGCCACCAAATGTGAACTGGACGCCCAGGGCCGCATCGTCATTCCCCAAAAGCTGCGCAAGTACGCCGGACTGGAGAAGGATGCCGTCATTATCGGGGTCAATGACCGGGCGGAGATCTGGGCGGCCGACACCTGGAACGCCCAGGAGGAAGAAATGACGCCTGAAAAGATGGCCGCCTGTATGGCGGAACTGGGGTTCTGATATGGCAGAAACGAATGGAACCTTCACCCACCGTCCGGTACTGCTGGACGAGTGCATTGAGGCGCTGAACATCCGGCCCGACGGGATCTATCTGGACGGCACCCTGGGCCGGGCGGGCCACAGCCGGGAGATCGCCAGGCGGCTCACCACCGGACGGCTCATCTGCGTGGACCGGGACCAGGCTGCTTTGGACGCCGCGCAGGACCGGCTGGCCGATTGGATGGACAAGGTCACCCTGGTCCACAGCAACTTCGACCGGATCGACGCCATTTTAAACGACCTGAGCCTGAGCGGTGTGGACGGGATGCTTTTCGACCTGGGGGTGTCCTCGCCCCAGTTGGACGACGGCTCCCGGGGCTTCTCCTACATGGCGGACGCGCCCCTGGACATGCGGATGGACCGCAGCGAGGGACTGACCGCCGCCGACGTGGTCAACACCTGGAGCCAGGAGGAGCTGCGCCGCATCCTGTTCCAGTACGGGGAGGAGCGGTGTGCCGGCCAGATCGCCGCCGCCATCGTCCGCCGCCGGGCGGACAAGCCCGTCGAAACGACCCTGGAGCTGGTGGAGGTCATCAAAAGCGCCATGCCTGCCAAGGCGTTAAGGGAGAAGCAGCACCCGGCCAAACGCAGCTTCCAGGCCATCCGCATCGCGGTCAACGACGAGCTGGCCTCGGTGGACCGGATGATCCGGGGGGCGGTGCCCCGCCTGAATAAAGGAGGGCGGCTGGCCGTCATCACCTTCCATTCCCTGGAGGACCGGATCGTGAAAACGGGCCTGGCGGAGTTCGCCAAGGGCTGCACCTGTCCGCCGGACTTTCCGGTGTGTGTCTGCGGCAAGACTCCGGACGTGAAATTAGTGAACAAAAAGCCCATTCTCCCCACGGAGCGGGAGGTGGAGGAGAACCCCCGGGCCCGGAGCGCCAAGCTGCGGGTGGCGGAGAAGTTGAAGGACCCCCCGCCGGTCCCGGCGTATAAAGGAAACCTGAGAGAAATGGAGTGAGCGCCATGGCTGCCCGCCGACGCAATACAACCGCATACCACACCTATGGCAGCGTAGCCTACGCCCCCGCCTATGACGGCTCCGCCGTCCGCGTTCCCCGCCGGGAGGAAGAACTCCAGCGGGTCCCCCAGCCCCGGACCAGAGAGCGGGCGCGGCAGAAGGAACTGACCCGGGCCCAGGTACAGGTCCGGGAGGCGGGGCAGGTAGCCCCTTTCGCCGTGGTGGGATTTGTGGCGGTGGCGGTCTTTGCCGCCCTGCTGCTGCTGAGCTATGTCCAGTACACCGTCCTCAGCAGCGAGATGGTCTCCCTGCGCAGCGAGATGAGTTCCCTCCAGAAGGAGAACGCCACCCTGTCCGCCCAGTACGAAAAGGTGTTTGACATGGATACCATCCAGGCAGCTGTGGGAGACACCATGGTCCGGCCCACCAGTGACCAGGTGGTCTATATCGACCTGTCCGAGCCCGACACCGTGGTGGTGTACGGCGAGCAGGCCGGAGAGAACAGTCTGGTGAGCGCCGTGAAGGAGCTGGGCGCGGTTCTGGGTGAGTTTATAGAATATTTCCGGTGAACCGGCAATATAGTTGAGCGACGAAAGAAACATTCAGGGGCGCAAGAAAGGAATTTTCTTGCGCCCTTCTACCGCTAAGGGGGAATTTCAAATGCGGGAAAGACAGGAGCGGGCCGGGGACCGGACGGGAGGCGCCCCCCGGGGCGCCCACTCCAAACGGGTGATCCTCCGCCGGACGCTGTTCCTGATGGTGGTGTGCGGCGTGCTGTTGTTCGTGCCGCTGATCTGGAAGCTGTGGGACATCGCCATCGTCCACCACGAGGACTACCAGCAGAAGGCCAGCGACCAGCAGACGCTGGACCTGTCGGTGTCCGCCAGCCGGGGCAATATCTATGACCGGAACGGAAACGTGCTGGCCATGTCGGCCACGGTGTACGATCTGATCCTCTCCCCCAGGGATCTGGTCCAGGACCGGGTGCCCCAGAAGAACTACACCGACGAGGAGACCAAGGTGTTCGACGAGGCGGCCTGGAACGCCGCGGTGGAGGCGGAGCAGGACAAACTGATCCGGGACCTGATGGAGCTGCTTCCCGGTCTGGACCAGGAGCGGCTGGAGAGCCAGGTCCGGGACACCACCAAGGCCTATAAGGAGATCAAGACCAAGATCGAGGAGGAGGACGTGGAGGCCATCCGGAACTATATCACGGAGAACAAGACCACCCACTACCTCTATTTGAAGCCGGGCACCCGGCGCTACTACCCCTACTCCAGTCTGGCGGCCCAGGCCCTGGGCTTTGTCAACGCCGAAGGGGGCGCGGTGGGCATCGAGGCGGCCTACGATGATGTGCTGGAGGGGACCGCCGGACGGGTGGTCACCACCAAGACCGCCCGGGGCACCCAGATGTACAACAGCTATTCCGAGTTCATCGACGCCATCGACGGCTACGACCTGACCCTGACCATCGACGCCACCATCCAGTCCTACGCGGAAAAGACCCTGGAGGAGGGGATCAAGGAGTTCGACGTCCGGGAGGGGGCCTTCTGCATCGTCATGAACCCCAAAACCGGGGCCGTCATGGCCATTGCCAGTTCCCCGGATTTTGACCCCAATAACTACTCCACCATCGTGGATGACCTGCTTCTCAAGGAGATGGAGGAGGAGGCCAACTCCCTTTTCGCCAGCCTGAAGGCCAACAACACCGAGGGGCTGACGGAGACGGAGCTCTTCGAGAAGGCCCAGGCCCAGGCCTACTCCAACGCGGTCAATACCCAGTGGCGCAGCCGGGCCGTGGACTCCCGGTATGAGCCGGGCTCCACCTTCAAAGCTCTGGTGTTGGCCGCCGCCCTGGAAGAAGGGGTGGTGACGGAGAGCGACACCTTCTACTGCCCCGGCTATTATAATGTGTCCGGCTGGCCCAAACCCATCGCCTGTTCTAAAAAAGCGCCGGGCCACGGCAGTCAGACCCTGGCGGAGGCGGTGCAGAACTCCTGCAACCCCGCCTTCATGATGATCGGCCAACGGCTGGGCATCGACAAGTTCTATGACTACTTCGAGGCCTTCGGACTGAAGGAGAAGACAGGCATAGACCTGCCCGGCGAGGCCAGCTTGGCCAAGAACATCTGGGACCGGGACGCCATGACCAACGTCAACCTGGCAACCGCTTCCTTCGGCCAGCGCTTTGAGGTCACCCCGCTCCAGATGATCACTGCCTTTTCCGCCGTCATCAACGGAGGCAACCTGGTCCAGCCCTATGTGGTCCAGTCCGTCAGCACCAAGGACGGCACTGTGGTGCAGAACACCGAGACCACCGTGGTCCGCCAGGTGGTGAGCCAGGAGACCAGCCAGCGGGCCACCAAGATCCTGGAGAGCGTGGTGTCTGACGGCACTGGCGGCAACGCCTATGTGGCGGGCTACCGCATCGGCGGCAAGACCGGCTCCTCTGAGGTAGGCCTGGAGCAGGACCACACCCTGGTGTCCTTCATGGGCTTCGCCCCCGCCGACGACCCGGAGGTCATCGTCCTGCTGGCCTATGACCGGCCCCAGGTGGCGTCTCCCCACAGCAACTATTCCACCACCGGCGTCTACATCAGCGGCGGCAACATGGCCGCCAAAAAAGCCGGCCCCCTGATCGCAGAGATCCTGGACTATATGGGGGTGGAGAAGAAGTACACCAAAGAGGAGTCCGCCGCCGTGGATGTGTCCACCCCCCGGGTCACCGGTAAAACGGTCACTGACGCGGCCAAGGCCCTGGCAGAGAAGAACCTGAAGTACCGCGTGGTGGGGGAGGGCGACACCGTCACCCACCAGGTCCCGGCGTCCGGCGCCTCGGTCCCCGGCGGCTCCACTGTGGTGCTGTACCTGGGCGGCGCCGTCCCGGAGGAGACCGGAACGGTGCCCGACGTGGTGGGCCTGGGCTATGAGACGGCCAGGAAAAAGCTGGAGGAGGCAGGGTTCTTTATGCGGGCCTCCGGCGCGTCCACCTACTACGGCAACTCCACCACCGCGGAGGGGCAGAGTGTCGCCGCCGGCGAGACCCTGGCCACTGGCACCGTCATCGACGTCCAATTCTCCAATATGGTGGAGGACGGCCCGGTAAACGCAGGATAAATTTTCGTTTATAGGACAGCAGTCTGTGCGCTGTAGGACGAACCGGTGCGGGTTTCCGCTGAATCAAGCTGCACACAATGGTGCGGATCAGCGCAGTCACGGACCACGCCGCACGATTTGGAATCTCAGGCTCCAGTATTCAGCGGCGATCCGGATTCCGGTTCGCTCCACCCAGGGCCGAAGGCCCGGAGATTTTTTGGGTACTTTTGTATCTCTACAAAAGTACCTCGCCCGGGGGCGAAACATCCCCATCTCCCGTCCCGCCCGCAGACGAAGTTTTCAAGTGCGCAGATTTCTCTCAGTATTTCGGATACCTGGAAAGGCAAGGGCAGAGCCCTTGCCTACATAACATAGGTTTTAGGTCCCATAGGCTGATAAACGAAAATTTACCGATACAGGATTATTCGGTATCGATTCCCGGCGACGCAAATCTTAGATAGAATGAAACTCACCCGTGAGGGGTGACACCCATGAAGCTGCGCGACCTTTTGGCCGGCGTCCCCCTCAGGGGGGAGCATCCTGATCTCGATATGGAAATTTCTTCCATATCCCATGACACCCGGACCCTTGTCCCCGGCGCTCTGTTCGTGGCTATGCCGGGAGACAAGACCGACGGACACCGTTATATTCGCCAAGCCCTGGACCGGGGGGCGGCGGCGGTCCTGTGCCAGACTCCGCCCGGCGGTCCCGGACCCTGGCTGGTGACGGAGGACAGCCGGCTGGCCCTGGCCCTGGTCTCGGCCAACTGGTTTGGCCGGCCGGGGGACGGGATGACCCTCATCGCCGTCACCGGTACCAACGGCAAGACCACCACCAGCAGCTTGATCAAGGAGATGTTGGAGGGTACCCTTGGGACCAAGGTGGGCCTGGTGGGCACCAACCGGAACATGGTGGGGCAAATGGAACTGCCCGCCCACCGCACCACCCCGGAGAGCTATGAGCTCCAGGCGCTCCTGCGCCGGATGGCCGACGAGGGCTGTACTCATGTGGTGATGGAGGCCTCCTCCCACGCCCTGGTCCAGCACCGGACGGCGGGGCTCACCTTCGACGTGGGGGTGTTCACCAATCTGACCCAGGACCACCTGGACTACCACCGGACCATGGAGGAGTACCGGGCGGCCAAGGGGCGGCTGTTCCGCCAGTGCCGCCGGGCGGTGCTGAATCTGGATGATGAGGCGGGCCGCTGGTATCTGGATCGGCTGCCCTGTCCCGGGTTCACCTATTCGGAGAACCGGGCCCAGGCGGACCTGACCGCCCGGAATATTCGTCTGTTCCCCAGCCATGTGGAGTTTGAGGCGGTGACTCTGGGCCATATTTCCCGGGTGCACCTACCTATCCCCGGGGGCTTCTCCATCTACAACGCCCTGGCCGCCCTGTCAGCAGGACTGTGCCTGGAGTTAGACCTGGCAAGCATGGCCGCCGTTCTGCGCAGCGTCCACGGGGTGAAGGGACGGGTGGAGATCGTGCCCGTCCCCCGGGCCTACACGGTCCTCATCGACTATGCCCACAGTCCCAACGCCCTGGAAAATATTCTGATGACCGCCCGGGATTTTACAGCGGGGCGGCTCATCTGCCTCTTTGGCTGCGGCGGGGACCGGGACCGGACCAAACGCCCCATCATGGGGAGCGTGGTCCAGGAGCTGGCGGACCTGGCGGTGGTCACCTCCGACAATCCCCGGAGTGAGGAACCGGAGGCCATTATCGCTGACATTCTGACGGGAATGACGCCTGATCCGGAACGGGTCCATGTGGAGCCCGACCGGGCCCGCGCCATCGGCTGGGCGCTGGCCCAGGGACGTCCGGGGGACGTGATCGTTCTGGCGGGAAAGGGACATGAGACTTACCAGGAGATCCGCGGGGTACAGTACCCCATGGACGAGCGGGAGATCGTGAAAAAATGGTTTGAAACCGCCCCGGAACGACAAGAAAGGACTGGAAATATCCCGGCGGGCATAGTATAATAATAGGCCGCAAACACAGCCAGCAAAAGAGAAAGAAAACCTGGAGGTTTCCGATATGACGTATATACTGAGTTTCATCGTGGCCTTTGGCGTGGCCGCCATTTTGGGTCAGATCCTGATCCCCCTGCTGCGCCGCCTGAAGGCGGGGCAGGCCATCCGGGAGGACGGCCCCACCTGGCACATGTCCAAGCAGGGCACCCCCACCATGGGCGGCCTGATGTTCATCGCGGCCATCGGAGTGGCCGTGGTGGTGGCGGGGTGGGATGAGATGAGAATGGGCAGCTGGAACCATGTTTATGTGTTTCTGTTCGCCCTGGTCTTTGGCGTCATCGGATTTATCGACGACTTCCAGAAGCTGCGCCACCATGCCAACGAAGGGCTCACCGCTCCCCAGAAGTTTCTGCTTCAGCTGGCGGCGGCGGTGGCCTTCACCGTCCTGCTCCGCGGGACCGGCTATCTGACACCCAACCTGTATATTCCCTTTTTTAATGTGGAGCTGCCTCTGCCCTGGGTGGTCTACATGGTGTTTGCCGCTTTTGTCATGGTGGGTACCGTCAACGCGGTAAATCTGACCGACGGCGTGGACGGCCTGGCCACCGGCGTCACCATCCCCGTGGCCCTGTTCTACGTGGCGGTTTCCGCCTGGTACGGGCGCAACGACCTGACTGTTGTGGCGGCGGCCCTGGCAGGCGGCCTGTCCGCCTTCCTGATCTACAATTTCCACCCGGCCAAGGTGTTTATGGGCGACACCGGCTCCCTGTTCCTGGGGGGCATGGTGTGCGGAATGGCATTTGCCCTGAATATCCCCCTGATCATCCCGGTGGTGGGCCTTGTCTATGTGCTGGAGGTGCTGTCCGACATCATCCAGGTGGTTTATTTTAAGAAGACCCACGGCAAGCGGTTTTTCCGCATGGCGCCCCTTCACCACCACCTGGAGCTGGGCGGGTGGAGCGAGATGAAGCTGTTTTGTGTCTTCTCCGGCGCCACCCTGGTCCTGAGTGTGCTGGCTTTCCTGGGCGTGATGAACCGGTACCCCATGTGACGGCCGGGAACATATCCTGGCGGTTGTCCCCATACCTGTCTGAAACGAGGTGATCCCAGTGTCCCGAAAACCAAAACGCGACCTGACCATGGAGGAGCAGCTGGCCCGGGGCCCTGTGGACCTGCCCTTCCTTATGCTGACCATGATGCTGGTGGGCATCGGGCTCATCATGGTCTTTTCCGCCTCCTATGCCTCGGCGCTGTATGACAACAGCGCCAGTGTGGGTAACAACCCCCTGTTTTACATCAAGCGCCAGGCCATGTTTGCCGCTGCCGGACTGGTGGTCATGTACCTGGTTTCCAAGATCAACTACCAGACCCTGCGGGTGCTGTCCATCCCCCTGCTGGCCGGCTCCATCGGTCTGCTGGTGCTGGTGCTGACCCCCCTGGGCGTCACCATCAACGACGCCCAGCGTTGGCTGAAAATGTTCCTGGTGGCCGGCCCCACCTTCCAGCCCTCGGAGATCGCCAAGGTGGCCGTCATCATCTTTTTCGCCGCCCGCCTGTCTAAGCGGGACACGGAGAAAAAGCGGAAATTCACCAACCGGACCCTCACCGGACGGACGCTGAACCGGCTGGAGCGCATCGGCTTTCTGGAGTTGATACCCTACGGCCTGGTGCTGGGGACCGTGTTGGTCCTGGTGGTGCTGGAGCCCCACATGTCTGGTACCATCCTGATCATGGTGGGGGCGGCTTCCGTCCTGTTCGCCGCCGGCATCCACATGGGCTGGTTCGTCTCCCTGGGTTCCATCGCCGTGGCGGGGCTGGCCTTCATCATTTTCAACACCAAATATATGACCTCCCGCATCAACCTGTGGCTGGACCCTTGGCTGGACCCCCAGGGCAAGGGCTACCAGACCATCCAGTCTCTGCTGGCCATCGGCTCCGGCGGCCTGTTGGGCCTGGGTCTGGGCAACAGCCGGCAGAAGCTGCTGTACATCCCCGAGCCGGAGAACGACTTTGTCTTTGCCATCGTGGTGGAGGAGCTGGGCTTTGTGGGGGCGGCCATTGTGCTGCTGCTGTTTGCCCTGCTGATCCTCCGGGGCTACTGGCTGGCCATCCACGCCCGGGACAAATTCGGCGCCCTGACTGTGGTGGGCATCATCACCCTGCTGGCGGTCCAGGTGTTTTTGAACATCGGCGTGGTCACCAACCTGATCCCCAATACCGGCATTTCTCTGCCCTTTTTCAGCTACGGCGGCACCGCCCTGATGATCCATATGGCGGAAATGGGGATCGTCTTGAGCATTTCCCGGCAGATCCCGGCCCCGAAAAACGATTAGATCAGGGATATGAGACAGGAGACGAGGAACTCCTTCTCTTCTGTCTCATGTCCCTTGTCCTGTGACCTGAAATAAACGAGGTGTAACGAATGAATATCCTCTTTACCTGCGGAGGTACCGCCGGACATGTGAATCCGGCCGTGGCCTTGGCCCGTATCTTCCAGGAGAAGCACCCCGGCTGCCGGGTGCTCTTTGTGGGAGCCGACGGAGGAATGGAGAACAAACTGGTGCCCAAGGAGGGCTATCAGATCCGTTCCGTGACCATCACCAATTTCCACCGCTCCTTCGCTCCGGCGGACGTCGTCCACAACCTGGGAACGCTGGTGAATATGCAGAAGTCCAAGAAGCAGGCCAAAGCCATTCTGGACGAGTTCAAGCCCGACCTGGTGGTGGGGACGGGGGGATACGCCTCCTTCCCTGTGGTCAACGAGGCCGCCCACCGGGGCATTCCCACCGCCGTCCACGAGTCCAACGCCGTTCCCGGCCTGACCACCAAGGCCCTGTCCAGGGTGGTGGACCGGGTGATGGTGGGCTTTGAGGAGAGCCGGGCCCACTACGACGACCCCTCCAAGGTGGTGGTCACCGGCACCCCGGTCCGGGGCGACTTTTTCAAGTATACTCGGGAGGAGGCCCGGGCAAAGCTGGGGTTCACCGACAACCGGCCCCTGCTGCTGTCCTACTGGGGGTCTCTGGGGGCGGAAGTCATGAACCAGAAGATGGTAGATTTTCTGGCCAAGGAGTGCTATGAGGGCGCGCCCTACCGCCACATCCACGGGGCGGGGCGGGATTTCCCCTGGATGCAGGAGGAACTGCTCCGCCGGGGCCTGAAGCTGGGGGACAATGGCATCGAGGTCCGGGAGTATATCTACGATATGCCTCTGGTCATGGCCGCCGCCGACCTGGTGCTGTGCCGGGCGGGCGCCTCCACCATCTCGGAGCTCACCGCCATCGCCAAGCCAGCCGTGCTGGTGCCCTCCCCCAACGTCACCGCCAACCACCAGGAGAAGAACGCCCGGGTGCTGGCTGACCAGGGCGCCGCCGTGCTCCTGCGGGAACAGGACTGTGTGGAAAACACCCTTTATGATACCGCGGCCCTTCTGCTCCGGGAGAAGGAACGCCGGGAGGGCATGGTCAAGGCTCTGAAGGCCATGGCCGTTCCCAACGCCGGGGAGAAGATCTATGAGACCCTCCTGGCAATTATGAAGTAAATTTTCTTTTAGCGGCCCATGGGCCCGGAAGCCTGTGTAATGTAGGGCAAGGGCTCTGCCCTTGCCTTTGGTGGCCGTTATTCTGCGTTCAGGTAGGGCGTCCCCTTAGGGCCGCCGCGGTAAGGAACCACGGACACTGGAGCATCGCCTGCGGGCGGTACGGGGGATTAGGGAAGTTTCGCCCTCGGGCGAGATACTTTTGTAGAGATACAAAAGTACCCCAAAAGATCTCCGGGGCTTCGACCCCGGCCCCCGAGGAGAGTTCGATTGGGAAAGTGTTCCTTGCGTCCGGCGCGCAAAATTCGGTTCTGTTGCCTCTTTTTCCGGGCCTTCGGCCCTGAGTGAAACGAATTTGGATAAGAACAGCCACCGGATGTCAGCGCCTGGGGCTCCGAATTGTGCGGCGTGGTTCCTGACTGTGCTGCCCCGCCCCGCTGTGCAAAACTAGATTCAGTGGCACGTCCCACCGGGCGGCCCCGGCGGGCCACGGAAATAAGAAGCATCAAGAACAGGTTTTGCCCGTACCGAGGCGGGCTGAATTGTTGATCCCCCGTAAAACCTCCGAATTTTGCGAAGCAAAAGGCGGTGTGAGTCAATTCAAATTTTGCGGCTTGGGTTTCGCGCAGGGCCGCTGGGCTCCCGTAGTGGGGTCCGGGGGTAAGGCCGTTGGCGGCGGAGGGCGCAGCCCGAGGCCGGCCTGGCCGTCCCCCGGCCATCTTTTGGTGACTTTTGGATGGCTCCAAAAGTCACTCGCCGCCGCAGCGGCGAAATCTCCCAACCCTATAAACTAAAATTTAGCATCATTTATCATCAACTGTATCTTTTACCCTCACAGAAACCAATTCCCGCTTTTTCGCATAGGATAGCCTGAATCAACGAGGTTTGGAGGCTATCCCATGAGCAGTTATCGAATCGAGGGCGGACGTCCGCTGGACGGCTGCCTGAAGGTCCAGGGGGCCAAGAACAGCGTACTGCCCATTCTGGCCGCCACGCTGCTGGCCCCCGGCCAGAGCACCATCCACAACTGCCCCGACCTGTCCGACGTGTCCGCTACCCTGGACATTCTGGCCCTGCTGGGCTGCCGGGTGGACCGGGAGGGGGACACCGTCACAGTGGACGCCTCGGTGCTGACCCGTGCCGGTATTCCCGACCGGCTGATGCGTGAGATGCGCTCCTCCGTGATCTTTCTGGGGGCGCTGTTGGCACGGCTGGGGACGGCGGAGCTGTCCTACCCCGGCGGCTGCGAGCTGGGTCCCCGGCCCATCGACCTCCACCTGGCGGCCCTGCGGACTCTGGGCGCTGAGATTCGTGAGGAACAAGGCTGCCTGCGCTGCCGGGGGAACGGGAACATGCGCGGCCGGGAGCTGTGCCTGTCCATGCCCAGCGTGGGAGCAACGGAAAACGCCATGCTGGCCGCCTGCGGCTGTCCCGGCGTCACCGCCATCGTGGGCGCGGCCCGGGAGCCGGAGATCGTGGACCTGCAAAATTTCCTCCGGGCCATGGGGGCCGAGGTCACCGGCGCGGGAGGCTCGGTCATCTGTGTCCGGGGCGGAAGGAGCCTTCACCCGGCGGAGTACCGGGTGGTGGGGGACCGGATCGCTGCCGCCACCTATTTGTGCGCGGCGGGGGCCGCCGGGGGCCGGGTGGAACTGACCGGCGTGGAACCGGGCCATCTGACGGCGGTACTGACCTGCCTGGAGCAGGCGGGGTGTGCCGTCCATACTGGGCCGGAGGCGCTCTCTCTGGAGTGCTGTGCCCCGCTGAAAGGGATCGCTCCGGTGCGTACCGCCCCCTACCCCGGTTTTCCCACTGACGCCCAGGCCCTTCTCATGGCCGCTCTGGCGGGGGGAGAGGGGACCACCATGTTCGTGGAAAACATCTTCGACAGCCGTTACCGCCATGTGGATGAACTGTGCCGGATGGGCGCGGACATCCAGGTGGCCGGGCGGGTGGCGGTGGTGACCGGCGTGGGGAAGCTCCACGGCGCGGCGGTGCGGAGCACCGACCTGCGGGGCGGGGCGGCGCTGGTGGTGGCCGGACTGGGGGCTGAGGGAGTAACCACGGTCTCCGGCCTGCGGCATATCCGCCGGGGCTACGACGGGTTGGACCGGGGACTGCGGGCCCTGGGGGCCCGGATCTGGGAAGAATGAGGGAACAACCGCCGCGGACGTTCCGCCCGCGAGCCTACGATACACAGGAGAATGCCATGGCATCAGCGAGAAACAACCGCAGACGCAGACGGGGCAGAGGCCGCCTTGGCCCTCTGTTCAAGCTGCTGTGCGTCCTGGCGGTGATCGTGGCCCTGACCATGGGAGCCACCGTGTTTTTCCAGGTGGAGACGGTGGTGGTCTCGGGCAACAGCCGCTATACCGAGGAGGTGGTGGTCCGGGCCACCGGGATCCAGGTGGGGGATAACCTCTACCGCATGAATAAGAACCAGATCGCCGACAAGGTGCTGCGGGAATTGCCCTATACCCGGGACCTGCGCATCCGCCGCAGCCTGCCCAGCACCATCATTATCACCATGACCGAGTGGGAGGCGGTGGCCCGGGTGAAGGCGCCGCCCGCCGGAACGCAGGTGTCTGCCGCGGCGGCGGAGAGCGCCCCGGAGGGGGACGGCTCCAGCCAGGAGAACGCCCCCGAGGTGGCCTCGGAGGACTGGCTCATCAGTGTGGGCGGCAAGCTGCTGGAGCCCGCTCCGGCGGACAGTACCGCCATAGAGGTGTCCGGCGTCACGCCGCTGATGCCCCGGGCGGGCACCATGCTGGCCCTACCCCAGGAGGAGCAGCCCAAGTATGACGCCCTGCTGGCCCTGCTGGCCGCTCTGGAGGAGCGGGGCATGATGGGAGCGGTGGAGTCCATCCGCCTGGAATCCACTCAGGTGGTCATGGGCTATCTGGGGCGCTTCCAGGTGAAAATGCCCCTGAATTCCGACTTCGACTATAAGCTGCGGGCCCTGGAGGCGGCGGTGGCGGAGACGGAGAAGACCCTGGGAGACCAAACCTCCGGGACCTTCGACCTGACCCAGGAGGAGTGCACCGCGGTGTATTCTCCCGATTAAGGTAAATTTCTGGAAAGTTTGGTCAAAAACGTGTTTTTCTCTTGACCTGCCAGGAAAAGAGCGATACAATATAACAAAATATTGACATCTCAGCGGGGGTCCCCACACAATAGCTTGTTTTTCGGGGAACTTCGACATGTACATAGGAGGAAGGAACATGGCCTTCGGATTGGATATGGGTCCCGACAGCGTGGTTAATATCAAAGTGATCGGTGTGGGCGGCGGCGGCAACAACGTGGTCAACCGCATGGTGCGCACCGGCACCAAGGGCGTGGATTTCATCGCCGTCAATACAGATAAGCAGGCGTTGGCTGTCTCCAGCGCCACTATGAAGATCCAGATCGGCGAGAAGCTGACCAACGGCCAGGGTGCCGGCTCCGATCCTGAGGTGGGCCGCAAGTCCGCCGAGGAGAACCGCACCCAGATCTCCAAGGCCCTGGAGGATGCCGACATGGTGTTTATCACCGCCGGTATGGGCGGCGGAACCGGCACCGGCGCGGCCCCCATCGTGGCGGATATTGCCAAGGAGCTTGGGGTCCTCACCGTGGGCGTGGTGACCAAGCCTTTCCGATTTGAGGGCATGCGCCGGATGAAACAGGCGGAGGGCGGCATCGCCGAGCTGCGCAACAAGGTGGACTCCCTGGTCATCATCCCCAACGAGCGCCTGAAGCTGGCCACCGACCAGAAGATCACCATGGTCAACGCCTTTGAGATTGCCGACGATGTGCTCCAGCAGGCCGTCCAGTCTATCTCCGACCTGATCAAAAACACCGGATTCATCAACCTGGACTTCGCCGATGTGTCCGCCGTCATGAAGGACGCCGGCCGGGCCCACATGGGCGTGGGCCGCGCCGCCGGCAAGAACAAGGCTGAGGAGGCCGCCCGCATGGCCATTTCCAGCCCCCTGCTGGAGACCTCCATCAACGGCGCCCGGGGCGTGCTGATCAATGTCACCGGCTCCATGGACATCGGCCTGGAGGAAGTGGAGACCGCCGCCAACCTGGTCCAGGAGGCTGCCCACCCCGACGCCAACATCATCTTCGGCGCCGCCTTCGACGAGAGTCTGGAGGACGAGATCCGGGTCACCGTCATTGCCACCGGCTTTGACGAGGCCCCCGCGGCTGTTTCCGCCCCCGCCCCCGCGGCCAAGGAGGCTCCCAGAGCCGCTGCTCCCGCCGCAGCCGCGCCTGCTGCTCCGGTTGCCTCTCAGGAGGCGGCCCAGCCCGAGGCACCCGAGGCCGAGGAGAAGCCTTCGGTCAGTGACGATGACTGGGACATTCTGGAGCGCATTTTCAGCAAAAAGCGGTAAGATAAAAAGCAAAACCCGCGTCCAGTGACGGACGCGGGTTTTTTATGCGTTTGGGGATTTCCAAAAGAAGGCCGCTCACAGGAACAGAACCAGAATGGAAGTGAGGATGCCGCAGACGCACAGGGAGACGGAACTCATGGCTCCCTGGAGGGGGCCGATCTCCAGGGCCTTGGAGGTGCCGATGGCGTGGCTGCTGGCGCCGATGGCCACGCCCTCGGCCACGGGATCGGTGATCCGGAAGAGCTTTGCGAACAGGGGGGACAGCATGGCTCCCTCCACTCCTGTGATGACCACCGAGGCGGCGGTGATGCCCTGGATGCCGCCCCGGCTCTCGGAGATGCCCACGGCGATGGCGGTGGTGATGCTCTTGGGGACCATGGAGGCGGTGAACATGTCCTCTGTGGCGAAGAACCAGCAGAAGGCCAGTACCACGGCGATGCTGGTGAGGCTGCCCATGAGGCAGCCCGCCAGAACAGGCAGGAAGTGGGACCGGAGGATCTGGCGCTGCTGGTAGATGTTCAGGGCCAACACCGCCGTGGCCGGACCCAGCATCAGCTTGATGATGCTGCCGCCGGCGTTGTAGTCCTCCAGGGAGACGTGGAACAGGGTCATGACTCCGATGACCAGCAGGGCGGCCACCAGCACCGGGTTGCAGACCAGAAGCCCGGTGCGCTTCTGGAGCCAGAGGGCAAAGACCCAGCAGGCGGCGGTGAGGGTCAGGCCGAAAAAGGGGGAAGAGAAAAGGGCCTCAGTCATGGGAGTTCCCTCCCTTCCGGTCCAGCCGCCGGATCAGCAGCTGAACAGTCCATGCGGTGACCAGGTAGACAACGGGAGTGGTTGCCAGGGTGATGACCAGAAAGGGGATGAACCGGGCTTTGAGGATCTCGGCATACTCCAGAGTCCCCACCAGGGAAGGAATAAAGAACATCCCCATGTTGGCGATGAAGAAGCTGGAGAGCAGCTGGATGTGCCTGGGCTTGACGGCTTCGGTGAGCAGCAGAACGGCCAGGATCAGCATACTGATGACGCTGGCGGGGAAAGTGAAGGGGAGAAGGGCGGTGATGCCCTCGGAGAGAAGACAGATGCCGAAAATAATGGAGATCTCTCCCATGATACGCATAACAGTCACCTCGACATGTTAAAATGGAAAATAGCGCGGGGGAAGGGGGGCAAACAAGCCGCCGCGGGCGGGGCCGCGGCGGCTGAAAGAACGGAGCGGGCGTCGGGATCTGGCGGGCAGTTGGGCCTGGCGCTGATTTTTCGATGGGGCTCAGTCCCAGATAGCGGTGGCGAAGTAGTCCTCGGGGGTCTCGGCCCGACGGATCAGACGGGTCGAGCCATCCTCACACAGCAGGACCTCGGCGGAGCGCAGGCGGCCATTATATTGGTAGCCCATGGCGTGGCCGTGGGCGCCGGTGTCGTGGATGACCAGCAGGTCGCCGATGTCGATCTTGGGCAGCATCCGGTCCACGGCGAACTTGTCGCAGTTCTCACACAGGGAGCCGGTGACGTCGTACTTGTGGTCGCAGGGCTGGTCCTCCTTGCCCATGACGGTGATGTGGTGGTAGGCGCCGTAGATGGCGGGGCGCATCAGGTTGGCGGCGCAGGCGTCCACGCCGATATAGTCCTTGTAGGTCAGCTTCTCATGGAGGACACGGGTGACCAGATGGCCATAGGGGGCCAGCATAAACCGGCCCAGCTCGGTGCACAGGGACACGTCGCCCATGCCGGCGGGGACCAGGATCTCCTCATAGGCCTTCCGGACGCCCTCGCCGATGACGGCGATGTCGTTGGCGGGCTGCTCCGGGCGGTAGGGCACGCCTACGCCGCCGGACAGGTTGATGAAGGTGATGTGGCAGCCGGTCTCCTCCTTCAATTCCACCGCGACCTTGAACAGAATGGCGGCCAAGGCGGGATAATACTCGTTGGAGATAGTGTTAGAGGCCAGGAAGGCGTGGATGCCGAACTCCTCAGCGCCCAGCTCCTTCAGGCGCTTGAAGGCCTCGGTCATCTGGGAACGGGTCATGCCGTACTTGGCGTCGCCGGGGTTGTCCATGACCTGGAAGCCCTCTTTGCTCTCACCCAGGGTGAAGACACCGCCGGGATTATACCGGCAGGAGATCTTCTTGGGGATATAACCCAGGGTACCCTTCAGGAAGTCGATGTGGCTGATGTCGTCCAGATTGATGGTGGCGCCCAGCTGGGCGGCCAGGGCGAACTCCTCGGCGGGGGTGTCGTTGGAGGAGAACATGATCTCGCCGCCCCGGAAGCCGCAGCGGTCAGACATCATCAGCTCGGTGAGGGAGGAGCAGTCCACGCCGCAGCCCTCCTCCTTCAGGATCTTCAGGATCTGGGGGTTGGGGGTGGCCTTCACGGCGAAAAACTCCTTGTAGCCGGGGTTCCAGGAGAAGGCCTTGTACAGGGCGCGGGCATTTTCCCGGATGCCTTTCTCGTCGTAAAGGTGGAAGGGGGTGGGGTACTGGTCGGTGATGGGCTGGAGCTGTTCCAGGGTGACAAAGGGCTTTTTCATATCCGCGGGCTCCTTTACAGTTTAATAGGAAAAGCACTGAAAAATTCTCCCGATATGGGAGAGAATAGGCACAAAAAAGGAAAATCATGTATAGTTTATCCAGATAAGGAAAAAAAGTCAATGGCGGAACAGACAACAAGGGAAGAATGGGGGGAGATTCTTTTGCCGGTTTCAGAAAAAACACCAAAAATCGACATTTTCTCTTGCACCTTTGGAGGGATTCTGATATGATGATTCGGAAAGTGAAAGGAGGGGATACCGTGGCTGAAATGGAGCGGTTTACGCGGCTGTTGCTTGGGTACGGTATCAGTGCCTTTTTCTCTGTTCGCTGACAATCACTTGGCGTGGTTGTCTTTTTTTGTGTGTAGGTTCCAAAACATGATGAGTTGAAGGGAGAAAACGAAAGATGAATCAAAACGACGCCATCTATGACGCCCGCGTCCTCGGCACCCCCAAGATGCTGGTCCTGGGCGTTCAGCACATGTTCGCCATGTTCGGCGCCACCGTGCTGGTCCCCGCCCTCACCGGCCTGTCCGTCTCCGCCACCCTGCTGTTCGCCGGCCTGGGCACCCTGCTGTTCCACCTGCTGACCAAGATGAAGGTCCCCGCCTTCCTGGGCTCCTCCTTCGCCTTTATCGGCGGCTACGCCGCCATCGCCCCCATGCTGCCTGACGCCTCCGGCAACGCCACCATCCCCAACACCGAGATGCTGCCCTACGCCTGCTTCGGCGTGGCCTGCGCCGGCCTGATGTATGTGATCCTGGCCGCCCTGTTCAAGGTGTTCGGCACCAAGGCGGTCATGCGCTACTTCCCCCCCATCGTCACCGGCCCCATCATCATTTGTATCGGCCTGACCCTGTCCAAGACTGCCATCGACTCCTGCCGTACCAACTGGCCCATCGCCCTGGTGGCCATTCTGGTCGTGGTAGCCTGCAACATCTGGGGCAAGGGCATGGTCAAGATCATCCCCATCCTGCTGGGCGTGATCGCCTCCTATGTGGTGGGCGCCCTCACCGGAAACGTGGATTTCACCGCTGTGCAGGAGGCGGCCTGGATGGGCCTGCCCTTCCAGTTTGAGAACACCCTCTTCGGACTGTTTACCCGCCCCAATCTGGACACCGGCCTGCTGGTGACCTCCGCCGTGACCATCATGCCCCTGGCCCTGGCCACCATGGTGGAGCACATCGGCGACATGTGCGCCATCTCCTCCACCTGTGAGCGCAACTACCTGGAGGACCCCGGCTTCCACCGCACCCTGCTGGGCGACGGCCTGGCCACCACCCTGGCCTCCCTGTTCGGCGCTCCCGCCAATACCACTTACGGTGAGAACACCGGCGTGCTGGCCCTGAGCAAGGTCTACGACCCCAAGGTCATCCGCATCGCCGCCGGCCTGGCCATCCTGTTCTCCTTCAGCCCCAAGTTCGCGGCCCTGGTCTCTGCTATGCCCCAGGCCACCATGGGCGGCGTGTCCATGGTCCTCTACGGCATGATCTCCGCTGTGGGCGTGCGCAACGTGGTGGAGAACCAGGTGAATTTCTCCAACAGCCGCAACGTCATCATCGCCGCGCTGATCATGGTGCTGGCCATCGGCGTCAACTACTCCGGCGCTGTGACCTTCAGCCTGGGCGGCGCCTCCATCAGCATGTCCGGCCTGGCCGTGGCCGCCATCGCCGGCATCCTGCTCAACGCCATCCTGCCGGGCAAGGACTACGAGTTCGGCACCGACCAGAAGGGCGATACCTCCGTGAATTTCAAGGTCTGATCCCCCCGCTTCTTTCGGAGCTTCCAAGCCCGCCGCGCAGCGATCCGCGGCGGGCTTTTCCTGCCTGAAAGGCGCCTCTAAAAAAATTAAAAAAAAGATTAAATCACGGGGAAGGTCCTTGCGTGCGAGTGGAAAATAGGATAGAATAGGTCCATCAACGGGAAACCGTATTGCTTAAAAGGAGGTTCATGACACATGGGATTTTTTGATACTCTGAAGGACCGCGCCACCGATCTGGCCCAGGCCGGCGTGGCCCAGTCCAAGCGCCTGGCGGAGATCGCCAAGCTGAAGACCGCCAACATGGGCGAGGAGGACACTATCAAGAAGGCGTACATCGAACTGGGCAAGCTGTACTATGCCGAGAAGGGCACCGCGCCCGACGGCGCCTATGCCGCCGCCTGTGAGAAGATCACCGCCGCCAAGGCCGCCATCGAGGTCAACAACGAGCGCATTGCCGAGTTGAAGGAGAGCGAGGACGGAGAGGTCCAGACCAGCGACTTTGAAGTCGATCCGGTGCAGGAGGCCGAGCCCGCCGCCGATGAGCCTGCCGCCGAGGAGCCCAAGACGGAGGAGTAAGCGCCCCGTCTTTGATCCACTGACCATACCCTGCCGCAGTACGGTGCGGCGGGGTATTTTTTTGCATGTTTTGCTTCCGACCGGGGATACTGGGGGAGAAAAGGGGGGAGTTTATGGAGCAGTTTTACCGTCACCCCAGGGAGGTGGTGGGCAGCGACCCGGAGCTGCTGGCGTACTGGAACCAGATCCCGCCCAAGGCCCGGCTGCGGCTGCTGGACAGCACCATCACGGTGTCCACCTTGGGAGAACTGAAAAAACTGGCGGAGGAGCTGGGGACCGACACCACGGTCCCGCCCGGCTGAAATCCGGAGACGGCGGGTTGCGGGACCGGCAAAAACATGGTATAGTCATGCTGGAATTGGAACGGATCATTTCTGAGCGAGATGACCGCAATCTCAAAAAGGGAGCGTGACACCATGCTGTTTGTAGAGTACCCCAAATGCAGCACCTGCCAGCGGGCCAAAAAATTCCTGGACGCCCACGGCGCCGCCTATACTGACCGCCACATCAAGGAGGACCGGCCCTCGGCGGAGGAACTGCGTATCTGGCAGCAGGCCAGCGGCCTGCCCCTCAAGAAATTTTTCAACACCTCCGGACTGCTGTACAAATCCATGGGCCTGAAGGACAGGCTGCCCGGTATGAGTGAGGAGGAACAGCTGGAGCTGCTGGCCTCTGACGGGATGCTGGTGAAGCGCCCCATTCTGGTGGGGGACGGTTTTGTGCTGGTGGGCTTCCGGGAAGGGGAATGGGAAGCCAGACTCTGAGAATTCAGAAAACGATTTGGAAATATATCCCGCCCATGGGGCGGGACAGGCAGGGAAAAGAAGGTATCCCCCGAATCACGGCCCCGGGCACTCGCAGGGCTGGAAAGTCTGGAAGGGCTCTCCACGGTTGAGGAGGTCCAGGGACGGCCATAATGAAGAAGCGGGCGGCGATCGTGCCGCCCGTTTTTCATGATGATGGTGATGAAGGGGGTGGAACAGTGGAACAAGAGCCAAGACAAAAAAGCGGTCCCGGCTTCGTCCTGCTGGCGGCGGCAGTGTGTCTGGTACTGGGCGCCTGCCTGTTCAGGGGCTGGGTCCATCCTGCGGCAGTGCCGGCCTCCGGAGTGCTGGAACTGCCCGGGACCGCCCGGACGGCCGCAAAGGCGTCTTCGGTAGGGCGGACGGTGATCCCGGTGGGAAAAGCGGTGGGTATCAAGCTCTTTTCCGACGGGGTACTGGTGGTGGGCCTGTCCCCGGTGGAGACGGAGGAGGGAGCCCGCTATCCGGGGCGGGACTGCGGACTGAAGGCCGGTGATGTGATCACCCACATCGACGGAGACGAAGTGGATACCATTGAGGAGATCCAGAGCTTGGTGGCCAGCCGGGAGGGGCAGCCGCTGACCATCCAGGCCATGCGGGGACAGAAACAGGTCCAGCTGACGGCTGCGGCGGTGGAGAACAGCCAGGGGATCTATCAGCTGGGGATCTGGCTCCGGGACTCCATGGCGGGGATCGGCACTGTGACCTTCTATGACCCGGCCAGCGGCGTGTTTGCCGCCCTGGGCCACGGGATCAACGATGTGGATACCGCCATGCTCATGCCGCTGGAATCCGGCAGCATCATGGCGGCCACCGTATCCGACGTGAAAAAGGGGCAGAGCGGCCAGCCGGGGGAACTGCACGGCCAGTTTGACCTGACCCGGGACCTGGGGACCCTGTACGCCAACACCGGACTGGGGATCTTCGGGCGGATGACGGAGGACGCAGTGGAAACGGAGCGCGATCCCATGCCGGTGGCCAGCCGGGACCAGGTGAAGACGGGGGGGGCCACGATCCTGTCCAACATTCGGGGGGACCGGGTGGAAGAATTTTCCGTCCGGATCACCCATGTGTCGCCCAATGAGGCGGGGAACCGGAACCTGATGATTCAGGTCACCGACCCCAGGCTGCTGGAGCAGACCGGCGGGATCGTCCAGGGTATGTCTGGCAGCCCCATCCTGCAAAATGGCCGAATCGTGGGAGCGGTGACCCATGTTCTGGTCAATGATCCCAGCCGTGGATACGGTATCCTGATCGAAAACATGCTGGAGGCCGCGGTAGGCGGCTGACAGGGCGGGAGGCCTCCTTTGACCGTGAGTCAAAGGAGGCCGCGCCTTGCCGGGGACTGTGTCCCTTTATGGAAAAGGATGGCGAGGAAAGACGAAAACCCGAAGAAAAGGCGAAAAAATGCAAAATTTTCGACAAAAATATCAAAAAATCTGGCCAAAAAGTTGCTAAAACGCGTCAAAAATGTCTTGCGTATGCTGTCTGATTATGGTACATTATAGGCAGCTAGTTGAAACGCGCGGGCCCAGTGCGAAGCGAGATGTTCAGTATGTTTCAGGAGGAATCATTATGGAGATTGTAAAGCGTGTTTTGCTTGCGGATACCGGAGAGGATTTCCGAAGAAATCTTGCTGCGGGTTTTGCCAAAGAACCGGATATGCAGGTGATCGGTCAGACGGGCGACGGAGCCGAGCTGCTCCGCATGGCCCGGGAACTGGAGCCGGATGCTGTGGTCATGGAGCTGGTGCTTACCGGCATGGACGGTATGGAAGTGCTGGAGGGGCTGGCCAAGCTGGACCGCAGGCCCAAGATCATTATTCTGTCCAGCTATGTCCGGGGAAATGTGGCGGACATGGCGGCGGCCCGAGGGGCGGACTACTACCTGACCAAACCCTGTAATGCGGAGATGGTGTTGGAGCGGGTCCGTCAGCTTACATCGGCAAACGGCCTGGACCCTGAGGAAGAGAAAAGAGTAAATCTGGAGACCCAGGTGACCGCCATCATTCACGAGGTGGGGGTCCCCGCCCATATCAAGGGGTACCAGTACCTGCGGGAGGCCATTCTCATCGCGGTGCAGGACATGGACGTCATCAATGCCGTGACCAAAGTGCTCTATCCCGAGGTGGCCAAGCGGTTTGGAACCACCGCCAGCCGGGTGGAGCGGGCGATCCGCCACGCCATCGAGGTGGCCTGGGACCGGGGCGATCTGGAAACTCTGCAGAAGTACTTCGGGTACACGGTGTCCAATACCAAAGGCAAGCCCACCAACAGCGAGTTCATTGCCATGATCGCCGACCGGCTCCAACTCCAGCGGAAAAAGGTCGGTCTGTGAGGCCCATCCCGGCGGCGCGGGCTGGAACAAGGCGGCGGAAAGCGCCGGCATGGGCCTGTTCCGGGGAAGTGCTTGAGTTTTCCCGCGATCCGTGCTAGAATGCCGGAGAAAGGTGGGAGATCCATGACAATTCAGTATACACCCAGAGGAGTCTGCTCCAGACGGTTCACCATTGACGTGGAGGACGGAGTGATCCGGAAAATCGAAGTGGTGGGCGGATGCAGCGGCAACCTGCAGGGCATTTCCTCCCTGCTGAAAGGGATGAAGGTGGAGGAGGCGATCAGCCGCATGGAAGGGATCCGCTGCGGAATGAAGCCGACCTCCTGCCCAGACCAGATTGCCCAGGCGCTGAAGGCCTGCCTGTGAAGGTAGAAATGGGAATAACAGGAAAAGCGGACGGAATAGGCCACTGAGTCTGCTCCGTCTGCTTTTTTTGCCTGAGGAAAGAGCAGGCGGAGAACCGTTCCATTTCAGACATGGAAGGCAGAAAAAGGAGGGTGGTCCAAAAATGGAGGATGGACAGGCAAAAATTGCAGCGGATAGGCGTGTCAAGGCAAAAAATGACGAAAATCCTGCAAAAGAGTCCGGGAAAAGTGGAGAATATATTCATATTTTTCAAAAGAGACGAAAGAAAATATGCAAAACAGGAAAGCGACTTTGAAAAATATATTGCTTTTTTATCCCAGGTACAGTATAATAACTGTGGTTCCGCAAGAGAAATCATTGTGACGAAGCAAATCGAATCATGAATTGGAGGAATTGAAACATGAAGAAGAAACTTGCTCTCGCCCTGGCTGCCGCTATGATGCTGAGCCTGGCTCTGACCGGCTGCGGCGGCAACGACAAGCCCGCCAGCACTGGCTCCGCCGACAAGCCCGCCGTCAGCGCTTCTGCCAGCGCTGCCACCAGCGAGCCCGCCGGCCTTGGCCCCAAGGATGGCGGCAGCAACCTGACCTTCACCACCGGCGGTGAGACCGGTACTTACTACGGCTTCGGCAACGTCATCGCCAACAAGGTGGGCGACCTGACCAGCACCTCTGTCAAGGCTATCACCTCCGGCGGCTCCGCTGCCAACATCCAGGCCCTGGAGGACGGCGACGCCCAGCTGGGCTTCGTGCAGTCCGACGTTATGGTCTACGCCTACAACGGCGAGCGCACCTTTGCTGAGACCGGCGCTTCCACCGGCTTCTCCACTGTGGCCAACCTGTACATGGAGCAGGTCCAGATCGTGACCGTCGACCCCAGCATCAAGACCGTTGCTGACCTGGCCGGCAAGAAGGTCTCCGTCGGCGCCGCCGGCTCCGGCGTGTACTTCAACGCCGTTGACGTTCTGGGCATCTATGGCCTGGACATCGAGAAGGACATCGTCCCCACCTACCAGTCCTTCGGCGATTCCGCCGAGGCTCTGAAGGACGGCCAGATCGACGCCGCCTTCATCGTGGCCGGCGCTCCCACCACCGCTGTCACCGACCTGGCCTCTGGCCGTGAGATCTCTCTGGTCAGCCTGGACGAGGAGCACATCGCCAAGCTGATCGAGGCCTCCCCCTACTACAGCAAGGCCACCATCGCCAAGGACACCTATGGCACCGCTGAGGATGCCACCACCGTGGCCGTGGGCGCTGTTGTCATCGCCCGCGACGACGTGTCCGACGTGGACGTGTACAACTTCCTGTACGGCGTGTTCGAGGACATCCCCAACCTGTCTCACGGCAAGGCCGCTGAGCTGGACCTGGACTTCGCCGCTTCTGTCACCTCCATCGGCTATCACCCCGGCGCTGTCGCCTACTTCGCTGACAAGGGCATCGAGGTCCCCGCGAAGTAATTTGACACTGGCTTAAATACGGACCAATCATGGAACGGCTGCGGCGGGCCCAGCCCGCCGCAGCCGCCCTGTTACCGTCCAAATCACAGAACAGATGCGTCCGCGCCGGGCGGGAC
Organism: Pseudoflavonifractor phocaeensis; assembly: GCF_021531815.1. Classification (GTDB taxonomy): domain Bacteria; phylum Bacillota; class Clostridia; order Oscillospirales; family Oscillospiraceae; genus Lawsonibacter; species Lawsonibacter phocaeensis_A. The sequence goes on from NZ_JADYUM010000012.1 coordinate 48,244, forward strand.
GCGGAGGCATGTGTCCTGTGGTAATAAGTGCCAACGCTAGGAGAAAGGAGACAATTTATGGAATCAAAAGACAATGAAAAGCTGTTAGAGCCTCAGGTGGAAGATTCCTCTGTGGGTACTGCGGCTGATGTGGACGAGGTCATGAAAAAATATGACCGTGAGTCCAACACACGCATCTGGGAGGGTACGCCCAAACTGATCGTGCGCGCCATGGGTATTGCGTTCTCCTGTTACTGTATCTTCTCCACCCTGAAAGGCTGGCCCACCCTTCCGGAGCAGAAGCTAAATATTTTCCTGGGCCTGATCCTGATCATGGGCTACCTGCATTACCCCATCAAAAAAGGTTCTAGCCGGGTCAATTACCTGCCCTGGTATGACCTGATCATCATGATCGCCGGAGCCTTCCCCTTCTTCTACTTCGCGTGGAACGCCAATACGGTCATTCAGTTGGCCACCCGTGTGACCCGCGACCCCAAGATGGTGGTCTTTGCCATCGTCGGCGTGCTGGCCCTGATGGAGCTGTGCCGCCGCTGCGTGGGCATCCCCATCCTGTGCGTGCTGGGCGCCCTGCTCGTCTATACCTTCGCCAACGTCCGGTTCGGCAAGGTGATCTATGACCTGTTCTACACCACCAGCGGCGTGATGGGCACCCCCATCAACGTCTGCCAGAAGTACATCGTCGTCTTCATTATCTTCGGCGCGTTCCTGGAGCGCACCGGCATCTCCAACTTCTTCATCAACCTGGCGAACTGCGTGGCCGGCTCCTCCGCCGGCGGTCCCGCCAAGGTGGCCGTCATCTCCTCCGCCCTGTGCGGCATGGTGTCCGGCTCCTCCGTGGGCAACACCGTGACCACCGGCTCCGTCACCATCCCCATGATGAAGAAGACCGGCTACAAGGGCGAGTTTGCCGGCGCCGTGGAGGCCGCGGCTTCCACCGGCGGCCAGATCATGCCCCCCATCATGGGCGCCGCCGCCTTCCTGATGGCCGAGTACATGGGCATCCCCTACGCCCAGGTGGCCCTGAAGGCCATCCTGCCCGCCGTGCTGTACTTCACCGGCATTTACATCGCCGTCCATCTGGAGGCCAAGAAGCTGGGCCTGAAGGGCATCCCCAGGGAGGAGCTGCCCAAGTTCAGCAAGCTGCTGCCCAAGATCTACCTGCTGCTGCCCCTGGTGGTCCTGGTGGTCCTGGTTTCCACCCAGGCCCGCACCATGCAGATGTCCGCCGCCATCGCCATCGTAGTCACCGTGATCGTGGGCGTGATCAACAATTTTGTCAATAAGGCGGCCGGGATCGATGAGCCCACCGAGCAGTTCACCGTGACCAAGTTCTTTGACGCTCTGGAAGCGGGCGGCAAGAGCGCCGTCACTGTGGCCGTGGCCTGCGCCATGGCCGGTCTGGTCGCCGGCTGTATCACCACCACCGGCCTGGCCTCCACCCTGATCACCACCATCGTCAAGGTCTCCGGCGGCAAGGCCATCATCGCCCTGTTCCTGACCATGGTCTGCTGCATCATCCTGGGCATGGGCGTGCCCACCACCGCCAACTTCTGTATCATGGCTTCCACCTGCGCCCCCATCCTGATGGATGCCCGCATCGGTATCGTGCCTGTGGCCGCCTACTTCTTCGTCTTCTACTTCGGCATCGTGGCCGACATTACCCCGCCCGTGGCCTTGGCCGCCTATGCCGGCTCCGCCATCGCAAAGGCGCCTCCCATGAAGACCGCCCTCAACGCCACCCGGCTGGCCATCGCCGCCTTCGTGGTGCCCTATATCTTCGCCTTCAGTCCCGTCATGCTCTTTGAGTTTGCCGAGGGTACCTCCACTGTGTTCATGGTGGTCCAGGTCATCCAGATCTGCATCACTTCCCTGTTGGGCCTGTTCGGCATTGCCGCCGCTCTGAACGGCTTCCTGTTCCGGCCCATCAATCCCCTGTTCCGCATCGTGATGATCGCGGGCGGCCTGTGCATGATGATCCCCGGCACCCTGACCGATGTGATCGGCCTGGTGGTCGTGGGCGGCGTGTACTTCCTGCAGCGCGCGGGGGCCAAGAAGGCCGCCAACGCCTGACCCCGTTAGAGAGCGAAATGTACCAAAGCGATCCAGAAATAGCGTAAGGAGGCGTCCGGCCAGGCCGGACGCCTCCTTTTTGATGGGACGATGGGGAAGGGAAACAAAACATTGCGCGCCCTTCCGGGCACAGCGGGAGGACGGGACAAACAAAAGCTCTGGCTTGCGGCGGCAAGCCAGAGCTTTTATGACCGGATGCGTGATTCATCTCCTGCGGGTGCCCCGGTAATTACCCCGGGTCCGGGAACCCACGCCGGAATGGTAACGCCGGCGCTTGCGAAATACGGTCAGCCGCAGCGTGATCAAAACAATGACGGCAAGCACCAGGATCAGCGCCAGCTTAACCCAGGACTGTTGGAAAAAGGCGATAAACTGGGCCTTTTTGTACAGCAGATCGGAGCGCTCCACCGAGGTGACCGCCACCAGATCCAGGGTGCCGTAGACCTCGTCCTCGTAGGACAGCTTCATGGTGCCCAGTACCTGTCCCTCCTGGACAGGGGCCTCTACTTCATGGGAAAACAGTGTGATTTCAGTCTGGATCTGCTCCAAATCCAGGTCCTTGGGGAGCGTCCGGGTGATGGAGCCCTGGGGCTTTACCATCACCTCGTCTGCCTGCCGGGAGAGGGTGACGGCCACTTTGGCCACCGGCTCGCTGCCCTTGGTGATGGTCACCCGCTCGAAATTGGCGAAGCCCCATTTCAGCAGCTTGGTGCTCTCGGTGAACTGGCCCTGACGGAGCTTTTCATAGCCGGGATCTTCAATGGGTCCGGAGCCCAGCACCACGGAGACCAGCAGGGTGTCGCCGTCCTCCGCCGCCGCCACCAGACAGCGGCCCGCCTCGTCGGTGGTACCCGTTTTGCCGCCGATGCACTTGTCGTAGACATATCCGGCGTAGTGCAGGTTGGAGATCAGGCCGTTGGTGTTGTAGTAGAGGCGCTCGCCGGAGAGGTTGGTGGCGGGGACAGTGTGGCTGGCGGTCCCAATAATGGTGCGGAACAGGTCGTATTCCAGCGCCGCGGTCATAAACAGGGAGATGTCGTAGGCGGTGGTATAGTGGTCGTCGTTGTGGAGGCCGTGGGGATTGGCGAAATGGGTGCCCTGACAGCCCAGCTCCCCGGCCTTCCGGTTCATGTGGGCCACGAATTCCTCAATGCTGCCGTCCACCGCTTCGGCCAGCGTCTTGGCCGCGTCGTTGGCGGAGGGGAGGAGAAGGCAGTAGAGCAGTTCCAGAACCGTCAATTGTTCCCCTGTCTTCAGGTTGGCGGTGGACTCGTCGGCGAAGGACTTCCGGGCGGCCAGCTCGCTGACGGTGACCACGGTGTCCTCCGTCAGCTGTCCCGACTCCAGGGCTTCCATGACCAAAAGCGCGGTCATCACCTTGGTGATGCTGGCGGGATAGGCCTTGTCGTAGGCGTTCATGTCGTAGAGGACCTCGCCGTAGTTGGCGTCCACCAGCACCGCGTTGCGGCACTGGAGCGTTGGCTCCTCCAGGGCGAAGGCGGAGGGGGACAGCAGGGAAAGGACCAGGGGAACGAGCAGCAGAAAGGAGAGAACACGATATTTTTTCATAGGAAAATCTCCGTATGTATGGTATACTGTTACTATACGCGGCACAGCGCCGCGGAAAGGTGTGTAAGACACATTATATCAAAGGGCGGTGTGGTCCGCAAGAGCTGGGGGGAGAAAGATGGCTGGAATATCCCGGTATGAAAAGGCAGTACTGGGGCTGACGGCGGCTTTCCTGCTGTTTACCGGCGGCTGGTTCCTGGCCCGGCAGAACACCGCCGCGCCCTATGAGGTGACCACCACCCAGACGGTCCGGCCCCAGACGGAGGCCGCCCCCTCGGCCGCTGGGGAGGAGAGCCGCCCCGACAGCCTGATGGAGGGGGAGGTCATCGACCTGAATACCGCCGATGTGTATGAGCTCCAGCGGCTGCCCGGGATCGGAGAGAAGCGGGCCCAGGCCATTGTGGCGTACCGGGAGGAGCACGGCCCCTTCCAGTCGGTGGAGGACCTGACCCGGGTGTCCGGGATCGGGGAAGGCGTCTTGGCTGGCTTGAGGGAGTATGCTTCGGTTGGATAGGAAAAAAAGAACTGCGCCGCTCCGTCCGGCTGATTGGATCACAGCCGGGAGGGGAGTTCTGGCCCTTTTGCTGCTGTTTCCCAAGCCGCTGTCGGCGGAATTTTATGGAATCTATACCCTGGCCGGGCTGTCGGATGCGGCGGACGGCACCGTGGCCCGGCGGACCGGGACCCAGAGCGAGGCGGGCGCACGGCTGGACAGCGGGGCGGATCTGATGCTTTTGTGTGCCGCCGCCTTCCGGCTGCTGCCCGGATTGTGGAGGGCGGTCCCGGCCTGGATGTGGGCCGGCGGCCTTCTGGCGGCCCTACTCCGTTGCGGAGCCTATTGGGTAGGCTGGCGGCGGCACAGGACCTTCGCGCCGCCCCATACGCTGTGCAACAAATTGACAGGGCTGGCATTGTTTGCTGTCCCGTACGGTCTGGCAATGCTCCCGCCGGGAAAAGCGCTGGCGGTCCCCTGCGGACTGGCGGTCCTTTCGGCGGCAGAGGAGCTTTGGATCACCTGGAAAAGAAAGAAGCCCGACCCCGAACTCCGGGGAGCTTGGGAGCTGTATTTCCCCAACGGGACTGAGATTGAGGAGTAGAATACGATGGCAAAGATTTTAGTGGTAGATGACGAGCAGGTGCTGGTCAAGGGCATCAAATTCAACCTGGAGCACGAGGGCTACCAGGTGGAGGTGGGCTACGACGGGGAACAGGCGGTGGAACTGGCCCGGGAGGGCCGCTTCGACCTGATCATTTTGGACCTGATGATGCCCAAGATCGACGGCCTCCAGGCATGTATGCGGATCCGGGAGTTCTCCAACGTGCCGGTCATCATGCTGACGGCCAAGGGGGAGGACGCGGACAAGATCATGGGCTTCGAGTGCGGAGCGGACGACTACATCACCAAGCCCTTCAACATTCTGGAACTGAAGGCCCGGGTCAGGGCCTTGCTGCGCCGGTCGGGCGCCGCGGTGCAGAAGCAGTCCGGCGGCGTTCTGACGGCGGGCCATATCCGCCTGGACTCCGGGGAGCGGGCGGCCTGGAAGGACGGGGAGCGGGTGGAGCTCACCGCCAAGGAGTTTGACCTGATGGAGCTGCTGATGCGCAATCCGGGGCGGGTGTACAGCCGGGAGAACCTGCTGAACGTGGTATGGGGCTATGAGTATATCGGGGACTACCGGACGGTGGATGTCCATGTCCGCCGCCTGCGGGAGAAACTGGAGCTGGACCCCGCCAACCCGGAGTATATCCGTACCAAGTGGGGCGTGGGCTACTATCTGGCCAGTCAGGCGGAGCATAAAAACGGCTGATCCGCTGCAACAGGAGAGAAGGTGCGGAAATGAACGGGACTGGAGAAGAAAAACGGAAAAAGGTGCCCTTTTTTTCTACCCTCCAGATGAAATACGCCATGAGCTACCTGGTGATCTTCGCCGTGGTCCTGGTGCTGCTGAACACCTACCCTGTGCTGGCCTCCCAGGAGCTGCTGTTCACCTCCAAGCGGGACTCCCTGAAAAGTCAGGCGGCGGTGATGGCCTCGGCCCTCATGGAATTGGAGTCCCTGTCCGCCGACCAGGTGGTCCGGGTGATGAATATGCTGGACAACATGGGCTTGACCCGCATTCTGGTCACCGATCCCGCCGGGCTGGTCCTCTATGACAGTACCCGGGACAGTGAGGACGGGGAGGACCCGGGCGGAGAGGAAACGGAACCGGAGTACCGCTATGCCCTGTACCAGGAGGTGGTATCCGCCCTGCGGGGGAACGACGTGTTCTATTCCCGCTACTCTGACAAGGTCTTCACCTCCACGGCGGCCTGCCCCATTATTTACCGTGGCATGGTCATCGGGGCCATCTACATCCTGGAGGTGGACAGCGCCCAGGGCGCCCTGCTGCTCAGCCTCCAGCAGAACCTGCGCAATATTTCCCTGGTGATCGCGGTGGTCACTCTGCTGATGAGCGCCCTGTTCTCCAAAATGCTGACCACCCGAATGGCGGCCCTGCTGCGTGCCATCCGGATCGTGGGGGAAGGGGAGTACGGCCACCGGCTCCAGCCCGCCGGACGGGACGAACTGGCCCAGCTGGCGGAGGAATTCAACCAGCTCACGGACCGCCTCCAGGTGACGGAGGAGGTGCGGCGGCGTTTCGTCTCCGACGCCAGCCATGAGTTGAAGACCCCTTTGGCTTCCATTCAGCTGCTGTCCGACTCCATTCTCCAGAACGAGCAGATGGACCAGGAGACCGTGCGGGATTTTGTGTCTGACATCGGGGAGGAGGCCAAGCGCCTCACCCGGATCACCGAGCACCTGCTGGCACTGACCCGTCTGGACAGCCTGCCGGCGGAGAAGACGGAGCCGGTGGATGTGTCCGCCGTGGCGGAGCGGGCGGTCAATATGCTGACCCCGGTGGCCGATACCGCGGGGGTCACCATCCGGGCCGAGACCAAACCGGGGTGTCTGATCCGCTGCACCAACGACGATTTGTACCAGATCTGCTTCAATCTGATCGAAAACGCCATCAAATACAACTTTGCCGGGGGCTACGTCTATGTGTCCACCCATAAGGATGGGGACCAGATCCTCATTGAGGTGGCGGATACCGGGATCGGCATCCCGGAGGAGGAACTGACCAAGGTGTTTAACCGGTTCTACCGGGTGGACAAGGCCCGCTCCCGGGCGGCGGGGGGGACCGGCCTGGGGCTGTCCATTGTCCGGGACACCGTCCGGCGACACGGCGGCTGGGTCACTGCCCGCCGCCGCAATCCGGAGGGCAGCGTGTTCACCGTGGGATTTCCCCGGTATGTCCCGGACCCGGAGGAGGAATTACCATGAAAATGAGATGGATCATCCTTCTCCTGGCCCTGTGTGCGCTGGCGGCCGGGATCGCCGGGTGCAGGGGAGAGAAACCGGAGGAACAGGCGGGCTATGTGCTCTATTTTGCGGCCGGAAGCGGGGAAAACCATGGCCCGGCCCTGGGAACGGAGGCCTATACCGGGCCCCTCTCCGTCGCCGGGGGAGTGGAACCCATGCCTTCGGAACTGGTCCAGGCCCTACTGGCGGGGCCGGCCTCGGAGGACCTGCGCTCTCCCTTCCCCAAGGGGATCACGCTGCACCGCTGTGAGTTTGACCCGGACCAGCCGGGGCATTTGAAGGTGCACTTATCCGAACAGTACGGAGAGCTGACGGATATATCCCTGACCCTGGCGGATTACGCCATTGTCCTGACATTGAACCAATTGGAGAATGTGGAGTCGGTGGAGATCATCTCCGGCGGCTATGCGGCCAACTACCGCAGCCACCAGATCCTGACGGCGGCGGAGGCCCTGCTGACGGACGAATTGGCGGATTGAGTCCCCAAGTGGTTTGCTCTTGACTTCTCCTGCCAAAGACGGTATCTTAGTCATGTTAGTGTGTCAGAACGCGGGCGTGCCCGCCGGAAACCAGAGAAAGAAGGAAGCCCAATGAGCGATTATAAGATGAATACCAAGTGCGTCCAGAGCGGCTACACTCCCGGAAACGGAGAGCCCCGCCAGATCCCCATTATCCAGTCCACCACCTTTAAGTATGCCACCAGTGAGGATATGGGCAAGCTCTTCGACCTGGAGGCCGACGGCTATTTCTATACCCGCCTTCAGAACCCCACCAATGACTATGTGGCGGCCAAGATCTGCGACCTGGAGGGCGGCACCGCCGCTATGCTCACCTCCTCCGGCCAGGCGGCCAACTTCTATGCCATCTTCAACATCGCCAACTGCGGCGACCATGTGGTGGCTTCCTCCACCATCTACGGCGGCACCTACAACCTGTTCCATGTGACCATGCGGAAGATGGGCATTGAATTCACCTTCGTGGAGCCCGACTGCTCCGACGAGGAGCTGGAGGCGGCCTTCCGTCCCAATACCAAGGCCGTGTTCGGTGAGACCATCGCCAATCCCGCCCTCACCGTCTTTGACATCGAGCGCTTCGCCAAGGCGGCTCACGCCCACGGTGTGCCCCTGATCATCGATAACACCTTCGCCACCCCTGTCAACTGCCGGCCCTTCGAGTGGGGCTGTGACATCGTCACCCACTCCACCACCAAGTACATGGACGGCCATGGCGCCGGGGTGGGCGGCTGTATCGTGGACAGCGGCAAGTTTGACTGGATGGCCCACGCCGAGAAGTTCCCCGGCCTGTGCACCCCCGATGACAGCTACCACGGCATCACCTACGCCGAGCGGTTCGGCCAGGCGGGCGCCTTTATCACCAAAGCCACCGCTCAGCTCATGCGGGACTTCGGTTCCATCCAGTCCCCCCAGAACGCCTTCCTGCTGAACCTGGGCCTGGAGAGCCTCCATGTCCGCATGGCCCGTCACTGTGAGAACGGCCTGGCCGTGGCCAAGTTCCTGAAAAACCATCCCAAGGTCAGCTTTGTCACCTATCCCGGCCTGGAGGGAGACAAGTATTACGACCTGGCCCAGAAGTACATGCCCAACGGCACCTGCGGCGTGGTGTCCTTTGGCGTCAAGGGCGGACGAAAGGCCGCTGAGACCTTCATGAAGCACCTGAAGCTGGCGGCTATCGAGACCCACGTGGCCGACGCCCGCACCTGCTGCCTCCATCCCGCCTCCGCCACCCACCGCCAGATGAACGACGCGGAGCTGGTGGCTGCCGGCATCACTCCCGACCTGGTGCGCATGTCCTGCGGCATTGAGGACGCGGAGGACCTGATCGCCGACATCGCTCAGGCGCTGGAGCAGGTGTAAGTGTCATCAACTATCATACATGGGGCGGGCGGCACTGGGTGCCGCCCGCCGGCCAAGGAGGAACACCATGAAAAATTCGGGAATCGTTCTGATGTATAACTGCTCCGGACCGGAGTTTTCCAAGCTGCGCCAGATCTTTGCCATGCTGCGTCTGCGGATGCGGGTGGTGGGACCGGACCGCTACCAGGTGCCTCTGGGCGAGTTGGCCGCGGGGAAGGGAGAGCCTGCCGCGGAAGCGGGGGAGGCCATTCCTGAGACCATGCTGGTCTTCTGCGGCCTGGGAGACGCGCTGCTGCACCAAGTGCTGGAGGTCATCCGGGTGGCTAAGCTGCCTCCCATCGACCTGAAGGCGGTCATGACGGAAACGAACCGGGAGTGGAATACCCACCAGCTCTGCGAGGAGCTGCGTAAGGAGCGGGAGGCCATTGCGGCCCAGCAAAAAGCGGGAGAATAACGGGCCAATTGGGGTAAATCACAAAAATCCCGTTGACAAATCCTGCCCGGGACAGTATAATAATCTAGCGGTTTGAAAAAACCGCACTTTGCGGCTGTGCTGGAATTGGTAGACTGGCAAGCTTGAGGTGCTTGTGTCCGGATGGGCGTACGGGTTCGACTCCCGTCAGCCGCACCAGGTCGCTGCGAACGTTTTTCGTTCGCAGCGGCTTTTTTATTGTCGTAGCATGCCGTCCGGCTGCCCCTGGGTCATTTGCGGCGGAGCGTGAAATTGCTTTTCCGGTGAAAAAACTGGCAAAAATAAAATTACATTGACACAAGAATGAAATCTCCGTACAATGGTCCCTAGAGAAGAAAGAGGAGGTTCCATTGAAATGGATGTTAAGGAGAGGAACGTAACAAGCAATCCCATCGCGCTGCTGCCCATCGGCGTCTTTCTGGTGCTGTATCTGGGCCTGGGTATCGTCTTTGAGTACATCATGGGGATCGAAATGGGCTTTTACAGCATTCCCATCGTGGTGGTGTTCCTGGCGGCCCTGCTGGTGGCCTGCCTGCAAAACCGGAGTCTGAGCTTTGACGACAAGCTGGCTGTCATGGCCCGGGGGGTAGGCGACAAGAACATCATGACCATGATCCTAATCTTCCTGGTGGCCGGCGTCTTTGTGGGCGTCACCGGGCGGGACAGCGCCGAGGCGGTGGCCTACTTCCTGCTGTCCATCACCCCCGCGTGGGCTTCCGTGGCGGTGCTGTTTGTGGCGGCCTGCTTTGTGTCCACCGCCATGGGCACCTCCTGCGGCACCATTACCTTGATCGTACCCATCGCCGTAGCTGTGTCCAAGGTCTCCGGTTTCTCCCTGCCCCTGTGCATCGGCTCCGTCATGGGCGGCGCCATGTTCGGCGACAACCTGTCCTTCATTTCCGACACCACCATCGCCGCCTGCAACACACAGGGCTGCGCCATGCGGGACAAGTTCCGGGCCAACTTCAAAATCGCCATGCCCGCCGCCATCGCCACTCTGGCCCTGATCCTGGCCTTTTCCTTCAGCGCCGGTGTGGACCACATCCAGAGCCCGGAGTACAATATGCTGCTGCTGATCCCCTATGTGCTGGTGCTGGCGGGGGGGATCGCGGGCCTGAATGTGTTCCTGGTGCTGCTGGTGGGCATTTTCTCCGGCGTTCTGATCACCCTGGGCACCGGTACCGTGGACAGCATGAGCCTGCTGGGCGCCATGGGCTCCGGCGCCTCCAGCATGTTTGAGACCATCATGGTCACCGTCCTGGTGTCCGCCATGTGCGGCCTGATCCGGGAGTACGGCGGTTTCGCGGCACTGCTGTCCTTCATCCGCCGGGTGTTCAAGGGCAGGGTGGGCGGCCGCCTGGGCGTGGGCCTGCTGGTGGGCGCCATGGACATCGCCACCGCCAACAATACCGTGGCCATCGTCATGGCGGGCCCCATCGCCAAGGAGATCAGCGAGGAGTACGGCATCACCCCCAAGGAGTCCGCATCCCTGCTGGATACCTTCTCCTGCATTTTCCAAGGGATCATCCCCTACGGCGCCCAGATGCTGCTGGCCATCTCCGCGGCCGCCGCTTTGGACTGTACCGTGTCTGCTTTTGAGATCCTGCCCTGCCTGTTTTACCCCTATATGCTGGCCGTGGCCTCCATGGTGTATATCCTGTTTGGAGCTGGCAAGCAGAAGAAAGTATAAATTCTGGAACATGGAACGAGGGACTGCCGCGTGACCCGCGGCGGTCCCTTTTGCTTTGAAAAAATTTTGAAAAATTTCAGGGAAGAGGAAGGAATTCGCGGGCGGATTTCGTATATTAAGATTATAACTGGAATTATGACCTGAACCGGTTGTACTCCGAAGGAAGGAGGCGTCTGCCATGACGCTGAGAGAACAGTTCCAGCAGCGGGAGGAGGCCATGCTGTCTCCTTACGCCTGCCGCTCGGCCCAGACCCGGGGACGCCAGCGGCCGGAGGAGGAGTGCGCGGTCCGGACGCCCTTTCAGCGGGATACGGACCGGATCGTCTACTCCAAGGCGTTTCGGCGCCTGAAACACAAGACCCAGGTGTTTCTTCAGCCCGAGGGGGACCACTACCGCACCCGGATGACCCACACCCTGGAGGTCAGCCGCATCGCCCGGACCATCGCCCGGGCCCTGTCGCTGAACGAGGACCTGACGGAGGCCATCGCCCTGGGCCATGACCTGGGCCACACCCCCTTTGGCCACGCCGGAGAGCGGGCGCTGAACGACCTGATGCCCGGAGGCTTTGCCCACTACCAGCAGTCGGTGCGGGTGGTGGAGCGGCTGGAGAAAAACGGCGAGGGGCTGAACCTGACCTGGGAGGTGCGCAACGGTATCCGGTGCCACACCAAGGGAGAGAACGCCGCCACGCTGGAGGGACAGATCGTCCGGCTGGCCGACCATATCGCCTATATCAACCACGACATTGAGGACGCCCTGCGAGGCGGGATCATCTTTCCCATGGACATCCCTCTGGAGGTCGCCAATGTGCTGGGCTTTACCCACAAGGCCCGGATCGACGCCCTGGTCCGGGACGCCATCGAAGCCAGCCAGGGACAGCCAGAGATCCGGCAGTCCCCCGGTGTGCGGGAGGCCATGTTGGCCTTGAAGGACTTTATGTTCGACAGCGTGTATACCAATCCCTTGGCCAAGGGGGAGGAAGGCAAGGCCCAGGACATGCTGCGGATGCTCTTTGAATACTATCAGAAGGACCCCGACCAGCTGCCTGATGACTTTCAGGCCATCCGTGCCGAGGAGGGCGTGGACCGGGCGGTGTGCGATTACATCGCCGGCATGACCGACCCCTTTGCTGTGGAGCGGTTCAAGGAACTGTTTATCCCCATGGGCTGGACGGTGAAATAGGGCCGGCGATGGGGCCCCATCGCAGATGGGGCGGCGCGGTAAGCGCCGTAAATTCGAAGGGCCGCAGGCCCGGAGAATTTCCGCAGGGGCGGATTCACTCCGCCCCGAGGATTTGAAAATCAAAAGGGCTCCCGCGGGGCTGTGCCCCGTGGGAAAGGGCATGACCGACCCCTTTGCTGTGGAGCGGTTCCAGGAGCTGTTTATCCCCATGGGTTGGACGGTGAAATAGGTTTTCGGCACGAAACGGATAGAATTTCCGCCGGGTGGCTAAAACTAGAGGCGTAAGGCTTTGACAGAAAGGAGGGGGCTTTTTGGCGTTCCCAGAGCGTTTTTTGGACGAATTGCTGGCCCGGACCGACATTGTGGACCTGGTATCCGAGTCGGTCCATTTGACGAAAAAGGGGAACAGCTATTGGGGCTGCTGTCCCTTTCACAGTGAGAAGACCCCTTCTTTCCATGTGGTCCCGGACCGTCAGATCTACAAGTGCTTTGGCTGCGGCAAGGGAGGCGGCGCCATCAACTTTGTCATGGAGCTGGAAAACCTGCCCTTCCGGGACGCGGTGGCGGTGTTGGCCAAGCGGGCGGGCATGGCGGTCCCCGACGCGGGGGGAGGTTCCTCGCCGGGAATGCGGGAGCGCCGGGACAGGCTGTTGGAGATCAACAAACAGGCCGCCCGGGCCTTCCACAAGTGGCTGTATACGCCTCAAGGGGCGGAGGGACTGGCCTACCTGCAAAAACGGGGGCTGTCCAAGGCCACGTTGACCAACTTCGGCCTGGGGTTTGCGCCCAACAGCTGGGACGCCCTCATCCGGGAGCTGGGACAGCAGGGCTACGACAAGCGGGACCTGCTGGACGCGGGTCTGGCCGTCAGCAACAAGGACGGCCGCATCTACGACCGCTTCCGCAACCGGGTCATGTTTCCCATCATCGACATCCGCGGCAGCGTCATCGGCTTCGGCGGCCGGGTGATGGACGATTCCACCCCCAAATATTTGAATTCCCCGGATACTCCGGTGTACAACAAGAGCCGGAACGTGTTTGCCCTGAACATCGCCAAAAAGTCCAAGGCGGGCCGGGTCATCCTCACCGAGGGATATATGGACACCATCGCCCTCCACCAGGCAGGCTTTGACAGCGCGGTGGCCTCCCTGGGTACCTCACTGACGGAGGAGCACGCCCAACTGCTGTCCCGGTACTTCAAGGAAGCGGTCATCTCCTACGATGGGGACAAGGCGGGGATCGCCGCCGCCCAGCGGGCCATTCCCCTGTTGGAGAAGGCGGGGCTGAAGGTGAAGGTCCTCCGGGTGACGGGGGCAAAGGACCCGGACGAGTTTATCAAGGCCTATGGCCGGGACGCCTTTGCCCGGCTGCTGGATAAGAGCGAGAACCAGGTGGACTACCGTCTGGCCCAGATCCAGGGGAAATACGACCTGGAGGACGATAACCAGCGGGTGGCCTTCCTCCAGGAGGCGGCCCAGATGATCTCCACCCTCCACAGCGCGGTGGAGCGGGAGATCTACGGCGGACATGCCGCCCAGACGGCGGGGGTCACCCCGGAGACCATGGCCCAGGAAGTGAACCGAGCCCTGAAAAGCCGCCTGCGCAAGGCGCGGAAGCAGCAGGAACGCCGGGACCTGGCCCCGGCCAGCCAGCTCCAGCCCAAAAACCGGGGGCTGCGCTATGAAAATATCCGCTCCGCCCGGGCGGAGGAGGGGGTCCTCCGGCTGATCCTGCTGGACCCGTCGCTGCTGGACCGGATGGAAGGCCTGACAGGGGCGGAGTTTTCCTCCCCGCTGTTGGGAAAGACCTTCGATCTGCTCCGCCAGCGGGCGGAGGAGGGCCTGTCGCCCCATCTGGCGGCGCTGGCCGAGGACCTGACCGGGGAGGAGATGGACCACCTGGCCCAGGTGGCCGCCCAGCCGGAATCCACCGCCCATTCCGACCGATCCATCCGCGACTACATATCGGTCATCCGGGGAGAGGGGCTCCTGCGGGGCGGAAGCCCGGAGGATGACCTGCTGCGGGCGGCACAAAAGAAATATTTAGAAAAGAAAGCATATATGGAGGAGAAACCATGAGCACCAAGAAGACCGTACACACCATCACGGCGGAGCAGAAAGAGAAAATGGACAAGCAGGTGGACATCCAGAACCGCATGGAAGCCGGTAAAATCGAGATCATGAAGGTGGTCGGCAATATTCCCGGCGCGGAGAAGCTGGCCGACCTGATCGAGCGGGGCAAGAAGAAGGGCAAGCTGTCCTCCTCCGAGCTGCTGGACGTGTTGGAGGATATGGATCTGGGCACCGAGCAGATGGACAAGATCTATGATACCCTGGAAAACCTGGGGATCGATACCGTGGGGGACTACATCCCTGAGCTGCCCGATGACGCGGAGCCCCCGCTGGAGGCCATGGAAGAGATCTCCGAAGAGGAGATCGTAGACCCCAACACCATGGTGGATTCCTTCGGCACCGATGACCCGGTGCGGATGTATTTAAAGGAGATCGGCAAGGTGAACCTGCTCAGTTCTGACGAGGAGATCGAGCTGGCCCAGGCCATGGCGGCGGGGAACGACGCCAAGACCCAGCTGGAGGAGCTGGAGGCCGCGGGGGAGGAGATCCCCGAGGAGCTGCGCACCGAGCTGAACAAGCTCATCAAAAAGGGTGAGCGTGCCAAGCAGCGGCTGGCTGAGGCCAACCTCCGTCTGGTGGTGTCCATCGCCAAGCGCTATGTGGGCCGGGGCATGCAGTTCCTGGACCTGATCCAGGAGGGTAACCTGGGCCTGATCAAGGCGGTGGAGAAGTTTGACTACACCAAGGGCTATAAGTTCTCCACTTACGCCACCTGGTGGATCCGCCAGGCCATCACCCGGGCCATCGCCGACCAGGCCCGGACCATCCGTATTCCCGTCCACATGGTGGAGACCATCAACAAGGTGATTCGCGTCTCCCGCCAGTTGCTCCAGGAGCTGGGCCACGATCCCACCCCCGAGGAGATCGCCGCCGAGATGAACATGCCTGTGGAGCGGGTGCGGGAGATCCTGAAGATCGCCCAGGAGCCCGTCTCCCTGGAGACCCCCATCGGCGAGGAGGAGGACAGCCATCTGGGCGACTTCATCCCCGACGAGGACGCCTCTGAGCCCGCCGAGGCCGCTTCCTTCACGCTGCTGAAGGAGCAGCTGGTGGAGGTGCTGTCCACTCTTACTCCCCGGGAGGAGAAGGTACTCAAGCTGCGCTTCGGCATTGAGGACGGCCGCACCCGTACCCTGGAGGAAGTGGGCAAGGAGTTCAACGTCACCCGGGAGCGGATCCGCCAGATCGAGGCCAAGGCCCTCAGAAAACTGCGCCACCCCAGCCGCAGCAAGAAGCTGAAGGACTTTTTAAACTAAGCGTATCTGCAAGAAAAGCAAAAAATAAGACCGGGCCGGATGCACCAAAGTGTGTCCGGCCCGGTCCTTTTGTAAATATTTCTTATTCCAGCTGTCACGGCCGCTTTTCCTTGACCTTCGGGGGAAATTGGCGGTCAAACTCCTCCACGCGGCCGGGGTCCGGGAAATAGCAGGGGGGATCGGAATAGACGCCCCGGATGGTCCCGGCGGCGCTGCCGTCCAGGAATTTTACCATAAAGAAGGAAAATTCCTCCCCCGGGTCCATGCCCTCGTAGAAGATGCCGTACTTGGACGCGGGTTCAAAGCCGAAGCGGCTGTAATAATCGGGGCTGCCCGTGATGACAACGGCGGGATACCCCAGTTCTCTTGCCCTGTTCAGGGTGAATTGGATCAACTGCCCGCCATAGCCTTTGCCCTGGCACTCCGGCAGTACGCTGACCGGCCCGAACAGCAGCATATCCCGGGGCCCGCTCTCTGTGTTCAGCGTGCCTTTGGCATAGACGATGTGGGCAACGATCCGGCCGTCCTCCTCCATGATATAGTCCAGCTCCGGCACAAAAGCGGGGTCGTTCCGCAGCGTATGGAGCACAAAATGCTCCGTACATCCCGGACGGTATACGTTCCAAAAAGCCTCCCGGGTCAAATTTTCCGTCTCACGGCGGTCGGCGGGG
Source organism: Pseudoflavonifractor phocaeensis (assembly GCF_021531815.1). Taxonomy (GTDB): domain Bacteria; phylum Bacillota; class Clostridia; order Oscillospirales; family Oscillospiraceae; genus Lawsonibacter; species Lawsonibacter phocaeensis_A. Next base: position 64,525 of record NZ_JADYUM010000012.1, read on the forward strand.
ATCTCTAAACGGATCATGTTGTAAACTCCTTTCCACATATAAACGGTACGGCTGCAGTACGGTACGCCTCCGCGGTTTCTTCAGCAGATATTATTATAGTTACCGATCAGTCACCTGCCAAGCGCAAATAAAATCGGCTGCTCCGGTTTGACAAAATGCCGCATCTGTGTTATATGTCCAGAGTAGAGAGGAGCGAGACCCATGGCAAAGAAAGGAGATGAGCGGCAGCCCCTGGAGCAGGAGGAGGCCGTGATGGTATATATCGCCCCCGGAGTGATGCAGAGCCTGGCCGGAGTGGCGGCGCGGAAGCAGGAGAGCCTGCAGGAGCTGATGTCTGCCGCTGAAGATGGGGACCTGGAGGCGGAGTATCGTCTGGCCCTGGACTACTGTAACGGCGAGGAGGGGGCGCCTAAGGACGAGAAAAAGGCGTTCTTCTGGTTCCGCCGGGCCGCGGAGGGGGGCAATATCGCCGCCCAGTACGACCTGGCCCTGTGTTACATACAGGGGATCGGCACACCGGCGGACCCGGTCCGGGCGGCAGAGCTTCTGGCTGCCGCCGCGGAAGCGGGCTATCTCCCAGCCATCTGCGAATTGGGCCTGTGCTATGAGCTGGGCACCGGAGTGGCGAGGGATCCCCAGCGGGCGGCGGAGCTGTACCGGGAGGCTGCGGACCAGGAGTATGCGCCCGCCCAGTGCAACCTGGGTTTTTTCTATTACCAGGGCATCGGCGTGGAGGAAGACGCCGCCCAGGCGGTCAGCTGGTTTGAGAAGTCGGCCCAGCAGGGGTATCCCCGGGCCCTGTGTCTGCTTGGGGAGTGTTATGACCGGGGAGCTGGGGTGGAGCGGGACCTGAAAAAAGCCGCGGAGCTCTACCGGGGCGCCCATGAGCAGGGTTACGCCCCGGGAACCTGTTCCCTGGGCCTGTGCTATGAATTGGGACGGGGCGTGGAGGCCGATCTGGAGAAAGCGGTGAAGCTGTACCGCCAAGCGGCGGACCAGGGGGAGGCTCAGGCCCAGTGCAACCTGGGCTACTGCTACTACCAGGGCATCGGCGTGGCGGAGAACGATTCCAAAGCTGCGCAATGGTTTGCCAAGGCGGCGGACCAGGGCCACGCCCGGGCCCAGATGCTGCTGGGGGAGTGTTTTGAGTTCGGCTACGGCGTGGAAAAAGACCTGGCCAAGGCGGCGGAGCTGTACCGCCTGTCCAACGAGCAGGGCTATGTCCCCGCTGCCTGTTCCCTGGGCGTGTGCTATGAGTTTGGCGGCGGCGTGGAGCGGGACCTGAAGAAGGCGGCGGAATTGTACCGCAGGGCGGCAGAATGCGGCCATCCCCGGGCCCAGTGCAACTTCGGTTATTGCTGTTACCGGGGCATCGGCGTGGAGCGGGATGAGAAGGAGGCGGTCCGGTGGTTCCGCCGGGCGGCCGGTCAGGACTATGGCCGGGCGCTGGACCTGCTGGGGGAGTGCTATGACCGGGGGACCGGTGTGGAGCAGGACCTGGAGCAGGCGGCCAAACTCTACCGGAGGGCCCATGAGCAGGGTTACGCCCCGGGAACCTGTTCCCTGGGCCTGTGCTATGAATTGGGACGGGGCGTCCCTGAGGATAAGAAGGAGGCCGCCCTCCTCTACCGTCAGGCGGCTGACAAGGGGGACCGGAACGCCCAGTGCAATTTGGGCTTCCTCTATTATCACGGCATCGGTGTGGAGCAGGACCACCGGCAGGCGGTCCAGTGGTTTACCAAGGCCGCCGACCAGGGCCACGCCCGGGGGCGCTATTGGCTGGGCGTCTGCCTGGAAAAAGGCCAGGGCCTAAAAAGGGACCTGAAGAAGGCGGAGGAACTGTACCGCCAGGCCGCCGGACAAGGCAGCCGGGAGGCCAAAGAGGCCCTGGAGCGGCTGGAACGCAGGCGGAAGCAAAAGAATCCCTTCAAAAGACTGTTTGGGTTTGGAATGTAGAAACACCCCGCGGAACCGGATCAAGCAGGTTCCGCGGGGTGTTTTGGGCTTATTTGTGTTCCAGGGTCTCAATAGCGGCTTTGGCGGCCATCTGCTCCGCCTCTTTCTTGCTGCGTCCCGTACCGGAGCCGATGCAGGCCCCGTTCAGGTCCACCGCCACAAAGAAGCGCTTGTTGTGGTCGGGACCCTCCTCGCCAGTGAGGCGGTAGCGGAGGACCTGTCCGCTCTCCCGCTGGACCAGCTCCTGGAGGGCGGTCTTGTAGTCGTGGGGCTTGGTCAGACCGGCTACCTCCCGGCTGAGAATATACTTCTGGATGATCTTGCGGGCGGAGCCAATGCCCCCGTCCAGATAGACCGCGGCTAGGACTGCCTCCACGGCGTCGGCCCGGATGGAGGGCCGCTGGCGGCCGCCGCCGGCCTCCTCGCCTTTGCCCAGGCGCAGGTACTCCCCCAGACCCAGCTCCTGGGCCACCTCCACCAGACTCTCCTCACAGACCAGGGCCGCCCGGGCGCGGGTCAGTTCCCCCTCGGGCAGATCGGGGTGGTTGCGGTAGAGGTGGTCGGCCACCACCATGCCCAGGATGGAGTCCCCCAGAAATTCCAGCCGTTCATTGCTCTGCAGCTTGCCGCGGCTCTCGTTGGCGCAGGAACTGTGGGTCAGGGCGTTTTCCAGCAGCTTTGGATTTTGAAAAGTGTACCCCAGCTTTTCCTCTAAGGTCTTCATAGTTTCTCCTCAGACAAGGCAAAACTCCGCCTCAGGCGGAGTTTTGCGTGTTTTTTGAATCAATCGATCTTGTTCTGCAAAAAACGAACCAGATCACCCACGGTGCCGATGGAGGCGGCCTCCTCCTCACCTAACTCGTCGATCCCGAACTCCTCCTCCAGGGCCATGGAGAGGTCCACAATATCCACGGAATCGGCGTTCAGGTCATCAGCAAAAGAGGTGTCCAGAGTGATGGTATCCGCGTCCACATTGAACTGCTCGGCGATGAGCGCTTTCAGCTTCTCAAAGATCATATTCGCTGCTCCTTCGTTTGTGCCCCAGGCACTTTTTCTTCCCTTACTATATGCAGATTCGCTCTGACTGTCAATAGCATTTTTCCATTTTGCGCACTTTGACCAGGAAAAATCCCTGCGGCTCAAAACACGGCGTTTTCCGGGCGGGAGGACCGGGCCATCTGGGCAGGCCTTGGAAAATACAGTTAGACAAACGGAGCATATAGTGGTAAAATAGCCATACTGTGGACAAAAGCCCGTCCTTGTTCCGGCGTCGGAGCGGGATGCGGAAAAAATAACGGCCCCGAAGGCCGGAGAGATACAACGGAGGAAGCCCATGTTAGAGTTACAGCATATCAGCTTCGGCGTGGAGCAGGACGGCGAGGATAAGAACATTCTGCGGGATATTAACCTTACCATTCAGGAGCGGTTTGTGGCCATCACCGGCCCCAACGGCGGCGGAAAATCCACCTTGGCCAAGGTCATTGCCGGTATTTTGACCCCCACGGAGGGGCGTATCCTGCTGGACGGAGAGGACATCACCGGACTGGGGATCACCGAGCGGGCCCGGAAGGGCATCAGTTTTGCCTTCCAGCAGCCGGTGCGGTTCAAGGGCCTGACGGTGAAGGACCTGATCACCTTGGCCAGCGGTAAGAACATCGGGGTGCCAGAGGCCTGCAATTACCTGTCCGAGGTGGGCTTGTGCGCCAAGGATTATATCGACCGGGAGGTGGACGCCTCCCTGTCCGGCGGCGAGCTCAAGCGGATCGAGATCGCCATGATCATGGCCCGTTCCACCAAGCTGTCCGTATTTGATGAGCCGGAGGCGGGGATCGACCTGTGGTCTTTCTCCAATTTGATCCAGGTCTTTGAGCACCTCCATGAGAAGATCAACGGCTCTATCCTCATCATCTCCCACCAGGAGCGCATCCTGAACATTGCCGACCGGATCATTGTCCTGGCCGACGGGCGGGTCCAGCAGGACGGTCCCCGGAAGGACATTCTGCCCGGTCTGCTGGGGTCGGCCCCGGCGGCGTGCAGCGCTCTGACGGAAAAAGTGCGGTAAGGGGAGGAAGAACAATGGACCAGATCCAGAAGAACCTGTTGGCCCAGGTGGCCGAGCTTCATGAGGTGCCCGAGGGCGCCTATAACATCCGGGCCAACGGCAAGGCCGCTGCCCGGAATACCACCGCCCACATTGACATCGTCTCCAAGACGGACAAGGACGGGATCGACATCATCATCAAGCCGGGCACCAAAAACGAGTCGGTCCACATTCCCGTGGTCCTCAGCGAGAGCGGCCTCACCGAGACGGTGTACAACGACTTTTTCATCGGCGAGGACTGCGACGTGACCATTGTGGCCGGCTGCGGCATCCACAACTGCGGAGTACAGGACTCCGAACACTCGGGCGTCCATACCTTTTATGTGGGCAAAAACGCCAAGGTGCGCTATGTGGAGCGCCACTACGGAGAGGGCGACGGCCGGGGAGAAAATATTATGAACCCCACCACCGTGGTGGAACTGGACGAGGGCAGCTATATGGAGATGGAGACGACCCAGATCAAAGGCGTGGATTCCACTGTCCGTACCACCCGTGCGAAGCTGGGCCCCGCGTCTACCCTGATCATCAAGGAGAAGGTCATGACCCACGGCAAGCAGCTGGCCAAGTCTGACTTTACCGTGGACCTGGACGGTGAGGGCTGCCACACCAACGTGATCTCCCGGTCTGTGGCCCGCGGGGAGTCCAAGCAGGTGTTTATGGCCCGGATCAACGGCAATTCCGCCTGCTACGGCCACTCCGAGTGCGACGCCATCATCATGGACAACGGCGTGGTGTCCGCCATCCCGGAGGTCACCGCCAACTGTCTGGACGCCCAGCTGGTCCATGAGGCCGCCATCGGCAAGATCGCCGGAGAACAGCTGACCAAGCTGATGACCCTGGGCCTGACCGAAAAAGAGGCCGAGGAGCAGATCGTCAACGGATTTTTGAAATAAGATTCTTGGAGGAGGGGGCGTGTCATGCGCCCCCTTTTTCGAATGTGTCGATGAATGGAACGTGAAACTTCCGAAAAGGAGCTGATTCGATGCAGCCGCTGGCTACCACTGCCCAGATGAAGGAACTGGACCGCATTGCGATCCAAGAGAGGGGGATCCCCTCTCTGGAATTGATGGAGCACGCCGCCGCCGCTGTGGCCGAGGCGGTCTGTTCCTGCGTGGAGGAGAAGAACTCCCGGATCATTGGCGGCGCCAGCGGCCTCGTCTTTGTCACGAAGGACGGCCGGACGCCTTCCGAGGAGGAACAGGCGGACCTGGACCGGATGCGGTCCATTGTGGAAGACAAGGCCGGTACCCGCGTGGCGGTGTTCTGCGGTCCGGGCAACAACGGAGGAGACGGGATCGCCGCCGCCCGGATACTCCTGGCGGGAGGCTATACGGTCCGAGCTTTTCTGGTGGGGGACCGGAACAAAATGACTCCGGATGCCAAGGCCATGGCAGAAAAGCTCACCGCCGCCGGCGGCATGCTGGAGCCTTACAATCCCGATGACCGGATGACCCAGGTCTGGCTGTCTACTTGCGACGCCGTGGTGGACGCCCTGTTCGGCGTGGGCCTGTCCCGGCCGGTATCGGGAGATTTCCTCACGGCCATCCGGTGGATCAACCATCTCGGCGCCCGCTGCCCTGTGGTTGCCTGCGACATCCCCTCCGGGCTCCACGCGGACACAGGAGAAGTGATGGGTGCGGCGGTGAAGGCCGACATTACGGTGACCTTCAGCTATGCAAAACCCGGCCTCTATCTGAGCGAGGGGCGCGCTTATTCCGGCGAGGTACGTGTTGAGTCAATCGGGATCCCCGGGGAGCTGGGCCATGCCATGATCGACCGCCAGCCGGAAAGACTGGAGGTCATTCCGGAGTATGCCCATTGTGTCCTGCCCCGCCGTCCCCGCACTGCCCACAAGGGGGATTTCGGCAAGGTGTTTATCCTGGCGGGGAGCGAGGGCTACACCGGCGCGCCTGTCCTGGCCGCTCAAGCGGCGGTGCGTGTGGGAGCGGGACTGGTATTTTTGGGAGTGCCCCGTGAGATCTATCCCATTGCCGCCGTGAAATGTGACGAGGCCATGCCCTTCCCTCTGCCGGAGGAATATCACCGTATTCTGGAGAAGGCGAAAAGCTGTGACGTGGCCCTGATCGGTCCCGGATTGGGCCGCGCGCCCAGGACAGAAGACCTGGTACTGCGCCTGCTGGCTGATCTGGAGATCCCGGTGGTGTTGGACGCGGATGGCATAAACGCGGTTTCCGGGCATATAGATATTCTGGACAAACGGTCGGCCCCCACGGTGTTGACGCCCCACGACGGAGAATTTCAGCGGCTGACCGGCTGTGAACTGCCCATTCGGGACCGCGTGGCGGCTGCCCGGGAGTTTGTGAAAGCCCATGGCTGTGTCTTGGTCCTGAAGGGTCACGGTACCGTGACCGCCGCTCCGGATGGGCGGGTCATTCTCAATGCCACCGGCAATCCCGGCATGGCCAAGGGAGGAAGCGGAGACGTACTGGCGGGGATGCTGGCGGGCCTTTTGGGACAGAAGCATCTGAATGGCCCCTATACGGATCTGGCGGAGCGGACGGCCGTTGCAGTGTGGTACCATGGGTTGACCGGGGACCGCTGCGCGGAGGAACTGGGGGAGTACGGGATGACTCCCACGGACATGATCCGGGCCATTCCCCACGTTCTGAAAGAACAGGAGGAAGGAAACAATAAATTTTAGTTTATGGGCAGCAATGATACGCTCCGTATGAGTGGTTGCCGATGAATCAAGCTGTGCTGTGGAGCGGGCCAGCGCGGTCAAGGACCACGCCGCACAATTGTGAAACCCAGGCGCAGGATTCAGCGGCCGTTCCAATCCAGGTTTCCCCGACCCAGGGCCGGAGGCCCGGAAGGAGGGGCAGCAAAACCAGGGAATGTGCGCCGGATGTGAGGCAGACTTTTTTGTAGGACGCCCCTGGGGGGCCGGGGCGAAACATCCCCATCTCCCGTCCCGCCCGCAGGCGAAGCGTCCACGTGCGCAGATTTCTCCCAGTATTTCGGACACCCGGAAAGGGCAAGGGCAGAGCCCTTGCCCTACATAACATAAGTTTTAGGTTCCATAGACCGATAAACGAAAATTTTGCGGCTTAGAGGTACAATCATCAAAAAGGGAGGACTCCGTGTGCGCAAACTGTGGTTTTGCGTACCAATGATGATCCTTTTGCTGCTGTCGGCCTGTGGGGCCGGCGGCGGAGAAGACAACGAGGCTGAACAGCTGGCGCTGGTCCTTCGGGGAGAATATCTGGAGATGACCGCCTGCACGGCGACCGCAGAGATCACCGCCGACTACGGCCAGCGAGTGTACCAATATACTATGTCGGTGGAGAGTGCGGGAGAAGAGACAGTTCTGACGCTGGCCGCCCCGGAGACAGTGGCGGGTATCACTGCGCGGCTGAAGGGAAAAGACAGTCTGTTGGAGTATGACGGTATTGCGGTGGAGACCGGCCCCATGGATGGGGAGGGCCTCACCCCGGTGTCTGCTGTTCCGGTGCTGTTGGAGACGGCAAAATCAGGCTATATCCGCGCGTGCTCCTGGGAGGAGAACGGCGCCCTGCTGCGGGTGGACTGCGGCGATCCGGAGGGCGCGCCGGGACAGGGGCGGGAAGTCACCCTCTGGTTTGAGACGGACACTCACGCCCTGTCCCGGGGTGAGATCACACTGGACGGCTTCCGGGCCATTTTGTGTCAATTTGAGGATTTTACCAAAGAATAAGAAGGGATTTATATGACAGATATTACGAGAATGCGGACCTGGGCGGAGATCGACCTGGACGCGCTGGGGCACAACTACCGGGCGCTGCGGGCCATGGCGCCCCGGGATTGTAAGTTCCTGGGCCTGGTGAAGTCAAATGCCTACGGTCATGGAGCCGTCCCGGTGGCGAAAAAGCTCCGGGAATTGGGCGCGGATATGTTGGCGGTGGCCTGTCTGGCCGAGGCCATGGAGCTGCGGCAGGCGGGGATCGATCTTCCCATCCTCTGCCTGGGCCAGACCCCGGTGGAGCTGGCGCCCCTGCTGCTGGAGTATGGCGTGACCCAGACGGTGGAGGACCTGGAAACGGGCAGAGCCCTGTCGGAAGCTGCCCAAAGGGCGGGAAAGACGTTGAAGATCCATGTGAAGCTGGACACCGGCATGAGCCGGCTGGGCTTTCTCTGGCGCAAGGGGGAGGACAACCGGCAGCTGCTGGAGGAGATTGCCGCCCTGTGCGCCCTGCCCGGGCTGGAGGCGGAGGGGATGTTTACCCATTTTGCCGACGCTGACGGCAGCGAGGCGTACACCATGGACCAATTGACCCGGTTCCTGGACGCCCGGGAGGAACTGGAGAAGCGGGGCATCACCTTCGCAATTTACCATTGCGGGGCCAGCGCCGCTGTGTTAAACTATCCCTGTACCCATATGAATATGATCCGTCCCGGCATCGCCCTGTACGGCTATTACCCTGATCCCTCCATGGAGGGACTGGATGGTCCGGGCCTGGAGCCGGTGATGACGGTGAAGAGCCGGATCTGTGCCATCCGGACGGTCCCGGCGGGCACCAGTGTCAGCTATGGCCGTACCGCTGTTCTGAAGCGGGACTCCCGGCTGGCGGTGGTCCCCATCGGCTACGGAGACGGCTATCCCAGGGCCCTGTCCAACCGGATGGACCTGCGGATCCGGGGGAAGGATTGTCCCATTGTGGGCCGGATCTGCATGGATATGTGTATGGTGGACGTCACCGATCTGCCGGAGGCGGCGGTGGGGGATGCGGCGGTGGTCTATGGCCCGGAGCTGACGGAGCGGGCCGCGGCGCTGACCGGGACCATCGTGTACGAATTGCTGTGTGACGTGGCGCCCCGGGTCCCCAGGATCTATTTGGGATCTGGGAGCGAAAACGCGTAAAAAAACCGCCCAAAGGCAAAGGACAAGCCCTGCCCTTCCTTGTCCGGGGCCGTGACCCTTCCCTTTCGCCGTTCATAGGATGGTCTGGAGCAGCGGAGGACCGGGCCCCTCCGGGGAATGAAGGCGCGGCGGGAGAGATGCTGTTCCGCCGGGAAAGACAGGCAATGGATGGGAAAACAGGTATAAATCCCGCCGCTCCGTGGGAGACTCATAGTACAGCGTTACATAAGACCGGGTTGCGGCCTGTAACGCATGCTATCCTTCCAGCGGAGTGTGAACGTATGTGGACAACAGTGTGAAACGCGGCGATATTTTTTATGCCGATCTCAGCCCGGTGGTGGGCAGTGAGCAGGGGGGCGTGCGGCCGGTCCTCATCGTACAAAATGATACGGGAAACCGCCACAGCCCCACCGTGATCGCGGCGGCCATCACCTCTCAAACCGGGAAAGCCCGGTTGCCGACCCATATTTCCGTGGCCCCCCTCAGCTGCGGCCTGCCCAAGGAGTCCATCATCCTCCTGGAGCAGGTGCGGACCCTGGATAAGCGGAGGCTGCGGGAGAAAATGGGACGGCTGGATGATGATGTGATGAAGCAGGTGGACGCCGCAATCGCCGTCAGCTTCGGGCTCCACCCCGAGACCATGGTGTAAAGAGAAGGAGCCGCCGGAACGGCGGCTCCTACATAAGAAAACGGAACAGGCCCCGCCCAAGAGAAAAGGAGTACATACCATGAAAAAAAACAAGAGATGGACCGCCCTGACCGCTGCCCTGGCCCTGACCGTCCTGTGTGCGGGGGCCGCTCTGGCCGCCGGAGGCGACCAGGACGATCCCCTGATCACCCTGAGCTATCTGGAACAGACGGCCCTCCCCGGCGTGGTCCAGGAGGTGGAGACCAAGTCCGCCGCCCGTCAGGCGGAACTGGAACAGGCGCTGGCCGGCCAGATCGACCAGTATAAACAGGAGGTGTCCGCCCTGGCTGCGTCCGGTTCTGCGGGCAGCGCCTCCTATACCTTGGTGACCCTGACCAGCGGACAGACCATGTCCCTGGAAGTGGGCTGTGAGATCCTGCTCCGGGTGGGAACGGTGAAGGTCAACGCCAACACCAACCCGGCCCTCATTGACGTCTCCACCGGAGGAACGGTCAACGGGGGAGCTTCCCTGACCAAGAACCACCTCTATATGGCCACCATTCCCGACCGGACCCTGACCCCCACCGCCGACACCGTCAAGCTGCTGGTGCGGGGCGGGTACAGCGTGACCTGATGGGGACAGGCATCGGTTTGTCCTTGCTGAATGGAAAAGAGAGCGGCCGCCTTTTCAAGGGCGGCCGCTTCCTTTATGAACAGAACTGTGACGCAGAAAAAGCGCTGTAACGCCGCCGGCCTCTTTTGCACTTATGGGCATACCGGACCGTTGTCCCTCATATAAATCGGAGGAACAAACGATTCAGGAGTGTGATGACCCATGAGACAAAACTCCGCTGACCTCAACCGCATCCAGCTGCACGGCAGCGTGGAGGCGGCCCCAGTCCTCTCCCACAGTAACCACGGCGTGGAGTTTTACCGCTTTCCCCTGTCGGTGGCACGGCTGTCAGGGGCGGAGGACCGGATCAACGTGGTGGCTGCCAAGGCGCTGCTGGACCGGAACGGGCCGCTTTCGCCGGGACAGGAGCTGACGGTACAGGGTGAAGTCCGAACCTTCAACAACCGGACCGGCGTGGGGAACCGGCTGGTCATCAGCACCTTTGCCCGGGCGTTGACGGAGGAGGAGGGACCGGACGAAAACCGCCTGGAATTGACCGGGACCCTGTGCAAGCTCCCCAGCCTCCGCACCACGCCCCTGGGCCGGACCATCTGTGATATGATCCTGGCTGTAAATCGCCGGTATGGCCGGGCGGACTATCTGCCCTGTATCGCCTGGGGCAGTCTGGCCCACCGGTGCGGGGAACTGGAAGTGGGAGACCGGCTGCGTCTGAACGGACGCCTCCAGAGCCGGGTGTATACCAAGACTGTGGAGGAACGGTTGGAGGAGCGGACCGCCTTTGAGGTATCGGTCATGTCCATGGGACCCTGGGAGGAAGCCTGCGCCGCGGGAGCGGATTGATTTTCCAGATGCCATTGACATTAAAATTTGATTCCTCTATAATTTATCCTCGTATATAGAAAGAGTCGAAAGATAGAGACAGAGGAGGAAGTACCCTTGGAACGACCCGCCAATGAGAACAAGATGGGCATTATGCCCGTCAACAAGCTGCTGATGAATATGGCGGTGCCTATGATGATCTCCATGCTGGTCCAGGCACTGTATAATGTGGTGGATAGTATTTTTGTGTCCAAACTTTGCGAGGACGCCCTGAACGCGGTGTCACTGGCGTTTCCGGTACAGAATTTGATGATCGCCGTGGCAGCGGGCACCGGGGTGGGCGTCAACGCCCTGCTGTCCCGCAGCCTGGGGCAGAAGGACCAGAAAATGGCGGATGACGCGGCCCGGAACGGCATGTTTTTGGCCTTGCTCAGCTTTCTGGTGTTCTCCATTCTGGGTTTCACCTGTTCCCGGCTGTACTTTGCGGTGCAGACGGAAATTGGGGGGATTGTAAGCTACGGCACCCAGTACCTCACCATCTGCTGCGGTCTCAGCGCGGGCCTTTTTTCCGCCATCACCTTTGAGCGGCTGCTTCAGGCCACCGGCCGTACCTTCTTCACCATGATCACCCAGGCGGTAGGGGCGCTGACCAATATCATCCTGGACCCCATCTTGATCTTCGGCCTGTTTGGCTTCCCCAGAATGGAGGTGGCCGGGGCCGCCCTGGCCACGGTCATCGGACAGACCACAGGGGGCATGCTGGCCCTGATCTTCAACCTGACCCGGAATCCGGACATCCATCTGTCCATGAAGGGCTTCCGGCCCAACCGACGGGTCATCGGCATCATTTACAGCGTGGGCCTGCCCTCCATCGCCATGCAGTCCATCGGCTCGGTGATGGTGTTTGGCATGAACCAGATCCTCATTGCCTTTACCGCCACCGCCACCGCTGTCTTCGGCGTCTATTTCAAGCTTCAATCCTTCATTTTTATGCCGGTATTTGGACTCAATAACGGCATGGTGCCCATTGTGGCCTATAACTTTGGGGCGCGGAAGCCGGACCGGATCATCAAGACCATCAAGCTCAGCATTCTGTACGCTGTGTGTATCATGTTTGTGGGCTTTCTGGCCTTCCAGATCATCCCGGATGTATTCCTGTCCATGTTTCTGGCCGAGGGGGAGACAACGGGCGACCTGCTGACCATCGGAGTGCCCGCCCTGCGGACCATTTCCATCAGCTTCCTGTTTGCCGGCTTCTGCGTCGTGTCCTCCGCGGTGTTCCAGGCGCTGGGACACGGTGTGCTCAGCCTGATCGTCTCCGTGGTCCGTCAGCTGGTGGTACTGCTCCCGGTGGCCTTCCTGCTGTCCAAGATCCACGGGCTGGATACCGTGTGGTGGTCTTTCCCCATCGCCGAGCTGTTCTCTGTCACCCTTTGCGCCCTGTTCCTGCGCCGGGTGTACCGGAGGGAAATCAGGGGAATCGGGCTTCCGGAGGATCCCAAGGCGTAAACAGCATGAGAACAGGCCGGAGCATGTGGGACGGTGAGGATGTTCCGGCGTGAGAAAGGGCTTGCCGCCCGCAAATCGCGGGCGGCAAGCCCTTTTTGCCACATGATGGGAAGGCATATGACTGATCGTGATACAGAATTGCCAGTGGAAATTTACTCCACTGCAAGCCCGGGCCGTCCCTGTTTGACGGCCTCTGTCAGCAGCAGAGACGGGGGATGGTCCGGCCCGTGGGCGGCCAGTTTCATCCGTTTGGGCTCCAGCCCGTGGTCCCGCAGGGCACACATCACGTCCACCAGCCGCTCGGGCCGGTGGCACAGGGCGAACCGCCCCCCGTTTTTGACCAGATACCCGGCGGCGGCGCACAGCTCCGCCAGGGTACAGAAGGTCTCGCTCCGGGCGGGACCGCCGCTTTTTCCCGCCCCCACGGGAAAGTAAGGGGGATTGGCCACCACCAGGTCGAACTGCCCGGCGGGGAAGGGCTTCTCCCGGAGGTCGCCTGTGACGATCTCCCCCTCCAGGCCGTTTCGGAGCAGGTTGTCCCGGGCGGCTTGGGCAGCCAAAGGATCCCGTTCCACCCCGTGGAGGGTCAACGGCCTGGCCCGCTCCGCCAGCAGCAGAAGAAGCACACCGCTGCCAGTGCCCAGGTCGCACACCCGCCAACCGGGCTTCACCGTGGCGAACCGTCCCAGGGCCAGGGTGTCCTGTCCCAGGGGAAACACCCCCTCCGGCCAAGTCAGAACGAACCGGCCCAGCTGTTCCTGATGCTCCATAGAGCTCCCTCCCTCCGAAAATCATAAGAAAAGGATACCACAAACTGCCGGGACATGCTATAATAATGTTTACTGAATAAACCGCAAAGCGGTTTATTCGCGCGGCAAGCGCCGCGCAATTTCGCAAAAACAGCTAATTTTAGCTGTTTTTGTGAAATTTAGACATTGTTACAATGCGTATTTCCGCTGGAACGCTGAGGCGCTCCAGCGGAAGGTGCAAGGATTTTGGACAGTTTTGCCCGAAATCCTTGCTGGACGAAACCCACGAACGAGAAGGAGAATCACTATGGCAGGCACCCTCTACCTGGTCCCCACCCCCATCGGCAATCTGGGGGACATCTCCCGGCGGATGGCCCAGACACTGGAAGAGGCGGACTTTATTGCCGCCGAGGACACCCGGGTCTCCCTGAAGCTGCTCAACCATTTGGGGATCAAAAAGCCCATGCTGTCCTACCACCGCCACAATACTGAGACAGGGGGGAAAGCGGTGCTGGACCGGCTGCTGGCAGGGGAGAACTGCGCTCTGGTCACCGACGCCGGGATGCCCGCCATCTCCGATCCGGGGGAGGAGCTGGTGGCCCAGTGTGCCCAGTTGGGCATCCGGGTGGAGGCCATTCCCGGCCCCTGTGCCCTGGTCGCCGCCCTGGCGGTGTCGGGCCAGCCTACGGGCAGGTTCACGTTTGAGGGTTTCCTGGCAATGAACAAGAAGAACCGGAGGGCCCACCTGGATTCCCTGCGTGGGGAGGAGCGGACCATGATTTTCTATGAGGCCCCCCACAAGCTGAGTGCCACCCTGAAGGACCTGGCGGACACCTTTGGGGAGGACCGGCCGGTATCCCTGTGCCGGGAACTGACCAAGCTCCACGAGGAGGTCCGCCGCACCACCCTGGGGGAGGCCCGGGACTACTATGGGAACAATCAACCCAAGGGAGAATTTGTCCTGGTGGTCCGGGGCGCGGAACCGCTGGAGGAGGAAGAAGCCACCCTGGAGGACGGCCTGGCCATGGTGGAGCGCCTGCGGGGGGAAGGCTTGTCCCTACGGGACGCGGTGAAGCGGGCTGCCAAGGAATTGGGCCTGTCCCGCAACCAGCTCTATGACCTGGCGGTGGAACCATAAAAATACTCCGTGCTGTGTATGCAGCACGGAGTATTTTTTCAGAAAAGGTCATACTCAGCCCTTCTCGGCTTCCTGAAGCGCCTTGATGCACTTGGAGCAGACATTCTTGCCCCGGAACATCACAATGTCCTTGGCCTCATCGCAGAAAATACAGGCGGGCTGGTACTTTTTCAGCACGATAGAGGGGCCGTCCATATAAATTTCCAGACAATCCTTCTCCGCAATGTCCAGTGTACGGCGAAGCTCGATCGGAAGGACGATGCGTCCCAACTCATCCACTTTCCGAACGATCCCGGTAGATTTCATATCATCAATTCCTTTCTGCCTTACGAGGTGTCGGACTTTTGGCCAGTTATGAAACGGGCAACGCACAAAATAGCGGTAACTTCAATTACTCTATTTTATTGTACTACAAAGAAAAAATCTGTCAACTATTTCTGATTGATTTTGAGAAAAAATGAAAAAACAACGCTGTTTTTTACCAAATATTGGGGTTTTGTTTTAGGACTTCCAGTTGCGGCTTTTTATCATGTTTTTGGTCCAGGACCCGTATAAATAAAACGGGAGGGGGCGTATCGGATGACGATGTCTGTGATCTGGACCGGAATGGTCTGTTTGTCGGTCCTGTGTGGGCTGGCGACGGGGCGGGGCCCGGAGGTGGCCGCCGCGGCAGTGGAGGGTGCGGGCGCGGGGGTGGAGCTGTGCCTGTCCATCGCGGGGATGCTGTGCCTGTGGACCGGAGTGATGGAGGTCATGCGCCGGTCCGGGCTGGCGGACCGGCTGTCCAAGCTGATGAGGCCGGTGCTGAGGAGGGTGTTTCCTCAGGTAGCCGGGGAGCGGGAGATCATGGACAGCATCTCCGCCAACGTGTCCGCCAATCTGTTGGGACTGGGCAACGCTGCCACCCCTCTGGGCATTGAGGCGGTCCGCAGGATGAGCCGAAAATGCCAGGGCGCCGCCTCGGACGCCATGTGTATGCTGGTGGTGTGTAATACGGCCTCGATTCAACTGATCCCCACCACGGTGGCTACGGTCCGGGCGGCGGCGGGGAGCCAAACTCCCTTTGACATCCTGCCTGCGGTATGGCTGGCTTCCACCCTGTCGGTAGGGGTGGGGATCCTGAGCTGCAAGGTGATGGCCTGCCTTTGGCGGGAGGAGCGGGCGCCCCTGAGGACAAACAGGCGGTGGATGGCCTCCCGCCGCCAGGCGATGGGAGGGGGAAAATGATAGACCTCTTTTTCACCATGGTGGTTCCCTTTACCATCTGCGGTGTGGCGCTGTACGGTGTGGCCCGACAGGTGGACGTGTATGACGCCCTGGTCCACGGAGCGGGGGAGGGGCTGGAGACATTGATCCGCATCGTTCCGGCCCTGGTGGGCCTGATGACGGCGGTGTACATGCTTCGGGTCTCCGGGGCGTTGGACTTGGCGGCCCAGGCGCTGGCGCCCCTGATGGAGCGGGTGGGACTGTACCCGGAACTGCTGCCCCTGATGCTGGTCCGTCCCATCAGTGGCTCGGCAGCCCTGGGGGTGGGGGCGGAGCTGATCTCCACTTACGGGCCGGATTCCGACCTGGGGCGGACCGCTGCGGTGATGCTGGGGTCCACCGAGACGACGTTTTATACCATCGCGGTCTATTTTGGAGCGGTGGGAGTCACTAAGACCAGGTACGCCGTCCCCGCCGCCCTGTGTGCCGATCTGACCGGTTTTTTGGCCGCCGCCTGGGCGGTCCGTCTGTGTTTTGGCTGACCGAAAAAGAACACCGGATGCCGCGGCTTGACCGCGGCATCCGGTGTTTGATCATGTTTCTTCGTCTTCTGTAAGCTCGTCTGGAACAGGGGGAACCAGAGGTTCGTCGTGTTCCAAGTGCTCGAAATAGTCCTCGTCCTGAAAGACGGGCTTGCGGCGGCGGGCGATGGCCAGAATGGTGGGATAGAGAACGATGGCGACAAGGCCGCCGGAAAAACCGTTGTTGTAGAGGTTCAGGCCCGCCACCGGGGAACTGGTGTACAGCACCACGGAGGAGTGGAGAAATCCAGCCAGTACGCCGTAAGGCCATCCGAAATAGCCGGAGATGGGGGCCAGCGTCGTGCAGAACAGGCAGGCCAGCTGGACGGCGCAGTCGTTGAGGGACCAGTGCATCACCAGGCCGCCCAGAGCGACCCCGGCCATGACGGGCAGAATATTGCCCACATGCTTGCCGAAGGCGGAAAAGCCCATGATGGTCAGAATACCGCCCAGGGTAGGGCCGTTCAGGTCGCCGCCGATGGCCAGGATAAAGCACATGCCGATCAGGCCGTTCACGCCTGTGTTGATCAGCACCGGGGCGGGACCGAACATACGCAGATAGTCGCTGGGGGCGCGGCCGCTGGTCTGAAGGAGGCGCCGGTAGCCCGCCCAGGAGGCCCAGACCGGCCTCCCGGCAAAAAACAGGCCGACCACGATCAGAGTTCCGCAGAAAATAAAGAGCATCAGGGAGAAGACCTCATTGTAGCCTGAGGCCCATTGGTAGTGTGTGGTGGGGCTGGCGCCCAGGGAACCCATCAGCGGGACGCAGATATAGGCCACCAGACCGCAGGCAAAGCCGATATTGTACAGGTTCATGCCGTTTTGGATGCGGTAGGTGTATGTGGACAGAGGGGGGAGGATAAAGCCGATGGTGACGCCAACCAAAGTCCCCCAGAAGGGGTTGCCCCATCCATTGTCCAGGCTGATGTAGCTGACCACCGGAGCCAGGGCGGTGGCCATGAGGCCGATGTTGGCGTAGGGGCCGAAGGGCTCCTTCCGGTAACGGGTGTATAGCCAGGTGCCCAGGAGAATGGGCCAGATGTTGACAAAATTCTTTCCAAACAGGGAGAAGCCGGACATCAGGCCAATGACCACCAGGGTCATGCCGTTGAGGCGGTCCTCCGCCAGGTAGAGGAGGCAGATGCTGATGGCGGTCACCAGGGCGGAATTGACCAGGGCAGCGCCCGGTCCGGCAATGAGGATATAGTCGGTGATCAGAGAGTCCTCGGAGAAGATGATGGTGATCAGGCCGCGGCAGATGTCCTCCGGGCTGTCCAGGCAAAAGCCGGCCAGGGCCAGCACGGCGGTGTAGGCCCACAAGTAGGGAAACATCCGTTCATAGCGGATGTGGTGATGGTGGTGCAGAGGAAGATGATGGTCCATAGGCAGGGCGTTCCTTTCTCTCCAACCGCGGGTGTTGGCCCGGGGCGCCGGAAATATGGGGGGAGGGACAGGG
>NZ_JADYUM010000013.1 GCF_021531815.1 Pseudoflavonifractor phocaeensis
CCCTGTGGGGGGGCGGAGCGGCGGGGCCGGGGTGGGAGCAGAGGGCCGAAACCTGGCAGGCGGTCCTGCCGGGCGGCGTGACGCTGCCCCTCTCCCTGGAGCGGGAGACCCGGCGGGCCTACACCACCCGGACGGCGGAGGTGGACCTGGAGGCGGCCCAGAACCTGCTGGAGGGCCGGTTGCTGGAGCGGCTGGAGAAGCTGGTGGGGGAGGACGGTACCGTCACGTCCGTGGATTACTCCGCCCGGGTGGCGGAGGGCCGGCTCCAGGTGACTTTGACAGCGGAGTGCCGGGAGGAGATCGGCAGGGAGGTGCCGGGTACCACCCTCCTGCCCCAGGAACCCGCCCCCGGGGAGGATGGGGAGACCCTTTAGAGGCGCGCCGCCCTGCGCCCGGCCATGGGCTGCCTACGCGGCAGGGCGGGGGCTTGCCCCCTCCGCCGGTCAGGACCGCGCGAATTTCCATATTGAAATAAGAAGAAAAAAAGCATATACTAGAAAAAATACCACACGGAAGCGAGGACAAAACTGTTGGCTTCAGAGAAGATTGAACTGGATGTCCTGACCATGCAGGACCTGTTTGGCATCAGCGACACCAATTTGAAGATCCTGGAACGGGAGCTGGGGGTCAAGCTCATCACCCGGGACGGGGACGTGGAGGTCTCCGGCGGGGACGAGGGGAATCTGCGCCTGGCGGTCCAGACCCTGGGGATGCTGAACAAGATGCGGGGCATCGGGGAAAAAATCGACGAGTTCGCCGTGGTGCGGGCTTTGGAGTCGGTGCGCCAGGGCCGGGCGGAGGAGACTGTCACCGCCATGAAGGACGTGGTGGCCTATACCTACAGCGGCGCTCCGGTGAAGTGCCGCACCCTGGGACAGCGGAAGTATATCAAGGCCATCGAGGAGAACACCGTCACCATCTCCATCGGTCCCGCCGGCACCGGCAAGACCTATCTGGCGGTGGCCGAGGCCGTCCGGGCCCTGAAGGACAAAAAGGTGAACAAGATCGTCATGTGCCGTCCGGCGGTGGAGGCAGGGGAGAAGCTGGGCTTCCTCCCCGGCGACCTTCAGAATAAGGTGGACCCATACCTGCGCCCCCTGTACGACGCCCTGGACGAGATGCTGGGCCCGGAGACGGTGCAGAGCTATATGGAAAAGCGAATCATCGAGATCGCGCCTCTGGCCTATATGCGGGGCCGGACCCTGAAATCCATGTTCCTGCTGTGTGACGAGTGCCAGAATATGTCCCTCTCCCAGCACCTGATGATCCTGACCCGTCTGGGCGAGGGCTCCAAAATGGTGCTCACCGGCGACGTGACCCAGATCGACCTGCCCTCCCCCGAGGATTCGGGCCTGGAGCGGTGCGCCCAGATTTTGGAAGGTATCGAGGACATCAAGGTGATCCGCCTGTCCGGAGCCGACGTGGTCCGCCACCGGCTGGTGGGCAAGATCATCGACGCCTTTGAGAAGAACAAGGCGGATATTGAGCGGAAGCCTGACCAGAACAAGCCTCCCTTCCACAAGGGCGGCAGCAAGAATTTCCGGAAGAAATGAGAATGGCGGGGCTGTGGGCCTCCGGTCCGGATGCCCGGGAAGGCCCAGCCATTGACACAAAGGAGAACCCATTTGATGGAACATGAGAAAAAACGCTTTTTATCCTACATCTGCCCCCACTGCCGGCAGTCGGTGATCGTGGAGCGGGACCTGTTTTCCCTGGCCGCCTCCACCAACCACATCAAGTGCCCCTGCGGCAAGTCGGAGCTGACGGTGGACTTCATGCCCAACCGGGTCCAGCTGACGGTGCCCTGTCTGTTCTGCGGCCGGGAGCATACGGTTTCCTGTCCCTCCCACGCCTTTATCCGGGAGAAGGCTCTGGCCTTCTCCTGCGCCGCCTCCGGGCTGGACTGCTGCTATGTGGGGGAGGAGGGCCCCGTCTACGCCGCCACCGCCCGCCTGGAGCAGGCGGTGGACAAGCTGGAGGAGGACGCCGAGGAGAAGGGCGCGTTCCTGGACGAGATCGTCATGCACGAGGTGCTGTCTGAGATCAAGGATATCGCCCAGCGGGGGGGCATCTCCTGCGCCTGCGGCAGCAGGAACTGGACCTTCCAGGTGAATTACAGTTCCGTGGACCTGATCTGCGCCGAGTGCGGGGCCCAGATGCGCGTCCCTGCCGCCACGGCGGACGACATCGACGACATCTGCTGCAAGACCAACCTGCTGATCCGGGGAAAAGAGAAGGAATGAGCATGTATTACGAACACAAGGTCCGCCTGGCCGGCATGGACGTGGACAGCAGGGGGATCTGTAAGGCTTCGGCGCTCCTGAACCACCTCCAGATCGCCGCTACCCTGGCGGCGGAGGACGGGGGCTTTTCTCGGGAAACCTTGATCGAGAAATACGGAGCCTTCTGGATGTTGGCCCGGTCCTGGTACCATCTGGACCGCCCCCTGCGGTGGGAGGAGGACATCACCATCCGCACCTGGCACCGGGGCGGCAAGGCCGCCATGATGTACCGGGACTACGACATTCTGGCGGACGGCGTTCCGGTGGGGGAGTCGGTGTCCGGCTGGGTGCTGGCCCATGTGGAGAGCCACAAGCTGATGCGCCTGTCCACTATCCAGGAACTGGAGGGTACCGGGGGCGGGGAGCTGTGCAAGACCCGCACCCTCAGTAAGCTGCGCTGCCCGGAGGAACTGCGGGAGGTGGAGCGCCGCCTCATGCGGTACAGTGATACTGACATCAACGGCCATGTAAACAACACCCGGTACGCCGACTTCGCCTGTGATGCCCTGGGAATGGAGACGCTGCCCGAGGACCGGTTTTTGTCCTCCATGCAGATCGGTTATTTGGCCGAGTGCCGCCCCGGGGACCTGATCGTCATGGAGGCGGCGGAGTCGCCGGAGGAGTCCTATGTCCGGGGAATCGACGAGAGCGGCAAATCCCGCTTTGAAGCGGCCATGTTTTTTGGCAAAGTGCTTCCTTGACAACCCCGGACGGGGGAGTTAAAATATGCCTAATATCCTTACAGAAGTCTAAAGAGAAGCCCCGGCCCGCCGGGGGTAAAGAAAAGGAGTTGTAGTGTATGGTCAATCAGGACGCCGCCCAGAAGTTTGTCAAGCAGGGGCTCACCTTCGATGACGTGCTGCTGATCCCCGCAGCCAGCGATGTGCTCCCTGCCGACATCGATCTGCGCACCCGCCTGACCCGCAAGGTCCATCTGAACATTCCCCTTGTCAGCGCCGCCATGGATACCGTGACCGAGTACCGCATGGCCATCGCCATCGCCCGTGAGGGCGGTCTTGGCATCATCCATAAGAATATGTCCATCAGCCAGCAGGCGGAACAGGTGGACATGGTGAAGCGCAGCGAGAACGGCGTAATCACCAACCCCTTCTGGCTGGGTCCGGGCCACACCCTGGCGGAGGCCGACGAGCTGATGGCCAAGTTCCGGATCTCCGGCGTGCCCATCTGCGACAACGGCAAGCTGATCGGCATCATCACCAACCGTGATATGAAGTTCGAGACCGATATGAACCAGCTCATCGACAACGTGATGACCAAGGAGAACCTGGTCACCGCCCCCGAGGGCACCACCCTCACCGAGGCCCGGGAGATCCTCCGCCAGCACAAGATCGAGAAGCTGCCCATCGTGGACAAGGACTTTCACCTGAAGGGCCTGATCACCATCAAGGACATCGAGAAGGCCGAGGTCTATCCCAACTCCGCCCGTGACGAGAAGGGCCGCCTGCTGGTGGGCGCCGCCATCGGCGTCACCTCCGACGTGCTGGACCGCGTGGCGGCTCTGGTGGAGGCCGGCGCCGACGTGCTGGCCCTGGATTCTGCCCACGGCCACTCCCAGAACATCCTGAACTGCGTCAAGCGCATCAAGTCCCTGTACCCCGACGTGCAGCTGATCGCCGGCAACGTAGCCACCGCCGAGGGCACCAAAGCCCTGATCGAGGCGGGCGCCGATTGCGTCAAGATCGGTATCGGCCCCGGCTCCATCTGCACCACCCGTGTGGTGGCCGGTATCGGCGTGCCCCAGATCACCGCCGTCTATGACGCAGCCTGCGTGGCCGCCAAGTACGACATCCCCATCATTGCCGACGGCGGCATCAAGTACTCCGGCGACATCGCCAAGGCTCTGGCCGCCGGCGCCAGCGTGGTCATGCTGGGCTCCCTGCTGGCCGGCTGTGAGGAATCCCCCGGCGACACCGAGGTGTTCCAGGGCCGCCAGTTCAAGGTTTACCGGGGCATGGGCTCCCTGGCCGCTATGAATAAGGGCTCCAAGGACCGCTACTTCCAGCAGAACAACAAGAAGCTGGTTCCCGAAGGCGTGGAGGGCCGCGTACCTTACAAGGGAGCTGTGGGTGAGACCGTGTACCAGCTCATGGGCGGCCTGAAGGCCGGCATGGGCTATACCGGCTGTCACACGGTGGAGGAGCTCCAGAGCAAGGCTCAGTTTATGCAGATCACCGCCGCCGGCCTCCGGGAATCTCACCCCCACGACATCTATATCACCAAGGAAGCCCCCAACTATACCGTCAACCCCAACTGACAGACCACGTGGCCGCATCCATTTCGGGTGCGGCCATGTTTTTCTGTCCAAAAGTAACATTTTCTTCCCGGCTCTTTTTTTGACGGGCGAAATATGGTATAATAATTTCTCTTAGTGAGCCGCCGCGCCGGCGGCGGAACGGCTGGTGAAACCTGCGTCTGCGGCGCGGAGATCCTGATTTTTCCACAAAGGGGGGAGACAGATGCTGAAACTGATCCTGGGACGGGCCGGGTCGGGCAAAACCACCGCGGTGCTGGACCGCCTGTGCAAGGCGGGACGGGAGCGGCCCCAGGTGCTCATGGTGCCCGAGCAGCAGTCCCATGAGGCGGAGCGGGCCCTGTGTAAGGCGGGGGGAAGCGGAGTCTCCCTGTACGCCGAGGTCCTGTCCTTCAGCCGTCTGGCCAACCGTGTGTTCCAGCAGGCCGGAGGGCTGGGAGTGGAGGAACTGGACGGGGGCGGACGGCTGCTACTGATGTACAGCGCCGTCAAGTCGGTGTCCGGAGCGCTGACGGTGTATGCCCGACCCTCCCGGCGGCCCGCGTTTCTTCAGTCCCTGCTGGCCACGGTGGACGAGCTGAAAAGCTGCTGCGTGCCCCCCGAGGCCCTCATCACCGCCGGACAGGAGGTGGGTGGCCCTGAGGGAGACAAGCTGCGGGACCTGGGCCTGATCTGCGGGGCCTACGACGCCCTCACCGCCCACATCGCCCTGGACCCCCGGGACCGGCTGACCAGGGCGGCGGAGAAGCTGGAGGGCTGTCCCTGGGCCAAGGGGAAGGACCTGTGGCTGGACGGCTTCACGGACTTTACCCCCCAGCAGGGGGAGGTGCTGCGCCGCCTGCTGGTCCAGGCTGAGACGGTGACCGTCACCCTCACCTGCGACCATCTGGAGGAAGACGAGGGGGGAACTGGCATTTTCTCGCCGGCCAGAAAGACGGCGGCATGGCTCATCCGCCTGGCACAAAAATCGGGGGTTTCCTGTGAAGTGGAACACCTTGTCGGCAGTTGCCCCGTGAAAGCGGAGCCGTTGAAATTCTTGGAAGAAAACCTCTTTGCACACCGGAACACAGAGCCGGTGCCGGCGGAGGGAGCGGTGGAGCTGTTCCGGGCCCTGGGTCCCCGGTCTGAGGTGGAGTGGGCGGCGTCCCGCATCCTCGGTCTGGTCCGGGAGGAGGGGCTGCGCTTCCGGGACATTGGGGTGGCCGCCCGGAACTACGGTGCCTACCGGGACCTGGTGGAGTCGGTGTTTCCCCGGTACGGAGTGCCGGTGTTCTCCTCTGTGATGACCGACATTCTGGAGAAGCCGGTGCTGGCCCTGGTCACCGCCGCCCTGGATACGGTGGCGGGGGGCTACACATATGATGATGTGTTTCGTTACTTAAAGACCGGCCTGACCGACCTGCCGGAGGAGGACCGGGACCTGCTGGAAAACTATGTGCTGAAATGGGACATCCGGGGCAGCCGCTGGACCCAGGCCAAACCCTGGACCTGGCACCCCAGGGGCTATGGATTCCCCTTGGAGGAGGAGGACAGGGCGCTGCTGGCGCGCCTGGACCGGTCCCGCCGCCAGGTGGCGGAGCCGCTGGAGCTGCTGCGGAAAAATCCTATGAAAACCGGGAAGGGTCAGGTGGAAACACTTTACAGCTTTATGGAAACCATCGGCCTCCCGGACCGGCTGTCCCGGCGGGTGGAGGAGCTGTCCCGGCGGGGACAGCCCGCCCTGGCCGACGAGTACCGCCAGCTGTGGGAGATCTTATGCGCGGGTCTGGAGCAGTGCGCCGCGCTGCTGGGGGACACGCCCATGGAGCTGGAGGAGTTCGCCCTGCTGTTCCGGCTGGTGCTGTCCCAGTACGACGTGGGCACCATCCCTGTTTCCCTGGACCGGGTGACGGCGGGAGAGACCACCCGCCAGACCGGGCACCGGGTCAAGGCCCTGATCCTCCTGGGGGCGGATGACGCGTCCATCCCCCAGGTGGGGGCCTCCGCCGGGCTGCTGTCCGATGATGACCGCACCCTGCTGGCTGCCTACGGCTTGGAACTGAACGGCTCCACCCGGGAGCTGCTCTACCGGGAGATGACCACGGTGTACCTCACCTGCGCCCGGCCCAGCCGGCGTCTGCTGGTATCCTGGCCCGCCCAGGGGGCGGGGGGCGAGGAGCGCCGCCCCAGCTTTCTGGCGGAGCGGTTCAGGCTGCTGTTTTCCGATTTAAAATGGGTCAAAGAGGAAGAATTAAACGGCTCCTTCCGCCTGGAAGCCCCCTTGCCCGCTTTGGAGCAGGCGGGGCGGGACCCGGCTGCCCGTCAGGCTCTGGAGGGTCTGCCCCAGTACGCCCCTCAGGTGGAGCGGCTGCTCCGGGCGGCCCAGTGGGAGCGGGGGAGCCTGTCCCGGCCCGCGGTGGACCGCCTGTACGGGAAGCGGGTCCCCATGTCCGCCTCCCGGATGGACAAGTACAAATCCTGCCACTTCTCCTACTTCATGCGCTACGGATTAAAGGCGGAACCCCGCAAGCCTGCCGGCTTTACAGCCCCTGAGTACGGGACCTTTGTCCACTATGTGCTGGAGCACGTGCTCCGGGATGAGATGTTCCGGCAGACTGCCCTGCCCGGCATGGAGGGGACGGTGCTGGAGGACCGGAAAAAGCGGCTGCGGCAGCTGACCCAGGAGGCGGTGGACCGCTATGTGTCCGAGGAGCTGGGGGGACTGGAGGGCCAGTCCGACCGGTTCCGCTACCTGTTCCGACGTCTGCTCCGGTCCGTCCAGGCGGTGGTGGACAATGTGGCGGAAGAACTGCTGAGCTCCCAGTTCAAGCCCATCTCCTTCGAACTGGGCTTTGGCCGGAAGGAGGACCTGCCCCCTGTGGAGCTGACGGTGGACGATGTGACCATCAGCGTCACCGGATTCGTGGACCGGGTGGACGGCTGGGTCCATGACGGGCGGCTGTACCTGCGGGTGGTGGACTATAAGACCGGCAGGAAGTCCTTTGACCTCACCGAGGTGTGGAACGGCCTGGGGCTGCAGATGCTCCTATACCTGTTCACCTTGGAGGGCAAGGGGGAGAGCCTCTACGGCCTGCCTGTGGAGGGGGCCGGCGTGCTCTACCTCCCCGCCCGGGACGCGGTGGTCCGGGGCAGCCGTCTCATGAGCGACGAGGTCTGGCGGAAGACCATGGACAAGGAACTGCGGCGCAGCGGCCTGGTGCTGGACGATCCCGCCGTGCTGGAGGCCATGGAGCCCGCCGGGGAGGGCGGCTACCGCTTCCTGCCCCTGAAGGTGTCCAGATCCACCGGAGCCATCTCCGGGGAGGCGCTGGCCACGGCGGAGCAGCTGGGCAAGCTGGGCCGCCACATCCAGAAGGTGCTGGAGGAGATCTGCCGGGAGCTGGCCCGGGGGGACATCTCCGCCGACCCCTTCTGGCGGGGGCCGGAGAAGAACGCCTGCCGCTGGTGCGACTACGCGGACGCCTGCCAGTTCGAGGAGGGCCGGGGCGGCGACTGCCGCCGCTGGCTGCCGTCGGTGGGGGCCCGGGAGTTCTGGGAGAATCTGGAGGAGCGCCATGAGTGAACGGATCTATAAACTGGAGATCTTCGTCCCAGAGAGCCATTTGGGGGCGGTGCGGGAGGCCCTTTGGTCCGTGGACGCGGGCCACATCGGCAATTACGACCGCTGCCTGTCCTGGAGCCGGGTGAACAGCTGCTGGCGGCCTCTGGAGGGCGCCTGCCCCTATGACGGCCGGGCGGGGGAGCTGTCCCAGGCGGAGGAGATCAAGATCGAGGTCTGCTGCCGGGAAGGACGGCTGGCGGAGACAGTAAGCGCCATCAAATCGGCCCACCCCTACGAGGAGCCGGTGATCAATATACTGCCCCTGGCGGGCACAGGACTGTGAGGAACGGATATGGACATTGAACTGCATTATGTTGAGGCGGGGGAGGGCTTTCCCCTGGTGCTGCTCCACGGCAACGGGGAGGACCACAGCTACTTCGAGCATCAGATGGAGCCCTTCTCCCTCCGCTACCGGGTCATTGCGCCGGATACCCGGGGGCACGGCAAGTCCCCACGGGGGGAGGCGCCCTTCACCCTGGAACAGTTCGCGGAGGACCTGAAGGAGTTTCTGGACGGTCTGGGCATTTCCAGGTGCCATCTGCTGGGCTTTTCCGACGGGGGCAACATCGCCCTGATCTTCGCCTTGAAGTATCCCCAGTACATCGAAAAGCTGGTGGTGGACGGGGCGAACCTGGAGCCTGACGGCCTGAAGCGGAGCGTCCGGCTGGCCGACAAGGCCAAGTGGACCTGGCTCAAGGTCCTGGAGGCGGCGGACCCCGGGAAGAAAGCGGAATTTGAGATGGTGGACCTGATGGTGACCCAGCCCCACATTGACCACCTGGCCCTGCGGAGCCTGCGGATGCCCACCCTGGTGGTGGCCGGGGAGAAGGACATGATCCTGGAATCCCATACCCGGTCCATCGCCGCGCCCATTCCCAGCGCCCGGCTGGCCATTTTGCCGGGGGACCACTTCCTGGCCCGGAAGAACCCGGAGCAGTTCAACAGCCTGGTGCTGGAATTTTTGGAGAAGGGCTGAGCGCCGCGGGGCGGTATATCATAATATCATATATCATAAAAGAGGGAAGAACCGTGGAAGACAACAAAAACATTCTGATCATCAACGATATGCCGGGGTACGGCAAGGTGGCTCTGGCGGCCATGCTGCCCATCCTGTCCAACCTGGGACACAGCATTTACAACCTGCCCACCGCTCTGGTGTCCAACACTCTGGACTATGGGAAATTCACCATCCTGGACACCACCGACTATATGGTAAAGGCCATTGACGTGTGGAAGCAGCTGGGGTTTCAGTTCGACTGCATCACCACCGGCTTTCTGGCCTCGGCGGCCCAGGTGGGCATCATCCGGGATTTCATCGCCAGCCAGAAGAAGGAGGGCCTGCTGGTCATGACCGACCCCATCATGGGGGACGACGGCAAGCTCTACAACGGGGTGACGGAGGAGACGGTGGAGAATATGCGCCGCCTCATCGGGGTGGCCGACGTCATCGTGCCCAACCTCACCGAGGCCCAGTTTCTCACCGGCCTGTATGAGGGCCGGGAGTCCCTGAACAAGGAGGAGGCCCGCCGGGTGGTGGACAGACTGCTGGCCTTCGGCCCCCGCTCGGTGGTCATCACCAGCGGCGTGGAGCAGGAGTCCGGGAACCATGTGGTCTGGGGCTATGACGGGAACACGGGGGAATATTTCACCATTCCCTTCCGGTTTATCAAGGTCCATTTCCCGGGGACCGGCGATATGTTCTCCGCCGTGCTGGTGGGGGAGCTGCTGGCCGGCAAGCCCCTGCGTCCGGCGGTGAAGCGGGCCATGGATGTGCTGGAGCGGCTCATTTTCCTGGAACAGGACGAGATCGAGAAGAACAAGGGCATTCGGATCGAAAAGTTCCTCAGCGTGCTGAAAGAGTAACAAAAAGGAGGGGGATTCTATTATGTGGGCTGTTTTCGCGCTGCTGTCAGCCGTCTTCGCCGCGCTGACCGGGATCTTTGCCAAACTGGGGATGGACGGCATCAACTCCAACCTGGGCACCGCCATCCGGACCGTCGTTGTTCTGGTCATGGCCTGGGCCATCGTCTTCGCCACCGGGAAGCATACTGGGATCAGCGACATCACCACCCGGGGGTGGGTCTTCCTGGTGCTCTCCGGCCTGGCCACCGGCCTGTCCTGGATGTGCTATTTTCATGCCCTCCAGATCGGAGAGGCCAGCAAGGTCATTCCCATCGACAAGTTCAGCGTGGTCATTTCCATGGTGCTGGCCTTCCTGGTGCTGGGGGAGAAGGTCACGGTGACCAAGGTTCTGGGCGGCGCGCTGATCGCCGCGGGGACCTTTGTGCTGATTTTGTGATAAAGATTACTTTTGGTTTGTAGGGCGGTAGTCTGCGCTCTGCGGGACGAGCGGATATGGGTCGTCGCTGAATCAAGCTGCACACAGCGAAGGGGATCGACGCAGTCAAAGACAACGCCCCGCAGGGCGAAATCTCTTATTCTTCATCCCGCCCGCAGGCGATATTCCAACGTCCGTGGTCCCTGAACGCGGCGGCCCAAAAGGGCCACCCTACAATACTTTGAGCAACGGTCATCATAAAGCTTCTGCCTTGCAAACTGGCCCCTCATGCTGATATGACCGTTGGATGGCAAGGGCAGAGCTCTTGCCCTACTCCAGGAAAGGAGGCGGCGTCATGGCCTTTCCTCTGACGGAAGAACAACAAAAAATCGTGAATGACCGGGGCGGGGAACTGCTGGTGTCCGCCGCGGCCGGGTCGGGGAAGACCCGTGTGCTGGTGGAGCGGCTGCTGGACCGGGTGACCGGGGAGGGGCTGGACATCGACCGATTTCTGGTCATCACCTACACCAAAGCCGCCGCCGCCGAGCTACGCTCCCGCGTTGCCCAGGAGCTGGCCGCGCGGCTGGCGGAGCGGCCGAACGACCGCCACCTGCGCCGCCAGTCCACTCTGGTCTATCAGGCCCATATCTCCACCATCCACGCCTTCTGCTCCGCTCTCCTGCGGGAGAGCGGCCACCTGCTGGACCTGGACCCGGACTTCCGGCTGTGCGACGAGGGGGAGGCCCAGGTCCTGATGGCCCGGACTCTGGAAGACGTTCTGGACAAGCGGTACGAGGGGCTGGACCCGGAGGGGCCCTTCGCCCAGCTGGCCGATACCCTGGCCGCCGGGCGGGACGACAGCCGCCTGGCCCAGATCGTACTGGACATCCACAGCCGGGTCCAGAGCCACCCGGACCCGGAGCGTTGGCTGGAGGAGCAGAAGCGGGTCTGGAATCTGGAGGGGGTGTCCGACCTGGCCCAGACAGCCTGGGGCGCCCTGCTGTTGGGGGAGGCCAAGCGGACGGCGGAGGCCTGCCGGGACAAGCTGGCCCAGGCCCTGGCGCTTACCGCCGGGGACGAGCTGCTGGAACAGAACTACGGCCCCTCCCTGTCCGCCTCTCTGGAGGGGGTGGAGGAGTTCCTCCGGGCGGACGGCTGGGATGAGGCCGCTGCCCGCCTGCCCATTCCTTTCCCGGCTGCGGGACGGAAGAAGAAGCGTACCGGAGAGGTCAGCCCCATGGAGGAGGAGCGGGCCGCGGTAGCGGGGGAGCGGATGAAGGCCATCCGGACCCGCTGCAAAAAGCTGTTGGACAAGGGCGCGGAGCAGGTCGCCGGGACCAGCGCCCAGCTTCTGGAGGAGCTGGAACTGTCCCGGCCCGCCGTCCAGGCCCTCATGGACCTGGTGATAGACTTTCAGCGGGCCTACGCCGCGGAAAAGCGCCGCCGCTCCCTGGTGGATTTCTCCGACCTGGAGCACTTCGCGGTGAAGCTGCTGCTGGATGTAACGGGAGCGCCCACCGCCCTGGCCCAGGCCTGGTCCGCCCGGTTCGAGGAGGTCCAGGTGGACGAGTACCAGGATACCAACCAGGTCCAGAACGCCATTTTCTCCGCCATCTCCGACGGGGGGAGGAAGCTGTTCCAGGTGGGGGATGTAAAGCAGTCCATCTACCGGTTCCGGCTGGCTGATCCCACCATCTTTTTGGACAAGTACCGCCGCTTTGCCGCCGGGGAACAGGCCAAGGAGGGGGAACCCCGAAAGCGGGTGCTGTCCCGGAATTTCCGCTCCCGGCCCCAGGTGCTGGAGGGATGCAACGACCTATTCCGAAACATTATGTCAACAGAATTCGGGGAGCTGGACTACACGGAGGACCAGGCCCTGGTCCCGGGGGCGGCCTTCCCTGAGGGGGCGGACTATGCCCTGGAGCTGGACGCCCTGGACCTGTCCTTCCTGGGGGACCAGGAGGGGGAGAAGGACAGCAAGGACCTGCTGGAGGCGCGGTACGCCGCCCGCCGGATCAAGGAACTGCTGGCCCAGCCCCTGATGATCGCCGAGGGGGAGGGGCAGCGGCCTGTCCGCCCCTCGGACATCATGATTCTGCTGCGCAGCCCCGGCTCCGTCCTCCACCACTATCTGCGGGCTTTGGGGGAGGAGGGGATTCCCTGGTCCGCCGACGGCGGCGGGGATTTCTTTGACACCACGGAGGTCAGCGTGGCCCTGTCCATGCTGCGGATCGTGGACAACCCGCGCCAGGACGTGCCCCTGATCGCTGTTTTGCGCTCCCCGGTGTACGGCTTCTCCGGGGACAAGCTGGCCCTGCTCCGGGCGGACTGGGAGGGGGACTTCTACTCCGCTCTGGTCCATGCCGGGGAGCAGGGGGACCGGGAATGCCGGGACTTTCTGGAGGAACTGGAGGAACTGCGCTTCGGCGCGGGGGACCGGACCTGCCGCCAGCTGATCTGGCACATTTATGAAAAGACCAACCTGCTGGGCGTTTTCGGCGCCATGGACGGGGGACGGGAGCGGCAGGACAACCTGCTCTCCCTCTATGCCCTGGCCGGACAGCTGGAGGAATCCGGCTGCCGGACCCTGTTTCAGTTCCTGCTGCGGCTGGACCGGATGCGGGAAAACGGAGCCAAGCTGACAACCGCCGGACCGGGCCGGGAGGGGGAGGGCGTGTCCATCCTGTCCATCCACCGGTCCAAGGGCTTGGAGAAGCCTGTGGTGCTGTTGTGCGGCCTGAGCCGCTGGCTGAACCGGGACGACCTGATGCGTCCGGTGCTGTTCCACCCTGTTCTGGGGGTGGGTCCCAAGGGCCTGGACCGGGAGCGGATGGTGGAATATCCCACCCTGGCCCGGCAGGCGGTGGCCCGCCAGCTGGAACGGGAGATGATGTCGGAGGAGCTGCGGCTGCTGTACGTGGCCATGACCCGGGCAAAGGAGAAGCTGATCCTGACCCTGGCTCTGCCTGAGGGGCTGCGGGCCCTGGAGCGGCTGGGGGAGGACCTGTCCGCCCCGGTGTCCCCCATGGCCCTGGAGAGCCAGCAGAATGTGGGCGCGTGGGTGCTGCTCCACGCCCTTACCCGGCCCGAGGCCGCCCCGCTGCGGACCATGGCCGGACTGCCCGAGGTGGAGTGCGGCCCGCTGGGACCCGCCTGGGACATCCGCTGGGTGGAGGGGCTGCCCCTCAGCCAGATGGAGGAGCGTCCTGGCCGTTTTGCCGGCCTGCCGGAGGAGGAAAAGAGGGGCGAAGCGAAGGACCTGGCCGCACGGCTGGCCTGGCGCTATTCCCATATGGCCTCCGCCAACATCCCCTCCAAGCTCACCGCCACCCAGATCAAGGGCAGGCCGTTAGACCGGGAGGCGGCGGAGGAAGGAGCGCCTGTCCCCGCCCAGCGGGTGGAGCAGCCGCCCATCCACCGTCCTGACTTCCGGGGCGGAGAGAAGGGCCTGAGTCCCACACAGCGGGGGACCGCCCTCCATCTGGCCATGCAGTACATGCCGCTGACGGGGGACCACAGCCCAGAGGCCATCGGTGTGGAACTGAAACGGCTGGTAGACCAGGGGTTTTTGACGCAGGCCCAGGGAGACGCGGTGGAGCCGGAGCGGCTGTCGGCCTTTTTTGCCAGCCCACTGGGCCAGGAGATGGCCGGGGCCAAGGAGTGCCGCCGGGAGTTCAAATTCTCCCTTCTGGTCCCCGCCCGGGACTACTACCCCGAGGCGGAGGAGGGGGAGGAGGTCCTGCTCCAGGGCGTTATCGACGCCTGGTTTGACGGTGGAGATGGGGTCACAGTGGTGGACTTCAAAAGCGACCGGATCGCCCCCGGCGGGGAGCGGACCCGGGCGGAGGAGTACCGCCCCCAGCTGGAGGCGTACAGCCGGGCCCTGTCCGCCATTTTAGGCCGCCCGGTCCGGAGAATGGTGCTTTGGTTTTTCGCCACGGGAACGGCGGCGGAACTGTAAGGCGGTTTTCCCTTATGGTTCTTCTAAAGAGGGAGGATCGGGGCTGTTTTCCACCAAAATGATGTCATCCCCGAAGCGGCGCACCGCCTCCCAGGGGATGCGGCGGTCCGGTTCCCGGCCCAGCAGGCCGAACAGCCTCCGGCGGCCTGGGAGGATCAGACCGAGGACCCGCCCCTCCTCCAGATCCAGCTCCATGTCCCCCACATAGCCCAGACGGCTGCCGTCTGAGACGCAGATGACCTCTTTGTAGCGAAGCTCCTCCAAGCGGCTCTCCATGGCGCGCCCTCCCATCTTTCAGCTGGTTCCAGCCTATGCGGGGGAAGGGCCGTCCTATGAATCGAGAAAAGCACAGGCCCTGCCGGAACTGTCCGGCAGGGCCTGCGTTGTTGTGGGTTCAGTTGTCCAGCAGCCCCCGCTCCACCAGGAAGTCGTGGGCCGTCTGGGTGATGTCCTTGCCCTCCACGTCCACGGCGTAAGTGAGGGATACCATGGCGTCATTGTCCACCTGTCCGGTGAGCAGCTCCAGCACGTCCTCCAGATTGGGGGCGGCCTCATAAAACCGCTCAAACAGGTCGTCCCGGACCAGAAAGGCCCCGTTGTACTCCGGGAAGAAGGAGCGGTCATCCTCCAGAATGGTGAGGCCCGCCCGCTTGTTCAGGCCGTCGGTGGCGTAGACCACCATGACCTCGAAGGCGCCCTCCTCCACGGCGTTGTATTTCAGGGCGGCGTCCATGGGGATGGCCTCCTGGAACGCCAGACCGTAGAATTCCACAAAGGGCTGATACTTCATGCTGCCCTCGGCGGTAAAGAACTCGTGCTCGCCGCCCAGACGCAGCTGGGGAGCGCAGGTGGCCAGCTCGCTGATGGTCTTGACGCCGTACCGCTCCACCACCTCCCGGGTGACGCCCAGGGCGTAGGTGTTGTCCAGCCCCACCTTGCCCATGAGATGCAGGTCCTCCCGGGCGCTGACCTCCTGGTTGACGAAATCATACAGGCTCATGCCCTCGGGTACGTCGGTGACGTCCAGCTTCAGGAAGGTGGTCAGCACCGTGCCGTCGTAGCTGAACATCAGGTCGCAGCTGGGGGAGTCCCCCCGCAGGGAGTTGTAGTTATTCACCTGGGTCATCTGATCCCGGATCTCCACCGTCAGGTCCGTCTTGTCCTCCACCAGCTGCTTCACCATGCTGTGCATCAGCTTGACCTCGGAGTAGTCCCCATCATAGAGGACCAGCTTTCCCTCGGTATTGGCGGGGACCAGCATGGCGGCGATCAGGGCCACTGAGGCCGCGGCCAGAGCGGCTCCTCCGGTCCATTTGGCCCAGCCGGGCAGCTTTTTCCCGCCGCGCCTGTTGAGGCGGCGCTCCGCCCAGCCCATGAGCAGGTCCAAGACCAGGGCCATGACCATGAGGGCCAGGGTGCCCAGCAGGATCAGCTCCATGTTCCGGCGGCGGATGCCGCTGTTGATGACGCTGCCGATGCCCCCGCCGCCCACTGAGGCGGCGAAGACGGCGGTGCCGATGGCGTTGACCACGGCGATCCGGACGCCGGTGAACAGCATGGGCATGGCCAGGGGGAGCTCCACATGGAGCAGGCGGTAGGCTGGGGTCATCCCCATGCCGGTGGCGGCCTCTTTCAGATGGGGGGACACCTGATTCAGGCCCAGGCAGGTGTTCCGGACGATGGGGAGGAGGGAGTAGAGGGCCAGGCCGATCATCACCGTGGGCTTGCCCGGTCCCAGGAACACCATGATGATGCCCAGCAGGGCCAGGGCGGGAGTGGTCTGGATCAGATCCACCACCCGCAGGATAACGTTCCCCAGCCGCGGGGTCAGGTAGCACAGCAGTCCCAGAGGGACGCCCACCCCCACAGCAATGACCAGGGAGGAGAGGACCAGAAGCAAATGCTCCCAAACCATGGCAAAGGTCATTCCTCATCCCTCCCTTTCCGCAGGCCTCGGGGGACCACATGGCGCTGCAGGATGTCCACCAGAGTCCCCAGGACGAAGGCCAGCAGGGCGGCGGGGATGGCTCCCTGGAGGATGAGGGCGTTGTTGTTGGAACTGACTCCCTTGTAGATGAAGTCGCCCAGTCCGCCCAGACCGATCATGGAGGCCACCACGGTCCAGCTGACGGTGTAGACGGTGGCGATGCGCAGCCCGCCGATGATGGTGGGCATGGCCAGGGGCAGTTCAACCAGGACCAGCTGCTGGAAGTGGTCCATGCCGCAGCCCCGGGCCGCCTCCTTGTACTGGGCGTCCACCTCGTTCAGTCCGGTGAAGGTGTTTTTCAGCACCGGGAACATGGCGTAGACGGAGAGGGCGATGAGGACGGTGGCGGACCGCCGCCCCAGATAGAGGAACAGCACGCCGATGAAGACGATGCCCGGGATGGTGTTCAGCACCGACAGCACCGGCAGGATACACCGGGACAGCTTGGGAGTCCGGGTGAGCAGGATGCCCAGCACCAGGCCCAGCAGGAAGCCGATGGAGACGGAGGCCAGGGTGTAGCCCAGATGCT
Source organism: Pseudoflavonifractor phocaeensis (assembly GCF_021531815.1). Taxonomy (GTDB): domain Bacteria; phylum Bacillota; class Clostridia; order Oscillospirales; family Oscillospiraceae; genus Lawsonibacter; species Lawsonibacter phocaeensis_A. The sequence goes on from NZ_JADYUM010000013.1 coordinate 16,911, forward strand.
CCAGCAGTCTGGGAAGAATGGCGGAGCAGGCGGCGGACAGCGATTGGAGAGCGTTCATTCCATCACCCCCAAAGGTGCTCCGCCATGGCGGAGGCCATGCTGGTCTTGGTGATGATACCGGCCACCGTCTGGTCCTCGTTGAGCACCACCAGATAGGGGAAGCCGCTGGAGATCAGCAGGTCGAAGCAGTCTTTGGCGTTGTCTCCCACCGTCACCGTGGGGGTGGTGCACCGGACCAGGGGGCCGATGGTCTTGACCACGTGCCCGGTGAGTCGGATGTCCGCAATGGACACGGTGCCCTGGTACCGTTTTTGTTCATCCACCACCAGCAGGGTGTCCACGTTGTGGTGCTGCATGCGGCTGACGCACTCGTAAATGCCCCGGTTCTGATTGACGGTGATGATGCCGGTGCGCATGAAGTCGGCGGCCGTCATGTCGGCGGGGGAGGGGGCGGGCAGATGCTTGCCCAAAAATTCCCTGACCTGCTCGGTGGCGGGGTGTTCCAGCATCTCCTCCGGGGGCGCCATCTGAACGATGCGGCCTTTGTCCATGAAGACGATGACGTCGGCCAGATCCAGGGCCTCCTCCATGTCGTGGGTGACGAAGACGATGGTCTTATTCAGCCGCTGCTGAAGGTTTTTCACCTCCAGCTGGAGGGAGCGCCGGGTCATGGGGTCCAGGGCGCTGAAGGGCTCATCCATCAACACCACGGGGGGCGACGCCGCCAGGGCACGGAGGATTCCGATACGCTGCTGCTGGCCGCCGGACAGCTCCGAGGGGTACTTGTGGGCATACTTCTCATAGGGCATATCCACCATGGCCAGCATGTCCCGTACCGTCTGTTCGTTTTTTTCCTTGGGGTATTTGAGCAGTTTTGGCACCACACAGATGTTCTGGGCCACCGTCATGTTGGGGAACAGCCCGATCTGCTGGATCACGTAGCCGATGTGGCGGCGCAGCTCGTAGCGGTCCACGGAGGATATGTCCTTGCCGTCCAGATAGATGTGGCCGCTGTCCGGCTGGATGAGCCGGTTGATCATCTTCAGTGTGGTGGTCTTGCCGCAGCCGGAGGGGCCGATAAAGACGGCGAACTGCCCCTCTTTGATCTCGAAATTCAGATCATGTAGAATCGTTTGGCTGCCGTAAGACATGGATACGTGCTCGAATCGAAGCAAAATGACCTCCTTTTCCTGTGGGCGCCTGGCAAGCGGGCGGCGCCTGGGTGAGCGGGGCGGACTTGTCCGGACGCCAACCGGACGGAATATTTTACCCTTCCGAAAAAAGTGTAAAATATGGCCCGCGGAAAGTACTGCGTCCACAGCACAACGGGGACGCGCTCCTGACCACGGGTGGTTATCTGGCGTTATCTACAAAAATAGTATAACTTTTTCTGGCAAAAATGTCAAATAAACAAAATGTGAACAAAGGTCGAAGGAAAAGGAACCGGCTCGAAATCAAATTAAGAATCTCTTTATCAAATCTTAAAGATCCTCCCACCCTCTCCTTAACAAAGTCCTGATAGCATTGTGGCAGAATTTAGGAGGGATCTGTATGGAATGGTTTGCCGCTGTGTTTTCGGCGCTGTCCGAGCTGGTTGGCCTGGGGCTTGCCCTTTGGGGAGGGTATTATCTGGTCACCGCCCTCATGTCCTGGCGGAAGCCGGAGGACTACGGCTGGCACCCGGCCCGGACCCGGTTCGCCGTCCTCATCGCCGCCCGGAACGAGGAACTGGTCATCGGCCCGCTGATCAACAGCCTGCTGACCCAGAATTACCCGGCGGAGCTGTACGACATCTGGGTCATCCCCAACAACTGCACCGACAATACCGCCCGGGCCGCCGCAGGCTTTGGGGCGAAGGTGCTGGAATGTACCGTTCCCGTTCGGTCCAAGGGGGAGGTGCTGCGCTTCGCCTACCGGCGGATACGGGGCCGGGGATATGATGCCTACTGCGTCTTTGACGCGGACAACCTGGCCCACCCGGATTTTCTGGCGGAGATGAACAATGCATACCAGTCCGGGGTCCGGGTGGCCCAAGGCTACCGGGACAGCAAAAACCCCTATGACACCCCGGTCTCCGGCAGCTGTTCCATCTATTACTGGATGATGGACCGCTTTCACAACGGCGGCAAGGCGGGGCTTGGCCTGTCCGCCATGGTCAACGGCACCGGATTTATGGTGTCGGCCGAGACCCTGGAGGCCCTGGGCGGGTGGAACACCCAAACCGTCAGCGAGGACCTGGAGCTCACCGCCCAGTGCGTGCTGGCGGGGGAGCGGGTATACTGGGTCCCCAAGGCTATCACATATGATGAACAGCCCCTTACTTATGCCCAGTCCGTGGTCCAGCGCCGCCGATGGTCCAGCGGAACCCTCCAGGTGGCGGAGACCTACCTGGGCCAGGCAGCCGGGGAGCGGAGAACGCGCCGCCGGAGGCTGGCGCTGGCTGACCTGGAGGCCACCCTGCTGGTTCCCGCCTATCAGGCGGCGGCGGTGGCGGGGCTGGCCATCTCTCTGCTGTCCGCCTGTCTGGACTGCCGGACACTGGGGCAAGTCCCGGCGGTGCTGGTGGGGACCCTGGCGGCGAATTTGGCGTTTACCGCGCTCTGGTCCACCCTGGCGGCGGCTTTGGTGCTGACGGCGGAGGGGAAATGGGACCAGCGCATCCTGGGCGGGCTGCTGTTTTACTGGCTGTTCCTCCTGTCCTGGCTGCCCATCACCCTGGGCAGCTTCGTGAAAAAGACTACCGAATGGGAGGAAATACGCCACACCCGGAACATTGCGGCCCCGGCTCTGGGCAAGGAAAGAGCGTTTGCGCCATGAGAATACCCCACAGGAGTTTACTCCTGTGGGGTAATTTTATTGTTCCGACACCCGCATATAGACCGACTGCTGCTGGGCGCCGCTGCCCATGAGTACGCCCCGTTCCACGGGACAGTCGTAGTAGTCCCGCCCGATGGCCAGCACCAGGTAGGTCTCGTCCACCCGCTTGTTCCGGGTGGGGTCCAGGCCGTACCAGCAGCCCTCGGACCAGACCTCCACCCAGGCGTGGGTGGCGCCCTCGCCCACGGTGAGGCCGCAGATGTACCGGGCGGGGATGCCTGCCATGCGGCACAGGGCGATGAGGATGTGGCTCTCGTCCTGACAGACCCCCCGGGCCATGGAGAAGGCCTGGGCGGCGGTGGTGTTGACTCCGGTGACGCCGGGGGTGTACCATGATGGGCAGGTCCAGGAAATTGATGACCTCCTGGGCGATGAAGCGGCGGGGCTCGGCCTTGATGGTTTCCGCGAAGTCCGCCAGTTGCTGCTTGGTCAGGTCCCTGCCGAAGACCACGCCGTATCCTCCCGCCTCAGCCACGTCCTTGATGACCAGCCGGTCCAGGTGCTCCAGCACATACTTCCGGTCCTCCTCGTAGAAGGGCAGGTAGGTGGGGGCGTTGTGAAGAATGGGCTCCTCTCCCAGATAGTAGCGGATCATCTTGGGGACGAAGTAGTAAATGCCCTTGTCGTCGGCGGCGCCGTTACCCGGGGCATTGATGATGGCCACGTTGCCCGCCCGGTAGGCGGCCATCAGGTTGGGGATGCCGATGAGGGACTCGGGCAGGAAGGTGACCGGGTCCAGGTACTCGTCGCTGATCCGGCGGTACAGGGCGCCGACCCGGTAGGTCTGGTCCATCCCCTGGTACCAGAGCACGTCGTTCTCCACATACAGGTCCCGGCTCTCCACCAGCACGGAGTCGGTGCGCTCGGCCAGATAGGAGTGCTCAAAGTAGGCGGCGTTGTACCGGCCAGGGGTAAAGACCACGTTGATGCCGCCGCAGTTCACATGGTCCATGACGCTCCGGAGCATCTCTCCGTAGTTCCGGTTGTCCACCAACTTGTTGGTCTGAAAGGTGATGGGGGATGACTTGCGGCACAGGTCACGGGCGATCAGGGGATAGGAGGCGCCGGAGGGAATGCGCAGGTTGTCCTCCAGGATGTACCAGTCGTCCTCGGCCTGGACCAGGTCGATGCCGGAAATGTGGCTGTAGATCCCCTTGGGCGGGGTGATACCCTCGCAGGGGGTCAGATAGCCTGAGGAGGAATAGACAAAATCGGCGGGGACCACGCCGTCCCGGACGATCTTCGCCTCGGAGTAAATGTCCTTCAAATACAGGTTCAGGGCGGTGACCCGCTGGCGAAGTCCTTTCTCCAGGCGCTGAAAGTCCTGGGCTGAAATGATGCGCGGGATGGCGTCGAAGGGAAACAGGCGCTCGTTGAAGACCCCGTTTTTGTACAGTCCGAACTTGACGCCGTACCGGGCCAGCTGTTTGTTGATCTGGTCACTGTGCCGGACCAATTCTTCCATAAAAACTCCCCCTTGTGTGGCTCCTTTATTCTATCCGTTGGGATTGGATAAAATAAACAGAAGGCGGGGACGCCAACAGCGTCCTCGCCTTCTTGTTTCACAAGTATACGTCGAAAACAGGGGAATGTCAACCGTAAAAGTCGCAAAAATGCAAGTTAAAAAACGAAAAATTCGTTTTCAGAAACGAAGCGCGGCACGGAGAACGGACTCAGCCCTCATCCTTTTCAAAATGGGTCTTGTCCGCGCCGCACAGGGGGCAGACGTAATCGTCCGGCATGGGGCCTTCCTTGGCCTCGTCATAGATAAAGCCACACAGGTCGCAAACATACTTCATGATAGGTTCCTCCTTTTTATTTATTGTCTGATAAAATGTCTTGCCCTTAGGCCAGAGGCTCGAAATCGCTGGCGGGGCGGCGGCAGATGGGGCAGGTGAAGTCGGCGGGCAGGGTATCGGATTCATAGATAAAGCCGCAGATCTTGCAGACGAAGCCGCGGGGCTTGGCCGCCGGGGCCGCTTCCTGGGGCTGGGCGGGGGCCTCGCCCTTGACCGAGGCGGCCAGAGTCTGGGCCAGGGCCTCCAGCTCCGCCTCCTGGCCGGGGGCCAGGGCGGATTTCAGGGTCACGGGGGCCTCCAGGATCTGAGTGTTCTTCAGCTCGCCCAGGATCTGTGCCATCAGCTTGCCGCTGGCGGGGGCCCAGGAGCCGTTCTGGATCAGGGCGACGGTGCGGTTCTGGAGGTTATGGTGGGCCACGTCCCGGAGCAGATTCTCCATGGTGACGAAAATGCCGTTGTTATAGGTGGTGGAGGCGAAGACGATGTGGCTGTATTTGAAGGTCTCAGACAGCACATAGGAGTAGTGGGTGATGGACACGTCGTACATCTCCACGGGGATGCCCAGCTCGGCCAGCCGGCAGGCCAGGATGTTGGCGGCGGTTTCGGTGCCGCCGTAGACAGAGGCGAAGGGGATCAGCACGCCCTGGACCTCGGGCTCGTAGGCGGCCCACTTGGCGTATTTGCCGATGATGTAGTCCAGGTCCTTGCGCCACACCGGACCATGGAGGGGGCAGATCATCCGGATGTCCAGCCCGGCGGCTTTCTGCAGCAGAGCAGACACCTGGGGGCCGTATTTGCCCACGATGTTGGTGTAGTAGCGCCGGGCCTCGTCCAGCCAGTCGTGGTCAAAGTCCACCTCGTCGGCAAACAGCACGCCGTTCAGGGCGCCGAAGGTGCCGAAGGCGTCGGCGGAGAACAGGATCTTGTCGGTGGAGTCGTAGCTGACCATGACCTCGGGCCAGTGGACCATGGGGGCGTTGACAAAGGTGAAGTGGTGGCGGCCCGTGTCAATGACGTCGCCCTCCTTGACCAGAATGGCGCCCTTGGGATCGGTGCAGTGGAACTGGCGGATCATGTTCACGGCCTTGCCGTTGCACACGATGGTTGCCTCGGGGTGGCGGATCATCAGGTCGCCCAGGGTGGCGGCGTGGTCGGGCTCCATGTGGTGGACAAAGACGTAGTCCAGCTTCCGGCCGTCCAGGGCGTATTCCAGGTTCTCGAAGAATTGGGTCTGAACCGCCCGGTCCACCGTGTCGAACAGGACGGTCTTTTCGTCCAGCAGCAGATAGGAGTTGAAGGACATCCCACGGGGGACGGGATGGGTGGCCTCAAAGTAGGCGTGCTGGCGGTCGTTGGCGCCGATCCAGACCAGATCGTCGGTCACCTTTCGTACACAATACATGGTAAAGACCTCACTTTCGGGCTGTGGAATTTTATCGTGGAACAGCATATCATATTTTCCGCAAAAAAGATAGGGGGATACACATTTTTTAACTGCGGCCCCAAAGAGCGGATTTCCGGAAAAGGCCGTTGAAAAACGGTCCGGCATACCGTATAATACTATCTGCTGCACCGGCCGGCGGCTGGTGTCAGGATGAATGACAAATCGAAACAGGAGAGAGTCCGACCATGTACCGTATCGATATTATGACTCTGTTCCCCGACGTGGTGGGGGATATGTTGTGTGAGTCCGTCCTGGGCCGGGGACAGGAGCGGGGCTACATCCGCATCGAGTGCCACCAGATCCGGGACTACACCCTGAACAAGCAGAAGCAGGTGGACGACTATCCCTACGGCGGCGGCCGGGGGGCGGTGATGCAGGCCGACCCGCTCTACCAGTGCTGGAAGCACATCTGCGACGAGGCGGGGGAGCGGCTCCACACCATCTACATGTCCCCGGCGGGCAAGACCTTCTGCCAGGCGGACGCCCGGCGGCTGAAGGAGGACTACGACCGGATCATCCTGGTCTGCGGCCACTATGAGGGCATCGACGAGCGCTTCATCGAGGAGTGTGTGGACGAGGAGATCTCCATCGGGGACTTTGTCATGACCGGGGGGGAGATCCCCGCCATGGCGGTGGCCGACGCGGTGTGCCGCCTGGTCCCCGGGGTGCTGTCCGACCCCTCCTGCTATGAAAATGAGAGCCACTGGAACGGCATGCTGGAGGCCCCCCAGTACTCCCGGCCGGAGGTGTGGCACGGCCGGGCGGTGCCCCCCATCCTCCTGTCCGGCCACCACGCCAACGTGGAGAAATGGCGGCGGAAGCAGTCTATCCTGCGCACCCGCCAGCGCCGCCCCGACCTGTACGCGAAGCTGGACCTGTCCTCCAAGGCGGATCAAAAGCTGCTGAAGGAGCTGGAGCAGGAGGCGGGGGAGGAGTGAGCCCGCCGCGCCGGCAAACTGGGCATCCCAGAAGGCTTCCCCCTGTGGGGAAGCCTGGCTTCAATCCCGGTTTATGAAACTCATCCCATGGGAATCGGCCGTTCCTCTTTACATATGGCGAAAAATGTGGTAAACTAGTTGCAACAATCTGATTTTCAAAACCATGTTTGGAGATGAAACACATGAGTTTTAAAATTGTGGTGGACAGCTGCTGCGACCTGACGGCGCAGATGCTGAAGGACCCCTGTTTTGTCCAGGTGCCCCTGACCATCCGCTCCAACGGCAGCACCTTTGTGGATGACGGGACCTTTGACCAGGCGGACCTGCTGTGGTCCATGCGGCAGAGCGAGGAGGCGCCTTCCACCTCCTGTCCCGCCCCCCAGAGCTATCTGGACGCCTACCGCTGCGGGGCGGAGGATGTGTATGTGGTCACCCTCTCCGCATTGCTCAGCGGCTCCCACAACAGCGCCGAGCAGGCCCGCATCCTGCTGGAGGAGGAGGACCCCCAGGTAAACGTCCATGTGTTCAACTCCTGTTCCGCAGCCTCAGGAGAGGTGCTGATCGCCCTGAAGATCCGGGAACTGGCCCAGTCCGGGATGCCCTTTAAGCATGTGGTCCGGGAGATGGAGCAGTTCATCTACCGGATGAAGACCCTGTTCGTGCTGGAGAACCTGGAGAACCTGCGGAAAAACGGCCGCCTGACCAAGATGCAGGCCATCGTCACCGGCGCGCTGAAGATCAAACTCCTCTGCCACGCCACTCCCGAGGGGGAGATCGCCAAGCTGGGCCAGGCCCTGTCCGTCAAGCAGGCCCTGGGGAAGATGATCGAAAAGATAGCCTCCGATCCTGACCATGAGGGCCGCACCCTGGTCATCAGCCACTGCAACTGTCTGGATCGGGCCTTTCAGGTCAAGGCCCAGGTAGAGGCCAAGTGTAAGTCTGGGGAGATCCTTGTGGTGGAAGCCCGGGGCATTACCACGGTCTACGCCAATGACGGCGGTATCGTGGTGGCCTATTGACAAATTGGTCGGAACGCGGTAAAAATAGGAGACAGCCGTTTCTGTTTGGGAGGCGGATGTCTCCTATTTTCGACGCAACGGGGAGGATACCTCTATGGCTATGACCAGACAGCAGGCCTGGGACCTGCTGACTCAGTATAATAAGGAAACCTTTCACCTGCGCCACGCCATCACTGTGGAGCATGTGATGGGCTGGTACGCGGACCAGTTGGGATACGGGGCGGATAAGGAGTTTTGGTCCGTCGTGGGCCTGCTCCACGACCTGGATTTTGAACAGTGGCCCGAGGAGCACTGCAAAAAGTCCCAGGAGCTGATGCGCCAGGCGGGAGTGGAGGAGTCCATCGTCCGCGCCACCGCCAGCCACGGCTGGGGCATCTGTGTGGACATCAAGCCGGAGCATGAGATGGAGAAGGCCCTCTTTGCCTCCGACGAGCTCACCGGTCTGATCGGAGCCGCCGCCCTCATGCGCCCTTCCAAGAGCGTGGCCGACATGGAGCTGAAATCCCTGAAAAAGAAGTTCAAGGATAAAAAGTTTGCCGCCGGCTGCTCCCGTGAGGTCATCTCCGACGGCGCGGCCCTCCTGGGCTGGGAGCTGGACAAGCTGCTGGACATGACCCTGAAGGCCATGCAGGGGGAGGAGGACGCCATTGAGGAGGCTGTCCGTTCCATTTAAGTCGAAAAGGAGCATAAACCCCCAGGAAATTTTCCGCTTTTTTCGGGGAAAATGTTCAGAAATGGAAAAGATCGCCTCGGCCTGCTTGACAAAGCCGCCGGCTGTGTGGTAACATCCGGTTACAATAACAAAGGGGAGTAGTCGGCGCGTCTCCCACGGCGCGCGGCAGAGTCAACAAGCATGGCGGGCCTGATGAGCCCTGTCCTGGCTTTGCCTTAATTGACCAGACCTGCGTTCCGAAGGGAACGCAGGTTTTTTTCGTGATAGGGCGGAAAAAACCTGTGCGCCCGCAGATACTATATTGCAATTTTGCAATCGTTTGGAAAGGAAGCTGGGAAACATGGCATTTTTGTGGGAAGGACTGTTATCCATCACCTGGCAGCAGATGGTCATGTACGTGGTGGGAGGCCTGCTGATCTGGCTGGCCATCGAGAAGGGGTTTGAGCCGGCCTTGCTTATGCCCATGGGCTTCGGCGCCATTCTGGTCAACCTGCCCCTGTCCGGCGTGATCAACCAGTACAGCGAGGGACTGGGCAATACCCCGGGCATCATCCAATGGCTCTTTGAGGTGGGCATCGAGGCCTCCGAGGCCATGCCCATCCTCCTGTTCATCGGCATCGGGGCCATGATCGACTTCGGTCCCCTGTTGGCCAACCCCAAGCTGTTCCTGTGCGGCGCCGCCGCCCAGGCCGGCATTTTCCTCACCATCCTCATTGCCGCCGCCCTGGGCTTCGACATGAAGGACGCGGCCTCCATCGGCATCATCGGCGCGGCGGACGGCCCCACCTCCATCCTGGTGTCCAAGACCCTGCACTCCAACTATGTGGGGGCCATCGCTGTGGCGGCCTACTCCTATATGGCCCTGGTGCCCATCATCCAGCCCTTCGCCATCAAGCTGGTCACCACCCAGAAGGACCGGGCCATGCGGATGCCCTACCGGGCCCAGGGAGTGTCCCGCCGGCTGCGCATCCTGTTCCCCATCATCGTCTCGGTCATCGCCGGCCTGGTGGCGCCCTCCTCCGTGGCTCTGGTGGGCTTCCTGATGTTCGGCAACCTGATCCGGGAGTGCGGCGTCCTCACCACCCTGTCCCAGACCGCCCAGAATGAGCTGGCCAACCTCATTACCCTGCTGCTGGGCATCACCATCTCCTTCTCCATGAAGGCGGACGAGTTCGTCCGGCCCGAGACGCTGATGATCATGGGCCTGGGCCTGGTGGCCTTCGTGCTGGACTCGGTGGTGGGTGTGCTGTTCGTCAAGGTGCTGAACCTCTTTACCCCCAAGAACAAGATCAACCCCATGGTGGGGGCGGCAGGGATCTCCGCCTTCCCCATGTCCTCCCGGGTCATTGAGAAGCTGGGCCAGGAGGCCGACCCTCAGAACCATCTGCTGATGCACGCGGTGGCCGCCAATGTTTCCGGCCAGATCGCGTCCGTGGTCGCCGGCGGCGTGGTGCTCCAGTACTGCGCCACCCACCTGATCGGCTGAGCCCAGGGGCCGGTCCGATTTGAGATTTGCAAAGGAGAGGCCAATATGAATATGACAAACGTGTCTCAGGCGCTGGATATGATGGGCCAGGGTATGGCGGGTATCTTTGTGGTGTTGGGCGCCATCGCCCTGCTGGTGGCCCTGATGCAGAAGATCGACAACAGGAAAAAATAATGCTCCCATCGGCCGGCCGGTACGGCGATTGGAGCTGCGGGCAGAAACACGCCCCGAAAGCGAAACGGCCGCCCGTTGGGCGGCCGTCAGCTTGCCGGTAAACCCTGATTCTTCAAGGGTTCGGAGGGAAGGATAGTTTGAAAGGGAACCGTCAGGGTTCCCTTTCTTTTCAATCAGTACAAATTTGGAAACATTTTTGATGTTTTCAAATTTGCTCAGGCTGTCGAAAAGGATTTTTCGACAGCCTGACGGCCGCCCGTTGGGCGGCCGTTTTGTTCTGGCATGGCAGGGGACTTGCGCAGTCTGCGCGCGCGGCTTACAGCCAGTCAGACACCACGTCGGCCAGTCCGGCGGGACCCACCTGGTGGTCCACCAGCAGGGTCATCAGTTCATCGATGCGCATGGCGCTGGTGGTGATGGAGGGGATGGCGGCGGATTCCCCGTGTTCCTCGGTGATGCGCACCCCGTAGTCCTCGCAGCAGAATCGGTCCGTCTCCACCAGGTCCACCGTCAGGTAGTAGTGGAACCGCCGGAGCCGTCCCAGGCTGTCCCCGCACTGACGGGCGGCGATCTCGATTTCCATGATATTGTGCCCTCCTTGTTTGTATTTTAATTTGGACACATTATATAGTATGTCCTTCGGGAGGGAAAGAAGAAAATATCGCAGGGAATCCCTTGTTTCGACCCGGTTCGGGGCGGAGAAGAGAAAACATGGGGGAGAGGCGTCGAAAAAACCCAGACGGTAGGGAAACATTTTTTTCGAAGAAGGCATAAAAGCGGCTCCGCCGGTCAGACGAAGCCGCTTTTGGTATTCAGATCCCCCGGTTCAGGGTCTTTCTCAGGCGGATCTTGCCTGCCAGGGCCTGGTCGATGAGGGAGAGGAACTTCTCCCGGTCCTCGGGCAGGCCGCCCTTGAGGGGAAGGTAGTTGGAGGCGTGGTTGCTGGTGAAATGAAGGGGGTCCACGTCCAGGTGCTCAATGAGCATCCGGCACTCCTCCAAAATGTGGTCGGGAGAGCAGACGGTGAACCGTCCGGCCAGCACGTCGTCCCCCAGAGGCGTCCCCTTGGCGGGGGCGAAGGTCATGGCGGACAGGTGCCGGGGCTTCATTTCGTTGATCATTTTGGCGGTGGAGAGGATATGCTCCTTCCAATCGCCCCCCTCGTTGTTGGCGCCGGTGATGCCCAGAATGACGGTGACCCACAGGTCGATGCCCGCCTCCACCAGATTTTTGCCCGCCTGGAGCATCTGTTCAGCGGAGCAGCCCTTGTGGATGAACCGGAGCACCTGCTCGCTGCCGCTCTCCACACCCAGATAGGCCCGGGAGAGGCCGGCCTCGCGGAGGGCGCGCAGTTCCTTAGGGGTCTTGCTCAGGGTGCTGCGGGGCCCGGCATAGAGGGTCACCTTCTCCAGCCGGGGGAAGGTGTCGTACAGTTTATGGAGGATCTTCAGCAGCTCCTCCGTCTTGATGATGATGGCGTCTCCGTCCATGAGGAAGACCCGCTGGAGCCCTGGGCCGTAGTAGTCCCGGGCCATGTCGATGTCCTCCAGAATTTCGGCGGTGGGACGGATGCGGAACTTTTTCTCCTTGTACATCCCGCAGAAGGTGCACTGGTTGTTGGAGCAGCCGATGGTGCACTGGAGCAGATAGCTCTTCCACTCGCCCGGGGGGCGGTATAATAGGTCGCTGTCGTATCGCATGGCATGTTTCCTTTCTTGGTTTTGGTCCGGGCTTATACTTCCACGGATTCCCCGTCCCGGAACACCTTGCGGATATTCTTTTCCGCCTTGCTCCGGGGGAGCATCACCTCATGGCCGCAGCCCTGGCAGCGCAGCTTGAAGTCCATCCCCACCCGCAGGACGAGCCACTCCTGACTGCCGCAGGGGTGGGGCTTTTTCATCTTTAACACGTCGTTCACATGGATGTCCATAGTTGGCCTCCTTCCCGGAGATCGATTGATGTATTAATTAATTTATTATATGTTCTGGAGGAAAAATTGTCAACGCCGGGAAGGGGGGGGCCGCCCTTGCCACCGGGGTTGAAATGTGGTATCATCAACTGAAAAACCCCTTGGAGGGAAGGATATGACAGACTATTTTCATTTGAATATGGAGCGCGACCAGCTTCTGGCCCTGTCCAGCCTGGGCCTGGCCCATTTGGGCGACAGCGTGTACGAGGTGATGGTCCGCTCCTGGCTGTGCCTTCAGGGCAAAGCCAAGGCCAAGGACCTGCACCGGGCCACCGTGCATTATGTGGCCGCTCCGGCCCAGGCCCAGCGCTTTGGGCGCATCGAGGCCATGCTCACCCCGGAGGAGGCCGATGTGTTCCGGAGGGGGCGCAACACCGCCCCCCATTCCGTCCCCAAGGCGGCCAGCCGGGGGGAGTATCAGACGGCCACCGGACTGGAGGCCCTGTTCGGGTGGCTCTACCTCCAGGGCCGGACAGACCGGCTCAACCAGCTGTTTTCCGCCATGATGGCGGGGGAGTGACCGGGATTTTTCGAGAACTGAGGTGATCAAAATGCCTTTGGATGCGCTGTGCCTGTCCGGGCTGGTCCATGAATTGAATACCGCTCTGGCGGGGGGAAAAATCGACAAGATCTACCAGCCCGGCCGGGACGAGGTGGTGCTGGCGGTGCGGGCCCCAAAAGGGAACGTAAAGCTGCTGCTGTCTGCCAACCCCAGCCATCCCCGGCCCCAACTGACAGAGCTGTCCCGGGAGAACCCGGACACGCCGCCCATGTTCTGCATGCTGCTGCGCAAGCACCTCGCCGGGGCCCGCATCCTGGACATCGTCCAGCCCCACCTGGAACGGGTGGTGGACTTTAAACTTGAGGCCCTGGATGAGCTGGGGGACCGGGTGGAGCGCCACCTGGTACTGGAGGCCATGGGCCGCCGGGCCAACCTGATCCTGCTGGACGGGGAGGGGCGCATCGTGGACTGCCTGCGCCGAGTGGACGGAGACATGTCCGCCAGCCGGCAGGTGCTGCCCGGGCTGTTTTACCGCCTGCCGCCCGCCCAGGAGAAGGGGGACCCCACCGTCCTCTCCCGGGAGGAGTGGGAGGAGCGCCTCGCGGCCGCCCCGGAGGATTACCGGGCGGACCAGTGGCTGCTGGACAGCTTCGGCGGCATGTCGCCCCTGGTCTGCCGGGAGATGGCCCACCGGGCCGGAGGCCGGACCGACGTGACCCTGGAGGAACTGGGGGCGGCGGGCCGCGCGCGGCTGGCAGAGGCACTGGATGAGCTCTTTTCAGCTGTAAGGGAAAAACACTTTGCACCGACTCTGATCATAATTGAGAACCACCCCAAGGACTTCACATTCCTGCCGGTGGAGCAGTATGAGGGCGGGGCGGCGCTCACCACTTATCCCACCTTCTCGGCCCTGCTGGACCGGTTCTATGAGCAGCGGGAGAGCCTGGAACGGGTGCGCCAGAAGGGGCAGGACCTGATCCGCTCGGTCACCAACGCCCGGGACCGCACCGCCCGGAAGATCGGGAACCAGGAACGGGAGCTGGAGGCCACCCGGGACCGGGAGCGGCTGCGCCAGTTCGGGGACATCATCACCTCCAACCTCTATGCCATGGAGAAGGGGATGAAGGTGCTGCGGACGGTGGACTACTACGACCCGGAGGGAAAGGAAGTGGACATCCCCCTGGACTTTTTGCTCACCCCCCAGCAGAACGCGGCCAAGTATTATAAGGAGTACAACAAGGCCAAGACGGCGGAGGAGATGCTCACCATCCAGCTGGAGAAGGGCCGCCGGGAGCTGGACTATCTGAACAGCGTCCTGGAGAATATCACTCTGGCCGAGGGGGAACGGGACCTCCAGGAGATCCGCCAGGAGCTCACCGACACCGGCTACCTCCGCAGGCAGTCCAAGGCCAAGGACCGGGGGCGTCGGGTGTCCTCCAAGCCCATGGAATTCCGCTCCACCGCCGGGCTGCGCATCTCCGTGGGCAAGAACAACACCCAAAACGATCTGCTTACCTGTAAGCAGGCCTTCAAGAGCGACATTTGGTTCCACACCCAGAAGATCCACGGCTCCCACGTGATCCTGTGGACCGAAGGGGGAGAACCTGACCTCCAGAGCCTGAACGAGGCCGCCGTTCTGGCCGCATGGTTCTCCCAGGGCCGGGAGTCCAGCAAGGTGCCTGTGGACTACACCCCCGTCAAGTATGTGAAAAAGCCCGCCGGCGCCCGGCCGGGCATGGTGGTCTATACCACATATGAAACCGCATGGGTCACCCCCGATGAGGAACTGGTGAAGCGCCTGCGGATCAAATAAGAAGATGCCGCCCCGGAAGCTGTTGACAGGCTGTCCCGGGGCGGCGCTCATTTCCGTGTTGTTTCCGGGAAAAATAGTCCGGTCCGGCGCAGGTGGAAGGGAATCTGCGCCGGAAGCGCAGCTGGAAACTGTTTTTGTCGCAAAAGGTTTAAAATGGTTTGAATTATTCAAAAATTGCGATATTCTTAAACAATTCGGACAAATTAAACAAGAATGGCATGGGAAGTCTAGGCAATATTGCCCTTGAATCGGGCGCTCAAATTGGTTACAATATGGTAACAAAAGTAACAGGAAGTTGCTTTTGGTTGTCATAATTATGACAAAACTTGTTTCCAATAGGAGTGTAGACAATGATACGCAAGCTGTTATCCACGCTGCTGTGCGCCTTTGCCTTACTCCTCCTGATGGGCGCCGGAACTGCCCCCGAGCAGCAGGCGGCCATCTTGGCAGAGGAGGAGAGTGCGGCTGTCTCTGACAGCCAGGCACTTGAGGCCGATACCCAGGCCCTGGAACAGGCGAGCAGCCAGGCGGTTCCCGCCGCTGCCGGCGTCAGCCCCTTAGAGCTGGCAGAGGAGAAAGAGAGCGGACTTCTGATCGACGGAGAAGATGCTCCGGAAGAGATCTCCATGTTTTTCGAGAATAATGTGACCCATGTGTCCCTGGCCGCCATGGCCAAGGCCCTGGATGAGACCGCCCAGGCGGCCTGGGACGGGGCGTCCGGCACCATGACGGTCACCGCGGCCAAGGTGCGGATCACCGCCCAGGTGGGCCAGCTCTATTTTGAGGCCAATGGTCGCTACCTGTACCTGCCCGGTCAGGTGCGGATGGTGGACGGACAGGTCACCGTGCCCCTGTGGGCTGTGGCCAAGGCCTTTGACGCCAGCGTGAGCTGGGACGCCTCTACCGGTGTCATCAGCGTGAAACGCGGGAGCGGCGGGATCCAGTCCGGCGACACTTATTACGACCAGGAGGCTCTGTTTTGGCTGTCCCGGGTCATCTTCGCCGAGAGCGGCAATCAGCCGCTGGAGGGCAAGATGGCGGTGGGCAACGTGGTGTTGAACCGGGTGGCCAGCCCCATTTACCCCAACACGGTGAAGGAAGTGCTGGCCCAGAAGAACCAGTTTTCCACCTATAAGTCCGGGGCGCTGGCCAACCGGACGCCCAATGAGTCCAGCGTCATTGCTGCCAAGCTGGTGCTGGACGGCGGCGAAGTGGAGGCGTGCAAGGGCGCCCTCTATTTTGATTCCAACGCCGCCAGCTGGGCTGCGCGCAACAAGGAGTGTATCGCCGTGATCGGCGGACATAAGTTCTATAAGTGATCTGCCCGAGAGAAAGGGGACCGGATGGTCCCCTTTCTTTTTTGTGGGCGCTGCCGGAGCCGCCCTGGATGATGAGAGAATTTATTTTCATTTTCCCCGGAAATTAGGGGTTTCTTTTTTGTATATTTATGTTTATAATACCCTCAGAGGAGAAAAGGCGGCCTCTGGGGTAGAGCTTGGATGCGTGCCTTTTCCCGGCGGAATGGACCGGCCGCAGGAACCGTCGTTTTCAGGCTTGCAGCTTTCTTTTGCCCGCATTATAATAAAAAAGATTTTGAACTAACCGGGGCAGGACCCGGAGCGATCCTTGACAGCAGACATGACATGTTCCGGGCACAGGCCCGAACGATTGGGGATCGGCAATATGGGGAGGAGCAAACGATGACAAGAAGCAACGCCCGCGAGATCGCGGTGCAACTGGTTTTTTCTTTGAGTTTTGGCAATGAGTGTGCCGAAGAACTGCTGGAGCGGCAGCTGACCCCGGAGCGCTTCGCGGAGCTGGCGGAGGAGTCGCCCCTGTACACCCATTTCCCTGGTGAGAAGCAGGTGACCTACATCAAGGAGCTGGTCCAGGGGGTTTTTGCCCACGGTCCGGAGCTGGATGACTACATCAGCCGCTACTCTGTGGGCTGGTCCTTCTCCCGGATCCCCCGCATGGCCGCGGCCATCATGCGCACCGCCATGTACGAGGTGCTGTATATGCCGGACATCCCCAACGCCGCCGCCATCAATGAGGCGGTGGAGATCGCCAAGAACTACGAGTCTCAGGAAGTGGTCTCCTTCATCAATGGGATCCTGGGCACCTTCGTCCGGACGGAGTTCGCCGACACGCCCCCCAAGCCTGAGAAGGGGGAGACTGCCGGCGGCGGGGAACAGGCGGAGGAGTGACCATGTCTGTTCTGGGTCTGGATACCAGCAACTATACCACCTCCGTGGCAGTCTTTGATGGCCGGACGGGCCAAAACGAGGGCCATCTGCTGGAGGTGCGCCCCGGTGAGCTGGGCCTGCGGCAGAGCGATGCCCTGTTTCAGCATGTGAAGCGGCTGCCGGAGCTGTTTGACCGCCTGGATCGGGCGGGCTTGCTTCAAAATATCGACGCGGTAGGAGCCAGTACCCGCCCCAGAGCGGTGGAGGGCTCCTATATGCCATGCTTTTTGGCGGGCGCCTCCCAGGGACAGAGCTTGGCTCACACCCTGGGAGTGCCCTTTTTTGCCCATTCCCACCAGCAGGGGCACCTGGCGGCGGCGGCTTGGTCCGCCGGACAGTTGGACCTGCTGGACGTCCCCTTCCTGGCCTGGCACCTGTCCGGCGGGACCACCGAGCTGCTGAAGGTGGAGCCTGAGGGGACCAGCGTGAAGGCGGAGATCGTTGGGGGCACCAGCGACATCTCCGCCGGCCAGCTCATCGACCGCACCGGGGTCCTGCTGGGGCTCCAGTTCCCGGCGGGGAAGGCCCTGGACGCCCTGTACGGCCAGGGGGAGAGCGGCCATGCCTTTCGGGTCAAGCTGAACGGCCTGACCTTCTCCCTGTCCGGGATGGAGAATAAGGTGAAGGGCCTGCTGGAGTCGGGGGAGGCTCCGGCCGATATCGCCCGGTTCACCTTGGACACCGTGACCGATGTGGTCCTTCGGGCCACCAGGGAGGCCCAGGCGCGCTGGCCCGGCCTGCCGGTGCTGTGTTCCGGCGGCGTGGCCTCCAACACCCGGCTGCGAGAGGTGCTGGCGGGGGAGTGCGGCGCTGTGTTTGCCCAGCCCCGGTTTGCTACCGACAACGCCATGGGCACCGCCATTCTGACCTGGCGGGCCCTGGAGAGGGAGCGGGCACGGTGAGAGGAGAGCCATCCATTTTGACCCCTGCCCAGGTGGGGCAGTACATTAAGAGCTTTATGGACCGGGACCGGGTGCTGTCCGGCCTTCTGGTCCGGGGTGAGATCTCCAATTATAAGATGTACCCCTCGGGGCACCACTATTTTACCCTGAAGGACGGGGAGGGCGCCCTGCGGTGCGTCATGTTCCGGGGAGACGCCGCCTCTCTGCGGTTCCGCCCCCAGAACGGGATGCAGGTCATCGCCGCCGGACGGGTGACGGTATTCCCCAGAGACGGACAGTACCAGCTGTACTGTGTCCGCCTGACGCCCGAGGGGGCGGGAGACCTGCATGTGGCCTTTGAACAGCTCAAGGAGAAGCTGCTCCGGGAGGGGCTGTTTGACCAGAGCCACAAAAAGCCCATTCCCCGGTTTCCCAGGACCATCGCCCTGGTGACTTCGCCGGCCGGCGCGGCGGTGCGGGACATGCTGCGTATCCTGGGGGCCCGGTGGCCCATGGCACAGATCAAGGTGCTGCCCGTCCGGGTCCAGGGGGAGGGGGCGGCGGAGGAGATCGCCGCCGCCATCCGCTGGGCCAATTGGAAGCGGGTGGCCGATCTGATCATCACCGGCCGGGGCGGCGGCTCCATGGAGGACCTGTGGGCCTTCAACGAGGAGACCGTGGCCCGGGCCATCTACGACTCGGACATCCCCGTCATTTCCGCCGTGGGCCACGAACCGGATGTGACCATTGCCGATTTTGTGGCCGACTTGCGGGCGGCCACCCCCTCCAACGCCGCCGAGCTGGCGGTGCCCGATCAGAACGAGGTGTGGAGCGCCCTGCTCCACGACCGGGAGCGGCTGCGGGGCGGGATGGGGTACCGCCTGTCCCAGTGCCGCCAGCGGCTGGACCGGGCGGCCAAGAGCCGCGCCATGACGGAGCCCTCCGCCTATTTTCAGAACAAGCGGCTGCTGCTGGACTACCAGAGCCGCCGCCTGGTCCACGGCCTGGACCGGACCGTCTCGGCCCAGAAGGAGCGGCTGGCCCGGCTGGCCGCCGTCCTGGACGCCATGAGCCCCTTGAAGGTGCTGGGTCGGGGCTACGCCATCGCCCGGAAGGAAAACGGAACGATCCTTTCCTCGGTGAAGGACGCCGCGCCCGGTGAGCCCTTTACCCTCCGGCTGTCCGACGGGACGCTGAACTGCCGGACGGAGGAGAGCGGCACATAGCGCGCGGACGGAGCCTGGGGCTCCGCAGTGGAGATCGAAAGGAGAATCTTCATGGCAACGAAGAAAAAAATGGATTTTGAGGGCTCCATGGCCCGGTTGGAGGAGATCGTCTCCCTGCTAGAACGGGGGGACGCGCCTCTGGAGCAGGCCATGACCCTGTTTGAGGAGGGGGCCAAGCTGCTGCGGGAGTGTACCAGCCAGCTGGACCAGGCCGAGCAGAAGGTGACCCTGCTGACCGCCGGGGAAGACGGCCAGCCGGTGGAAGAACCATTCCAGGGAGAAAACTGACATGGAAAAAGACTTTACACTGTTGATGGCCCGGGACCAGGCCATGATCGAGGAGCGGCTGGGGGAGATCTTTTCCAAAGAGACCCACTACGCTGACCTGCAGGAGGCCATGGAGTATTCCCTTCTGGCCGGGGGCAAGCGTATCCGCCCGGTGCTCACCCTGGAGACCTGCCGCATGTGCGGCGGCAGCCTCCAGGCCGCCCTGCCCTTTGCCTGCGGGGTGGAGATGATCCACACCTACTCCCTGATCCACGACGACCTGCCCGCCATGGACAACGACGACCTGCGCCGGGGCCGGCCCACCAACCATGTGGTGTACGGGGAGGCCACGGCCATTCTGGCAGGGGACGGTCTGCTGACCGCCGCCTTTGAGCAGCTGGCCGGGGCGGAGCTGCCCGCCGAGCGGGTGGTGACCGCGGTAGCCTGTCTGGCCCGGTGCGCGGGCCCCGCCGGTATGGTGGGGGGACAGGCCTTGGATATGGCGGGGGAGGGGCACGCCCTGACCCGGAAGGAGCTGGAGCTGCTCCAGAGCCTGAAGACCGGGGCGCTGATCTCCGCCGCCGCCCGGCTGGGCGCCATCGCCGCCGGAGCGGACGAGGGGAAGCTCCGGCAGATCGACCGCTATGCCCAGGCTCTGGGCCGGGCCTTCCAGGTCCGGGACGACATGCTGGATGTGACCAGCTCCGCCGAGGAACTGGGGAAAAATGTGGGCTCCGACCAGGTCAACGGCAAGAGCACCTTCGTCACCGCTCTGGGTCTGGAGGGCTGCGCCGCCCTGGTGGAGCAGCTGACCCGGGAGGCGGTCGACGCCCTGGAGGGCTTTGAACAGCCGGAGTTCCACATCTGGCTGGCCCATAAAATGGCCGGACGGACCAAATAAAAGTCCCCGAAGTGGGAGGAAACAGATTTGACCAATCAAGAGAAACAAGAATATACCCCTCTCCTGGCCCAGCTGACGGACCGGGAGGGCGCCGCCCTCTGCGCCGACCTGCGGAAAGAGCTGGTGGAGGACGTGGCCAAGACCGGGGGACACCTGGCCTCCAACCTGGGGGCGGTGGAGCTGACGGTGGCCATCCACCGGGTCTTTGACACCCGGACAGACCGGCTGGTCTTTGACGTAGGCCACCAGTGCTACTCCCATAAGATCCTCACCGGGCGGCGGGAGGCCATGTCCAGCCTGCGCCAATACGGCGGCATCGCCGGCTTCCCCAAGCCCAGTGAGAGCGTCCACGATGCCTTCATCGCGGGACACGCCTCCAACTCGGTGGCGGTGGCCCTGGGCATGGCCCGGGCGCGGACGGCCATGGGACAAGACTACAAGGTCATTGCCCTCATCGGCGACGGGGCGCTGACCGGCGGACTGGCCTATGAGGGCCTGTCCAACGCCGGGGAGTGCGGCCAGCAGCTGCTGGTCATCCTCAACGACAACGGCATGTCCATCACCCCCAATGTGGGGGCGGTGGCCGACCATCTGGCCCGGCAGCGGCTAAAGCCCCAGTACCTGACCTTTAAGAAGAACTACCGGAAGTTTATGAACGCCACCTGGCCGGGGCGGCAGGTCTATAAGGTGATCCACCGGATCAAACAGGCCCTGAAGCAGAGCCTGCTGCCCTGCAGCATGTTTGAGAACATGGGCTTCAACTATCTGGGGCCAGTGGATGGCCACGATCTGCCTCAGCTGACCAAGATCCTGCGGTACGCCAAGGAGCTGAACGAGCCGGTCCTGCTCCACGTCAAGACTGTAAAGGGAAAAGGCTTTCTACCCGCCGAGGAGAATCCCGACGCCTTCCACGGCGTCTCGCCCTTTGATCCTATGACGGGTAAGCCGCTGAAGGCGGGAGGAGACAACTTCTCCGCTGTCTTCGGACGGACCCTGGCCCGGCTGGGCCGGGAGGACGGCCGGGTGTGCGCCATTACGGCGGCCATGACCACCGGGACGGGGCTGGAGCACTTCCAGTCCGCCTGTCCCGACCGCTTCTTTGACGTGGGCATCGCCGAGGGCTGTGCCGTCTCCATGGCGGCGGGCATGGCGAAACAAGGGGCCATTCCCGTGTTTGCCGTCTACTCCACCTTTCTTCAGAGGGCCTACGATATGCTCATCCACGACGTGGCCATCGACCGGCTCCATGTGGTGCTGGGGGTGGACCGGGCCGGACTGGTGGGGGAGGACGGAGAAACCCACCATGGGGTATTTGACGTCTCCTATCTGGACAGCGTCCCCGGCATGACGGTGCTGGTGCCTGCCAGCTTCGCGGAGCTGGAGCATATGCTGGAGCGTGCCGTCCTCCGGATCAGCGGTCCGGTGGCGGTCCGCTACCCCCGGGGAGGCGAGGGCGCTTATACCGCCGACGGGGGCGACGAGCCCGCTGTGGTGCTGCGCCGGGGGAGCGACATCACCCTGGCGGGTTACGGCATGGAGGTCAACGACCTGCTGGAGGCCGCCGGACTGCTGGCGCGGCAGGGCGTGGAGGCCCAGGTGGTCAAGCTGAACCAGCTCACCCCCCTGGTCCCGGAACTGGTGGTGGACTCAGTGAAGCAGACCGGCGCCCTGCTGGTGGCGGAGGACTGTGTGGCCGAGGGCTGTGTGGGCCAGCGGCTGGCCGCCGCTTTGGAGTCGGCGGGGGTGCCGGGGAAGGTCTGTCTGCTCAACTGCGGCGGACGGTTCGTGACCCACGGCGCGCTGCGCTGCCTGAAACGTGAATTGAGCCTGGACGGTGAGGGGATCGCCCGAAGGGCAATGGAGGTGCTGGGCCGTGGCTAAAAAACGGTTGGATGTGGCGGTGACAGAGCAGGGCCTGGCGGAGAGCCGGCAGAAGGCCCAGGCCATCATTATGGCCGGACAGGTCTATGTCAACGGCCAGAAGGTGGATAAAGCGGGCGCGCCTGTCAAGGAGGACGACAAGATCGAAGTCCGGGGCAAGCAGCTGCGCTATGTGAGCCGGGGCGGATTGAAGCTGGAGAAGGCCATGGCCTGCTGGCCCATCACTCTGGATGGGGCGGTGTGCGCCGACATCGGGGCTTCCACCGGGGGATTTACCGACTGCATGCTCCAGAACGGGGCGGCGAAGGTGTACGCCGTGGATGTGGGCTACAACCAGTTGGACTGGCGGCTGCGGACCCATCCCCAGGTGGTCTGCATGGAACGGACCAACGCCCGCTACCTGACAAAAGAGCAGATCCCGGAGCCGCTGGACTTTTTCTCCGTGGATGTGTCCTTTATTTCCCTGAAGCTGATCCTGCCCGCCCTGCGCCCTCTGATGAAAGAGGGGCGGGAGGGCGTCTGTCTGGTCAAGCCCCAGTTTGAGGCGGGCCGGGAAAAGGTGGGCAAAAACGGGGTGGTCCGGGACCCGGCGGTCCACCTGGAGGTGCTGGAGCACTTCCTGGCCCACACGGCCCAGGCGGGATTTTCTGTAAAGGATATTACCTTTTCGCCCATTAAAGGCCCGGAGGGTAATATTGAGTACCTGGGCTACCTGTGCGCCGGAGAGGGACCCGCCTACGTGGGCGACCTGAAGGCGCTGGTGGAGGAGTCCCACAGCGTCTGGAAGGAGGGGGAGGTATGAAGATCATCCTCAGCTCCAACCCCTACCGGGACCGGGGACTCCGGGCGGCCCAGGAGGCTCAGCGCATCCTGGAAAAGGCGGGGGCCGAGACGGTGCTGTGCCTGCCCTTCACCCCCAAGAAGGGGGACCGCCTGGATCTGCCCCGCCAGCTGCAGCTGTCCGTTCTGGAACGGGAGCTGCCCGGGGCCGATCTGCTGATCTGCTTCGGAGGGGACGGCACCATCCTCCACGCCGCCCGGGATGCCACCCTCCACAACGTCCCCCTGATGGGGGTCAATATGGGCAGCGTGGGCTTCATGGCCGAACTGGAGCGGGGGGAATTGGCCCAGCTGGCTCCCTTGGCCCGAGGGGAGTTTTCTGTGGAGGAGCGGATGATGCTGGACGTCCGGGTATACCATGGCGATAAATTGGTGACCCAGGACCTGGCGCTGAACGACGCGGTGCTGTCCAAGGGCTCCGTGGCTAGGGTGGCGGAGTTGGAGGTTCTGGCGGACCAGACCCTGGTCACCGCCATCTCCGGGGATGGGGTCATCGTCTCCACCCCCACCGGCTCCACCGCCTACTCCATGTCCGCCGGTGGGCCAATTGTGGAGCCTACCTCCCAGTGCATCATCATGACCCCTGTGTGCGCCCACCGCCTGGCGGCCCGGGCCATGGTCCTCTCCCAGGACCGGGTAGTCACCGTTCGGCTGCCCAAGGGCAACCGAAAGCATCTTTACCTGTCGGTGGACGGCGGCAAGGCCATCCGTATGACCGGGGGCGACCGGGTGGAGGTCAGCCGGTCCGCCTACACCACCAAGCTGGTCCAGCTGGCCCGGCGCAGCTTCTACCAGCTCATCAATCAGAAGTTAGGAGGGCTCACCCCATGAAAAATACCCGTCAGGCAGAGATCATGAACATTGTCCAGACCATGGAGGTGGAGACCCAGGAGCAGCTTCTGGAGGAACTGCGTTCCCGGGGCTTTACCGCCACCCAGGCCACCATTTCCCGGGACATCAAGGAGCTGCGGCTGGTGAAGGAGCTGACGGGCCGGGGCGGATACCGCTACACCCTGACGGAGCGGAAATCCGTGGGCGGCGCCGATGTGCGGCTGCGCAACATCTTCAAAGAGGGGGTCACCTCGGTGGATGTGGCCCAGAACATTGTGGTGGTCCGGACCATGCCCGGCCTGGCCTCCGCGGCCTGTTCCGCCCTGGACGGCATGAACATCAGCGGAATGGTGGGCAGTCTGGCCGGGGATGACACGGGGATCCTGATCATGCGGGACAACGCCTCCGCCCAGCAGTTCAGCAGCGAGGTCCACAAGCTGCTGAAATAAGGGTTTGCAGACAAGGAGGAGAGGGTATGCTCTCACTGCTCCATATTGAAAATATCGCCATTATTGAGTCGGCGGACATCGCCTTTGAACCGGGCTTCAATGTCCTGACAGGCGAGACGGGCGCGGGCAAATCCATCGTCATCGACGCCATCAGCGCCGTTCTAGGCCAGCGCACCAGCCGGGAGCTGATCCGCACCGGGGCCAAGTCCGCCCTGGTGACAGCGGTGTTCACCGATCTGCCCCCGCTGACGTGGCTGGCGGAGAACGGCTTTGCCCAGGGGGAGGAGCTGCTGCTCCAGCGGGAGATCCAGGGAGACGGGCGCAACGCCTGCCGCCTGGACGGACGGCCCCTGACGGTGGCCCAACTACGGGAGCTGGGCCGGCGGCTGCTGGACATCCACGGCCAGCACGACGGCCAGCAGCTGCTGGACCCGGCCTGCCACCTGACGTACCTGGACAGCTTCGGCAAGACGGCTTCGCTGCTGGCGGATTACCGGAAAGCCTACGACGCCATGGCCGCGCTGAAAAAGCGGATCGCCTCCCTGGAGATGGACGAGGCGGAGCGGTCCCGCCGGGTGGATACGTTGAACTACCAGATCAAGGAACTGGAGCGCGCCGATTTGAAGCCGGGGGAGGACCAGGAGCTGGACAGCCGGAAGGCCCTGCTGCGCAGCGCCGGGAAGCTGATGGACGGCATCCAGGCGGCGCGGTTCGCCCTGTCGGGCAGCGAGGACAGCCAGGGGGCCTGCGACCTGATCGCCGACGCGGAGGGAGCGGTGCGGAGCATCGCCCGGTACAGCCCTCAGACGGCGGAGCTGGGGGAGAAGCTGGCCGCTCTGGGCGCTGCCGCCGAGGAGGCGGCGGAGTGCCTGGAGGATCTGAGCCGGGAGCTGGATTTCTCGCCCGAGGAGCTGGACCAGCTGGAGGGCCGGCTGGACGTGATCTACCGGCTGAAAAAGAAGTACGGGGCCACAGTGGATGACATGCTGGACTATCTGGAGCGGTGCCGGCAGGAGCTGGACCAGATCCAGGACGCCGATGACACCATCGCCCGGCTGGAGGGGGAGCTGGCCAAGGCCAGGAAGACCGCGCGGCAGAAGGGCGAGGCCCTGACCGCCGCCCGGACGGAGGCCGCCGCCGCCCTGCAGCAGCGGGTCCAGGAGGAACTGCGGCAGTTGGACATGCCCAAGGTCCGGTTCGAGACGGAATTTCTGCCCAGCGCCGGAGAGGACGGCATGGACCCCACGGGGATGGACCAGGTCCAGTTCCTCATGTCCGCCAACGTGGGTGAGGCGCTGAAGCCCATCCAGAAGGTGGCGTCCGGCGGCGAGCTGGCCCGGATCATGCTGGCGCTGAAAAACGTGCTGGCGGAGGACGACGGCATCGGCAGCTTGGTCTTCGACGAGGTGGATACCGGCGTGTCCGGCCGGGCGGCCCAGAAGGTGGCACAAAAAATGGCCGATGTGGCCCGGCACAAGCAGGTGCTGTGCGTCACCCATCTGCCCCAGATCGCCGCCATGGCCGACGCCCACTTCTCGGTGGAGAAGGGCGAGCGGGGCGGCCGGACCTACACCCGGGTGGAGCGGCTGGACCGCCATGGCCGGGAGGAGGAGCTGGCCCGGCTCATGGGCGGCGGCTCTGTGAGCGGAGCCCTGCGCCAGAGCGCCGGGGAGCTGCTGACCCGGGCGGAGGAGTACCGCAAAACCAAATCTTGAAGGATAAAAAAGAGGTGTTTCCCAGAACCTGGGAAACACCTCTTTCAGTTTAAAAGCTCAATCTTAGCCCGCGGGGGAGAGGAAGGCGGACAGCTGGCCGTACAGGATGAAGGCCATGCCGATGGGGGCTACGAAGCGGATGCAGATCCGGTAGAAGCGGTACAGGCCGCCGGAGAAGTGGCTGTCCCCCAGACGGACCTCCTCCTGGATGGCGGCGGGGCCGATCTTCCAGCCCACCAGCAGGGACATAATGAGCGCGCCCAGGGGCATGGCGATCCCTTCGGAGATGAAGTCCATGAAATCCAGCCAGGAGGCGGACAGGTTCAGCCCGGTCTGGTGGAAGGGGACCCACAGGCCATTGGCGCCCAGACCGTCGGCGGCCACCAGGGCGGACATGACCAGAATGACGAAGCAGACCGCGGCCACGATCCGGCTGCGGTTGGGGGTCTTGCCCTTCAGAACCGTGTGGTCCACCAGGAAGGTGACCAGCACCTCGATGAGGGCGATGGCGGAGGTGATGGCGGCCAGGGAGACCAGCAAGTAGAACAGAATGCCGAACAGGGGGCCGGCGGGCCCCATGGCGTTGAACACGTCTTGGAGGGTAATGAACAGCAGCTTGGGGCCGGCCATCTCGGCGCCCTCGCCCCCCAGGGCGAAGGCGGCGGGCAGAACGGCCATGCCCGCCATCAGGGCCACCAGGGTATCGGAGACGATGATGAGCAGGGAGTTTTTGACCAGGTCCTCCTTCTTGCTCAGGTAGGAGCCGTAGGTCACGGTGATGCCCATGGCCAGGGACAGGGAGAAGAACATCTGCCCTCCGGCCACCGACAGCACCTTCAAAAACCCTTCCAGGGAGGTGAAGGGGGCCAGATTGGGGGCGAACATGAATTTCAGACCCTCCACGGCCCCGGGCAGCGTCACCGCCCGGAGGATGACCACCACCAGCATGAGAAACAGGGCGGGCATCCCCACCTTGTTGAACTTCTCAATGCCGTCCTTGATGCCGCCCCGGATGATGAGGAAGCAGATGCCGATGAACAGCAGAGTGAACAGCACCGCCATGGGCTGGTTGGTGAGCATATCGGTAAAGGACTGGGCGCCGCTGATGTGGGAGATCTGGGCCAGTCCGATGAGCTCTGAGAAGTTCAGCGCCACGTACTGGATGCAGTAGGCGCCCAGCACGGTGTAAAAGCTGAGGATCAGCAGGGGGGAGAGCATGGCCAGCCAGCCCACAAAGGCGCCGGTCCGGCCCCCCAGCCTTTGGTAGCTGACCAGTACGCTGCGGCCCACCTTCCGGCCGATGGCCAGCTCGGAGATCATGATGGGAAAGCCGATGAGCGCGGCCAGGATCAGGTAGACCACCAGGAAGGGAAATCCTCCGGTAGCGCCCATTTTATAGGGGAAGGCCCAGATGTTGCCAAGGCCCACGGCCGCTCCCACCGTGGCCAGCAAAAAGCCCAGGTTGCTGCCCCATTGTCCTCTGTGGTGTTCCATAATTGTCCTCCATTTTCTCTATTCCATTCCAAATCGCCGGGAAAGGCGGGTAAGTGCCATTCTATCAGATAGGAGAATGGCAGTCAACGAATTGTTTCTTATTTTACACAGAAGAACGGAAAAAATGAAAATAATTAGGCACTTTTCCCGGATAAAGGACAAAAACCCGGGTTTTGCTCCGGGTAAGAAAAAAGCCCCGCCCCGCCCGGCGTACCGGGCGAAGCGGGGGAATGAATATGTTACTGCATCTTCAAGCCGCCTACGGCCTGCTCCGCCGCCTCCACCAGCTGTCCGCTGTGGATCAGGTCACGGACGGTCTCGTAGTGGGGGTAGAGGTACATGTCCTCCTCCATCACCGGGACCTGGGTCCCCACAAGCTCCAGCACCTTGGCGGTGCCCTGGCCGCGGGTCAGGTCCTGGTCCATGAACTGCTGGGCCTGATAGCCGGACATCAGCTCGATGGCCAGCACATACTCCAGCAGGTGGGCGGCCTTCTGGGCCTTCCGGCAGGCGTTATAGCCCATGGACACATAGTCCTCCTGGTTGCCGCTGGTGGGCACGCTGTCGATGGTGGAAGGAGTGGAGAGGATCCGCATCTCGTTGAGGATACCGGCCTGGGAGTACTGGGGGATCATCAGGCCAGAGTTGAGGCCGGGCTTCTTGACCAGATAGCTGGGGAAGCCGGACAGGTTGGAGTCCACAAAGCGGGTGTTCCGGCGCTCGGACATCTTGGCCAGATAGGTGGCCGCGATGCAGCAGGCGTCCATCTGGAGCCCCTGGAAGCCGGCGTCCGGGTTGCCGTTGGACAGCACAACGCCGTCGTCCCCCTCCCGGAAGAAGATGGGGTTGTCACAGCAGCCGTTCAGTTCGCCCTCGATGGTGCGCAGGGCGTTGTCCAGCACCTGTTTGACGGCGCCGTGGGCCTGGGGGATGCAGCGCAGGGACAGGGCGTCCTGGACGTGGCTGTCCTTGTTCTTCTCCACCACCTGGGAGCCGGAGAGGAGCCGCAGCAGGTTGTCGGCGGTGGCAGTCTGCTCGCTCTGATGGCGCATGGACATGATCCGCTGTTCATAGGCCTTGGGCAGGCCGCGCAGGGCCTCCAGAGAGACGGCGGCCACCACGTCGGCCGCCTTGGCGCAGTTGATCAGGTCGTAGATGGCGATGGCGGACAGGGCGGTGGGGGAGAGGGTGCCGTTGGTCAGGGACAGGCCCTCCTTATAGCTGGGGACCCAGGGGGTCAGGCCGGCGCGGGCCAGGGCCTCGCCGCCGTCCAGCAGCTCACCCTGGTACCAGGCCTTGCCGCCGCCGATGGCCACCATGGCGATGTGGGCCTCGGTGCACAGGTAGCCCACGGAACCGTGGCCGGGGACCCGGGGGGTGACGTCCCGGTTGAGCATCTCCCGGTACAGCTCCAGCAGGCCGATGCGCACGCCGCTGACGCCCTGGCCCAAGGACTGGAGCACCATCAGCATGATGCCCCGGACGCTCTCCTCGTCCAGAGGATCGCCCACCGAGGTAGAGTGGGTCAGGATGATGTTCTTTTGCAGGGCCTCCGCGTCCTCCGGGGGGATCACCTGGGAGACCAGAGAGCCGAAGCCGGTGGTGGTCCCGTACATCACCCGCTTTTCCGCCACCCACTTTTCCACCAGCTGGCGGCAGGCGGATACCCGGTTCACATACGCTTCCGAAAAGGTCACCTTGGCGTGGCCCCGGACCACCGCCATAAAATTTTCCAGGCTGAGATTCCCGCCCAGTTCAACCGTCTTTTCCATTTGAATTGCCTCCTCGACAGATCATTTTATGTTATGGAAAGCTGGAGCTCCAGGAAGGCCGAGGCCAAACTGAAGCTGCTTCCAAATATTATGAAAAGCATTTTTTGTGCCAACAATGGATGTTTGATCTGTGGGGGAAAAAGCGGCTTTTTTCGGATGCTATGCCAAATTACATGCAAAATGATTTGGCACCCGCAAAATTGAATTGCACAAAAATCCGTTCATTCCGACGGTTCCGGCTGGAAGCGAGGCCCTATGCTTCGTCAAAACGCCCTCCTCTACCGGGGACAAGCAGGGCAGAGGCGGGCGTTTTACCGTCGCGCGGAAAGGTCCAAAATAGACCGTGCCATTTCTCAGGTGGCAAAGCCGGCGTACTGGGTCATATATAGTTCATAGTATTTGCCCTTCTTTGCCAGCAGCTCCCCGTGGGACCCCTGTTCCACGATCTGTCCCTGGTCCATGACTACGATGAGGTCGGCGTCCCGGATGGTGGAAAGGCGGTGGGCGATGATAATGCTGGTACGGTTTTGCATCACCTGCCGCATGGCGTCCTGGATGGCCTGCTCCGTCCGGGTATCCACGTTGGAGGTGGCCTCGTCCAGGATCAGGATGCTGGGGTCCGCCAGGAAGGCACGGGCGATGGCCAGCAGCTGGCGCTGCCCCTGGCTGATGCTGGAGCCGCCGCCGGTCAGGACCGTGTCCCAGCCCTGGGGCAGCAGACGGAGCAGCTCTCCGCAGCGGCTCATCTCCACTGCGTCGTCCAGCTGGGACTGGCTGGCGTCCGGGTTTCCGTAGGTCAGGTTGTTTCGGATGGTATCGGAAAAGAGGACGGTGTCCTGCAAAACGATGGCGATCTCTTTGCGCAGGCTGTCCCGGGCGACGTCATGAATATTCTGTCCGCCCACCAGGATCTCGCCGCTGTCCGGGTCGTAGAACCGCATCAGCAGGTTGACCACGGTGGTCTTGCCGCTGCCGGTGGCGCCCACCAGCGCAACCTTCTTCCCGGTGGGAACCGTCAGGGTAAAGTCACGCAGCACGGGATGACCCGGGCGGTAGGAGAAGGTGACGTGCCGGAAGGACACCGCCGCGCCCGCCGCCGCCAGAGGCGCTCCGCTCTTGTCCTCCTCCGCCTCATCCAGAAGGGAGAATACCCGCTCGGCGCCGGCGATGGCGGTTTGCACCTGACCGTAGATTTGGGCGATCTCATTGATGGGGCGGCTGAACTGCTTGGCGTATACGATAAAGGCGGAGATCACCCCCACGGAGATGGTGCCCCGGACGGCGAACCAGCCGCCGAACACCGCGATGATGACGAAGCCGATGTTGCCGATGCAGTTCATCACCGGGCCCATGACGCCGCTGAAAATATCCGTCCGGATGCCCGCCTTGGTCAGGTCGTCGGAGGTGGCGCAGAACTCCTCCGTGGTCAGCTCCTGGTGGTTGTAGGCCACCACCGTCCGGTAGCCGGAAACCATTTCCTCCACCGTGCCGTTCAGCTCTCCCAGGAGCCGCTGGCGGCGGCGGGAGAACTTCCGCACCTTTCCGGACAGGAACCTGGTGGCTGCCACCGTCAGCAGCACGGTAGCGCAGCTCAGCAGGGCCAGCTGCCAGCAGTACCAGAGCATCATGGCCACGGTGCCGCACACCATCAGCACCCCGGAGAACAGGGAGGGCAGCGACTGGGACACCGTGGTGGAGATATTCTCGATGTCGTTGGTCATGCGGCTCATGAGGTCGCCGTGGGAGTGGCTGTCCAGATAGCCAACCGGCAGCTCCGCGATCTTGCTGAACAGCTCTGCCCGCAGCCTTTTGACGATGCGCTGGCTCAGGTGGGCGCTGATGCGCCCCTGGACCAGCTGGCTGGCGCTGTACAGTAGGTAGGCCGCCAGCATGATCAGCAGAATCGGGAACAGAGCTCCCGCCTGTTCGCCGGCAATGACATCGATGGCCCGGCTCTGGAGGCTGGGGGCGTAGACGCCGCACACTGTGCCCAGGGCCACCACGGCCAGCATCCCGGCCACCAGTCCTTTTTCCTTGGCAAAGTAGGCGGACAGCCGCCGCAGGGTGGCCGAAACGTTTTCGGCGTGCTCCACCTCCGCGAAACGGGAGGCACGGACGTTCATCCCGGGGATATTCCGTTCCACCAGCTTTTGGTCAGCCATTGTCCAGTCCCTCCTCTCCGATCTGGGAGTGGTAGATGTCCTGATAGGTCTTGCAGGACCGCAGCAGCTCCTCATGGGTGCCGCAGGCGTCGATCCCGCCATCCCGCAGGACCACAATGCGGTCCGCCCGGCGCACCGAGGCGATGCGTTGGGCCACGATAATCTTGGTGGCCGCGGGGCGGGCCGCGTTCAGCGCCCCGTACAGGTCCGCCTTTGTTTTCAAGTCCAGGGCGCTGGTGGAGTCATCAAAAATCAGAATTCCGGCGGGCTTCAGCACCGCTCTGGCAATGGACACCCGCTGCTTCTGCCCGCCGGACAGGCTGGCGCCCCGCTCCGCCACCATCGTGCCGTAGCCTTCCGGCGCGGCGGAGATGAAGCTGTCCGCCTGGGCCGTCACCGCCGCGGCCCGCAGGGCCTCCTCCGGCGCCTCCGGGTCGCCCCAGGCGATGTTGTCCCGGATGGAGCGGCTGAACAGCTCGCTCTTTTGCGCCGCCACGGCCACCCGGTCCCGCAGGGCCCGCTGCCTCCAGTCCCGCACGTCCACACCGTCCACCAGCACGGCCCCCTCCGTCACGTCGTAAAACCGGGGGATCAGGCTTACCAGCGCCGTTTTGCCGCAGCCGGTGGCGCCCATGAGGGCCACCGTCTCCCCCGGGCGGATGGTGAGGTCGATGTGCCGCAGCACCGTCCGTTCAGCGCCTGGGAAGGCGAAGGAGACGTCCCGAAACTCCACGCTTCCTCCCGTTTCTGCGCCCCCTTCAAAGCTGCCGTCGGCCAGCTCCGGCTGGGTGTCCAGGATCTCCCGAACCCGCTTCCAGGAGGCGGCGCCCTTGGAAATGGTCTGGAACAGCATGACCAGGCTCAGAATTCCGTTGAGCATCTGGGTAGTGTAGGTGATGGCCGCCATGATGGTGCCCGGAGTGGTGGCGTCCGCCGCCACCTGGATGGAGCCGGATACCAGAAGCAGCACAACTACCATGTACATCAGCGCGTTCATCACCGGATTCATGAAGGCGAAGATCAGCAGCACATGGAGCTGGGTGTCCACCAGGGCGTCGTTGGCCTTTCCGAAGCGCAGCTTCTCATAGCCCTCCCGCACGCAGGCCTTGATGACGCGGATGCCGGATATGTCCTCCTGCAAAATGCTGTTGATCCGGTCCAGCTGCTCCTGGAGGCGGAGCAGCAGGGGAGCGGCCCTGCGCAGGCAGAGGGCCATGCAGCCGGCCAGCAGGGGAAAGGCGCACAGCAGCATCAGGCCGAACTGCCGGTTCAGCCGGAACATGCAGAAGATACTGCCGCCCATCAGCATGACGGTGCGGATCATGCCCCGCACGAACTGGGCCACGAAGTTCTGCACCTGGGTGATGTCGTTGGTGACCCGGGTGACCAGCGAGCCGGTGCCGAACCGGTCCATCTGGGGGAAGGAGAAGTTCATGATCCGGCGGAAGCAGTCCTTCCGCATCTCGTTTCCCACATTCTGGCTGGTGAGATGGACGAACATGTTGTTCAGGGAGCCGCACAGCCCGCCCAGCATCACCAGGACGATCATGGCCAGCCCCAGAGTGAGGATCAGGTCCAGCCCTCCGGCTCCGGCGGCATCCAGCTGCAGCACGCCCTCATCCACGATCCGCCGCATCAGTCCCGGCTGGAGCAGGTCCATGGAGACCTCGCCCACCATGAACAGGGCGGCGGGGACGGCAAAGTACAGGTACTTTTTCACATAGTTCCACATATCGATTCTCCTGCTCTGAGATAAAAAAGACGTGCGGCACAACTGGATTTACGCAGTTTTGCCACACGTCTGATTCAGTATATCACACTTTGCGCCGGATTTCAAAGAAGTTTTCATCTCCGGCCGTAATCCGCCCTGCCGCGCCGGCGGAGGGCTCCAGTTGGCCGACGGCTTCCAGAAATTCCAGAATGTCGGTGGGGGGCTCCTTGGCGTACAGCAGCCCGTAGGGGATCGGGTGGTCCCATGCCACGGGAAGGGTCACCAGGGCGGGGTGGACGTCCCGCCAGCACTCCAGCGTGACCATCACATTCCCCGTCCGGGCGCAGCGGTTGAACACCTCCATATCGTAAAACTGGGGGGTGTCTTCGATCTTGATCTGGGGATGTCGGGAGACCTCCTCCCGGATCCGGTCCACCACATTGGAGTCGCCCTTTTTTACCATCATCAGGGTCTGGCCGTAGAGGTCCTCCATGGTCAGGCGCTCCCTGCGCGCCAGAGGGTGGTCCCGCGCCACGGCGCAGCAGTGCTGATAGGTGCCCAGCTGATAGAAATTGCAGCGGTCCAGCCACTGCCTTGAATTGCAGACCCCCACCAGAAAGTCAAACTTTTTCCCCAGCGCCGAAATTTCCGAGAGGATGCCCTGATGGTCGTCCTCGAAGGGTACGATGTGCAGCTTGTAGCCCGGGAACCTCTGGTTCACACGGTACCACAGGTCCATGAAGGGCTTGCAGGGGTTCAAAAGGGAACTGCCGATGCAGAAGGTGGTCTCCGCCCGCTCCGATTCCTGGCGGGCCTCCGACAGAGCCTTGGCGGCCTCCTCCTCCAGCAGCCTGGTACGGCGGTAGAGGACCTGACCCGCCGCAGTCAGGCGGATGCCCTGGCTGGTGCGCTCCAGGAGCTTCAGCTCCAGATGCTTTTCCAGGGCGTTGATCTGCTTCATCACCGAGGGAGGGGAGAGAAACAGCTTTTCGGCGGCGCGGTTGAAGCTGCCGCAGTCCGCCACGCAGAGGAACGTTTTCAGATTGGGATTGAGCATGGCCGGGCCTCCCCACATGGTTGGACGGGCTTCGTATTGCCCGCTGGTTTATACGATCATACCACATGGGCGGTCCGGGGTCAAGGCGGACAGGGGAGGGGTTCAGGGCGGAAAAGCGGAGGGACCGGAAAAGGCGCGGAAGAGGGAGGCGCGCCTTCAGGACGGCCTGACCGTCAAATATCCCCTCCAGCAGAAATAACCGGATGGACCCCGTCCCGCATGGCCGCACTGGCAAGGACGGTGGTGTAGGAGGTGTAGACCGCCTCCACCATATGGTCACCGTGATAAGGTCCTCGCCCAGATCCTCCCAGACGCCGTAGTATCGGTCGTGAGCTTTTACATCTCCCGCCCTTGCTTCATCAAAGCATGTTTTCAATAGAAATGATAAATCCGAACATATTACCCACTCGGATGAGGATCAATAACCATTGGAAAGTCCGTGGGCCAGGATTGCAAGAAATTGCGCCGGTTTTGGCATGGTGTCGAATGAACAGCCGGCCATCCGCTCCAGAGTGCCCTGAGAGTTCTTCCAGGCACAGCGGAGCGCCGTCCGGATATTCCGCTCCACCGCTTTCCAGTTTGTGCCGCATCTTCGGGCCGTTTCGGGATAGAGCCACTTTGTTACCGAGCACAGGGACTCCGGCTCCTGTGACGCAATCTCCAGTGCGATCATCATTTGCCGATATCCGGTATAGTTTGCAGTTAATCCAATCGAATACAGCAGCTTTTGAATTTTTATTTCCATTGTTTTAACCTCCGATTTGTTGTATTTGATGTCCACCACGCATACGTTCCAATGTCCGGACGATGGCCTTGCTTTGCTGCCCGATACTTCACGATATGTAACCTGCAGTGTTCCATGTGATCGCCGTGTTGTGACATCATTCTACTAGAAAAAAACAGTTTTGGACGTTTCCTCCGAATACTTACAAAAAACCGATGAATTTGTCAGGGTTTCTGCTTTCCGGCGGGAGGTGTTGAGCTCTCTGCTAAGAACGTGCCTATATTTTCATGCCTAGGAAACGGATTTTCATGTTGGAATCGCATTGATTTTCTGGGCACTGGGCGTACAATATGAGTAGAAAAGATGATAACACGGAAATTTGATCCTCATATTACATCGAGCCAGGATGCATAGCCTTATTCTAAAACTTGCAGAAGAAGCGGCGGTGGTAGTTGTGTACTTCTCTGAGGATAAGGTTTTGTGTGGTTTTTGCGGTTTTCAGGAATACGAATGAGTCTGTTATATGATGGCTTTTGAGAAAGGAATCTGGTACCAATGCGTATCGCTGTCTGCGATGATAACGAGATTCATCGGGATATCATGGAGCATTTGCTCAACCGCTACTCCTCAGAACGGTCGATCTCCTTTGAGTTAGTACCATACGAATACGGAATGAATTTTCTCTACGATATGGAGGAGGGGGCCTATTTTGACGCCGCCTTTTTGGACATCTATATGGAGGATGCCATGGGCAACGAGATTGCCCATAAGCTGCGTGCCATGGGATACCAGGGGGAGATCGTCTTTTTGACCGCTTCGCCCGACTTCGCCATTGAGAGCTACGATGTGAATGCCGGCGGGTATCTGCTCAAGCCGCCCAACTATGAGAAGTTAAAGATGGTCATGGACCGGATCACTCGGAATATTGACCCCTGTACCTATCACATCCGGCAGAGGACAACGGTGACCAAGGTTGTTTACCATGAGATCCTGTATATTGAGAGCAGCAATTCCAAGTGTATTCTTCATACCGAGTCCGGCGGAGCGTACACTGTCTACAAGACCTTAAATACCATAGAAGAAGAGCTTGATGACCGGCGTTTCCTGCGCTGTCATCAGAGTTTTTTGGTGAATATGGATCACATCAAACAGGTTGAAAAGCAGTTTCTGCTTTCCAATGGTGACATAGTCCCCATTCGGCAGCGTGGTGTGAAGCTGGTGCGGCAGGCATATATGGACTATGTCTCGTCCAAGGCAACTGTACTCTAAATATCCATACATACGAAGTGCGGTGTTCGATGCAGATCGAACGCCGCACGCTTCTGTGAGCCCGTTGCTGTCAGGAGTCATGGATCAAAATCGTTTGTGAATGATGTTGCGCTTGAACGGTGCAGAAAACTGTCGATGGTTTTTTCTTGTAATCAGTTGAGGGAGAAATGTATAATTATGTCGTCAAGTTTTATATGCACGCACGAATTACAACAGAACGAAAATACAACAAGCGGACCCCGGATCGGGG
The DNA here is from genome assembly GCF_021531815.1 of Pseudoflavonifractor phocaeensis. Taxonomy (GTDB): domain Bacteria; phylum Bacillota; class Clostridia; order Oscillospirales; family Oscillospiraceae; genus Lawsonibacter; species Lawsonibacter phocaeensis_A. Next base: position 53,281 of record NZ_JADYUM010000013.1, read on the forward strand.
GACAAGCCCCGGAGAAAAAGAGGATGAGATATGACAATTCAAGAGTGCTACCGGCAGCTGGGCGGTGATTTTGCCCAGGTAGAAAAGGAGTTGGGAAGTGCCGGCCTGGTCAAGAGATTCATTGGAAAGTTCCTGAATGACGGCAGTTTTTCTGATCTGTGTATTGCCATGGCGGGAGGTGACCGCGACAAGGCATTTCGTGCGGCGCATACACTCAAGGGCGTAAGCGGAAGTCTCAGCTTGACCAGTCTGCATTCTTCTGTGTCCCAGCTTGCGGAATTGCTTCGGGCTGAGTCAGAGAACATCCCAGCGGGCGCCGATCTTCTTTTTGAAGAAGTAAAGAGGGATTATGAGCTGACCGCAAGTGTAATTCGCGCTTTTTTAGATTCCGATCATAGATAAGAAAACAAGCATAGGAGGGGGCGAACACAAATGAAAATGAAGAAACGGATATGTCTGCCGCTTGCCGTTGTGATGGCGTCAACACTGCTGGCCGGCTGCGGCGGTCAGCAGAACACCGCCCAGCAGCCTGAACAGGATAAAACCGCCATCTCCATGTATATGTGGGACAGATCTATGTTTAAGGAGCTGACTCCCTGGTTGGAACAGAAGTTCCCCGACATTGAGTTTACCTTTATCCAGAGCTACAACACCATGGAATACTACAAGGATCTGCTTGCCCGGGGTGAGGACATACCGGACGTCATCACCTGCCGCCGGTTCTCTCTGAACGATGCGGCCCCCTTAGCTGAGCATCTGATGGATCTGAGCACATCTGAGGTCGCGGGCACTTTCTACAGCAGTTACCTGGAGGTCAACCGGGAAAACAACGGTGCCATCCGCTGGCTGCCCATGTGCGCCGAGGTGGACTGCATCATGGCAAACAAGGATCTGTACGACCGGTATAACATCCCGCTGCCCACCAATTATTCTGAGTTCGTGGCGGCCATCGAAGCCTTCGAGACAGTGGGTATCAAGGGCTTCCAGACCGACTGGACGTATGATTATACCTGTCTGGAGACCATGCAGGGCTGTGCCATCCCGGAGCTGATGACCCTGGAAGGCACCCAATGGCGCATGGAGTATGAAAGTGAAAACGCAGGCAATCAGGTGAGTCTGGACGATACTGTCTGGCCTCAGGTGTTTGCAAAGTACGAGCAATTCCTAAAGGATGTTCATTTCCAGTCCGGCGACGAGGAACTGAACTTTGGCCCTGTGATCCAGCCCTATCTGGCTGGACAGACCGCCATGATTCGCGCCACAGCGGCCATGGCAGAGAGCATCACGGCGGAATACGGTGTCTCAAGCGTCATACTTCCATATTTTGGCGAAACATCCCGGGATAACTGGGTACTCACCTACCCCATGTGCCAGTTGGCCGTTTCCAAGCGCGTGGAGGAGGACGAGGCCAAGAAAGAAGCCATTATGGAGGTCCTTTTGGCGATTTTCAGCGAGGAAGGGCAGAAGCACGTTGCCGCCGGTGCTTCCGTGCTGTCTTATAACAAGGAAGTGAGCATCGCCCCTGCCCCTTCTCTGCAGTATGTGGAGGACTGCATTGACAGCAACCACCTGTATGTGCGGCTGGCCTCCACCGAAATGTTCGCGATCTCTCAGGATGTGGCACATAAGATGATGTCGGGCGAGTATGATGCCCAGGGCGCCTATGAGGCGTTCAATGCCCAGATCACGAACTATGTCAATCCGGAAGCGGACGAGGTGTTGTTCACCCAGGAAAAAGCCTATTCCAATGACTTCGGCGTCCATGGCACCGCCGCCGGTTCCTCCCTGATGAATACTCTGCGGGCGGCCAATGATGAACAAATCGCCATCAGCTATGCCAGCGTGGTAAGCTCTCCTATTTTTTCCGGGGATTACACCATGCAGCAGATCAAGTGGATCATGACCTACAAGAACGACGTCTATCGCAGCGAGTACACCGGCACGGAGATCCGCCGGATCATGGACTGGCTGGTGAATGTGAAGGAAGACGGCTCCAACCCCGTCCGGCACCGCAACCAGTTGCCGATCACCAGCGGCATGGAATACACGGTCACTGAGACGGAGCGGGGCAAGTTCACTCTGGGTGACATCACGGTGAACGGCCAGCCGTTGGAGGATGACACCGTATATACGGTGCTGCTGGTGGGTGCGGATACCTATTTGGAGCACCCCACATTCTGCAACTGCCCCATGCCGGAGGATCTGAAAGAGAAGCGCGAGGACCGGTATGTGGATCATTACACGAGCCATGACTGCATCCGGGATGCCCTGGCGAAAACAAAACAGCTTCTGGAGCCTACGGAGTATGTAACCATTCTCCAGGGCAAATGAGCAACCGGGCTACGGACGAAAGAAAGGAGGGGGAGCCACGAAAAAGCGAGTGATTGCTTTGCTGCTGACCCTTGCGGTGGCTTCCGGAATGATTTGGGCCGGCTTTGCCTATTTTGAGTTTGTCACCCGGACGATTTACGAGGAGAGTACCGCTCACCTTGTGGAAATTTTTAATCAGGCGAATCAGCGGCTGCACAATCTGGTTTCCTTCAACTGGAGCCGTATGCGAATGTGGGCGCCTTATCTGGAGACTGCGGAAAATGAAGCAGATATTCAGGACTATGTGAACCAGGCACAAGCAGAAAGCAATTTCACCGATTTCTATTTTATCTCCCGAAACGGTGAATACCTTACGTTGGAAGGACAGATGGGCTACTTGGACCTGCGGAATCAGCTTGCGGATTTGATCCTGAAAAACCAGCCCGTGGTCGCCCGTTCCGTTGTTCCGGATAAACCGGAGATCATGGTGTTTGCCATTCCCACCGCTCAGGGCAGCTATCGGGGCTTTGACTATGAGGCCATTGCCATTACCTATAACAACTCCGACCTGGTGGAGGCGTTGAAAATCTCAGCCTTCGGTGGGCAGGCCAGCACCTTTGCGGTCCTGCCCGATGGCCGGGTCGTGGTGGATAACGGCAGCGAGGCTTTGAAGAATACCCACAATTTCTTTGCCCTTCTGGAAGGATCTGAGAGGCTTTCTGACGTGGAGCTGAACACGCTGCAGGAGGACTTCAAGGCAGGCAATTCCGGCACAATGCTGTTTGATGTCAATGGAAAACCCCATTATTTGGTGTATGAGTCTGCGAATTTTCAGAACTGGATGGTCCTGGGCGTCGTGCCTGCCGATGTGGTCAATGCCAGTATGAGCAGGCTTCAGTCCACTACCATACTCGTGGTGTCGGAAATTGCCATTGCTCTGGCGGTCATGCTTCTGCTGCTGGTGATCCAGCAAAACCGGCAGAAGCTGAGACAGAAGGATCATGAACTGCTTGCCCGCGACGAGCTGTTCTCCAAACTGTCTATCAATGTGGACGATGTGTTCCTGATGCTGGACGCCCGGAATTTTCGGGTGGATTACGTCAGCCCCAACATTGAAAAACTCCTGGGCTTTTCGGAAGCGCAGGTGCGGGAAGAAGTCCATGTGCTGGAGCAGCTTGTCCGCACAAACGAAACTCCCCACGTTCCGGAACAGCTTTCAGGCATTCTTCCCGGCGAGCAGATGGAATGGGACCGGGAGTTTATCCACCAGTCAAGCGGCGAGGTACGCTGGTTTCACGTGGTCGCATTCTGCAGTGACATTCAGGGTGAGAACAAAATCATTTTGGATCTGTCTGACCGTACCGGCGACAAGAAAATCAATCAGGAGCTTGAAGACGCAGTCCGTACTGCCGAGAACGCAAGCCGCGCAAAGACCACTTTCCTGAATAATATGTCCCACGATATTCGGACACCCATGAACGCCATCATTGGCTATACCAATATCGCGCTGAAACAGGACCCCGATCCGGAGGTAATGAGCTGTCTCCAGAAGATCAGTAATAGTACGGAGCATCTGCTGACCCTGATCAATGACGTGCTGGATATCAGCCGCATCGAAAGCGGCAAAATCAAATTTGCCCCTGTTCCCGTCGATATTTCGGCGGTGACAGATACGGCGCTCAGCATCATACATGGCTTTCTGGCCGATCGGAATATCACATTCCGTACAAGTTTGGAAGTGCCGGAACCCACTTATGTGCTTGCCGATTCCCTTCGCATTCGAGAAGTGCTGTTGAACATTCTCGGCAACGCGGTCAAGTTTACGGAGGACGGCGGGAGCATCACCTTTGAAGCCAGCTACCATCTCAGCGGGGATGATCGGCACATCATGATGCGCTATCGGGTTGCAGACACCGGCGTGGGCATGAGCAAGGAATACGTAAAGCATATCTTCGATGAGTTTTCTCAGGAAGAAAACGGCGCGCGGACGAACTATAAGGGCACCGGATTGGGCATGACGATCACAAAGCGATATGTAGATCTGATGGGCGGTACCATGACCGTGGAGAGTAAAAAGGGCGTGGGTTCCACCTTTACCGTGGAGCTTCCCATGGAGCTTACCGATGAAAGCAAGGTTACGAAGCAGGATTATTCTGCCGCTAAGACAGACTTGAAGGGCGTGAAGATACTGCTGGCGGAGGATAACGATCTGAATGCGGAAATCATAATGGTGCAGCTGGAGAAACTGGGAATACAGGTGACCAGAGCTGCCGACGGAAATGAGGTAGTAAAAGTATTCACAGAGAATCCACCGGACGCCTTCGACATGATTATTATGGATATTATGATGCCGGAGATGAACGGCTATGAAGCCACAGCAGCCATCCGCAATATACAGGATCGCCCAGATGCCCGCAGGATTCCTATCATTGCCATGACCGCCAACGCTTTCGCTGAAGATGTTCAGGCATCTTTAGATGCAGGTATGAACGGGCATCTGTCAAAACCAATTGTGATGGAAGAGGTTGTAAAGACCATTGCAAGGCATCTAAACAGTTAGTTTTCAGTGCAAAACAAAAAGCCATGCAGTTCATTGAACTACAAGACTTTTCGCGGTCCGAATGGCGGGATTTGAACCCACGGGACAACGCCGCTTGCGCGGTGCTGTCCCGCTGCGGCGGATCAAACTGCATGAGGCCGTGAGTTCAAACGGCGAACTGAAATAACAGGAAAGGGCCACGCCTTGCGGCGTGACCCTTTTCTTGTTGGTCGGAGTGACATGAAAGGATCTGAGCTTTCCGGTCACAGCTCACCAAATCGAAGCCCAACGAAGTGGGTTCGATTTGGAAAGGAGGAGCAACAAAATGAGTGAGAGATGACATTTTTGCAAAAAATGTCGTCGCGAACGATATGACGTTCGCGACGACGTGGTCCGAGTGGCGGGATTTGAACCCACGGCCTCATGGACCCGAACCATGCGCGCTACCAACTGCGCTACACCCGGATAGTCAGCTTATATATTATATTTTTAAATCCTCATTCTGTCAAGTGGAATATCACAAAACCCCGGAGAATAAACTGGTTCCATCAAAATAAAGGCGGGGAGGAGCACCATGTACAATCAGACGGCGCAGCATCAGAGTTACCGGCGGGACAGCCGCACCGCGCCGGGCCGGTACGGCAGGAGGCGGGATGATGGGACCCGGCGACAGGAACGGACCCGTTTGATCCAGCTGCTGGTCTGTTTGGCGCTCTTTCTGGCGGCATTTGTGGGAAAAGGAGCCTTCCCCCGGCGGCTGGAGGAGGCGCGGTCCTCACTGTTGTCCCTGCTGACCGCGGACACGGATTTCCGGGCGGCCTTTTCCAGAATCGGAGAGTCGCTGGCGGGAGAAGACGCTCTGCTGGGAACGCTGGGCGACTTCTGCGTGGAGGTTTTTGGGCCAAGCCAGCCCCGGCAGGAAGAACAGGCAGTCACTCCCCAGCCCCAGTTTACCAGCCTGTTGACGGCGGAGCGCGCCTTTCTCAGCGGGGAGCCTGACATCCAGGACCGCTCCGACCACTATCTGGAGGGGGCCGTGGAGCGGTCCGGGCTTCGGATTTCCGCCGGTACGGCCAATGAGGCACAGGCGGAGCCGGAACCCCAGCCGGAAGAGGAACCGGCGGTAGCCGCCGTAGGCGTCGTGCTGCTGAAATCGGACTACAGCGGCCGGGAGCTCCCGGAGGGCTACACCATGGACCAGCTGTCCCTGGGCGGTCTGGAGACGGTGACGCCGGTACTGGGACACATCAACTCCACCTACGGCTACCGGGACCACCCCATCAGCGGCAAGTACCTGTTCCACGGCGGGGTGGACATCGGCGGGCAGACGGGGGAACCAATCCGCGCCTTTGCCGCCGGGACCGTGGAGTATGTGGGAGAGAATGACTCCTACGGCCTGTATATCCAGCTGGACCACGGCAATGGGATCAAATCCTTCTACGCCCACTGCCGCTCCCTGTGCGTGAAGAAGGGGCAGTCCGTGGCTCTGGGGGAGAAGATCGGAGAGGTGGGCTCCTCGGGGGCGGCTACGGGACCCCACCTGCACCTGGAGTTGAAATGCGCGGGGCTCCATCTGGACCCCCTCTATTACATCGACAGCCTCAGCAACCAATGAAGTGGGGCCGGACAGAGATCACCTGGGGCTTTTGTCTGGCGGCGGCCTGGCTCAACTACCTGGACCGGCAGGGGATCTTTCCGCTGGCCCTGGCCGCCTGTGTCCTCCACGAGGTGGGTCACTATGCCGCTATCCGCTGCTTGGGCGGGGATATAAAGCTGATCCGCCTTACGGCCATCGGGGCGGAGATGGAGCTGGAGGCTCCGCTGGACTACTGCCGGGAGGGAGTGGCGGCCCTGGCCGGACCGGGAGTCAACCTGCTGGCGGCCCTGGTCCTCTGCCGCTGGCCCTGGGGGAGGACCTTCTCGGGGCTGAACCTGGCGCTGGGCTGCTTCAACCTCATGCCGGTCAGCGTGATGGACGGAGGGCGGGCCATGGCCTGCACCCTGTCCCTCCTGGCCGGACCCGGACTGGCGGAGGCGGTGGGGCGGGTCATGGACCGGGCCGTGACCGCCGCCATGCTGGTTTGCGGCGCGCTGCTGGCGGGAGCCCGGCAGAATTTTACCATGCTGCTGGTGGCTCTTTGGCTGGCGTCGCACTTTTGCCGGAGAAGAAAGGAGCGGTAATTGGAACCGTCAGGGGAGAGCCAACTTATGGGCCGGCCCGCGGTCTTGACAACCCTGTGCCCCCGTGCTATTCTGAGAGCAACAAAAAGAAACGGAGGCGGGAAGATGCGCAATACCTCTTGCTGATGATACGGTAAACTTGCTCTGGGACGGGACGCCGTCCCGGCTTTGCCGTGCATGCGAGAGGGATACGCGTCCGCCTCCGGTGATATTTTGGGAAGATGACGCCCTGCTTTGGATGCGGGGATAGGTCTGTCCCTCTGTCCGCCGCGGGAGGATCATCCTCTCGCGGCGCTTTGCGTTCCGGCAAAAGCATGACGAAACAGGGGGGCACAGACATGGCACAGATCATCATACAAAACCTCTCCTTCACCTATGAGGGAGATCATACGCCGGTGTTTCAGGGGCTAGACCTCCGGCTGGACACCAACTGGAAGCTGGGACTGGTGGGGCGGAACGGCCGGGGTAAGACCACCCTGCTCCGCCTGCTGGCGGGGGAGCTGGAGGGGACGGGGACCATACGCTGTCCCGAGCCGGCATCCTATTTTCCCATCCCAGTGTCCCGGCCGGACCGTCCGGTCCTCCAGGTCCTGCTGGAGGAGAACCTCGGCCTGGAGGAGTGGCAGCTGGTCCGGGAGCTGAACCGGCTGGGTCTGGACGAAGCGCTCCTGGAGCGGCCCTTTTCCACCCTCAGCGGCGGGGAGCAGACCCGGGCGCAGTTGGCCGCCCTCTTTGCATCGGAGGGCTGCTATCCCATGGTGGACGAGCCCACCAACCATTTGGACGGACCGGGCCGGGACCAGGTGGCCCGGTACCTCCGGTCATTGGACCGGGGATTCCTGCTGGTGTCCCATGACCGGGCTTTCTTAGACGGCTGCGTGGACCACATTCTGGCGCTGAATCCCTCGGGACCGGAGCTGGTCCGGGGGGACTTTTCCACCTGGTTCCGGGAGAAGGAGGCCAGGGACCGAGGAGAACAGGCCCGGAACGAGAAGCTGAAGGGTGAGGTGCGGCGGCTGGAGGAGGCCGCCAGGGCCAGGAAGCAGAAGGCGGACGCCGTGGAGCGTGCCAAGACGGGGATCTCATCCCAGGGGATCGTCAAGCACGGTCTGCGCCCTTACCTGGGGGAGAAGTCACGGAAGGGACAGCAGCAGCGGCTGAACATAGAGCGCCGGGCGGAGCGGGCCATCCGGGAAAAGTCCGCGCTGCTGCGGGACGTGGAGACGGCGGACAGCTTGAAGCTGACTCCGGCCCGACACTACAGCCAACGGCTGGCCGAGGGAAAAGAACTGAGTATTTTCTATGAAAACAGAGTTATATGCAAGGATATTACCTTTACAATAGAGCAGGGGGAGCGCGTCTGCCTGGAGGGGCCCAACGGCAGCGGCAAGACCAGCCTCCTACGCCTGGTCCTGGGGGAGGAGGTCCCCCAAAGCGGGACCCTGCGGCTAGCCCCGGGGCTGGACCTCTCCTATGTCCCTCAGAAAGCGGACCATCTGACCGGAAGCCTTTTGGACTGGGCGGATGAACAGGGGATCGACTTGACACAGTTTCTGACCGTTTTAAGAAAGCTGGACTTTTCCCGGGCACTCTTTGACCGGGATATGGAGGGCTACAGCGCCGGGCAGAAGAAGAAGGTCCTCCTGGCCGCCGGCCTGTGCCGCAGCGCCCACCTCTACGTGTGGGACGAGCCGCTGAACTACATCGACCTGTTTTCCCGGATGCAGATCGAGGAGCTGATCCTGGAGCACCGGCCCACGCTGCTGTTCGTGGAGCACGACCAAGTGTTTCGGGAGAAGATCGCCACCAAGTATATTGCGCTGCCATAGGAAAAGGCCGCGGGCTAGTCAGCCCGCGGCCTTTTGTGAAAAGTATTTTACCTTTACAGTTCCTGCCAGCCTTTGCACACGTCGATCCAGCCCTTGGCGTGGGCGTACTCCTCCAGCTCGCCGCAGGTGAGCTGGATGGCGGAGTTGGAACTGCCGGCGGCGGGGAAGACCGTGTCGAACCGCTTCAGGGACACGTCCAGATAGGTCTCCACGCCGTCGGGGTTGGCGAAGGGGCACACGCCGCCGATGGCGTGGCCGGTGAACTGGGACACCTGCTCGGGGGTGAGCATCTTGGCCTTGGTGTGGAACATGGCCTTGTACTTGCTGTTGTCCACCTTGGCGTCGCCCGCGGCCGCGATGAGGACGCAGTGGTCCTCCACCAGGAAGGACAGGGTCTTGGCGATGCGGGCGGGGATGACCCCCACGGCCTGGGCGGCCAGCTCCACCGTGGCGCTGGAGACGGGGAACTCCAGAATATCCCCCTCACGGCCCAGGGGGCGGAAATAGGCGCGGACCTTTTCAATCGACATGGCTCAGCCCTCCAGCTTCCGGGCGGCTTTGCCCAGGAACCGCTCATCGGTCACGGTGAACCGCTCGTGGGTGCCCTCGCCGATGAGGCCCTTCTCGTCGTAGGCGGAAACCTTGAACACGATGCGCTTGCCGTCCACGGCGGTGACCTCGCTCTCTGCCCAGACCTTCAGCCCAACGGGGGTGGCGGAGAGGTGGGAGATGCTCAGCTGGGTGCCCACGGTGCTCTCACCCTCGGCCAGGGCGGAGGCCACGGCGGTCCAGGCCGCCTGCTCCATCAGGGCGCACATCCAGGGAGTGGCAAAAACGGGCAGAGTGCCGGAGCCGGCGCTGACGGCGGTGTTCTGGTCATTTACAACGGCCTCGGCGCGGCCCTTCATTCCAACAGTAACAGACATGATATGTCCTCCTTTGTACATGTTCGCGGAAAATTGTACTACACCCCGGGGAAAAAATCCAGTCCCAAGTCAAAAAAGCCTTCCCCCTGTGAGGGGGAGCCATGTCCGCCGATGCTTGACGGGAGAAAAAGGACGTTGCCCAACAGGTTTGAAAAGGCGGCTGCAGCGGAGGCTTTATCCTGCCGGCTGGGTCCGCGGCGCCCGCTCCCGGATGTTGTAGAGGGCGTTGAGCACCAGCCAGTTCTGGGGGAAGGGCCGCATCAGGTTCCAGTAGCCCACCCCGTACAGGCCGTACTCCCGGGCCAGGTCCAGCTTGGCCCGGATGCTCCGTGCGTCCTCAAACCAGACCTCGTGCTCCCGTCCCTCCCCGTCCACATAGCGGAACCAGGGGGCCTGGGCCTTGTCGTCGTACCGGATGGCGGCGTAGTGCCGGGCGGCCAGCTCCACGGCGTACTGGTTGGAGATGGAGGTGGCCTTATTCCCCTCCCGGAAGGGCAGAGGCCAGTCGTAGCCGTAATTGGGCACCCCCAGATAGATCTTCTCCGGCGGGATCTCGGTGAGGGCGTAGTCCACCACCTGGCGGACGTTCCGGATGGGCGCCACCGCCATGGGCGGACCGTAGGTGTACCCCCACTCATAGGTCATGAGAAGGACGAAATCGGCGGCCTGGGACAGAAGCCGGTAGTCGTGTCCCTCGTAGAGCCGCCCGGGCTGGGCGGCGAAGACCTTGGGGGCCAGGGCCACGATGACGGGCATCCCCCAGGGCTCCAGGGCCTCCCGCAGGCGGGCTACGAACTGGGCGTAGGCCTGTGCGTCCTCCGCGTAGACGTACTCAAAGTCCACGTCCAACCCCTGGTAGCCCTTTTGGGACACAGTGTCCAGCAGCTGGGCGATGAGGTTGGCCTGGACCGCCGGGTCGTTGAGGAGGATGTGAGCCAGCTCGTTGGAGAAGCCGCCCTCCTCCGTCAGGGTGGACAGGTGGAGGAGGGGACGGACCCCCATCCGCCGGGCGGCGTCGATGAGAGCCTGGTCCTGGAGCTGGATCAGGTTGCCCTGGGGGGTGAAGCCGTAGGTGAAGGGGGTCAGGTCGGAGAGGTAGGGGAGGGTCCGCTGGAGCAGGCCCTGGTCGATGAAGGGGTAGGCGTAGCCGTTGACGGACAAAGTGCCCTCCCTCTCCTGCCGGAAGGAGACCACCAGTACCTGGCCGGGGACGATCCGGTCCCCGCCCTGGAGCACCGGGTTGTTCCGCAGCAGCTGGCGCACGGTGATGCCGTGCATGGCGGCGATGGAGAGCAGGGTGTCCCCGGCCCTCACCGTGTGGGTCACCTCGGGGTACTGGATGACCAGGGTCTGCCCCACCACCAGGCGGGAGGGATCGGGGAGCTGGTTGTCGTTCAGCAGCTGGGCCATGGGGACGCCGTACTCCCGGGCGATGGAGTACACGGTGTCGCCGGGCCGGACCACGTGGATGTCCATGGTTTCATACCTCCTTGGCCGTCAGACCAGAGTGATGAAGTCGCCGTTGGCGTAGCCGATGGTGCCGTTGTAGTTCACCAGATACCAGCCGCCGGACCGGTTCAGCACCGTGAGGGAGGCGCCGTCGGGGGCCTGGGCCAGAATGGCGGCCCGGGTGTTGGGCTGGGCACGGATGTTCAGCACCCCCCAGGACACATCCACCATGGCCGGCTGGTTCAGCTCCGCCTGGTAGAAGGGGATGCCGAAATACTCCGTCAGGGAGAGCACGATGTTCCGGGCGATGGCGTCCAGGTTGCCGGTGATCCAGTTGGCGTCCGCCTCGTTGTCGTGGTAGGCCAGTTCAATAAAGACGGAGGGGGCGCGGACCCGCCGCACCTCTCCGATGGAGGTGGTGGACTGGGCCTGGACCAGGTTGGGGATGGGGTAGATGGCCTTCAGGCCGTCGGCAATGATCTCCGCCGCCCGCCTGCCCTCGGTGCTGCCCGGGTAGTAGAAGACGATGGAGCCCCGGACGGTGCCGTATTTGCCCTCGGGGGCGGCGTTGGAGTGGAGGGCCAGGTGCAGGTCGTAGTTCCCCGCGTTGGAGGCGGCGATGGAGCTGGCGGCGGTCATGCTGGGGGTGTTGCGGGAGTACCGGATGCCGGAGGCGTCCAGATAGGGGACCATCTTGTCGGCCAGCAGGTTCATGTACTGCTCCTCGGTGCCCCCGGTCACATAGTAATTGTTCTCCTGGGTGGAGGGAGAGAGATAGATAATGGGCATAGAAAGTACCTCCGTTTTTCCCCATCCTATGAAAAAAACGGAAAAAGGTGCAACAAGAACCGAGTTTCTGCGTCTGAATGAATAGAAGACCCACACAGAAAAAGGAGGAACCGATATGAAACGAAGCAAGATCATGGCCCTGAGTCTGGCGCTGCTGCTGTTGGCGGGCTGCGGAGGCGGGAGAAGCTCCTCCACAGCCTCAGCAACCGATATGGCCGCCTCCTCTTACGCCGCGGGGGGCTGGACGGAGACAGCAGCCGAGAACGGACTGCCCGCCGCCCCGGAGTCGGCAAAAGGCGCCCAGGCGGACAGCCCCGTGTACCGGAACGCCGGGGCCAAGCTGATCCGCCGGGCGGAGCTGTGCATCCAGACCACGGAGTTTGACCAGACCGCCGCCGCCCTGGACCAGCTGGTGGTGGACTGCGGCGGGTATTATGAGTCGGCCTCGGTCTACGGCGGCAGCTACCGGAACGTGAACGGCAGGCGCAGCGGGGAGTACGTGGTCCGGATCCCGGCGGAGAAGTTCACCCAGTTCCAGTCCTCGGCGGGGGGCCTGGGCTATGTGACCAGCGGCACCGAGAGCAGCGAGGACGTGGGGGAACAGTATTACGACGCCGAGTCCCGGCTCAAGACCCAGCGGACCAAGCAGGAGCGGCTGCTGTCCCTGCTGGAGAAGGCGGACAACATGGAGGACATTATTTCCCTGGAAAACGCCCTCAGCGAGGTGGAGTACCAGATCGAGCAGTACTCCTCCCAGCTGAACCGCTATGACGCCCTCATCAGCTACTCCACCTTCACCATCTATCTGGACGAGGTGGTCAAGGTCACCGAGGAGGTGGGGGAGACCGCCTCCCTGGGGCAGAAGATGGCCGCGGGCCTTGCCGCCAGCGGGGAGGGCCTGGTGCAGGGCTTCCAGGACCTGCTGGTGTGGTTCTCCTACCACATTTTCGGGGTGGTGTTCCTGGCTGCCGCCGTCTCTGTGGTGGTCATCGCGGGCAGACGACTGGTGAAAAAGAAACTGATTGCCAAAAAGAAACAAGACGGCGAGGAATGAGCCGGTACATCTCCGGGGCAAAGCGCCGCCGGTCCCCTCTGCGGGGGACCGGCGGCGCGTGATTTTCTCCGGCCGCGCCGGGCGGCACGGCCCGGGCACGGGGAACTTCACCCAGGGAGTGGAAAAAGGGCGATTCTTGTGGTACAATGCTCTCACGCGGCGGAAACCGGAGCTTGTGACCGGGCGAAAGAGCGCCGGAGGAAGAAGACGGGAAAGAGGCCGTGGGCGTTTCGCCGTAAGGAGGACATGGGATGAAGCGATATTTCAAGCTGATGCGGGTGCACCACTACATCAAAAATTTTTTGGTGTTCGCCGCCCTGGCGTGCAGCGGACAGCTGTTTCAGCCGGACAAGCTGCTCATGGGGCTGGCGGGCTTCGCCGCCTTCTGCATGACCTCCTCCGTGGTCTATATCGTCAACGACATCCGGGACCGGGAGAAAGACCGCCGCCATCCCACCAAGTGCAGCCGGCCCATTGCCGCGGGGACCGTGTCGGTGAAAAGCGCCTGGACCCTGGCCGCCGTGCTTCTGGCGGCGGGCTTCCTGTGCAATTTCCTGGCCTTTCAGGCCACCGCCACCCTGCTGCTGGTGGTCTATCTGGGGCTGAACCTGGCCTACAGCTTCGGCCTGAAGAACATCCCCATTGTGGACGTCACCATCCTGGTGGCCGGTTTCCTGATCCGCATCCTGTACGGCGCCCTGGTCACGGGAATCACCATCTCCAACTGGCTCTATCTGACGGTGATCGCCCTGGCGTTCTACTTCTCCCTGGGGAAGCGGAGAAACGAGCTCAAGCAGCTGGGGGACGGGGAGACGAGAAAAGTGCTCCAGGCCTATCCCATCAGCTTTCTGGACAAGAGCATGAACATGTGCCTGACCCTGGCCAATGTGTTTTACGCCCTCTGGAGCATGGATGAAAACACCATGTCCTTCTACAACAACAAATACCTGATCTTCACGGTCCCCATCGTCCTGCTGATCACCATGAAGTACAGCCTGGACATTGAGGGCGAGTCAGACGGCGACCCGGTGGAGGTGCTGCTCCATGACAGGGTGCTGTTGGTCCTGTGCCTGCTGTATCTGGCGGTCATGTTCGGCATCCTCTATTTGTGAGGGGAGAGGCTCAGGGGGGAGATCGGAACAGAATGGGAAAAGAAACGTGGGAACGGGTCCGGGGGCTGTATAAACGCTACCGGCTCATCATACGGTATTTGTTCTTCGGCGTGTGCACCACCGCCGTCAATACGGTCTGCTACGGGCTTTTATACGAGGGCCTGGGGATAGGAAATGTGGCCAGCACCGCGGCGGCGTGGCTGGCGGCGGTGGTTTTCGCCTTTGTGACCAACCGGCGGTTCGTGTTTGAGAGCACCCGGCAGGGCCGGCGGGAGCGGCTGATGGAGTTTGCGTCCTTCTTCGGCTGCCGGCTCATGACGGGGGTGCTGGACGTGGCCATCATGGTGGCGGCGGTGGACGTGATGGGGTGGAACAGCCTGCTTTGGAAGCTGATCTCCAACGTGATAGTCACCGTCCTCAACTATGTGGCCAGTAAGTGGTTTATTTTTCAAAGTCCCCGCCAGTGAGCCAGAACCCCTGTCTCCCGGCGGGTCACGCGGCAAAGCAGCGAAACAAGCCCTGTCCGGGTGCGGCCGGACAGGGCTGTTTTGATAAAAAAGAGGCCCCGCGTGAGCGGGGCCCCAAGGCCGCCTCAGCAGCCGAAGCCGCAGAGCTGGCTGAGAATCTGCCAGATGAAGCCGCAATCAAAGTTACACATCCTGCCGACCTCCTGATCTGTATTTGTCTCGCGAGGACAGGTTAGATTGTAACCGTTTTGTAACTATTTTGCAAATGTAATTCCTGACAGCCATATCCTGCCGCCTGCCGGACGGTTCAGCCCTCCCCGCGCACGGTGTCCACGGCGGTCCGGGTCAGCTGGGCGATGGTCTGGGTCAGCAGGCGCAGGGTATCCTCGTCGGTGTCCTTGAGGGAGCGCAGGGCGGCCTGGAGGGTGCGGGGCCGCATCAGGTCAGAGGTGTAGCTGGCCTCCCCGGCGGACAGCAGGCCGAAGACCCCGTCGATGATGGTCTCCCGCTCCGCCGGGCTCAGGCCGGCCAGCCATGTGGTGATGGTCCGGTCCGCCAGCCGGCTCCCGGGGGTCACGTCCTCCACCTCCACGAAGCCGCCGCCCATCACCTCCCAGGAGTAGGGGTCGTGCTGGAGCAGGCCGATCTGCCGGCTCTTGACCACGGTGTAGGCCTCCCCGTGCTCCAGCAGCATCCCCACCACCGAGGACTGGGGCAGATAGGTGTGGAGCTTGGGCAGCAGGGCTTGGTAGCCCGGACTGGCCACCATCTTGTCGGGGAAGCCGGGGCCGTCGTTGTTGTACACCGCCGTGATCCGGCGGCGGAGGGCGGCCCCGCACCGGGCGGCGGCGTAAACGGCCAGGTTGCCCCCCTTGGAGTGGCCCCCCAGGCGGAGCCGTCCCGGGAAGCGGGCGGCAAAGCGCTCCAGATAGTCCAGGGCCGCCTGCTGGGCGGGGACGGCCTCCATGAAGCTCATGTTGAAGTCCTCTTTCCAGCCCACCAGGGTGGAATCGGTGCCCCGGAAGGCCAGAAAAGCCTCTTTTCCGCCCAGAAGAACCGCGAGGGCAGCGAACTGCATCTCCCGTTCCGGTTCAAAGCGGTCCTCGCAGCAGGTCAGCCCCAGGGCGGAGAAGCGGGGCGCGCGGCAGAGGGCCCGCAGCAGCTCCAGGTCCTGCTTGCACCGCACCAAGCCCCGCTTTCCCTCGGGCAGGGACAGGTATGCCTCCGCGGCGTCCTTCAGGGGGACGGAGCTCCCGGGCTCCGAAGGGAGGACGGTCTCGAACCGGACATAGGACAGGGTGGACAGGATCAGGTTGTCCACCGGGCCGAAGGGGACCTGGGAGAGGGGGATGTCCCCCCGCCAGTCCAGATAGTCGAACAGGTCAGCCATGGGTCAGGCTCCTTTCCAGAGGGTCTTGCTCCCATCATACAGGATATTGGGCCCGCCCGCAATAGGCGGCGGGGCAGATCACCCGGACGGGGAGAGAAAGTTGCGGGCGGGGTAGCATTTGCCGGGGGAGACGTGGTATACTGTCATCATATGAAAGAGAAAGGAAGGCTGTTCCATGGAACAAGAGAAGCTGTTGACCGTGACCGTGGATGGGGAGGAGCGCCGCTACCCCTCCGGGACGCCCTACCAGAAGATCGCGGATGATTTTCAGGGGAATTACCCCCATGACATTTTGCTGGTCAGCCGGAACGGGAAGCTCTGCGAGCTGCACAAGCCCCTGGACCGGGACTGCGCGCTGAAGTTCATCACGGCGGTGGACAAGCCGGGCAGGCAGACCTATGAGCGCAGCGTGGTCTTTCTCATGCTGAAGGCCTTCCACGACGTGGCCGGCCCGGAAAACGTGGAGCGGATCACCGTGGACTACTCCATCAGCCAGGCCCTGTTCGTCCGGGCACAGGGGAACTTCTGCCTGGACCGGGCCCTGCTGGAGCGGGTGGAGGCGCGGATGCGGGAGCTGGCAGCCCTGGAGCTGCCCATCCGGAAGCGTTCCCTCAACACCGACGACGCCGTGGAGCTGTTCCAGAAGGCCAGGATGTACGACAAGGCCCGCCTGCTCAGCTTCCGGATCAATTCCCATGTGAACATCTACACCCTGGACGGATTTTCCGACTATTTTTACGGGTACATGGTCCCAAATACCCGCTACCTGCGGTGCTTCGCCCTGGAACCCTTTGAGGACGGCTTCGCCCTGCGGCTGCCGGACCCCAAGGACCCGGAGCAACTAGGGCAGTTCACCCCCTCCATCAAGGTGTTCCGGGCCCTCCACGACGCCACCCAGCGGTCGGAGGCCCTCCACATCTCCAACGTGGGGGAGATGAACCAGGCCATTTCCCAGGGGGACAGCACCCGGTTGATCCTGGCCCAGGAGGCCCTGATGGAGAAGCAGATCGGGGACATCGCCGAGGAGATCGCCCGCCGGAAGGGCGTCCGCTTCGTCATGATCGCCGGCCCCTCCTCCTCGGGAAAGACCACCTTCTCCCACCGCCTGTCCACCCAGCTGGTGGCCTGCGGGATGCGGCCCCACCCCATCGCCACGGACAATTACTTCAAAAACCGCTCCGATACCCCCCGGGACGAGAATGGCCAGTACGACTTTGAATGTCTGGAGGCCATGGACATCGAGCAGTTCAACCGGGACATGACCCGGCTGCTGGGGGGCGAGACGGTGGAGATCCCCCAGTTCAACTTCAAAAAGGGCGTGCGGGAGTATAACGGCGACTACCTGACCCTAGGGGAGCAGGACGTCCTGGTCATCGAGGGCATCCACTGTCTCAACGACCAGTTCTCCCACGCCCTGCCCAAGGAGAGCAAGTACAAGATCTATATCAGCTGCCTGACCACCCTGAACGTGGACGACCACAACCGCATCCCCACCACCGACGCGCGGCTGCTGCGGCGCATCGAGCGGGACGCCCGGACCCGGGGATACAGCGCCCAGGCCACCATCCGGATGTGGCCCTCGGTGCGGAAGGGGGAGGAGAGCAACATCTTCCCCTACCAGGACAGCGCGGACGTGATCTTCAACTCGGCGCTGATCTATGAGACGGCCCTGCTGAAGCCCTATGTGGAGCCGCTGCTCTTCGGCGTGCCCAAGGACTGTGAGGAGTATGTGGAGGCCAAGCGGCTGATGAAGTTCCTGAACTACTTCCTGCCCCTCCCGGCGGACGACGTGCCCAAGACCTCGCTGGCCCGGGAGTTCATCGGCGGAGGCTGCTACAAGACATAACAGAGCGGAGCGGCAGGCACGGCGCGGGAGCTTCCCGCCCGTGCCTGCTGTGCTGTGGGAGGGGCGTCACGGCGCGGCCGCGGACAATTGACACTCCTGATAAGGGGCCACCGATACTTTCGATTGAATTTTCAGGTGGATTGTGATACGATAAATCAGTTACAAAGAAAATCATGGAAGGAGGACGTTTTATGTCCACCATCGCGGAATATTTTGAGAGCCTGCGGGGCAAATCCATCGCCGTCATCGGCATGGGCGTGAGCAATACCCCGCTGATCCGGATGCTGCTCCGGGCCGACCTGAAGGTCACCGTCTGCGACAAGTCTCCCCGGGAGCGGGTGGAGGAGCAGGCCGCCGAGCTGGAGAGTCTGGGGGCCAAGTTCCAACTGGGTCCCGACTACTTGGCCAAGCTGTACAAGTTCGACGTGGTCTTCCGCACCCCCGGCGTCAGCCCCAACCACCCGGAGCTGCAAAAGGCTGTGGAGCACGGCAGTCTGGTCACCTCGGAGATGGAGCTGTTCTTCCAGCTGTGCCCCTGCAAGATCCTGGGGGTCACGGGCAGCGACGGCAAGACCACTACCACCACCCTCATCAGCGAATTTTTGAAGGAAGCGGGGTATAATGTCTACGTGGGCGGCAACATCGGCAAGCCCCTGCTGCCCGACGTGGCGGGCATGGTGCCCGAGGACATGGTGGTGGTGGAGTTGTCCTCCTTCCAGCTCATGAGCATGAAGCGCAGCCCCAACGTCTCCGTCTTCACCAACCTGTCCCCCAACCACCTGGACTACCACCACACCATGGAGGAGTACACCGCCGCCAAGCTGAACATCTTCACCCACCAGAAGGCGGGGGACCGGGCGGTGTTCAACTATGACAATGACATCACCCGCTCCCTGGCCCAGCAAGCCCCGGCGGGGGTCATGCTGTTCAGCCGCCGGGAGCGGCTGGAGGAAGGGGTCTACCTCCGGGACGGCGCCATCTGGCTGACCAACGCCATGGGGAGCCGGGAGGTCCTGCCCCTGGCGGACATCCGCATCCCCGGCGTCCACAACATCGAAAACTACATGGCCGCCATCGCCGCCGTGGACGGTCTGGTCCCCGACAAGTGCGTCCGTGCGGTGGCCAAGCGGTTCACCGGCGTGGAGCACCGCATCGAGCTGGTCCGGGAGCTCAACGGCGTGAAATACTATAACGACTCCATCGGCACCAGCCCCACCCGGACCATGGCCTGCCTGGACTCCTTCAACCAGAAGCTGATCCTCATCGCCGGCGGCTATGACAAGGGCGTCCCCTTTACCCAGTTGGGGGTGGAGATGACCAAGAAGGTCAAGACCCTGGTCCTCTGCGGCGCCACCGCCCCCGCCATCCGCAAGGCGGTGGAGGAGGCCCCCGGCTTTGGGGAAAGCGGGCTGGAGATCCTGGAGACCGACAACCTGGCCGCCGCCGTGGCCGCGGCCCAGGCCGCCGCCGTCCCCGGGGACGTGGTGGTGCTGTCGCCCGCCTGCGCCGCCTTCGACCAATTCAAAAACTTCATGGAGCGGGGCAAGGTATTCAAAGAGCTGGTCAACGCCCTGTAATTCCTGTCATTTCGGAGGGATTCCCTTGGACTATGAAACTGTATTGGGCCGTCTGTGCGCCCTGGCCGGGCCCAGCGGCTTTGAGAGCCCGGTGGTCCGGGAGGCGGCGGAGCTGCTGCGCCCCCTGGCCGACGAGGTCAAGGTGGACCGGATGGGCAGCGTGGTGGCCCTGCGCCGCTGCGGGAGGGAGAACGCCCCCCGGCTGCTGCTGGACGCCCACCTGGACGAGATCGGCTTTCTGGTCACCGGCCATGAGGAGGGTTTTCTCCGCATCGCCCCTCTGGGCGGGGTGGACCCCCGGATGCTCCCCGACCGGGAGCTGACCATCCTCACCGACCCGCCCCGGCTGGGGGTGGTGGCCTGCATGCCCCCCCACATCCAGACCCGGGAGGAGATGGACAAGTCCCAGCCCATGCGCGAACTGGCGGTGGACGTGGGCCTGACCCAGGAGGAGGCCCAGCGCCTCATCCCCGTCGGCACCCCCGCCGTCTACCGTACCGGCTGCGCCCCCCTGGGGGAGGACCTGCTGTGCGGCAAGGCGTTGGACGACCGGGCCTGCTTCGCCATCCTGCTGGACGCCCTGGAGCGCCTGCAGGGGGAGGAACTGGACGTGGACCTGTACGTTCTGGGCTCCACCCAGGAGGAGACCCACAGCACCGGAGCCATCACCGCCGCCTTCGGCGTCATGCCCCACCTGTGCGTGGCGGTGGACGTGACCCACGGGGACAGCCCCGACGCATCCAAGGACAAGACCTTCCTCCTGAGGGGAGGCCCCGTCATCGGGGTGGGTCCCAACTGTACCCGCTGGATGTCCAAGCGGCTGGAGGAGAAGGCCGGGGAGCTGGAGATGGACTGTCAGATCGAGGTCATGGCGGGCCACAGCGGCACCAACGGCTGGGATCTGCAGATCAGCCGGGAGGGCGTGGCCACCGCCGTCCTGTCCCTGCCCCTGCGCTATATGCACACCCCCGTGGAGACGGCCAGCCGGGCCGACATGACCGCCTGCGCCCGGCTGCTGGCCGCGTTCATCCGGGGGATCGGGAAGGAGGTGCCCAGCTATGATTGAGCTTTTGAAGCAGCTGTGCGCCCTCAACGGGGTGTCCGGGGCGGAGGATGAGGTCCGGGACTTCATCCGGGCCCAGGCCGCGCCCTACGCCGACAGCATCCGCACCGACGCCCTGGGCAACCTGATCGTGTTCAAAAAGGGCAAAAAGCCCACCGGAAACAAGCTGCTCCTGGCGGCCCACATGGACGAGGTGGGCGTCATCGTCACCAAGATCACCGACGAGGGCTTCCTGAAATTCGACTTTGTGGGCGGCGTGGACCGCCGGGTGGCCATCGGCAAGCCGGTGGTGCTGGGGGAGAAGAAGGTCCCGGGCATCATCGGCCTCAAGGCCATCCACCTGGTGAGCCGGGAGGAGGAGAAGAAGGTCCCCAAGACCGACTCCCTCTATCTCGACATCGGCGCCAAGGACAAGGAGGCGGCCCGGAAACTGGTGGAGCTGGGGACCTACGGCTCCTTCGTGGGCGCGCCCGAGGAGCTGGGCAGCGGCCTGCTGAAGGCCAAGGCCATCGACGACCGGGTGGGCTGCGCCATTATGCTGGAATTGCTGAAAGAGGACCTGCCCCTGGACGTGACCTTCGCCTTCACCGCCCAGGAGGAGGTGGGGACCCGGGGGGCCTTCGGGGCCGCCTTCTCCGTCACCCCGGAGATCGCTCTGGTGCTGGAGACCACCACTGCCGCCGACCTACCCGGCGTGGAGGACCACCGGAAGGTGTGCGCCCCGGGCAAGGGCCCCGTCATCTCCTATATGGACGGGGGCACCATCTATGACCGGGGGCTGTTCGAGGCCCTGCGGGACCTGGCCGAGGACAACGGCATCCCCTGGCAGACCAAGGAGTATATCGCCGGGGGCAACGATGCCCGGACCATCCAGCGTACCAAAACCGGCGTCCGGGTGGCCGCCATGTCCGCCGCCGTCCGGTATCTCCACGCCCCCGCCAGCGTGGGCAGTATTTCCGACTTTGAGAATATGCTTCGCCTGACCCGGCTGTTCCTGGCCCGGACGGCGGAGTTTTGCTGAATTCACAGGCCGAGGTGATCGAATATGGAACTGCTTGAATTGATCGAAACCTTAAACTCCGCCCACGGCCCCTCGGGGGACGAGGGGAGCGTCCGGGCGGTCATAGAAAAACTGGCCGCACCCTATGCCGACGAGGTGAGTATCGACACCCTGGGCAACCTTATTGTCCGCAAAAAGGGCAGCGGCCCCAAGGTGCTCTTTGCCGCCCACATGGACTCCATCGGCTTCATCGTCACCCACATCGAGGAGAAGGGCTTTCTTCGGGTGGGCCGTCTGGGGGGCATCAGCCCCAAGGAGGCCGTCTACACCCCAGTCCGGTTCAAAAACGGGGTGCGGGGCCTGCTGGTCCCCGAGGAGAAGGCCGACTTCGGCAAGCTGAAGCTGGATGAGTGCTTTCTTGACATCGGGGCCCGGAGCGAGGAGGAGGCCAAACAGCTGGTCCGGGTGGGGGATACCGCCGTCTACGACACGGCGGTTTTCGCCAACGAGGGCAGCGGACAGGTGTTCTCCCCCTATCTGGACAACCGCATCTCCTGCGCCGTCCTGCTGTCCGCCCTGGAGCGCCTGCCCCGGGACTGCCCCAACGACCTGTACTTCGCCTTCACCGTCCAGGAGGAGGTTGGCCTCCGGGGGGCCCGGACCGCCGCCTTCGGAGTGGACCCGGACTACGGCATCGCCGTGGACGTGACCGACGTGGACGACACCCCCGGCTCCGAGAAGTCGGGCACCACCCAGCTGGGCAAGGGCGCCGCCGTCAAGGTGATGGACTCCTCCGTCATCTGCTACCCGGCGGTGGTGGCCAAGCTGGAGGACCTGGCCCAGAAGCACAATATCCCTGTCCAGCGGGACATTCTCCGTGGGGGCGGCACCGACGCGGGCGCCATCCACACCACCCGGATGGGGGTGCGCACCGGGGGAATCTCCGTGCCCTGCCGGTATATCCATACCCCCAACGAGGCCTCCGACCTGGCCGACGCCCGGGCCTGCGCCGACTTGGTGCTGGCCTTCGCCCAGGCGGAGCTGTAGGGGCGGACTTCACCCGCTACCCCGGCTCCATGGCGCCCCTGCTGCAGCGGGACGCCATCAAAATTTTAAAGCAAATCGACGCAATATCAGAGATAGATAGGAATGAACAGTAAAATGCCTTTACAGATCAGCGACAAGGTCAAGGTCCTGGGCTATCAGGCCCAGACGGAACTGACCGAGGAATTTGCCCGGATCGACGCTGTGGCCCAGGAGAACACCGCCCGGGTGCTGTCCGCCTTCCAGAACCACCGTGTGGCGGAGGGCTACTTCGCCGGCACCACCGGCTACGGCTACGACGACCTGGGCCGGGACCAGCTGGACCAGATCTACGCCGAGCTCTTCGGCACCGAGGCCGCCCTGGTCCGGATCCAGTTCGTCAACGGCACCCACGCCATTGCCTGCGCCCTGTTCGGGGCGTTGAAGGCGGGGGATGCGCTGGTGTCCGCCGTGGGCGCGCCCTACGACACCCTGCTGGGGGTCATCGGGGCGGCGGACAAGGGCCACGGGTCCCTGAAAGACTACGGCGTGGAGTACCGTCAAGTGGAACTGCTTAACAATCAGCCCGACCTGGAGGGAATGGCCAGAGCCGCCGCCGACCCCCGGGTGAAGGCGGTGCTCATCCAGCGTTCCAAGGGCTACTCCACCCGGGCCTCCCTGTCGGTGGCTGAGATCGGGGAGATGTGCCGCGTCATCAAGGCGGCCAACCCCAACGCCGCCATTTTGGTGGACAACTGCTACGGCGAATTTGTGGAGACGCTGGAGCCCACCCATGTGGGGGCCGACCTGGTGGTGGGCTCCCTCATCAAGAACCCCGGGGGCGGACTGGCCCCCACCGGCGGCTACATCGCCGGGCGGCGGGACCTGGTGGAGGGGGCGGCCATGCGCCTCACCGTCCCCGGCATCGGCGGGGAGTGCGGCTGCACCCTGGGCCAGAACCGGCTGCTGTACCAGGGGCTGTTTCTGGCCCCCCACACCGTGGCCCAGGCCCTGAAGACCGCCGTTTTCGCCGCCAAGGTGATGGAGAAGCTGGGCTATGAGACGGAGCCCCGCTCCAACGCCGTCCGCCACGACATCATCCAGATGATCCACATGAAGGAGCCTGAGGCTCTGAAGAAGTTCTGCAAGGGCATCCAGTTCGGGGCCCCGGTGGACTCCTATGTCACCCCCGAGCCCTGGGACATGCCGGGCTACGACTGCCAGGTCATCATGGCCGCCGGGGCATTTATCCAGGGGGCGTCCATCGAGCTGTCCGCCGACGCCCCCATGCGCCCCCCCTACACCGTCTATCTCCAGGGCGGACTGACCTTCGAGTCGGGCCGCCTGGGGGTGCTGCTGGCGGTCCAGGAGCTGCTGGGGGAGGCATAGGTCAAGCCGCCCGGGTCATACCTTCCTCTAAGGGGGTGAGGGTATGGCCGGAGGCAGGGCGGGGCGGGAGCTGGAACGCAGGGCCCGGCGGGCCTGGCACCGGCCCAGGACCGGCCGCGGGGCGGGCCGTCCGCCCCTGTGGCTCACCCTGGCGGCGGCGCTGGCGGTGGCTTTTGCCCTCATCCGTGGAATGGAGGACCGCCTGGGGCCCAATCTGACCCTGCTGGCCCGGACCCAGCTCCACAACCAGGTGTCTGTTCTTCTGGAACAGACCGTTTCGGAGGCCCTGACTCAGGGCCAGGTGGACTACGGTGATCTGGTGGACATCCGGCGGGACCAGTCCGGAGCCATCCTCTCCCTGACCACGGACACGGCGGCCCTGAACCGGCTGCGGACCCAGCTGGCGTCCCAGGTCCTGGAGGCCCTGGACAGCGCCTCGGCCACCACGGTCCGTATCCCGCTGGGCAGCCTGCTGGGCGGGGAGCTGACCTGGGCCCGTGGCCCCGCGCTGACGGTGCGGGCGGTGGCGGCGGGCACGGTATCCGCCCAATTTGAAAGCGAATTTTCCTCGGCGGGGGTCAACCAGACCATCCACCGCCTGGAACTGGCCCTCTCCATCCCCATGACCGTGCTGCTGCCCGGGGGCGGGGTGGAGGAGACGGTGGCTCTCCGGCTGCCGGTGGCCGAGACGGTGATCGTGGGCCAGGTCCCAGAGGCCTATTTACAGACGGAGGGACTGCCGGCCTCCGGTTAGAGGTTTACCAATGAGTTTATGTGAAACGTTATGGTGGTATCTGGGCAACATCCTGGACTATGTGGTGGAGATGCTGCCCTGTATGTGGGGGGCGCTGGCGGTCTTTCTGCTGCTCCAGCCCCTGCGCATGGGGCGGCTGTACCGGTGGGGGCTGGCCAGCGGGCCCTGGCGGGAGG
>NZ_JADYUM010000014.1 GCF_021531815.1 Pseudoflavonifractor phocaeensis
CCCGCCCCCTGGGCTCATAGATCAGGGCGTTGACGAGGCCATCCACCTTCAGGTCCCCGCCGTCCAGCGACAGCTTCTCAATGTGCAGCCCCTCCCCCTGTACTTCCAGCCCGCCCCGGGCGGTGGACAGCAGGATGGAGCTCTCGTCAAAGTTCTCCACCTCCTCCACCCCGGAGATGGTAAGCTGCTCCCGGTCCTCCAGCACCACCCGGTGCGGCGCTCCGGGACGGAGCCGTTCTTCCTCGTATGCCATGGGCCTTCCCCCTTCCCGTTTTTCCATCTTATGGCCCGGCCAGTCCCGTTTATGCTACTTTTTCCCGCTCCCGGTCAGGATTGTCCAATTCGCACATGGAAATCAGGCGGGCTTTGCTGTACAATAGAAATGACTTCATTGCAGGAGGACTCTCCCATGATCAAAGCCATCTTTTTTGACATCGACGGGACCCTGGTCAGCTTCCGGACCCACCGGGTCTCCCCCGCGGTGATAGCAGCTTTGGGCAGGCTCCGGGAAAAGGGCATCAAGCTCTTCATCTCTACCGGGCGCCACCCCCATATGCTGTCTTACATCCGCTCTGTTTTCCCCTTTGACGGCTGGATCACGCTCAGCGGCCAGTATTGTTTCTGCGGCGACCGGGTGCTCCACCGCAATCCCATGGACCGTCAGACTGTATCCGGCCTGGTAGAAGCCACCCGAAACAACGACTTCTCCTGCATCTACCTGGAGGGGGAGGACATCTATATCAACTGCGTCGACGACCGCACCCGGGAATTTATGTGTGACCTGGACCTGCCCCTCCCCCCGGTCCAAGACCCCCGCCGCGCCCTGGAAGGAGAGCTGTACCAGGCTATCGTTTTTCTGACCCGTGAGGAGGAGGCCTTGCTGCTGAACAAGGCCCCCAATTTGAATACTACCCGGTGGCATCCGTACTTTTTGGATGTAATCCCCTCCGGCGGCGGAAAAGATAAGGGGATGGACGCCATGCTGGACGCTTTCCACATTCCTCTGGCGGAATCCATGGCCTTTGGAGACGGGGAAAACGACCTCTCCATGCTCCGCCACGCGGGCATCGGTGTGGCCATGGGTACTGCCAGCGACCAGGTAAAGGCCGGGGCCGACTATGTCACCGGAACCGTGGATGAGGACGGCGTCCTTTCAGCGTTGATCCACTTTGGCTTGCTGTGATCAGCCCTTTACACATTATTTACAATTTGCTGTGGAATTTCCTCCCCATCGGGTGTACAATAAGGACAACTTTTTCAATCTGAAGCTAGGAGGACACATCTGATGAAACTGACCTTTTTTGGCGCTGCCCACGCGGTCACCGGAAGCTGCCACTGTCTGGAGGTAAACGGGAAAAAGATCCTCATCGACTGCGGCCTTCAGCAGGGCCGTGACGAGCACGATGACAACGCCCTGGACTTCGCCCCCAGCTACATCGACTATGTGCTGGTCACCCACGCCCACATCGACCACTCCGGCCGCATCCCCCTGCTGGTCAAGGAGGGCTTCTGCGGCCAGATCTTCACCACCCGCCTCACCGGCCAGCTCATGTCCATCATGCTCCGCGACTCCGCCCACATTCAGGAGAGCGACGCCCAGTGGCAGAACCAGAAGGGCAAGCGCGCCGGACGGGAAGCCGTGGAGCCCCTGTACACCGTGGCCGACGCCGAGGCGGCGCTCCAGTTTATCCACACCTATGAGTACGGCGAGATTTTCGACCTGTGCGAGGGGGTCAAGATCCGGTTCAACGACGCGGGTCACCTGCTGGGTTCCGCCGCCCTGGAGATCTGGGCCACCGAGGGAGACGTGACCCGCAAGATCGTCTTCTCCGGCGACCTGGGCAATGTGGACCAGCCCATTATCCGGGACCCGGAGTTCGTGGACCAGGCGGACTATGTGGTCATGGAGTCCACCTACGGCGACCGGAACCACGAGCCTCCCGAGAGCTACACCGAGGCTTTGGCTGCCCTCATCGACGATGTATTTTCTCAGGGCGGCAACATTATCATCCCCTCCTTCGCCGTGGGCCGCACCCAGGAGCTGCTTTACTTCCTCCGGGAAATCAAGAATGAAGGGCTGGTCAAGACCGCCCCCAACTTTACCGTTTGCGTGGACAGCCCCCTGGCCGCCGAAGCCACTAAGATCTACGCCGGCGACCTCCACGGCTATCTAGACGAGGAGGCCATCTCCGTCCTCCAGGGCGGCGACGACCTGTTCACCTTCCCCGGCCTGACCCTGTCCCAGACCTCCGAGGAATCCAAGGCCCTGAATGCGGACAAGACCCCCAAGATCATCATCTCCGCCTCGGGCATGTGCGATGCCGGCCGCATCCGCCACCACCTGAAACACAACCTCTGGCGTCCCGAGTGCGCCGTGGTCTTTGTGGGCTACCAGGGTGAGGGCACCCTGGGCCGCCGCCTGCTGGAAGGGGCCAAGTCGGTCAAGCTCTTCGGCGAGGAGATCGCCGTCCGGGCCCGGATCGTCAACTTCAAGGGCCTCAGCTCCCACGCCGACCGGGACCATCTGATCGCCTGGGCGGAGCACTTCTCCCCCAAGCCCCAGCAGGTCTTCGTGGTCCACGGAGACGCTCCCGTCACCGAGGTCTTCGCTGATACCCTCAACGAACGGGGCATCCCCGCCCACGCTCCCCTGTACGAGGAGGTCTATGACCTGGCCGCCAACACCATGCTGGCCAAGGGCGTGGTGCTGGAGACCAAGCCCAAGTCCGGAGGCGCTTCCGCCGCCTCCCCCGCCTATGTCCGCCTTCAGGACGTGTCCAAGGAGCTGGAGCTGCTCATCAGCCGCAGCCGCGGCCGTCCCAACAAGGATCTGGCCCGTCTGGCCGACCAGCTGCGCCAGGTCATGGACAAGTGGGACGCCTGATCCCTTTTCCCACATACTTTTCCGTCTGGCCGCGCCAGCGCGCCTGAGATTCCCAGACAGAAACACAGATTGGAGTTTTGCCGCCTATGGAGATCGACCGCAAGGAACTGAAACGCCGGGCCCGGGAGGCCATGGGCCTCACCCGCCCCCGCTTCTGGGTGGTCGCACTGGTCTACTTTCTCATGACCACGGGTCTGTCCTACCTGCCAGACCAGCTGCTCTCGCTGCTGTCCAACGGAGAGACCGCGTTTACCCTCTCCCTGTTTTGCAGCATCCTCATGTCCCTCTATCTGGTCATCGTCCGATTCAGCTTCAACCTGTGGTCCCTGTGGACCAGCCGCAACATGGACCCAGGCCTGGGTTCCCTGCTCCAGGGCTTCTCTGTGGCCGGGCGGGTTGTCATTATGGAGGTCCTCATTTACCTGCGGG
This sequence comes from Pseudoflavonifractor phocaeensis, assembly GCF_021531815.1. GTDB lineage: Bacteria > Bacillota > Clostridia > Oscillospirales > Oscillospiraceae > Lawsonibacter > Lawsonibacter phocaeensis_A. The sequence continues at coordinate 3,314 of NZ_JADYUM010000014.1, forward strand.
TCCTGGGCTGGTCCCTGCTGCTGGGCCTGCTGGTGGCCTCCCCCCTGGTTTACCTGCTCCTGATGGGTTCCTCCCTGCTGGCCCCCCTGCTGCTCCTGGTGATCGCGGGGCTGTACGCCGCCATGTGGGCCATTATGCTGCGCTACGCCCTGGCCCCTTACCTCCTGGCCGACAGTCCCGACGCCGGAGCCTCCGCCGCCGTCCGCCGCAGCGCCGAGCTTATGCGGGGCTGGAAATGGGAGTTGTTCAAGCTGGAGTTCTCCTTCATCGGCTGGGCGCTGCTCTCCCTCCTGCTGTCCGTGCTGGTGACAGCCGCGGCCCTGTGGCACGCCGGCTTCTTCCAGGCGCTGGCCGCCTTCCCCGTCTCAGAGCTGCCCGACCTGATCGCCAACTACTCCATCTGGCAAACGGGAACGCCCACAGACCTGCTGGAATTGACCCAGGCGCAGATTGAGCTGTTCACCCTGTACAGCTCCGCCTCCGGCGGATTCTGGACCGCCCTCCTCACCGATCTGATCACCCTGCCCGTGTTCCTTTGGGTCACCCCATACCGCTCCGTGTCTGAAGCCGGCTTCTACGACGCACGGCTCCAGCTCCAGCGCGCCAGCGCTCCGCCCCTCTGAACAAAGGAAACGCCGCCCGCCTCGGGAAATCAAGGTGGGCGGCGTTTTTCGCTGCGGCAGAAGACAGATATTTTTTGTCCCAATTTAGGAACATTCGTTTGACATTCGTACAAATGTATGATAAAATACAACTATCCCAACCAACACCTTCCATCTGCGCCGAAAGGAGCCTCACCATGGCCAAACTGACCGCAAAGCAGCAGCAGATTTACGACTATATTCTCGCCTTCACCGCTGACCACGGCTATCCCCCTTCCGTCCGGGAGATTGGGGCCGCAGTCGGGCTCAAGTCTCCCTCCACCGTCCACTTCCATATGAAGGGACTGGAGGAGGCCGGGGTCATCGTCAAAGCCGAGGGCAAGACCCGGGCCATCTCCCTCCCCGGCGTTCCCATGGGGCCCGTGGCTGAGGAGGCGGACCCCCATGCCAACCAGGTGCCCATTCTGGGCAACGTGGCCGCCGGCGCCCCTATTCTGGCCCAGGAGTGCATTGAGGACTATCTTACCTTTGACACCAACGGACTGTCCGGAGAGCACTTCGCCCTCACCGTCCGGGGAGAGTCCATGCTGAACGCCGGTATTCTGCCCGGAGATCTGGTGGTGGTCCACCGCCAGCAGGACGCCCATAACGGCGAGATCGTAGTGGCCCTGTTTGAGGATGAAGCCACTGTGAAGGCCCTGTCCCGCAAGGACGGTCATACCTGGCTGCTCCCTGAGAACCCCGCCTACGAACCCATCGACGGCACCTACGCCGAGATCATCGGCAAGGTAGTGGCCGTGGTGCGGCGGTACTGATTGCACAGCACATAAAAAGCCCTCCGCTTGAAAGCGGAGGGCTTTTTGATCCATCACAGCTGAAACACCGCGCCGATCAGAGCGGAAATGCCTATAAAGACAATGGGATGAAGCTTTTTCAGCTTGGTGTACCGCATGCATACGAAGACGGCCACCGTCAGCAGGATCAGAGGCCAATGCACCGTAAAGGTGTGCTCCGAGACGCCGCCGATGGTCACCAGCACCGCAGTGGCCACACTGAGCCCCGCGGAAGCGATCAGGGCGGTGGAGGCGGGACGCAGGCCGTAAAATACGGCGTCCACCGTCTTGGACTGGCGGAATTTCTGTAAAAACCCGGCAATGATGATAATTACAATGATAGAGGGCGTAACCAGACCCAGAGTGGCGATCACAGCTCCTGGAATCCCGGCGGTAGTGTAGCCCACATAGGTGGCCATATTCACTCCCATGGCGCCGGGCGTGGACTCGGAGACGGCGATCATGGTGGTCAGGTCCGCGTCAGTGAACCACTGGGTACGGGTTCCCAGGTCCCGGAGAAACGGAATGGTGGCCAGGCCGCCGCCCACGGCGAACAGGCCCGTCTTGGCAAACTCAAAAAACAGCCGCAGCAGGATCATTTGCCCTCAGCCTCCTTTCCCAGCTTCAGCAACCGGCGGGTCACATAGCCGACCACACCGGCGCAGACGATCAGGATGGCGGGAGACAGGCCCGCAAAGAAGGCCAGCCCCAGCACCACCAAGAAGATGGCCACAGTGACAGCATCTTTCACGGTGGACTTTCCCAGCTTGATGACACTGGAGGCGATCAGCGCCACCACGCAGGCGTTCACTCCGGTCAAGGCGTGCCGCACCACCGGGATGTCCGCGAAGTTGGTCAGGAAGGTGGCAATCAGGGTGATAATCACGATGGAGGGAAACACCACGCCCAGCGTGGCCAGCACTCCGCCCAGATATCCCTTGTACTTGTAGCCAATAAAGGTGGCTGTATTCACCGCGATGATGCCGGGGGTACACTGGCCAATGGCGTAGTAATCGGTCAGCTCCTCGTCGGTGGCCCACCCCTTTTTCTCCACCACCTCCCGCTGGAGAATGGGGAGCATGGCGTAGCCGCCGCCAAAGGTGCAGGCGCCGATTTTGGCGAAGGTGAAAAACAGGTCAAAATAAGTGTTCACGTTCTGTTCCCTTCCCGCTCACACATTGAACCGGAACAGGATGATGTCCCCGTCCTGGACCACATATTCCTTGCCCTCGGAGCGGATCAGGCCCTTCTCCCGGGCGGCCGCCATGGTACCGCAGGCCATCAGGTCGTCGTAGGCCACCACCTCTGCCCGGATGAAGCCCCGCTCAAAATCGGAGTGGATCTTACCGGCGGCCTGGGGCGCTTTAGTGCCCTTGCGGATGGTCCAGGCGCGGCATTCGTCCTCACCGGAGGTCAGGAAGGAGATGAGGCCCAGCAGCGTGTAGCTGGCCTTCACCAGGCGGTCCAACCCGGACTCGGCGATGCCCAGGTCGTCCAAAAACATCTTTTTCTCCTCCGGCTCCAGCTCGGCGATCTCCGCCTCCAGCTTGGCACAGACTGGGATGACCTGCGCGCCCTGCTCCTTGGCCCGCTGCTCCACCTGGCGGTAGTATTCCACGCCCTCGGGATCGGTAAACCCGTCCTCGTCCAGGTTAGCGGCGTAAATAACAGGCTTCAGAGACAGCAGCTCACAATCTGGGTACTCCTCGGCGATGTTCACCGCTTCATAGGCCCGGGCGGATTTGCCGTCGTTGAGCCAGTCCCGCAGGCCCTCAAAGTCAGCCGCCTCCTGGAGGAACTTCTTGTCCCCCTTGGCGGCCTTTTTGGCCTTGTCGATCCGGCGCTCCACCATCTCCAGGTCGGCCATGATCAGCTCCAGATCGATGGTGTCCATGTCGCGGACAGGATCAGTGGACCCCTCCACATGGATCACATTTTCATCGTCGAAGCAGCGGACCACATGGACAATGGCGTCGGTCATGCGGATGTTGCCCAGGAATTTATTGCCCAGGCCCTCGCCTCTGGAGGCCCCCTTCACCAGGCCGGCAATGTCCACAAACTCAATGACCGCGGGAGTGGTCTTCTTCGGGTGGTACATCTCAGACAGCTTGTCCAGGCGGTGGTCAGGCACGGCCACCATGCCCACATTGGGGTCAATGGTGCAGAAGGGGTAGTTGGCGCTCTCGGCGCCGGCATTGGTAATGGCGTTGAACAGGGTGCTCTTGCCCACATTGGGCAGGCCCACGATACCTAATTTCACGGCAATTCCTCTTTTCCGCTGTCGTTTTATGGATTGGCCAAAATATTATATATGCTTTATCAAAAAGTTGCAAGTGGAAAGGCGGGATGTGGGCCCAGGAATCCAAAATTTATCGCGGACTTCGCAGATTTTCTGTTCTGTCTAGGAAAAGCCGCTGGCGCCCTTTCAACACAAAGCAGGCCCCCGTTTTATTTTCAGGCCGCTCCACTGTACCGCCCTTACAATGCTCCGGATGTCCCGGGCACAAAAAACGAACCGCGGATCCACCGCGGTTCGTTGAAGCTATGGAAAGATAGCGCCCTCGCGCCGCGGGCAGCAGCCCTTTCGCGCCGTGGGAAGCGTTACAGCTTTTGGCAGAACTCGATCTTTTCAGCGTTGGGGCCCTCGATGGTAAAAAACCGGATCCCGTTTTCCCAGAACGGCAGGAACCGGATGCCCTCGTTGAGCATGTGGAGATCCAGCTCCTTGGCCAGGGCGTAGGTAGCCTCAATGTCCGTTGTGTTCAGCGCAATATGGTCGATGGCGCCGGGATGTCCGACCGCGCAGCCGTTTTCATAGCTTTCGATGATCAGGTTGCCCAGCTGGAGGAAAATCGCTCTGTGCTTTGCGGCTTCATTGTAGGTCTCCAGGGCCGTGGTAAATCCCAGGCTGTGGTAAAACTCGGTGGTTTTGTCCAGGTCATTAGTGGGGACCGCCACGTGCTGGACTCCGGTGATCAATTCCTGAAAAGACATATGAAACACTCCTTTTTTAATCAGTTCTTTTTTGTTGTCTGGCTTCCAGGGATACAAAAACATAGGAGAGGGCCGGCGTCAAAAAAGCGCAGAACGCAAATGGCGCCGCCTGCAAACTGCTGACCCCAAACAGGCCGGCAATATAGAGCCCGGAGACATTCCAGGGAATGAGCGGGCATAATACCGTGGATGTGGCGGTAATGTCGCGGGACAAGCTGTACCGCTCCAGTCCCGCCCGGTCATAGGCGTTGACCATCAAGGAACCCGCCATTAGAATGGAAAAGGTGTTCGTCCCCAGCATATTGCCCACCACAGCGACCATCTGTGTCGCGGCGGTCAGGCGGGCCGGAGAACTTGCCCGCTGGGTGACGGGGGCGATCAGCGCCTCCATCATCCCTACCGTGTTGAACGCGCCGATCATGCCGAAGGTAAAAATCATGGTACAGACCGTGTTGACCATGCTCCTGACTCCGCCGCGGCTGAGAAGCGCCTGAAGGAATTCGCCGCCGCCTTCTACGGAGGCGCCGTTCCAGAATACCGCGGCGATACTCTGAAGCTCCACACCCTGCACCCAAACAGCCACCGCGCATGCGGTGAGCACAGAGATCAGCATGGAAAACAGCGCCGGGATCTTGCAGATGATCAAAAGCAGCATGACCAGCATGGGGAGAAAGGCTGCTGCACAAATGGTAAAATGGTCGGTGAGCTGACTGCACAAACCTGCAATCGACGCCTCCGGTAAACTGCCGGCCACGAACTTCTGCCCCAGCAGAAAGTAGAGGACCGACGCGATCCCAGCAGATGGAATGGCGAGCTCCGCCGCTTTTTTGCAGTGCCGCATGGTCGGGACCCCGCAGACGGCGGCGCTCACATTGGCTGTGGCAGCCATGGGAGTGCAGGTCTCCCCCAGAAACGCGCCGCTGAAGATCGCGCCCACTGTCAGCGCCGGCGTGATCCCGAAACTCTCACCCACCGCGAACATGGCAATGCCGACGGTCCCCAGCGTGCCCCAGGCGGTTCCGCAGGACAGGGACAGGACCAGGCTCAACAAAAAGGCCACCGCCAAAAAAGTGTTCGGCTTGATATAGCGCAGGCCGTAGTAGATGATGGAGGGGACAGTTCCCGCCGCGGTCCAGGTGCTGATGGTCCCTCCGACCACCAGGCTCAACAGGGCCGCGCTCATACCTTTTTTGATGTACTCCAGCGCCCCCTGTTCCAGTTCCCCGTAGCTGTAGCCCAAAGCCATACAGGCCGGAAACACCAGCAGCCAGGAGAACAGGAACATCACTTCCAACCCGGCGTTCAGAAAATAGTATCCACCCAGGACGATGGCCAGCACACCGGTCAGGACCGCCAAGGAATACCCAAAGGACGGAGTTTGCTTCGGCTTATCTGAGCTCATCCAATATCACTCCCAACGTGTCAGGAATGGTCCCAGAATGACTCCGCTGCACGTTTCTCCCCTTGAGACAGCCAAGATGTTTTCCGTGTTGATCCGTCCCATCTCCGCGATGGCTCCGACGGAAAGTCCGGCGCAATGGGGAGAGAGCACTGTATTCTCCAGGGCAAGCAGCGTACTGTTCCCAATGGGTTCCGTCTCGAACACATCCAGGGCCGCGCCGCGAATGGTGCCGTTTTTCAGCGCCTCGCACAGGTCCTCCTCTTGGACCAGGGCCCCCCGGGAGGTATTGATCAGATAGGCGGACGGCTTCATCATGCCCAGCGTTTTGCGGTTGATGATGCCCCGTGTCTCAGGCAGCACCGGCATGTGCAGGGTTACAAAATCGCTCTCCCGCAGGATCTGCTCCATACTGGCTTCCCGGACGGAATATTGCGCGGCAAACGCGTGGTCAAAATCCTCCGGCGGAGAATAGGCCAAAACCGTCATATCAAACCCCCGCGCCCGCTTCGCCACCTCTTTCCCGATGGCGCCGAAGCCCAAAATTCCCAGCGTCTTGTGGTTGACATCGTCGGCGACCCAGCCGCTCCAGCTTCCGGAACGGACCGAGCGGTCCACAGCAGGCAGGCGGCGGGCCACCGACAGCATCAGCGCCATGGTTCCGTCGGCCACCGCTTTTGAATTGGCTCCCCTTACGGCGGTGACCGCGATTTTCTTGTTCCGCGCTTCATTCAGATCGATGTTTTCATAGCTGACGCCGTTTCGCGCGATCAGCTTCAGGCTTTCCGGCGCGCAGGATAAAAGCTGGGCGTCGTAGTTCTCTGTTCCGGCGATGATCACATCGGCGCCGTCCCAAAGCTCCCTGATCTCCCCGCTGGTGAGCTTTCGTCCCAGGGGGTTGAGGACCACTTCTCCCAACCGCCCGGCGATTTGCGCCGCCGCCTGTCTTCCCGCTTCTGTGCAGTACATGGTATCCGTAATGAAAATACGCATGATCGTTCTCCTTAAAAAGGGCATCCACCTCTCCGGTGGATGCCCTTTTTGTGATTCGGACCGGCAGGCTTCACCGTTTCGCGTCAATGGACCGGCTGGTCAGACAGATACGTTCCGCGTTTTTTATACGCCGTTTCTCTCGCGGCACTCCGCAAGATAATCCTGATTCAGCTCCAGGCCCAGGCCGGGCTTCTCGGGGATCGTCAGGTAACCGTTGACCGGCTGCGGCGCATCCAGATAGACGTTATTGACCAGGTCCTCGAACATGAACAGCCGCTCCAGCATAATGCCGTTAGGCGCGGCGGCCACCAGGTGCATATGGATATGCTCCATGCCGTGGGGAGCGTAGGCCTTATTCCACGCCTGGGTCATGGCGATGGCCCGCAGAGTCTCGGTGTAACCGCCGATCCGGGTGGAGTCGCACTGGACCACATCAGCGGCGTTATTCAGCAGCAGGTCCCGGATGCCATAGCGGGTGTACTCATGCTCGCCGGTGGCCAGAGGGATGTCGGTGCCGCGCTTGAACTCCGCCAGACCGGGTATATCATCCGCAAACACCGGCTCCTCAAAAAACTCAATGTTATACTCACGGATATTGTTGGCAAACTGGATGGCGGTGGCCGCTCTCCAGACGTTGTTCGCGTCCAGCATAAAGCCGATGTCGGGACCGATGGCCTCGCGCACGGCGGCGACCCGGCGCACGTCCTCCATGGGATTGCGGCCGCCGTCCACGCCGACCTTCAGCTTGATTTTGGTATAGCCGCGGGCCACCATCATTTTGGCCTCCGCCACCAGTTCCTCGGTGGAATAGCTGGTCCAGCCGCCGGAAGCATAGATGGGGACCACGGGATTGTTGCCGCCCAGCAGGCGGTACAGGGGCATATTCAGGAGCTTGCCCTTGATGTCCCACAGGGCAATGTCCACGGCGCTGTACGCGCAGAAGGCCAGACCCTTGCGGCCGACACCGCGCATATAATGGAAGGTCTCCTCATAGAGCATCTCGGTCTCAAAGGGGTTGCGGCCGATGAACTTGGGCTTGATGGCGTAGCGGATGAACTCCCGGATGGCTTCGCCGCCCACCTCATGATAGGTAACACCGATACCGGTAACGCCCACATTGGTGTCCACCTCCACCACGGCAAAGCCGATGGTCTCGACCTGCCGGGTCGAATCGGCAAAGTTGCCCTTCACACGGGTGTCGCACAGGGTAACTCTGACATCTGTAATCTTTACGTCTTTCATGCAAGTAACCTCCTGCGGTCAAATTATTTTACAAGGCTGGGGATAAACGTGACGATACCCGGGATCCAGGTGATCAGCAGCAAGACCACATAGCCCAGAATGACAAAGGGAATGATCGCTTTAAACAAATCGGTCAATTTCACCTTTGCCACGTTGGCCGTCACAAAGAGGGTCATGCCAACCGGCGGAGAAATCAGGCCGATCGTCAGGTTAAAGCAGCACAGCACGCCAAAATGTACGGGATCGATACCGAACTTCATGGCGATGGGCAGCAGGATCGGGACCATCATCAGCAGCGCGGGGCTCTGGTCCATCACGCAGCCGATGACGATCAGGATCACATTGGTGATCAGCAGGAACAACGCGGCGCTGTGGACATACTCCATACAGACGGCAACGATCGCCTGAGGGATCCGCAGAATGGTCAGGGCATAGCTCATCGCCGTAGCCACCGCAATGATAAACATGACGTTCGCGGTGGATTTCGCGGTGTTATAGCAGCAATCCACCAGGTCTTTCCAGGTGATGGCTTTTCGGGCCACCGCCACGATCAAGGCATAGAACACCGCAATGGCGCTGGATTCCGTGGCGGTAAAAACGCCGCTGACAATGCCGCCCAGAATGATCGCCGGCAGGCCCAGCACAGGCAGAGACTCCTTCAGCGCATGGAGGATCTCGCGCAGGGAAGAACGCCGCGCCCTGTGGGGATGGTTATACTTGCGGGCCAGGCAATAGCACAGGAGCATTTCGCTGAGGCCCAGCAGGACCCCGGGGCCGACGCCGCCGAGGAACATATCAGAGATCGACACGTTTGCCGCGCACACCGCGTAGATGATCATAATATTGCTGGGCGGGATAATGGGGCCGATGATGGCACTGGCGGCCGTGACCGCGGCGGAATATTCCTTGGTATAGCCCGCCTTGGTCATCATCTCCATCTCCACCCGGCCCAGGCCGGTGGCGTCCGCGGTGGCGGAACCGGAAATGCCGGCGAACAGCATGCTGGCCAGAATGTTTACATGGGCAAGTCCGCCGCGAATATGGCCCACCAGCGTATCGCAGAATTTCACGATGCTCATGGTGAGGCCGCACCGGCTCATGATCTCACCCGCCAGAATAAACAGGGGGATACAAAGATAAGTAAAGTTGTTGATGCCGGAATACATCTTCTGGGCCAGGGTGATCAGAGGGCCGTTGCCGACTTCGAAGCACACGATGGTCAGGAAGCCCATGGAAAACCCGATGGGCACGCCCAGGATAATGATGATCAGAAATACCGCAAATAATCCTGCTGCGAACATGTTACCCCTCCTTCTCCCCTGTCCGGTCCTCTGCGTCCAATTCCCGCTGCATGGCGGCAAGCACGCGCTGCTCCTCCTCCGATATTTCTTCTTCCTCCATCTCGGGCTGCCGGCAGACAAAGGGAACCAGTTCGCCGCAAAGCACGCCCAGAATATCCACGACCACCTCGAAGGTGATCAGCAGACAGCCGAGGAAAGGAGCTCCATATAAGATCCAGCCGGGCAGATGCAGGCTGGGAGATGTCCAATTACTGACAGACAGGATGGAAGCCCAGCTGTACTTGATCCCGAAATACAGGAAGATAAACACCACCACGCGTGTCAACAGGTACAGCAAAAATTTCGGGAAGGGCTTCAACCTGTCATAGACCAGGTTGACGGCGGCCATAGAGTTGTTTTTGTAGCAGATACCCACTGCCAAATAAGTCATCCAGACAATAAAATCCTGTGCGATCTCATTGGTCCAGGTCAGAGAAAAACTCACAAAATGCACCAGCACGAACCGGTACAGGACCTGTAGCAGCAGGTCAAAGGCACAGCCAAACGCCAAGAAGACCAAGATCACTTTCAGGATCTTTTCGATCATGTCGGATAATTTGCTGCCCCCATGATAGATTGTTTTCAGAACATTCATCGTTATAATCTCCTCTGGGCCCCAGCGCATGCCGAGCCCGGGAAAGCCCGCCTATCAATCACGGTATGATAGACGGGCTTTCGGGCGTTACTTATGGGTCAAATATGGACTTTGAATGGCTCAGGCAGCCTCGATAGCGGCCAGCAGCTCGTCAACGATCTCGTCGCCCAGCTGACCCTTCACATACTCGACGCAGGGATCACGCATGGCGTCGTGCCAAGCAGCCAGTTCATCCTCGGTGGGCTCATAAACGCTCATGCCCAGCTCCTCCAGCTTGGCAACGCCGTTGTCATTCAGAGTCTTACAAACGGCAGCGGCCTCGGGGGTGACAGTGGCGGCGGCGTCGGAAACGACCTTCTGCAGGTCCTCAGGCAGGCTCTGCCAGACAGACTCGCTGATGTCAAAGGTAACGACGGAGGCCACGTGCTTATCCAGAACCAGATACTTCTGGACCTCGTAGGTCTTGTCGTTCAGAATGTTGACAGGGGGATTCTCCTGGCCGTCAACGGTGCCGTTCTGCATGGCGGTGTACATTTCAGAACCGGGCATGGGCACGGGGTTGGCGCCGATGGCCTCCACCATCTTCTCGTAGACGGCGCTGGTCATAACGCGGAAGGTGACGCCCTTGGCAGAGTCAACAGTGGTCAGTTCCTTGTTGGAAGTGGTGAAGCTGCGCATGCCGTTGCAGAAGGCAGCCAGAACACGGATACCGGAATCCGCGGCCACATCGTCCCAGAACTTCTGGCCCCACTCGCCGGCCAGGACGGCGTCACACTGCTCCTCGTTGGCGAAGAGGGCGGGACAAGCCAGGACCATGGTGCGGGCGCTGACGCTGTTCAGGATGGTGGAGTTCACGCAAGTCATTTCCAGAGAGTTGTTGATCAGGCTGGTCACGTTATCCTCCTGGGAGCCCAGCTGAGCGGAAGGATAAATCTCCACGGTGATCCGGCCATTGCTGTTGGCCTCGACCTCTTCCTTGAAGCGCTCGACCCAAGTGACCTCAGCGCTTTCAGAGCGGTCCACGTTGCCCTGCTGCATACCTAATTTCAGAACGAAGGTCTCCTCGGCGGCAGCGGCACCCCCGGAAGAAGCGCTTTTTTCAGCGGAAGTGGAGCCTTTGGAGGAAGAATTCCCGCCGCAGCCGACCAGGGCGAAGCACAGGGAGAGCGCCAGAGCAAATGCAGTCAGTCTTTTCATTTTTTGATCTCCTTTCAATCTTTCTGTAACATGGTCATACAATTTTAATTTTATTGTCCGACATGCTAACCACGGTTTTAAGATACTACATTTCATCTTTTTTGTACAGTGTCAAAAAACACTAAATTTAAATTTATTTTTTGTGCGAAATACCTGTTTCTCTTAGAATATGAAGTTTTAAATTGTCAGACACTTGAAGAACGGCGCCATTTATTTTTGCTCAGATTGTTTGACAATTGACCGTTCTTATTGTAATATAATTCCATCCCAGCAAGCCAACATGGGGGGCGATATATAATATGCAAGCAATTGACAAGGTTTCGGTGGTCCAGCAGGCAGTGGAACAGCTGAAAACGTATATCATCTCAAACGACCTGGGGGTGGGGCAAAAGCTGCCCACCGAGAAGGAACTGTGCGCGCAGCTGGCCATTGGCCGGGGCAGCCTCAGAGAGGCTTTGCGAATTCTCGCCGCCACAGGATACGTCTCCCAGCAGCCCGGCCGGGGCGCCTTCGTCATGCGCACCAAAGAGGTCAACCACGACAAAGACGTGATCAATTGGTTTGAGACTCACGAAGTCCAAATGAAGGACTATCTGGAAGTGCGCGCGGTATTCGAACCTCTGGCCACCAAGCTGGCCATCAGCCGCTGCACAGACGAGGATTACAAGAAACTCGAGGGCATCCATAAGCGTTTCAAGGAAGCCGTGGAGACCAATGACTTTGACCACATTTTGCTGGAAGAAGGCAATTTTCACGATACCATTATCAAACTGTCCGGCAACGAACTGCTGATCAATATTTTCAAGCTGATGCAGCAGCCCATGATGAATTTCCGTTACAGAAGCCTGTCTCTCCCCAACGCGCCCCAGGACGCGCTGAAGCCACACACGCAGATCCTCCAGGCCTTCGACCTCCGCGATCCCGACTACGGGGAGGCCTGCATGCGCAACCACGTCACATTGGGCATCAAGAACCTGAATCTCTCCAAGGAAAACTACCACAGGGATACCACTCCCCCACCAACACAAGGATGACAGGAGGAATCCATATGTTACTACAGGATAAAGTCGCAGTTGTCACCGGAGCCAACCGCGGTTTGGGCAAGGCGGTTGCCCTCCGCTTTGCGGAAGAAGGCGCCAAGGTCATGCTGGTAGGCCGAAATGCGCAGGCCCTGCAGGCCGTCAAGGAGATGATCGAAGAAAACGGAGGCGCCGCGGAAGTATTCCGCGTGGATGTCACGGATCCGGCGTCAGTCAATGAAATGGCTGCGCAGATCGACCGGTCCTACGGCAGGATCGATATTCTGGTCAACAACGCGGGGATCTCCATCGAACAGCCGCTGAACGACATGAGCATCGAGACCTGGAAACAAATCATTGACACGAATCTTAACTCCGTTGCGGTGGTGACCAAGGCGTTTTTGCCCATGATGATCCGCCAAAACTCCGGCAATATCGTAAACGTCGGTTCCGGAGCCGGTCTGCGGGGTCTGCCCGGAAGCTGCGCATACTCCGCTTCCAAGGCCGGCGTCATCTGCCTGTCCCAGGCTTTGGGCGACGAAGTCCGCCGCTACGGCATCCGGGTCAACGTGATTTGTCCCGGTCCCATTGATACCGAGTTGTTCCAGCTGTCCGAGCGGCGGGAGTACCTTTTGAAAAACGGCGGAGACGTCTTCTCGCCGGAAAGCGTAGCGAGCAGCATCCTCTTTTTGGCCTCGGATATGTCCGGCGGCATGAACAGCCAGATACTGACCATGCGCGGCGTGAACCGTTGGTAACCGGAAATAGATCTCCCCGTTTCAAAATCAGTTGCCGAAGATCGTAAATGCCCCCGACCTTTAACAGGATCGGGGGCTTTGTATTGTGATTTGCAAAGCGGCGTTCTGCAAACCGCTGGCTCCGTAATGCGCTGAACTGTTAGGGACCGCTGTAAAACCAGTCGTGTGGATTCCGGCGTCTAATTTCACGATAGTTTTTCTTTTCCGTTGTGGTTTTATCGATTGGTGACATGTGGGAAAGCCGTAGGAGGCAAGGCCGTATGTGGGGCAAGAATTAAGGATTCGCTCCTTATCCTGTATATTTCCCACTTCCGCCCGCGGAAAAGCCGTTGACACCGCTCCCCTCCTAAGCTAAAATAGAGGAGTCCATTTTGAAGGACATGTTTATACTTGATGCGTCCGTAGCTCAGCAGGATAGAGCGTCCGCCTCCTAAGAGAACGAGGATCAGACACCTTTGGGGGCGGACCCTACCTTAAAATTTCATATACGTCTCCGTAGCTCAGCAGGATAGCGCATCCGCCTCCTAAGAATATGTTAATCACGGGCCAAATGTTTTTTTGAAATCTGAAGTCCGGTTCGAGTGGAGTTGTGAATTCGGCGTTTTTCTAACGCCGGGGAAGAGGAACATTTTTAAGAAAAATGCTTTCATGAGGTAAAAATCCATTAGCAAAATGACCGTTTTTCTAATGGATTTTCCCTCTGAAATATAGATCGTCACCTTGGACGAAACGTGAAAAACCGCGTAAAATCAAGGAAATTTCATAGATGTCTCTGTAGCTCAGCAGGATAGAGCGTCCGCCTCCTAAGGAAATGATAAACAGAGAAATTTTGAAAAATTCATTTCTTGCTTGGAGTTCGAGTCATCGTTCACTTTTCACGGGTTTTGCTAAGACAGAACTCATGATACCGTGTTCGTTAGCAAAATCGCCTTCGAAATCCGATGCGAAAATCGACGGATCTGCTAATCCAAACAGAGTTCCAGAAGAACCCGGTTCCTTACCCGGAAGGCCGAAAAGCCTTGAAAAATAAGGGTTTTTTGAATAAATGTCTCTGTAGCTCAGCAGGATAGAGCATTCGCCTCCTAAGCGAAAGGCCGTGGGTTCGAATCCCGCCAGGGACGCCAGTCAACAACCGCGGAAGATACGAAAAATGTCTTCCGCGTTTCCTTTTTCAGAGATTTTTAGGCCGTTTTCCGCTAAAATAAAAAGGTGGTCTCTTGCAGAAATCCAAGAATCGGGTCGAAATGCTAACGGGCCGAAAATGCCCTTTCCGGGGCTTCTGCTAAATTCGGCGGCCTGTCAACTGTTCTCCGTTGTTTCTCTATGTATTTCTGTGCTGAAAAGGCTGTTTTCGGATCGGATTTTCCGAGAATTCCGAAATCAGCAGATCCTTCCGAGGATTATTTCTGCAAAGAAATTTGAGGAGCCTTTAGAGAGAAAAACGACGGATCTTTGGAAATCCAAAATCGCCCGCCTGGGTTAGATGGTGGGAAGTGAAATTTGAATTCATTGGAGAGATTCTATGCCTGAAAATCTATATGATAATCATGAATTTAATGAAAAATATGCACAGATGGAACGCAGTGTAATAGGCTTGGAGGCTGCAGGAGAATGGCCGCAGCTGAAGGAGCTGCTTGGTGATATGAAGGATAAAGACTTTATTGACCTGGGCTGCGGCTATGGATGGCACTGCGCTTATGCGGTTACGGCCGGCGCCAAAAGCGTTGTCGGTATCGACCAAAGCGAAAAGATGCTTTCAAAAGCAATGGAAATAAATGCGCACCCGCTGATTCAATATCGAAATGAAAGAATTGAAACGTTCATACCGGATTTCGAATGCTGTGATCTTGTACTAAGCAATCTTGTGCTGCATTACATTCGGGAGCTGACCGTGGTCTATCGAAATGTGTATGCTGCACTTAGAAAGAACGGTATATTTGTTTTCAATATAGAACATCCTGTATTCACGTCGGGGATCAGGCAGGAATTTGTTCAAGATGCGAACGGCAAGAATCTATACTGGCCAATCGATGATTATTTTATCAGCGGTCCTCGCGATACAGTATTCCTTGGTGAGCACGTGGAAAAGCAGCACCATACATTAACTGAGGTTCTGCAGGGACTTCTTGATACCGGCTTTGCAATTGAAGCAGTACAGGAAGTAAGGCCAACAGATGAAGTAATAGAAAGCAACGGATGGCAGGATGAACTGCGCCGACCGATGATGCTGCTTGTAAAAGCGAGAAAAGTATAATTGCAGAATGAAATTCTAATTTGGCAGCGAGGTGAGGCATGTTGCAATATAAAGAATATGGGAAAGAGAACCGCGATGTGATTATCCTCCTTCATGGTGGCGGACTGTCATGGTGGAATTATCGGGAAGTAGCGGAACGAATTCAAAATGAGTTTCGTGTAATCATTCCGATGTTGGACGGTCATGCAGAGAGTGATAGAGACTTTACAACAATCGAAAGCAATGCTGCCGAAATTATCTCCTTTATCGATGCGGAATTGGGAGGCTCAGTGCTGCTGATTGGCGGATTGTCTCTTGGCGGTCAGGTGTTACTTGAACTTTTATCCCAACGAAAAGATATTTGCCGTTTTGCGATGATTGAAAGCGCATTGGTTATTCCGTCTAAGGTCACCCACTCCTTGATTAAACCGGCATTCGGAAGTTGTTATGGGTTAATTCGTCAGAAATGGTTCTCTGAATTGCAATTTCGTTCACTCCGAATGAAATCGGAACTGTTTAACGATTATTATCGAGATACCTGCCGCATTACCAAACAAAATCTGATTGCATTTTTACAGGAAAACTCCATGTATTCTATGAAGGAGTCGCTTGTAAAATGTACCGCAGCAATTCATGTATATGTAGGAGAAAAAGAGAATAAAGCCATGCGGCGCTCTGCAAGGAAAATGCAGGAAAAGCTGCCGGGCAGCACCATTCATGTGCTCCCCAATATGTACCACGGAGAGTTTTCAATCAACCATGCCGATCGCTATGTGAATGAATTGAGAGCAATTATAAAACAACGATAAATTTCAGTTCGCTCTCTCTCACAACTAAATACGATATCTTACATAGCCCCGTAGTGACGTAAAAATCACTGCGGGGCTTTTGTCGTTTCAGGACTTCCCTGAGATGTATCAACTTCAACGGAGGATATCGCTATGAGTAAGACAAAGGTGATCGATGGTATCAGATACCATGCAGACCGTCCGGATAGCTGCCGCGCCTGTTACTTCTATAAGAACAGAAAGATCGGCTGCATTCTGGGCAAGGAGAACTGCTACTACCTGGCAGAGGTTGTGAAGACCGAACAGGAAAAGAAATGTGAAGGTTGCTGTTATGCCAAAGGCCAGCCCTGTGTCAGCGCCTGCTGTTACAAGGACCTGGACAAATGGCTTCAGGAAGGACGTAAGAAAGCAGGTGGTTCCCATGAGTAAGGCCGAGGAACGCTTCCGTCATTACGAGAAGCTTGTGAAGAAGGCCGGTGATCAGGCCCCTGCAAGCTGCAGAAAGTGTCCTTACTACCAGCCGGATTTCAAGTACCGCTCCTGTCTGTATGTGCGTTGCCCTTTCGAGAAGCACCGCTCCACTCTTCGCGAGAAACCTCTGAAGAAGGACAGTTTCGTGAAGGAGGTGGTGAAGATGGGTGTTTGATTACTTTTACGGGGCGCAGTCAGATCAGTTTTCCTTCTATCGTGTCCCTAAGGTGATGTTTACGGATCCTGCCTTTCAGAATGTATCCGCAGAAGCCAAGATTCTGTACGGATTGTTCCTGGACCGCATGGGGTTATCTGCCAGAAACAACTGGGTGGATGAGCAGGGCCGTGTGTATATCATCTACACCATCGACCAGATCATGAAGGCCATCGGCTGCAGTGATAAGAAGGTCAACCGGATGCTTCGTGAGCTGGAGGTGGTCGCAGGGCTGATCGAGAGAAAACGCCAGGGACTTGGGAAGCCAAATCTCATCTATGTGAAGAACTTTCTATCTGTCGGACAGAATGGTCGGATCTTGAATCGTAAAATGGACGATTCTGGAGTCGTAGAAACGCAGTTTCTGGAATCTTCCGAAGTACGAGGAAGTAATACTGAGATAAATAATACTGAATATAGTGATACTGATCCTTTCTTATCGGCAGATAGGAATGAAGGGATGCGTGAGCATGCTCAGTATGAAAGCTATTTCAGAGAAAGTCTTTACTTCGACCTTCTGCTTCAGGAGCATCGCTTCGATGAGGAAACTCTGGAAGGTATTCTGGATCTGCTGGTGGACACCTGCTGTTCCAAACGAAAGACCATCCGTATTGCCGGAGATGATAAGCCAACCGAAGTGGTCAAGAGCAGACTTATGAAGCTCACTAAGGACCATATCGACTACGTTCTCATCTGCCTGCAGAAGAATACGACCGAGGTCCGCAACATGAAGCAGTATCTGCTGGCCACTCTCTTCAATGCCCCGACGACCATCAGCCCATACTACCAGGCATGGGTGAACAACGACATGGCTTCCGGCAAGTTTTAAGGAGGTGGTTACAAAGAAATGCAGAACAAAGCAACGGTTATCGCCTGTGTAAACCAGAAAGGCGGAACCGGTAAGACCTGCACAGCTGAGAATCTTGGTATCGGCATGGTGCAGGAAGGTAAGAAAGTCCTTCTGGTGGATATGGATCCGCAGGCCAGTCTCACGATTTCCTTAGGTTATCCGAGGCCGGATGACCTGCCGGTGACGGTATCCGATCAGATGGCAAAGGTCATGCAGGATATCCCTATCCCCCTAAAGGAAGGTATCTTGACTCACGAGGAAGGCGTGGACCTGATGCCTGCGAGCATTGCACTGTCAGGATTAGAGGTTTCTCTGGTAAATGCTATGAGCCGCGAGTCGGTTCTGAAGCAGTACCTGGAGCCTCTGAAAAAGGAATACGACTTCATTATCCTGGACTGTATGCCTTCCCTTGGAATGCTAACGGTCAATGCACTGGCTGCAGCGGACCAGCTGGTGGTGCCGGTTCAGGCACAGTATCTGTCCGCAAAAGGTCTGGAGCAGTTACTTCAGACAGTCAACAAGGTGAAACGGCAGATCAATCCAAAGCTTCGGGTGGAAGGGATTCTTCTCACAATGGTGGACTCCCGAACAAACAACGCCAAGGAGATCGCATCTCTTATCCGAGAAGCCTATGGCAGTAAGCTGAAGGTGTTCGATGTGGAGATACCAAGGTCTGTCCGTGCAGCCGAGATCAGTGCCGAGGGCAAGAGCATCTTTGCTCATGATCCCGGCGGAAAGGTAGCTGATGCCTACAGGCAGCTTACAAAGGAGGTGATCCATGATGCCGAAAAAAGGCGCAAACATCAGCTTGAGCAGTTACGATGATATCTTCGAAACAGATGCGAGCCGCGCTGAGGCAAAACAGGAACGCATTCAGAGTATTTCGATACTTGATTTGGTTCCTTTCGAGAATCATCCGTTTAAGGTAGTCGATGATGAGGCGATGCTGAGGACGACCGAAAGTATTGCCCAGTACGGTGTGCTGACTCCCATCATCGCAAGACCTTTGGAAGATGGCGGTTATGAGATCATCTCCGGGCACCGGCGAGTTCACGCAGCTGAAGCTGCAGGGTTGGATGAGGTTCCGGTCATTGTTCGTGATATGACGGATGATGAAGCGACGGTCCTCATGGTAGACAGCAACCTGCAGCGAGAAAGCATTCTGCCTAGTGAGAGGGCTTTTGCTTATAAGATGAAGCTGGATGCTTTGAATCACCAAGGTCAGCACACTTCTGTTCAAGTTGAACAGAAGCAGAATTCGCGAAGCAAGGTGGCACAAGAAACAGGACAAAGTGAGGCTACGGTATTTCGTTTCATCCGTCTTACCAACTTGATCCCCGACCTTCTGGAGATGGTGGATCAGAAGCAGATATCCTTCAATCCTGCGGTGGAACTGTCTTACCTGAAACCCGAAGAGCAGGAAATCTTTATGGAGGCCATGGACATGGCGCAGACAGCTCCCTCCCTTTCCCAGGCACAGCGTATCTCCAACATCAACCCTGATGGCAGCTTCAATATCACTATCGATCAGGAAGCTTTGAATGGCTTGATGGATCTGGCTATGGGACTGTTCTTCAAGGACACTTCCACCCCGCCCCTCACTCCCGATGGTAACCTGACTCTTCTGGATGATGTGGGAAGTCCTACTGGTGCAGGAAAGCAGTTCATCACCATGGTCACTAAGTCAGGAAACACTTTCTATCTCATCATCGATCGTGATGATAAGGGCGAGGAAAATGTCCACTTCCTGAACCTGGTTGATGAAGCGGATCTGTTTGCACTTCTGGATGAGGACCAGCAGGCAGCTTATCAGAAGCCTACCGTAACCGCTCCTGTTGAGCAGACTCCGACTGAAGAGAAGCCTGCAGATGAGACTACTACCGAGAAAGAACCGGAGGCAAAGCCTGAAAAGAAGGGCATGAATCCCATGCCAATCCTTCTGGTCATACTCCTGATGGCTGGTGCAGGTGGCGGTTATTTCTATCTGCAGACCAAGAAGAAAAAGACTGCCGAACAGCAGCGTCCTGATCCCGATGCAGACTACAGCGAGGATGATGACGATGAGGATGTCTACGATATTCCTGAGGAGGACGAAGTAGATGATGCTGAGGCAGATCCTGAGGGTGATGATGACTATACTGAAAGCTATCAGCCTGATGACGAGGACGAATAAGCAATAAGGGCGATGCCCGGGCGGCCGAAAGGCTGCCTGATACATAAGAAGTCCTTTATTTTGGACACCATGAGTCGTATAATAGTAATATAAAAAGATTGGAGATTGGAGAATGGTTGTAGAATGAAAAATATGTCCAAACACGAAAAATTCACTATTGGTACTGCCGTTTTAGCCGTGGCTCTTCTGATTATTTCATGTTGTCCTGGGGGCTATGAAGAGGCAACGGGTATTCTGCAAGGAATTGCAACAGGTTTGTTGTCAGGCGTTGTTCTTCTATTTGTGGCTGGAATTAAAAACAGAGAGGTCGATGAGTTAAATAAGACGCTTTCTTTTTATCGCGAATTAACTCGAGGACTGGCTGATATTGAGCATGCGTACAGCACCTATTATCACAATATATACCATGGGAAAATTGATAAGATGACTGCAAAAGAGTACGTCCAAGTATTCTTTGATCTATATCATGAGTTTCGGGATGCATATGCAAATCTAGACAACATAGAACAATATAACACCAGAAAAGAAGACGCAGAAAAAATCGCGTCGCTAGTTCCTGTATTACTAGAAACCGTAAATGATACTTGGAAAAAACTATTAGAATTTACTGGATGTAGTGAAAGAACTTTAGACGATACCGTTAGAAAGGCTATTTTAGAACAACATGAAAAACAAGAAATAGTCGATTTTTTATCACCACTAGCGGAAAAGTATTATGAAATATCGAAAAAAGCTATGAACGCTGAAGGAACGATGTATAGATACGAACTAGAGCAAGAAAACAAACTCAACCATATAATGAAGTCATACATTTGATCCTTACATACCTCTCCCTTCTCCCATCCCGGAGATTGGAGAGGTAATTTTTATGTAAGGAGGACTCGTCTTGAGCAAACTTGTTTTGGCTGAGAAGCCGTCTGTGGCCCAGAGCATCGCCAAGGTTCTGGGTGCGAACAAACGCTGCGACGGATATCCATAACCATGTCATTTTTAATTCCACTGCACTGGACGGAGCCAGGAAATTTCAAGATTTTCATCTGTCCGGACTGGCACTTCAGAGACTCAGTGATGTGCTCTGCCTGGAGAATGGTCTGTCGATTATTGCGCCAAAGCCCTACAGCGAACGGCAGAAACGAACCGTCTTCCCTCGCCGTCCGAAGCTCAGAGATCAGCTCTGCGAAGATATCGACCGCATCTTAAATGCAGAAAAGAAGCCAAAGGATTTCAATGAATTTCTGCAGCTGCTGGAAGCTGCTGAGTATGAAATCAAGCAAGGCAAGAATGTATCTGTCCGAGGAAAAAATCAGAAACGGTTTATCCGGCTGAGCTCACTTCCGGAAGGTTACCGGGAAGCGCAGCTGCGAAAAGTTCTCGATGGTACTGCCGAGCATACGCCTATTGTTATACCGAAAGCCGAAAAGCGGTTCAGCCTTGTTATCGATATTCAGGCAAAGCTTCAGGAGCGTGGCGCCGGTTATGAACGCTGGGCTAAGAAATTCAATCTGAAGCAGATGTCCCAGACGCTGCTCTTCCTCAGAGATAAAGGCCTGGACTCTATTGATGATCTGGATGCTGCAGCTGCGGCCGGTGTTGCTAAGCGGGATGCTCTGCTTGCCGACATCAAGAAGGCAGAAACCAGACTTGTCGAGATCGGTGTGTTGAAAAAACACATCGTCAACTACTCGAAGACCAGGGCTGTCTATGAAGAATACCGCAGGTCCGGCTACAGCAAACGCTTCCTGAAAGAACACCGGGAGGCCATCACCCTTCATAAAGCAGCGAAGAAAGCCTTCGATGAACTTGGCGTAAAAAAGATTCCCAAAGTAAAAGACCTGAGCACCGAATACGCCCAGGTCCTTACTGACAAGAAGAGAATGTATGCAGAATACCGACAGGTCCGCGATGAGGTGCAGGAGCTTCTGATCGCACAGAGAAACATCGCAACGCTCTATGCTGAAGATCATGGCGAGGAGGAATCTCAAAAAAAGAAATCGACAAAAGACAGATGATTGTAACCGGATAGTGGCCCATTTGGCTGCTATCCGGTGTCTTTTTTTGTATAGCGTTTCGAAGAAATGCGTAGCCATCGCTTGCGATGATCAAGAAGGGATTGGGATTATCCCAACAAGTTTTCGGAATAGAAATTCTGAAAAGGGCGCCCGCGCACCCTGCTTGCGAATTACTGATTTTTGGTGAGGTGACAAAAAAATTGGGCAATAGACGCGCATGTTATAATTGATTTTCCGCGAGGTTTAGAGTAGAATAAATAGTTGGAGTAGTATGCCCTTTTGTAATGAATGGAGATTTGTATGAGTTATTTATCGATCAGACAAACATCAGAAAAATGGAATATATCGCCCAGATGGATTAATGATCTCTGCGCAGATGGAAGAATTCCCGGTGCGATGAAAATAGGCTCCTACTGGGCAATACCTGAAGACGCAAAAAAGCCTAAAGATGGACGCGTTAAAAGCGGAAGATACATAAAAACAAACACTTCGGATAAACCTGAAACCCAAGAACGAAATACGTCTTTTAAGAAGTAGTAATCAAGAGCCACAGGTCTAATCTTAAGAAACGAGGATACTATTATGGCAATTCGCTTATGGCCACAGGACTATGAGAGAAAAGATCATATTACAAAAGCCGAAAAGGCTTTGTTGAGAAATGCTGCTCGAAATTTCAAGAGCGGCCATATTGCGGTTGGCATTGATCCTTTGGGTATGAGTACTGCCTCTGTAAAAATGGGCATGTATATTTCTTCAACAGAAGGCCTTCTTACATATTCGCTTTATGAGGGTAAACTGGATCCCGCTAAGATCGACGCATATCTCATGTATGTAAAGATGGTTGAAGACCAGATTTATGCACGTTTACTCGATTCCAAAATGCTAATCGTGCGTAATGGAGACTATAAGGTATTGAAGTTCCCGTACAAGCATATTGTCATGTTCCCTGATGAGAAGCTGGGAATGGCTTCTGGCTCAAAAGCCCAATTGCAGAGATTGTACTCCTATGCGACATATGGCTTTTTTCAGCCAATCACCTCTGAAGGTAAAGAGAAACTTGTAAAAGATCTCCAAATGTTTGGGGATATCCGAAAATCCTACGACAAATCCTTCTCTGAAATATCGGATTTAGAGTGCCGTGCTATTTTCGAGCGCCTAGCGCCGGAATATACGGTCGTAATGAATGAGACTGAAAATGTCCGTATTGAATCGAAGAAGGTAGCAATATCCGATGAGGATTTGAGAATCACCGGACGCGAGCAAGAATACAAGACTTTCTTCCTGGATGAGTATCAGGTTGCTGTTGTCAACGACATGGGTAAAGGCCACAGGGTCATTCTTGCAAACCCAGGTGCAGGTAAGAGCGTTTTGCTTTTATCCAAAGCGTTCAAGTATGCCAGTATGTATAAAGACTCAAATGTGCTGCTTACATGCTTTAACAACAACCTGGCCGATTCCTACAACTTCAAAAAAAGCTGTGCAAACTTCGGTAAGAACCATCACCTCTACATTATGACGCTTCACAAACTTGTGAAAAAGATCTATGAGGAGTGTTTGCATACTCGGTGTGCCACAAACATAGCTACCGATGAAGAGATTCAAGCGTGTATAGAGCTTGTTCGTTCAGGCAAGGTTAAGCTGCGTTTCAAAGCTATTTTTATCGATGAAGTGCAGATATTTGACCCTTTGTATCTGCAACTTTGTTATCTGCTTCTTGAACCAGGAGAAGACAGCGTTTTTCTCATGGCTGGAGACCTTAATCAAGCGGTTCGATCCCTTAGCCGTAAAGGTGATGCTCCCTGGAAACGTATTCCTGATGTCAAGCTCGATTTCACCGGCCGTGTTAGATACATAGAAAAGAATTATCGCAACAGTAAGGAAATCGGTGAGTACATCCGAAATATGCTCACCCTGATGAATAACCGTCTTTCCATGCTGGATATGATTAATTCTATGGAGTACGAGTATAACTCCTTTAAGGTTGGAGATAATCCGACAGTTGCTCTTAAGGTTAAAACCGCTGTAAACCGGATGGATATCCAAAAGGAAGTAATCGCGGCTGTAAAGGAAATTGCTATCAAATATAAAATCGGATATTCCGATATTGCTGTGCTGTTTCCATATAAGCAGCATAAAATCATTAAGTATTTCTTCATGTATTGGCTGACAAAAGCTTTGGATGAAGAAGGTATACCGTATTCCCTAATCACATCTTCAGATGACGATCCTTTTGCAAAGAAAAAGTACAGTGAAACCTCGGGAGTTGTTGTATCAACAATCGATTCTTCTCTTGGGTTGGATTTCAAGGCAGTTATTTTTACCGGTCTGTATCCATACAACTATGTTTTTGGCGAAAAGTCGAAGAAAGAAATCAAGTCTTGGTCTGCTATCAAAAAAATGGATGAAGACGACCAATCCAAGGTTCAGAGCCAGATGCGTTCAATGTACACGGCTTGTTCAAGAGCACGTGATGTATTGTATGTTATCAGTGATCTTACTCCAGGGTCACCTATGGAAGAGATCATTAATTGTGCGGGAATGAAAGTGGCTCCTTCTTCTGTCCCTACACCCGTTCATAGAGGTCCCAAGACGACCGACGGGCAAAATACACCTAAAACAATCTTAAGAACCGCTTCATCCAACCGTTCAGATTCACTTCCGGCAGTTACGGATAAAGTGATTATTACAGCCAAGGTGAAAGAAACTGGAGCTACGGCCAAAATACAGGTTGATTTGAAAAAATATCCTTTGCAGAAGGGGATTATCGGCAAAAAAGTTGGAGAGTCATTTTCTTTTGGCCCTAATTCAAAAACATACACCATCCTCAGCATTGCTAAAGGATGAGTTTTGAAATCATAGATACAAGGAGATAGCGTATGGCAAACAATTATAACATTATGGCAGACTACATTGTCTCCAAGTACATTGAACGCGTTTCCGGAAGTGATATTGGAGATACTTTTGTAGACGAGGACCCTGCAGAGCGTGTAATGGTAGGTATGCTGGCAGAAAATCGTGTAGACGACAGTTTTGCCGGAGGATATGTTGAAAACAACAGCACTCGTTTTGAAAGCGTTCCGTCTATTAGCCTCTCTTTTATTGTGAAAAAGAATCAGACTGGAGTTCTTAACATTTGTCCTCAAGGTCTTCTTTTCTATTCTGTCGAACCAGACTATCAAAAGACCGTTGAGTATATGCTGACCAAATATCGCGAAAAAGATAACTTCCATTACGAGTCGATAGATCAGTTATGTGAGCGTTATCCGAAAGAGAAATTCTACCTTCCTTTGACTTATAAAAAGATAAGTATCGCGGATGTGATGGGGGGTGGTATTCAAATCCATTTAGATGCTCTTCCGGGAAGGACTTTTCATCTGGAAGATCTGATAAACGAAAGGCTTTCAGAGTTATCAGATCGGATTGCAAATGAAATCGCCATTATCCAGGCAGATCGCGTAACTTTTTTTGATCTTGCGGACGAGACTGCCTTTAAGCTGAAAACTGCAGTAAGGGAAGAAAAGGTTCAGCCTCGTTGGAATATAGATATTTACTGCACTGTGATTGATGAGGGTGAATGCCTGAGGTTCCTTCTGCAAATGGTCAATAAGACTCCTGTAGAAGGAAAGAAGAATATAGGATACCTTCCTAAAGTTTTTAACGCAGGGATGCTTGTTAGAGGAAATGAAGGTATTGTATTCCAGGATATCAAATTGGACTATTTCAAGAGCAGCTACAAAGAGCGTTCGCTTGTTTATGCTGTTGCCGAAAATACTTCAGCCAGATATATCCCTGAAGAAAACGCCATCTGTACTGATAATATTCCCAAGTACTATCAGATGCGGTTAAAGACCAAGGATGATTACAATCAGTATGTTACATTCGACAATTTAATCGCGGACCCGATTGGCAATCTCACTTTTATCTATAATGCCATGAGAGAGGATTATTCTCGCTGTGAGGCAGAATTGCGCTCTACTTCTTTTGCGTCTGATATTGCCAAGGAAAAATTTGTTGAAGCTTTAAGAGAATACCAGCGTGAAATCAATCGTTTCAAGAACGGAATTGATCAGATCAAATATAAAGACAATGTAAAGAGAGCATTTCTTTACATGAACCAGACCTTCAGGCACAAAATGGAGGGCGAGCATCGCACAATCGTTGGATGGAGACTTTTCCAGATTGTTTTTATTGTGTCTTTGATTTGCGAAGTTATTCGGAGTGAATATCCGGATGATACAACTATCGCAGAAGTCGATATCGAAGTGGCAAATTTACTATACTTCCCAACCGGTGGTGGTAAAACTGAGGCCTTCTTGGGTGTCAGTGTATTTGCTATGTTCTTTGATCGCCTCAGAGGAAAGAACGATGGTATTTCTGCTATTTTGAAGTATCCGCTTCGTCTGTTGGCAGTGCAGCAGTTGGACCGTGTTCTTACCATTGTAATGAAAGCAAACATTATCAGGGAACGGAGCGATGACCTGTGCTTCACAAATCCTTTCCAGGTTGGCTTCTTTGTTGGAAAAAGCAATACGCCGAACAAGATTAACGCATATGAAATGTTGAGTGACCGCGGAGAAAAAGGAAAGTCAAAGAGCTTAATTCTTGAAAGTGATCAAGATACATTAAACGACTACTACCGCTTTATTGATACCTGTCCATGCTGTGGGAAAAAGATGGTTAATGTCCGCTTTAACCGAGACACATGGAAACTGGAGCATATCTGTGACAATCCAGAATGCAAAATTGGCGTATTCCCGCTATTGATAGTCGACAGTGAAATTTACAGATACCTCCCTTCGATTGTTGTAAGTACAATCGATAAGATGGCAATGTTGGGAACCAGTAATGAATTCCGTACCCTTTTCGGCCAGGTAAAAAAACGCTGCCGCATTCACGGATTTTCCAGTAGCTCCTACTGTGCTTGTGATGCATGCAAGAACCGTAACACCTTAGAAACTGTAGGCTTACTGAAAGATCCTATTCCTACGCTGTTTATTCAGGATGAGATGCATCTTGTTAAAGAAAGTCTGGGTACTTTCGATGCTCATTACGAATCCTTTATCAGTTATTACGCAAAAAAACTTGTTCCTCATTCTCAGAGAAAGCAGGTTCGTTTTATTGGAGCAACGGCCACTATTTCTATGTACAAGGAACATATTCATAATCTGTATCATATGGCAGGCAGACGCTTCCCTTGTGAATATCCGTCTGTTAAGAGCGGTGAAGATTTCTACTCCTATACGGATAAGAAAGACATAACAAGAATTCTGCTAGGATATGCACCCTATGGCCGTTCTATTACTGATGGCATGTGGGAATCTGTCTATATTATGCGCCTTGTTGTTTATCGGATGATTCAGTTCTTCGAAGAAGGCTATAAGGAAATATGTGCAAATGGGTTTGACGGAACACTAGAGCAGTATAAAGACATGCTCTATGACTACTGGATCGAGCTTGTGTATAACAACCGCAAACAAGATGCAATGGAACTGGAAAATGCCTTCCAAAACCAGGGTAACAACTATCTGGAAGCCAAAGGCGTTCCTAGGTTTGTTATTAAACAGATGACAAGTGATATTGATTTCCAGGATGTTAGAAAAACGCTCTTTGATATCCAGGCTAATCATAAAAATCATGAAAGCACAAATCTCATTTTGGCAACCAGTACGATTTCGCATGGTGTCGATGAAGATTCATTTAATGTGATGTATTTCTTCGGAATGCCTAATAATAATGCGGAGTATATTCAGGCCTATTCCCGAACCGGCCGAAAATACACCGGCATTGTTATTGATATCATTAGGTTGATGCGAGTTCGCGATCGCTCCTACCTCAAGAATTTTGTGGTATTCCATCAAAACAGAGATGATCTGGTTGAATCAGTGCCGATTAACCGATGGGCTAAAAATGCTATTTATAGCACCCTTCCTGGCCTCCTTGCTGGACTGATCATGCAGTATTACACAGTACAAGTTGGTGAGGATAATCTTTATTCGGTTGTGAAAGTTAAAAAGCTGCTTACCGAAGGAGCTATTGATATTGAAGATGCTATTGAGAAATTGATTGCAATATACGGTTGCAATCCTCAGGAAAAGCTTTCTCTCGCCTACGAGGAAACTATTCGTGAAGAAGTGACCAATATCCTCACTGGCATCCGTAATGGAAACTTCGACAAGAATGAATTCCTTTCTGATGCCATCGCAAAATTCTCAAGAGGTAAGAAAAAGCCGATGACTAGTCTTCGTGATACCGAAGAGCAGATTGAGATTAAGATCTAAGAGGGCGAAAATATGAAGAGAAGCAAAAATCAGGCTGTATATCGTTTTTTGCCGGAGATGTGGGTCTCTGAGAAGACAGAATCAAACGATGCTGTAACCGCCCGGATTCGAAACTGGAATCATATTAGAATGACGGGTATTTATGAAAACTTTATAGAAGGTGAAATCAAGCGCCAGATCCGCCTCTTTGGTAAAAGGGAAGGTGACATCAGCGCCTTTAACGTTGAGGATGGAGCACATTCTTTCTGCATTGTCGAACCTGCTTGTAATGAGGGTATTCCAGACATTATTGGTGAAATCTCTCCCTTGGTGTTTTATTGCAGCTCTTGCGGAAAAGCTTTTGAAGAACGTGGAGCAAACGAGGTTGATAAATACACATGGAAGTGCCCTGATTGCGGAAAGCGTTCTGTAAAGCAGTTACAGATGATCTATTCTTGCGAGTGCGGATATGCACAGCCGGTTAAAATTCCCTTTGTGCGCGGAGTTAAGGATTTCAAATTCAGACCTAACGAATCTCAGTACAAGATGTTCTATCGTAGTGGAAATAGTGAGAAGCCTGCAGAATTTGTGCAGATGTGCCCGAACTGCAACTCGAGGCTTGTTCCAGACAACGCCAGTTCTGGTCGAAACTATAAGCCATTTACATTGAGAATTATCAATCTTGTTGATGCCGGAAGCGGTCAGTTCTATGAAAAAGGATTGGAAGCGCAAAAAACTATTGTTGCACGGTGGTTTGGCAAAATATCGACTGAAGACTTTGAATATATTCTGAACAATATTGAGCTGGCGTTCAGTGATGCATTTAGAAGTGACTCCAGAAGAAAGGAAGCTGAAGACCAGGTTCGTGGCCTAATTGCTATCGGCTTAGTACCTGAATCTGGTTTTGAAACGGCCGTTAATAAAATTCTGGAGACAAACGCAAGTGGCCAGAGCTCCAGAAGCGTGGAGCAGTATGTAGCTGCGTGCGATGAACTGTTTGCAAAAAAGAAAGCTGAGAATTTAATTGTCTATAACGAATGGTTGAATAACTTCTCTTTTAAGTTGATGCAGTACAATACCATCAAATATGCAAAGAGAACCATATCTCTACAAGATTCCATTCAGCGTCAGTTAGATATGGAGTTCATCGATTCTGCTGATGAAATTTTGCAATTGAACCGGCGTATGGGAATCGCAAATATGCAGGTGTCCTGCGATATTCAAATTGTGAATTGCACATATGGATATTCCCGTAAAGTTGCGGATCCTAAAAATTCAAATAACAGAAACTGCCGCTTAAAACTGAATGCATATGATCGTACTAAAGATGGCACGGCTAACTTGGTTTACGGTGCGAAGCTTGATACAGAAGGAATACTTTTTGAAATTAGTCAGAGAAGAATCATTGAGTGGCTTTTCAGGAACGGAATCATTAGAGAAGAAATCCTTCCCGATATGGATGATGAACTGGCGATAAAAAAGTGGTTCTCTGAGTATGTGCATAGTGATGTCATATCTATGTTTGGTGACATTGATGCACAGGAAGTCATTACCAAAAATGTTTTTGCACTGCTTCATTCCATGTCACATGCCTTTATCAATGCAGCTGGTGAAATAAGCGGCTTATCTAGTAATTCACTTACTGAAATTATAATTGCAGAAACCGCAAGTATTTTTATTTATGCGCAAACCAGTCAGGGCATCCCTCTCGGAGCGCTGTCTGGCATGGCTGAATCTAGCTATGCTTATTTCCTGAGGAAGGTTCTTGACGAGTCAAAAAATTGCGTGTTTGATCCGATATGTACAGAGCGTGATGATACTGCTTGCAGTGCATGTCTGATTATTCCTGAGATTTCCTGCAACCATTTCAATGCAGAGCTTGGTCGTAAGTATCTGTATTCGATAGATGGTGTATCAACCCCTACTATTGGTTTTTGGGAGATGTAATTAATGGCCATTATGTATCCGAAGAGCATATCAGAATATATGCCTACCGATTCAGAGAGAATTGTATATCATGAATTGAAAACCCAGCTTCCGGACACATTCGAAGTCTTCTATTCTGTCAAATGGACAGACTCTGAAGATGGAAAACTAATAAAGTCTGAAGCAGATTTCATCGTGACGAGCCCTGAATATGGGTTTCTTTGTCTTGAGGTAAAAGGTGGCAGCAATATTCGTATCGAGGATAATGTCTGGTATGTCGGGGATGATACTCATGGCGAGCGAAAATTGAAACGTTCTCCATATGACCAGGCTGAACGTAGCATGTATTATTTCACGCAAATGTTCTCCAATAAGTTCAATATGGATTATCAGGGGATTTTTGGTGCAGGTGCAGTCTTCCCTTTTTATCCAATCGGACCGGATGTTACGCTGGACAAAAGACATCGTGATTGCACGATAGACAGTAATGACTTGAACTCCATTCACAGCAAGATTAAATCCATGTTTCGCCTGTGGAAAGGTAAAAAATACCGTTGGTTTTATCCTAGCGGGCAGCATGCGGCTTTGATGGAATTGATTCGTGAACGTTTGGCTATTTCTGCAGCAGCAGGAGCGTTGGTAAAATATAAGGACCAGCAACTTGACGTTATAAATCGTGTTCAGGACGGGTACGTTTACTTTTTGAAAAACATGAACCGTTTTTATATCAGAGGTGGCGCTGGAACCGGAAAGACCTGGATTGCTATGAAGATGGCGGAGGAGTCTTATTCACAGCATCAAAAAACATTATTCATGTGTGCATCTCCTCATCTCGCAAAGAAGGTGCGAGCCTCGCTGTCGCAAGGAATAGATGTATATGATCTTGCAGACCTTTTAGATCAATGTGTTGAGGAGATTGGTTTGTTGGCTCCACCTTTCTATGCAGGCGTAATGGAGCATCTTCGGGAGGTCTATCCACACTATGATGCAATATATGTTGATGAAGCGCAGGATCTTACTGAAGAATTAGCTCGATTTGTAAACACCTTGTTGGTTGATACGAACTCCAGACTGGGTGTGTTTTATGACGATGTTCAAATATTGCGGCAGGATAGTTTTAATAACGGATTTGCGATAGAATCACGCCCTTACCTGCTTCATGAAAATATTCGTAATACTGCGAATATCTATAATTGGACTGCTGAAAAAACGCAACTCGGAACAGATGTAATATCTAATCCGGTTGAAGGCCCGATGCCAGTTACAGAATATATAACAGAAAAAGGTCAGATGACCCACCGACTTGAAATGCTGTTTAGGAAGTATTTAGACGATGAGTATTTGCCTAATTCTTCACTGGTTCTGATCATCGATGATGTTGAGGCTTTTCAGTCAGAATATCCTGATGGAATTGCTAAGTGGAACTTCGTTCATCGTGAAGTGGCGATGGATAACGAAATCCAGATTGCATCCGTGGCGGAATATAAGGGATTAGAAACAGATATGGCTGTTTATATCCACTCGCGCGATGCGTCAGAGAATCTTAATTATATAGCATACACGAGAGCCAAATACTATTTGATTGAACTTGTGAGGGAATACGAATGGCACCGATAACATCTTTTATACGATGGGCTGGCGGTAAATCCTGGCTTATTCCATTTGTCCAAGACTTGACGGCAGACTTGAAATATAACAATTACTTTGAGCCTTTCATGGGTGGAGCTTCCATTTTTTTTGCTCTTGATATAAAAAACAAAAGTTTTCTTTCTGACATTAACGAGGACTTGATAAACGCATTCACTGGCGTGAGAGATAATGTTGAAAGCGTCATCGACTGCCTGAAAAATTGCAGCACGGACTCGGATAGCTACTATAGGATTCGTGCATTAGAGCCCACGGACCCCGTGGAGAGAGCAGCTCGCTTTCTTTATCTTAATGCCACTTCCTTCAATGGATTGTACCGAGTTAACAAGCTTGGGAAATACAATGTTCCTTATGGCCAAAGGTCTGTTTCATTCAACTATGACCGGCTGACGGACGCAAGTAAAAAGCTTTCAAATGCCGATTTGAGTTGTCATGACTTTGATAGTATTAGAGCGTTATTATCGCCAGAAGATCTAGTCTTTTTAGATCCTCCCTATGCTGTTACAAAGGGAGACAACGGTTTCCTCGGCTATAATCCTAGATTTTTTTCACTAGAAGATCAGTACCGTCTTGGCGAGCTGATTGATTATATCAATTCCATTGGAGCGTATTATATTCTAACAAATGCGGCTCATGAAAAAATCGAAGAAATATTCTCTTCTAGAGGCCGCATGGTTTCATTAGAAAGAAATAGCTTGATTGGCGGGAAAAAAGCTTACCGCGGAAAAATCAAAGAGTACATTTTTACAAATATTCCGGAAAGGAGCACCAATAATGGAACGGACTGATTGGACTAAGATGGTATCCGAACGAGCATTGTCCACAGAAAAGAGTTTACGCAAAAAAATCTTTGTATCAATGAAGATTGCTGCTTCTGACCTTCCGGCAATGATTGATCAGGGATGGGAAAAATCGAAAGAATATAAGAGCCCCAAATTTGTAGGCATCACCAAGGAAAAACCAGCAAATGAACAATTCGAGGACCTAGTATGGCTTCTTTTTGCTAATATGGGCTTTTCAGAAATGAATGCAGGAAGCCCTTTCGAAGTTAGCTATGATTTTCATGATGACAGTCTGAAGTATCCTGTCAGTGTCGTAGCGGTTGACGATGAAACTATTTTGGTCGTTGTTTGCCAGGCGACTGACGAGGTGACTGAAAGAAGTTTCGCTGATGAAATCCAAGAATTTAGTTCTAAGATCTCCGGAATTCGAAAAGAAATATTGAAACAGTATCCTGGTCGAAAAACAAAGTTCATCTGGGCTACACATAATTATATTACCAATCGGAGAGATCTTGCTCTTCTGGACAAGGCAGGCATTGCATACTTTAATGATTCAGCTATTGAGTACTATAGCGAATTGGCAAAGCATCTTGGTTCATGTTCTAGATATCAGCTTCTCGGTAATTTGTTTGCGAACCAGGAAATTAAGAACATGGATGACAGAGTCCCTGCAATCCAAGGCAAGATGGGAGGATATACATACTACTCCTTTTCTATAGAGCCGGAAAAGTTGCTGAAAATTGGATATGTGCTGCATCGATCTGAGGCCAATCAAAATATGATGCCGACATATCAGCGAATTATTAAAAAGAAGCGTCTTCAGGATGTTCGCGCTTTTATTAATGATGGTGGATACTTCCCGAATTCAATTATCATCAGCATTGATTCAAACGGAAAAGGTCTAGCATTTGACCAATCCTCAACTAAGATTGATGGGACTATATCCAAGATAGGAATATTACATATCCCGAAGAGATATCGTTCAGCATACATTATTGACGGACAGCACAGACTTTACGGATACTCTGACTCAAAATATGCAGCAACCAATACTATTCCCGTTGTCGCATTTGTGGATTTGGAAAGAACAGAACAGATTAAACTGTTTATGGATATTAATGAGAATCAAAAAGCGGTTCCGAAATCTCTGCGAGTTACCTTGAATGCAGATATGCTGTGGGAGTCTCCTGATTTTAGCGAGCAGCGACAGGCATTGCGTTCTAAAATTGCTCAGATGCTCGGTGAGGAACCCACTTCTCCTCTCCATGGCAGGGTTGTTATTGGTGAGAATGAGTCCACACCGGAAAGATGTATTACCGTAGAAGCGATTCAGTCTGCATTAAAAAAATGCCGGTTCTTTGATACCTATGGGAAAAAGAACGCCCTCCAGAAATCAGGCACTTTTGATTGCCAGAATAATCAAGAAACCTGTGACCTTTTCTATCCGTTTATAGAAAAATGTCTTTTATACATTCGAGAGGCCTGCCTTGATGAATGGAATAAAGGTGATCGCGACAGTGGAATGCTGACTATGAACCGTGGTATTCAAGGTGTTATCCGTGTGATTGACGATATTGTGAACATGCTAGTTGACAAAGCTATGATTTCACCGAAGTCGCAGGACCTTGATGACATGTTTGGTCTTATTCGCTACTATTTGAAACCTCTTGCAGATTATATAAACAACCTTACTGCTGAGCAGAGAAAAGATCTTAGAGGATATTTCGGTGGTGGCGCAGACACCCGTTTCTGGCGAGCATATCAGAAAGCTGTTTCTGATGCGAGACCTGATTTTAATCCGGAAGGCCTGGAAGAATACTGGCAGAATGAGACTAAGGTATATAACGAAGAAACCAAGAGTATGCTTCGTGAAATTGAGTCTAAAATTAAACTTATAGTTTCATCCAGACTTGAAGAGTATTATGGCGACAGCTGGCTCGTCAAAGGTCTGCCTAAAGCCATTTATACGCGTGCCAAGGGTGAGGCTGATGAGGCTCGGTATGAACAGATCAGTAATGATGATGAGGATGTTGAGATTCCTATTTGGGATTATGTGACCTTGGCCGAATGCAAACCTATAATCCTTAATGGTAAGAACTGGTCCCTTCTTTTTGAGGATTCCATGGTGAGACCTGAAGAAGCAAATATGGTAGGTGGAAAAGACCCTAAAACAGATTGGATCTTAAGGGTTAATAGCATTATCAATAAACTAGCCAAAGATAGTTACAGTGTGCCGGTAGATGAATATAGCTATGTCAAAAGTGTACATGAATGGCTGATGGGCATCCTTGTTTTTTAATTATCCAGCCATTTCCATGAGGTAAACAGTATGGAAAACGGAACAAAACTCAGAATTCTATATCTTTACCAGCATCTAATCCAGAATACGGATCCGGATCATCCTGAGTCAACGGTCGAGCTGATGAAGATGCTGAAAGAAAAATATGATATCAAAGTCAGCCGCAATACAATCAGTGATGATCTTCTTATGCTGAGTGACTGCGATTTGCAGGTAGAAGTCATCCACTCAACTCAGAACAAGTATTACTTTGACGGTCAGCTTTTCAGCGTACCGGAATTGAAGATTCTGATTGATGCGGTCTCTTCTTCCAAGTTCATTACCGAGCGTAAGAGTGAGGAACTTATCAACAAGCTTCTCACTCTCGTGCCCCGGCATAGTGCGGTGAAACTTCGCCGTCACATCTATGCATCAGACCGTGTTAAGTCTGATAATGAGCGAGGATATTACATTGTTGATGCTATCAATGAGGCCATCGATACCAAGAGAAAGATATCATTCTGCTATACTGACTATGACATCAACAAGAAGCGTCAGCTGACAAATGATGGTATAGCCTATACTGTCAGTCCATATACGATGATGTGGGATGGCGATTACTACTATTTACGAGGGTACTGTGATGAACGCCAGGCCATGAGAACCTTCCGCCTGGATCGTATAGAAAAGCAGCCGGACATTCTCCGGGATCCTGCAGTTCCGAAGCCGGAAAATTACAGCATCGCAGAGTACAGCAAATCCGTATTCCGGATGTACGATACCGATGAGCCGCAGGAAGTTACCCTTCTCTGCAAAGCATCGACCATGAAGGTGCTGATCGATAATTTTGGCTTGGATGTAGATACCACTCCGGTGGATGAAGATCACTTCCAGGCTAAAGTCATGGTTTGCACCAGCCCGACTTTCTACCGTTGGGTATTTGGCTTTGGTGACAGTATTAAGATCATTGGACCGATCAAAGTGGTCGAACAATATAGAACTATGTTAAATAATGCCTTAGAAAATCTTTGATTAACTGAAACAGCAACAAGAAAGAAGGTACTTCGCATGCTTTCAAATGGCATCTATGAGCAGATCGTGAATACACGCATCAGCAATGAGCTGGCTCTGCTTGATAAAGAAAAATACGATATTGAGTTGGAGAATCTTTCTGCCGATGATGCCAGACGAATTCTGACTATTTACATTTCCTATGTTATCGGTCAAGGTCTAAAGGTCATTCGTGAAAGCTATCCAAGTAGCAAGGATTCAGAGGCACTTCTGGCACAGATAAAGCTGTGCAATGCCATTGTCAGGGATATCGCTGCGCATGCAGAAGAGCCTGATTTTGAGGATAATATCATTCTTGAAAAGGGCGAGGTGCTTACCTCTCTCTATCAGAAGCTGGATTCTGCCCGAGGTATTGCAGCAATGAAAGCGGTTCGCCCGGAGACATCTCTGGTGGAAAATGCACTGTTTACCGGTGCCAAAAGCGAGCCTAGCATGTTATCAGAGCTCAAGCGGGAGATCGTTACTTCAGATACGATCGATCTTCTGGTCTCCTTTATTAAATGGAGTGCGATCCGTCCGCTTCTTTCGGAACTTACAGAGTTCACAAAGCGTGAGGGTACTCGTCTTCGCGTGATTGCGACAACCTATACACAGGCGACAGACTACAAGGCTATTGAGGTCCTCGCATCGCTCCCGAATACGGAGGTCAAGATCAATTACGAAACAAACCATGCTCGTATGCACGCTAAGTCCTACCTTTTTAACAGAAATACCGGCTTCACAACGGCCTATATTGGTTCATCGAATCTTTCTAATCCTGCCCTTACCGGTGGCCTAGAATGGAACGTGAAGGTCACAGAACAGGAATCCTTTGATATTGTTCGGAAGTTTTCCGTAGCCTTTGAAAGCTACTGGAACGATGCATCCTTTGAGACCTTTGACCCTAACGATCCGGAGTGTTGTAAGAAGCTTCGTGAGGAACTGACGAAAACACCGTTCCATACGGGGACTGACCGTAGGCTCCTGGTAGAGATCCGGCCATATGCTTACCAGCAGGAAATTCTTGACCAGCTTTCTGCGGAACGAGAAATTTATGGACATTATAAAAATCTGATCCATGCTGCGACCGGAGTTGGTAAGACAATTATTGCCGCCTTTGACTATAAACGATTTAAGGAGACTCATCCAAGAGCCAGACTGCTCTTCGTTGCACACCGTAAGGAAATCCTGGAGCAGAGTGTCCAGAAATTTCAGGAAGTCTTAAATGACTTCAACTTCGGAGAGCTCTACGTGGACGGCCACAAACCGACAGACATTGAGCATCTCTTTGTCAGCATTCAGTCCTTTAATTCTGCGAAATTTACAGAATGGACCTCTAAGGATTTCTACGATTACATTGTCATCGATGAATTCCATCATGCCGCAGCCGATTCGTATCAGGCACTTCTGTCCTACTATGAGCCTCAGATCCTTCTGGGCTTAACGGCAACACCGGATCGAATGGATGGCAAGGATGTTCTGGGATATTTTGATGGGCGTATCGCCTCCAAGATGCTTTTAGGCGATGCCATCGACCGGAATCTTCTAAGTACCTTCCAGTACTATGGTGTATCCGATGATGTGGACTATTCCCATGTAAATTGGGTTCGCGGCCGCTACGATACCAGTCAGCTGGAAAAGATATATACTGCGGATACTATCCGCTGTGCGTTGATCTTAAACAGCGTAAAAAAATATGTGACGGATATTCATTCTGTGAAGGGCCTTGGCTTCTGCATCAGTGTTGCGCATGCGGAATACATGGCGAAGTATTTCAATGATCACGGAGTTCCGTCTATTGCGTTGTCTTCTAAGAGTGCAGATGATATTCGAACGGATGCGAAGGAAGCGCTGGTCAGTGGTAAGATCAACTTTATCTTCGTTGTGGATCTGTACAATGAGGGCGTTGATATTCCGGTGATCGACACCGTGCTTTTCCTTCGTCCTACAGAAAGTGCAACCATCTTCCTGCAGCAGCTTGGCCGTGGCCTTCGATTGGCTCCCGGTAAGGAGTGTCTGACTGTACTGGATTTTATTGGCCAGGCAAATAAGAAGTATAAATTCGCCATGAAATTCGAGGCCATGGTTGGCAAGGGCCGGAAGTCCCTGCGTAAGCAGGTTGAGGAAGGCTTCTCCAATCTTCCGAGAGGCTGTTATATCGAGCTTGAAAAATACGCAAAGAGCTATGTCTTGGAGAATCTGAGACAGACCGATAACAATAAGACTGCGCTCATTGAGCAGGTAAGAACCTTCGAAGAGGATACTGGTCTTCCGCTTACCCTGGATAACTTCCTGACCGAATATAATCTGTCTCTTTATGATTTCTATCAGAACACCGGCGCTCGTTCCCTTCATCGACTGAAGAAATGGGCCGGACTGACCGAGAATACTAGGGATGTTGATGACAAGGTCTACAGCATGCTGACGGGCCTGTTCCATATTGATTCCGCAAAGCTTCTGGATTATTGGATCCGGTATATTGAGGGGGATACAGCACCCGCTTCTGAAGAAGAGCGTCTGATGCGGAACATGCTGTATTACACCTTTTACAAAAAACACCCGAAGCAGCTGCATTTTGCAGATATCGATGCCGGTATCAATGCAGTACTTGGAACTGATTTTGTACGAGACGAGGTTCTGCAGATCCTGCGCTACAACCGCAGTCATCTGGGTTTTGTATCACGCCGAAATGAGTATGGTTTTACCTGTCCTCTTGAGATGCACTGCCGGTATAACACCAATCAGGTCATGGCCGCATTCGGACTGTTTTCTGAAACGGATTCGCCGGAATTCAGAGAGGGTGTAAAGTACTTTGAAGATAAGAAGACGGATGTCTTCTTTATCAACCTGAATAAATCCGAGAAAGACTTCTCTCCGTCTACCATGTATGAGGATTATGCGATTAATGCACATCTTTTCCATTGGCAGACGCAAAGCAGAGACAGACAGGCAAGTCCTAAAATCCAGCGATACATTCATCATCGCGAAAGCGGAAATGCCATCTCGCTCTTTGTTCGTGAGTATAAGAGAAATGGTTCTTATACAGCACCGTTTACCTTCCTTGGCAACGCTGATTATGTGAGCCATAACGGAGAGCAGCCGGTAAACTTTATCTGGAATCTCCATACTGCAATCCCGGCAGAGCTTCTGCCTCAGGCAAACAAGAGCATTGCATTATAAAACAGCCTTAAGGAGTCTCATAGCTTATGAAAACGATCCGTGTTGTCGCTGCGGTGATAAAAGAGAATAATCGTATCTTTGCCACAGCCAGAGGTTATGGTGATTATAAGGGGATGTGGGAGTTCCCTGGCGGAAAAATCGAACCAGGAGAAACACCACAGGAGGCGCTGCGTCGTGAAATTCAAGAAGAACTTACCGCCGACATTGATGTTGGAGAATTGATCTACACGATTGAATATGATTACCCGGCATTCCATCTGTCCATGGACTGCTTCTGGTGCACGGTGAAATCCGGTGAGTTAACGCTACTGGAAGCGGCGGACAGTCAGTGGCTTTCAAAGGATGAGCTCTATAGTGTGGACTGGCTACCGGCAGATCTGGAGCTGATTGAGCAGATCAAGCTGGGATGGGATAAGCAGTTTGAAGATATCGAACATAAGACGCTGTCTTATTACAATCAAAATGCTGCTAGTTTTATTGCTGGAACCCAGTCCGTCGATTTCCATGATACACAGGACTTATTTCTCTCTTTCCTCCCGCAGGAATCTTCTATATTGGATTTTGGTTGTGGATCCGGACGCGATACCAGATATTTCCTTGAAAAAGGGTATCATGTTGTGGCAACGGATGGTTCTGAAGAACTTTGCAAAGTAGCGTCAGCATATACCGGCGTTCAGGTCCGTAAGTTGCTGTTTCAGGAACTGCAGGATGAGAATTGCTATGATGGTATTTGGGCCTGCTCTTCTATCCTTCATGCAGGAAGAACGGAACAACCGGACATTTTCCGGCGGATGATATTGGCATTGAAGAAGCAGGGTTATATCTATACGTCCTTCAAGTATGGCGCATTTGAGGGCTTCCGTGGAGAACGGTATTTTACAGACTTTGATGAAGCTGCCTTTAGAGATTTTATCAGAGCCTTCCCAGAATTAACGATTGAAAAGATGTGGGTGTCTGCGGATGTCCGACCGGAACGGAGTAATGAGAAATGGCTGAATATTATCCTTCACAAGTCGATTATCAGCTGACAATAAAAGGCGATTATATCAATACGCTGGATATTGAGAGCTTCTCCCTCATGATGAAGGATCCTTCCTACTGCTATAAGTTCTACTGGCTAGAGGCATTGGTGATCCTGATTTCAGAAGGTCGTCTGGAAACAACCTTTGATGAGATCATTGATGAGATGATCTCAAATGCCTGGTATTCCGTCAGAGAGTTCCATATTCACCTTAGCGGAATACAGGCTGGCGCTGTTAGGGATGGTCTGGAAAGGGCGGTTATACTGCTGGCAGAGCTCAGTGATCTGCCTTCGAATGCATCAAAGACGGAGATCCGAAACGCAATTCGCGAGCACAACAAAGATCTCAAAGCCGCAAAAGAGCAGCTCACCAATATGGTTCCCTATAGGGCACTGGCGGGATTTTTTCATCGCAGTGATGAAGTTGCAAACTGGAATAGTACCGTGCGAATGGTGGAGTATATTCAGCGTATCAATAACACGGTGATAACTCTGCCCTATACGCTGGGAGAAAGCAGCAAACTGAAAAAGGAAGTCCACATCAGTCCTGTTTGGGCAAAGATGATCCAGGACAATACAGTTTCTATTCTTGGATGGATTCAGTACGAGAAGGTTAAGTGGCTGCAGATGAATAATCCGGAAGTTCCCGGATTGGTATATAAGCTGGCACCTTTGGATGAAAGGATGCGTAAACTGCAGCATGTACATAAGCTTTGGGATGCGATTATTGAAATCCAGCCGGTCAGAGATGTGTTTACAGATGAGTTTATACAGAGGAAAGCTTATGATGTAGACCATTTCATCCCTTGGAGTTTTGTGATGAATGACGAGCTTTGGAATTTAATGCCGATGGATTCCTCGCTCAATTCCTCCAAGAGCAATCGACTGCCTAAGTGGGATCCGTTTTTCCTACGTTTTGCAGGTAATCAGTATTTATTATACAAGATGGTTCAGGAAAAGCCTGGCATCAGAAGATTATATGAGGCATGTTTTCGGGATAATCTGCATTCTATCTGGGCTGGCCAGGAATTGTACAGGCCTGGAAACACAAGAGAAGAATTTACTTTTATCCTGCAGAAGAATATGCAGCCAGTTTATGACTCTGCCAGACGGCAGGGATATGAGCTGTGGAAGTTATGATGAAAAGATGGCGTTTAGTCCCAGGTATAAATTATAAAGCGATGTGAGGTGCACGCTATTTTATGCACCTGCGTTCCGTTAAAATTGTCACCCCTTGATTTTCGGATCAAGGGGTTTTATAATGTAGTCAATGGAACGAGTCGTTCCGTTGTCAAATGAAAGGAATTAAAACCATGAAGAAAATGAGCATTGAAACGATGGAGAACATCATTTCCTACGTTGATCTATACTTCTGCGATAAGCATACAACGCCCTCTGTGAATGAAATTGCTCTGGGTGTAGGTATCCCTAAAACAACCGCCTTTCGCTACCTGGTTGAAATGGATAGTCGTGGAATGATCGAGTATGATGGTAAGTCTCGTACCATTCGTACACCTATGATCAATAAGTTTGCTCCCGAATCTGCCCCCTGTCCTCTCGTTGGATCCATTCCGTGTGGTACAGCAGAGGAGGAAGTAGAAAGTATCAGAGAGTATATAAGCCTTCCTGTTTCCCTTTTCGGGAAGGGCAAATTTTATATTCTTGAGGCGTCCGGTGATTCCATGGTTGATGCGGGCATCGATGACGGAGATATGGTCGTTATCAGAACTGATTGTGATGTAAAGGTTGGCGATATTGTTGTTGCCCTTACCGGCGATAACGAAAATACGCTTAAGGTTT
The DNA here is from genome assembly GCF_021531815.1 of Pseudoflavonifractor phocaeensis. Classification (GTDB taxonomy): domain Bacteria; phylum Bacillota; class Clostridia; order Oscillospirales; family Oscillospiraceae; genus Lawsonibacter; species Lawsonibacter phocaeensis_A. The sequence goes on from NZ_JADYUM010000014.1 coordinate 44,965, forward strand.
ACGGCGGCATAGATGAAGAGACGCTTGAAGCACGTCTTCTGTATCGAAATGAAGCGGTATATCCTGGCGAGGAGATCAGGGTGAAATATCTGACTGTCCAGGGCGTAGCCAAGCATGTCATCAAGGCACTTGGGCCAAATAATCCATGAAAGGGAGTGTTTGAGTATTGAGAACATATGATGTTAAATGTCCCATTTGCGGCAAGGTAAACCGTGCCCTCTACTTAGAGGAAACGGAAGGCTGGATGGAATGTGACCACTGCCGCAATGCTACAAAGGTCCAGCTTACAGAAGAACACAAATTGATCCCGGTCTATGCCGTTAAACGGCTGAAACCGCAGCTCGCTACATTCTGATACATATAAGGAGAACTTGGATGGCTGTATTCGAAGACAATTCATGGCGTCCTCTCTCCTGGTACTGTTCCAACTGCGGACAGCTTGTCACAGCATATCAGAACAGCAAAGGCGAATTCAAAGTCGCATGCCCCAAGTGCAGATCCGTCATGGTTCGCACACCTAAGGGACGACGCCGAGACACAATCGAGCTTTATGCTCCCAAGGGACAGGAACATGTCCCTACGCTCTGAGTCTTAGAGGCTCATTACAATTGAACGGTATAACGACGGAATGGCTGAGATGAAACAGACTGCATAAGACCATCTCCAGGTCACATACTTAGAATATTCGGCTGGTTACACCAGATATATTACATGAGAGGCCACCGACAAACACAGGGAAACCATACCCATTGGTAACCCGTGCTTGCCGGTGGTCTTTTCTTTTTGCTCTTTTCCGCCGGTCAGGCAAATCAAATCCCCAGACTAACAAAATATCGAAAGCCTGACATGCATTAAGGGCCGAGGATACATATACTGCTCACTCCCGAAAAACGTGATTTTTATCATTTTTCGGGAATGCAGTATCGGTACCCTTTCTTTAGTGCACCCTTTTGCAGGCTGCCGGATCCGGTCCCGAGTATATGTATCTTCTGCTCCGCACAGGCGGAAAGGAAAAGAAATGTATTTCGATCTGACTGAATTTGGCAAGAGACTTCATGACATCCGTGTTCTTCGTGGCCTTACCCAGGAGGAGCTGGCAAATAAGCTTGGCGATATCAATAAGCAGCATATCAGCCGTATGGAGCGTGGCGTAAATGCCTGCTCTATCGATCTTTTGATCGAACTGTCCTGCGTGCTCGGAGTCAGCACGGATTATCTGCTGACCGGAAAGGATTCTCAGAGGGAGAAAATCAAAAATATCCTCATGGACATCATCGGAAAGCTTATGGAACTTCTGAAAATGCTTTAAGTGGCCCCACGAGGGCTACCAAAATGGCCCTGCCAGGCCCACGGCAAAACATCACTTCAAAGATAGAATAAGCATGTACCGATCAAAAGGTACATGAACTTTGAAAACCGAATATACATTCTTCAGTCACGAACCCGTGATGAGCAGCAACCTCCGTTGTAAATGCGATGAACTCCCACTGAGGGAACGAGCGGTACACAGCGGTAAGTGCAGGACAGCTTCCGGCATAGCTTAAACATCACGGCATAATGAGACTTCCGCCTGTGGGCGGCTCGGTGAGAACCACGGAGGGGTGAGATTCCCATGGACCCGGTAAGCTGCCGGACGACTGAATGTATTCCCTGTTTTCGGGGGTGTCGAGGACAAATACGAAAAGATCATATAACGAAACTTACATCCGGGGAGACTCGGAGTTTGATAGTAGGGCTGGTAATCGTACCAGCCGTTTACATACGAAGGAGGAATGCACAATGCTTGAGAACCTGATTGTGGATCCTGAATTTGAGGAGAAGATACCGAGGCTTTCGGAGGATGAATTCCAGCTCTTAGAGCAGCTGATCCTGGAAGAAGGCCGGATCAAGGACCCGATCGTTACCTGGAACGGTATCATCGTGGACGGTCATAACCGGTATCGGGTCATGTTGAAGCATCCTGAGATTCAGATCCCATTTGATATTTATGAGAAGGAATTCCCAGACCGATTTGCTGCAATCGCCTGGATCTGTAAGAACCAGTTGGGGCGAAGAAATCTTACACCAGAGGATCGCAAGTATCTGATTGGAAAACAGTATGAGGCTGAGAAGCAATCTGTTGGAGCACCTGAAGGAAACCAGAACAGATCATTTCAATGGTATCAAAATGACACCATTGAAAATCGACGCACAAGTGAACGTATTGCAAAAGAGAACAATGTAAGCAGAAGTTCTGTTGTCAGAGCAGAACGATTTGCTCAAGGTGTTGATGCTGCAGAGGAAGCCGTTCCCGGTGCCCGCAAAGAGATCCTTTCCGGTCGAGTCAAGGCAACTGATAAAGCTATTGCTTCTATAGCAAAAGCAGATCCGGAGGAACGACCTCAAATGGTAGATCTGATTTTACATCCACCGGAGAAAACAAAGAAAACCGATGAGGATGAGGAAGAATCTGATGAATCTCCTCCCGTCACTCCCCTTGAAGAAGCTGAAGACGAACCTGATGAAACGGCGACGCCCATCTTACTCGCTCCCACCACTGAGGAGGACATGCTTTATGAGATGGAGGATGCCTTAAGCGCTGCCATCTGGCGCTGGAACAATTGTAAATCTACATATCCTGAACACTTGAAGAGTCGGTCCGGCCAGCAGCAGGTTAAGAAGCTGGCGGACGAGGCCATGAAGTTTTTCAGAGAAGTTAAACAAGGAGGACTTTGGAAATGAAATTACAGGAACGTACTTATCGTGAGATGACCATTAACAGCTCCCAGCTGATCATCCCGAGAGAAACCTATCAGAGAGAACTGAACCCGGAGCGTGTCAGAAAAATCGTGAAGGAGTTCGACGAGCGAGTGGCCAATGAGCCGAAGGTCAGCTGCCGCAACGGCAAGTATTACGTGTTCGATGGTCAGCATACCATCGCCGCCAGAAAGATCCTGAACAGAGGTCACGATCTTCCCATCACCTGCAAGGTGTATTACGGAATGACCGAAAGCGAAGAAGCAACGCTCTTCGCAACCCAGACCGGTGCTTCTGCTCCTCTCTCTGCAGGTGCTAAGATCCGTGCTCTGGTTTATGCCGGAGATCCGGAAGCCATTGCATTCATGAAGGCAACGGAGTCAACCGGCCTGGCCCTTGATTATGAGCTAAAGCGCGGCAGGAAAAAGCTGGCCTGTGTCAGCACTGCTTTCACTCAGTTCAAGAAGCTTGGGGCTGAGCGATATAAGGAAGCTCTGGAGATCCTGGTTACTGCCTGGGGCGGTGACATGGAGTCCCTGAGAGGGGAAACCGTTCAGGGCATCTGCCGTTTCGTTGATCTTTACTATGGAGAGTTTGATCCTCACAGGCTGGTCTTGAGACTTCGCCGGGTGGATCCCTTGACCATCTACCGTGAGGGCAAGGCCATGGGTGTGAACATGCCTGCCAGTCAGAAGTACCTTTATCAGGTGTTCCGTATTTACAACGGGTCCAGCAAGGTCCACTCTCTTCCCCTGAAGTTTTAAGGAGGTGCCCATGAGACAGAACAAAGATGTGCTGCAGCCCGGATGGCACTTCAGACGAGGCGATATCTATATGGCCAACCTGAACCCCTTCACCGGTTCTGAGCAGGGCGGCACCAGACCGGTGCTGGTCCTGCAGAACAATGACGGCAACTTCTACTGCCCGACCCTGATAGTAGCGCCCATGACCACGCAGTTAAAAAAGCTGAATCAGCCGACGCATTTCCTGATCAAGCACAACAGGGCGCTGGCAGCTCCCTCCATGGTAGAGTTCGAGCAGATTAAGACCATCGATAAAAGCAGGGTGATGAGCTACCTTGGAAAGCTCACCAGAGAGCAGCTGGCTCAGGTAGATGATTACCTGAAGGTCAGCCTGGGAATGTATATTCCGGAAACTGTTGAGGCTCCTTAAGAGCCGAACAAAGAAAATGCCCCGCAGGCAAAGGTCTCGGGGATCTACATAGGAGGAAATGAACATGGAAGCATGTGAAGTATTTGAGATGGATGCAGCTTCTAAGGAAGCTGTCCCGGAAAAGAAGACCTATAGGGTTGAAGATATTCAGATCATTCTGGACATCGGCAGAGGCACTGCCTACAAGCTGTTAGAGCAGAATGAATTCCGCTGGTTTAAGATCGGCGGGATCTACCGGATCTCCAAGGAAAGCTTTGATGAATGGCTAAACGGTAAGCTGAATGGTTGTCAAGGATGTTGATGGCAGATTGACATCCTAACAATTTTAAGCATCATCCGCTACTTTTTATCCAGGTCATCAGACCTGGATAAAAACATTTTAAGGAGGGCAACATGGAAGAAAAAGCAAAAACGACGATGTCCGTTCCCGAGATGCAGCGGATGTTGGGGCTTTGTAAGACGGAGTCTTACTGGCTGGTACATAGGGGCTACTTTGATACGATCCTTGTGGAAGGAAAAATGAGGGTTGTTATTGAAAGCTTCGAGAAGTGGTATGCGAATCAGATCAAATGGCATAAGGTAAACGGCGATCCGCCCGGACAGGAATTAAAATCCTATTCGTACTCGATCAAAGAGTTTGGTGAGCTGTTAGATGTGGATGATTCTGTCGCATATGACATCGTCAAACGCTGCAGGATCGAGACCTTCACGGCCGGATCCTGGAAGCGGATACGAAAAGATGTATTTGAGGCCTGGTATAACAGCCAGTCCCGATACCGTACTCCCGAGGATCGGGAGCGGGATGTCGAACGTGAGGAGGCAACCATCACCATGCCAGAGATGGCACGGCTTCTGATGATCTCCCGTAAGGAGGTTTACAACATCCTCGCTTCTCCGAAGAATGAGGGAGTCTTTGAATATGAAGTGATTGCGGACCGCAAGCGAATTACCAAGGACAGCTTCTGGCGCTGGTACACCGGACAGGATGTGTATCACACCTTCGAAGATCTTCCGGCCGAGGAGCAGTTCCGCATCGAACGACTGAAACAGGAGGCGGTTATGCCAAGATTAAAAGTTGCAGTGGATAAACCATCCTATGATCTTCAGGAGACAGCAGTTCTTCTGGATATGTCTTACCGTGAGGTTCGAGCCCTGATCAAGGATGGATACCTGGAAGCAAGACAATTCGGAAATAAAAAATACGTCCTCAGGGACGACCTGCAGTGGTTTCTGCTTCAGCAGAAATTAAACTGCGAATCTTAAGGAAGGAGGCTCCAACATGGCTTCGATCGTATCAAGAAATAACAAATTCAGCGTTGTCTATCTGTATGACGCTGAAGATGGCAAGAGAAAGCAGAAATGGGAAACCTACAAGACCCTGGCCGAGGCCAAGCGCCGTAAGGCTGAGATCGAGTATAAGACAGAGATCGGAACCCTGGCGGTTCCCACCTGCAAGACGCTGAAGGATCTCCTGGACGAATATATTGTCCTTTACGGAAAAACCACCTGGGCCATTTCCACCTATGGCAGTAATATCTCCATGATCAACAACTATATCCTTCCGATCATCGGCTCCATGAAGCTGACGGAGATCACGGCCAGAGTCCTTGAGAAGTATTACATGTCTCTCCTCAAGACACCGGCGGTCCATAAGATCACCCAGAAAAAGGGGTCCAAGAAGGTCGAGTATGTGACTCCGGCGACTGTAAAAAAGATACATAACATTCTGCGCAGCGCTTTTCATCAGGCCGTAAAATGGGAACTGATGGAGAAGAACCCGGCGATCTACGCAACGGTTCCGAAAGCAGAGTCCAAGAAACGTGATATCTGGGATGCGCCAACGCTCTTTCGGGCCCTTGAGGTATGCGAGGATGAGCGGCTGAAAATCGCCATCAACCTCGCTTTTGCCTGCTCCCTTCGAATGGGGGAGCTTCTTGGGCTGACCTGGGACTGCGTAGATATCTCTCCGGAGAGTATCGCAGCCGGAAAAGCCTATATTTACGTGAACAAGGAGCTTCAGAGAGTGGACAAGAATCATATGGCCACGCTGGAGAAAAAAGATGTGCTCCGTATATTTCCGGAGGGCAAGGTAAATAACCGCACGGTCCTGGTTCTAAAGAAACCCAAGACCGCAACCAGTACCCGTAAGATATTCCTTCCGAAGACAGTTGCGGAGATGCTTGTTGATTGGAAAAAGAGTCAGGATTTTGCCAAGCTGGCGCTGGGAGATGAATACCAGGATTACGATCTTGTCATGGCCAATGGTACGGGAATGCCTACAGAGGATTCCCGTATTACGGCTATGTTTAAGGAGCTGATCCACAAGCATGATTTTCCCGAGGTTGTCTTCCACAGCCTGCGTCACTCCAGCATTACCTATAAGCTGAAGCTGAATGGTGGCGATATTAAGGCCGTTCAGGGAGACTCCGGTCATGCACAGGCCACCATGGTCACCGACCAGTATTCACACATCCTGGATGATGACCGCAGGGTCAATGCAGAGCTCTTCGAAAATGCCTTCTATAGTGGCAAGGTTGTTGCACCGGAGGCTGCGCCTACAGAGGAGCCTGAATCGGTAGCGGAAGCGACCATACCTGCCGGTGTAAATGCCGAGCTTCTGATGAAGATTCTCGCAAATCCGGAGATGGCAGCACTTCTGAAGACACTGGCACAGACATTACAATAAGCTCATTCATGGATGAGCACTTACATAGAGAGTATTGTGATTTGGGATAATAGCCCGGATAGCAGTGCTCTCTTTTTCTATTTCCGGCAGGCTTTTACACGTTTTGTTATGGGTGGATGCACGGAGCCCTATCGGTTCTCCGTCTCTTCCCGGTAGTTGTTCCGTCGTTTCCCTGTCGGTGTTCCGTAGGAGTTCTGTCGGTGTTCCGGAGAGCCTTCGCTGCTCTGCCGGCCGGTCCCTCCGGTAGATTTTTTCTCGAAAATCTGCTAATATTGGGGGGCGATGTCAAAGCATCCTTTGTTCTTTTTTAGAAACCGCTAAAAACAGGCTAAAAGAACTGCACGATACGCCAAATACACAGAGGTACACAGACGAGCAAGGATGAACTTTGAATGCGAAAGATCCTCGGAAAATAGAGACATACACGTACATACAGAGGCTTGTATGATAAAGGGTTGGTCATTCTCCTAAGCGGAAGGCCAGCGGTTCGAATCCGCTCGGGCGTACCACGTCGTCGCGGACTCCATATCGTTCGCGGCGGCTTTTTATGCCCAGAAAAACATCCCGGGGATTCCTTGAATCGTCAAGGGTCCCCGGGATATTCTGTATGCATATGGCCGCATGCTCAAGCTAGAGCCTGATGCCGCGGTCAGCGGTTGCCCACCAGTGCGGTCACAGAATCAGACAATGTTCAGGAAGACCGTGATGATGGCGGAGTTGACCAGATTGATGAACAGACTGCCCACCAGGGGGACGATAAAGAATGCGCTGGGAGAGGAGCCGTACTTGGAGTCGATGACCTGCATATTCGCCATAGCCGTCGGCACGGCGCCCAGGCCGAAGCCGGTCTGTCCCACTGTCATGACCGCCGCGTCAAAATTCTTACCCATGACACGGAAGGTGATGAAGATGCCAAACAGGGTCATCAGGATCATCTGAGCCACCAGGATGACGATCATGGGCAGAGCCAGGTCGATCAGCTTCCACAGCTTCATGGTCATCATGGACAGCGCCAGGAACACCAGCAGGGAGATATTGGAAATCATAGACAGCTCAGGCAGCTTGAGGTCGAGCTTCTCCGTGTGGTCCGCCACATTTCTCAGGATGGCGGCGGCGGTCATCACGCCCACGGAGGCGGGGAATTCGATCCCGGTCTTCTTGAGGAGGTAAGAGATCAGGGTGCCGATACCTACGGTCAGGAGCACCTGATACGCGGCCGCAGTCATCCGCTTTTCATCCACAGGAACCTTCTTCTCCTCGTTGCCGAACTTCATATCCATGGCTTCCGGATTGGGCTTCAAATTGTTATGCTCAATCAGGTAACGGCCGATGGGGCCACCCAGCAGAGCGCCGCCCACCAGGCCGAAGGTCGCGGCGGCAGTGGCGATGGTCGTTCCCGCTTCCAGGCCGGCGCTTTCCAGAATGGGACCCCAGGCAGCCGCGGTTCCGTTGCCGCCCACCATGGGGATCGAGCCGCAGGCCAGACCCACAAGGGGGTTCACGCCCATGAGTTTGCACACCACAACACCCAGTCCATTCTGGAATACCACCAGGATGCTGGAGAGGATCAGGAAAACGATGACCTGGGGGCCGCCCTTCTTCAGCAGCTTCCAGCTTGCGGTGTAGCCGATGCCGGCATAGAACAGCAGGCTGAAAAATTCATTGAAGGAGCTGTCCAAAGACACCTTGCAGATGCCGGACATATTCAAAACAGTGATCAGGATTGCGAACAGCACGCCGCCGACAACCGGGGTCGGGATACAGAATTTCCGCAGTACCGCCATGCGGCTTTTGATAAAATCGCCGAGCATGAGGACCAGAATGGACAGCGCTATGGTGTAGTATACGTTCAGACTGATTTCTAACATTGTAGTTTCCCCTCTCGTTATATGTTCGCTCTTGGCTTTCCCTGGGGCAATGTACCAAATGTTCTCCCTGGGCGTCCGATCCGTTTAAACCTTGGGAACTCCATTCTCCATCAGGACCTTCCCATCCGCGACGATGGTGCCGTTTTTCATGATCACATCATAGTGGCAGGAGGCTTTTACCGTTCCGCCGAGGGTAATACTGGTCCCAATGCCAATATGGCAGCTTCCGAACACGCCCTCGTCCTCCAGCATGAATCCGCAGAAATGGCACCTGGGGTTGAGGCCCACGCCGTGCTCCGCCACGTTGTAGACATTCGGATCATTCTTGGACGCCAGGTTGTCCGCCAGCATCTTGGCCTGATAGCCGCCGGAGATGTCCACGATCCGTCCGTTTTCCACCTTCAGGGTAACAGGCTCCTCCAAAACGCCGATGCCGATATAGGGAATACTGCCGTCGGCTACGATGACGCCGTTTGCCGTTCCCTCCAGCGGGGAGACATTGGCCTCCACCGTGGGCAGAGTGGAAAACTGTCCCGGCTCCACCATGCAGTAGAGCTTATTGCCGCGGCGACCCTTGGCGGAATACTCCAGGTGCGTACCGCCGGGCGATGTGAGGACGATCTTTTCCGCACCCGCCATTCCCTCGGCCATGGCAGTACAGACCCGCTTCGCCTCTTCAAAATCCCCTTCGATCCCGCCGTGGATCATCATTTCCTCAGTAAAATGGGTGAGTACCAGTCCGCGGGAGCCCGCGGCGATGGCGTCCTTTACCGCGTGGGTATGGGTAATGGATTTGCCCACCACGCTGAGGAAGGCATCACTGGCCTTCATGGCCGCCGCGATCTCCTTCGGGGGTTCCTCGCTGTCCTGCTTCCGGGGCTCCATGATGCAGATCGCGGGCTCGGCGCCCACGCGGTACACCTCCGTGGCCAGTGCCTGGGCGATGCTCAGTCGGGATAACTCAGTCACGATCAGGACCTGCTCTCCGGGCTTGATCTTGGCACACACGTTGACGACCTTGCTTGCCCCCCTGGACATATAAATGTTCTCCATGTCTCATCCTCCCATGATCACAATTTTCACATGTTCAAAATATGGGCCTGCCTTCTGCCTCTTTCCATATTCTATATTTAATATTCTATAGAATATTTTCTTGAAGTCAAGTCCTTTTTCAATTTTATCTGTTTTAGACAAAAATTCGGAGCGGCTTTTGTGCAGCCGCCCCGAATTCTCTGGGATTCCATCTTATCCCTTGTTCTCGATAAATTTTCTGCCGTTGCGGATATGCTTCGAGACCGCTTCCTTGGCCTTTTCCACATCCCGTTCCTCCATTGCCCTTATGATCTCCTTGTGCTCGTTATAGATCTCCACTCTCCGCTCCACGTTGGCGGCAGAGTACTTCTTGTCCCGGCTGATGGTCCCCTTCAGCATACCCAGCAGATTGTGCAGCGTCTGGTTGTGCGACAGGCCGTAAATATAATCGTCAAACTTTTGGCTGCTCTCGTAGATGTCGGTGGGGTCGTCCATGGACTGATAGGAGTCCACCAATTCATTCAAGTTCTTGATGTCCTGATCCTGCAGATGGCCGATGGCCTCGACGATGGCCAGCCGTTCCAGTGCCTCACGGCACGCGTAGGCCTCCGTGATCTCCTGCTGGTTGAGCATCCGGACCACAGAACCCCGGTATGGGACCGTCTCCACAAAGCCCTCGCTGGCCAAACGCCTGATCGCCTCCCGGACGGGAGTGGCGCTCACATTCATCTGTTTTGCCAGGTGCTGTTCTTTCAGTTCTGTCCCCGGTGCAATGCTGCCATTGGTAATGAGCTCCACAAGGGTGCGGTAAACCTGCTCGTTCAGGGGAAGCTTTGATACGCCGTTAATATTCTTATAATTCATGTCATTCCACTTTTCCACCGTAATCATTGATATGATTATATGGCACCCGGGCAGACAAAGTCAATCACTTTTGTGAAGTCCGGCACGGTCCCCTTCCGCCAACAGTACGAATTGCCCATGTCCGGCACAAGCCTTTCCTGCCAACCATCCCACCCCGGAACGGTTGAAAAACGCCTGCGGCTTCCATTCGATTTTTGTTGATTCCCTACCAAACACGTTGTATAATAGTATTTACTAAATGAAACGCTTTGCGGTTTATTCGTGGAGCGGTGGCCGCACAATTCCATAAAAACGGCTCCTTTGAGCCGTTTTCATGGAATTCAGATATTGTTACAATGCGTATTTCCACTGGAGCGCCGCGGCGCTCCAGTGGAAGGTGCAAGATTTTTTGGACAATTTAGTCCAAAACCCTTGCGCCTGAACAAAGCCACTGAACCTTAAAAGCCTTGGCTTTCAAGGCTTGCGGCTTTGTTCAGCACGCAGTATAATGGGGTTATCATTGGATGGAGGGATGCAAATGCTGATCTCAACAAAGGGCCGCTACGCACTGCGGGTCATGATCGATTTGGCAGAGCATCAATCGGAGGGATTCATCCCCTTGAAGCTGATCGCGGACCGCCAGGGGATCTCTGAGAAATACCTGGAGAGCATCATTAAACTGTTGGTAAAGGCCAAGCTGCTGAACGGCCTCCGGGGCAAGGGAGGCGGCTACCGGCTGACCAAAACGCCGGATCAATACACCGTGGGCGAGATCCTCCGTCTGACCGAGGAATCCCTCGCCCCCGTCGCCTGCATCGAGCAGGGGCCGGAATCCTGTCCCCGCATGGCGGAGTGCCGCACGCTTTCCGTGTGGCAGGGACTGGACCGGGTCATCAATGACTATCTAGACCAGATCACCGTTGCGGATCTGACCCAGGGGTATGACCCCGGCAACAATTACGTCATCTGAATAGGAACCAAAACGGCCGGCGGGACACACCCGCCGGCCGTTTGATTGTTGTTTGGAATTGTCGGCGTCCGCCGCTCAGGCCACGCCCACTGTGATGAGCAGGTTAGCAAAGACCCGCCCCTCGCCGGTGGAGATCGCCAGCTTCACGCCCTCCTGGCAACAGGCGTCATAAAACTCATAGCGCCCCAGCTTATGCAGCTCCATGCCGCCCAGCATGGTCTGGAACTCTCCGAAGATCTCGGGAGTGGTGCCGTCGGCGGGGTCCATGACTTCCGCCTTTTCAATGTTGATGACGCTCTGAAGGGCGGACAGCACATCGGTGACGGTGGGCAGGCCGGGGGTAACCCCCAGGTACACCTTCTCCGCGTCCCCACTCTTAGAAGCCAGAGGGTAGTTTCCGTCGGCAATCAGGACCTTGTCCCCGTGGCCGCACAGGGAGAGCACCCGGATCAGCTCTGGATGGATACATTTTCCAGTCAGCATTTACTTCTCCCCCTCCCGCAGCTGGCCCAGCTTTCCGCCGGGATGGCAGCGCACATAGCGGATGGGGTCCCAGTCCTTCTCGGCCTGGAGGGCCACGGACAGGGTCTGGAGGGTGAGCATCTCCGCCAGCACGGAGTTCCGGGGGGCCCGGTTCAGAGGACCGCCCTCGGCCTTGACGCCGGCAAAGAGGAAGGCGTCGGTATTCTTGGCCAGCCAGCTGTCCGGATTGCCGGACACACCGATGACCTTGCAGCCGTTGTTCTTCACAGCCAAAACAGTGGCCTTCAGTTCTCCGGTCTCGCCGGAGTTGGAGATGGCGATGACCACGTCTCCGGCCACCAGCTGACCGCAGGAGCCGTGGACGGCCTCGGTCCCATGGAGGTAGTAGGCGGGGTTGCCGGTGGAAGACAGCAGGGAAGCCACATAGGTGGATACATGGCTGCATTTGCCGATACCGGTGACATGGATGCGGCCGCCCTGGGCCTGGGACTCCAGGATGATCTGAGCCGCCTGCTCATAGGCCTCGGGGGTCAGGCCTTTCAGGAAGGCGTTGAACTCAGTATCCACCGAAGCCAGGAAATTGGTCACGGCCTGTTTGCTTTCAGGCTTGAGCATGGGTATTTCCTCCTTGAATCATATTTAGGCGGTCCCCATGAAGGGGACCGCCTGAAAATCAGTTACTTCAGCGCGTCCAGGATCTGGGGATCAAAGCCCTGATAGCCACGCTCGGTCAGCAGGGTCTGTACCTCCGCCACGGTGGGCAGGCTGGGCATGGCGCCCATCCGGGAGACCGTGATGGCGGCAGTATGGCTGGCGAAGGCCAGCGCCTCGCCCTGGGGCAGTCCGGCGGTCAGGCCGGTGCAGAACGCGGCCACAAAGGAGTCGCCGGCGGCAGTGGGATCAGCCACATGGGGCATCTTCACACAATGGGTGTGGTGGATACCGTTCTTGCCGGCCACGACGGATCCGTTCTCGCCCATGGTGATGATGAGGTTCTCCACGCCGCGGGCCTGGAAGGCCTTGGAGACGATGTCCACGTCCTCAAAGTTGATGCCGTTGGACACGTCAATGGAGTGGTTGGCCAGAATGGCGGCCTCATGCTCGTTGGGGGAGATATAGGTGGCACAGGACAGCAGCTTGTCGGACATGGGGGCGGCGGGGGCGGGGTTGATCATGACGATGACCCCGGCGTCGTGGGCCCACTGGGCCACAGCCTCGATGACCTCCATGGGCAGCTCAAACTGCATCATCACCAGGTCGTAGTTCCCGATCTCATCCTTCAGCCAGGCCACGTCCTCCACGGTCAGAGTGAAGTTGGCGCCGGGGCAGACGGTGATACGGTTCTGGGCGCCGTGCTCCGTGACCTCCAGGGTGATATGACCCACGCCGGAGGACTCGTTGGGGTCCACGGAGACATGGGACACGTCCACGCCGGAGGCGGCGGCGGTATCGGTCATGATCTTGCCGAAGGCGTCATCGCCCACCTGGCCCACCATGGTGACATGGGCGCCCAGACGGGCGCACTGGACCGCCTGGTTGGCGCCCTTTCCGCCGGGGGCGGTCTGGAATTTCAGGCCGATGACAGTCTCGCCGGAATTGGGAGCCCGCTTGGTGGAGGCAATCAGGTCCATCATGAAGCTGCCCACGACCAGGATCTTGGGTTTTTTCAGCATAGGGAATTCCTCCTTGTCACGTCTTGATCCACTTGGTTGAAGAAATTGTATTACAATCCAAGAGGAAAATCAAGCGGGATGCGTATTTTCTCAGATGATCCCCAGCTGCTTGCGGACGTAGTTCTCCAGATTGATGAGGCTCTCCACCTCGCCCTTGGCGTTCTTGTCCAACTTGGTGCAGTCGGCGCTGCGGGCGAAGACGTTCATGGGCACGTCCACCAGATTCTGGTGATACTTGGCGTTGCAGGGATAGATGCGCATCTCGATCATGGCAGCGGCGGTGAGGAAGTCAGCCACCAGACGGGCCTTCTCAGGCTGGTCGTCCTTGTGGTCGAAGCACCACTTGTACAGGTCGGGATGGAAGTTGGCCATAACGCCGTTGTAGCCGGCGGAGCCGTGCTGATAGCTGTCGAACCAGGACTGGGCGTTGGCGTTGAAGATCTTCAGGGGAGTACCCTCCACGGCCTTCAGGCGCTCACGGATCAGCTCGTAATCGCAGCAGGTGTCCTTCAGGAAGACCATGCGGCCCTCGGGAGCCACAGACTTCAGGAAGTCCAGGCTGACCAGGCGCTTCCAGGGCATGGGGCACTCGTAGATGCCGAAGTCGATCTCGGGGAACTTCTCGAAGATCTCGCGGGCGTTGGCCTCGAAGACGGCCTCGCCCTCGTGCTTCTGGTCCAGGCGGTTGGACACCAGCACGTAAGCGCCGATGCCGGGGATCTTCATCATGTTCTCGATCTCCCGGAACTGGGTGGCCTTGTCGTCGGCGGTGTGGCCGGAGGCCACCACCTGGATGCGGCCGTCCACCGCCTCGGTAACAGCCTTGGCGATGTCCAGCTTCTCCTGCTCGGTCAGGTAAGCCATCTCGCTGGACTGGCAGACGGCGAAGATGCCGGTGCAGCCCTTCTCGATGTACCAGTTGCACAGGCCCTCAATGGCCTTGAAATCAGGCTTGTTGTCATCGGTCCAGGGGGTGATCATGACCGGCCAAACGCCGGGAGCGATAGAAAATGCCATGGTAAACTCTCCTCACTTTTATAATAATCAATCAGATTTAAGCGATCATGCCAAACATCTTAGGCAGGAACAGCACAGACTGGGGGACGAAGGTGATGATCAGCAAAACTGCCAACATAACCACGATGGGGCCCCAGATCTCTTTGATGACATCCTTCAGGGGGGTGCCGGAGATGCCGGAGGTGATGAACAGGCACATGCCGAAGGGCGGGGTGGACAGGCCCAGCATCATGTTGAAGATGATGATCAGACCGAAGTGGATAATGTCGACGCCGAACTGCTGGGCCACGGGCCACAGAATGGGGATCATAACCAGCTGAATGACGGAGGTATCCACGAACATGCCCAGCACCAGGATGATGACGTTGACCATCAGCAGGAAGACCACCTTGCTGTCGGTAAAGGACATGATCCAGTTGCCCAGGCGAACGCCGATCTGCTCCTTGGCGAAAATAAAGGAGATGGCGGAGGCGGCGCCCACCATGACGGAGACGGAACCGGTACCCTTGACGGTATCGATCAGCACCTGCTTCAGGCCGTCCCAGGACAGGATGCGGTACACCAGGATGGAGACGATCAGGGCGTAGGCGCCGGCGATGGCGCCCGCCTCAGTGGGGGTCATAATGCCGGTGTAGATGCCCACCAGCAGGATGACGGGGGTCAGCATGGCCCAGATGGCCTTAAAGCAATACCGCAGATAGGCGCCCAGTCTGGGAGGAGCGGACCTGGGGTAGTTGCGCTTCTTGGAAACGATGGCCACATAGATACACAGGCCAACGGCCAGGATCACGCCGGGCATCATGCCGGCCATGAACAGGGCGCCCACGGAGGCTCCGGTCAGCATGGCGTAAATGACAGCGGGAATGGAGGGGGGGAAGATGGGGCCGATGGTGGCAGAGGCGGCGGTAATGCCGCAGGAGAAACCGTCGTCAAAGCCCTCGGCGCGCATGGCGTCGATCTCCATCTTGCCCAGGCCGGAGGCGTCGGCCACAGCGGAGCCGGTCATGCCGGAGAACACCAGGGAGGCCAGTACGTTCACGTGAGCCAGACCGCCGGGGAACCGGCCCACCAGGCCTTTACAAACGCCGAACACATATTCGGTGATCTTGCCGGCGTTCATGACGTTGGCGGCAAAAACGAACAGCGGCACGGCGATAATCGTCGTATTTGTAAAAATTGCTTCGATAGTTTTTTGAGCCACCAGATGCAGCTGGCCCTGCTGGCCTGTGATCATGCCAATAAAGCTGTTGCCCTTCAGAAGGCCGTCCACCAGGAAATACATGGTACAGGCTGCGATCATACCGGTAGGGATGGGCATACGCAGGACGAACATCAAAACAAAGCAAATCAGGAAGACGATCAGAGGCAGATTGTCCAACATTTACTTCCCACTCCCTTCACCGTAGTCAATGTGGCTGAGATCAAGCTGCTCCTGAGCCAGGGACTCCTCAATGGCGAGCTCCGCCTCGCTCTTGGACTCCTGCAGCATCTTTTCCGTATACTTTTTATCGCCCTTGAGTACCATGATCTCCTCATAGATCTCCATCAGGGCATAGGCAAGGATAATAACCAAAAAGACCACATAGGGGAAAAACACCACGGTCTTGGGCCACTTCAGCAGGGTAGTCACCTGCTGGCGCTCCATCAGGCCCCAGATGTAGTTCAGGGAAGGCAGGAAGGTGATCAGGAAGGTAAAGGTGATCAAAATATTGCCCAGCATGGCGGTGATCGCCTTGCCCTTGATCCCCAGATTGTCATAGACCAGAGTAAACGTAACGTGGCCCTTCACCCGCTGGGCATAGCAAGCGCCCAGCATGACCAGCCACAGGAAGCAGGACTGCTCCACTTCGGTGGTCCAGGCCTGGGGAGCGCGCATGACATAGCGCATGCATACCTGGAATACAAATACCACGAACAGGATCACAAATGCGGCGGCGGGGATGTATTGTTCCACGCAGTTGCGGATAAATCCGCCCACCTTTTTCATCAAATTCAACTCCTCTCAGCACAAACAGACTGGGGACCGGGGAATGCCCGGTCCCCAGCGGAGGTAAGCAATTACGCCATAGCCTGGATCTCAGCCAGCAGGTCCTTATCCCAGCTGTCGGAGATGGGGTCGTTCAGGTAGGTCTCCAGGACGTGGTCAGCGAAGGCGGGCACATCAGCCTCATAGATCTTCAGGCCCTGCTCCTTCAGGAAGTCCTGGACCTCGGCCTCCACCTTCAGGTTCTGGTCGTCGCAGGTCTTGCGGGCGGCCTCAACGGCCTCCATGACCCAGCCCTTCTGGGTGTCGGTCAGCTTGTTCCAGGTGTTCAGGTTGATGGTGGGCCACACAGAGTCCACCAGGTGGTTGGTCAGGGAGATGGACTTCTGGACCTCATAGAACTTGGCGGACTTGACGGTGGGCAAGGGGTTGTCCTGGCCGTCAACGGTGCCGGTCTGCAGGGCCAGATACAGGTCATTGAAGCCGATGGCGGTGGGGTTGGCGCCCATGGCCTTGCCCAGGAACACCCAGGCGTCGGAGTTGGGCATACGCAGGTTGATGCCGTTCAGGTCCTCAGGGGTCTTGATCTGCTTGTCCTCGGACAGGGAAACCTCGCGGGTGCCCAGGTAGAAGGCGCCCAGGGGCAGGATGCCCTGCTCGTCGGCGATCTTCTGGAAGACCTGCTTGCCGATGTCGCCGTTCAGCACCTTGGTCATGTGCTCATAGCTCTGGAACACATAGCCGGCGGTGAACATGGAGACCCAGGGGGAGCCGTCGGTCAGCCAAGAGGCGGAAGAGTAGATCATGTCCACGTCGCCGTTCTTCAGGGCGTCGTGCTCGGTGTCCTGGCCGTACAGGGTACCGGAGTCGTAGCAGTCCACAGTGATGTTGCCGCCGGAGATGGACTCCAGGGTCTCCTTGAAGGTCTTCTGGGCCATGCCGTGGGCATCGGTGGGCACGGCGGCGATAGAGAAGGTCAGGGTGATGGGATCGCCCACATCCTCACCGGCGCTGGCGGAACCGGCGCTGGCAGCGGAGCCGGTGCTGGCGGCAGCGCCGGAGTTAGAGGCGGTCTTATTGCCGCCGCAGGAGGCCAGCAGGCCAACCACCATAACGGCGCTCAGGGCGAGGGCAAGAGTTCTTTTCCAGGATTTCATTGTCGTTTTTCCTCCTTGATTCTCAGATCAGATTGGGGTATCTATTTCCAGCCGCGGCAGGTCTGCCTCGGCAATTGGAACAAATTTTCATACGCGCCGCGCTCAGTGGTAGATACGCTCTTTCATTTGAAGGGCAATATTCTTCAGAATACCCGCACACTCCAACAGCTTCTCATCTGTCATCACGTCGCAGGGGCCGGAGGTGCTGATCCCGGCTACCAACTGCCCCGACCCGTTATACACCGGAACTCCCACGCAGCGGATGTTGGTGTGGTGCTCCATGTTGTCAATGGCAAAGCCCCGCCGTTTGATGTTGCGCAGCTCGTCAATGATGTCCTCCCGGTCAGTCAGGGTATTGGGGGTATATTTGATGGGGTGTTCCGGGATCCGGTCCATCCATTCCTCCTCCGGCATGGCGGCCAGGATCGCCTTCCCGATTCCGGCGCTGCACAGGGGGACATTCTCCCCCAGGATCTCCCGGTAGGGAATCTCGTGCATCCGGTCCACCGGATGGGCCACATATAAGTACAGGACCTTGTCTCCGTAGGGCACGCCGAAGTAGACGATCTGGTCGGTCAGATTGGCGGCTTTCAGGACCAGGTCATAAATCGCCTTGGGATAACCCAGGTTCTGGTTGATGATAAAGGCAAATTCCAGCAGCTTGAGCCCCAGGGTATATTTCTTGTTGGGGAGCTGGATAATATATCCCATCTGCTCAAAGGTGGAGATGATGCTGTGGGCATTGGACTTGGCCATATCCAGCTTTTCCGCCAATTCCGTGACACCCCACTCCGGTTCCTGAATGGTAAAACACTCCAGCAGGCGCAGCGCTTTTGCCAGCGATTTCACCTTGGGAACCTGTCCGTTTGCCACTGTTTTTTCACCTCGTTCTGTAATGCAGAACATTTTTCTTTTTATTTATTTTATCAAATCTTCGCAAAAATCGCAAGTTTTTTGTGCGAGTTTCACAATTTTTGTTGATTGTTTACATGCAATATGTCTTTTTTCTTCTTCAGATTCTCTATGAGCGAATTTCAAAATCCTATTTTTGTGCGATTACATCTCCCTTTCAAAACGGAACCTTTTCCCGTTTTTGACACCTCCATACCGCGGGGAAAGAGGGCTGGAAGACGCCCCGGCCAAGCCAGCCATTCCGGGTATAAACGTCAACAGGACGCAGCAAAAGATGCCGCGTCCTGTTCGCGAATGCAGATGGTATCCCGCGTGGAACTACCTGGTGAGCAGTTTCTTCATTCCATCCTCCAGGCCCTCCACGGTAAGCGGATACATGGGGAACAGGTCCGCGATGGTATCATAGCTGTAGCTCCACTCCTCGCCCCACTCGGGACGGTCTCCGGGGTTGAGCCAGATAATATTCCGGTACTGCTCCCGGAACAGCTTCAGCCACTCCAGGCCGCTTTGGGGCCTGTCCGCCGCCTGACCGTAAATCCGTCCCTCCAGCTCGCTGGGGTCCATCTGGGCGTCCCCCACGAATATGATCTTCCAGTCCCCGGAGTGGTTGGACAATACCCATTCAGTGGGCACGGCCTGGTGGGGATCGATGATGGGGTCCTTATACAGCCGGGTGTAGACACAGTTGTGGAAGTAGTAGATGTCCAGCGACTTAAAATGCCCCGACTTGCTCACCGCATGAAACAGGGAGGTACACAGGGTCCCGTAGTATTCCATGGAGCCTCCGGAGTCCATGAGCAGCAGCACCTTCACCGTGTTCTCCCGGGGTCTCTTATACCGGACCTTCAGGTTGCCGGCGTTCTCCGCCGTGTCCTGAATGGTGTTGTCCACATCAAACTCCGTGGGGGGCAGGTCCACCAGGCCGGAGAATTGCCGCAGCTTCCGCAGAGCCACCTGGAACTGCCGGGTATCAAGCACAGCATCTTTCCGGAAATCCCGGAACCGCCGCTCCCCCGCCACCCGGAAGGCCCGGTGGTGCTCCGACGGGCCTCCTACCCGGATGCCGTCGGGGCTCATGCCCATGTTTCCAAAGACGGACATGCCGTGGGTGCCCACCCAGTGGGTCCCGCAGTTGTGGGCCTCCCGCTGTTCCTTTTTCCGCTCCCGGAACATGACCTCGATCTCCGTGTGGCTCAGGCTCTGGTTCAGTTCCGCCTGGAGCTCGTCGTATTCTCCCATGGGACCGTTGGGGTGCTCCAGCCAGTTCATCAACTCCTGAGGAAGTTCCTGCTGGAAGGGCACGTCCTGAAAATACTCCAGGAAGGACCGGTCAAACAGATCAAAGTCCGCCTCGCTTTTCACCAGCAGGCAGCGGCACAGGTGGTAGAACCCGGTGAAGCTGGAGCCGTGCAGGCCCTTGTCCAGGGCCTCCATCAGACTCATCCACTCCGTCAGGGAGATTTTAAGGCCATTTCTCCGCAAAAGGTAGAGAAAATCCTCGAACATATCTTATCTCCAGTTGCGCCGCAGGGCGTCCATGTCCTCGTTCTTTTTCAGCAGCACCCCAAGATAGGGGACCTCCTTCACGATGCGGTCGGGGTCCACGCCTCCATGGACCAGAGCCT
>NZ_JADYUM010000015.1 GCF_021531815.1 Pseudoflavonifractor phocaeensis
CCCCCTCCTCTGCGCCCGGCCGGGGCGCAGAGGAGGGGGCGGCCTGAACAGGTATGCCTTGGGCTAAGCGCTCTTCCAGCCGGGCCACCCGGGCGGACAGGCCGGCAAAGGACTCGTCCAGCCGCTCGTCGCACAGGCGGATGAGGCAGAGCTCCGCGTCGGTGCGGCGGTTGCTGCTCCGGGCCAGGTCGGCGGTGGCCGACTGGAGCAGGGTCAGGACCTGAAGCAGCCGCTGGGCGGAGAATTGTTCCCCCAGGCCGCGCATGGTGGCCTCGTCATACCCGCCGGTGAGAAGGGCGGCGCTGCCCTGGGGGGCCGTCTTGCGCAGCAGCAGGTCCCGGGCCAGGGAGGACAGCTCGCTGAGCACCGAGCCCACGTCCTTGCCGTTGGCGTACAGCCGGGCCAGGGTGTCCAGGGCGGCGGCGGTGTCGTGGGCGGCGACACGCTCCATGAGCGCGGCGGTCTCCAGATTGCCCGCCAGCCCTAAGGTGTCTAAAATCTCCTGCTCATCCACGGTCTGCCGCCCGCCGGAGCACTGGTCCAGCAGGGACAGGGCGTCCCGCAGTCCGCCGTCGGCCAGCCGGGCCAGCAGGGCGGCTCCGCCGGCGGTGAGGCCGATGCCCTCCTGCTCCGCTACATAGCCCAGACGCTGGGCGATCTGGCCGGGGAGGATGCGCTTGAAGGAGAACTGCTGGCACCGGCTTTTGATGGTGGCGGGCACCTTGTGCAGCTCGGTGGTGGCCAGAATAAACATCAGGTGGGCGGGGGGCTCCTCCAGGATTTTCAGCAGGGCGTTGAAGGCGGGGGTGGACAGCATGTGGACCTCGTCCACGATATACACCCGCTTGCGGACGGCGGCGGGGGTGTACACCGCCTCGTCCCGGAGGGCGCGGACCTGGTCCACGCCGTTGTTGGAGGCGGCGTCCAGCTCCAGCACGTCCAGAATGGAGCCGTTTTCAATGCCCAGACAGGCGGGGCACTGGTTGCAGGGATTGCCGTTCTGGGGGTTCTGGCAGTTGACGGCCCGGGCCAGGATCTTGGCGCAGGTGGTCTTTCCGGTGCCCCGGGTCCCAGTAAAGAGGTAGGCGTGGGACAGCCGGTCGCCGGCCACCTGCTGCTTCAGGGTGTCGGTGATGTGGGACTGGCCCACCACGTCGTCGAAGGTGCGGGGGCGCCATTTGCGGTATAGGGCCTGGTACATCCAATCACCTCACGGAGAAAAATAGCCCCGCCGCTTGGGGCGGAGCGAAGATGAAACTGAGTGCCGCCGCAAAACCGTCTGGGCGGGCACGCCTTGGAAACAAGGAAAAGTGCGCTTCGGCGCGGAACAAGGCCGCACACCGGCCTTTGAAGCGGGCGGTATATCCGTTACCTGGACAGCCGGCTCAAGAACAGTGACCCCGCGGCACACGCGGCGGACCGCTTAGTGCTGCTCGGTTCCCCGCCTGACACGGTTCACGGAGCCGCGTTGCGCGGGACCGGTCTATCATCACTGCTTATCCAGGGCAGACGACACATCGCACGTCCGGGGGCCGGGATTCATCCCCGCTGCAGCGGATTGCGGGTACAGGGCACCGCTATCTCCCCAACTAGTGCGGCCTTGTTCCGCGCCGAAACGGCAACAAAGCTAAACTGTATTGTACTATAATTTCTCCGTTTTAGCAATGATAATTTTCGGAAGCGCCTGATTTTATGCCCGTGCCCGGAGAAGCGCGGTAAATTGGAATGGATCTGACAGCGCCATGGCAGGACGGCTCCAAGAGGCCGCCCTGCCACATGGTCAAGTAAGGCATCACATTCCGGTGTCCGGTTGATGGCGCGGCCCGGAAGAAAATAACATGGCCGGGTACGCGACAAACTGTTTGCCATTCCCATATAAATCCTGTATACTGGGGTGGAAAGAAAGACGAGGTGTTGTCCAGTGGGTGAGCTTACCTTTGCCATTCCCACATTATTTGGACTGGAGGGCCTGTGCGCTGACGAGGCGCGGCGGCTGGGGCTGCCGGGGGTCTGGGCGGAGAACGGCCGGGTGCTGTGCGCCGGTTCGGAGGCCGACCTGCCCCGACTGAACCTGAACCTGCGCACGGGGGAGCGGGTGCTGCTGGTGCTGGGGACCTTTCCGGCGGAGGACTTCGACGCCCTGTTCGAGGGGACCCGGGCCCTGCCCTGGGAGCGGTTCATCCCGAAAAACGGCCAGTTCCCCGTGAAGGGCCACTCGCTGAACTCTGCCCTCCACTCGGTGCCCGCCTGCCAGTCCATCATCAAGAAGGCGGTGGCGGCGCGGCTGGGGGCCAAGTATGGCATGAGCACCCTGCCGGAGACCGGGAACCTGTACCAGATCCAGTTTTCCATTATGAAGGACACCGCCACCCTGATGCTGGACACCAGCGGGGCGGGACTCCACAAGCGGGGCTACCGGGCCAAAGGGGTGGACGCTCCCCTGCGGGAGACTTTGGCTGCGGCCATGGTGCTGCTGTCCCGGTACCGGGGGCGGGACCCTCTCTGCGACCCCTTCTGCGGGTCGGGCACCATCCCCATCGAGGCGGCCCTCATCGCCAAGAACCGGGCTCCCGGCCTGAACCGGAGTTTTTCCGCCCAGAAGTGGACATGGCTGGACAACAAGCTGTGGATGTCTGCCGCGGACGAGGCCATGGACCAGGAGTTTGACGGGGATTATGAGATCTGGGGCGGGGACATCGACCCCGCCGCCGTGGAGCTGGCCCGACACAACGCCGAACTGGCCGAGGTGGAGGACCTGATCTCTTTTGAGGTGTCGGACGCCCGCACCTTCCACTGGGGCGGGCTCCATGGCCGGGTGGTCACCAATCCCCCCTACGGCGAGCGCATCATGGAGCGCAGGGAGGCGGAGGAGCTGTATCGGGCCTTTGGAAAGGCGTGGGACAAGTTCCCCGAGGGCTGGAAGCTGTATCTGCTGTCCTCCCACACGGAGTTTGAGCGGACCTTCGGCAAGCGGGCCGACAGAAAGCGGAAGCTGTATAACGGCATGCTCAAGTGCGACCTGTTCATGTACCTGTGAGAGTTGGAATTCAGGAACTGGAAGTTCAAGTGCCGCCTTCGGCGGTGATTTGAAACAGTCCGGCGGAGCCGGACACCGAAACGCCTGATCCCGAATCAAAAGGGGGCGGCGCCGTGCGCCATCTGTTTATCATCAACCCCGCGGCGGGAAAAAAAGAGAGCACCGCCCGGCTGGAACAGCTGCTGGCGAACCTGAGCTTTGACCACGAGGTGGCCTACACCCGGAAAGAGGGGGACGCCCAGCGTATCGCCCGGGAGGCGGCCGACTCCGGAGAGAGAGTCCGGATCTACGCCTGCGGCGGCGACGGCACCCTGAACGAGGTGGTCAATGGCGCGGCGGGCCGGGAGAATGCGGCCATCACCTGCGTCCCCAAGGGGACGGGCAACGACTTCTTGAAAATTTTCGGCGCGGATTACCGGGAACTGTTTTACGACCTGGAGGCACTGGCCGGCGGGCCCCAGACTGCCTTTGACCTCATCGACTGCAACGGGAAGCTGGGTATTGACGTGGTGTGCGCCGGGGTGGACGCCCGTATTGCCGCCGACGTCCACCGGTACAAAAACTGGCCCCTGGTGTCCGGGATGGGGGCCTACATTCTGGCCCTGATGGAAAACGTGCTGATCAAGGGTATCGCCCGCCCCATGGCCGTCCGGATGGGGGAGCGGGATTGGAGCGGAGACACCGCCGTCCTGTGCGTGTGCAATGGACGGCACTACGGCGGAGGCTTCATGCCCGTGCCCGAGGCCATGCCCGATGACGGGGTGCTGGACATGCTGCTTATCCCCAAGGTCAGCCTGTTCACCTTTGCCCGGCTGGTGGGCAAGTACGCCCGGGGGCTGTACCGGCAGTACCCGGAGCTGATCTTCCACTACCACGGAGGCCGGGTGGACTGCGCCTCGGAGGAGGAGATGACCGCCGTGGTGGACGGGGAGGTCATGCGGGACACCCGGTTCACCATCCGCCTGTCGGAGAAAAAGGTGAATTTCTTCTACCCCGCCCGGGCGGGCTACGGCGCGCCCCTCCCAGAAGTGGCCATTGCCGGGGGGCAGCGGGGCCCGCGGGAGGACAGCCTGGTATCGTGAGGGGAAACACCTCTGGGCTAGCACTCAAAACAAGAGTTTGTGAACGAAATGTAAAACATGAAAAAATCAACCCCAATTTTTTGAAATTAGGGGTTGATTTTTTTGCCGGAAGCGGTTATTATCATACTTGTATTTGGCACTCGGATAAAATGAGTGCTAAACTGAGGGGCAGAACCCCTGTGAGGCCCGCTTTTCAATTTGTTTATACCAATATCTTATATAAGGAGGAACCCTATTATGAAACTCAAACCCTTAGCTGACCGTGTGATCGTGAAACTGGTGGAGGCCGAGGAAACCACCAAGGGCGGCATCATCCTGACTGGCGCCGCCAAGGAGAAGCCCGAGGTGGCCGAAGTCCTGGCTGTTGGCCCCGGCGGCATGGTGGACGGCAAGGAAGTCGTCATGACCGTGAAGGTGGGCGACAAGGTCATCACCAGCAAGTACGCCGGCACCCAGGTGAAGCTGGACGGCGAGGAAGTCACCATCGTCCGCCAGAATGACATTCTGGCTATCGTAGAGTAATCAAACAGATTGATTTGGAGGTAATGCTTTATGGCTAAAATTATTTGCTACGGCGAGGAAGCCCGCAAGGCTCTGGAGAAGGGCGTCAACCAACTGGCCGACACCGTGAAGATCACCATGGGCCCCAAGGGCCGCAACGTGGTGCTGGACAAGAAGTTCGGCGCTCCCCTGATCACCAACGACGGCGTGACCATCGCCAAGGAGATCGAGCTGGAGGACCCCTTTGAGAACATGGGCGCCCAGCTGGTGAAAGAAGTCTCCACCAAGACCAACGACGTGGCTGGCGACGGCACCACCACCGCTACCCTGCTGGCCCAGGCCATCATCCGCGAGGGCCTGAAGAACCTGGCCGCCGGCGCCAACCCCATGGTCATGAAGAAGGGCATTGCCAAGGCCACCGAGACCGCCATCGAGGCCATCAAGGGCAACAGCCAGAAGGTCAACGGCACCGCTGACATCGCCCGTGTCGGCACTGTTTCCTCCGGCGATGAGAGCATCGGCAAGCTGATTGCCGAGGCCATGGAGAAGGTGGGCCACGACGGTGTCATCACCATCGAGGAGTCCAAGACCGCCGAGACCTACTCCGAGGTCGTGGAAGGCATGCAGTTCGACCGGGGCTACATCACCCCCTATATGGTCACCGACACCGAGAAGATGGAGGCCACTCTGGACGACGCCCTCATCCTCATCACCGATAAGAAGATCTCCAACATCCAGGAGCTGCTGCCCATTCTGGAGCAGGTGGTCCAGTCCGGCAAGAAGCTGCTGATCATCGCCGAGGACGTGGAGGGCGACGCCCTGTCCACCCTGATCGTCAACCGTCTGCGCGGCACCCTGAACGTGGTGTGCGTCAAGGCCCCCGGCTTCGGCGACCGCCGCAAGGAGATGCTGCAGGACATCGCCATCTTGACCGGCGGCACCGTCATCTCCTCCGATGTGGGCCTGGAGCTGAAGGAAGCTCAGATGAACATGCTGGGCCAGGCCCGTCAGGTCAAGGTCACCAAGGAGAACACCACCATCGTCAACGGCGCCGGCAAGTCTGAGGACATCAAGGCACGCGTTGGCCAGATCAAGAGCCAGATCGAGGTGACCACCTCCGACTACGACCGCGAGAAGCTGCAGGAGCGGCTGGCCAAGCTGGCCGGCGGCGTGGCTGTCATCAAGGTCGGCGCTGCCACTGAGGTGGAGATGAAGGAGAAGAAGCTGCGCATCGAGGACGCCCTGAACGCCACCCGCGCCGCTGTGGAGGAAGGCATCGTGGCCGGCGGCGGCACCGCCTATATCAACGCCATCCCCGCCGTGGAGAAGCTGCTGGCTGAGACCGAGGGCGACGAGCGCACCGGCGTCAACATCATCGTCAAGGCTCTGACCGAGCCCGTGAAGCAGATTGCCGCCAACGCCGGCATCGACGGTTCCGTGGTTCTGGAGAAGATCAAGGAGTCCGGCAAGACCGGCTACGGCTTCGACGCCTACAACGAGACTTATGTGGACATGATCTCCGCCGGTATCGTGGATCCCACCAAGGTGACCCGCTCCGCTCTGGAGAATGCTGCCTCCATCGCCTCCGTCCTGCTGACCACCGAGTCCCTGGTGGCCGACAAGCCCCAGCCCCCCGCACCCGTGGCGGCTCCCGCTGACCCCGGGATGGGCGGCATGTATTGATCAAGTGACCCTGAAAGCCCGTGGCCTTACGGCCACGGGCTTTTTGCGGCTGGGGCTTGTCGGCCGGGGCCGACAGTGGGGTACCCGACGAAACCCGAGGGGATCTCGCCGGGGAGAGGAGGAGCAGCGGAATGAGCGAGACTTGCCGCATGCGGCGAGAGGAGCGATATGGAGCTTGCGACGACGAAGCCCCCCGCACCTGTGGCGGCCCCCGCTGACCCCGGGATGGGCGGCCATATATGGAGCACTTTACGCAGAACGCCCGGAACGAAAGTCCCGGGCGTTCTTTTGCATATTTTTGTGGAATAGGTGCAGAGCCGGGTCACAGATTCAGGAACCGCTGGGCATCCCGGTTGCTGCCCAGAATGAAGATCGTCTCATCCGCCCGGAAACAGTGGGCGGGGCCGGGCAGGGGCTCCAGCTTGCCGTTCTGTCTGGTGGCCAGGACGTTGATGTGGTATTTCTGCCGGACCGCCAGCTCCACGATGGTCTTGCCCACCCAGGAGGCGGGCACCGCCGTCTCAAAAATGGAGTGGTCCTCCGTCAGCTCGATGTAATCAAAAATGTGGTCGGCGCTGTACCGTACCGCCGCCCAGTTGGCCATCTGCTTTTCGGGGTAGATCACGTCGTCCGCGCCGTTGCGCAGCAGAAACTTGGCGTGGACGTCCCGGGCCGCCCGGGACAGCACGAAGGGGGCGCCCTGCTCTTTCAGCAGGGCGGTGGTCTCCAGGGAACTCTGAAAATCGTCTCCGATGGCCACTACGCACAGGTCGAAATTCCGGACCCCAAGGGAGGCGATAAACTGTTCATTGGTGCTGTCGCCGATCTGGGCGTTGGTCACCAGGGGGAGAATGTCGTTGACCCGGTCCTCGTTCCGGTCCACCGCCAGCACCTCGTGGTGCAGCTCCCGCAGCTTCTGGGCCATGTGCCGGCCAAACCGGCCCAGACCGATCAAAAGTACAGATTTCATCGTCAAATTCCTTTCTTATCCCACAGTCACCGGCTCCTGGGGGAACTGGGAGGCGGTGATCCCGTTCCCGGCTGTGACGGCGTAGATCAGGGTGAGGCCGCCCACCCGGCCGAAGTACATCAGAAAAATCAGAACGGACCTGGAAAACAGGGAGAACCGCGCCGTGCCGCCCAGAGACAGCCCCACGGTGCCGATGGCCGAGGCGGCTTCAAACAGGGCGTCCATCAGGGAAACGCCGTCCGCGCAGCAGATTAGGATGCCGCCGGTGAGAAACAGCAGAAGGTACAGCAGGAAAATGGCGCAGGCATTTTGGAGCGCGCCCTCCTGTACCCGCCGGCCGAAGCACTGGGCGCTGCGGCGGCGGCGAAACACCGCGGCGGCGCTGAGAAGCAGGACGGCGAAGGTGGTGGTTTTGAAGCCGCCAGCGGTGGAACCGGGGGAGCCGCCGGTGAGCATCAGCAGGATGGTCACCAGCTGGCTGGCTTCCGACATCCGGGACAGCTCCACCGTGTTGAAGCCGGCAGTCCTGGGGGTCACGGACTGAAACAGGGCGGCCAGCACCCGATCCCCCGGAGAGAGCCCCTCCCACTGGGGAAGCCGGAATTCATAGAGCAGGAAAAACAGAAAACCGGACAGTAGCAGGGCGGCGGTGGTCACCAGGATGAGCTTGCTTTGCAGCCGGTACTCCTGGAACCGGAGACAGCGGGAGGCGATGTCCCGCCAGGTAAGGAAGCCCAGACCGCCCACCACGATCAGCAGCATGACCGCCAGGTTGACCACGGGGTCCCCCACATAGTCCGTGAGGGAGGAGAAGGGGCCTCCCGGCCCATCAGGTCAAAGCCGGCGTTGCAGAAGGCGGAGACGGCGTGAAACAGGGCGTACCACAGCCCCCGCCAGAAGCCGAACCGGGGACAGAACCGGACCGCCAGCACCGCGGCCCCCAGCCCTTCGATGGCGAAGGCGGTCTTCAAAATGAAGCGGGTCTGCCGGACGATGCCGCCCACCTGGGGCGCGGAAATGGACTCCTGCATGACCCAGCGCTGCTTCAGACCGATCCGCCGCCCGGAGAAGATGAAGATGGCCACCGCCATGGTGACCACGCCCATGCCCCCCACCTGGATCAGAAACAGGATCACCAGCTGCCCGAAGCCGGACCAGTAGCTTGCGGTGTCATGGACCACCAGGCCTGTGACGCAGGTGGCGGAGGTGGCGGTGAACAGCGCGTCAAAAAAGGAGGCGCCGCCCTGGCCCCGGGTGGAACAGGGGAGCATCAGCAGCGCCGTCCCCAGCAGGATCAGCAGAAGAAATCCGCCAATGATGATGCGGGCGGGAGATACCCGGTCGCTTTTCCAAAAAGGTGCGGATACCGCCCGGAATTTTTCCCTGAACATGGGGTAAACGCCCCCTTTGAACGCCGGTATCGGAATCAATTTCATTATATCATGGAAAGGATGAGGAGTTTATTAGGGTTCTCAGCCCGGCATTAAAATTGCATTAAGGCGGAGGAAAGGACCGGATGGCGTTAATGCAATCTTAATCTCCCGCGGAAAACGCAAATCTCACCCATAGGCGTTTGCGTTTATAATGGAATCAGGAAAATGGTCGGATACTGTTTTCACTGTGGGAGGGATCGGTATGGAGGCCTTGGTGCTGATCGGCGGTTTCCTGTTGGTGGCCGGGGCGGGTTATGTTGCGGCCGGACGCCTTGGGCGCTTCCTGGAGAAAGACGGTATCTCGCCCTATTGGGACGAGGGGGAGGAATCCGCGGCCAAAGGGGAAAACAAGACGTGCGCCCGGGCGGACGCCCAAAAAACGCAAAACTGTTGCGGCGCGCCTGAATCCGATATATGATAGAGGCAGACCAAGAGAGAGGAGCGGTACCCATGCTGGAGGACCACCGTCCGGATCCCGGCCCGCGGATGCGGGGCGCGCAGCAGGTCCGGGGGCAGACCGGGGGGCGGCTGAAGATATTCTTTGGTTACGCGGCCGGCGTGGGCAAGACCTACGCCATGTTGGAGGCTGCCCGCCGGGCTAAAGTCTCCGGCATCGACGTGGTAGCGGGCTATATCGAGCCCCATACCCGACCGGAGACCATGGCCATACTGGAGGGATTGGAGCGGCTTCCTGTCATAACAATCCCGTATAAAGGAAGGACGCTGCGGGAGTTTGACCTGGACGCGGCGCTCAAGCGCCATCCCCAACTCATCCTGGTGGACGAGCTGGCCCACACCAACGCCGAGGGTAGCCGCCACGTCAAGCGCTACCAGGATGTGCAGGAGCTGCTGCGGGCGGGCATCGACGTCTATACCACCGTCAATGTCCAGCACCTGGAGAGCCTGAACGACAAGGTGGCCGCCATCACCGGTGTCTCGGTGGGGGAACGTATTCCGGACAGCGTGTTTGACTCCGCCGACCAGGTGGAGCTAGTGGACCTGGAGCCCTCCGACTTGTTGGAACGGCTGCGGGAGGGGAAGATTTACCGCCCCCAACAGGCTGGTCAGGCCATGGAGAACTTTTTCACGGACAAGAACCTGGCCTCCCTCCGGGAAATCGCCCTGCGGCGGACGGCAGACCGGCTGGATGCGGCCCCTTGGTTCGAGGGGGACGAGAAGCCCAAGGCGGGGGAACATATCCTGATCTGCCTGTCCGCCTCCCCCTCCAACGCCAAGGTCATCCGCACCGCCGCCCGCATGGCAAAGGCCTTCCATGGCGCGTTTACGGCCCTGTTTGTGGAGACGCCGGAGTTTGCCGACCTGTCCGAGGCGGACCGGAAGCGCATCAACGCCAATGTGCGCCTGGCGGAGGAGCTGGGCGCCAAGATCACCACCACCTACGGAGACGACCCGGCGGTCCAGATCGCGGAATATGCCCGCATCAGCGGCATTTCCAAGATCGTGCTGGGCCGCAGCCCCCGCCGGGAGGGGTTCCATCCCACAAAAAACCTGGTGGACCGGCTCAACGAGCTGGCGCCGGACCTGGACATCTATATCATTCCGGACCAGCGGGCACGCCAGAAGACGGGCCGCGCCTTCCGGCGCAGCCGCCATCAGGAGCAGTTTTCCGCCAGCGATGTGCTGAAGATGCTGGGGGTCCTGCTGCTGTGTACCCTGGGCGGCTACTTCTTCTCCTTCCTGGGGATCTCGGACACCAACATTATCATGCTCTACCTGCTGGGGGTGCTGGGCATCTCCATGATCACCACCGGCCGGAGTTACAGCCTGGTGGCCTCGCTGCTGTCGGTGCTGGCCTTCAACTTTTTCTTTACGGCTCCCTATTTCACCCTGCGGAGCGATCCCAGCTATATCGCCACTTTCGGCATCATGCTCCTGGTGTCCCTGCTCAGCAGCTCTCTGACCATCCGGGTCAAGACCCAGGCCAAGATGAACGCGGACAAGGCCTACCGCACCGCCATCCTGCTGGAGTCCACCCACAAGCTCCAAAGCGCGGAGCGGGCGGAGGATATTCTGACCATTGCGGCCCAGCAGCTGGGCCACCTGCTGGAGCGGGACCTGGTGGTATACCAGGCGGACGGCCAGGGCGGGCTGCTGCCGGCCATGCAGTTTCCGGTGGCGGAGGAGACGGACCTGTCCCCGCTGCTGACCCCCGCCGAGGAAGCCGCGGCGGAATGGGTGATGAAAAACAACAAGCACGCGGGCGCCACCACCAATACCCTCCCCAACGCCAAATGCCTGTACCTCTCCATCCAGGGCAACGGCGGCGCCCTGGCCGTGGTGGGCATCGCCGTCAAGGGCGGCCAACCCCTGCTGGCCTTTGAGAAGAACCTGATGGTGGCCCTGCTGGACGAGTGCGGGCTGGCGCTGGAGAAAGAGCGCTCCATGCGGGAGAAGCAGAAGGCGGAGGCCCAGGCCGACCAGGAGGCTCTGCGGGCCAATCTGCTGCGGGCCATCTCCCACGACCTGCGCACCCCCCTGACCAGCATCTCGGGCAACGCCAACATCCTGATGGAGCGGGCGGACCAGCTGGAGCCGGACAAGCGCCAGAGCCTGTTCACCGCCATCTATGATGACGCCATGTGGCTGATCAACCTGGTGGAGAACCTGCTGGCCATCACCAAGATCGAGGACAACCGCATCCATATGAACATGGAACCGGAGCTGCTGGAGGATGTTTTTGCCGAGGCCCTGTCCCACCTGGACCGGAACGCCGGCAAGCACCACATCCGGGTGGTCCTGGAGGATGATATGCTGATGGCGGACATGGACGCCCGGCTGATGGTACAGGTGGTCATCAACATCGTAAACAACGCCATCAAGTATACGCCCGAGGGTTCCCACATCACCCTATCCGCCCGGAAAGACAACCGGCTGGTGGTGGAGATCGCCGACGACGGACCGGGCATTTCCGGCGAGGCCAAGGGGAAGCTCTTTGACATGTTCTACACCGCCAACAACGAGCGGGGCGACGGGCGACGGGGCCTGGGCCTGGGCCTTGCCCTCTGCAAATCCATCGTCACCGCCCACGGCGGAACAATCGAGGTCCTGGACAATCATCCCCGGGGTGCGGTTTTCCGCTTCACATTGCGCGCATCGGAGGTAAAGCCCTATGAATAAACCGCAGATCCTGTTTGTGGAGGACGACACCGCCGTCGGAAACCTGATCGCCACCACCCTGGAGACCCAGAATTACCAGTTTCAGCGGGCCAAGAACGGACAGCAGGCGGTGCTGGACGCCCTGTCCTGCCGGCCGGACGTGATGCTGCTGGACCTGGGGCTTCCCGACATTGACGGCATCGAGATCATCAAGAAGATCCGCTCCTGGAGCAACATGCCCATCATCGTGGTGTCCGCCCGGTCCGATGACCGGGATAAGGTGGCCGCCCTGGACGCCGGAGCGGACGATTATCTCACCAAGCCCTTCTCCGTGGACGAGCTGCTGGCCCGCCTGCGGGTGGCCCTGCGCCGGGTGCGCTATGACAGCCAGCGCACCGGGGACGAGGCGGCGGTCTACCGCAACGGCGGCCTTGTTATCGACTATGCCGCCGGCTGCGCCTACCGGGACGGCCAGGAGCTCCATTTGACCCCCATCGAATATAAGCTTCTGTGCCTGCTGGCCAAGCATACCGGCAAGGTGCTGACCCATAACTATATCATCAGCGAGATCTGGGGCACTGCCTCGGAAAATATGTCCACGGAGCTGCCCTCCCTGCGGGTGTTTATGGCGACGCTGCGGAAAAAGCTGGAGCCGGACCAGAGCCATCCCCAATACATCCAGACCCATATCGGGGTGGGGTACCGGATGATCCAGAGCAACCGGGACAGCGAAGGGTAGGTAACCCCCCGCGGGGGACGGGGCCGCGGCAGGTGGAGGGGAAACGCCCGGGACCTCCTGCGGACCGGATACGGACAACTGGAACGGGAGGTCCCCCTGAGAGGATAAAACGGCAGGCCGAAGCGGCCTGCCGTTTCCTTTGCGCATGTTGCGGACATTTTGCGGGCAGGGCCTTGAATCTGGGATCATACCGCAAACAGCGCGGCCGGGAGAACTTTGCATGCTCCCGGCCGCGCCGTTTTTCTTTGCCCATGTTGTTGGGGGAACTTTGCTGTGTGTTCCGGGCCTTGGGTCCTATCCCGCCTGTTCCGCCGCCGCGCACCAGCGGTCCAGGATCTCGGTCCCCACCACGCCGGCGATGCTGGAGTAGGCCACGTCGTAGCTCAGCGCCCGGCATTGTGCCCGCAGCCCGGGGATCTGGTCGAAATCGATCAGCCGCGCGCCCTCCCGGAGCATCCGGTCCAGCGCTTCCTGATTCACCCGGTCCACATAGTCGGGCAGGATCTGGCGGCACTCCTCCGCCGCCTGCCACAGAATATCCTGGGCCGTATAGGAGAGGCTGTCCCAGGTGATCTTGCTGACATGCATACCGCCAATATATAAAAGGTGGCTGCTGTTGGTCATATATTTCTGCACTTCATAAAATTTCCGGTTATAGATCTGGTCGTAGGGGTTCTCCTGTCCCTGCACGCCTCCCTTTTGGAGGGCAAGGTAGACGTCCGCGATGTCCATGGACACCGTCTCCAGACCCAGGGCTTGCCAGAAGGCCACATGGTGCTCGTTGTACATGCAGCGGATGGTCATCCCCCTCAGGTCCGCCAGGGACTCCACCGGCTCGCTCAGGCTGAGATTCCGGAAGCCCTCGTCGGTGAGTGGGAGGAGGACCAGGCCTTTCTGGGCGTAGGCCTCCGCAAGATAATCAAAGAATACTGGGTCGGCCAGGGCGGCCCGGGCGTTTTCCAGGCTTTGGAACAGAAAGGGCATGTCGAACACCGCTGCCTCCGGGACAAAGGTGACCAAGGAAGCCGGGCTGGTAATCTGAATGTCCACCGTGCCATACTGGCAGTCCCGGACCACCTCCAGGTCGCTGCCCAGGATGCTGTCGCTGTAGATGTCGATGGTGATCTTGCCGCTGCTCAGCTGTTCCACCCGCTGTTTGTACTGCTGGGCCCAGTAGCCGTTGATGGAGGTCTCGGGGCCGGAGTAGCTGAGGACCAGGTTGATTTGGCTGATCTTGTCGGAGTCATAGGGGGAGCCGGAACTGGCGGCCGGGATTGGCGGCTCCGGCTCGGCTCTCTCCCCTTCGGCCTCTCCCTGGCAGCCGCTGAGCAAGCATGCCAGGAGCAGGAACAGGGCGCTGATTCGTTTCACGGCTGCTCCTCCTTGTGGTCGATACTCTGCCGGAATTGCTTCGGCGTCATGTTTGTGTGCTTCTTGAACACCCGGAAGAAGGTGGCCACGCTGCAGAAACCGGTCAGGTAGCCGATCTCCTGGGCGGGCATATCGGAGGTGGCCAGCAGCTTTTTGGCGTTTTCCACCCGGCAGTCGTTGAGGTAGGTGTTGAAATTTTGCTGCACAATGGTCTTGAAGATCCGGCTGAGATAGGCGGAGTTGATGCCAACATACTCCGCCGCACTCCAGCTTCAGCGCCTTGACCTGTTCCGGCAGCAGGTCGATGAGCAGCTGGTACAGCTGCCGCTTCATGCCGGGACCGGAGACGTCCCGGTCGATGTCGTACAGCAGCTTCAGCAGCGCGCCGGCCAGTTTGTCCGTCTCCTCTTGCCGGATGGTGGTCAGCAGGTTTCGGATCTCGCCGATGTAGATGGTGCGCTCCCGTTCTCCAGAAGTGGCCATATCGGGCAGGTCGGAGTGGTAGCGGTTGAATTCCAGCTTGTTTTTTGCGTCGGCCATGGAGTCGGCCAGCCGGAACAGGTCCGGCGCCGGGGTCCCCATGCCGAACACCGGCTTGCCCATCTCCAGCTTCAGGCGGGAGAGCTCCTCCCGCAGCCGGCGGTAGTCCTCCTCCTGCCGCTGGGGCCCGGGGAAGGCACAGATCACGCACAGGTCGGCGGGAGATTTCGTCTGGATATGGTAGGGGATCTCCTGCCCCTCCATGATCTTCTGCAGCTTGTTCCGCAGACTCAAAACCGCCAGCTCCTGGGCCAGCCGGTCCGGAATGGCCTCCTCCGACAGCTCAATGGAGATCAGGATCACCGCGCAGGGCAGTTCCTCCCGGAAGGGGCTGCGGATCAACTCCAGCTGCTGCCGGACCGCGTTGGGATTGATCTCCTCCCTGCGCAGCAGGTCCCGGAACAGCTGCTCATGAATGGAATCCGCCGCCAGGGGCAGGTATTGCTCCAACTCCTCCTTTTGGGACAGCAGGTGGGAATAGGACAGCTCCAGATACTCCCACTCGCTCTGGTTGCGGGGGATCTCAGCCCCCGCTGTGGCCTGGACCTTCTGCACCAGGGAGGAGATGGGGCGGCTGATCCGCTTGGCCGACCACAGACTGGCTGCCAGGAAGAACAGGCATACCGCCAGCGCCGCGATCACCAGCAGCTCGTTGGAATACAAGTAGTGGGCGCTGAGCTTGCCCACCGGCTGGGTCACATAGACGCTGGTCCAGCCGGTAAACGGGTCCGTGGAGTAGATCACATGGGAACAGGAGCCGTTCTCCCAGTCGTAGAGGAAGCTCCCGTCCCCCGTTTCCTCCTGCTTGATGCGCTGGTACAGGGCGTCTGAAAGGGTGGTGTCTGTATTCTTGGGCAAAAACATCCGCATCCCGCTGGCGTTGAAGAACATCAGCGATTCGTCCCCGGTGGAGTTGATGGTCTGGTAGAATTGATCTGAGTCCAGATGGAACAGAATGTAGCAGGAGCACTTCTCATATTTAATGTTGGAGAACCCCTGGATCAGGTAGATGTCGTTGTTCTCCGTATAGAAATAGGTGGCGGTGCCGTGAGCCTCATAGGGGACCATCTTGTTTTTCTTGGTCTGGAACCGGGCAAGTACCGCGGCGTAGGAATAGTCCTGATAGTTGGATAGCGTATAATCCGAGGAGAGGCCCAGGTCGCTGCGGGCGGAGTAGAGGTAGGCCGAGTCGATCAGGGTGGAGGAGTCGGCGGAGCTGGTCAGCGCGCTGTTGGCCTGCGCCCTGACCGTCTCCCTGGCCGGCTGCGGCAGCTCCGGCTCCAACAAGGGCGGTACGTCCGCCAACCAGTCCCCGGCCCCTGCCTCCAGCGGCAATGCCGCTTCCTCCGCCAGCGGCGCCGGCTCCAGCTACGCTGACGTGTTCAAAAAGTCCATTGAGATCATCTGCCCCTGGGCCGCCGGCGGCGGCGCGGACGGCAATGCCCGCCA
Source organism: Pseudoflavonifractor phocaeensis (assembly GCF_021531815.1). Taxonomy (GTDB): domain Bacteria; phylum Bacillota; class Clostridia; order Oscillospirales; family Oscillospiraceae; genus Lawsonibacter; species Lawsonibacter phocaeensis_A. Next base: position 15,923 of record NZ_JADYUM010000015.1, read on the forward strand.
GATCGGCGCTGTGGTGGGCGAGATGACCGGCCAGACCGTCACCGTCTCCAACCAGACCGGCGGCAGCGGCGCTGTAGGTTTCTCCGCCATCATGAACGCCGATCCCGACGGCAACACCATCGGCATCATCACCGCTGAGCTGAACACCCTGCCTCCCCAGGGCCTGGTCACCTTTACTTATGAGGACATGTATCCCCTGATCCGGCTGTGCACTCTGCCCTCCGTGGTGTCCGTTCCCGCCAGCTCCCCCTTCAACACTCTGGACGAGCTGGTTGAGTTTGCCAAGGCCAACCCCGGCAAGCTGAAGGTGGGCACTGTGGGCACCGGCTCCATCTGGCACATCTGCGCCGCCAAGCTGATGTCCGCCGCCGGTATCGAGCTGACCACTGTTCCCTATGACGGTGCTTCCTCCGCCGCCACCGCCATGCTGGCCGGCGAGATCGACATGACCACCACTGAGCTGGCCGTGGCCCACGCCTATGTCCAGTCCGGCGACATGAAGATCCTGGGCATTATGACCGAGGAGCGTCTGGAGGACTACCCCGATTATCCCACCTGCCGCGAGCAGGGCTACGACTGCGTGGGCGGCTCCTTCCAGGGTATGTTCTGCCCCAACGACGTGTCCGACGACCTCAAGGCCAGCTGGGAGGCCCTGCTGACCGACGCCTATAACTCTGACGCCTATCAGACCTACTGCAAGAACGCCGGTATGATCCCCGCTTACCTGGACCACGCCGGCTGGGAGGCCTTCCTGGCCGAGGACCTGGTCACGGTGGACGCCCTGATGAAGGATCTGGGCCTGGCCAAGTAATCAATCACCGCCTGTCTCAGGGGAAGAGGCCGCCGCAGGGCAGCCTCTTCCCCCTATCTGAAACCGATATAAAGGTGAGATCGACATGAAAAAAGCAAACGTCGCGGTGGGCTGTATGGGGATCCTGATCAGCGCTTACGTGATCTTCACGGCTTCCAAATTTCCGGAGAATCAAAGCGCGGTGGACCCCGGCGCGGCCTACTTTCCCACCCTGATGGGGTGGTTCGTCATCGCCCTTTGCCTTCTGCTCATTGTCCGGTCCCTGATGGGCAAAGGCGCCGACATCCAAGAGACTTTTTCCATCACCCCCGGCGTTAAGCGCGCGGGTCTCGGTATTCTGCTGTTTGTGGCCTACTGTTTCCTGCTCAAACCCCTGGGCTTCATTTTGGACTCCGTCGCCCTGTGCGTTGCCGGCATGCTGCTGCTGCAAAACCGGAAGTATATCCAGATCGCGGTGATCAGCGTAGTCACCTCCGTGGCAATCTATGTGGTCTTCGCCACCCTTCTGGGCGCGAAGCTCCCCGCCGGCGTACTGGGCGGGATCCTGTAACAGAAGGAGCGGTACGGCAATGACAAATCTTTCCTTGTTTTTCAGTTCCGTGGGGGAACTGCTGACCGACCCGAAGTGTCTGCTTTTGGTCTTTGTCGCAGTGGCCTGCGGCATCGTGGTGGGCGCCCTTCCCGGCCTGACCGCCACCATGGGCGTGGCCCTGATGGTCCCCTTTACTTACAGCATGGACATGCGGTATGGTCTTCCCATGCTGATGGGCATCTACTGCTCCGCCGTGTACGGCGGCTCCATCTCCGCCATCCTCCTCAACACCCCCGGCACCCCCGCCGCCGCCGCCACGGTCATGGACGGCTATACCATGGCGAAACGGGGCGAAGCCGGGCGGGCGCTGAGCATGTCCATCTTCGCCTCCACCGTGGGCGGACTGATCGGCGTGGCGGTCATGATTCTGGCGGCCCCCGCCATGTCCAAGATCGCCCTGCACTTCACCTCCGCGGAATTCGCGGTGATTGCCCTGTTCGGCCTGTCCGTCATCGTCAGTATCTCCGGCGACAGCCTGCTCAAGGGCTTTATTGCCGCCGGCCTGGGCCTGCTGCTGTGCTGCATCGGTCTGGACCCCATGGACGGCTATCCCCGCTTTACCTTCGGTTCCATGAACCTGTACAGCGGCTTTGAGCTGGTCCCCGTGCTCATCGGCCTGTTCGCCGTGTCCGAGTGCCTGGTGAGCATCGAGAACATTGAGCATGCCAAAACGGTGAAGAGCAAAATGGAGCGCCTGCTCTCGCCCCTCTCTGACATCAAGCGGTGTATGGGGCACATCATCAAGTCCGGCCTGCTGGGCACCTTCATCGGCTGCATCCCCGGCGCCGGGTCCGACATCGCCTGCTTTGTGGCTTACGGCGAGGCCAAGCGTTCCTCCAAGCACTCGGAGGAGTTTGGAACGGGCTGTATTGAGGGCGTGGCCGCCCCCGAGTCCGCCAACAACGCCGTGGGCGGAGGCGCCATGATCCCCATGCTCTCCCTGGGCGTGCCGGGCGACCCGGTCACCGCCGTCCTCATCGGCGCGCTGATGATCCAGGGCCTGACCCCTGGCCCGTTGCTCTACCGGGACCACCAGGACGTGGTGTACCTGATTTTCGCGGCCATGGTCATCGCCAACATCTTCATGTTCATCATCGCCACCGCCGGCCTGCCCCTGTTCACCAAGGTCATCTCCATCGACAAAAACATTTTGGTGCCTGTTATCTTCATCCTGTGTATGGTGGGCTCCTTCTCCCTGCGCAACAACATCTTTGATGTTTGGACCGCGCTGGCTTTCGGCGTCGTGGGTTACCTGATGCAGAAGGTCAAGCTGCCCGTGGCCCCCGTTCTGCTGGCCCTGATCCTTGGCCCCATGGCGGAGGAGAACCTGCGGCGCATGCTGGTGGCCAACGACGGCAGCTACATGCCGCTGACCAGCCCCATCTGCCTGGTGCTGTTTGCCCTGTCTGTCTTTATGGTTGTCTCCTCCCTGAGAAAACAGAAGAAGAACAAATCCAAATAAGCTTCCACAAAACGAAACGGGAGCGCCGCGGAATCTGTATTCCGCGGCGCTTTTGAATGAAAAAAGTCCTGTAGCCAGTATGGTTACAGGACTTTCTTCTGGCACCCCTTTCGTTTTGCGGGAGGAATCGGAAGCCCGGAGATTGGGATGAACCTGAGCTTCTTTATGGGACGGCAACGGCTGCGTTCACGGAAAAGCATGCGGCGAACGATACACAATCCGCCGGGCCGTTCCAAATTTATAGTTTCATATGTTCGTCTGAGCTTTGCTTCAAAAGCCCGAAGAAGTCGGTGATATATTGAGGGTAGGAGAGCATCTGATTATAAGCCAGTTCCGAACGGATGCTGTGTTCCAGACTGCGGACGGGGAGGGCGAAGAGCTTACGGTCACCGGAGCAAAAACTGTTGCCCTGATCAATCGCCGACAGGTAGATCTGTGGACAAAAAGAGGCTGCTTCCCCGATGCGGCAGATCCCCTCCAGGACCTGGTAATCGCTGACGGTCAATATGGTCTGGATGGAAACATCCGCCTTGGACATGTGTTCTTTCAAGAGCTGGTGGGTGGTACTTTTTTCCTGATTCATTGCAAAGGGCAGGCCGCGAAACTGTTCCAGCTCAACTTCGGTGCGGAAGTTGACCAGTTCATCGGGATCCCAGCCCAACTGGCGCTTCAGGTAGTGGGCGGAGGCGATCAGGTAAATACTCTCCGAACTCAGGGGCATGGCGGCAAGCGGAATGGAGTTTTCCCCGGAAGCTTTATCCGGAGGTCCCAATATGGGGCTGATCCGCCGCAGAGCGGGAATACAGAGGACCCCCGACAAGTAAAGCGCTGTCGGGGGTTCCGATTTAACTGTTTTACAAAAAAACAATATGCTTATCGGCTTAACTCAGCAAGCCACAACAACTTGATAAAGTCCATATTATCGGACAGGTGATATGAGATAATGTTCCCAGAACAAAAAGGGGGACATCATCATGGCGCACGCAGCAGCGATCACCTTCAAGGAATTTCGCCACCGTTACAATAGCGAGGACGCTTGCAGGGCGGAATTGTTCCGACTGCGCTTTCCAAATGGGTTTGTATGCCCTAAATGCGGCTGCGTGGAATACTATCCTATTCAAGGCCGGAATACCTGCCAGTGCCGTTCCTGTCGACACCAGACTTCTGTTATCGCCGGAACGGTCATGCACCGCACACACCTCCCCTTGACGATCTGGTTCTGGGCGATCTATCTGTGCGCAACGGATAAAAGAGGCATTTCTGCTGTTCAATTGAGCCGTACACTGGGAATCTGCTACGATTCCGCATGGCATTTACTGAATCGCATTCGCACCGCTATGGGCCAAAGAGATGAAAAATATCTGCTTTCAGGTATCGTAGAGTTGGATGACGGCTATGTTGGCGGACCATCTCAAAACGGCAAGCGTGGCCGTGGTACAGATAAAGCCAAGATTGTAGTAGCGGTGTCAAAAGCTGAAAATGGCATGCCGCTGTTTGCCAGGATGAAAGTGGTTGAAAACGTACAGGGCAAAACATTGCAGGAAATCATTGACCAGTACTTCGCTCCACAAACGAAGGTAGAGTGCGATGGGTACCGGAGTTACATGAATCTGGAAGGCGTGGAGCTGAAGGCAAAACGGTACGAGACCAACGATCTGCATTGGCTGCATAAGGCAATCAGCAATCTAAAGGCTTTCCTGCTGGGAACCTACCATGGAAGATGTACCAACCTTCAGGCATATCTGGATGAATACTGCTTCCGTTTCAACCGCCGTATGACTGGCAATCAGATATTCCTTCGCTTAACCAGAGCTGTTGCTACTTCTTGTGGTATGCTGAGTTAAGCCGATAAGCATTAAAAACAAAAATAATTATAATAATAATTGTTCATGCTTGTAAACATATATTCTGGAGATACACGGAGGCGGCTCGCAGGCCGAGTACTGGTGTTTACCCTGGCCGTGCAGTGCCTGAAGAAGCGGGAGTTCCAATTTGGCTATCTGGTGGCGAACTATCCGCCTTCTGACAATTATGAGGACCCCGCCGATAAACCGGGGATGGAAAACGATCCGGCCTTTATGGAAAAATGCCGTCAGTTCATGGAACTGTATTTTTAGGACCGGGAGGCGGAGGGGCACCAGCTCCTGGCCAGTCCCCGCTATGCGGATGACACATGGCTGCGCGGGTTCCCGGAGATCATGATCAATACAGCGAAGAACGCCCCCTACATACAGAGGCGGAGGAGTTCGGACTCCGGCTGGCCCGTCTGGGGACTCAGGTACATTTGCGCCAGTATCAAAACAGAGGCCACGGTTTTGTCATCTATGCGACCGGGGACGAGTGGCAGGAAGCGGAGCAGGAGATCGCAAAGGCTCTGCGGGGATTTTTCAACGAGGAAGAATAGGAGACAGACGCAATGGATGAGAAGAAGCTGAAAATTGACAATCAGCAGGCGGCCTATTATGTCGGCCTGATGGGTGCGTGCGGATACCGGGAGAAGGATCTCCGCAAGCCGTTGATCGGGATCGTAAACTCCTATACGGATGTGAACCCCAGACACAAGCCGCTGAAGGATCTGGCGGGGTATGTGAAGGAGGGCGTCTGGACGGCAGGCGGCACGCCGGGGGAGTTCAATGTTCCGGCTCCGTGCGACGGCATGTCCCAGGGAGTTGGGATGCACTGCGTCCTGCCCTCCCGGGATCTGATCGCTGCGTCCATCGAGTGCATGGCGAGAGCGCAGGGCTTTGACGGCCTGGCCTTTCTCTGTTCCTGCGATAAGATCGTGCCCGGTATGCTTCTGGCCGCTGCTGCGCTCGACCTGCCGTGTATGTTCCTGACAGCAGGATGCATGGTGCCCTATGAGGATGGGGAAAAGACCTATGTGACGCTGGACTTGAAGGAAGCCATCGGGGCATACAACGCGGAGAAGATCAGCGCCGAGGATCTTCACCTGTTTAAAGAGAATATCTGCTTCTCCTGCGGGACCTGCTCCATGTACGGCACGGCAAATACCATGGGGGTCTTTTCCGAGGTCATCGGGCTGACGCCCGTCGGTTCCACCACCACGCTGTTTTGTTCAGCCGCCAAAGTCCGTCAGGCACGGGACGTGGGGGAGCGTGTGGTGGAGCTGGTGCGGGAGAACATCCGGTTCAGCGACATCGTCACGAAAGCTTCTATTATCAATGGCTTGCGCCATGTATCCGCCACCGGCGGCTCCACCAACGCACAGCTGCACGTCTGCGCGCTGGCCAATGTGATGGGAATTGATTTTTCCCTGAAAGAATTTGACGAGGTACAGGCAGATATCCCTGTGATCGCAAAGTTCAAACCATCCTCCCAATATAATATCAGCGATTACCATAAGGCGGGCGGTGTGGCGGCCACACTGAATGCGATCCGCCGGCATTTGAATCTGGATGCGAAGCTGGCGGCGGGAGGTACTCTGGGAGAGTATCTGGACGGGTTCCATGGCCGGGTGGATCCAAAGGTGATCCATACAGAGCAGGACCCCCTTTATCCCAATGGATGCTACACGGTGCTTTACGGAAACATTGCTCCCGGCGGCTGCATCGTGAAAAAGAGCGGGGTGGAGCCGTCCATGTTCCGCCATACAGGGCCTGCGGTCTGCTTTGACTCGGAAGAGGACCTGCGCAAGTACATGGTCGGGAAAAAGATCCGGCCGGGCTGCGTCCTGGTCATCCGGTACGAGGGGCCGAAGGGCGGTCCGGGCATGCGGGAAATGTCCATCCCGGCGGCCATGCTGGTGGGTATGGGGCTGCATACCTCGGTGGCCATGATCACGGACGGACGCTACTCCGGTGCCACCCGCGGGCCGTGTATTGGACATATCTCACCGGAAGCATGGGATGGAGGCCCCATCGCGGCGATTCAGGATGGCAATATGATCACCATCAATCTGGATGAAAAAACCATCAACGTCGCATTGAGCGACGAAGAGATCGCGGAGCGCCTGAAGCATGTGGTAAAACCAGACCATCCCGCAAAGGGCATATTGCAGGCATACCGGAACGGCGTCTCCAGTTCTGATTCCGGAGCGCTGTGGCTGTACTCAAAAGCAGAGAAAGAAGGCAGCGGGAAATAAAAGTGTGCGTCTGTGGGTGCTGTGAAACGGTATACATTTAATGCAAAATTACGGAAACAGCGGCGCAGAACGTATGGCCAGGATAATTCAAAGCTGGCCTACCGTAAAATCATATTGACGAACGGGGCAGAACTGAAATAAAACGAAAAGGCTTTCCGCCAACGCGGAAAGCCTTTTTCGTGGAAAGCGCGAACAGTTTCGAGACGCCAATTTTCCGGTTTGCACCCAAAACCAAATCACAACCCAGCGAAGCGGTTGTGATTTGGAAAGGAGGAGCAGCGGAATGAGCGCGCGCTGACTTTTAAAAAAAGTCGAAGCAAGCGATATGCAGCTTGCTCCGACGTGGTACGCCCGAAGGGACTCGAACCCCCAACATTCAGAACCGGAATCTGACGCTCTATCCATTGAACTACGGGCGCATTTTCATTTGACGCTCCGTTATTATAGCAGGATTTTCACGGATTGTAAAGGGGAATTTTCACGCAAATTTTCACAAAGTCATCCATTGGATGTCTTCGGGCGGCTGTTCCAGTCCGCAGGCCGCGCCCCGCCAACCCGCACCGCAGTAGGTGCGGAACCAGAGACCGTCCTGCTCCATCAGGAGGCCCTCCCCGGTGGGAAGGGGGACCTGAATGGCGGAAATGGGGTGGGTCAACCCGGTGCCCCGCTGCTTGACCAAGCTTTCTTTCAGTGCCCATAGCTGGCAGAACCGCTCCCAAAAATCCGGCCCCTCGCCCAGCCATGCCAGCTCACGCGGGGAGCATACCCGTCTGGGCAGGCCGGGACGCCAGGCGCGGACGATTTGGATGTCCACGCCCACCGGTGTTCCGCCCAACGCGCACAGGGCCAGGGAACCGCTGTGAGAGAGGTTGAAGGTCAGATCCTCCCGCCCGGGGAAAAAGGGTTTGCCCTTGGGACCGCGCTCCAGAGGCGGAAGGGGAAAGAGTCCCCAATGGGTCTCCGCCGCCTTGGCCAGAAGGTCGTGGGCCTGTTGCCGCTGGGTCAAACCTGACGCGCCATATAGGATCATGTCTCCGCCCCCTCTCGGCGTGCCTGCCGAACGGACCGTGGAAGGTGGTCCGCTGCAACCGCTATGGTATATTATAGAAAATGGAGGGGTGCTGTGTCAAATAAATGCGGGATATTCAGCAGGGAAGGGAGAGCCAGGCGCTGGACAGGGAAAGGTCGGCAAACAGGGTCAGGCGGGGCGGCCAGAGGGTGAACAGCAGGATGGCGGTGGCCAGTAGAGCGGTCAGCAGGGGTGGGAGCAGCCATAAAGGTCCTTCAAACGGGCCGGAAAACCGGGTGGGGAACCAAAATCCGAGAACCATCAGCAGGACGAACAGTAGAATGTCCACCCATAAGGCCCGTCCTCCCAGAAGGATATGGTATCCAAAGCCCAGCAGAAGCATCAGCGCGCAGATCATCAGCAGGGAAAGGCACCAGGGACGCGTCCCGCCGGGGCGGCCGCGGTTGAGCCACAGGGCAGCCAGGAGGTAGGGCCAAAATATAATTTTGAGGTGCTCCCAGAGACTCTCACAGACAGGGGAGAACAGGGCGGTGGCCCCATTGGGACACCAGGAATAGAGAAAATGAAGGGCTGTCCCCAGCAGGAGGGACAGAAACGCGGTAAAGAACAGCTGACGTTTGGGATAATACAAAACCATCACCTCCACAGCATGATTTTATGCTGAGGCCGCAGGCTTTATGAGCGGCGGCGCATAAACTGCGGAGGCCGGGAGACACTAGAGGGCAAGAACCGGACAGGAAAGGACTGGGGCAACAATGACAAATCAGGATTATGGAAAGCTGGTGGACGAGCACGCAAAGCCGTCGCCCATGGGGAAAGACCTGGTGTGGGCTTTTTTGGTGGGGGGCGCCATCTGCACCATTGGCCAGGGGTTGTCCAACCTGTATCAAAACTGGGGCTTGGACAAAGAACAGGCGGGCACCGCCGTCTCCGTCACGCTGATCCTGGCAGCAGCCCTGCTCACCGGACTGGGGTGGTTTGATAAACTGGCCAAGCACGCCGGCGCCGGCACCTTGGTGCCCATTACCGGATTTGCCAACGCCATGGTTTCCCCGGCTGTGGAGTTCAAAAGCGAGGGGCTGGTCACCGGTACCGCGGCCAAGCTGTTTACAGTGGCCGGACCCGTGCTGGTGTTCGGGATCAGCGCCAGTGTGATCTATGGGATGATCTTGTGCCTGTTTCAGGCGTGAGCGGGCAAACTGTAAAACGCAGATGCGTCCTTCGGCGCATCTGCGTTGTGATTTCGGAAACCGTTCTTGGGGGAAGGACAGCCGGTGTTGATGCAACGTTAAGAAGAATTGCCGGAAGCCAACATCGCGGGTCAAGACACCGATAGGGGCTTTGGCAAGAATGGACAACAAAAAAGAGAGATTCTTTCGAATCTCTCTTTTGGTGCGCGAGGCGGGAGTCGAACCCGCACGCCCTTGCGAGCACTGGCACCTGAAGCCAGCGAGTCTACCAATTCCACCACTCGCGCATCCTTATTGTTTGCGCCGTTTCGCTCAGCGCAAGATGTATATTATCACAGACGCCCCCATCTGTCAACACTTTTCCGCAAAAAATTTTCGGCGGGAAATCTTTTCTTGGCGCCGGCGCCGCGAACAAAAAGCAAAGGCGGGGCGGCGCCGGAAAAATAGGTTGACAAGGGGGCAGTCCCGTGGTACCCTGTCCCTACAAAAGTAAGGGAGTAGTCGGCGCGGGAGCGCGGCCCGGTCAACATGCTGGAGAGGGTGTCTCTCCTGGCTGGACCTGAAATGATGAGACTTACCTGTCCGGAGGGGACGGGTGGGTCTTTTTCTTTACGTTTCTTTGCGCCGGAAGGAGGAGACAACATGAGCTTGTGGGAGCTGTTTGTCATTGCGGTGGGGCTGTCCATGGACGCCTTTGCCGTATCTGTTTGTAAAGGGCTGTCGGTGACCCGGGTGCGGCTGGGCCACAGTCTGACCTGTGGGGCGTATTTCGGGGCCTTCCAGGCGCTGATGCCGTTGGCGGGGTGGCTGCTGGGGGTCCAGTTCCAGGGGATGATCACCAGTGTGGACCATTGGATCGCCTTTGTCCTGCTGGGGCTGATCGGGGTGAACATGGTGCGGGAGTCCCGGGGAGAGGAGGAGGCCATAGACGCCTCCTTCACGCCCGGCGCCATGCTGCCCCTGGCAGTAGCCACCAGCATCGACGCCCTGGCCGTGGGAGTTACCTTCGCTTTTCTCCAGGTCAGCATCCTGCCCGCGGTCTGCTTCATCGGCGCCACCACCTTTGTGCTGTCGGCAGTGGGTGTCCGGGTGGGGGCGGCCTTCGGGGCGCGGTTCCGGAACCGGGCTGAACTGGCGGGAGGCGTGATCCTGATCCTCATGGGCGTCAAGATCCTGCTGGAGCACCTGGGGTTCCTGGGCTGAGAGGTGCCGGAACAGAGATCTGCCCGCAGCAGTTTCCAGTTTTATATTCCAAAATCCCCGGACGTATGTCCGGGAATTTTTTGTCACAGGCCGGTCTGGGCGGGGTTGTCGATGAGGTTTCCGTCGCAGTCGAACCGGGAGCCGTGGCAGGGGCAGTCCCAGGTGTGCTCCTCTGGGTTCCAATTCAGCTGGCAGCCCAGGTGGGCGCACCGGGGGGAAGTCAGATGGACCTGGCCGTCGGGCTCCCGGTAAGCCGCCACCTTTTTTCCGTGCCAGGTGACCACCGCCCCCTGGCCGGCAGGGAGCTGGTCCAAGAACATTCCGGGGCGCCACAACCAGCCGCGGAGCAGGCCCTTGGCGGCGCGGCCGCTCTCTCCGGCCAGGCTCCGGGCCGCTGTCCAGCTGAACCGCCGGGGGGAGAGAACGGAGGAGAGGGGGTGTTCCTGTCCGGTTATCTGGGCGGAAATAAGGTCCGCGGCCACCATGGAGGCGGTCATGCCCCATTTTTGGAATCCGGTGGCCACATACCAGTGGGGACGGGAGGGGCTGAATACGCCGATATAGGGCAGGCCGTCCAGGGTGACGCAGTCCTGGGCGGACCAACGGGCTGCCGGGACGGCTTGGGGCCAGAAGGACCTGGCCTGGGCCTCCAGCATGTCGTAGGGACTCCGTTCCGCACCCTTGCCGGTGGGGTGGCCGCCGCCGCCCACCAGAAGGTAGGCTCCGGCGTTCCGGAAGGACAGCCCGCCGGGGTCCACGCCGTAGTAGATGCCGTCCAGCTGGGGAGCGCCTGACACCGCCGCCACATAGCTGCGCTCCTGGTGCATCCGGGCAAAGTAGAGGCCGGGAAAATTGACAAAGGGGTAGTGGCAGGCGAATACCACATACCGGGCGGTCACCCGCCCCCGGGGAGTGGTCAGACGGGCTTCCTCTGCGGTCAGAACAGGGGTGTGCTCATAGACCTCCAGTCCTTGGGCGGCTCCGTACAGAAATTTCAGGGGGTGGAGCATGGCCTGTCTCTCCATCCGCACCGCGCCCTTGACCGGAAAGGGCAGGGTCGTGGTCACGGTGAAGGCGGTCTCCAGCCCCAGGGCGCGGCAGGCCACGTCCTCCCGGACCAGGGGCAGCTCCCGGGAGCGGGAGTAGAGGTAGGCGGGGCAGTCCATGAAGTCGCAGCGGATGCCGGAGCGGGCCAGCCGGCGGTACTCCTCCACCGCCTCCTGGTTGGCCTGGGCATACAGCCGGGCCCGGGACTCGCCTAGTTGCCGGATGAGCCGGGTATAGATCAGGCCGTGCTGGGCGGTGATCTTGGCGGTGGTGTTCCCGGTCTGTCCGCTGCCCAGGGTGCGGGCCTCCAGTATCACGGTATGCAGTCCCGCCCCGGCCAAGGCCCGGGCGGTGAGCACCCCCGCCATTCCTCCGCCGATGACCGCGGCGTCTACCGTCAGATCGCCGCCCAAGGACCGTCCGCCGGGAGCCGCGGCATCCCATCGCCAAAGAGATTCCATGTTACCGCCTCCTTGCGCATCCAGCATGCGCCGGAGACGGCGGTTTTATTCTGGTTTAAAGACGTTCCGTCTCTTGGGGTAGGATATGCTCCGCCTCCCGGACCCGGAAGCGCTGGGAGTGGATCTTGTCCTCCTCCAGAAAGTCCTGGACGTAGTCGATAAACGCCTGGACCAGGCCGGAGGGCTGCTGGGCCTTGCTCCACACCAGCACATATTCCGCCTGTCGGGCGGGCTGGGTGACCACCTTAGACACCACCAGGTCGTTGGGGGTATAGGTGGTCTGAGGGAAGATGCTGATGCCCACCCCCTGCTCCGCCAGCGCCACCGCGTCCACATAGTTGGACATTTCGCAGAAAATGTCGGGTTCCGCCCCGATCTCGCCGAACCACTTTCGGATGGCCTCGATCCGGGATTTCCGGGTGGGGACGATCAGGGGCTGGCCCACCAGCCGGGCCAGGGGCAGCTGGTCCCCGGGCAGCTGGGCCAGGGGGTGCTTCCGGGGGATGATGGCCACCCAGGGCTCCCGGCCCACAGGGAAGCCCTCCAGATGCTCCGTGTCGTAGGGGGCGGCGATGACCGCCAGGTCGGCTAGCCCCCTGTGCAGGCGGTCCAGCACGTCGTCGCTGCTGCCGTTCCACAGGCTGTACCGAACCAGGGGGAATTCCTCCCGGAAGCCCGCGATCCACCGGGCGGTGAGATAGGGCGCCCGGCCCTCCACCAGGCCCAAAACGATGGTGCCTGACACGCCGCTTTTCATGGCTGCCAGTTCCTGGCGGGTCTTCTCCTCCAGATCCAGCAGCTGGACGGCCCGGCGGAGGAGGAGGCTGCCCTCGTCGGTGAGGGTCAGCCGCCGCTTGCCCCGGATGAAGAGGGGGGCTCCCAGCTCCTCCTCCAGACCCCGGATCTGGTTGCTCAGGGGTGGCTGGCTCATATTCAATTTTTCCGCGGCCCGGGTGATGTTCAGCTCCTGGGCCACCGTGATAAAGTAACGGAGGGTACGCAGTTCCATTCCCATTCACCTCGGACTTATCATATCAAAAAAATATGGTAAATGCAATGATATATGTATTTCCTTTTTTAAACCGTTGGTGTTAGGATAAGGGCGTCCAAAGGGAACAGAAAGATTTCCCAAAGCAAAGAGCAGTAAAACGGAACGGAGGTCCTGATAATGGAACAGAATGTTTTACGTCACGTCGTCGGCGCGGGTCATGGGAATTGTCAGACTTCCCAGTACGCACGATAAGAAGCAAGCACCGGATCTCAAAATGAGCAGAAAGGAGCGTAACACCATGAAGAGCCTGGCCGCCCTGCTGAGTGATTACTACCGCACCTTCTCCCGCTGAGGGAAACGTAGGTGGAACTGATAAACCGGACTTGATCTTGAAAGGAGATTTTCGTTATGAAAAGCCTGTCCAGCCTGCTGAGTGATTATTACCGCACCTTCTCCCGCTAAGCGGAACGGCGCGCGGAAACCGATATACCGATTTTGATGTGAAAGGAGATCATCCCCATGAAAAAGCTGTCCAGCTTCCTGGCTGCCTATTATGGTTCCTTTGCCCGGTAAAGAAATGCCTTCTTCCCTTTGTGTGATCCATCCGTCACTCAAAGTAAAAAAACACGGCCCGAACAGCACCTCTCCGCTGTTCGGACCGTGTTTTGTTTTGGTTGGGAGATGGAGAACCGATGGGAGCCGCCGTTTACTGGATCTTCAGTTGGCGGCGCAGCTCTTTGATGCGGTCCCGACCGATGGGCAGGGGGATGTCGGCCCCCCGGACCCGCAGGGCGAAGCTGTTGTTGTTCCAAGGGAAGATGTCCTGGATAAATTTCAGCTGGACCAGGCAGGTCTTGTGGATGCGGTAGAAGCCCTGGCCGTTCAGCCGGCTCTCATACTCGGAGAGGGAGGCGTTGTCGGTATACTCCTTGCCGGACAGGGTGTGGAGGACGCAGCCCCGCCCGGAGCCGTCCGTCTCGATATAGGTGATGTCGCCCACATCCAGCAGGATGGTGTGGCGGTTGCTGCTGATGGCCAGCCGGTCCAGGGGCTGGGGGGAGGCCGGAGGCTCTGCGGCGGCGCTGGGGAGGCAGTGGTCCAGCACCTGGTCCAGCCGCTCCGGGTCGAAGGGTTTGAGGATGTAGTCGTTTACCTGAAGCTCAAAGGCCCGCACCGCGTATTCGGAGTAGGCGGTGGCGAAGACGATCTTGGCTTGGGGCATGAGCTTCCGGGCCAGGGCGGCCACGGTGGTCCCCTCCATGTCTCCCAGGTGGACGTCGATGAACAGCAGGTCGAAGGTCTGCCGCTCCAGCAGGGCCATGGCCTGCACGCCGCTGCCCGCCTCGGCGATCTCCGCCTGGGGCAGGCGCTTCCGGAGCTGGTGGATCAGCTCCACCCGGGAATATTTTTCATCATCGATCACAGCGATCCGCATAGGGTCATCTTCCTTCCGACAGAGTTTGGGCGGCGGTGGGGGGCTCCAGGGGGATGGAGAGATAGAAGGTGGAGCCGTGGTCGGTGCTCTGGATGTCAAAGACGCACTGGTCGCCGTAAATGCTGCGCAGCCGCTTTTGTACGTTGAACAGGCCGGAGTAGCTGGGGTCGTCGGGGTCGTGGAATTTGGCCAGCACCTCCGGCGGGAAGCCGTGCCCCCGGTCGGAGATCCAGATCTGGGCGCGGGTCTGGTCCTGCTCGATCCGGATGTCCACATACCGGTGGCCGTCGGAGGACCCGCCGTGGCGGATGGCGTTTTCCACCAAGGGCTGCAGGAGCAGGGGCGGGAGCCGCAGCCGCTCCAGGTCATCGGGGAGCTGGCGGGTGACGTGGACGGTCCCCTCAAACCGTGCTTCGGTGAGGAAGAGGTAGTTGTCCACGTTAGACAGCTCCTGGGACAGGGTGACGAAGCTCTCGTTGATGGATAGGGTCTGGCGGAAATACCGGGCCAGGACCAGGATGGTCTCCCGGGCCCGGTCCGGGTCGGTGAGACAGAGGGCGGAGATGGTGTTCAAGGCGTTGAACAGAAAATGGGGGTTGATCTGGGACTGAAGCGCCCGGAACTCCGCCTGGTGGCGCAGGTCCACCTGGTGCTGCAGCTCTCCCAGCTCCAGCATGGAGGAGAACAGCTGGGCCAGACTCTCGGCGGTGAGCAGGTCCGCCTCCAGGATCAGGTTGGGGCCTGTGGGCGTCAGCAGGATCAGTGCTCCCACCGCCCGCTGGTCCCAGACCAAAGGGGCGGCGATGGCCGCCTTCTCCTGAAAACGGCGGGATTGGCGTTCTCCCTGGTAGTTGCGGATGACGGACAGCTTTCTGGACTCTTCGGCCTGCCGGACGAAATCGGGGAGGGGCTGTCCCGCCAGGGACATCCCGCTGGCCACCAGGATCTGCTCCCGGTCGGCGATGGCCACCTGGAAGTTGGGCAGGTTGCGCCGCACTGTGTCCGCCGCCTTTTGGAGGGCCTCCCGGTTGCTCAAGCCCTCCCGGAGGTAGGGAAGGCACTCCTGGGCCACAAACAGGGCCGCCGAGCGCTGCTCCACCAGCTCAAAGGTCAGGTTGCGGTTCAGGCGGTCCAGCATCCCCATGAAGATGACCAGCCCCACGGAGTTGACCGCCATTTTGGGCAGGAGGATGGCTTGTTCCAGGGCCACCGCGGCGGGGAAGGGCTTGGCCATCACCAGGATGATCCCGCACTGGATCATCTCAGACAGGACCGCAATGCCCACCAGAGCGGCATTCCGGTGGGAGATCCGGGGGAGCCAGCGGTAGAAAAAGGCGCCGATAACGCCGAAACAGAAGGTGCCCACGCCGCAGGCCAGGGAGGTAAAGCCGGCCGGATTATAGAGGTAGCGGTGCACGCCGCTGAGCAGGCCGGCGCAGATCCCGGAGAGGGGTCCGCCCACCAGTCCGGCGGCCACGGTGCTGATGACCCGGGTGTTGACCACGGCGCCCTGAAACTGCAGGCCGGTGTAGGTGCAGCTGATGGACAGCAGGCCGAAGATAAGCCCCAGAAGCAGCTGGTTGCTTACGGAGCGCTCCTGACGTTTCAGGATGGTGCGCAGGGGCTTGATCTCGGTCAGCGCGGTTGCCGTCAGCATCAAAAGCCCCAGATTCAGCAGCAGATACCCCAGCAGGCTGTCATCCAGCATACGACACGTCTCCCTTTTTGTCCGCTCATTGTTTACAAAATTTTAACGGAAACAGTGTAACACGGAACAGGAACCATTGCAAGAACCAGCTATCCGTTCTCACCCGGATTTTTACCGTTCCCCCGCCAAAAATGACCGTACCCGGCAGTTTTGTTGACAGAAGGGTAGAATACACATAAAATGCGGATGTCCCGAGAGAAGATTTGTGTGTTTTGCGTTTCCGCGGTCACGCCGCTGAAATAAAACTGAGAAACTTTTGAGAAAGGGAGAGACTAAAATGAAAATGAAGAAGATCCTGGCCCTGGCCCTTGCATTGTGCATGACCATGTCCCTGGTCGCCTGCGGAGGCGGAGGCAGCAAGAGCTCCGCTTCCAGCGACAAGCCCGCCGCTTCCGGTGCCAGCAGCGAGGGCGCCTCCACCGGCCTGACCGAGGCCGAGCGCGCCAAAGAGTTCGTCACCGTAGCCACCGGCCCGACCTCCGGCATTTACTATCCCATCGGCGGCGCCTTCGCCACCGCTCTGGGTGATTGGGGCTACACCACCAGCGCTCAGGCCACTGCCGCCTCCGCTGAGAACATCCAGCTGATCCTGGACGGCGACGCCGAGATCGCCATCGCCATGCAGGACTCCGTCATGCAGGCCTATGAGGGCTTCGGCGCTTACGAGGGCAAGGAGCCTGCCAGCGACCTGCGCGCCCTGATGCGCCTGTGGCCCAACTACGTGCAGCTGGTCACCACCGCCAACACCGGCATCAAGTCCGTGGAGGACCTGAAGGGCAAGCGCGTGGGCGTTGGCGCCGCCAACTCCGGCGTGGAACTGAACGCCCGCATGATCTTTGAGGCCTATGGCATGAGCTATGACGACTGCACCGTGGACTACCTGGCTTACGGCGAGGCCATCGACAACATGAAGAACGGCCAGTGCGACGCCGTGTTCGTCACCTCCGGCCTGCCCAACGCCACCGTCACTGAGCTGGCCACCAGCTATGACATGGTCATCGTGCCCATCGACGGCGCCGGCCGTGACAACCTGATCTCCAAGTACCCCTTCTATGCCGAGACCGTCATCCCCGCTGATACTTACAACAACACCGAGGACGTCCAGAGCGTTTTCGTGTACAACATCATGCTGGTGCGCGGGGACCTGTCCGATGAGATGGTCTACGATATGCTGACCGGTATCTTCGAGAACATCGACACCATCCAGGCCTCCCACAACGCCGCCAACAAGAACATCTATCTGGATGTGGGCGTCAGCGACATTCAGCTGCCCCTCCACGACGGCGCCGCCAAGTTCTGGGCCGATCACGGCTTTGAGCAGTAATCAGTGACCTTTCTCAGCCGGCACGCGGTATGTCCCTGACCTCTGCCGCGTGCCGGCTGTCCATTCCATCCGGACAAAGGAGCGGTGATCCGGTATGCCGGCGTCTCCGGAGAAGTGGCGCAGATGCGTCCTGGCCGTCCTGCTGGTGACGGCCTGCGTACTTGGCGCCACCCTGCTTTTCACCGGACGGGATCCGGTGATGACCCTGCGCCTGTCTTATCAGAAGACGGGTGAGATCATTTTGGAGCGGCAGATCCAACCGGGGGATACCCTGACGGTGGAGCTGACCCACTCCTTCGAGCATGTTCCTTGGAACGAATACTACGTGGTCCAGGAGGATGGGAGCTTCCTCCTCCAGCGCATCGAGGTCGGAGGCTTCGGCGCGGGTATCCCGGCGGAAATGGACGTCCCCACCTACGTGGGGGAGGACGGGCTGGTCCATATGGATGACATCAACAGCGTCTTTTTCCGGTTTAACTGGATCACTTCTCAAATCAATATGAAGGATCTGCTGCTGAACGGCGAGCCGGTCCTGGCGTTTTCCTCGCTGCCCCACCACAGCTTTGTGACCTGTGAAACCGTTGTTCAAAGGAGGTTGTTCCACTTTGGCTGAAGAAAACAATATTTTCGCCACAGAATTGTCTGCGGAAGAATTGGCCAAGCAGGAGGCCATGCTGGAAAAGCATGAAAAATCTGCACGCACCCGCAAATTTGATTCCCCCACGATGAAAAAGGCCCTGTCCCTGTTCTGTTTCCTGTTCACGGTCTACCACCTGGTCTATGCGGCCGGCCTGCTGACCATGGTGAACCTGTGGCACCACTCCATCCACGTGGGCCTGATCCTGATCCTGAGCTTCGTGCTCTACCCCGCCTACGAGAAGGCGTCCCGGAAGAAAGTCGCCTGGTATGACGTCATCTTCGCCGTCCTGTCCCTGGCGGAGCCCATCTACGTGCTGGCCCGGTACAACGCGTTCATGTCCACCGGCTTCAAGCCCTCCACCCTGGATATTATCATGGGCACCATCCTGGTGATCCTGGTGTTGGAGGCCACCCGCCGGATCAGCGGCCCGGCCCTGCCCATTCTGTGTATCATCTTCCTGCTGTACGGTCTGTTCGGCCGCTATGTGCCCGGCATCTTTATGCACCGCGGCTACTCCTGGACCAAGATCATCCAGTATCTGACCATCGACATCTACGGCATCTACGGTTCCTCCATCAAAGTTTCCGCCACCTACATTGTCATCTTCATCATCTTCGGTGAAGTCATGAACAAGTGCGGCATGGGCCAGCTGTTCAACGACCTGGCCAGCGCCATCGCCGGCGGCACCAAGGGCGGCCCCGCCAAGGTGGGCGTCATCGCCTCCGGCCTGCTGGGCATGATCAACGGCGCCGCCGTGGCCGTGGTGGTCACCACCGGTTCCTTCACCATCCCCCTGATGAAGAAGAGCGGCTATACCGACGAGTTCTCCGGCGCCGTAGTGGCCACCGCCTCCGTGGGCGGCCAG
Source organism: Pseudoflavonifractor phocaeensis (assembly GCF_021531815.1). GTDB lineage: Bacteria > Bacillota > Clostridia > Oscillospirales > Oscillospiraceae > Lawsonibacter > Lawsonibacter phocaeensis_A. Next base: position 34,784 of record NZ_JADYUM010000015.1, read on the forward strand.
CTGATGCCCCCCATCATGGGCGCCGCGGCCTTCGTTATGGCCGAGACCCTGGGCGTCAAGTATTCCGTCATCGTGAAAGCCGCTGTGATCCCCGCCATCGTCTATTACGCCGGCATCCTGTTCCAGGTCCAGCTGCGCGCCAACAAGGAGAAGATGTTCGGCCTGCCCAAGGACCAGCTGCCCAAGATCGGCGGCGTTTTGAAGGAGCGGGGCCACCTGATCATCCCCATCGCCTTCCTGGTCATCATGATGTTCGCCTCCGGCTGGACGGTTCTGAAGATCGCCTTCTGGACCATCATTCTGACCATCGTTGTGGCTGAACTGCGGCCCGTCAGCCGGATGAGCCTGAAGGACATCTATGACGCCTTTGCCCAGTCCGCCCGTTCCACCGTCTCCGTGGCCATCAGCTGCGCCTGCGTAGGTATCATCGTGGGCGTTTGCTCCCTGACCGGTTTCGCCCTGAACATCGCCAGCGCCATCATCAGCATCGGCCAGAGCAGCATCTTCCTGACCCTGCTGTTCACCATGGTGACCTGTATGATCCTGGGCATGGGCCTGCCTTCCATCCCCTCTTACCTGATCACCGCCACCATCGCGGCTCCCGCTCTGGTGAAGCTGGGCATCCCCGACCTGTCCGCCCACATGTTCTGCTTCTACTTCGCCATGTTCGCCAACCTGACGCCTCCCGTGGCCCTGGCCTCCTTCGCCGCGGCCGGCATCTCCGGCGGCAACCCCATGAAGACGGGCTGGGTGTCTGTGAAGCTGGCAATCGCGGGCTTCATCGTCCCCTACATGTTCGTCTACAACCAGGGCCTGCTGCTGGACGGCGTGACGCTGCTCAGCGGTATCTGGATCCTGATCACCTCCGTCATTGGCGTGTTCCTGATCAGCGTGGCCGCCGAGGGCTACCTGTTCGCCAAGGTGCCCATCCTGATCCGTGCGGTATCCGCCGTCACGGCCCTGCTGCTGATCAACAGCAGCATTGCCACCGACGTGGTTGGCCTGGCCCTGTGCGCCGCTATCGTGGTGTTCCAGGTGGCCAACGCCAAACGCCAGGGCTTGAAGATCGCCTTCTGAGTACCCGGCGAAACTAAATCATAAAAACGGGACGGACCTCTTGGGTCCGTCCCGTTTTTGCGTGGGAGAAAACCGGTTCATACCGGGGCGTCCGTCCGTGCTTCGTGTTTGATGAGGAGATAGACTGTCAAGTACATGACGGCCACAAATATCACGAAGACCAGCGTGGACCGGGCTGTCCCGCTCATACAGCAGTAGCCATCGCATCCCACATCGTTCCCGCCGGGTCCTATGACCGGGTCTATGACGCGGCCCTGGACCGGGACCTGGTGGACCCTACCAGCTACCACTCCGTGGACCGCAACTCCACCACCATCTTCGGCCTGCTTATGGCAATATACGGTTTATTTTTTCAATAAGTGCCGCGTTACCACATGTATGGAGAAGTATACGTTCCGGTCCGAAAACTTTTCTATAGAAAAAATAACGATACAGACTGATTTGAAGGAACACAGATGAACGATTTTGATGTAGTGGGACGAATTAAAGAAGTATATGCGTCTCGTTCCTGGAGTTACTACCGTATGGTAAAAGAAGCGGGGCATTGAAAGCCATTCGGAATGGCCGGGTAAGGCGGCTTCCTAAAACCACCATTTATGAGTGCATCGTCAAGGCGGCGGGGATCAAGACTCCATGGTGTTTACGGTTATTTTGCAGAAAACAATAAGCTGGACACTGAGTGTCCAGCTTACATGGAGCAATAGAGGAAAGATCAAAAGGTATGGAAAAATCAGACATCGCCGGGGCCGAATGGGAAGGATTGATACGCCGGAATCTCCAGAGCTTCGGCTATATCAAACAAGGTGTCCAGGGCAATGGCCTTTTTAATGTTGGGAGCTTCCGTGTGGCTGGTGAAGGCTGGAGTCAGTCCAACCCTCCACAAGCCGCTCCCGGGCCGACCACACAGCTTATGGCAGTATGAGATATCCAAAACCATTTAAAGGCAGTTCCCTGCGTGTTTTACTCTTGTAGCAATTGTCCCGATGATGATATCGCAGCGAATCGCGCCACTAATTGGCAGAGCTTTCGTTCTTTCATCACCTCTAACAGATCGTAAAATATAATGATAAGAGCGGGAGATCAGCAGATGAACCCGAACGAGGGGAAAACGCCAGGCTGCTGGCTAAGGAATGAGCGTATGAATTAGCGCAGGATTCACCTCATCACTTGCAACCGGATCGTGATTTTCCGCGCAGAGTTTATTTCTCCATTGCTTTGATAAGCCGTAAAATATCTTCCAGAGTACGCTGATAATGCTCGCTGGTCCTGTGTGCGTATTGGGTAAAGGCTACAGCCTCCCTGTCGATCCCAAACATAGCCGTAACACCTAAATCATAGGCCTCACTGGCACTGTCTGCGATGCCTCCCACCACAGCCACTAAAGGTACTTTCCGAGGCTTGGTTCGCTTTGCGATTCCAGAGATTACCTTTCCGTGAACGCTCTGGGAGTCGATGCGGCCCTCACCGGTGATGACCAGGTCGGCTCCATCCAGACACCGGTCAAATTCCACCATATCCAGCACAGCTTCAATGCCAGATTTCAACTCAGCACACAGAAAGGCCACACAGCCCGCTCCCATGCCGCCGGCAGCTCCGGTACCGGGCATCTGTGCCACGGGCAGTCCAAGCTCCTGCTGAATCAGTTGATCCAGACAGCGCAGCTGGTTGTCGAGCCGTTCCACCATGGCCTCATCTGCGCCCTTTTGAGGCGCAAAGACATAGGCCGCTCCTGTAGGTCCATGCAAAGGATTGTCCACATCACACATCACAGTGATCTTGACCTTCTCCAGCAGTTTTCGGGCCTCAGATACATCAATATGACAAATTTGGTCCAGCGTTCCGCCCACCGGCACAAAGTGATTTCCGTTTCGGTTGCAGAACTTGACTCCCAGGGCTGCGGCACAGCCGCAGCCGCCGTCGTTGGTGGCACTGCCGCCCAGCCCGAGCAGGATCTCCGTGCAGCCGCTCTCGACTGCGTGGCGGATTACCGTTCCAACGCCAAACGTGGTCGTGGCCTCCGGATTCTGCCGTTCTCCTACCATAGGCAGTCCGGCCGCACAGGCCATCTCCACCACGGCTTTGGATCCGCTGCGGGCGTAAGTGGCCTGGATGTTCTCCCCATAAGGGCCGGTGGTTGTGACGGTCACCGGGACAGCATGGATTGCTTCGATAAAGCACTCTACAGTACCCTCGCCGCCATCGGCCACCGGTACGGTAACCACTTCACACTCAGGAAAAAAACGGGGAACCGACTGACGGGCAATCCGGCAAATCTCCAAACTGGACAAGGTCCCTTTGAAGGAGTCGGAAATGACAATGCATTTTTTCATCGTGCCTTACCTGTTGACCACGTTGACGGGAGCGCCTTCGATATAGGCCTTGACGTTGGCTACGGCGCAGTCCATGATACGCTGACGGCTCTCCTTGGGGGCCCAGGAGATATGGGGGGTGATGATGCAGTTTTTGGCCTTCAGTAAGGGGTTATCCGCCTTGATAGGTTCGGTGTACACCACGTCCAGGCCAGCAGCGCCCATCTTGCCGCTGTTTAAGGCGTCAGCCACATCCTGCTCGTTGATGAGCTGGCCCCGTGCGTTATTGATGAGGATGACACCATCCTTCATTTTGGAGATGGTGTCCTTGTTAATCATGCCGGTGTTTTCAGGAGTCAGGTTGCAGTGCAGGGTGATGACGTCGGCCTTGGCATACAAGGTGTCCAGGTCCACATATTTCCCGATGACTTTACCAGACTCATTGGGATAGACATCATAGGCCAGTACGTTCATACCCAGGGCCTTAGCTACCCGGCCCTCCGCCTGGCCGATGCGGCCGAAGCCAATGATGCCGATGGTCTTATCCTCCAGCTCCATCAGGGGATAGTCCCAGTAGCACCAGTCGATGCAGTTGGCCCAATCGCCGGCATGGACAGAGGCGTCATGATGGCCGATGTGGTGGCAGATCTCCAGCAGCAGGGCAATGGAGAACTGGCTGACTGAGGCGGTGCCGTAAGTAGGCACATTGGTGACGGGGATACCTTTCTCCTTGGCGTACACATAATCCACCACGTTGTAGCCGGTGGCCAAAAGGGAGATGAATTTCATGCTGGGGCAGGCGTCGATCACTTTCCTGGTGATGGGGGTCTTGTTGGTGAAGACGATCTCAGCATCTCCAATACGGGCGATGGCCTCGTTCTCGTCGGTGAGACTGGTACGGTCATAGACCGTCAACTCGCCCAGCTTGCCCAGCTCATCCCAACTCAAATCGCCGGGGTTCTCCGTGTATCCGTCCAAAACAACAATTTTCATGGTTCAACCCTCCGTGTCATTATCTTAGCCGAATTGTTAGGATAAATCAATCCTCCAAAAGCGCCCAGGCCCGTTTCAGTATCCACTTTGGGTTGGCCGGCGCAATATCCTCATCCTCGCCGGGACGCAGAGTACGGATCACAAACCGCTGGTCTTATAGGTGGTGGGAAAATGACGCAGATCTACTAATCGATGGCGTTTGGATTGAGCTTAGGGCCCAGCAAGCGGTGCTTGAAGTTAAGAGCTTTCCACATTTGATTGAAGAGAAAATCTTCCCCGGAAACTCGTTATGCGTTACAAACAATGGTTCTGTTGGTTGCGCCTTTTATCAACCCATTCCGTTTACATGCAGTCACGATGTAAATCCGCTATATTTCTTGGATGGCGATATTAATGTGTTTAATGCACTCTTCGTCGCTACAGTGATTGAAATGGATAAATACCGCTGGGCATATGGCCGCAAGTGGAGACCTGAGCGTATGGTAAAATCAACAATTCGTCTACCTGCTAAATTAGTCGCTGGCGAATATATTCCTGACTGGGACGCTATGGAAAAATATATTAAGGATTTGCCCTATAACAAAACAATATGATAAAAGAGCGGCCAAGGCATAAAACCTTGACCGCTCTCTTGTTATCGGTATCACAACCACACCGTCACGGCGAAGCCGCCGCGAAAATAGTAGGTGTTCGTGTAATACCCCTTTGGTGGAGGCGGGGAGAGTTGAACTCCCGTCCGAAAACGCATCCACAAGAACTTCTCCGGGCGCAGACGGTTATTGCGGGAGTCTTGCTCTCCCCGTTCCCCTCGCCCCGGGCAAGCCGTCACGCCCGGGGGTCAGGTGAGCTTCATGATGCATGGTACGCGCAAAGCTTAGCGTACGCACGTCCGCCACTAAACGACGCCTGATCCGGGCTCGTGGCCCTTCCCGGTCAGACGGCCGCCTTTAATTAGGCAGCGTAAGCGTATTCGTTGTTGTTCTTTAATTTATAAAGAATGCCCGTTTTAAGGTGGCCAGGCGCCACCGCCCGCTATTCCTGCTTCAACGTCCCCGTCGAAACCGGTACGCCCCCTCGTCGTCGACGCAAGCTTCCTATCATTCGCTTCTGTGCAGGCACGAAAGCTCATTCATTCCGCTGCTCCTCCGCTTCGTACCGAAGCCGCTGGCGCTGGGCTTCGGCACGATGGGCGGCGGTGCCGCCCGGGGAGGTGACCTGGAGGTCTTGATTCGCGCGGAGCGGGCTTTTCCGCCCCGCGCGGTACGAAACGCTTATATTGTAAACCGGATAGACCGGAATTACACCTTCTCAGGCTCGGGGTACGCCACCCCGAAGGTATCCACAGTGACCTTCTTCATCTTCTGCTCCTGGCGGGGGCGGTCGTTCCAGTCGGTCTTGGTGGACACGATGGCGTCGGCCACGTCCATGCCCTCGATGACCTTGCCGAAGGCGGCGTACTGACCGTCCAGGTGGGGAGCCTTTTCCACCATGATAAAGAACTGGCTGCCGGCGGAGTTGGGATTCATGGCCCGGGCCATGGACAGCACGCCCCGGTCATGGGCCAGGTCATTCTGAAAACCGTTGCCGGTGAACTCGCCCTTGATGGAGTAGCCGGGGCCGCCCATGCCGGTGCCCTGGGGGCAGCCGCCCTGGATCATAAAGCCGGGGATAACACGGTGGAAGATCAGGCCGTCATAAAAGCCCTTCTGGATCAAGCTGATGAAGTTGTTTACGCTGTTGGGGGCCACCTCGGGGAACAGCTCGGCCTTGATGACGCCGCCGTTTTCCATCTCAATGGTGACGATGGGGTTCTGTGCCATGTAGATCATCCTTTCCAAAATATCTGAAGTACCGTCAGCGGTTCCGGGTCTTCATGGCCCGGTCCATCTCCCGTTTCGCGTCCTTCCGGGCGGCGGATTCCCGCTTGTCGTAGAGCTTTTTGCCCTTGGCCAGGCCGATCTCCAGCTTGACCCGGGGACCTTTGAAATAGACAGCCAGGGGGATGAGGGAGTAGCCGTCCTGCTTGATGCGGCCGAAGAGCCGCAGGATCTCCCGCTTGTGCATCAGCAGCCGGCGGGGACGGCGGGGGTCCTTGTTGAAGATGTTGCCCTTCTCGTAGGGGCTGATGTGCATGCCAAGGACGGACAACTGCCCCTCCTTGATGATGCAGAAGGAATCCTTCAGATTCACGTTGCCCAGGCGGATGGACTTGACCTCGGTGCCCGCCAGTTCGATACCGGCCTCGTATTTCTCCTCGATAAAATAATCGTGGTAGGCTTTGCTGTTTTTCGCGATGATCTTGACGGCTTCGCCCATGGCCGGCACCTCCTCTCAGGGAAACGTGGTATGTTAATGTAACATATTTGCGGGAAAAAAGCAAGGGGAAAAGGTGGAAGCCGGTCAGGCCCCGGCGGGGCCGCTCTGTGGCCACAGCTGGGGGAGCAGGGTATAGAAGTCTCCCCGGTCCTCCCAGACCAGAATGAGGGAGCCGCGCTCCACGGTGACCTTGGCCTGGACGCCCAAAAACTCGTTGCTGACCCCCAGGGGGAAGCTGCCCGACATGGTGTAGCGGTCCAGGGGGTATTTCAGGTTGGACAGGGTGACCCCCTCCGCCGTGCCGCTGTTGCAGAACACGGACAGGTAGCCGGACATGGAGGCGGGGAAGGTGATGGAGCCGTTCCGGAGGGCGGTGGCCACCGTCTTTTCCCCGGCCAGGAAGCCGGCGGCACCTTGGGTGGTCAGCCAGTCCAGCAACTGGAGGTTGCCCAGAGTGTGCTCCAGCCGGCCGCCCACGCCGCCCAGCAGGACGAAGCGGCGGTACCCCAGCTCCAGGCCCTTCCGCAGGGCGTAGACCATGTCGGTGTCGTCCTTTTCGGCGGGGAGCCGGGTGACGTTGGGGTGCTTGGGGGCGTAACCCAGGGAGTCAAAATCACCCACCACAAGATCGGGCGTCACGCCGTATGCCATGAGGGAGTCATAGCCCCGGTCGGCGGCGATGACATAGTCTCCGGGGGCGGGGAAGGGGCGCAGGGCGAGGGACAGGGACATGGCCCCCACCACATAACAGATACGGTCGCGGTTTGCCATAATATGACCTTCTTTATCCCGTGGTGATTTTCGGCGGCGGCAGGCCGCGGGGGTTAAACCGGGAAGCGATTTGCTCAACAGTTATCATTATAGCACAAGGAAAGACGTTTGTGGAGGGCTTCTTTCAACTTTTCCCAGCCGGCCGGGCCGGAAGAGGGGACTGCTACCTTAAAAATAAAGAAAAGGGCCTGCCCGCCTTGACTTTCCCCGGTGCAGCGGATAGAATGGCATGTGCTTGGCGTTGCACTTCGGGGAAGCCCGGAGAAAACGCGGGAAATCGAGAGAAAACGGAGACGAGAGCCATGGTGCATTATCTGGACAACGCGGCCACCACCCCGGTGCGGCCGGAGGCCATCCAGGCGGCGGTGGAGGCCATGGGCGAGGGCTGGGGCAACCCCTCCGCCCGCTACGCCCTGGGCGGCCAGGCGGCCGCACGGGTGAAGGAGTGGCGTGCCGACGTGGCCGGGGCTTTGGGCTGCGCCCCGGAGGAGGTGGTGTTCACCTCCTGCGGCACCGAGAGCGACAACTGGGCCATTCAGGCCGCCGCGGAGCTGGGAAAGCGGAAGGGGAAGCACATCATCACCACCGCCATCGAGCACGCCGCGGTGCTGGAGCCCTGCAAGGCGCTGGAGCGCCAGGGCTATGAGGTGACCTACCTCCGGCCTGACCGCCAGGGGAACATCTCCGCCGCCGATCTGGAGCAGGCCCTTCGCCCGGACACGGTGCTGGTGTCCATGATGCTGGTGAACAACGAGCTGGGCACCGTCCTGCCTGTGGCGGAGGCGGCCCGGGCCATCCAGCGCGCCGGCTGTCCCGCCCTGCTCCACTGTGACGCGGTCCAGGGCTTTTTGAAGGTGCCCTTCACCCCCAAGGAGCTGGGGGTGGACCTGCTGTCTCTCAGCGGCCACAAGATCCACGCTCCCAAGGGCATCGGGGCCATGTACATCCGGAAGGGGCTGAAGCTCCCGCCCCTGATCCGGGGGGGCGGCCAGGAGGAGGGGCTGCGCTCGGGCACCGAGGCCACCAGCCAGATCGCCGCCTTCGCCGCCGCCTGCCGGCTGGGCAGGGAGAGCCTGGACCGGGACCTGGCCCACATGGAGTCGCTGAACGCCTACGCCCGGACCCTACTGCCCCAGGCGGTCCCCGGTCTGCGGGCCCTGACCGGGGGGGGCGCCCCCCACATCCTGCCCATCACCCTGCCGGGATACAAGAGCGAGGTGGTGGTCCGGTTCCTCAGCGACCGGGGGATCTGCGTCTCCTCCGGCTCCGCCTGCCACAAGGGCAAGCCCAGCCACGTCTACGGAGCGCTGAAGCTGCCCAAGAAGGAGCAGGACGGCGTGCTGCGGGTCAGCTTCTCCTACGACACCAGCCGGGAGGACGTGGACGCTCTGGCCGAAGGTCTGAAGGCGGCGGGGGAGCAGCTGTTCACCAGCCTGTCGTAAACAAAAGGGGGCAAAGGGGCCCTGTTCACTCGTGGTGTACAAAGGAGTATGAGCCATGTTTTCCTATATGCGGCGGGGGCCGGGCTTTTACCGGCAGGTGCTGGTGCTGGCCGCCCCCATCGTTCTGCAAAATCTGATTACCAGCACCCTAGCCATGGCGGACACCTTCATGGTGGGGATGCTGGGGGAGCTGCCCATGGCGGCGGTGACCCTGGCAAACATCCCCCTGTTTGTGGTCCAGCTGTTCATCTTCGGCGTCCAGAGCGGCTCCACCGTCCTGGCCAGCCAATACTGGGGCAAGCAGGACCTGGACGCCATCAACCGGGTGATGGGGGTGGCCATGTGGCTGGTGTTTCTGGTCTCCGCCGCCTTCGCTGCCGTGCTGCTGGTCCGGCCGGTGGAGTTCCTCAGCTTGTTCGGCAACCAGCGGGAGGTCATCGAGTTGGCCGCCCGGTACGGCAGGATCGCCGGGCTGTCCTATGTGTTTGACGCCCTGGTGATGATGTATGTGGCGGCCTACCGGAGCATGGAGCGGCCCCAGCTGGGCATGTACATCCTGGTGGCCTCCATGGTGGTCAACACCTTCCTGAACTGGGTGCTCATCTTCGGAAAGCTGGGGGCCCCCGCCCTAGGGGTGGAGGGGGCCGCCTTGGCCACCCTCACCGCCCGGGTGCTGGAGCTGGTCATTATGGTGGTCCACATGGCCTGCAGCCGCTTCTTCCGGGTGCGCCTGGGACTGCTGCTGCGGCCGGGGGCGGACATGGTCCGCCGCTTCCTGCGGTACGGCGGCATGGTGGTGTGCAACGAGACCATGTGGGGCCTGGGCACCTCCATGTTCCCCACCATCATGGGCCACATGGCGGGGAGCACTGAGATCCTGGCCGCTTACACCATCGCGGGCAACGTGGAGAAGATCTGCATGGTGGTGGCCTTCGGCATCGGTGCCACCGCCTCCATCATCATCGGCCGGGAGATCGGCGCCGGACGGCAGGACCAGCTCTACGGCACCGGGCTGGCCCTGGATACCCTGGCGGTGCTGGGCGGGACCGTGCTGGGGGTCCTGCTGCTGCTCTTTGTCACCTTTGTAGCGCCGGAGTGGGTGTTCCCCCTGTTCAAACTGTCCCCGGGGGCGGAATCGGTGGCCACCATGATGATCACCACCATGGCGCTGTATATGCCCCTGAAGGACTTCAACAGCGTCAATATCGTGGGCGTCCTCCGGGGCGGGGGAGACGTGAAAGCCTCCACCATGATCGACATCGGCCCCCTGTGGCTGTGCGCCATTCCCTATGCCGCCTTCTGCGGCCTGGTGCTGAGGACCCCGGTGTTCTGGGTCTACATGGCCTTCCCCCTGGAACAGGTGGTCAAGTGCTTCATCGGCGTCTGGCGGCTGCGCTCCGGCAGGTGGGTCCGGGACCTGACCCGTCCGGTGGGTGAGTAGGGGCGCATCACGATGCGCCCGCCGCTGCCCTATCCCCACGCCGTCCGAATACGTACCGGAGGGAAATGACTGCTGCGTTCTGAAATGATGTTTTAGCAATGACCGGGCTTTTCTGCGAAGAATAGCCCGGTCACGTTTGTTTAAAATAAATTCATAAACTTCCTATTGACAATTTTGGGGGTGGGTGGTACATTATCTTTAGCACTCAGGAAGATGGAGTGCTAAACCAAGACGAGAAAGCTGGGTGGCGCAAGATGGAATTGACAGACCGGAAGAAGCGCATCCTTCGGGCCATTGTGGAGACCTATATCGCCACCGCTGAGCCGGTGGGCTCCAAAATGGTGTCCGAGAAGGCGGGATTGGACGTCTCCACCGCCACCATCCGCAACGAGATGGCGGACCTGACGGAGCTGGGCTATCTGGAACAGCCCCACACCTCCGCCGGGCGTATCCCCTCTGCCGCCGGCTACCGGCTGTACGTCAACGAGCTGATGGACCGCCAGCAGCTCACCCTTCAGGAGACGGAGCGCATCAACCAGGCCCTGAACCTGAAGATGGAGGAGCTGGACCGGGTCATTGACCGGGCGGGCAAGGTGCTCTCCCAGATCAGCGACTACCCGGTGTTCACCGCCGCCACCACGGTGGAGCGGGTCACGGTGAAACGGTTCGACCTGCTGATGGTGGAGGACAACGCCTTCATCGCCGTGGTCATGACAGACAACTCCATCGTGAAGAACAAGCTTGTGCGGATGCCCGACCGGCTGTCCGACACCCAGCTCCAGCTGCTCTCCGCCGTGCTGAACAGCTCCTTCGTGGGGCTGAGCCGGGAGGAGATGGAGCAGGCCCTGGACAAGATGGAGACCCGCACCGCCCCCGCCGCCTTTGAGCTCATCTCCCTGGTGGTGGAGTTCGCGGTGGAGGTGCTGGCCGAGCAGACCCAGCGCAAGGTACACACCGCCGGCATCACCCACCTGCTGGAGCACCCCGAATACCACAGCCTAGACAAGGCCAAGCCCCTGATGACCTACCTCAGCGAGGAGAACGAGACTTCCAAGCTGCCCATGACCCTGGATAAGGGCAAAAACATGAACATTCTGATCGGTCCGGAAAACGTGAACGACGCTTTGAAGGACACCAGCGTGGTCATGGCGAGCTACGACATCGGGGACAATATGAAGGGCGTCATCGGTGTGGTGGGTCCCACCCGGATGGATTACGCAAAAGTCACCGCCCGCCTGTCCTACTTCGCCGACAGCCTGACCCGGATGTTCGGCAAGGGGGAGCTTCCCCCGGCAGGCCAGGATGGGAACGAGGAATAAGATAAAAGGAGCGCGCGATCGTGAGCAAGAAGAATCAGAACGAAGCACCCGGCCAGGAGCAGGAAGTGCTGGAGGAGCAGACGGATCAGACCGCCGAAACCGCCCAGCAGCCCGAGGCCCAGACTGAGGCCCCCGATCCCCTGCTGACCGAGCTGGAGTCCCTGAAGGACCAGGTGGCCCAGCAGGAGGATAAATACCTGCGGCTGGCCGCGGAATATGACAACTACCGCAAGCGGACCGCCAAGGAGAAAGAGGCTATGTGGAGCGACGCCAAGGCGGACACCGCCGGCGCCTTCCTCCCGGTCTATGACAACCTGGAGCGGGCCCTAAAGCAGGAGACCGCCGACGAGGCCTTCAAGAAGGGCGTGGAGATGACCATGAACCAGCTCAAGGAGGTCCTCTCCAAGCTGGGCATCACCGAGATCCCCGCCCTGGGCCAGACCTTCGACCCCAACCTCCACAACGCCGTCATGCACATTGATGACGAGAACTTTGGAGAGAATGAGGTGGCTGAGGTCTTCCAGGCCGGCTTCCAATGCGGCGAGAAGGTCATCCGGTTCGCCATGGTGAAGGTAGCCAATTAACCTGCGCAAAGCACAGAAAGGAGACGGTACGGTGCGTCATAAAATGGCATGCAGGAGATCCTGTTGGCAAGACGTTTGCAGGAACCCGGGACCCTATCTGTTGTTTTTCACGTCCGGCGTACTGTTTCTGTTTTCCCTTGTGTTCTATCTCATTTCACAAGTTATCCTTTGACCCTGTAAACACAAAACGTTTCATATAGGAGGAACAAGATTATGTCTAAGATCATCGGTATCGACCTCGGTACAACTAATAGCTGTGTGGCCGTCATGGAAGGCGGCGACGCCGTTGTCATCCCCAACGCGGAAGGCAACCGGACCACCCCCTCTGTGGTGGCCTTCTCCAAGGACGGCGAGCGCATGGTGGGCCAGGTGGCCAAGCGCCAGGCCATCACCAATCCCGACCGCACCGTCATTTCCATCAAGCGTGAGATGGGCTCCGACTACAAGGTGTCCATCGACGGTAAGAAGTACACCCCCCAGGAGATCAGCGCCATGATCCTCCAGAAGCTGAAGGCGGACGCCGAGGCTTACCTGGGCCAGACCGTCACCGAGGCGGTCATCACCGTCCCCGCCTACTTCACCGACGCCCAGCGTCAGGCCACCAAGGACGCCGGCAAGATCGCCGGCCTGGACGTGAAGCGTATCATCAATGAGCCCACCGCCGCCGCCCTGGCCTACGGCGTGGATAAGGAGACTGCCCAGAAGGTCATGGTCTACGACCTGGGCGGCGGCACCTTCGATGTGTCCATCCTGGACATCGACGACGGCGTCATCGAGGTGCTGGCCACCGCCGGCAACAACCGGCTGGGCGGCGACGACTTCGATAAGTGCATCATGGATTGGATGGCCGCTGAGTTCAAGCGTACCGAGGGCGTGGACCTGACCGGCGACAAGGTGGCCATGCAGCGCCTGAAGGAGGCCGCCGAGAAGGCCAAGATCGAGCTGTCCGGCGTCACCTCCACCAGCATCAACCTGCCCTATATCACCGCCGACGCCACCGGCCCCAAGCATCTGGACCTGACCCTGACACGGGCCAAGTTTGACCAGCTGACTGCCCACCTGGTGGAGGCCACCGCCGGCCCCGTCCGTCAGGCCCTGTCCGACGCTGGCCTGTCCGGCAATGATCTGGCCAAGGTGCTGATGGTGGGCGGCTCCAGCCGTATCCCCGCCGTCCAGGACATGGTCAAGAAGCTCACCGGCAAGGAGGGCTTCAAGGGCATCAACCCCGACGAGTGCGTGGCCATGGGCGCAGCCCTCCAGGGCGGCGTGTTCACCGGCGACGTGAAGGACCTGCTGCTGCTGGACGTCACCCCCCTGTCCCTGGGCATCGAGACCATGGGCGGCGTGATGACCAAGCTCATCGACCGCAACACCACCATCCCCGTGAAGAAGAGCCAGACCTTCACCACCGCCGCCGACAACCAGACCTCCGTTGAGGTCCACGTCCTCCAGGGCGAGCGTGAGATGGCCCAGTACAACAAGACTCTGGGCAAGTTCCACCTGGACGGCATCGCTCCCGCCCGCCGGGGCGTGCCTCAGATCGAGGTCACCTTCGACATCGACGCCAACGGCATCGTGAATGTCTCCGCCAAGGACCTGGGCACCGGCAAGGAGCAGCACATCACCATCACCTCCTCCACCAACATGTCCAAGGACGACATCGACAAGGCCGTCCGGGAGGCCGAGCAGTTCGCAGCCGAGGACGCCAAGCGCAAGGAGGAAGTGGACGTCCGCAACCAGGGCGACCAGATGGTCTATCAGACTGAGAAGACCCTGGAGGAGATGGGAGACAAGATCCCCGCTTCCGACAAGGCCGGCGTGGAGAGCGCGCTGGGCAAGCTGAAGGAGACCCTGAAGGGCAACGACACCCAGGCCATCAAGAACGCCACCGAGGAGCTGACCCGCGCGTTCTACGCCGTCAGCGAGAAGCTGTACCAGCAGCAGGGCGGCCAGGCCGGCCCCGGCCCCGACATGGGCGGCGCCAACTTCGGCGGCGGCCAGCAGGCCCAGGGCGGCTCCGGCCCCGATGTGGTGGACGCCGACTACACCGTGGTGGACGACGACAACAAGTAAATCCGATTGCTTTGGGCGAGGTGAGAAACTCACCTCGCCCAGCGTTGGATTTATCAAAAGATAGGAGATCCGGAGAATCAGACCGGACGGCAGGCAGCCAAGCCCGCCCTTCTGGCGGCGCTGTTGCGCTGATTTTCCTTCTCTTATCGTTCCTAGAGGTGATACTATGCCAGAACAGAAACGAGATTATTACGAGGTGCTGGGCGTCAGCAAGGGCGCCTCGGATGATGAGATCAAAAAGGCCTACCGGAAGCTGGCCAAGAAATACCACCCCGATATGAATCCCGACAACAAGGAGGCCGAGGCCAAGTTCAAGGAAGTCAACGAGGCCTATGAGGTGCTGTCCAACCCGGAAAAGCGCTCCAAGTACGACCAGTTCGGCCACGCCGGGGTAGACCCCAACTTCGGAGCGGGCGGCTTCGGCGGCGGCTTCGACATGGGAGACATCGACCTGGGCGACATCTTCGGTTCCTTCTTCGGCGGGGGCTTCGGCGGCGGATACAGCGGACAGCAGCGGGCCAACGCCCCCCAAAAGGGCGAGAGCCTGCGGGCCAACCTGACCATCTCCTTTGAGGAGGCCGCCTTCGGCTGTGAGAAGGAGATCGAGCTGAACCGGACTGAGGTCTGCTCCGACTGCCACGGCTCCGGCTGCCAGCCGGGCACCACCGCCGAGACCTGTCCCGACTGCCGGGGCACCGGCGTGGTCCGGATCCAGCGGGGGGGCGGCGGCTTCACCTTCTCCAGCACCGGACCCTGTACCCGGTGCCGGGGCACCGGCAGGCTGATCCACAGCCCCTGCCGGAGCTGCGGCGGCGAGGGCAGCGTCCGGAAGAAACAGCGCATCAAGGTGACCATCCCCGCCGGCATCGACAACGGCCAGGCGGTGTCCCTCCGGGGCCAGGGCAACGCGGGCAAAAACGGCGGTCCCGCCGGCGACCTGATCGTGGGCGTGCGCATCAAGCCCCATCCCCAGTTCCAGCGGGAAGGGACCACGGTGCTCTATGAGCAGCCGGTCTCCTTCTACCAGGCGGCTATGGGCGCCGAGCTGGAGATCCCCACCATCGACGGCAAGGTGAAGTACACCCTGCCCGCCGGGACCCAGACGGGGACCACCTTCCGTCTCCGGGGTAAGGGCATCCCCTCCCTTCAGGGCCGGGGCCGGGGCGACCAGTACGTCACCGTCAAGGTCCAGGTGCCCACCAACCTGACCACAGAGCAGCGGGAGGCCCTGCGGGCCTTCGGCGAGGCCATGGGGGAGAATATCTCCGAGGGCAGCATCAAGAGCTTCTTCGACAAGCACAAGAAGAAAAAGTGACCGGAACATACGGGCGCGGCCGAAAGGCCGCGCCCGTTTTTGCGCGCCGGGATGCGCTGGAAGCTTTTTCAGAAAAAATTCGATTACCCGCTTCCCTTCCTCGGAAAAAAGTAGTATAATTTAGCTAGAAGAGAAAGAGAAAATGGGGGTCTATTTAGGCGAAACAACAAAATTTGGAGAAAGGAGCAGGACATGTTGGAAATGCTTTGCAGCGCCCTTTACTTGGGCTCAAATTTGCTGCTGATCGCTTTGCTGCTGCTGCCCGCGATCGGTATGGTGGTGGTGACTCTGCTCTGCTTCCTCTCCGATGGGATCGGGTGGTTCCGGCGCAGACGAACTCTGCTGTGACAGGCCCTTTCCTCCGCGACCGTTCGGCCGGGGCGCTTGAACAAGCGCCCCGGTCTTTTTACCGTTTGACCGAAAAAAGGTTGCGTTTCCAGTCTTGCGGATTTGTCCGGCATGGATTATAATTGGGGTGCTGAAAAGCTTGCGGCGGAACGCCGTTTTACTGCCCGGACGGGCCTGTTCTCCCAGGAACCGTTTTCGGGACTTTGTAAGGAAGAAGGAGACGCTATGACAGCCAATGAAAAAAAGCAACTGATGGCAATGGCCTGCAAGGTGCGCATGGGTATCATTGAGAGCATCCACGCGGCCAAGGCCGGCCATCCCGGCGGAAGCCTGTCCGCCGCCGACCTGTTTGCCTATTTGTACTGCAAGGAGCTGAAGGTGGACCCCGCCAATCCCAAGTGGGAGGACCGGGACCGTTTCGTCCTGTCCAAGGGCCACACCACCCCCGGCCTGTATGCCGCTTTGGCCCTCCGGGGCTTCTTCCCCGTGGAGGACCTGAAGACCCTGCGTCAGATCGGCAGCCATCTCCAGGGCCACCCCAACATGAATATGACCCCCGGCGTGGACATGTCCACCGGCTCCCTGGGCCAGGGCATCTCCGCCGCCTGCGGCATGGCCCTGACCGGCAAGATCAAGAACAAGGATTACCGGGTGTACGCCCTGCTGGGTGACGGCGAGATCGAGGAGGGCCAGGTCTGGGAGGCCATGATGTTCGCCCACCACTACAAGCTGGACAACCTGTGCGTCATCATCGACAACAACGGCCTCCAGCTGGACGGCAAACTGGATGACATTATGAGTCCCTATCCCATCCCCGAGAAGCTGCGCGCCTTCGGGTTCGAGGTCGCGGAGATCGACGGAAATGACTTTGACCAGATGGAGGAGGCCTTTGCCAAGGCCCGCGCCACCAAGGGCGTCCCCTTCGCCATCGTCATGAAGACCGTCAAGGGCAAGGGCGTCAGCTACATGGAGAACCAGGTGGGCTGGCACGGCAAGGCCCCCAACGACGCGGAATTCGAGCAGGCCATGTCTGAGCTGAAGGCCCAGCTGGCGGAAGTGGAGGCGATGTAAGATGGCAGACGTGAAGAAGATCGCGACCCGTGAGAGCTACGGCAACGCCCTGAAGGAGCTGGCCGCCCAGCACGAGGACCTCATCGTCTTTGACGCCGACCTGGCCGGCGCCACCAAGACCGGTATCTTTAAGAAAGCCTATCCTGACCGCCACTTCAACTGCGGCATCGCCGAGGGCAACATGATGGCCGTGGCCGCCGGCGCCGCCGCCGCGGGGATGGTCCCCTTTGCCTCCACCTTCGCCATGTTCGCCGCCGGGCGGGCCTTTGAGCAGGTGCGCAACTCCATCGGCTATCCCCATCTGAACGTGAAGATCGGCGCCACCCACGGCGGCATCTCCGTGGGCGAGGACGGCGCTTCCCACCAGTGCTGCGAGGACTTCGCCCTGATGCGGTCCATCCCCGGCATGGTGGTCATGTCTCCCTCCGACGACGTGGAGGCCCGGGCCATGGTGAAGGCCGCCTATGAGCATGTGGGTCCCGTCTATATGCGCTTTGGCCGCTCCGCCGTCCCCGTGTTCCACGAGGAGGAGGGCTACAACTTCCAGATCGGCAAGGGCGAGGTGCTCCAGGACGGCGCCGACGTGGCTATCATCGCCAACGGCCTGCTGGTGGCCGAGGCTGTGGAGGCCGGCAAGGCTTTGAAGGAGCTGGGCATCAGCGCCCGGGTCATCAATATGGCTACCATCAAGCCCCTGGATGAGGAGCTGGTGATCAAGGCCGCCAAGGAGTGCGGCAAGGTCATCACCTGCGAGGAGCACAACGTCATCGGCGGCCTGGGCGAGGCGGTCTGCGGCGTGCTCAGCGAGAAGTGCCCCACGTTGGTCCGCCGCATCGGCGTCAACGACGAGTTCGGCCACTCCGGCCCCGCCGCCGCCCTGCTCAAGCAGTTCGGCCTGTCCGCCGACCACATTGTGGAAGTGGCCAAGGAGCTGTGCGGCAAGTAAAGGAAAAACCCATCCAAAAACGGACCGTCTTTTAAGACGGTCCGTTTTTTCATCGTTATACCAGAGGTCCCAGAAGCAAGGGCTGGAGCTGGCGGCCCTCCAGAGCGGCCTGGGCGGCGTCGGCCACCTGGCTGAAATCAGCCGTCAGGGAGGTGGGCTTTTTCTGGGGATCGTCCTGGCCGAAGGGGACGAAATAGATGTATTTCCGGGCAAGCAGCGTGCCGATGGTGGAGGCGGAGGCGGACAGTCCGTCGTTGGTGGAGGGAGCGATGAGCAGGGGACGGCCGTTGCGCAGATGGGCCTTGGCGGCCATAGTGACGCTGGTGTCGGTGACTCCGGCGGCCAGCTTGCCCAGGGTGTTGCCGGTACAGGGGCAGATGATCAGCAGGTCCAGCAGTTTCTGGGGGCCGATGGGCTCCGCCCCCTTGACGGTGGAGATCACCCGGTGGTCGCAGATGCGCTCCATCTCCCGCATCAGGTCGTGGGCCGTGCCGAAGCGGGTGTCGGTTTCGGCGGTGCACTCCGAGACGATGGGAACTACGGTCCGCCAGCGGGCGCGGACCTGTTCCAGGGCGGACATGGCTCTGGCGTGGGTGCAGAAGGACCCGCACACGGCGAATCCAATGACAGCGTTTTCCAAGAATTTCCCTTCCTTTCCAGGGCCTAGCGGCCCAATTCGCGGAGCATGTTGTAGATGGTGCTGCGGATGGCGGCGCCGGCGGTCACCGGGGCCACCTTCCCCGGCAGGGACAGGGCCCAGATGACCGTGAGCCCCAGCTCCCCGGCGGCGGCCAGGTCCACCCCGCCGGGCTTGGATGCCAGGTCCAGGATGAGGCAGTCGGGCTTCAGGTCCTCCAGCTCTGGGCGGTTGAGTACCGGGGCGGGGACGGTGTTGACCACCAGGTCATAGCCGCACAGCCAGCCGGCCAGCCGGCCCAGCTCCTCGGCCCCGAAGCCCATGGCCTGGGCCCAGGCAAGCTGTTCGTACTTCCGGGCGGCGACGCTGACCTTGGCCCCCAGGGCGGCGAAGCGCTGGGCGGTGATCCGCCCCACCCGGCCGAAGCCCACCACCAGCACCCGGGAGCCGTGGATGGTGATGGGCAGGTGCTCCATGGCCAGCTGGACCGCTCCCTCGGCGGTGGGGACGGCGTTGGCCACCGCCAGCTCCTCCCGGGCGAAGTAGTCGTGGATGATGAGTCCCCGTTCCCGGGCCAGGGCCTCCGTCTCCGGGTCGATCCGCCCGCCGCAGAGGAACTGCCGGGGGACCAGCCGGTCCAGAATGGGGGCCAGGGGGTGTTCGGACAGGGAGAGGGGGGCGTTGAGCAATCCGCCCCCCGTGCTGACGGTGAGGGGCAGGACCACGCAGTCGGCCCGGCCCGCCTGATTGAGGTTTTGCTCCTGGATCAGCCCGGGGACCGGCTCGGGGCCGGGGTCCAGGGCGTAAGTATGGACCGTGTGGCCGTCGTCAGAGAGCAGCTGGGCCAGCTTGACCTGCCGCATGTCGCCCCCCACCACCCAGAAATTCAGTTCGTGTTTCATAAGGATCCCTCCGGGACCGCCCTGCCGGGCGGCAGGTTTCTGCTCTATTGTATGAGGGCGGGGAAGCGGGGGTGCGGAAACAAGATGAACCGTGGGTGTTCCCGTTGTACAGAAGGCCAGGGGGCTTTTCAGCTTGTCAATAAACCCTGATTCTTTAAGGATTCGGAGGGAAGGATAGTTTGAAAGGGAACCGTCAGGGTTCCCTTTCTTTTCAATCAGTACAAATTTGAAAACATTTTTTAATGTTTTCAAATTTGTTCAGTCTGTCGAAAAAGCTTTTTCGACAGACTGAAAAGCCCCCTGTTTCCAAATGGAAACAGGGGGCTTTTTGGTTGTATGAGGGGAGCGCCCTTCTTACTTGGCGGCCTTGGCAGCCTTGATGGCCTCGATCAGCATGGGGGTGACCTTGAACAGGTCGCCGCAGATGCCGTAGTCGGCGATCTCGAAGATGGGAGCGGTCTCGTTCTTGTTCACGGCGATGATGCACTCGGAGTCCTGCATGCCGGCCTTGTGCTGGATAGCGCCGGAGATGCCCAGAGCGACATAGATCTTGGGGTGAACGGTCTTGCCGGTCTGACCGACCTGGTGGTCGGCGGACAGCCAGCCGGAGTCGATGGTGGCACGGGAGCCGCCCACGACGCCGCCCAGGACCTCAGCCAGCTCCTCAGCCAGCTTGATGCCGCCCTCGACGTCCTTGCTGATGCCGCGGCCCACGGAGACGACCACGTCAGCGCCGATCAGGTCGACCAGCTTCTTGGCGGCCTTGACGACCTCCACGACCTGGGTGTCCATATCGTCCTCGGTCAGGGAGAAGTTGGGCTTGATGATCTCGCAGGCGTCAGCCTTGGCCTGGTCGAAGGGGGCCTTCTTCATAACGCCGGGACGGACGGTGGCCATGGCGGGACGGAAGCGGGGGCAGATGATGGAGGCCATCAGGTGGCCGCCGAAAGCGGGACGGGTCATCTTCAGGTCGCGGGACACGTCGTGCTTCTCGCCCAGGACCATGGCGGTGTTCAGACCGTCGATCTTCTCGGGGGCCAGAGTGGAGGCCTCACGCAGGAAGTCCTTGTAGATGCCCATGTCCACGTCCAGGTGGGTACAGTCGGCGCACAGGCCGGTGTGCAGGCGGGCGGCGCAGCGGGGGCCCAGGTCACGGCCGATGTTGGTGGCGCCGATGAGCATCATCTCGGGCTTGTACTCCGCGACCACGTCGCAGATGACCTTGGTGTAGCCGTCGGTGGTGTAGTTCTCCAGCAGGGGGTGGTCGCAGACATAGACGCCGTCGGCGCCGTAGCCGCCCAGCTCCTTGGCGATACCCTCGATGTTGTGGCCCAGCAGGATACCATATAGCTTGGTGCCCAGCTCGTCAGCCAGCTTGCGGCCCTCGGAGATCAGCTCGAAAGAGGTGGGCATCATGGTGCCCTGACGCTGCTCACAGAAAACCCACACGCCGCCGTTGAAGGCAGCGATATCAGCGCTGTTGAAAGTAGACATATTCTTCAATTCTCCCTTCTATCAGATCATGTGCTTGGCAGCCAGGATTCCGGCCAGCTTTTCGCAGGTCTCCTTGTCGGCGCCCTCCAGCATCATGCCGGCGCCCTTCTGAGGAGGAGTGAAAGAGGTCAGAATGTTGGTGGGAGAGCCCTTCAGACCGATGGTGGCGGGATCGATGAGGGGATCGTCCTTCAGAGTGTTGTAATCGAAGACCTCGTAGGGCTTGGAGTAGCACTCGAAGATGCCGCCCACGCTCATGTAGCGGGGAACGTTCAGCTCCTTGATGCAGGTGATCAGGCAGGGGGTCTTGACCTTGATGGTCATGTAGCCGTCCTCCAGCATCCGCTTGATGGTGAGGGTGTCGCCCTCCTTCTTGATGTCGGCGGCGTAGGACACCTGGGGCAGGCCCAGCTTCTCAGCGATCTGGGGACCGACCTGGGCGGTGTCGCCGTCGATGGCCTGACGGCCGCACATGACGATGTCGTCGTCCTCGACGCCGATCTTGTTGATGGCGGCGGCCAGGATCTGGGAGGTGGCGTAAGTATCGGAACCGCCGAACTCGCGGCCGGAGACCAGGACGGCGCGGTCAGCGCCGCGGGCCAGGATCTCACGCAGCATAGCCTCTGCGGGCGGGGGACCCATGGAGACGATCACGACCTCGGCGCCGGTCTGCTCCTTCAGGGTCAGGGCGGCCTCGACGGCGTTCAGGTCATCGGGGTTGGTGATGGCGGCCATGGAGGCACGGTTCAGGGTGCCATCGGGGTTGACGGCCACCTTACCGGAGGTATCGGGGACCTGCTTGACACAAACAATGATTTTCATTTCAATCTGCCTCCTAACTTATTTCACGCCCAGGTGGCTGGAAATGACCATGCGCTGGACCTCGGAAGTGCCCTCGTAGATCTCGGTGATCTTGGCGTCGCGCATCATGCGCTCCACGGGGTACTCGCGGGTGTAGCCGTAACCGCCGAACAGCTGGACAGCGCGGCGGGTCACGTCGGAAGCGGCCTCGGCGGCGAACAGCTTGGCCATGGCGGCGTCCATGGAGTAGGGCTCATGGTTCTGCTTCTTCATCGCGGCGGAGTAGACCAGGAACTGGGCGGCCTGCATACGGGTGTGCATGTCGGCCAGCTGGAACTGGGTGTTCTGGAACTGGGACAGGCGCTTCTTGAACTGGACGCGCTCCTGGGTGTACTTGATGGCCTCGTTGACGGCGCCCTCGCCCAGACCCAGAGCCTGAGCGGCGATGCCGATACGGCCGCCGTCCAGGGTCATCATGGCGATCTTGAAGCCCTGGCCTTCCTTACCCAGCAGGTTTTCCTTGGGAACGATGCAGTCCTCAAAGATCAGGTCGCAGGTGGAGGAGCCGCGGATACCCATCTTCTTCTCGTGCTTGCCGGTGGAGAAGCCGGGGAACTCCTTCTCCACGATGAAGGCGGAGATGCCGTGGTTGCCCAGCTTGGGATCGGTCATGGCGAAGACCACGAAGGTGTCGGCCACGTTGCCGTTGGTGATGAAGCACTTGGAGCCGTTGAGCACATAGTGGTCACCGTCCAGAACGGCGGTGGTCTGCTGGCCGGAGGCGTCGGTACCGGCGTTGGGCTCGGTCAGACCGAAAGCGCCGATCTTCTTGCCGGACAGCAGGTCGGGCAGGTACTTCATTTTCTGCTCCTCGGTGCCGTGCTCAAAGATGGGGGCGCAGCACAGGGAGGTGTGGGCGGACACGATGACGGCGGTGGTGCCGCACACCTTGGCCAGCTCCTCCACGCACATGGCGTAGGACAGCACGTCGCCGCCGGCGCCGCCGTACTGCTTGGGGAAGTAGATGCCCATCATGCCCAGCTTGGCCATCTTTTCCACGGTCTCCATGGGGAAGCGCTCTTCCTCGTCGATCTCCTCGGCCAGGGGCTTGACTTCGGTCTCGGCGAACTCGCGGTACATTTTGCGGACCATCTCTTGCTCTCTAGTCAGATGAAAATCCATTTTTCAGTCCTCCTAAATTTTTTACTTGGGATCATCGAAACGCCCGCCGCCGGGACGTCCCGCCTGACCAGGGCGGAAACGGGGCGGCGAAGCAAACGATACAGGGTACGGTCTTCTCTTAAGAGGCCTCCCGATTGTTATAATTTTAACAAATAATAATCGAAAAAAGCGCAACACGGAGCCATGCCCCATCGTTGCGGTGACCTATAGGAGACGACATAACCAATTGCCAACGAAAATTATAACATTTTCCCCCATATATTGCAAGGGGCAGTTCCATGGAAAAATGCACATTTTTTGGGGCGGAACTTTCCATGCTGCGGGTCAGGTGGTCAGGGGAGTTAAAAAAGTGAAAGGGAAGGGGAGCCGGACGTAAAAATTCCCGGCATCTGGCGATGCCGGGAGGGGAAGGATTTACTTGGTGTAGTCGTAGAAGCCCTTGCCGGTCTTGCGGCCCAGCAGGCCGCCGCGGACCATCTTCTTCAGCAGATAGGTGGGGCGGTACTTGGAGTCGCCGAACTCGGTGTACAGGGTCTCCATGATGGCCAGACACACGTCCAAGCCGATGAAGTCGCCCAGAGCCAGGGGGCCCATGGGGTGGTTGGCGCCCAGCATCATGGACTTGTCGATGTCCTCCACGGAGGCGGCGCCGGTCTCCACCAGGCCGATGGCATCGTTGATCATGGGGATCAGCAGCTTGTTGACCACGAAGCCCGGGGACTCCTTGACCTCCACGGGGTCCTTGCCCAGCTCCTTGGCCAGGTTATAGGTGAACTCGAAGGTCTCGTCGGTGGTGTTGATGCCCCGGATGATCTCGATGAGCTTCATGCTGGGCACGGGGTTGAAGAAGTGCATGCCGATGAGGGGGTGCTTCAGGCCGTGGGCCATGTCGGTGATGGGCAGGGAAGAGGTGTTGGAGGCGAAGATGGTCTCCTCCTTGCAGAGCTCATCCAGCTCCTTGAACAGCTCCTTCTTGACGCCCATGTCCTCCTTGACGCACTCAATGACCAGGTCGGCGTCAGCGGCCTCGCTGTGCTCCTGGGGGATCAGGATCAGGGACATCAGGCCGTCCTTGGCCTCCTGGGCCATCTTGCCTTTATCCACCCGCTTCTGCAGGGACTGGGACAGGGCGTCCTTGTGCCGCTGGGCGGACTCAGGGCTGCTGGCGTACATCAGAACGGTGTGCCCCTTGGCGGCGAAAACCTGAGCAATACCCCGGCCCATGGTACCGGCGCCGAATACTGCGACTTTCATACTGTGTTTCCTCCTACTTTATCTGGTATTATGGATGCCGGCCGCTCCGGCCGGAATACGGCCGGACAGTGCCGGCCCCGCTCTCTTGGGTGACAGTATAACTGTTTTCGCCGGATAAAGCAAGGGGAAAAGGGAAAAATACCCGGATTTTTTTAGAAAAACCGGGATTTTTTCGCTGGAGTATAACTAAAAAACTATATTTGGTTTAAGACATTTCCCTATAACAGCCGGTTTCGCGCCACGCCCGGAGGGCCGTGGTCAGGAGAAGAAGCCGTAGCCCATGCTCTTGTTGTACAGCCCGTAATGGCCGAGGGAACTGTCCTCTGCCAGAGCGGAACGGTCATAGGGGCCCGAGAACCAGGTGAGGAATGCCTGGGATAAGTCCGATATGGGGGCCTCCGGCGTGTAGAGGAGAAATTCGGTCCCGCCGTTCAGTCCGTAGGCCTCGGAGGACACATAGCGGACTCCGTCCTCGATCCACTCCTCGCCCACAGCGTGGGGGGTGGTGATGTTCAGTTCCTGAAGGGTCATGGCATAGGTGCTGTCATCCAGCTTTTTGATGTCGCCGAACCGCCCCCGGAAGGTACACAGGTAAACGGTGCCGTTGGGGAAGCCCTCCCCGGAGACGCCCATGTCGGAGTCGTGGTAGGTCCCGTCAAAGGAACCGTCCGGGTTCAGAGTCAGCAGGGTGCCCCAGGCTCCGGCCCCGCTGCAGAACATCAGCTCCAGGGGCTGGCTATCCGGGAGGGGGAGGGCGCTGACGGTCTCGGCGTCCCGGAGGGGATAGCCGCAGGCGCTGACCTCCTCCCAGGTGCCCTGAATCCAGTCCACCACCTGGGTCACCTGGCCGCTGTCTTCGCTGATCCGAATGAGGGCGGAGAAGTAGTCCGTGCCGTAGTTGTCCACCGCCAGAAGCTGGTACTCCTGAAGGACGTTTCCGGTGACCGGGTGGGCCTGGGACTGGCCGGCGGTCAGGGATAGAATACGCCACAGCGCGGAGGTGTTGGAAGCGTACCAAGGGTTGCGGGAATCCCGGGTGAATTCCTCCAGCCAGTTCCGTACGTTCCAGAGGGTCCCGATGGGGAGGTCGTCCTCCGGGGCGGGGTAGAACTGCTGGCTGGACTCGGGGGACCACTGGACGGGGGAGCCTGCGTAAGGGCCGTAGTCCTTGTTTTCTGTAAAAATCTCCACCCCGCCGGGGGAGAGCAGGGCCAGATGGTCCTCCCAGTAGGCGTCGTAACCGGCCCGGGCCTGGGAATCCTCCTCCTGGATGTCCCCCTCCACCGGCCAGACCCAGGTGATGCCGGTCCCGTCAAATTGGATCAGACCCGCTTCGCCGTAAGTGTACCCCTGGTAGGCGCCGTTGTTGGTGTACAGCAGGCAGGAAGTGCCGTCCCGGTCGAAGGTGACCACATGGGGCACGCTGCCCTGCCAGGCCATGTGGAAGGCGGGGGCGGTCAGAGTTTCGCTCCGGTCGTCCATGACGCCCACGCACAGGGAGGTACCGAATTTGTCTGTGAAGGCGGCGGCCCCCAGGGTGCGCCCATCCCGTTCCAGGGTGGCCATCAGCTCTTTTTGGACGGGCACGGAGTCCTCGAAGGCGTGCTCCTCCGCCGCGCTCTGGTACAGCAGCTCCAGCAGAATTTCTTCTTTGACCGGAGAGCTGGATGGGCCGGAAGATGAAGCGCCCGAGGAGGAACCCGAAGGTCCGTCCTCCTCGGGCTGGCAGGAAACTAACCAGCCGCAGGACAAAATGAGCAGGGCGGCTAAGAGCATCATGGGCACCGGGGGCCGTTTTTTGGGCCCCTGGAAGATGTTGCGGATGCGGATTTCAGTCTCTCTGGCCGACCCGGACAGCCGGGTGGCGAAGGGGGAGCGGGGAATGCGGTGTTTCATAGCGTTCTCCTTTTCGTCAGGCTTTGTGGAGTAGGGCGGGGGCTTGCCCCCGCCGCTATGGGAAGGTGAAGCAATCATGTGTGCTGCCGGCGCAGCCGGTCCGCAGCGTCCAGGATGGTGCGGCCGTAGGCGGCGTGTTCCTCCGGGGGCAGCAGGCGGAGCACCCCTTCGTCGCAGGCCAGCTCCGTGTCCCGTTCCACCAGCCGGACCATGTACCACAGGACGGGGTTGAACCAGTGGACGGCATTGACCCAGAGGGCCAGGGCTTTGAGCCAGATGTCCCGGCGGCGGTAGTGGGTCAGCTCATGGAGCAGGGCGCAGCGCAGAGACTCGGGCTCCAACTCGCTGTCGGGCAGGAGGAGCACCGGGCGGAACAGCCCGGCCAGCATGGGGGCGGCGAGTCCGGGGCACAGAAGCAGCCGGGGACGGTGGTCCAGCTTCAGCAGGTCCCCCGCCTGGTTGCAGCACTGTATGGTTTTCGGGTCCTCCACGGGTCTGGCCCAGCGGCGCAGGTAGCGGAGAAAACGCAAATGGGTGAGGAGCATCCACAGGACCATCCCCGCCGTTCCGGCCAGCCACGCCCAAAGAAGGATCTGGGATAAGGAGAGGGAAAAGCCGGCCTGCCCCGGCGCGGCGGTTTCAACACCGGCCTGAGAGGCGGCGTCAGAGGGCACGGTCTGGCTGGGGACGGCCTGCCCGGTCCCGCTCTGGCCGGCGCCGCCGGGGAGCGGAGGCGCGGGGCTGCGGTAAATGACGGCGTCCGAGGGGGCGGGCAGACGCACAGGGGCTCGGACCGGCTCATCCCCCTGGGGGAGGAGGGGGAAAGGGACCGCCAGCCGCAGGCACAGCAGCAGCCAGGCCAGACAGCGCCACTTGGCCCCGTACCGGGTCCGGGCGGAGCGGGAGATCAAAACCAGTACGCCCACGGCGGCGGAGCCGCCCAGGGTCAGAGCGCCCAGAGCGGGCAGCAGCTCAGTCATGGCCCCGGTCCTCCTCCAGCTGGTCCAGCAGGGCGTGCAGCTCCTCCAGGTCCCGGTGCTCCAGGCCCTCCCGGGCCAGGGCGGCCAGGAAGTTCCGGGGGGTGCCGTACAGCCGGGACAGCACCGCCCGGCTGTCGAAGGACTGGTAGTCCTCCCGGCTGACCAGGGGGGTGTACAGGTTGCTCTTGCCCGACCGGAGGACGGAGACAAAGCCCTTGTCCGCCAGGCGGGTGAGGTAGGTGTTGATGGTGTTGGCCGCCCAGCCGAAGGAGGCCAGCCGCCGCTCCAGTTCCGCCCGGGGCGTTTCGGGCCCCGAGTCCCAGAGGGCCTTCATCACTTCCAGCTCGGTGTCGGGCAGCCGCTTCATGCCGTTGTGTTTCATCGTCTGATGCTCCGATCTACTTCAAATGTAGTTTATAAAAATATACTACACTTGAAGTAGAAAAAGGTCAAGTTACAGTGTGGTTACAAATGGGGACAAAAAACCGGCCGTCTGGCAGACGGCCGGAAGGTGTTGGGATGCTGCATGGTTTCCCGGACTCACAGCAGGATCTGTCCGTTGATCTCCAGGTGGAACTGGAGGTGAAAGAACTCGGCGGCCTTACGGCACAGCACCATCCGCTGGAGGAAGATCTCGAAGTAGTCCATGACGGCGCAGACCTGGGTGTTGATGGACAGAGACAGGGTGACGGTGCCCCCGGGGACGTCCAGCAGCACCTCGGAGCGCTCTACGGCGTAGTTGACCCGGTCGTGGATGTCGAAGTTGGTGACGTCGGCGTTCCGGACCCGGCTGCGGCGCACGTCGGTCTTGTCCGCCAGAATGAGGGCGGCGGCCAGGGCGTTCACCGGGAAGGCGGTGGAATCGTCGTGATGGCCGATGGCGGTGATGACGGCGGCCACATCGGCGGGCTCCATCCCCATCTTGTCCAGAATGCGGAAGGCCATGGTGGCGCCGCTGATGGCATGGTCACTGCGGTTGACCACGTTGCCGATGTCGTGCATGAAGGCGGCGATCTTGGCCAGCTCCACCTCCCGCTGGCTGTAGCCCAACTGGGTGAGAATATGGGCGGCCACCTCAGCGCACTTGCCCACATGGGCGAAGGAGTGTTCCGTGTAGCCGATGGCCAGCAGGGAGGCGTCCGCCTGGGTGATGTAGGTGCGGATCTCCGGGGAATTCTTTACGTCCTGGAAGGTGACCTTCATAAACGCCTCCATTGTAAAAATCAGATCTGGGTGATGTCGTAGGGGGTGGTCTGATAGACGTAGTAGTTCAGCCAGTTGGTGTAAAACAGCTGGGCGGCGGAGCGCCAGCGGACCACGGGCTTCTGGTAGGGATCGTCGTTGGGGAAGTAGTGGGCGGGCACGTCGATCTTCAGCCCCTTGTTCACGTCCCGGAAATACTCGTTGGCCAGGGTGTCCGGGTCATACTCCGGGTGGCCGGTGATGAAGAACCGGCGGTTGTCCTCGCTCTTGACGGCAAAGACCCCGGCCTCGGGGGAGATGGCCAGCAGCTCCAGCTCGGGCTGGGCCAGAACGTCCTCCAGCTTGTTGGCGGTGTACCGGGAGTGGGGGACATAGAACTCGTCGTCAAAGCCCCGGAACAGGGGGGACTGCTTTTTTACAATGGTGTGGGGGAAGACGCCGAAGAGCTTTTTGGGCAGGGAGTATTTGGGGATGTGGTAGTGGTAGTACAGCCCGGCCTGGGCGCCCCAGCAGATGTGCAGGGTGGAGTGGACGTGGGTGCGGGTCCACTCCATGATCTCACACAGCTCGTCCCAGTAGTCCACGTCGGTGAAGTCCAGGTTTTCCACCGGCGCCCCGGTGATGATCATGCCGTCGTACTTTTTGTCCTTGATCTCCGGGAAGGTGGTATAGAAGGAGGACAGGTGGTCGGCGTCGGTGTTCTGGGAGACGTGGCTGGAGGTGTGGAGCAGCTCCACCTGGACCTGGAGGGGGGAGTTGGACAGCTTGCGCAGCAGCTGGGTCTCGGTGACGATCTTGGTGGGCATCAGGTTCAGGATCAGCAGATTCAGCGGGCGCATGTCCTGGTGAATGGCCCGGTATTCGGTCATGACAAAGATGTTCTCGCTCTCCAGGGTGGCCCGGGCCGGCAGAGAGTCGGGGATCTTGATGGGCATAGGAAAACCTCCTACCTATATATAATATCAAGCTGATAACAGGGTATCACAAGTGCTGTCTTTCCGCAAGTGGGATTTCTGTGGAAGAATGTCCACCGGAAACGGACTTGCGGAGTGGGAAGGGGGGAGAAAGAGAATATAGAAACGGAGGAAGATGTGGAAAAAAGTGTGGAAAAGTGCATATCTTGTGGGGAAAAAGGGGGACAAAACCTAAGATATGGTTGTGGAAAAGAATGTGTAAAAAAAGGCGAAAAAAAGTAAAAAAAGGTGTTGACAAACCGGGGCGGTTTTGCTAATATAAGCAAGCGCTCTGCGACAGGGCAA
>NZ_JADYUM010000016.1 GCF_021531815.1 Pseudoflavonifractor phocaeensis
ACCCCGCTGATCCTGAGAATCCCGCTGATCCTGAGAATCCCGCTGATCCTGAGAATCCCGCTGATCCTGAGAATCCCGCTGATTCTGAGAATCCCGCCGATCCTGTGGACCCCGCGGAGCTCCCTGAGCCCCCTGTGGTGGACCCCATTCCCGGCGCGCCCAGCCTGCCCGAGATCATTCCGCCCTGTGAACTCTGTGGAAAGGTCCACACCGGCGAGTGCCCCAATCCTCCCGCCGCGGAATTTGACGCCGAAGCGGCCTACGAATACATGCAGTCCCTGAACGACGAGGGCCGCAGCGACGAGGCCGCCGAATACTTCAACAGCCTGACCGAAGAACAGCAGGCGGCTTTGCAGCAGTATATTCTGGAGAAGCAGTCCGCGCCTTCTGTCCCCAAATGCACCTGCGGCGCCGCCGAGGGCGAGGCCCACGCCGTGGACTGCCCACTGTACGAAAAACCCGCTGTCCCCGTGGTCCCTGCTGTTTTCGATCTGGACGCCTTCTTTGAGCAGGTGATGAGCACCGGGACCACCGATGAGATCAATGATCTGTTTGCCGCCCTGAGCGACGAACAGTTGGAACTGGTAGAGGCCGACGAGCGGTATGAGGCCGTCTGGGTCTATTTTGGGGAGTTGGCCGCCGCCCAGGCCGAGGCCGTGAGCGACTTTATCCCCCCCGTGGACGTCACCGACGCGGCCCCCTTCCGGCCCCCTGTGACCGGGTCCGCCGACACTCCCATGGTGTTCAGTGCCCGCACTTTGATGGCCAGCGCCGCCGCCGCCTCCTACGGCTTCATGCCCCTGGACGTGGGGGATGACGACTCCGGCCTGAAGGACAATCCTGGCATCGTGACCAAGAAAGGAGCTGTCATGAACGACGACGGCACCGAGGCCACCATCACCCTGGAGGCTTTCGTCACCGGCAGCAAAACCACCAGCACGGTCTCCACGGAGGTCCCCACGGACATCGTCCTGGTTCTGGACCAATCGGGGTCCATGTCAAATTGTATTGTATGCGGCGAAGAAATGTACGGCAATAATGACTACCATACCGTATACACATATTCACCAACCTATAACGTCCAAAATAACGGAACATATTACTACCTGAGGGACGGCCAGTATAAGCGGGCTTATTATTGCAATGGAAGTTTCCGTTGTCAAGGTGGATGGTACACGCAAGAGCACGGCTGGGGATCACATGGTGGGAATCGACTCACTCCAAAAACCTCTGCTAAGAGCGAAGGTTACCAGTTTTATACCGCTACTACCACAAGAGAAGCCTGCACCTCCCGCCTTACCGCTTTGACCAACGCGGTGACTGGGTTCGCCAATGCAGTGGAAACAAAGGCCAAGGGTAAAGATGGTATATTAGGGACTGACGATGACATTAATCACCGAATTGCCGTTGTAGGTTACGCAAGCCGGGCAGACTCTAACAATCCATGGATTAATACGGAAGTATTTATTGGTGCTGACCAATATAATTACAATGTCGATGCCAGCGATTATTATGGTTCCGCATTCCAAGACATGGATACCGTAGATGGTCCCCAAACGATTGCCGCTTCAATTAGCGAGTTGAATGCCAATGGTGCTACCTACACAAATTACGGATTAGAGATGGCAAATGGTATTCTTGATGCCTACCCTATTCCCAGCGGCGAAAAGAGAAATCGTGTCATCATTTTGTTCTCAGATGGCTATCCGGGTAGAAATGCGGACGACTTTAACGCCACCGCAGCGAATACCGCTTTGGCGCAGGCTACTACCGCCAAAAATGCTGGCGTATCTGTATATTCTGTCGGTATTTTTTCTGGCGCCGATGCAACCAGTGCCGGTAACCAGAATGGCAGTAACACTGAGGCCGCCAACTGGTTTATGCAGAATGTATCCAGCAACAACGGTACTCCTCAGACCCCAAGTTATTATCTTTCCGCCTCCGATTCCGCTGCTTTAAACAACATTTTCCAGCAAATTTCTGACCAGATCGAATCCGGCAGTTCCAGTGTCACGCTGGATTCCAGCACAGTGGTCACCGACGTGCTGTCCCAGTATTTTGAACTCCCTGACGGCTTTGACGCAAGCAGCGTCACGGTCCAGACCGCGGAGTATAAGGGCGGCGACTATGACGAGGAGTCTTCCTGGGAAAGCGCAGAGGATTTTAATGCCATGGTCACGGTCGATCCCGCTGGCGCTGTCAGCGTAAGCGGCTTCGATTTCTCCGCAAACTATGTGGCCACAGATGACACGACTCACGTATCTCAGGGCAAAAAGCTCATCATTACGTTCACCGCAGTGCCCAAAGAAGCGTTCTGGGGCGGCAACGGCGTTCCCACCAACTCCCAGGCCGTTTCCGGCGTCTTCGACGGCGATGGGAACCTGATGGAAAACTTCGAAGCTCCGGCTGTGGATGTCCCGGTCAAGGAACCCGTGGTAAGCGTTGATAACAAGAACGTGTACATCGGCAACAGCCTCTCTGTCTCGGAACTGAATGCGGACGCGACGGTCACCATTGCCGGGCATACACTGCGCCTTGACCATTGGGAGGAAGACCTGGCAGCTGTCCCTGACTGGGTCAAGGAATTTGTCACCGTTACGCACCCCGATCCCGCCGATCTCACCAGCATCGGCGTTGACACCTCTTATTCCATCACCTGCGTGATCAGCGCTGACGATGATCCGGTCGAAGAACATGCGGAGAGCTGGGAAAACAAGTCTTCGGCCAGCGGTACCGGGCAGGTGAGCGTGTTTGTCCCCGTCGTCTCCGTGAATGACAGCACCATCTATCTGGGCCAAGTCCCCGGTGCGGATTACTCCGAGAATATGCAAAATATTGCCGAATGGACCTGGGTCGACAGGACAACGGGAACGGTTGATTCCACAACGGTCACCATGACCGGCTCCAAGCCCAGCCCGGATACCTTCACCTTCTATTACTCCGTGGATGGTTCGGCCGCCGCCAGCTTCACCGACTGCCAGGAAGACATTCGGTGCTATACCACCGAGGTCAACGGCGTCGCCTACCAGAGCAACGAGGACACCTTCACCGTCCATGTGCTCAAGCCTACTGTGACTTGGAGCGATACCGAGGAGTATTACGGCAATAACATTTCCACCACTGGCTTCGCCCCCACCGGAGCAGTCACGTGGTCGGACACTAAGGCCGCGGACGCGACCCATACTCCTTCCAGCGAGGCGGCTGTCAGCGAGGCAAACAAGGCCGGCAAGCCTGCGTTGACCTTTACCTACGGGATCGGAGGCAACCTGACGGTCATGCCTGACGAGGATGTCAACGTCACTGTGACCGCCACGATCAACGGCACCGACGTCACAAGCTACGTTACCTTCGGCTGGATCAAAAACGGCTCCGTCTGCGGCAGCGGCTGCACAGCCGCTCCTGACGGTGCCCAGTTCCGCATCCACCCCCAATTCTGCACCCTGACCATCACCAAGAGAGGCGCTGCGGACATTGATGAGAACCAGTCCTTTATCTTCACTGTGGCGCGTACTGGCGGAAATCCGGTGACGAAAACCATCGGGACCACCGTGACCATTCAGGGCAACAACAGCGTTACCATTACCGGCCTGCCCGTGGGCAGCTATACCGTAACGGAAGACGACGGATGGTCCTGGCGCTATGAGGCCGCCGACGGCAGCGTGAAGGCGGTAACTTTGCAGCCCTCGACTTCTCCGGAAAGCGTGACGGTGATCAACGAGCGCAAGGAGATCTATTGGTTGGACGGCAATTCCTGGGCCATCAACAATTGGGCGGCTACCGGTGATAACCGGAAGAAACAGTCTCCCAAAACATGAAAGGAGGACTAAGCCATGAAACGCGGAAAACGTGAACTTCCCCGGAAATGGAATCAGAAGGGCTTTACAGCCCTGGCGGCAGTGGCTCTGATCCTCTGCTGCACTGTGGGCGGCACCTTGGCTTGGTTGGCTACCAGTACAGAAGAAGTCAAAAATACCTTTGCACCTGCGTCCGTTACCAGCTTCGTAGACGAGTCCTTTGACGGTACGACCAAGAGCAACGTCAGAATCCAAAATACCGGCGATGTGGACGCCTATATCCGCGCCGCCATTGTGGTAAATTGGGCCGACGCGACTGGCAACGTCTACGGCGTGGCCCCGGTCCCCGGTCAAGATTATCAGTTGAATCTGGACCTCGGAAACGGCTGGAAACAGGACGGGACTTATTACTACTACACCAAACCTGTTTCGCCCAACGGCTACACGGCATATTTGATCAACAGCTGCACACAGCTCAAGAATGCTCCCGCCAGCGGCTACTCCCTCCAGGTCACCATCCTGGCCGACGCCATTCAGGCCGACGGCGTCAAAGGCAGCACCAAGGCTGTGGTGGACGCCTGGGGCGTAGACCCTGAACTGCTGTAAGGAGGTGGACAGAATGAAAAAACGCATGAGAAAGTTCCTGTCCGCCCTGCTGACCCTCACCATGATCTTCTCCCTGGCCAACTTCACCGTGGCCGCCGGGGACGACGACCCCACTGTGGTCTACAATGTCAGCACCCAGCAGTTCTCCTTCCGGAATGTGACGGTCTATGAGCACACCGAGAAGGATGCCCACGCCCATCCCCAGAATGTGGACCTATTCCGGAACATGAAGGACCTCATGCCCGGCGACTCCATCACCCAGCACATCAAGCTGAAGGTGGAAAACCTGGGCAGCGACACCGTCACCATGTACCTCAGGGCTGAGAACCCCAACGCGGACTACACCACCCTCACCGGAGAGTCCATCGCCCCCAAGCCCCCTGAGACGGGCGACAGCTCCTCCGATGAGACGGTAGCCCCGGAACGCAGCGCCGCCGTGCAGGCGGAGGGCGGCGGGTCTGCCGTTGCGACGCCTCTCCAGGCCGCCGCAGTCACCGCCAAGCTGGAGGTCCAGTACGGCGGCAAGGTCTACGGCGGCACCCTGGGCGGCGGCATCCAACTGGCCGAGTTCTCCGGCAATGACGACGAGCGGGAGATCGACGTCACCCTGGTCATCCCCAAGGAGGCTGGAAATGACCTCCAGGGCCTGATCGCCGAGATCGACTGGGTCTTTACCGTCGAGGTCACGCCCGGCGGCGGCGGCGAAACGCCCGGAAGCGGCGGCGAAGAAGGTGGAGGAGGCGACGACGGCACCTACTACACCGTTACCGTCAACTACCTGGACAAAGACACCGGCGAGGAGATCGCCCTCAGCTACGAGGAGCGGCTGCCCGCAGGGTCCCGGTATGATGTCTCTGACAAGGACGCCATCCAAATCCCGGGCTATACCTACGACAGTACCACAGGCGATCCCCTGTCCGGCACACTGGACGGCAACAAGGTCATCCATGTCTACTACACCAAGGACGCGGACCTCCCCGACGTGCCCACCCCCGGCGATCCCGGCCCCGAGGAACCGCCCACCGACATCGACGAGCCCAAGGTACCTCTGGTGCCCAAGACGGGCGACAGCTCCATGCTCTGGCTGATGCTGTCCGCCGCCTCCGGCATCGGACTGGTCCTCCTGTTCCTGACCGCACCCAAGAAGAAAGAAGAATCCTAAAACCCTTTTTCATAGACAAATGAATCAGGAGGCTGCGGCAGCTGCCGCAGCCTCCTGATTTCTTATTGTCCGCCAGCCTCACAGCGCTTCCGCCACTTTCCCGCTCTCCTCCAGGGCGAAGCTGCAAAAAGCCTCGGCCTGGGGCGACAGCACCCGGTTTCTGCTGGTGACCAGATAAAAAGTGCGGAAGGCCTCCCGGTCTTCCAGGGGAAGCAGACGGACGCCGCAGGCGGCCAGCTGTTCATTCTGGGGCAGGACAGAGACGCCGAACCGCTGCCCCACCAGGTTCGCGATGGCGTAGTCCTCGCCCATGCGCAGCACCACATTGAGGGACAGGCCCTTGCCCCGGAACAGGTCCTCTGTAAAATGAGTCTTGTCTGTGGACAGGATCATGGGGTAGCGGCTGACCTCCGCCAACGTTGTGGACGCCTTTTGGGCCAGGGGATGCCCCAGCGGCACCACCGCGCACAGGGGACGGCGCAGGATCGGCTGAAATTGAATATCTGCCTGGTCCTCCAGGTAGGCGCAGAAGCCGATCTCGCTGACGCCGCCGCGCACCTCCTCCAGCACCTGGGGCGTATTGCCCTGGCTGAACTGGAAGAAATAGCGCTCCACGGCGTGGCGGTCCAGGTACCGCCGGGTCAAAGCGGGCAGGTACCCCACCGACAGATAGTAGCTGACCGAGATCATGATGTTCATCCGGGAGGGGTCCGCCAGCTCCCGCACGCACCGCTCCCCGGTCTCCACTTCGCGCATGGCCTGGGTGATATGTCTGGCGAACACGCTGCCGTATTTGGTCAGGACCACGTTCCTGCCCCGGCGCTCAAACAGCGGGACGGACAACTCGTCCTCCAAGGCGCGGATGGTCCGGCTCAGGGAGGGCTGGCTCACGCCCAGTTCCTCCGCGGTCCGCTGGTAATGCAGGGTATGGGAAAGATGCGCAAAGGCGCGCAGTTGGTTCAGATTCATAGCCGCTTTTCCTCTCATAACAGTTTTGGTATCAATAATCTCAGAAAAAGAGATTGTTTCTCTTACCGGTTCCCGCTATGATGAGCATACATCAAGCGGAGCTTTTCCGCAAGTATTGAATCAAAAAACAGGCTACAAACTGGTTTTGTCTCCATTTTTGGTTGAAAAGTATCATTCGGCTATTGTTATGAAAGGAAGCCATCCTTATGTGCAAAACTGTTATGAAACGTCTCTGCCCCAACTGCGGCGCCGAGCTGGAGCTCGCCGTCAAGTCTTACCCCATGGGCAGCGCCCTGCTGAAAGAGCGTTTTCACGCCGACGTCTACTGCTGCCCCAACTGCCAGAAGATCGAGCTGTTCGCCAGTGAACAGAAGGACATGGTCGTCTGCCCGGTGTGCGGCAGTTCCCACCCCGCCCACGAAAAGTGCGTCACCTGCGCCCTCAACTCCGCCTTCGACGGCTCCCACACCAACTAAACAGCCGCCGTCCCACCTCCGCTTCCTTCTACCTTCTTCTATATATGGCGCGGGAAGGCCGCCTCGTTACCGAGGCGGCCTTCCCGCATTTTGATCTATATTCCATCTGCCGGTCCCGTCCGGTCACAGGTCCTTCAGCAGGCCGGTGGCGTCGTTGAAGGCGCAGATCAGCTGGTCCAGCTCCGCAGCCTGGGCGTGGACGGCGTCCCAGGTCCCCTCAGTGTCGTACCAGAGGGCGTCCAGCTCCTGGGCGGTGCGGCCCTGCTGCTCCACCCAGGTGTAGTATTTCAGGTTGTGGACCCGCTTCCGGTCCTGGTAGTTCAGCTCCATCATGTGGTCCGTCTTCAGTCCCAGTAGGTGCACGCCGTGCTCCAGCGCCGCCTGGCAGACGGTGTAGGCTCCCAGGCGCTGGTTGAGCTCGTCGATGCGGGACTGGTACATCACGGCGGAATCGGTGAGGACGGTGGCCACCACGTCCCGCTCCGTCAGCTCGTAATACTTGGCCATCTTGATGCAGCACAGCACGTTAGCGATGCCGCTGATTCCCAGCCAGGTCAGCTTCTCCAGCAGCTCCTCCTTCAGGCCCAGTTCCTCCCGCAGGTACTGCCGGCCCTGGGGGGTGTTGAACAGCCGCAGCAGCCGCTGGGAGTCCTCGTCGTCGATGTCGATGACCATGTCGGTGTTCTTCACGTTGTGGATCCAGGGGATGTGCTTGTCCCCGATGCCCTCGATCCGGTGGCCGCCGAAGCCGTTGTTCAGGATGGTGGGGCACTGGAGGGCCTCCCCCACCCCCAGCTTCAGGCCGGGATAGCGCTCCTTCAGCAAGTCGCCAGCGGACAGGGTCCCGGCGGAGCCGGAGGTGAAGCAGGCGCCGGCAAAGCGGTCGCCCGGGCCCTTGACGGCCTCGAACAGGTCGGCCAGGGCATAGCCGGTGACGTTGTAGTGCCACAGGGGGTTGCCCATCTCCTCGAACTGGTTGAAGATCATGTACCGGGGGTCGGCCTTCAGCTCGTTGGTCTTGTCGAAGATCTCCTTCACGTTGGACTCGCAGCCGGGGGTGGCGATGACCTCCGCGCCGATCTCATGGAGCCAATCAAACCGCTCCCGGCTCATCTCGGCGGGCAGGATGGCCACGCCCTGGGCCCCCAGCAGCCGGGAATTGAAGGCGCCGCCCCGGCAGTAGTTCCCGGTGGAGGGCCAGACCGCCTTGTGCCGGGTCACGTCGAACTGGCCGGTGACCAGCCGGGGGGCCAGACAGCCGAAGGAGGCCCCCACCTTGTGGCAGCCGGTGGGGAACCACTTGCCCGCCATGGCCACGATGCGGCAGGGGACGCCGGTGAGGGCGGTGGGCAGCTCCACATAGTTGGGGACGGCCTGGTAGCCGCCGCCGGACTCCTCGGCCTCGTTCTTCCAGGTGATGCGGAACAGGTTCAGCGGGTCCACATCCCACAGGCCCACCTTTTTCAACCGGTCCTGGATGGACTGGGGAATGGTCTCCGGATGCCGCATCTGTTCGATGGTGGGGATGATAATGCCCAGTTCCCGGGCCTTGGCGATGTTATGGGACAGGCCCTCGGGACAGAGGGTCAGATCGATCTTACCCATGGTATCTCCTCCTGATCTACAGTGTTTCGTCCATCAGCACCAGGGCCGACTGGACCAGAACCGCGGCGCCCCGCCACAGGACGCCCTCGTCCAGGCGGAACTTGGCGTGGTGGTGGGGATAGACCGTCCCGTCCCCGTCCCGCGCCATGCTGGACAGGAACAGGAAGCAGCCCGGAACCCGTTCAAAGTAGTAGGCGGCGTCCTCGCTGCCGCCGTTGGACTCCTTCATCCAGTGCACCTCTCCCGGGAACAGGCGGCTGGCCGCCCGCTCCACCCGCAGGGCGGTGTCCCGGTCGTTGATCATGGCGGGGGCCCCGTCCATCCGAGAGAACTCCGCCTGGCAGCGCATGGAGGCGGCGGTCTGCCGGACCACCTCCTCCGCCCGCCGGACCAGATACTCCCTGGTCTCCGGGTCCACGGTGCGGATGCCCCCCAGCAGCAGGACCTGGTCCGGGATCACATTATAGGTCTCCGCCCCGGCCCGGACATGGGTGATGCTCACCACGGCGGGGGTGTTGGGGGACACCTCCCGGCTGACCAGGGTCTGGAGGGCCTCGATGACCCGGGCGGCGGCCACCACCGGGTCCACGCTCAGATGGGGGGAGGCGGCGTGGCCGCCCCGGCCCCTGATGACGATATGGATGTTGTCGCTGGAGCGGAAGGCCACCCCCTGGGACAGGACGATATGCCCCGCCGGAGCCTCCCCGCCCAGTCCCCCCACGTGGAGGGCCAGGATGCGGTCCACCGCCGGGTCCTCTAGGGCTCCGTTGGCGATCATATGCCGGGCGCCCTGGAGGGTCTCCTCCGCCGTCTGAAACAGCAGCTTGACCCGGCCGGGCAGCGTATCCTCATGGGCCTTGAGCCAGCGGGCCGCTGTGAGCAGAATGGCGGTGTGGGCGTCGTGGCCGCAGGCGTGCATACACCCGTTTTCCGAGGCATAGGGCAGCCCCGTCTCCTCCCGCACCTCCAGGGCGTCCATGTCCGCCCGGATGGCGATGACCGGCCCCGGGCCTTGTCCCACAGCCGCGACGATCCCCGTGGAGCCGGGGAGGACCCGGTGTTCCACGCCCATGGCGGCCAGCTGCCCGCTGACATAGGCCACCGTCCGGGGCAGCTCCAGCTCCAGTTCCGGGTTCCGGTGCAGGTGATGGTACCAGGTCAGCAGTTCGGGCTCCATGCCCCTGATTTCATTACGCAAATCCATGTGCCGTCCCTCGCTTATTCTTCCGGGTCAGAGCAGGGAGATCAGCTGGGTATAGAAGCGGCAGGCCTCCTTGATCTGCTCCACCGCGCAGCGCTCGTCCCGCATGTGGGCCAGCTTGTACTCCCCGGCGCCGAAGCCGATGGTGGGGACTCCCATGGAGACTGGGACCACCGCGTTGGTGCCGAAGTCCCAGAAGTCGTACTTCTCCGGGGCCTTGCCGAAGACCGCCTCATAGGCCTCATTGCACTTGAGGGTCAGAGGATCCTGCTCGCCGATCTTCCAGGGGTCGTGGGCGGGCTCATAGACCAGCTCCGCCCCGTTCCAGCTGGTGTGGTACAGGGT
Source organism: Pseudoflavonifractor phocaeensis (assembly GCF_021531815.1). GTDB lineage: Bacteria > Bacillota > Clostridia > Oscillospirales > Oscillospiraceae > Lawsonibacter > Lawsonibacter phocaeensis_A. The sequence goes on from NZ_JADYUM010000016.1 coordinate 10,159, forward strand.
GCCCGGCTCCCAGGTGGCCCGCTTGCCGGCGATGAGCTCCTCCAGTTCCCCCTTCACCTTGTCCACCGTCTCCCCCATCCGAAGGCGGCGGTCCAGGTAGATCTCACACTCGCTGGGCACCGCGTTCAGGGAGGCGGAGACGCAGGAGATATCAGACAGCACGATGGTGCCGCAGCCCGGGGTGGCCTGGAGCCGCTTGTTCAGCTGGTCCACCCGGGTGATGATCTCCGCCATCTCGTAGACGGCGTTGACCCCCTTTTCCGGGGCGGAGCCGTGGGCGGAGACCCCGTGGGTCTTGATTCTGGCCTGGACCTTGCCGGTGTGGCCCAGGGTGATCACATTGTTGGAGGGCTCGCAGATGACGCAGCAGTCGGGGCGGATGCCGGAGTCCCGGTAAAAGTGCTCCAGGCAGACGCCGTCGCAGTACTCCTCACACACCGAGCCGGTGACATAAACCGTCTTTCCCTCCAGCAGGCCGGACTTTTTGGCCAGAGCCGCGGCGTAGACGGAGGCGCCTAGGCTGGACTTCATGTCCACCGACCCCCGGCCGTAGAGCATCCCGTCCACGATCTCGCCGCCGAAGGGCGGGCTGACCCACTGGTCCCCGTCGTTGACCTGAACGGTATCCATATGGGAGTCGAAGTGGATAATCCGGGGGCCGCTGCCCACCCGGCCCACCACGTTGCCCGCCGGGTCGATCCGCACCTCGTCAAATCCCAGTTCCTTCATCTTCGCCTCGATCAGGCGGGCGTAATTGCCCTCCTCGTCGGAGTAGCTGCGGGTCTGGACACTCTTTTGGACAAACGCCACCAGCTCCTCCCCATAGGCCTCATCCCATGTAAACGCCAAGCTCATACCGGCACCTCCATACAAAAATTCAATCGGAATTGGTCAATTATCATTATATTGATTTTTATGCCGAATAATACCATAATAGAGGCGGATAATATAACTGGATTGAGGTGTCTCCACATGCAGGTACTGGACATCCCCATCAATCAAAACCAGATGGAAACCACCAGCCATGGTTCCTTTTCCTTCCCTTTGGCCGTTTATGAGTCTGTTTTGAGCAAAAATGTTCTGGGATTCATCAACTGGCACTGGCACAAGGAAATACAGTTTTGTTTTGTGACCGCGGGCGCCATTCTCTTTTTTGTCAACGGGCAGCAATACCTCCTCCATCCAGGGGAGGGCATTTTTGTCAACAGCGGCTACCTCCACATGGCCCGGCCCGCGGGGGGACCGGACAGCGCCTACCTATGCCTGGATGTCCATCCCAGGCTGCTGTCCTCCTTTCCCGGCAGCGTCTTTGACCGGGTCTATGTCTCCCCCTATTTGAAGGACCCGACCTTGGCCCATCTCCCCCTCAGCCCTGGGGTCCCCTGGCAGAACGACCTTCTCTCCGCCATTCCCCAGGTCTACCGGCTGTACGAGGAGAAAGCCTTCGGATATGAGTGGGAGGCCGCCGCCCTGCTGGGCCGCATGTGGCGCACCCTGCTGGAACACCGCGCCGGCGGCGCCCAGGGCGGCCGGCAGGTCCAGAGCAACGCCGCCGTCCAGGCCATCCTCACCTACCTGCACCAGCACTACGGGGAGCGCATCACCCTGGACCAGATCGCCAGGGCGGTCCTGTTCAGTCCCAGCGAATGCTGCCGCCTGTTCAAAAGGGTGACGGGCGAGACCATTTTTTCCTATCTCCAGTCCTACCGCCTGGCCCAGAGCGCCCACCTGCTGCGTCACAGCGCCCTGTCCGTCAGCCAGATTGCCTACGACACCGGCTTCTGCGGCACCAGCTATTTCATTGAGGTGTTCAAGGCCAAATTCGGCGTGACGCCCCACCGCTTCCGCAAAACGGCGGAGTAGGCCGCAGGGGGCTTGCCTTGTCTTACCCTTGATGGACAACGTCCGGGCAAGAACGGCCTCCCGCCTGTGGGCGGGAGGCCGTTTTCAAACATAATATTCCGTTACCGCTTCTGGGCGGCGATCTCGTTGAGTTTGTCGGCGATGGCGCCGTAACCGCTGTAGAAGCTGCACAGCAGCGGGGTCTTTACGTCCTTCAGGTCGGGGAGCAGGGCACGCATGGATACCTGGGCCATGACGATGGCGTCATAGCCCATCTTGTCCAGCTCCCGGATGCTCTCCATGAGGATGCGGTTGTGCTCCTCGGGATGGCCGGCCTGGAGGGCGTCCCAGGCGGGGTTCTGGAGGTACTGGGTGCACTCCATCTTCTTGCCCTGCTCTGCGCCCACCTTCTCAATGAGCCGCTGGCTGGGGCCCAGGGTGGTCTCCAGGGTGGCGATGAGGGCGATCTTGGTGCCCAGGGAGACGGCCTCCTTGGCCATGGGCAGGTCGATCTTCATCACGGGAATGTTGACTTCCTTGGCGTAGATGTCGGCCACTTCGCCCACGGTGGAGCAGGAGTTGACGATCAGGTCGGCGCCGGAGATCTCAGCGGCCTTGGCATACAGGGTCATCCGGTCGATAACGGCCTGGGTGGGGCCACCGTTGGCACGGACGTCGGAGAGCAGGGTGCTGTCGGTGATAAACTCCACCCGCACACCGGGGACTTTTTCCTTCAAAAAGGCCACGGTGTCCTCGCGCTTGGCGAAGCTGGTCTGCAAAATACATACATGGGGAGCTGCCATTGTGTTTCATCCTTTCAAAATAAAATCTAACGGGGGATAGGGTATGTTTACCGAGAGGCGGAGCGCAAAAAGCGGCAGGTATCCGCCGCCTCCCGCGGAAAGCTCTCCCGGCTCTCCGGGAAGCCCTCCATACTGATCCCGCTGCAGTAGCCGAGGGCTTTCAGCGCGTCAAAATAGGTCTGATAGTAGGGGTCCTCCTCCATAGAGGCGGGGAAGCCCCGCTGGGCAAATCGGGCAAAGTGGGTGTGGACCAGGTAGTCCTTGCCGTACTCCAGCAGGCTGTCCACGGTGTCACTTTCCGCGCGCAGGTGGTAATAGTCCTGGAGGCAGCGGATGTTGGGATGGTCCGCGGCTTTGGCCAGGGCCACCACGTCCGCAAAGGTGTTGATCATATTGGTCTCCCCGCGGTTGTTAGGTTCCAACGCGATCACAACACCCCGCTTGCGGGCCTCGTCCCCGATCTCACAGCACCACTGTGCCAATTGATCGAACGCCCTGTCCCGGGAAAATCCTTCCGGGCAGGATTTGGACCAGGGACTGCCGAACACCACATACCGGGCGCCGAGACAAGCGGCCCGCTCCAGGGCGCGCTGGTAAAAGGCGCGCACCGCCCCGGCGTCCACCTGCTCTCCCACCAGCTTGATGTCCGCGGTAAAGAAGTTGTTGCAGGCGTACACAGGGAGGGACACCTCCTTCAAATAGGAGCGCATCTCCTCAATTCCACATTGCTCTGGCCCGCCACCTGTCCGATGGGCAGTTTCAGGTAATCATAGCCGGCGGCCTTGATCTCCGGGGCATACCAGGCTCCGGCGTCGCTGCTCTCCTTGGGGAGCATGTTGACGCAGCATCCAATCAGCATAACGTTCCTTTTCTCCCTTGACGCCCCTCCTCAGGGGGCCAGCTGTTCGGTCTTGACCGCCTTGCAGCGGATGCGTACATAGTCGGAATACCAGGTCCCGTCCCGGTACAGCCGCTCCCGAAGCCGGGCGACGGCATCCCGTAGGATGGCTTCCTGTTCCCCCGCCTCCAGTCCGGCAAACGGTGTCTGAATAAACATCCGCAGCCAGTCGTACAGGCCCTCCTCCCCTTGCAGAGGAGTGGGCCGGTCGAACAGGGTGGCGTACACCACCCGGAAGCCCGCCCGCTCCAGGCGGGGGGCGTACTGGCCGATGCTGGGGAAGTAGAAGGGCATCCGGTAGACCAGTCCCCGGGCCCGGAAGGCCTCCTCCAGGGCGGCGTGGATCAGGACATTGTTGCCCTGCCCGCCGAACTCAAAGACGAACTGGCCTCCCAGCTTTAAAGCCCGGTTGACGCAGCGGAGCATGTTATCCTGTTTCCCATCCTCGATCCAGTGGAACACGGCGTTGGAGAACACCGCGTCGTAGAGGGTGGGGGCCTGGAAGTCCGTGGCGTCGCCCTGGTAAAAGGTGAGCTCGGGGTAGCTGGCCCGGGCCACGGCCAGCAGCTCCGGAGAGGCGTCCAGGCCGTGGACGGTATAACCCGCCTGGGACAGGCGGTGGGTCAGCGCCCCGTTGCCGCAGCCCAGGTTCAACACGGCGCCCTCCTTGGGGTCCAGCAGGTCCAGCAGGCCGCTGCCGTACTCATGGACAAAGGAGAAGTTGCGGGTGTAGCCCTCCGCGTCCCAGTGGATGTTCATGTAAAAGCCCTCCGGATTATTTCTTGGCGACCAGGGCCTTGGCCTTGGCCACGATGGAGTCCACGTCCATGCCGTGGTCCTTGTAGATGAGCTCGGGGTCGCCGGACTCGCCGAAGCGGTCCTGGATGCCCACGATCTCCATGGGGACGGGGCAGTTCTGGACCACCACCTCGGACACCGCGCTGCCCAGACCGCCGAAGATGGTGTGGTCCTCGATGGTCATGATGGCGCCGGTCTCCTTGGCGGCCTTGAGAACGGCCTCCTTGTCCAGGGGCTTGATGGTGGCCATGTCCAGCACCCGGACATTGATCCCCTGCTCCTTCAGAATGGCGGCGGCGTCCACGGCCTTCTTCAGCAGGATGCCAGAGACGATCATGGTCATATCGGAGCCGTTGTCCACCACGGTGTTGGCCTTGCCCCACTCAAACTTGTAGGTCTCGGGGTCGTACAGGTCGGCCACGGGGTTGCGGTGCAGGCGGACATACAGGGGACCCTTGAAGTCCACGGCGGCGTGGGCCAGAGCTTTGGCCGCCACGGCGTCGGCGGGCTGGACCACCGTCATATTGGGGAAGGAGCGCATGATGGCCACGTCCTCAATGGCGGCGTGGGTGGCGCCGTCGCCGCCCACCTGAAGGCCGGCGTGGGTGCCGATGATGGTGACGTTCAGGTTGGGGTAGCACACGAAGGTGCGCACCTGCTCGCAGGCCCGCATGGAGGCGAACACCGCGAAGGTGGCCAGAAACACCTTGTTGCCGCAGGCGGCCAGACCGGCGGAGGCCCCCACCAGGTTCTGCTCGGCGATGCCGAAGGAGAACTCCCGCTCCGGGAAATACTGGCCGAACTTTTCCAGACCACAGGTCTTGGTGTCGGCGTTGCAGACCACGAAGTTCTCATTGGTCTTCGCGATCTCGATCAGTTCATGGCCGAAGGCCATACGGGTTGCCAACGTCTTAGCCATTATACCACACCGCCTTCCTGAATTTCACTAATTGCTTTCACCATTTCTTCGTCGCTGGGGGCGCTGCCGTGCCACTTGGACTCGTCCTCCATGAAGGAGACGCCCTTGCCCTTGACGGTGCGCATCAGAATGGCAGTGGGGTGGCGCATGGTCTTGGCGGTATGCAGGGCGGTGAGCACGTCCTTCATGTTGTGGCCGTTGCACTCCACCACGTTCCAGCCAAAGGAGCGCCACTTGTCGGCCAGGGGCTCCACGGTCATGATGTCGTTGACCCAGCCGTTGATCTGGACGCCATTGCAGTCCACGATGGCCACCAGGTTCTTCAGGTCGTGGTGGTTGGCGGCCATGGCGGCCTCCCAGACCATGCCCTCCTGGATCTCGCCGTCGCCCAGCATCACGTAGGTCATGTAGTCCTGGTGGTGGAGCTTGGCGGACAGGGCCATGCCCACGCCCACGGACAGGCCGTTGCCCAGGGAGCCGGCGGTCATGTCCACGCCGGGGGTCTTGTTCATGTCGGGGTGGCCCTGGAGAATAGAGTGGTACTGGCGCAGGGTCTTGAGATGCTCGGGATCGAAGTAGCCCCGACGGGCCAGACAGGCGTACATGACGGGGCAGGAGTGGCCCTTGGAGAGGATGAACCGGTCCCGGTCAGGCCACTGGGGGTTCTGGGGGTCGATGTTCATCACGTGGAAATACAGGGCGGTGACCATCTCCACCGCGGAGAGGGAGCCGCCGGGGTGTCCTGCCTTGGCGGCGTGGATCATAGAGATGATGTCCTGGCGGATCTGAATGGCCTGGTTCTCCAGGCGCTTCACATCCTTGTCGGTAAAATAGAAATGATTCACCATGTTCAGTCCTTTCTGATGATCGTGATGGGGACGTTTTGCTGCCGTGCCGGAGGGGGCTCAGGCGTGGGCCAGGATGGCGCCGCCCCGGCCGTTGGGAGGACGGTGGAAGCTGGTCCGCATCGTCTTGGGGAGGTCACAGATGCAGCGGCTCAGCCGGGCCCCCAGCTGGCGGGTCATGCGGCGGCGGCTCTCCAGAGCCAGTGCCTCGATGCGCTCGGTTTCCTCAAATCTGCTGATGCGGCGTGTCATGTCCAATGCGCTTCCTTTCTGATACTTCCGGGGTGTCGGGTTTGGTTTCTTGTTGTGACTATAAGATAACGCCGCCCGGGCCAAAAGTCCAATTCTTGTTTGTGAAGTCGGCTATCAGAAAAAATGATAGCAAACCCAGTGGACTTCTTGACAGGGCGGAGGGAACATGGGATACTGAATATAAGAAATTAGGGGCTTTGCAGCACTGAGTTTTTTAGGAGGGAGAGTATGGACCTTTATACCATGCGCTATGTGCTGGCGGTGGCGGAGCACGAAAACTTTTCCCTGGCCGCCCAGGCCTGCCATGTGGGCCAGCCCGCCCTATCCCAGCAGATCTCCAAGCTGGAGAAGGAGCTGGGTGTGGCCCTCTTTTACCGCAACTCCCGGGGCGCGACCCTGACAGAGGCGGGCCGGGAGTTCGTCCACCGGGCCCAGGAGATCATTCAGCGCTCCGAGGCCCTGGAGAGCGAGATGTCCTTTTACGCCGGACTGCGCCGGGGCACCCTGAACCTGGGCATCATCACCAGTCTACAATGTATCGACTTCGGCGGCCTGCTCTCCGCCTTCTGCGGCAGCTACCCGGACATCTCGGTGAACATCGTCCAGGGAGGGACCCACAACCTGGTTCAGCAGCTGGTGGATCGGAAGATCGACGCGGCCTTTCTGAACCGCCCCCCCTCCGGCCTGCCGGGCAGCGTGGAATTTGCCAAGCTGGGGGAGGACACCTACCATCTGGCGGTCCCCGACAACCACCCCCTGGCCAAGCGGGACCGGGTCAGTCTGGCGGAGCTGAAGGACGAACACTTCATCTTCCACCAGACGGGGCAAGTGGCCTCCGAGCTGTGCCTGCGGGCCTGCCGGGAGGCGGGCTTCGAACCCAACATCGTCTGCCGCTCCGGAAGTCCCACCACCGGACTGTACATGGTCCAGGGCGGGCTGGGCATCGCCCTGTTCCCCGCGGAGGAATTCCAGGCCCGGACCTTGGACGGCGTGGTGGAGCTGCAGCTGGAGGAGACCATCCGGAAGGAAGTGGGCGTGGCCTGGCGGAAGGACGCCGCCTCCTCCCTGGTGGACGCCACAGTGCAGTTCTCCCGGGAATGGTGCGACGGCTGAGAAAACAATCAAAGACGGGCCGCCTGGCAAATGCCAGGCGGCCCGTCTGTTTCTGTATCAGGCGGTACGGCGGTCACTGGGCCAGGAAGTCCCGGGCCACCTCCACGATGTGCCCGGCGGACAGGCCGAACTCCCGCAGCAGCTCCCCGCCGGGGCCGGAGTGTCCGAACACGTCGTTGACGCCAATGCGGCGGATGGGGGTGGGGCACTTCTCCCCCAGCAGGGCGCTGACGGCCTCCCCCAGACCGCCGATGACGGAGTGCTCCTCGCAGGTGATGACCCTGCCGCACTCCCGGGCGGCCTGAATGACCAGTTCCTCGTCCAGAGGCTTGATGGAGGCCATATTGACGATCCGGGCGCTGATGCCCAGCTCCTTCAGGGCGCCCCAGGCCTCCACGGCCTCGGCGGTCATCAGGCCGGTGGCGATGATGGCCACGTCGGTGCCCTCCCGGAGCACCTCGCCCTTGCCGATCTGGAAGGAGTAGCCCTCCTCCTGGTGGATGACGGGGACGGCCAGCCGCCCGAAGCGCAGGTACACCGGGCCCTGGTGCTCATAGGCGGCCTTGACGGCGGCCCGGGCCTCCACGTCGTCGGCGGGGCACAGGACCACCATGCCGGGGATGGTGCGCATGAGGGCGAAGTCCTCGCAGCACTGGTGGGACGCCCCGTCCTCCCCCACGGACAGGCCTCCGTGGGTGGCCCCGATCTTCACGTTCAGGTGGGGGTAGCCGATGGAGTTGCGCACCTGCTCATAGGCCCGGCCGGCGGCGAACATGGCGAAGCTGGAGGCGAAAGGCACCAGCCCCATAGCGGCGGCCCCGGCGGCGGCACACATCATGTCCGCCTCGGCGATGCCGCAGTCGAAGTGGCGGTCCGGGAACTCCTTTTTGAACATGCTGGTCTTGGTGGCGGCGGACAGGTCCGCGTCGAAGACCACCAGGTCCGTGTGCTCCCGGCCCAGCTGGACCAGGGCGGCGCCGTAGCTGTCCCGGGTGGCGATTTTCTTCACTTCTGCCATGTTACATCCCCTCCAATTCCGCCAGACGGGCCTTCAGCTCCGCCATGGCCTGCTCATATTCCTGGTCGTTGGGGGCCTTGCCGTGCCAGCCGGCCAGGTCCTCCATAAAGGAGACTCCCTTGCCCTTGGTGGTGGACATGATGATGGCAAAGGGGACCCCCTTTGTCTCCCGGGCCTGGGCAAAGGCCGCCTCCATTTGGCCGAAGTCGTGGCCGTCGATCTCCGCCACTTCAAATCCAAAGGAGCGCAGCTTCTCCGGGATGGGGTAGGGACTCATGACCTCCTCCACCGGGCCGTCGATCTGCAGATGGTTGTTGTCGATGATGACGCACAGGTTGTCCAGCTTATAGTGGTGGGCGAACATGAAGGCCTCCCAGGGCTGGCCCTCCTGGATCTCGCCGTCCCCCAGCAGGGTATAGACCCGGCAGGGGTTGCCCAGGTGCTTGGCGGCCAGGGCCATGCCGCAGGCGGCGGAGACCCCCTGGCCCAGTGAGCCGGTGGACATGTCCACGCCGGGGGTGGTGTTCATGTTGGGGTGGCCCTGGAGGTGGCTGCCGACGTGCCGCAGGGTGAGCAGGTCCTCCTGGGGGAAGAAGCCCCGGAGGGCCAGGGCGGCGTACAGGCCGGGGGCGGTGTGGCCCTTGGACAGGACGAAGCGGTCCCGGTCCTCCTGTTTGGGATCGGCGGGGTCCACATTCAGCTCTTTAAAATAGAGGTAGGTGAACAGGTCGGCGGCGGACAGGCTCCCGCCGGGGTTGCCGGAGCGGGCGGCGTGGGTGGCCGTCAGGATGCCCATGCGCACCTTGCAGGCGGTGATGGCGAGAGTTTTCTTCTGGGCGTCTGTCATAGGATCTCCTTCTTCCTGAAACTAGATTTGTCTCTACCATATCCCCAAGCGGGCGCAATGTCCAATTCTTTTCTGTGAACCTCGTTATCACAAAAAATGATAGCGCAAGCGGTCGTATCATCATTTTTTCTGATAATAGCCTTCACAAATGAGAATTGGACTTTTGTGTGGCCGGGTAGTATGGTAATGCCATAAGGGACGGACCCCAGGCATCCAGTGCATACGCGGCAGGGGACCGTTACATCCAAAAATGAAAAACGGAGGAAAACGATCATGAGCGAGAAACTTGTTTCCGACCTGCTGGTCGACTACCTGGAGCGCCGCGGCGTCACCAAACTGTTTGGCCTGTGCGGTCACACGGTCATTGGTATGCTGGACGCCCTGTCCCGCAGCAAAAAGATCGAGTACATCGGCACCCGCCACGAGGCCATCGCCTCCACCGCCGCCGACGGCTACGCCCGCATCACCCACAAGGCTGCGGTGGTCATGTGCCACCTGGGCCCCGGTCTGACCAACGTCATCACCGGCGTGGCCAACGCCTCTCTGGACTCCATCCCCATGGTGGTCATCGCCGGCGACGTGCCCAGCTACTACTTCGGCAAGCATCCCCACCAGGAGGTCAATATGCACGGCGACGCCACCCAGTACCGCCTGCTGGAGCCCGTCTGCAAGCGGGTCTGGCGCGTGGATGATGTGGAGGCTCTGCCTGAGATCCTGGACAAGGCCTTCCGTCTGGCCGAGTCCGGCCGCCCCGGTCCCGTGGCCATCGACGTGCCCATGGACATGTTCTCCCGCACCATGGAGGAGGACCTGTGGGCCCGCACCTATAAGGACAGCCCCGTGACCGTCCGGCCCGGCCTGGCCCCCGCCGCCGCCAAGGCCATCGCCGAGAAGCTGGTCAACGCCAAGAATCCGGTTCTCCACGCCGGCGGCGGCATCCTGCTCTCCCAGGCCTCCGCGGAGCTGGCCGCGCTGGCTGAGTTCCTGGACATCCCCGTGTCCCGCACCCTGGCCGGCCAGGGCTGCCTGTCCGACCTGCATCCCCTGATGGTGGGCCAGACCGGTTTCTGGGGCCTGGAGTTCACCCACTCCCTGACCACCAACGCCGACGTGATCCTGGGTCTGGGCACCCGCTTCGGCGAGGCCGACAGCTCCAGCTGGTATCAGGGCGTCACCTTCGATCCCGACAAGACCTCCTTCCTCCAGATCGACATCGATCCCAGCGAGATCGGCCGCAACTACCCCGTTGAGATCGGCGCCGTGGGCGACCTGAAGGTGGGTCTGGCCCAGATTTTGGAGGAGGTCAAGAAGATCTGCCCCAAGGGCAAGAGCAACCCCGAGCTGCGGGCCCAGATCGCCAAGGCCAAGGCCGAGTTCAAGAAGTCCAACGAGGCCATCTCCAACGACAGCCGCTTCCCCATGACCCCCCAGCGCATCCTTAAGGACGTGAAGGAAGTCATCCCCGAGGACGCCATCATCTTCACCGACGTGGGCTGGAACAAGAACGGCGTGGCCCAGGAGTTTGACATCACCATGCCCGGCTCCATCCATCACTCCTCCGGTCTGGCCACCATGGGCTTCGGTCCCGCCGCCGTCCTGGGCGGCAAGATGGCCGCTCCCGACCGCATCGTGCTGAACCTGACCGGCGACGGCGGCTTCGGCATCAACCCCTCCGTCCTGGCCGCCGCCGTGGAGCACGGCATCGCCTGCACCTGGGTGGTCATGAACAACTCCGCCTTCGGCACCATCGCCGGCCTGGAGAACGCCAACTATCAGACCAAATTCGGCACCGTCTTCTATGACTCCAAGGGCAACCGCTACACTCCCCACTGGGCTGAGGTGGCCAAGGCCTACGGCGTGGATTCCATCTGCATCTCCTCCGCCGACGAGTTCAAGCCCGCCCTGGAGAAGGCCATTGAGGCCAACAAGGAAGGCCGCCCCTTCCTGGTGGAGGCCCCAATGGAGAACATCGTGGTGCCCACCCCCGGCTGCTGGAACATCAACGACATCTACAGCCCCAACGAGCTGGTCAAGGAAGGCAAGCTGGTCAAGAAAGAGAACGGCCGCTATGTCGCCCCCAGCCACGCCAAGTCCCACAACGCCTGATAAAACCTTTTTGCTCCTTCCGGCAAAAGGGCTGCCCACTCCACTGGGCAGCCCTTTTGCCAAACCGCGGGAACAGAAACGATTTTACGGAGAGGAGTGCCCACCATGGCAAGGAAGTTTTCGTTGGCCTATCTGACCATTCCCGGGACCGATCCCGTGGAACAGATCCGCATCGCCCGGTCCTGCGGGTATGACAGCGTCAGTCTGCGGACCATCCCCATGCACCTGCCCGGCGAGCCGGAATTCCTGCTGCACCAGGACGCGGACCTGTTCCGCGCGGTACAGGAAGCCCTGGAGGAGTACGGCATGCCGCTGCTGGACATTGAACTGGCCCGGGTACGGCCCGACCTGGATATTGAGGAGTACGAGCCCGCCTTCGAGGCGGCGGCCCGCCTGGGGGCCACCGATGTGCTGGGCAGCGTCTGGACCCGGGACCGCTCCTACTACACCCAGCAGGTGGGGCGGATCGCGGAGATGGCCGGGCAGTACGGCCTGAGCTATAACGTGGAGCCCCTGCCCTGGGCCGGGGTGCGCAATCTTCAGGAAGGGGTCACCCTGGTGGACGCGGTGGGCGCGGACAACCTCTACGTCATGGTGGACACCCTCCACATCGGCCGGGCCGGCGTGACGGCGGAGGAACTGGCCCGCACGGATGGGAAGTATTTCCACTTCATCCACCTGGCCGACGGCCCCGCCGGACCGGACGGCGACCCGGTGCTGGACAACATCCGGGACGAACTGATGGTCCACACCGCCCGGGAGGGCCGCCTCTACCCCGGCGAGGGCGTGATGGACATCGCCGGATTCATCGGGGCCATGCCCCGGGAACTGCCCGTCTCCATCGAGCTGCCCAACCTGAAACGGCTGGAGGAGCTGGGGGCCGAGGGCCACGCCCGCCGCTGCCTGGAGACTGCCAAAGCGTATTTCCAGCGCCACAGCCTCTGAATGTTTCTGTCCGCCGCCGCGCCCCGAACGTTTTCCTGAAAAAGACGTGCCCAGCGGCATGCCCGTCTTCTCTATATCCCCCGCGTCCGTCTTCCTGTGCGCCATAAAAACGGTCTGAAATCTCACGATTTCAGACCGTTTTTCATGCATATTCCATGTTCCGCAGCTTCGCTGCGTCCCCGGTCACACGGAGGCCAGAAACTGCTCCACCAGGGTGATAGCCGCGCCCAGCTTCGCCGATTTGCTCCCCGTCCGGCTGATATGGAAGGCAAAGTCCGGCGTCTCGAAGGCGCACTGCTCCTTCACATATTTGGTCAGCAGCTCAATATCGGCTTCATTCATGAACTGGATCAGAAAGCCGCCGAGAATAAAATCCACATCAGCGATCATACGAATATTATCGACGGCGATGGCCAGATGGCGCAGATAATTGCGCCACAGCTTGTTGCACCGGGGATCTCCCCCGTGGACCCGCTCGAAAAATTCCGGCAGCTCCATATGGGCGGCATTTTTCAGACTGTCGGCGGAACAGTAGGTCTCAATGCACCCCTGTTTGCCGCAGTAGCAGGTGGGGCCGTCGGGAGAGAGGCACATGTGCTCGATGATTCCGCCGCTCAGCTCCCGGCCCCTTAAAATATGGTTGTTCAAGATCAGAACGCCGCCAAAATTCCGATTTAGCGCCAGATACACCGCGTTCTCGATCCCGGAGTTGTACCAGATCTCCGCCAGGGCCGCGGCCTCGGTGTCATGGATCAGATGGCATGGCAGCTCGATGTGCCGCTGGTACGTTTCCCGCTTGGCTCCGGTACAGTGGAGGATCTCGGAAAAGGTGATGGTCTCCCCGTCGGAGGACACAAGACCCTGGATGGTGATACAGACGCCCAAAATGTTTTCCGTGGGGTAGTTCAGGGCATGCGTGAAGGCGTTGATCCAATTTCCCAGCTGCTGGTAGTAGGGCTCTGTGTTGGAAAACCGGAGGGCCAGCTCATCCTCCTTCAACACCGTGCCGTAGAGGTCCAGGGCGGCGATCTGGACGGACTCCTTTAAAATCTCCACGCCGATGGAGATACGCGCCAGCGCGTTGCAGCGAATGATTTGGGGCTTGCGCCCCCCTGTGGATTCATACTCCCCCCGCTTTTCCACCAGACCGGCGTCAATGAAATCCGAAAGATGCTGCGTCACGGTGGGCAGGCTCAGTTCCAGCGCTTTGGAGATGGCCACCTTGGAGGTGAGCTTCGTCTCATAGATATAGTCGTAAACCTTTTTGTGATTGATTTTTTTCAACTCGATGGGCGTCAGCCTGTCACGGCCGGAAAGGATCGTCTCCTGCTTTGTGTCACCTCTCATACCGCACCCCCTATCTTCCGCTTATTTCCAAAAGCGGATCGCTTTCTTTATTATACCAGGGGATTCCAAATGTAAAAATTGGAAATATGCACAAAAAAATAATATATTTTTGACCATAATGGATATTGAAAATCCAATAAAACCGTGATAATATAAAAGCAACTTTTGGAAAGTAACTTTCCCAAAGTTGCTTTATAAAAAATGAAAAGGAGAATGGAATGATGAAAAACGCCAAGAAATTCTTAGCTATGGCACTGGCTCTGTCCATGGTCCTGTCCCTTGCGGCCTGCGGCGGCGGCAGCACCAACAGCGGTACCCCCGCGGCCAGCGCCGCCGGAAGCGTCGCAGCCTCCTCGGGCGACACCAGCTCCGCTTATCCCAACGATACGATTTCCTTCGTGGTCCCCTACGCCGCCGGCGACGGTCTGGACCTGTCCTGCCGCGCCATGCTGGAGAACATCGACCTGCCCGTCAACACCTTGGTGGAAAACATCAGCGGCGGCTCCGGCACCATCGGCCTGCAAGACGCCTTCGGCCGCGAGGCTGACGGCTACACCGTGGCCATCCTCTCCAACGGTCCCACCATCGCCCAGCCCCTGCTGAACGACACCCTTACTTACACCCTGGAGGACTGGGAAGTGCTGACTTTCATCACCGCCCCCGTTCTGGCGGTCCTGGGCTGCAACAAGTCCCTGGGCATCACCAACAGCGATGAGATGCGCCAGTTCCTGGAGTCCGGCAAGACCTTCACCGTGGGCGTCCCCTCCATGAGCGGATTCGGCTATGTGGCCGCCGCAGCCATGTTCGGCCAGATGGGCATTATGGACAACGTCACCTGGGTCTCCTATGACGGCGCGCCAGCCCTGTATCAGGCTTACCTGTCCGGCGAGATCGACTTTGCCACCTTCGACGACAACTTCGCCGCCCAGTACGCCGCCGCCGGCGACGACGTCACCGTCGGCGTGGTCATGAACGACACCCGCAGCCAGTACTTCCCCGACGTGGCCGCCGCCGGCGAGTGGGGCGTGGAAGGTCTGGGCGCCAACATCGGCTTCAAGGCCGCCGCCGTCAAGAAGGGCACCCCCGCCGACGTCTGCGCGTACCTGACCGAGAAGATCAACGAGGCCGTTGTGTCCGAGGGGTATCAGAACTGGTGCCGGGACAACTACTTCGGCGTCCTCAGCGAGAAAGACATCTACACCGGCGAGGAAGCCTTCAACATGCTGGTGGAGCTGCGTGAGACGAACCGTACGGTTCTGACCGCCGCTGGCCTGCTGTGATCAGCCCTCTGACCGTCCAACGTAAACATGACCGCTTCCGCCGCCGCCCAGCGGCGGGAGCGTTTCTTTTCCTGACCCGGAGGTTTTGTTTATGGAAGCTAAAAAAGCCCGCGGCGACATCATTTTGTACGCGGTACTTGCCGTTGCCGGCATCGTTTTTTATAAATGGATCATCCCCACCCAGATCTTTATCTCCAAGACAGCCAGCGCGGAGGCCTTTTCCCCGGACACCTTCCCCAACGCGGTCACGCTCCTGTTCATCGCCGCCTCCCTGGCCGGTCTGCTCCTGGCGGTGTTCCGGTACCGCAAGGCGGTCCAGGCGGAGGGGAAACCCCAGCGGGACACCACGCCGAAAACCAGAAGGGAGATCGTGGGGATCTTTATCCCCTTCATCGTTTTCTCCCTAGTGCTGGCCTACGCCATCATGTTCAAATATGTGGGATTCATCCCCGCCACCGTCGTCATCCCCCCTGTAATCTTGTTCGTGATCGGATGCAGGAAGTGGTACTACTACCCCATCTATTACGCGTTTGCCGCCGCCATGTATCTGTTATTCCGCTACGTTCTACTGGTCCCCATTCGTTAGCTGGAGGTTGTTATGGAAGTTCTGCAAAGTATTTTTACGGTCAATAACCTCCTGATGATGAACGTCGGCGTAGCGGTGGGCATCATCATCGGCGCGATGCCCGGCCTGAGCGTGGCCTTCGCCGTCACCGTCCTGATGACGATGACCTTTCATATGGAATCCCTACCCGCCATGTACCTGCTGCTGGGCGCCTATTGCGGCGGGCTGTACGGCGGCTCCATCACCGCCACGCTGATCAATACCCCGGGCACCGCCAACGCCGTGTGCACCGCCCTGGAGGGGTACCCCCTGGCCCGAAAGGGCCGCGCGGGCGACGCGCTGAAATGCGCCCTGGTGGCCTCCACCATCGGCGGTCTGGTCAGCTGCTTCGGCCTGAGCTTTTTCGCCCCCCAGCTGGCCAAGATCATTCTGAAGATCGCCTCCCCGGAGTATTTCGCCCTGTGCACCTTCGGCATCGCCGCCGCCATCGGTCTGGAGGGGAACAGCCTCAACAACGTGATCAAAGGTGTGCTGTCCGCCGCCTTCGGTCTGATCCTGTCCTGCGTGGGCGCCGACCCCGTATTCGGTACCAACCGCTTCTCCTTCGGCAGCTACTACATGCTGTCCGGCATCCAGGTGGTTAGCTCCATGCTGGGTGCGTACGCTCTGTGTCAGGTGCTGGTCAACTGCCGGGACGTCTATGTCAAGGGCGACGAGTCCCTGAAGGTTCCCCCGGTGACCAAGGCCACTCTCCGCCTGCGGGACATTCTGAAGCACTGGAAGCTGATCCTGAAGTCCTCCCTGATCGGTGCCATCGTGGGCGCTGTCCCCGGCACTGGCGGAGCCGAGTCCGCCATGATCGCCTACAACGAGGCCAAGCGCACCTCCAAGCACCCCGAGGAGTTCGGCAACGGCTCCATTGAGGGCATCCTGGCCGCGGAATCTGCCAACAACGCCACCTCCGGCGGCGCCATGATTCCCATGCTGACCCTCAGCATCCCCGGCGACACCGTCATGGCCATCCTGCTCAGCGCCCTGACCATGCAGGGCATCACCCCCGGCGCCAACCTGTTTTCCAGCGGGAGTTTCTGGGTCTACGCCATTATGGGCGGCCTGTTCGTGGTCAATATCTTCATGTTCCTCCAGGGCAGCCTCTGCATCAACCTCTTTGCCCGGGTGTCCAAGATCCCCCAGTCCATCATGACCCCCTGCATCGTGGTCATGTGCGTGATGGGGTCCTACGCCATCAACAACAATATCTTCGAGTGCTTTGTCATGATTGCCTTCGGCCTGATCGGCTTCTTTATGAAGAAGTTCGGCTTCCCTGTCACCCCCCTGTGCATCTCCCTGGTCTTGGGCAAGATGTTTGAGACCAACCTGCGCCGCTCTCTGATTCTGTCCAAGGGGAATCCCTTCGTCTTCTTTACCCGCCCCATCTCCTGCGGCATCCTGATCCTGGCCGCTTTCATGCTGTTCTTCCCCATCATCAGCAACACGCTGGCCGCCAGCCGGAAAGGCAAAGCCGCCGGCAAACAGAATTGACTCTCTCAGTCAGAAAGGACTTGGTTTTATGATTCTTTCCACGGAAAACGGCGCGCTGCGCGCCCTGGTGGGCGAACGCAGGGCCATTGAGATCCTGGCCCGCGCCGGCTTCGACGCCATCGACTACACCTTTACTCCCTGGATGGAGCGGGGCGAAATGCCCTGGAACGGGAACGAGTACACGGCCTACGCCAAAGAAGTGAACCAGATAGCCAAGGACAACGGCGTTTTCTTCAACCAGGCCCACGCCCCCTTCATTTTCCACACCAGCTACCTGCCCGACTGGAACCGGGAGATCCTGCCGCTGCAGATCCGCTGCATGGAGGCCTGCGCCCTGCTGGGCATCCCCCACATGGTGGTCCATCCCGTCCACCACCTGCCCTACAACCGACAGGGCAAAGCCGGCGAGACCAACGCAGACATCATCTGGAAGCTGAACCAGGAGTATTACCACCTGCTCCAGCCCTACGCCAAGCAGTTCGGAGTGAAGATGTGCCTGGAAAACATGTTTGGCGAGGACCCCCGACGGGGCTGCCTGGTGCCGGACATGTTCTCCGACCCCCATGAGTACGCCCAGTTCTTCGACAGTCTGGAGGACTCCGACAACTTCACCTGCTGCGTGGACACCGGCCACTCCGGCATCGTGGGCCAGGACGCAGGAGACACCATCCGGGTCCTGGGCAGCCGGGTGAAGGCGCTGCACATCAATGACAACGACTACCGCAGCGACGGCCACCTCATCCCCTTCCAGGGCAAGATCGACTGGGACGACGTGATGAAGGCCCTGGCCCAGGTCCATTACAGCGGCGACTTCACCTTTGAAGCCCTGCACCTCTATGAGGGTACGGACGATAGCTTCTACCCCGTGGCCGCCAAATACCTGCACGATGTGGGCCGCTATCTGATCGGCAAGTTTGAAGCATATTCCGCCCGGTTATGACCGCACAGCGCGGCCCGTTCCCCCGCGGCGGCTCATAAGGAGGCGCAGATCGCCATGAAAATTATCGCGGACACCCATACACACACCATCGTGAGCGGCGACGCCCACAGCACCCTGCTGGAGAACCTCCAGGCGGCCAAAGCCCGGGGGCTGCAATTTCTGTGCGTGACAGAGCACGTCAGCTCCATCCCCAGAGCGGCTCCCCCCGCCTATTTCAAAAGCATGTGCTCCATCCCCAGGAGCTACGACGGGGTCCAGATCGCCCGGGGCGTCGAGGCCAACATTCTGGACTATACGGGAAAACTGGACATGCCGGACGACATTCTGGACTGGCTGGACTGGGTCATCGCCTCCCTCCACGACCTGGTGATCGCCCCCGCCACCAAGGCGGAACACACCGCCTGCTGGCTGGCTATCTCGGAAAACCCCCTGGTGGACGTCATCGGCCACTGCGGCGACCCCCGCTACGCCTTCGATCTGGATGAGGTCATGGGGGCCTTCCACAGGCACGGCAAGATCGTGGAGATCAACAGCCACTCCTTCACCGGCCGCGCCGGCTCGCGGGATGGTTGCCGCCAGGTGGCCCTGGCCTGCATGAAGTATGACGTCCCCATCGTGGTCAGCTCGGACGCCCACTTTGTGGACCATGTGGGCTATTTTAAAGAGGCGCTGGACATGCTGGAGGACATCCGCTTCCCGGAGGACCTGATCCTGAACGCGGACGCGCGGCGGTTTGAGGCCTGCCTGCGCGGCAAACGTACCCAGCCATAAAAGGAGAGGACCGCAGTCATGTTTGACGTTGTGACATTAGGTGAACTACTGATCGACTTTACGCCCGCCGGCACGTCGGACCAGGGGGCGGCGCTGTTCGCCCGGAACGCCGGCGGCGCGCCCGCCAATGTGCTGGCGATGCTGTCCATTCTGGGCAAAAAGACCGCCTTCATCGGCAAGGTGGGCCGGGACAGCTTCGGCCGGTTTCTGAAACAGACGGTGGCGGACCGGGGGATCGACGTCTCCCACCTGATCGAGAGCCCCCAGGAGCCTACCACGCTGGCCTTTGTTCAGCTGGACGAGACAGGGGACCGCTCCTTCGAATTTTACCGCCGCCAGAGCGCCGACGTGATGCTGCGGCCGGAGGAGGTGTCCCGGCAGCTGCTGGAGCAATGCCGCCTGTTTCATTTCGGCTCCGTGTCCATGACGGCGGAGCCCGCCCGCTCCGCCACTCTGTTTGCCGCCCGGGAGGCCAGGCGGCTGGGAAAGCTGGTCAGCTACGACCCCAACTTCCGTCCCGCCCTCTGGTCGGCTCCGGAAGACGCCGTTTCCGTCATGGCCTCCGGCATTGATTACGCCGACATCGTGAAGGTATCGGACGACGAGGTGGCCCTTTTGACCGGGGAGACGGACTTTCTCCGGGGTGCCCGCGTCCTGGTACAGCGGGGTGCCAAGCTGGCTCTGGTCACGGCTGGCCCCCAGGGGACCTGGTACGCCTCCGCCTCCGGTTGCGGTGGCCATGTGCCCTCCTTCCACGTCCCGACCATCGACACCACCGGCGCCGGAGACACCTTCCTGGGGACGCTGCTCAGCCAGATTCTGGACCAAGCGTTCCCCCCGGAGGCGCTGTCCGACTCCCAGCTGCGCAGCATCATCCGGTACGCCAACGCGGCGGGCGCGCTCTCCACCACGGGCATGGGTGCCATCGCTTCCATGCCCACCAGACAGCAAATTGAAAAATGCTTAAAAAGTGAGGAACAGGAATGAAGGGAACTTTTTTTCTGGGCAATCAAACCTTTGAGACCCGCGCGCTTCCCGAGCATGATCTCGCCGCGGACGAGGTACTGGTACGGGTGGCGGCCTGTGGCGTCTGCGGCACCGACGTACATATCTACCACGGGGACAAAGGCTCCGCCGACGTGCAGCCTCCTGTCATTCTGGGGCATGAGTTCTCCGGCGTGGTGGAGAAGACCGGGGCCGGGGTGACCAAGGTGGCGGTGGGGGACCACGTCACTGTGGACCCCAACATCTACTGCGGGGAGTGTCACTACTGCCGCATGGGCAAAAAGCAGCTGTGCGCCGCCCTGCGCGCCATCGGCGTCAACCGGAACGGCGGCTTTGCCGAATACTGCTATGTCCCCCAGTCCCAGTGCTACCAGCTGTCAAAGGAGGTCCCCCTGGCCCACGGCGCCATGGCGGAGCCCCTGGCCTGCTGTATCCACGGCATTGACCGCGCCCAGATCCGCCCCGGCAGCACCGTGTGCGTGATCGGCGGCGGCGCCATCGGGCTGCTCATGGTGCAGCTGGCCCGCCTCTCCGGTGCCTCCCGGGTCATCCTCAGCGAGCCCGTCCCCCTGCGCCGGGAAATCGGCCTCCAGGTAGGGGCGGACCACGTCATCGACCCGGTCAACGAGCCGCTGAAAGAGCGGCTGGCCCAACTTCTTGGGGTGGACGGCGCCGACGTGGTGATCGAATGTGTGGGGAACACCGCGGCCACCGCCCAGGCCTTCCAGGTGGCCAAGCGGGGCACGACAGTCCTGCTGTTCAGCGTCCCCAAGGCGGGTACCACCCACCCCCTCAGCCTGGAGGACGTCTACCAGAAGGAGCTGACCATTGTGGGCTCCATGATCAACCCGGACACCCACCTGCGGGCCGTGGAGCTGATCAACAGCGGCCGCATCCAGCTGGCGCCCCTGATCACCCACCACTATCCGGTGGAACAGGTCAAGGAGGCCATCCTGATGCAGATGAGCAGCCAGTCCATCAAGGTCATGGTGGGAAACGGATAAGGAGAGGACACTATGTTACAGCAGGTCATGACCAAACCGGGAGAGGTCACATTCCGGGAGACCGAGACCCCTGTTCCCCAGGCGGGCCAGGTGCTGGTCCGGATGATGCGGCTGGGGATCTGCGGCTCTGATATTCACGTGTATCACGGGACGCATCCCTTCACCGCCTATCCCGTCACCCAGGGGCACGAGGTCTCCGGCATCATTGAAGCGGTGGGTCCGGGCGTACAGGGCCTGTCCGCCGGGCAGAAGGTCACCGTTCAGCCCCAGATCGTCTGTGGCCAATGCTATCCCTGCCGCCACGGGAAATACAACCTGTGCGAGCATCTGAAGGTCATGGGCTTCCAGTCCACCGGCATGGCCTCGGAGTATTTCGCCGTTGACGCGGAAAAGGTTTTGGCGCTGCCGGAGGACATGAGCTTTGATGACGGAGCCATGCTGGAGCCTCTGGCGGTGGCCGTCCACGCCATCCGGCGCTTCGGCGACGTGTCCGGCAAGGACGTGGCGGTCCTGGGCGCGGGGCCCATCGGCAACCTGGTGGCCCAGACCGCCAAGGGCCTCGGTGCCCGGTCTGTGCTGATTTCCGACATCAGCGGCCACCGGCTGGCGCTGGCTCGGAGATGCGGGATCGACCACTGCGTCAATACCGGGAGCACCGACTTCGGCGACGCCATGGTCCGGGCCTTCGGCCCGGACAAGGCCGACGTGATTTACGACTGCGCCGCCAACGACACCACCATGGGCCAGGCTATCCGCTGCGCCCGCAAGGGCAGCACCATCATCCTGGTGGGCGTCTACGCCGGCATGGCCCATGTGGACCTGGCCGTTCTGAACGACCATGAATTGGATCTGAACACCACCATGATGTACCGCCGGGAGGACTTTCTCACCGCCATCCAGCTACTGCAAGAGAAAAAGGTCCGGCTGTCACCTCTGGTCAGCCGCCACTTCCCCTTCCGGGAATTTGCCGAGGCCTACCGCTACATCGACGCCAACCGCGAGGAGGCCATGAAGGTCCTGATCGACATTTCTGATCAATAGTTTTGCCGCAAAAGAGGGTCCCGCGGGAGGGAAACCGATGGTTTCCCTCCCGCGGGACCTTTTTGTCATTTCTTTTTCAGCTTCCGGCGGGTGCCGTCGGGGTACTGGATATAGGTGTTGTCCAGATGGGCGGCGAGGATCTGCTTATGAGCGTCGATATACTCCCGGCGCAGGGCGTCCCGCTCCGCCGTCTCCTCCGGCGTCAGTCCCTCCGGGCTTTTGGCCTTGCGGGCCAGCTCGTTGATACGGTCGATCTTGGCTTGTTCCATGTCGTCTCTCCTATGCTCCTTTGCTCATACATACCGCTCCAGCACCAGCATGGTGCGGCCTTTTTTGGACTGGCCGGGGACCTCTTTGACCACGCACTTGCCCAGGCCCCGGCAGGTTAGCACGTCCCCCTCCTCCACCTGCTTGTCCCCCTTCAGGCAGTCCCGGTGGTTGACGGCCACCTTCCCGGCGGCGATATAGGCCGCCGCCTTGGAGCGGGACAGGGAGAAGCCCGCAGCCAGCACCGCGTCCAGACGGGGGGTGGCCACCGTGTCCCGGACGGTCTTGACCTGGGCGGGCTTGGGCGCCAGCTGGGACAGGGGGATCTCTTTCAGGGACACCTTCCAGCGCCCCGCGCTCTCCCACTGGGAGAGGAGGATAGGGGCCGCCTCCCGGAGGACCACCACCTGGCACCGCCCCGGCTCGGGCAGCAGGATGTCCCCCAGCTTCTCCCGGGTCAGGCCCAGGCCCATAAGCGCCCCCAGAATATCCCGGTGTCCCGGCTGGGCGTCCCGGGGGAACACGCCCTCCACGGCGGTGAGCGGCCCCTCCGGGTCGGTCAGAACGTTCTCTTCCTCCTGCCAGTCGGGGAGAAACACGCAGATGGTCCGCTCCGCCCCCTCATAGCCGCCCCAGAACAGGTGCCGGGGACGACCCCAGGCGTTGAGCAGTTCGCTTACCGAGGCCCCTTCCCCCGGGGACAGGAAGGGCGTGTGGGCGGGGACGCCCCGGCTCTGGGCCAGCTCCAGCTTGTCCAGCGCCCGGGCCAGCAGCACCCGCTCCTCCCCGCTGTGGGCGCAGCGGTCCAGCAGTTCCTTTTTGTTCACGGCCTCGTCCTCCTTTTCCGCTCTCCAGTATAGGTTGCCCGGCAGGGCTTTGTCAATGAAAAGGGCGGCAAACCGAAATTAGGCGTGGGCAAAAAAGCCGCCCTTGACAATTTTCTTCCGGGGTGATATATTGTCAGGCGTAAAAATCAGCGCCGACGGAGAAGAAACCGTGGGAACCGCCCAGAGAGGGACGCGCTTGGTGGAAGCGTCCCGCGGGAAACACGGCCGTACCACTCCTGAGCCGCCCGGGATGACCGGGACGGGGCCCTCCCGTTACAGGGGGACACGAGCGACGGGCCTTGGCCCGTAAGCAGGGTGGAACCGTGGAATACGTTGATCGTATCCCACCCCTGATCTCATCAGGGGTGGGATTTTTTCATCTCGCCCCTCAATACAAGGAGGAATTGTTATGTCCGAAGAAAACAACCAGTTTACCTTTGAAAATCCCGAATACCGCCGCACCTACTGGCACACCTGCTCCCACATCCTGGCTCAGGCCGTCAAGCGCCTGTTCCCCGAGGTGAAGCTGGCCATCGGCCCCTCCATCGAGGAGGGCTTCTACTATGACATGGACTCCCCCTTCCCCTTCACCCCCGAGATCCTGGAGCAGATCGAGGGCGAGATGCGGAAGATCTGCAAGGAGAAGCTGAAGTTGGAGCGGTTCGAGCTGCCCCGGGCCGAGGCTCTGAAGTTCATGGAGGAGAAGGGCGAGCCCTACAAGGTGGAGCTCATCAACGACCTGCCCGAGGACGCCCACATCTCCTTCTACAAGCAGGGCGAGTTCACCGACCTGTGCGCCGGTCCCCACCTGGACTCCACCGGCCGGGTCAAGGGCAACGGCATCAAGCTCACCGCCTGCAACGCCGCCTACTGGCGGGGCGACTCCAACCGGGAGACCCTCCAGCGCATCTACGGCATCGCCTTCCCCAAGAAGGACGAGCTGGACGCCTACCTGCAGCGCATTGAGGAGGCCAAGAAGCGGGACCACCGCAAGCTGGGCAAGGAGCTGGGCCTGTTTGCCTTCCGGGACGAGGCCCCCGGCTTCCCCTTCTACCTCCCCAAGGGCATGGTGCTGAAAAACACCCTGATCGACTACTGGCGCCAGGTCCATAAGAAGTGGGACTATCTGGAGATCTCCACCCCCCAGATCATGAAGCGCACCCTGTGGGAGACCTCCGGCCACTGGGACCACTACAAGGAGAACATGTACACCACCGTCATCGACGACGAGGACTTCGCCATCAAGCCCATGAACTGCCCCGGCAGCATCCTGGTCTATGACCTGGAGCCCCACTCCTACCGGGACCTGCCCCTGCGCTACGGCGAGCTGGGCCTGGTCCACCGCCATGAGCTGTCCGGCGCCCTCCACGGCATGTTCCGGGTCCGCTGCTTCACCCAGGACGACGCCCACATCCTGCTGGCCAAGGACCAGATCAAGGACGAGGTCATCCGCATCGCCCGGCTCTTCGACGAGGTCTACTCCCTCTTCGGCCTGCCTTACAAGATCGAGCTGTCCACCATGCCCGACGACCACATCGGCTCCGTGGAGGATTGGGACATCGCCACCGGCGCCTTGGCCGACGCCATCACCAGCATCGGCAAGACCTACGAGGTCAACCCCGGTGACGGCGCCTTCTACGGTCCCAAGCTGGACTTCCACATTCAGGACTCCCTGGGCCGTACCTGGCAGTGCGGCACCATCCAGCTGGACTACCAGCTCCCCGGCCGCTTCAATCTGGAGTACACCGGCACCGACGGCGAGAAGCACTGCCCCGTCATGATCCACCGGGTGGTCTTCGGCTCCATCGAGCGGTTCATCGGCATCATCACCGAGCACTTCGCCGGGGCCTTCCCCACCTGGTTGGCTCCCGTCCAGGTGAAGGTGCTGCCTGTCACTGACCGGGCCGCCGACTACGCCAACCAGGTCTCCGCCCAGCTGGAGGCCCAGGGCTTCCGGGTGGAGGTAGACCACCGCAACGAGAAGATCGGCAAGAAGATCCGCGAGGCCCAGCTCCAGAAGATCCCCTATATGCTGGTGGTGGGTGACCGGGACATGGAGAACCAGACCGTCTCCGTCCGGCACCGCTCCGGCGAGGACATGGGCGCTATGTCCATGGACCAGTTCTCCGCCGCGCTCCACGAAGTGGTGGACTCCAAGGTCAACAAGTGATACGGTCTTAAAGCGCACAAAACGAGGACGGCCCACATGGGCCGCCCTCGTTTCCGTTTTCATAATGATGTACTATGTCCGCTCCTTCTGGTCCCGGAACCATGTCACCAGCTCCGCCTCCGGCATGGGCCTGGCGTAATAGAATCCCTGGAGCCGGTCCGCCCCGCAGCGCAGGGCCAGCTCCGCCTGCTGGCGGCTCTCGATGCCCTCGGCCACCACGGTCTCTCCCAGCTTGTGGAAAAAGGGGATGATAGTGTCTGCCATCATCCGGGCCTTGGGATTGTCCGTCAATCCCACCATCAGGCTGCGGTCCAGCTTGATGGCCTCAAAGGGCAGGTCCAGAACGGAGGAAAAGTTGGAATAACCCGTTCCGAAATCGTCCAGATAAAAGTTCAGCTTCCGGCGGCGCAGCTCCGCCATGCTCTCCCGCACATAG
The DNA here is from genome assembly GCF_021531815.1 of Pseudoflavonifractor phocaeensis. Taxonomy (GTDB): domain Bacteria; phylum Bacillota; class Clostridia; order Oscillospirales; family Oscillospiraceae; genus Lawsonibacter; species Lawsonibacter phocaeensis_A. The sequence goes on from NZ_JADYUM010000016.1 coordinate 35,740, forward strand.
GCGGTATTGTCCAGCAGCACCCGCTCGGTGATCTCCAGCTTCAGCCGCTCCGGCGCCACGCCGTACCGCTCCAACGCTTCTTCGAGCCTCTGGCCCAGATCCTTCCGCAAAAACTGCTGCATAGACAAGTTGATGGACACCGATTTCAGCTCCGGGACCGTCCCGCTGCCAAGGAAGCGGCAGACTCCGTCCAGCACGATCCAGCTCAGGGCGTCGATCATCCCCGTCTCCTCAGCCAGGGGAATAAATTCTCCCGGCGGGATGGACCTGCCCTGGTCGTCGGACAGCCGGAGCAGCGCCTCCGCCGAATGGAAGCTCCCGGTGTCCCGGTGGTAGACGGGCTGGTACCACACCTGGAACCCACCGTCCCGGATGGCTTGCTGCAGGGTGCGGATCAGGTACTCCCGGCGCTGATGCCGCCGTGCGGTCTCCCCGTCAAAGTGGACCAGCTCCCGGTTCTCCTCCTTGGCCAGCCGGATAGAATACTCCAAATAGCCGATGAGCTGTTCCGGCGTCCAGTCCTGTCCCCGATAGGTCAGCTCCGCCACGCAGGCGGGCACGGATACACGGTCCTCCCCCAGCATCCAATCCTCCCGGAAGCGGCGGCAGACTTTCTCCAACTGCGTCTCCTCCCGGCCGGGCAGCAGCAAGGCAAATTCCACACTGCTGAAACGGAACACCCGTCCCCCGCCGGCCGCACTCCGCAAAAAGGAGGCGATCTGAAACAGAACGGCGTCTCCCCCGCCGTGGCCGTAGCCCTGATTGACCCGTGAAAACTGCTTCAGCGCCACCAGAATGACCTGGTATTCCTGGCGTCCGGCGGTGCGCAGGGTCAATTCCTCCAGGAAACTTTTCCGGTTGTATACGCCGGTCAGGCCGTCCCGCTCGATGCGGCTGCTCTGGAAGCTGATGAAAATGATCAGGTCCGCCAAGGCGCTGATGGCCCCGTTGAGCAGCTGCTCCGGATAGGCCAGCTGGTAAGCCACCAGCAGCACCACGACGGTGGGCACCGTACACATGATCCGGACCATAGCCCTGCCCACGCTCCTCCGGTTGCGGACATAACAGGTGATCAGCATGACCAGCTCCACCGCCGGAACAGCGAAGCCCACTTTGTTCAGCGGCCCCCGGCAGTAATTCCCCGCCTGGTCAAAGTAGAACAGCACGCCGCTGTTCAGATTCCACAGGGTCAACAGCAGATAGACCAACGTCACCGCCGTCAGCCCCACCGCCGCCCGGCGGAGGCACCGCTTGTCATAGACATATTCCAGCATCCGCTGAAACAGGTAAAAGGCAATGACGGAACACATAAGTACGCTGACGATAAAGTAGGCGCTGTTCAGCAGCATATTGACCCACAGGGGGAAGCGGTGGAAATTTTCAATGGTGTAGACGCTGGTGATGTTCAGGAGGATCGACGCCACCGACAGACACAGGCAGCACCAGTAGAGCCGCCTGCGGAAAGAGTGGACCTGCCGCTTATCATAGAAAAACAGCATGATGATGATAATGAGGATCAGCGCGAAATATTCCGACAACAGCGGCCAACGGATCATGTTCCTCACCTCGACACCAGCGGGAATCCGGCAGCCGGACCGGATGGCTCCTCCCGCGGCTTGGTCTTAGTTTCCAGTTTCATTGTAAGTCACGTCTCCTTAAAAATCAAACAAATATCTAAATTTCTTGTAATTTTTTGCATGCCAGCTTTCTTTGCCTCTCTGACTGGTCCTGTTTTTCCGAAATGCTTAAAAATTTTTGGCCGGTGTCTCGCTCCATGCTTTGTTTTCCCTGTAACGAGAATAATTCCTGTTTTTCTCTGGATTTTTACAGACTTCTGTGGTATGCTGAACCTATCAGAATTTCGCCCGGACCGGCCGGCAATCTCATAACCACATCATTTAAGGAGGCTCACCATGAAAGACCCCAAAGCCATGTACGCCCTGAGCTATGGCCTGTTCGTCCTCACCGCCCGCCAGGGGGAGAAGGACAACGGCTGCATCATCAATACCGGCATGCAGGTGACCACAGACCCCAACCGCATCATTATCACCGTCAACAAGAAGAATTACACCCACGACATGGTGCTGGCCACCGGGAAATTTGCCCTGTCCGTCCTGTCGGAACAGGCGGATTTCAGCCTGTTCCAGCGCTTCGGCTTCCAGTCCGGACGGGATACCGACAAGTTCGCCGGCTTTGAGGACAATGTCCGCCGGGGCGAGGACGGCCTGTATTATGTGACCCAGGGGACCAGCGCCCGGCTGTCCTGCCAGGTGGTGTCCACCCTGGACCTGGGCACCCACACCCTGTTCCTGGCCGACGTGGTGGAGGGCGAAGTGCTGTCCCGCGCTCCCAGCGCCACCTACGCCTACTACCAGGCCAACATCAAGCCCAAGCCCCAGGCCGCCGGGGCCGCCCCCGCCTCCAAGAAGCGCTGGGTATGCACCGTCTGCGGCTACGTCTATGAGGGCGACTTCCTGCCCGCCGACTTTATCTGCCCCCTGTGCAAGCATCCCGCTTCCGACTTTGAACCCCTGGCGTAACCATATTGAAATAGCTGAAAAACACGGCCGGAGGGCGCAACCTCCGGCCGTGTTTTTCGTCTTGAGCAATAGAGCGTCTTCTTGCCTTTCCCGGGGCGGGACAGTACAATAATAGAAAAGGTATGTCACCGCCCCAGCCACTGGGCATAGCTCTGGGCGCTCCCCACCCGGCCCACAGCGGACAGGGAGGCCCGGTCCATTTGGAATATCTCCCCCGCCAGGTCCCGCAGCTGTTCCCGGGTGACGGCGTCGTAGAGGCCCAGGATCTCCTCCGTCTCCCGGACCTTGCCGTACAGCAGGGCGGAGGAGCCCAGATGGCTCATCCGGGTCTGCACCGACTCGGCCCCCATGAGGAGGTTGGCCTTGGCCTGTTCCCGCACCCGGTCCAGCTCCTCCTGGGTGGGACCGTGGTCGGCCAGGTCGGACACCACCTCCCGGACGGTGGTCAGGGCCTGTCCCTCCTGCTCCCGGCTGACGGCGGTGTACACCCCCAAAAAGCCGGTGTCCGCCTGGTCGGAGGCGTAAGAGTATACCGTGTAGCACAGGCCCCGCTTCTCCCGCACCTCCTGGAACAGCCGGGAGGAGCACCCGCCCCCCAGCAGGGAGTTGAGCAGCAGCAGCTGGGGCCGCCGCTCGTCCAGGTAGGACAGGGCGGGAAAGGCCAGGATCAGGTGGTTCTGCTCGATGGCCTTTTTCCGGGCGGTGACGGCGGGCCGGTAGGAGACGGATTTCTGCTCCGGCACCGCTCCGGGCTCCAGCGCGGACAGGCAGTCCTTCAGGGCGTCCACCTGCCGCTGGGAAAAGCTGCCCGCCAGGGCGGCCACCAGTACCCCGGGGCGGTAGTGCTCCTTCTGCCACCGGGCCAGCCACTCCCCGGTCATCCCCTCCAAGGTGGCCTGGGTACCCAGGATGGGGCGGCCCAGGGAAGTACCTTTATAGACGGCGGCGGACAGCCGCTCGGCCACCAGGTCCTCCGGGGTGTCCTCGTACATGCCGATCTCCTCCAGCACCACCCCCCGCTCGGTCTCCACGTCCTCCTGGGCAAACCGGGAGTGGAACAGCATGTCGCTGAGAATGTCCAGACTCCGGTCCAGGTGGGCGTCCAGGCTCCGGGCGTAGAAGCAGGTGTGCTCCTTGGTGGTGTAGGCGTTGACCTGGCCGCCGATGGCGTCCATGTCCCGGGCCAGCTGGGCGGTGGAGCGGCGCCCGGTGCCCTTGAACAGCATGTGCTCGATAAAATGGGCGGCGCCGTTCTCTCCGGCCTGCTCATGCCGGGAACCCACCCCCACAAAAAAGCCCAGGGCGGCGGACCGCGCGCCGGGGATCTCCTCCGTCAGCAGGCGGGCGCCGTTGGGCAGCTTGATCTCCTGATACATGGTTCTGGACCTCCTGTCCAAATGAAGTCCCCAGCAGTATACCACAGAATACCCATTCCGTCCACAGAAAGGAGTCCCCATGGAAGACCACAAGATCATCGAACTATACTGGGCCCGGTCCCAGCAGGCCATCCAGGAGAGCGAGGACAAGTACGGACCCTACTGCCGCTCCATTGCCCGGGGCATCCTGGACCGGGAGGAGGACGCGGAGGAGTGCGTCAACGACACCTGGTTCCGGGCCTGGAACGCCATGCCGCCCCAGCGGCCCAACATCCTGTCCGCCTTCTTCGGCAAGCTGACCCGGAACCTGTCTCTGGACCGCTGGCGGAAGAACCGGGCGGCCAAGCGCGGGGGCAGCCAGGTGGAGGTGGCCCTCCAGGAGCTGGAGCACTGCCTGCCCGACCACCGCCGCCCCGACGAGGAGCTGGAGGCCGGTGAGACCGCGGCCCTCATCTCTGATTTTCTTTGGAAGCAGCCGGAGCTGGACCGTCGGCTGTTCGTGCGGCGGTATTTCCACCTGGAATCCATTGACACCCTGGCCCGGCGCTTCGGACTGACAGAGAGCCAGGCCAAATCCCGGCTCCACCGCACCCGGCAGAAGCTGAAAGCGGCACTGGAAAAGGAGGGGATCGCGGTATGACAGCGGAATACTTATTGGAGGCCATGGGCCTCATCGACGACGGCCTGATCCAGGACGCGGAGGTCCGGCCCGCCGCCCGGCCCGTTTCCAACTGGCGGCAGCAGTGGGGCGCTCTGGCCGCCTGTCTGGCGGTGGTGATCGCCCTGGGCTACGGGGTGACCCACCTGCCCATGGGCGGCAGTTCCAGCGCGTCCACCGCCTCCAGCGCCGCCTGCGGCGCTGCCGATATGGAAAGCGGAGAGGTCAACAGCCCCGCCGCCGGAACCGGAGAGGCCGCCGCCGTTGCGGACGCCTCCATCTTTACGGACCAAGGAGAGTACCGCCTGACCGGGGAGGTTACCGAACTCCTGCCCGAGGGCGCGCGGGAGCTGGAGCCCTTGTCCGGGCTCTACCCCGACGCTCCCTTCCCCGCCACCGACACGGAGGAATATGTGGGCTGCGCCCTGTTTGTATCCTCCGACGGCACCTTGTACCTCCAGCTGCCCGAGGGCGGTTACGCCGCGGCGGAGTTGGTGGAGCCTTAAGGGGTGGAATCCGCGGGGCCCAGATCCCTCCGCCCTGCCGCATCCCGACGGGCCCGGCGCCCTCACCGGGCCGTCCCCCGGCGGCGAGGGGCAAGCCCCCGCCCTACCTAATCACAAAAAACAGGTCCCGCGCCCATGGGCGCGGGACCTGTTGGCTTACATTCCCTTGCTTTCTTCTTCCATGACCCGGACCCGGATCTCCAGCACACGGCGGTGCTCCACCTTGGTGACGGTGACGTCCAGCCCCTCGGCCTGGAAGTGGTCGCCTACCTCCGGGACCCGTCCCACCTGCTCCATGACCCAGCCCGAGACGGTGGCGGCGTCACAGCTGCCCTTCACCTGAAACAGGTCGTACATGTCGTCCAGGTCGGCGGAGCAGGCGATGAAATAGCTGCCGTCAGGCTGCTTCCGGAAGGTTTCAATGACCTCGTCGTGCTCATCCCAGATCTCGCCCACCAGCTCCTCCACGATGTCCTCCAGGGTGGCGATGCCCTCGGTGCCGCCGTACTCATCTACCACCACGGCCATGTGGGCCTTGTTCTTCTGGAGGATGCGCAGCAGCTCGGAGATCTTGGTGTTGCCCGTGGTGTAGAACACCGGGGACTTGATGTTGGACACCATGGTCTCCCCCCGGTAGCGGGCAGCGTAGAAGTCCTTCTCGTGGACCACGCCCACGATGTTGTCGATGGTGTCGTGGTAGATGGGGATGCGGGAGTAGCCGCTCTCCGCGAAGAGGGCGCCCACCTCCTCCATGGTGCTGTTCTCCCCGGCGGCCACCAGGTCCACCCGGGGGGTGAGGATCTCGGACACCTCCAGGTCGTTGAACTCGATGGCGTTGCGGATCAGGTCGCTCTCGTGCTCATCCAGTCCGCCCTCGTTCTCCGCCTGGTCCACCATGCCCACCAGCTCCTCCTCGGTGATGCCGTCCTCCCCCTTCTTCCGGAACACCCGGCCCAGCAGGCGTTTCCACTGGGTGAACAGGAAGTTGAGCGGGGTGAACACCACCATGAGCAGCTTCAGCAGGGGGTAGGAGACCATGGCCCAGCTCTCCGGATTCTCCTTGGCCAGGCTCTTGGGGCTGATCTCCCCAAAGATGAGGATGATGACGGTGAGAGCCACCGTGGACACCGTGGGGCCGTACTGGCGGAACCACTTGGTGCACAGCACCGTAGCCACGGTGGTGGCGGTGATGTTGACGATGTTGTTGCCGATGAGGATGGTGGATAAAAGCTTGTCGTACTCCTCCGCCAGCTCCAGGGTCTTGGCGGCCCGGAGGCTGCCGTTGTCGGCCCGGGTCCGCAGGCGGATGCGGTTCAGGGAGGTGAAGGCGGTCTCAGTGGCGGAAAAATAGGCGGACAGGGCCACCAGGACCACAAGGGCGACGAGCATACTGATACTGCTGCTGTCCATTTGGGACGGATCAACTCTGCTTTCTTCAAAAATTTTGTTCCATAAATATGTATTTTGCTTGGAGTATAGCATACCGGACCGAGGAATGCAACGGATTTTCCGGGAACTTTGGGGGCTGTCCCCCTGTTTTTGTCTGTTTTCCCCCTGTATCCCACGGAATTTTTACAAAAAAATATCAAAAACCACTTGACGGCTCCAGGGCTTCTGTGATATAGTTTCTCTACCTGTGAAAGGGGCTTTTTTTCGTGCGCATTTTTACGGTGTATGACGCAGGAACCCCTTCCTTCGCCTGTGCGGACACAGGGAGGCAATTTGCCGGATCCCACCGTAGCGCCGACGCTGTTACCGCGTCTTTTTGCCGCTGGATCCGGTTTGATGAGCCGGATCCGGCGTTTTGCTTTTTTGGCGGCGTCCGCAAATGGCTCAAGCAACACAGCTTTTCCCCGGAAAAGCTGCCACATTAAAAGGAGGTGCCGAACAAATGGCAAGCAAGGCCGGCGCGCGCATCAAGATCACCCTGCGGTGCTCTGAGTGCAAGCAGAGAAACTACAACACCATGAAGAACAAGAAGAATACCCCTGACCGCCTGGAGCTGAACAAGTACTGCCCCTTCTGCAGAAAGCACACTGTCCACAATGAGACCAAGTAATGGTGTCTCTCAGGCTGAAAGGAAAGAAGGGTAACAATGGCTGAGAACGAAAAGCTGGAGCAGACCGCCCAGGCCGGCTCCGACAAGGCCGATAAGGCCAAAAAGGACAAGAAGAACGCCAAGCCCGGTTTCTTCGCCCGCATCGGCAAATGGCTCAAGGAAATGAAGAGCGAGCTGAAGAAGGTCCAGTGGCCCACCCGCAAGCAGACTGTCAACAACACCCTTATCGTCATCGCCTGCGTCATCGTGGTCGGCGTTTTTATCTGGGTCTTTGACTTTATCGCCAACAGCGCTATCGACGTCCTCCTCACTCTCCTGAGGTAAGCGAAATGGCGGACAATGCGAATTGGTATGTGGTCCACACCTATTCCGGCTATGAGAACACGGTGAAGGCCACCATCGAAAAGTATGTCGAAAACCGCAACATGCGGGACCTGATCCACGAGATCAGCATCCCCCTGGAGACCGTCACCGAGATCACGGACAACGGCCCCAAGGAAGTGGAGCGCAAGGTATTCCCCGGCTACGTCCTGGTCAAGATGGTCATGAACGACGAGACCTGGCACGTGGTCCGGAACATCCGCGGTGTCACCGGCTTCCTGGGCGAGGGCAACAAGCCCATCCCCCTGTCCGACGCCGACGTGGCCTCTCTGGGCGTGGAGAAGCGTGAGGTCGTGGTCAGCTACCAGGAGGGCGACACCGTCCGGATCACCGACGGCGCGCTGGAGTCCTTCCTGGGCACCGTGGAGGAGATCGATCTGGAGCGCAGCAAGGTCCGGGTGGTGGTGTCCATGTTCGGACGCGAGACCCCCGTGGAGCTGGAGCTGGACCAGGTGGAACCCGCCAACGAATAAGAAGCGTCCGAGCCGTTGTGAGCAGCGAGCCTGGACCGGAGCGAGGGCGAGAACCCAGGAAACGCAAGTTTCCGGTTCGAGTCCGAGTGGAAGGGAAGGGGAGCGCCGCGAACAGGCGAGGCGTGACAACAACAAGCGTCCGAGCCGCCGTGAGCAGCGGCACATCAGGGCGCATCATCCACAAACAACAGCCCGCGGCACAGCCGCGTGAACGTGGGAGGAGCCGCAGAGGCTCCGCCAAACGACCACATTTTTCTAATGGAGGTGCTCTTTCGTGGCACAGAAAGTAACTGGATATGTAAAACTTCAGATCCCCGCCGGCAAGGCGACTCCCGCCCCCCCTGTTGGTCCCGCTCTGGGCCAGCACGGCGTGAACATTGCCGCTTTCACCAAGGAGTTCAATGAGCGCACCAAGAACGACGTGGGCATGATCATCCCCGTCATCATCACCGTGTACTCCGACCGCTCCTTCACCTTCGTGACCAAGACCCCCCCTGCCGCCGTCCTCATCAAGAAGGCCTGCAACATCGAGTCCGGCTCCGGCGTGCCCAACAAGACCAAGGTGGCCACCATCAGCAAGGAAGATGTCCGCAAGATCGCCGAGACCAAGATGCCCGACCTGAACGCCGCCAGCGTCGAGGCCGCCATGAGCATGATCGCCGGTACTGCCCGCTCCATGGGCGTCGTCGTGGGCGAGTAAGGAGGGTGCAAAATGTTTAGAGGTAAGAAGTATCAGGAGAGCGCCAAGAAGATCGACCGGAACACCCTGTACGATACTGCTGACGCTATGAAGCTGGTGGTGGAGACCGCCACCGCCAAGTTCGACGAGACCGTCGAGCTCCACGTGAAGCTGGGCGTTGACTCCCGTCACGCCGACCAGCAGGTCCGCGGCGCCATCGTGCTGCCCCACGGCACCGGCAAGACCCAGCGCGTGCTGGTCTTCGCCAAGGCCGCCAAGGCTGACGAGGCCCGTGCCGCCGGCGCCGACTTCGTAGGCGATATGGACCTGGTGGAGAAGATCCAGAAGGAAAACTGGTTCGACTTCGACGTGGTCGTGGCTACCCCCGACATGATGGGCGTTGTGGGCCGTCTCGGTAAGGTCCTGGGCCCCAAGGGCCTGATGCCCTCCCCCAAGGCCGGCACCGTCACCATGGACGTGACCAAGGCCGTCAACGAGATCAAAGCCGGTAAGGTCGAGTACCGTCTGGACAAGACCAACATCATCCACTGCCCCATCGGCAAGGCTTCCTTCGGCGCTGAGAAGCTGACTGAGAACTTCAACGCCATCATGGGCGCCATCATCAAGGCCAAGCCCGCCGCCGCCAAGGGCCAGTATATCAAGAGCTGCACCGTGGTTTCCACCATGGGCCCCGGCATCAAGATCAACGGCGCGAAGCTGGCCTAAGCGTCCGAGCCGTCGCGAACAGTGAGCCTGGACCGGAGCGAGGAGTACAAACCAAGAACCGCGCAGCGGGTCTGTTTGTGCCCCGAGTCGAAGGACAGGCGAGCGTCGTGAGCAGGCGAGGCGTGATAAAAGCGCCTCAACCTGAATTTGTTTATCTTTCCCGGACAGGTTTTGCTTGACAAAGCCTGTCCGGGGTGATAAAATACCGCTTGCGTTCAAAGACAGCAGGTATCCGGTTTGCCGGATGTAAGTCCTGCCGAGAGTGCTTTCAAAAGAATACCTTTTGATCGTACTGTCCTCCTGTCTGTTGACGCGGAGGATTTTTTGTTGCGCATCAGCAGTAAAACCCAATCTTTTCTGGAGGTGAATCCAAAATGCCTAACGCAAAGGTTCTTTCCGAGAAGCAGGCCATCGTTGCCGCTCTGACTGAGCAGCTGCAGAACGCTGCCAGCGGCGTGCTGGTGGACTACAAGGGCATCACCGTGGCCGAGGACACCGCTCTGCGTGTCGAGCTGCGTCAGAACGACGTCCAGTACGGCGTTGTGAAGAACACCCTGGTCCGCTTCGCCATGAACAACGTGGGTCTGAACGAGCTGGACGACGTGCTGAACGGCACCACTTCTCTGGCCACCAGCGCCGGCGATCCCATCGCCCCCATGCGTGTGGTCAACAAGTACGCCAAGCAGCTGAACGGTAAGTTCACCATCAAGGGCGGCTTTATGGACGGCAAGGTCCTCTCCCTGGAGGAGATCAACGCCCTGGCCGAGCTGCCCAGCAAGGAAGTGCTCCAGGCTCAGGCTCTGGGCATGATGCTGGCTCCCATTACCAGCCTGGCTATCGTCCTGAAGGCCATCGCCGAGAAGAACGGCGAACCCGCTCCCGCCGAGGAGGCCCCCGCCGCCGAATAAGGTTCGGCATCTTTCCCCGCTCCCGTGGGGAGCAAACAACATTAAAATTTAAAAACCATTATTTAGGAGGTATATCACCATGGCTAGTGAGAAGATTACCGCTCTCATCGAGGAAGTGAAGGCTCTGACTGTTCTGGAGCTGTCCGAGCTGGTTAAGGCTCTGGAGGAGGAGTTCGGCGTGTCCGCCGCCGCTATGGCCGCTCCCGCCGCCGGCGCTGGCGCCGCTGCTGAGGCCGTCGAGGAGAAGACCGAGTTTGACGTGGTCCTGGCTGGCTTCGACGCCGCTGCCAAGATCAAGGTCATCAAGGCTGTCCGTGAGATCACCGGTCAGGGTCTGGCTGAGGCCAAGGCCACTGTCGAGGGCGCTCCCAAGACCCTGAAGGAGGCCGTGTCCAAGGACGAGGCCGAGGAGCTGAAGAAGAAGCTGGAAGAGGCCGGCGCCAAGGTCGAGCTGAAGTAAGTTTCCTGAAATTCAGTCTGAAAAGACCCGCAGCAGTTCGTAAAGAACCGCTGCGGGTCTTTTTATATGTTCGGCATTCTGGTCAGATTTACAAATCTTTTTATTCTTCAGTTCGCTAATTCAGTAATATACTCCATTGTGAAATCGCCGCTTCTTCTCTATAATTAGGACCAACATCAGCGGTGATGTGTCAGCAAGGAAGCTCCCGGGAGGGAGCTTCCACTTTATCTGCTGTATATAGTTTATATTTTCCAGGAATCCCGCGCTGGTGTGGCCCGCCGGCAATTTGGGGCCGATTTCCCCGGCCCCTACGTTTTGAGGAGTGATCACATTGAAGGTACTGAAACAGCCTGAGAAGAAGACCTATGAGCGGGACGCCCAGCTGACCCATACCGTGCTGGACATCATTGACAACGTCCGCGCCAGAGGGGACGAGGCGCTGATCGAGTACGCCGCCAAATTCGACAAGATGGAGATCCAAACCGTCAAGGTGGACCCGGAGACCGTCAAAGCCGCCTACAGCAAAGTGGACCCCGAAACCATCGAGGCCATCCGTTTCTCCGCCGGACAGATCCGCTTCTTCGCCGAGAAGCAGCGTGAGTGCCTGAAGGACCTGGACATCCAGAGCCGTGTGGCCGGACTGGAGATCGGCCACCGGATGATCCCGGTGGAGCGCTGCGGCTGCTATGTGCCCGCCGGACGCCACCCCCTGCCCAGCTCCGCCCTGATGGGCATCGTCACCGCCAAGGTGGCCGGGGTCAAGCACGTGGCCGCCTGTTCCCCCGCCTTCCAGGGTTGCGGCACCATCCACCCCGCCGTGCTGGTGGCCATGGACATCGCCGGCGCGGACGAGATCTACTGCATGGGCGGCGCCCAGGCCATCGCCGCCTTCGCCTACGGCACCCAGACCATCGAGAAGGTGGACCTGATCGTGGGGCCCGGCAACCGCTTCGTCACCGAGGCCAAGCGCCAGGTGCTGGGAGACGTGGGCATCGACAGCCTGGCCGGTCCCAGCGAGGTGCTGATCATAGCCGACGAGACGGCCAATCCCACCTTCGTGGCCATCGACCTGCTGGGCCAGGCGGAGCACGACCCCAACGCCAAGCCCATCCTGGTGTGTACCAGCCAGGAGGTCATCGACCGGTCCATGGAGGAGCTGGCGCGGCTGCTGCCCACCCTGGAGACCCGGGAGGTGGCCGCCCAGTCCTGGCAGGACAACGGCGCGGTATACCTGGCCGACTCCATGGACGAAGCCATTGACATCTCCAACCGCATCGCCCCCGAGCACCTGGAGGTCCAGGTGGCCGACGAGCGGGAGGTGGCCAAGCGCCTGCTGCACTATGGCTCCATGTTCGTGGGGCACTACGCCCCCGTAGCCTTCGGAGATTTCGTCTCCGGACCCAACCACACCCTTCCCACCATGGGTACCGCCCGTTACTCCAACGGCGTGTGGGTGGGCACCTTCATCAAGACCCCCTTCCACCAGTTCGTCTCCAAGGAAGGCTGCGCCAATCTGGCCCAGCCCTGCATGAAATTCGCCCAGGTGGAGGGGCTCCAGGCCCACCGGGATTCCGTCCGCCTGCGGGTGGAGGCATAACTGCCCGGAGACATGTCAAAAGGGAGGGACCGGAATGACAAGCGCTCAGACAGTTCAGGACAAGGACATCGCCCTGGAACTGCGGCATATCACAAAGCTATATTCGGGCACGGTGGCGCTGGATGACGTGAGCCTGACCGTCCGCCGGGGGGAGGTACACGGCCTGATCGGCAAAAACGGTGCGGGCAAGTCCACGCTGGTTGGCGTCATCTCCGGCATCGTCACCCCCAGCAGCGGCGAGATCCTGGTCAACGGACACACCTTTTCGTCCCTGTCCCCCATCTCCGCCAAGCACCAGCATATTTCCATCATCACCCAGGAGCCTCAGGTCATTGAGGAGAGCACCGTAGCGGAAAACTTCTTCATGCCCCTCTACGCCGGGAAACAGGTCATCGATTGGCGGGAGATGGCCCGGCGGGCCTCCGCCATCCTGGAGGAGGCCGGGTTCCCGCTGGACGTGTCCACCCGGATGCGGGACCTGTCCATCAGCGAGCGGCAGCTGCTCCTGGTCATCAAAGCCTGCTATGTGGAAAACGCCGACATCATCATCATGGACGAGGTGTCCGCCTCCCTGAGCCAGAAGGACCAGGCCATCCTGTACCGGATCATTCAGCAGCTCATCGCCCAGAACAAGACGGTCATCTTCATCTCCCACCACACCGGGGAGCTGCTCCAGGTCTGCGACCGGGTTACCGTCATCCGGGACGGCCACAACGTGGGCAGCGTGGACCGGAAGGACCTGAACATGAAGAAGCTGGCCTCCCTGATCGTGGGCAGCACCAACTATGACGAGCTGGTGATGGACGACCTGTCCTCCATGATCCGGGACGAAGAAGTATTCGCCCTGAAGGACTTCACCAGCTACGGCAAGTTTCAGGACATCAGCCTCTCCCTGCGGCGGGGCGAGATCGTGGGGCTGGCCGGCCTGCGGGGCAGCGGCCGGACCGAGCTGTTCAAGAGCATCGTGGGCATCGACCCCCACGACAAGGGGACGCTGCTCCTCCAGGGCAAGGAGAAGCGGTACGCCTCCCCCGCCGCCGCCTGCGGCGACGGCGTGCTATACCTGGCGGAGGAGCGCGAGGCCGAGGGGCTGGTCCCCATCGCCTCCATCAAAAAGAACATCACCATCAGCATCCTGCCCAAGCTGAGCCGCTGGGGCATCATCCAGAAGAACACGGAGGACCAATGCGCCGACGCCCTCATCCGGACGCTGGACATCAAAGCCGTCTCCCGCAACCAGGAGATCAGCCAGCTCAGCGGCGGCAACAAGCAGAAAGTCCTGGTGGCCAAGATCATGGCCCACACCCCCCTGGTCTGCCTCCTGGACGAGCCCACCCGGGGCGTGGACATCGAGGCGAAAGAGAGCATTCTGGACACCATCAACCGGGAGCTGCGCAAGGAGTCCTGCGTTTTGATCAGCTCCCCCGGCGTGGAGGACCTGATCAAGATCTGTGACCGCATCCTGATCCTGTACGAGGGACGGATCATCGACCAGTTCTACCGGGGCCAGTTCTCCGAGCAGGCGATCTACCGGGCCATGCAGGGCGAGATCATTCATCATACCGACGAGGTGAGCAAACTATGAGACTGCGCACAAAAATTCAGCTGACCCTGCTGGATAATCTGGTCTGGGTCCTCCTGGCCGTCTTTTTCCTGGTCAACGCCATCTTTACCCCCAATTTCTTCACGGGAAAGAATCAGCTGAACATCCTGTACCAGTCCGCCACCCTGGGACTGCTGGTGCTGGGCCAGGGCATCGTGATGATGGTGGGCGAGCTGGACCTGTCCATGGAGGCCACCCTGGCCTTCGCCCCCGGCGTGACCATCCTGGCCGCCCGGCAGCTGGGGCTGGGCCCGGTGGTGAGCATCCTGCTCACCCTGGCGGTGGGTCTGGCCATCGGTTGGTTCAACGGCTTCTGCGTGGCAAAGCTGCAAACCAACTCCTTCCTGCTTACCATGTCTACCCAGATCGTCATGCGGGGCCTGGTGCTGTTTCTGGTCCCCTTCTCCCTGGCGGGACTGGACAGCGTCTACACCTTCCTGGGCCGGGGCCGCGTCGGCACCATCCAGGTGGCCATCCCGGCGCTGCTGGTCATCTACCTGATTTTTGAGTTTATCTTCCGCAAGACCATCTTCGGTCGCCGCTTCACCCTCACCGGCGGCAACCGGCGGGCCTCCTACATCTCCGGCATCAATACCGACCGGGTGATGATCATGGCCTTTGTGCTGGCGGGCCTGCTGTCCGCCCTGGCCGGCCTCATTACCGCCGGACGGCAGAACGCCGTATCCAACAGCATGGGCGAGAACATGGTCATGATGGCCTTCGCCGGCGCGATTTTGGGAGGCTGCAGCTTCAACGGCGGCATGGGTAAGCCCATCGGCATGCTGGGCGGCACCCTGCTGCTGGGCATGATCGACAACGCGCTGACGCTGAACGGCGTGGACGTGAACCTGGTGAGCGCCACTAAGGGCGCCCTGATCTTCGTGGCCATTCTTCTGGACCGGGTCCGGTTCAAGCTGACGGCCCGGATCATGCACCAGGAGAACATGCGCAAACTGCTGGCCGCCCAGGAGGCCCAACTTTCAAATGGACCCGACGCGGCCTGAGCCGCTGCGGTTTCAGAATCTCTGGATCTGTGTTATGAAATGGAGGAGAAATGATATGAAAAGAATACTTAGCCTGCTGCTCACCGCCGCTCTCATGACCAGCCTGCTGGCCGGCTGCGGAGGAAAGTCCGGCAGCAGTTCCGCCGCCGGGACCTCTTCCGGCTCCGCCGCCCCTTCCGCCGGGAGCGCTTCCGCCTCTCAGGAGACCAAGACCATCGGCATGGTGGTGAAGAACACCTCCGCCGAGTACATCCAGGCCTTCCTGATCGGCGCCCAGGACACCTGCGACAAGTACGGCATCGAGCTGAAGACCGTGGACGCCCAGGGCGACAGCCTGAAGATCATGGACGCCATCGACAACTATATCGTCCAGGGCATCGACGGCTTTATCCTGGCCGGTGCGGTGGACCTGGTCACCCTGGTCCCCGGCATCGAAAAGCTCAACGAGGAGGGCATCCCCGTATTCGCCCTGGACACCTGCCCCGAGGGCGGACACGTGGACATGTTCATCACCAACGACCTGGTGGACTCCTCCAAAAAGGCCGCGGAACAGATGGTCCAGGGCATCAAGGAGGCCAACAACGGCGAAGTGCCCGAAGGCGTCATCATTGAGATCACCGGCGCCCTGGTGGACATGTACACCACCGAGTGCCACGAGGGCTTCTCCTCCGTCATGGAGCAGTATCCCCAGCTCACCGTGGTCCAGGGCGAAGGCAACTGGAACAATGACGACTCCTACGCCCGCACCAGCGACCTGCTGACCCGTTACGGCGACGACGTGGTGGGCATCTACGTCCACACCCCCGACATCATGGGCTCCGGCGCCGTGGCCGCGGTGGAGGCCGCCGGTCTGGACCCCGCCGACTACTTCATCTCCGGCATCTGCATCGGCAAGGAGGGCATCGAGCTGCTGAAGCAGGGCAAGCTGTACGCCGTGGTGGAGCAGCCCGCTCTGGACAGCGCCATGATGGCGGTGGAGTATCTGAACAAGATCTTCAACGGCGAGGAAATCCCCCAGGTGGGCGACACCATCACCGAGGAGGGCGCCCTCTGGTCCCCCGCCTATGTGATCGAAAACGAATTTGCTGACAGCGGCGCCACCATGATCCTCCAGGGCCCCCTGGTCCCCCAGGACTGCGATCCCAACGACAGCCTGCTCTGGGAGAACCGGATCGGCTGATGAATGACAGCCGCCGGGCAGTCTGAGGGCACAGTAGGATAGAGCCGGTGCGTGGCTGGCCCTATCCTACTGCCTTATTCCGGGAAAAGACGCCGCGGGCGCCTGTGTACAGAAGGAGACAGCTATGAGTTTGATGAATGGAAAAAACCTGTTTGACGTGTCCGGCAAGGTGGTCCTCATCACCGGGGCCGGCTCCGGTCTGGGGGAGGGCTACGCCCTGGCCTTTGGGGAGGCCGGCTCCACCGTCATCTGCGCCGGACGGAATCAGAGCCGCCTGGACAACACGGTGCGGCAGATCCGGGAAAACGGCGGCGCCGCCAAGGCGTACACGGTAGACGTCACCGACCTGGACTCCATCCAGGCGATGGTGGCCGCCGTCGCGGCGGACCACGGGCGGATCGACGTGCTGGTCAACAACGCCGGCTATGAGCACATCCAGCCCTTCTTGGAAGTGACCCCCCAGGTCTACGACGACATCATGAACGTGAACATGAAGGGGGTCTTCTTTGTGGCCCAGGAGGTGGCCAAGGTCATGAAGGAGCACGGGGGCGGCAAGATCATCAATATCGGCTCCCTGGGCAGCTTCATCGGTCTGGCCGAGTCCAGCGTCTACTGCTCCACCAAGGGCGGCGTGATCCAGCTGAGCAAGACCATGGCCATCGAGCTTGGTCCCTTCAACATCCAGGTCAACTGTCTGGCCCCCGGCTACTTCATCACCCCCATGACCCAGCCCTTCTACGACGACCCCCAGCACCGCCAGTGGATTGAGAGCCGCATCCCCCTGCACCAGTGGGGCACCACCCTGGACCTGGCCGGCCCCGCCCTGTTCCTGGCCTCCGCCGCCAGCAACTATGTCACCGGCGAGACCATCAAGGTGGACGGCGGCTGGCTGGCCAGCTGACGTCACGCCGGGAAAGGAGAATCATCCATGGAAGCCATCCAATACTACGGCCCGGGCGACGTGCGCTGCGTCCAGGTGGAGCGTCCCTCCTTCGGTCCCCGGGAGGTGCTCATCAAGGTCTCCTACGCCGGGATCTGCGGCTCGGACCTCCACATCTACCGCAAAGGCATGTTCATTCAAAACATCCCCGAGACCATGGGGCATGAATTCACCGGCGTCGTCCAGGAGGTGGGCAGCCAAGTCACGGGTTTGGCTCCCGGCGACGTGGTCATCGCTGACCCCATGGTCCCCTGCATGGCCTGCGGCAGCTGCCGGCGGGGCAGCTACAACACCTGCGAGGCCCTGGGCTTCATCGGTGAGGTCCGCCCGGGCTGTTTCGCGGAGTATATCGCTCTGGATCAGGACGTGGTCCTGAAGGTCCCGGCGGCGGGAGATCAAAAGCTGCTGGCCCTGTCCGAGCCCCTGGCCGTGGCGCTGAACATCTGCCGGCGGGCCCGCTTTCAGCCGGAGGACCGGGTGGCCCTGATCGGCGCGGGCCCCATCGGCCTGCTGACCGTCCTTGCCGCCAAGGCGCTCTGCGGCGTCACCCACATCACGGTGGCGGACCTCTCCCAAGCCCGTCTGGCCCTGGCCCGGCGGGTGGGGGCCTCCTCCGTCTGCCAGCGTCTCCCGGAGGGGCAGAAATTCTCCAAGGTCATCGACGCCGCCGGCCAGTCCGCCACCCTCAACGCCGCCGTCAGCCACACGGAGGCCAACGGCTTCACCTATGTGGTCAGCATCTTTGAGGACGGCGTTTCTCTGGACATCAACGCCCTGGTGTCCGCCCAGATCACACTGGTGGGATGCAACGTGTACACCAGGGAGGACCTGGCCCGGGCGGCGCAGGTCATCTCCGACGGCACCGTGGACGTGGAGCCGCTGATCTCCCAGGTCCTGCCCCTCTCCCAGGGAGCGGAGGCCTTCCGCATTCTGGCCTCCAGGGAAAAAGGAGCCGCCAAGATCCTCCTGCGCACCTGAGCCGGGCTATTTTCCTGTGTCCGCCCGGCCCACCGGATTCCACAACGTCCCCCTGGCTGGAACAATACGAAAACCGGGGTTTTCCGCAGCCGCCCCGCAAAAGGACAAAGGCGTCCGGCACTTTCGCGCCGGACGCCTTGTTTTTTCTCTCGGCTGAAAAGCCGCTTCTTTTTACAGCAGACAGACCATCAGGGGGATAGTGACCACACACAGTAGGCTGGACAGGCACACAGTCCGGGCCGCCAGCTGAGTACAGCCGCCATATTGCTCCCCCAAAACCACCGTTGCCACCGCGCTGGGCATGGACATAATGACCAGCGTCACCCCCACCACCATGGGGTTGGCGATGGGCAGCAGGGACAACACGCCCCACGTGGCCAGGGGCAGGAGGACCAGGCGGGTCAGGGAGGCGGTGATGGCGTCCCGGTCCCGGACCACATCGGCCACACGGTTGGCCGCCAGATTCATCCCCGTGATGAACATGGACAAGGGGGTGGTCACATTGGCCAGATGCTGGAGGGGCGTTTTGACTACCTCGGACACGGACACCTGGAAGCAGTAGAGGACCAGACCCACCACGATGGCCAGATTGATCATACTGAAGATCACCTTTTTCCAGGAGACCCGGGTCTCTCCCGCTCCGGAGCCGTCCAGAGAGACCATCTTCGCGCCCAGCGTATAGAGCAGCAAATTGAAGGGCACCCCCAGCATCACCGCCAGAGCCAGCCCCTCCTCCCCGAAGATGGCGTATGCCACGGGGTAGCCCATAAAGCCATTGTTGCAGAAGGCACAGCAGGTGTTCCACATTCCCCGCCGCCCCTGGGGCACCCGGAACAGCCGGGCCAGCAGCCAGCTGATCCCAATGTAGCTCAGGTGGAAGACAAAACCTATGGCGAAGAGCACCAGAGCGTCCCGCAAAAAGCTGGGATCAAAGGGCCGCAGCATGGATAAGACGATGGTGGCGGGCAGGGTGATCTTCATCAGAAGCGCCGTCAAAGGGGCCGACGCCGAGGCGGACAGCACCTTGGTCCGTACCGCCAGAAAGCCCACGCCAATAAGCAGGAACAGGCCCACCAAGCTGGAAAGCAGCACCGTAACAGACATTTTTCTCGTTGCACCTCATTTCAAGCCGGAGGTCCCCGCGTGTTCTGTCATCCCGGCGCCAAGCGCTATTGTGAAGGACCAGGAACATTATACCAAAAAGTTCTTCACCTGTCATCACCCGGCGCAAGAAAAACAAAGCGCACCCGGTTCCGCTCCTCCTTCGTGTTTTCCGCATTGATTTTCTCCGCCTTTATCCCGGTGGAGCCGGAGGAAGCTCCGGGGCTGACAACGGCCATGGTCATCTGTTCCGCAAAAAATCCTCCTGCCGGACGGCAGGAGGATTTTAGGGGAGATTCAGCGGTTTTTGAAGGACGTGATCTTCTCCTTGTTCACGAAGGCCTTCATGGCGTCCTTCTGGTCCTCAGTGGCGAAGCACAGGCCGAAGGCCTCGCTCTCATAAGCCGTGCCGGTGGCCATGTCGGTCTGGAGGCCCCGGCGGATGGCGGCCTTGGACTGGCGGACGGCCACCTGGGCGTTGGCGGCGATGGCGTTGGCCAGCTCCAGGGCCTTGTCCATCAGTTCCTCGGGGGCGTAGACGTGGCTCACCAGGCCCATCTCCTTGGCCTGGGCGGCGTTGATGGTCTTGGCCGTCAGGATCAGCTCCATGGCGTTGGCCGCCCCTACGATCCGGGGCAGGCGCTGGGTGCCGCCAAAGCCGGGGGTGATGCCCAGACCTACCTCGGGCTGGCCGAACTTGGCCTTTTCGCTGGCGATCCGGATGTCGCAGGCCATGGACAGCTCACAGCCGCCCCCCAGAGCGAAGCCGTTGACCGCGGCGATGGTGGGCTTGGACAGGTTCTCCAGCTTCAGGAAGATCCTGTTGCCCAGGATCCCGAATTTCTTCGCCTCCACGGCGGTCAGGGTGGACATCTGGCCGATGTCGGCTCCGGCCACGAAGGACCGGCCCGCGCCGGTGACCACCGCCACCAGGATCTCCTCGTTCTCCTCCACCTGGTCCAGGACCTGGTCCAGATCCTGGAGCACCTGGTCGTTGAGGGCGTTCAGCGCCTCGGGACGGTTCATGGTGATGACCCCTACGGGGCCTTTCTGTTCCAGTGTTACGAAAGCCATTGGTAACTCCTCCTCAATATTTTAGGTACCTTCTTGGGATAGATCCCCTTCTCGCCTCTTATTATAATGCGTACGGAACAAAGCCGCAAGCCTTGAAAGCCCCGGCTTTTCAGGTTCATTGGCTTTGTTCGGGTGCAAAGCGGTTTGTTCAGCAGACATTATTATACCGCCTGCGGCGCAAAACCGCAAGCCCGGAACGCCGGTCCCTTTCTTTCTCTTTCAGGCATGAACCCCTCGCCCCGGGAATAGAGTACCCCGAAGGGGGAGATGGCTTTGGGCAAACAGACGCTGTCCGCCGGGAAGGACGTCCTGCTCCTGACGGGACTGGGGGCTCTTTCCCAGGTGCTGGGGTTCGGATACCGGGTGGCCCTGTCCCGGATGGTGGGGGCCGAGGTCATGGGGCTGTACCAGCTGCTCATGCCGGTGTACTCGGTGCTGCTCTCCCTCACCGCCGTGGGGCTGACCTCGGCGGCATCCAACCTGACCTCCCAGTACCTGGCCCTGGGCAACCGCCGGGCGGCGGACCAGATCCGGGTGGCCTGCCTGCGGGCCTTTTTCCTGCTCCTTCTCCCCCTCGGCACGGCGGTGGTCCTGGCCTCCGACCCGATTTCCGTGGCACTGCTGGGGGACGCACGCACCCAGCTGGGGCTGATGCTGCTGGTGCCCTGCGCCGCCCTCACCGGGGTGGAGAACATCCACAAGCACTGCTTTTACGGCGCGGGGCTGGTGGGTCCCCCCGCCATTGTGGAGCTGCTGGAGCAGTTCATCCGGGCCGCCGCGGTGCTGGGGCTTCTGTTTCTCTTTCTCCCCCAGTATCCGGAGCGGGCGGCCGGACTCATTGTAACCGGTATGGTGCTCTGCGAGGTCTTTTCCGCCCTGACGCTGACGGTACTGTACCGCCGCCGCGGGGGCCGGATGCACCTGACCGGCCCCGGGGAACCCGGTTCCGTCCGGCGACGGCGGATCGCCGCCATCGCCCTCCCCGTGGGGGCCAACGCCCTGCTGGGCAACCTGATCGGGGCGGCCAACTCCGCCCTCCTGCCCCAGAGGCTGGCCCAGGGGGGGATGGAGCGGGGCGCGGCCATCGCCCAGCTGGGTGTGGTGTGCGGCATGACCCTGCCCATGCTGGCCCTGCCCACCCTGTTTCTGGGGCCGCTGAACCTGCTGCTCCTCCCCCGGCTGGCCCGGGCCTTCGCCCTGGGCCGGACCGGAGAGGTCCGCCGCCTGACGGGCCGGGCCATGTCCGCCGTCGCCCTGCTCACCCTGCCCGCCATGTCCCTGATGGCGGTGCTCGGCCCCGATCTCGGCGCCATTCTCTTTGGCCGGAAGGACGTGGGCCGGTTTCTCATTCCCCTGGCCCTCACCATGGCGCTGAGCTGCTTCTGCTCCGTACTGGGCGCGGTGCTCAACGGGGTTGGGCGGCAGAAGGCGGTTGCCGCCGTCTCCATTCTGGGCGGCGGGGTCCAGCTGGCGTGCACCCTGGTCCTGGTCCCCCTCCCCGGGGTGGGGATGGGGGGATATGTGGCGGGCGCCCTTCTCTCCGCCCTGCTGGAGGCTGGGCTCTGCCTGTGGCTGGCTGCCCGGTACACCGGCCTGCGGCCGCCCCTGTTCTCCTGGCTGGTGGCGCCCGGCCTGGCCTCCCTGCTGGCCGCCCTCACCGCCAATCTGCTGCTCCGGTATCTGAAGGACGCGGGCCTCCCCCTCCTCCCCGCGGCCCTGGGCACCTTGCTTTTCGCCCTGGTGCTGTATCTGGCCGCCCTCCACGCCCAGGGCGTCTGCCTCCGGGATACCCTGCGGGTGAGATGGTAGGGGAAGCCGCAAACTTTTCCTTTCTTTTCTGCCCCTCCTGTGATAAAATAAAGCGATTTATCTCAGACACAACGGGAGGAACGGGCCATGAGCTACGCAGATCAGGTATTCATTCAAAACTGCAAAGACATCCTGTCCAAGGGGGTGTGGGACACCGACCGCCCGGTGCGTCCCCGGTGGGAGGACGGGACCCCCGCCCACACCATCAAACTGTTCGGCGTGGTCAACCGCTACGACCTGCGGGAGGAGTTCCCCATCCTCACCGTCCGGAAGCAGTTTTTGAAATCGGCGGTGGACGAACTGCTGTGGATCTGGCAGAAGAAGTCCAACAACGTCCACGACCTGAGCAGCCACGTCTGGGACGCCTGGGCCAACGGGAGCGGTTCCATCGGCAAGGCCTACGGCTACCAGCTTGGCGTCAAGCACCACTACCCCCAGGGCGACATGGACCAGGTGGACAAGGTGCTGTGGGACCTGAAGCACGACCCCGCCTCCCGCCGGATCATCGCCAACATGTATAACCACCACGACCTGAGCGAGATGGCCCTGTATCCCTGCGCCTACTCCATGACCTTCAACGTCAGCGGCAACACCCTGAACGCCATTCTGAACCAGCGCTCCCAGGATATGCTCACCGCCAACGGCTGGAACGTGATGCAGTACGCCACCCTGCTCCACATGATGGCCCAGGTCACCGGCTTCGAGGCCGGGGAGCTGGTCCACGTCATCGCCGACTGCCACATCTACGACCGCCACATCCCCATGGTGGAGGAGATGCTGTCCAAGACCCCCTACGACGCCCCCAAGTTCAGCCTGGACCCGGCGGTGAAGGACTTCTATGACTTCACCCCCGACAGCGTACACCTGGAGGGCTACCAGGCCCACCCTGTCCCGGGCAAGATCCCGGTGGCGGTATGAGCGGGCGCGGAAAGGGAGAACGTCTATGAATCTGATCGTAGCGGTGGACCGGAACTGGGCCATCGGGAAGGGCGGGGACCAATTGGTATACATTCCCGCCGATTTGAAGCACTTCAAGGCTCTGACCACTGGGCACCCGGTGATCCTGGGCCGCAAGACACTGACCACCTTCCCCGGCGGGAAGCCCCTGAAGGGCCGGCCCAACCTGATCCTGTCCCGGAACCCGGACTTCGCCCCCGAGGGGGCGGAGGTGTTCCCCGATCTGGACGCGCTGCTGGCCCGTGCCCCAGAGGACTCCTTCGTCATCGGCGGGGCCTCGGTGTACCGGGCCCTGCTGGACCGGTGCGGCACCGCCTATGTGACCAAGATCGAGGCGGAGTACCCCGCCGACTGCTGGTTCCCCAACTTAGATGAGGACCCGGCCTGGGAGACTGTGGAGGAGTCGGAGCCCATGGAGCATGAGGGATTGCCCTTCCGCTATGTGACTTACCGGCGGATCAAATGAAAAACGGCCCGGATGCGTTCAGGCATCCGGGCCGCTGGTTTGTTATGGCGTCATAGCCCCAGGGTCATACCCTGACTGGAGGAGAGGCCGTCCTTGGCCAACATCCGCTCCAGCACCTCCACGTCGGTGGCAATGTCCATGGCGTCCCCCTGGAACAGCTGGTCCAGCTGCTTTTCGAAGCCCTCCACCACTTTGTCCATCATCCCCTCGATGCGCTCCATGGCGGCGGTGATGTTCTCCCCGGAGACCTGCTGGGACTCCAGCTGGCCGTAGGCCCGGAGGATCTTCAGGGTGGTGGGCAGGTAGTAGCTCAGAAAGCTGTGGAGCTGGGGCGATTTCTCCGGGTGGGCCTTCTGATAGTCCAGGATCTTGGCGGTGATGACCCCGATGCGGTCGATCTGGGCGGACAGCTTCTCATTGGCAATGGCGTCGTTGACCTCCCGGATCTCAGAGAGGATGGCGTTCTCCTGGTCCTGGCCAGCCTTGGTCCCAACGGTGGGCTCCGGCTTGGGCGCCGCCTCCCGGAGGCCATCGGCGGACAGCACCAGCATGTCTCCGCCGTAGTCCAGGAAGCCCGCGGGGAACAGGCCCTGGCCCAGCATCTCCTCCAGGTCCTCCCGCACCTTTGCGGGGGACAGGCCGGTGGCGGAGGCCAGGGATGAGATGGAAATGGACTGGCGGCGACCGATCATAGCCAGGTAATTGCGGTAGCGCTGGGCCTGCTTCTTCTTGCGCATCCCGGCCCACAGACAGCCCAGGCCGGCGGCGGTAAAGCAGAGGGTGGGGACCGTCTCCTCCAGAAACCAGGCCACATCTCCGGGGAGGACCCACAGGTACTCCACCCCGCTCATCACCGTGGCAAAGCCAAAGACGGCGGCGATGATCCCACCGATGACGGTCAGCTTTTTCCCCGAGGCGGACAGGGCGGCGATCCGGTCGCCCCCGGTCTTTTTCCCGCTTTTCCCGGAGGCCTCCGCCTTGGGCGCGGCGACTGTCCCGGCGGTGGTCCGGGCGCCCACGCCCCCCTGGGCCTCCCGCTGGACATAGTAGGGGTGGCGGCCCCGGCCGGCCTTCTTTCCCCCGTCCAGCAGTTTCAGCACGATGAGCAGCACACCCACCGGGGGGAAGCACATGAGCATGATGATGGGAAGGATCCAGGAACCCAGGTCGTTCCTCCCGGTTTTGTTTCGATCGTCAGACATGGCGGGACCTCCAACGGCAAAATCTACAGGTTCGTCACAACGCCTCTGAACCGGCCTCCACGCCTTACAGCCCAAAGGTTCCAAGGCCGGACGGCTCCGGGGCTTCTTCAGCAGACAGCATCACAATCATACCAGAATCCGAAAAAAAGAACATTGATTTTTTCTTAAATTTCAAAAAAATCCTGTCCCTGCGGGGATCACCGGATACTTCTATCATACTGCGGACGGGAGAAAAAGTAAATGACCCCGGCGGAAATTTCATCCGGCTGGAAATCTCCGGTTGTAACTGTTCTGTAATTGTAAGCGGGGCGTTCGGGTGATATAATGTAACAGTCTGAGCCTAAAGAGACGCAAGAAGATATTTGACCGGACTTTCCGGTCTGGAGGGACGTATATGGAAGGACAACGAGTGGAAAAGAGGCCCGGCGGCTCCAGGAAGGGGCTGATCGTCGCCGGCGCTGCGGTAGGTATCCTGCTGGCGGCCTACCTGGGGCTGTGTGCCTGGGTGGGGGCGTCGGGCCGGATCCTGCCCAACGTGTCTGTGCTGGGCGTGGATGTGTCCGGCATGACGGCCCAGGAGGCCCAGGCCGCCGTAGACCGAAACCTGGATACCTACGGCGACCAGATCACAGCCACCCTGACCTACAACGGATGGCGGGGCAGCATCACCGCCGCCCAGATGAGGGATCAGTGGGCTGACGTGGCCGGGCCGGCCATAGATGTGAGCCGCGGGAAATTCTTTACCCAGGGTACCCGATACCTGTCCCATCTGATGGGGACGACCCATATGGTGGCGATCCCCCGCAGCCCGGAAAATCCCGCCCTGGAGCAGCTGCTGGACCAGGTGGAGTCGGAAGTGGGCGGCGGCGTGACCGAAGCCCACTATGAGGTGGACGGTGATACTCTGGTCATGACCAAGGGGCGCACCGGCGTGGCTGTGGACCGGGGTGAAGCCCGAAAGGCGGCGATAGATGCCATGAACGAGGCCCTTTTCCTGAAATTCCACGAGGGGGAAGAGGGGACCGTGGAGGTGGCCCGGGAGCTGACCCCCCAGGAGACCTCGCCCCAGGAGCCCGACTTTGACGCCATCCACCGGGAGTTCTACACCGAGGCCAAGAGCGCTGAGATGGACCCCGAGACCTATGCGATCACCGACCATGTGGTGGGCGTGGACTTTGACGTCCAGGCGCTGAAGACGGCCTATGAGGCCGCCGGCGAGGGGGAGACGATCTCCGTCCCCCTGACCATCACCCAGCCCCAGGACACCAAGGCCAGCCTGGAGGCCAAGCTGTTCCGGGACCTGCTGGGCGAAGGCACCACCAAGGTGGGCGGCTCCGCCAACCGCAAGACCAACGTGAAGCTGTCCGCCGCCGCCTGCAACGGGGTCATCCTGCTGCCCGGAGAGGAGTTCTCCTACAACAACACCACCGGCAGCCGCACCGCCGACAAGGGCTACCTGCCCGCCCCCATCTATGTGGGCGACAAGTCCCAGGACGACGTGGGCGGCGGCATCTGCCAGACCTCCTCCACCATCTACTTCGCCGTGCTTCACACCACCCTGGAGGTGACGGAGCGCCACGACCACAAGTTCAACACCGGCTACGTCACCCAGGGCATGGACGCCACCGTGTTCTACGGTTCCCTGGATTTCCGGTTCAAGAACAACACCGGATACCCGGTGAAGATCGTCACCAGCAGCTATGACCAGAACGGCGCCCGCTACCTGAATGTGAAGATCTACGGCACCAACGCCGACGGGCGCTACGCCGTCCCCAAGAGCGACGTCTACGACAAGGTGGAGCCCGCCACGGTGTACAAGGCCCAGGAGGATGTGCCCCGGGGCACCCTGGTGCTGGACCGGGAGCAGTACGCCTACACCGGATATACCGCCCATACTTACCGCTACATCTACGAAAAGGACGGGACCCTGGCGGAAAAGCAGGACATGGGGATCAGCAAGTACGCCACCAGGCCCCACATCTACTACTACAACCCCCTGGACGGCGATCCCGCCACCTGGGTGGACGGCAAGCCCGCCCAGCCCGCCGCCGATCCCGGCGCCGGGACCACCACGCCCGAACCGGCTCCTGAACCCACCCCGGAGCCTGCCCCCGAACCCACGCCTGAGCCGGAGCCCGAGCCCCCCCCAGAGCCGGAACCGGCGCCCGCTCCGGGCCCCCCGCCCGCCGGGGACGGTGAGGGCCCAGCCTCTGC
>NZ_JADYUM010000017.1 GCF_021531815.1 Pseudoflavonifractor phocaeensis
AGGCTCTGGTCCATGGAGGCGTGGACCCCGACCGCATCGTGAAGGAGGTCCCCTATCTTGGGGTGCTGCTGAAGAAGAACGAGGACATGGACGCCCTGCGGCGCAACTGGAGATAAAATATGTTCGAGGATTTTCTCTACCTTTTGCGGAGAAATGGCCTTAAAATTTCCCTGACGGAGTGGATGAGTCTGATGGAGGCCCTGGACAAGGGCCTCCACAACTCCAGCTTCACCGGGTTCTATCACCTGTGCCGCTGTCTGCTGGTGAAAAGCGAGGCGGACTTTGACCGCTTTGACCGGGCCTTTCTGGAATATTTTAAGGACGTACCCTTCCAGCAGGAGGTGTCCCAGGAGCTGCTGGACTGGCTCAACCGCCCCGACGTACTGAACGACTACGCCAACTGGGACGAGGAGCAGGCCCTGAAAAACATGGGCCTGTCCGAGGACGAGATCGAAAAGATGCTCCGGGAGCGGATGGAGGAGCAGGACTCGGAACACAACGGCGGCAAATACTGGGTGGGCACCCACGGCATGTCCACCTTCGGCAACGCTGGCCTGTCCCCCAAGGGCATCCGGGTGGGGGGCCAGTCCATGTACAAGCGGGCCTTCCGGGTGGCGGGGGAGCGGAAATTCCGGGATTTCCGCCGAGACAATACCCTGGACACCCGGCAGTTCCAGGTGGCCCTGCGGAAGCTGCGGCAGTTCTCCGGCCTGGTGGACCTGCCCCCCACGGAGTTCGACGTGGACAACACCATCCAGGACACGGCGGAAAACGGCGGACTTTTAAAGGTCCGCTACAAGCGCCCCCGGGAGAACACGGTGAAGGTGCTGCTGCTCATGGACTCGGGCGGCTCCATGGACTACTACTCCCAGCTGTGCTCCGCCCTGTTCCAGGCGGTGAGCAAATCAGGCCACTTCAAGGACCTGCGGGTGTACTACTTCCACAACTGCGTCTACGCCCGGCTGTACAACGACCCCACCCTCATGAGCCGGAACAGCGTCACCACCGACTGGGTGCTGTCCAACATCGCCACCGACTGGAAGGTGATCTTCGTGGGGGACGCCCAGATGGCCCCCTATGAGCTGATGGGGGGCTACTACGGCCGCAGCAACCCCGACGGTCCCCAGTGCGGCCTGGACTGGCTGCGCATGTTCCGCAGCCGGTACCAGAACGTCATCTGGCTCAACCCCAGCCGCCGCCCCCAGTGGGGGGCCTACTGGTCCGACACCTACGACACCATCGCCCGGGAGTTCCCTATGTTCCCCCTCACCGTGGACGGCCTAGAGGAGGGCATGAAAAAGCTGCTGGCAAGGTGACCCGCCGGTGCCCGCCGTTTTCTCCTTCCCGCAACCATATAAAAACCGGATGGCCGACATTCTTCGGTCATCCGGTCTTACTCTTTTTCCCCTTTTCCGCCGGGGATGAGTTCATAGATTCGCTCTGCCTTGGGAGGCTCCCCACCCGCCGCCTTCCATCCAGCGGCGAAGGCCAGCCGAACCATGGAAAACAGGTAATTTTCCGCCTCGTCGTACTCATGACGGTCTAGAAAACTGGCGAAGGCGTCCTCAAACTCATTGGAGTACATACCATCACTCCTTAAAGCGATTATAGGCGATAAGGTCGGATTCGTCAATATTCAATCCTACTAAATGGTATAGTTGGGTTGGGTGAGATCAAATGAAGATGAAACCACTGAAAACCAAAATCAGCATTACATTGGACGACCCTGTTTTAGACCAGATCAAAGAATTGGCCGACCTGGAGGACCGCTCCCTGTCCAGCTATATCAATCTGGTCTTGAAAGCCCACTTGGAGACTCTAGACCGGGAAAAATAGGGCAAAACCACTCTAAAAACTCGGTTTTCCCCTTGACAACCCCGGTTTTCTGTACTAAAATGGCCCATAACAGCGTTGACAGAGAACAGTACCCCATGTCCGGGCGGCAGAGAGAGGGCGGTTGGTGCAAGCCCTACGACGGCATGGTGGGAAAGGCCCTCTGGAGCGCGGGCAGGAAATGGCCCGCCGGTCCCCGCCGTTACCGGGAAAGAGTGCGCATCAGCCAGATGCGAATTCAGGTGGAACCACGGACATTTTATGTTCGCCCTGAGCCGACACAGCCGGCTCAGGGCGTTTTTGTTTATAGCGTCTGAGGCCGTGAGCAGGGGAGATAACGCCGGAGGCGGAGAAGTTATCGACCCGGTCGCGAACGTGCCGAGGCGTGAATGAGTGTCTCTGAGCCAAAACTCAATTTGAAAAGGAGACAACCGACATGAAAAACACCGAAAAGACCATGGAAAAAATCGTGACCCTGTGCAAGGGCCGCGGCTTCATCTTCTCCGGCTCCGAGATCTACGGCGGCCTGGCCAACACCTGGGACTACGGCCCTCTGGGTGTGGAGCTGAAGAACAACGTGAAGAAGGCCTGGTGGAAGAAGTTCGTCCAGGAGAACCCCTATAACGTGGGTCTGGACGCCGCCATCCTGATGAATCCCCAGGTCTGGGTAGCCTCCGGCCACGTGGGCGGCTTCTCCGACCCCCTGATGGACTGCAAGGAGTGCAAGGAGCGCTTCCGCGCCGACAAGGTCATCGAGGACTGGTGCCAGGAGAACAAGTTTGACCTGGGCCACAGCGTGGACGCCATGAGCCAGGCCCAGATGAAGGAGTTCATCGAGGAGCACGAGATCTGCTGCCCCACCTGCGGCAAGCACAACTGGACCGACATCCGCCAGTTCAATCTGATGTTCAAGACCTTCCAGGGGGTCACTGAGGACGCCAAGAACACCGTCTACCTGCGGCCCGAGACCGCCCAGGGCATCTTCGTCAACTTCCAGAACGTCCAGCGCACCACCCGGAGAAAGCTGCCCTTCGGCGTATGCCAGGTGGGCAAGTCCTTCCGGAACGAGATCACCCCGGGCAACTTCACCTTCCGTACCCGCGAGTTCGAGCAGATGGAGCTGGAGTTCTTCTGCAAGCCCGGCACCGAGCTGGAGTGGTTCGCCTACTGGAAGCAGTTCTGCCACCAGTGGCTGCTGAACCTGGGCATGAAGGACGAGAATTTACGCCTGCGCGACCATGAACCGGAAGAACTCTCTCATTACTCCAACGCCACCACCGACTTCGAGTTTGTCTTCCCCTTCGGCTGGGGCGAGCTGTGGGGCGTGGCCTCCCGCACCAACTTCGACCTGACCGCCCACCAGAAGACCTCCGGCAAGGACATGTCCTACTTCGACCAGGAGGCCAACGAGCACTATATCCCCTACGTCATCGAGCCCTCCCTGGGCGCCGACCGCGTCACCCTGGCCTTCCTGGTGGATGCCTATGACGAGGAGGTGGTGGACGCCGAGAAGAACGACGTGCGCACCGTCCTGCGCCTGCACCCCGCCCTGGCTCCCTTCAAGTGCGCCGTGCTGCCCCTGTCCAAGAAGCTGGGCGACAAGGCCCGGGAGATCCAGACCGAGCTGTCCAAGTATTTCATGGTGGACTACGACGACGCCGGCTCCATCGGCAAGCGCTACCGCCGCCAGGACGAGATCGGCACCCCCTACTGCATCACCGTGGACTTTGAGACCGTGGGCGACGACAAGACCCCCGCGGACAACGCCGTCACCATCCGGGATCGGGACACCATGGAGCAGGTCCGCGTACCTATCTCCGAGCTGAAGGCCTGGCTGGAGGAGAAGCTGGCTTACTAAGCCCTTTTCCACATTTTACCGGGACGTGTTGCTTCACGTCCCGGTTTCTTCATTTTTCGAGGCGGTTTCCGAGCCCCCCCCCTGAACGGGTGGAGGTTGATCACGCCCTGGACGCCGCTCCAGTAGGGCCCGATGCCCCCATCGGGCCGCGTCGCCTCTTGCTTCCTTTCGGCCTGCTCCAAACTTCCTCTTGACAGCGGTGTCCTACAAGTGTAAGATGTGATTATACTACATCTGTAGGACAGGAGGTTTTTCCATGAAGCTGACGGAAGCGGAGTGGGCGGTACTGGATGTGCTCTGGACGGGGGAGCGGTTTTCCCTGGGGGAGCTCACCGGCGCCCTGAAGCCCATCAAGGGCTGGAACAAAAACACGGTGTACACCTACCTCACCCGGATGGAGGGGAAGGGATTGGTGTCCATCGACCGCAGCCACCCCAAGCCCTACGGGGCGGCGGTGAGCCGGGAGCAGTGCGCCCGGACGGAGCGTGAGGAGCTGCTGTCCAAGGTCTACGGCGGGGCGGCGGGGGACCTGATCGCCGCCTTTTTGAAGGACTCCTCCCTGTCCCGCCAGGAGGCGGAGCGGTTACGGCAGATGCTGGACGACATGGAGGTGTGACCGTGAGCAATATCTGGGGATTTCTGCTCCAAACGCTGTCTGTGTCCCTGACGGCGGCCCTGCTGCTGGCGGTGAAGTGGCTGCTGGCGGATAAATTATCCCCCCGGTGGCAGTACGGGGTGTGGTCTGTTCTGACCCTTCGGGCCCTGATCCCGGCGGGGACGGCCCGGAGTCTGCTTCCCGCCCTGCCCCTGTGGCTGGAGACCGGGAAGGGCATGGCGGAGGGGCGGCTCTCCTCCGCCTATTCCGCCGTCTACCGGCCCATCCACCTGGACCACGTGTTTCCCGTTCTCTCCGGACCCCCCGTCAGCCTCACCGACTGGCTGCTGGTGGTTTACGCCGCCGGGGTGGTCCTGTTTCTGGCCTGGTACCTGTTTTCCTACCTCCGGCTGCGGCGGCTGCTGGCCCGGGGTACCCCCGCCGGGGCGGAATTGGAGGCTCAGCTGGCCCGGGTGGGGGAGCGGTACGGCCTGCGGCCCTGCCGGGCGGTCCGGGTCCGGGGTCTGCCCTCCGCCTTTGTGTGCGGGGTGCTCCGCCCGGTGCTGGCGGTCCCCGAGGGGGAGGCGGTGGATGACAAGGTCCTCCTCCACGAGCTGCTCCATCTGAAACACCGCGACGCCCTCCAGAGCCTGGGCTGGGCCCTGCTCCGTTCCCTCCACTGGTGCAACCCCTTTCTGTGGTATGTCTTTGACCGGGTGGGCAACGACATGGAGTCCTTGTGCGACCAGCGGGTGCTGGAGCAGCTGGAGGGGGAGGAGCGGCGGGAGTACGGGAAAATTCTCCTCTCCATGGCCAACGACCGCTACCCCCGGGCCCCCGGCACCACCTCCCTCTCCAACGGCGGGAAGAACATCGCCCGGCGCATCACCGCCATCGTCCGGTTCAAGAAGTACCCCCGGGGGATGGCTCTGGTGTCAGTGTGCGCGGCGCTGGTGCTGGCCAGCCCCGCCCTCTACGGGACGGCGGCGGCCTACGGCTTTTCCGATTTTTCCCCCGCCTGGGCCAAAGAGCTGGACAGAGCCATGGCCATGGCCCGGATCAACCGCTGCACCACCCTGGCCGGGGCATTGGACACCTACGCCAAGGGGCTGATCGAGGCCAACGGCGTCTACATCGCCACCGCGTCCCCCCTGTCCAGGCATCAGCAGCTGGAGGCGGAGATGCGCCGCAGCGCGGAGGAGGAGGGCTGGGTGGCCTACCACCTGGACCGTGGCCCCTGGCTGGACGGCATTGAAAAAATGAAAGGCTACACCATTTGCGACATCACCCCGGCGGAGGACGGCAGGTTTCACGCCTGGCTGGAATTCCCCGTCAGCTATTTTCTGTCTGAAAGCGGAGAAGGCTTTGTCAAAAATGAGGGCGGAGAGACCCTGGGCGGCTCCGTCCTGGTCCCCGTCTCTGTCTGGGAAGAAGACGGCTGGGTGGTGGAGGAAGCGGGGGAGCGGGTGTGCTCCTACCGGAGCTACGGCCAGGTCCAATATTACGGCGACGCCATCCCCTGGCTCCGGGAGCTGACCGCCCAGTCTCCCCACGGGACGGTCACCATCCAGAACCGGACGGTTTATACCATCGACAACCAGAACCAGGCCGACGGCTTCTTCGGCTGGACTTCCTTCAATTTGACCCCCATGGTGGACGCCCAGTGGCAAGAGGCGTGGATTTATCTTTCCTACCACTATATTCCGGGAGATTCCCTTTCCTCCCAGCCCCGGGAGTACGCCGGCATCATGGTGGCGGAGCTGGACGACCCGGACCAGGAGGTGGAGTTCCCGGCCATGCCTGTGGGCAGCCAGGGGGGCGCCAGCAGCGGACCCAACGGGGAGTTTGACTGGAACAGCGTCCCGGTGACCGGAGAGGACTGGGGCGGCGCGGTCTCCGGAGGGGGCGGCACCTATGCGGACCAGTGGGGAGACGGCCCCGTCTCCCTTCCGCCGGCTTACCGGGTGCGGCTGTACTGGGACGGAAACATGGTGGAGGAACTGACCTTGACGGAGGAGGGCGCCCTATGAACGAGGAGAACAAGCTGGACCTGTGCATGGCGGTGAAGCAGATCGCCTGGGGGTATGTCCTCCTTCACTTCAATATCAACCTGGGGACCTTCAACATGCTCCCCAACTGGCTGGGGTACCTGCTGATGGTGGAGGCCCTGTCCGCCCTCAGCCAGGAGGAGCCCTCCGCCGCCCTCCTGCGGCCCCTGGGCCAACTGCTGGCAGGGTGGGAGGGGCTGTGCTGGGTCATGGCCGTTTTCAAGCAGGAGTTCTCTTTTCCCCTCCTGAACGCCGCCGCCGCCGCGGCCACCCTCTATTTCCACTTTCAGTTGCTCACCGACCTGGCTATCGCCGCCCGGAACCACCAGTGTCCCCAGGAGAAGCGCATTCTCCGCCTGCGGACGGCTCGGACCCTGCTGGTCACCCTGTTGGCCCTGCCCTTTCCCTGGGAGCGGCACCAGTTCCTCACCGTGGTCGTCGCCCTGGTCTACATGGCGGCGGCGGTCTGGATCTGCTCGGTGCTGTTCTCTCTGAACGGCTCTCTGCGGGAGGAGCAGACCGGGGGCCCGGCTTCAGACGCGCTGTGACCTACCCTACCTATCGCTTCCGCTTTCTTGAGGGCCCCATGTGGCCGCCCAACGGACCCCACAAGACCTGTCCCTGCTGCATACAAAAAGGCCGCCCGGCTGGGCGGCCTTTTTTGATGGAATAAAGAGTTTACTCCTCCACCTGGACCACAGGGGCCTCAGGGGCGTTCCGGCCGATGGAGTCGATGCCATTGAGGCAGCTGGCCTTTGCCTTGTAGCCCTCGCCGGTGGCGATGATCTCCCCGTTCTTGGCTTTCAGACGGAAGCGGAATTCGCCCGCCTTGTCCTTGTACACCTCATACTTGGGGTGGGTCAGCGTCTCAAAGCCCTCCTTGGTCTGGTCCTCCACATGGGCGGCGCAGTTCTTCCGGACGCTCTCCACGCCGTTCTTGCAGCTGTCCAGGCTGGAGTAGGTCTCGCTGGTGGCGATGACCTGTCCATTGGTGGCGATCAGGTTGAACCGGAACCCTCCGTTCTTGGTCTGCTTGATCTCGAATTTGCTTGCCATGTCTGTTTGCCTTCTTTCTTTCTGTATATTTTCTGGCCCTCTGGCCCTGAAAACAACATGGATGAATGGGGCATCGCTGGATCGCAAATGGGGCCTCTGAATCGGATCAGGTGCTTCAGTCACTTGTACTTCTGACTCTCCGCTACAGCCAACTGGTCGCAGCGGTTATTGTAGGGGTTTTCCGCATGGCCCTTGACCCAGTGGAGGTGGACGGTGTGGTAGTCGCACAGGTCCAGCAGCCTGCCCCACAGGTCGGGGTTCAGGGCGGGCTTCTTGTCCGACTTCACCCAGCCCCGGGCCCGCCAGCCCTTAGCCCAGCCCTTGCCCAGACCGTCGATGACATATTTGGAGTCGGACCACAGCTCCACCACACAGGGCTCCTTCAAGGCCTCCATGGCAGTGATGACGCCGGTGAGCTCCATGCGGTTGTTGGTGGTCTGCCGTTCGCCCCCGGACATCTCCTTCTTGTGAGGACCGTACATGAGGATGGCCCCCCATCCTCCGGGACCGGGATTGCCGGAACAGGCCCCGTCGGTGTATATGGTAACAGTTTTCATTTGGTTCTCCGTCCCTGCCTTTCCCCCTGTGGGGGAAGGCTTTTCAAAGGTCCCTCAAAATCTCCTGGCGCTTCTGCTTATACTCCTGGTCGGTGAGCAGCCCGGCGCCTTTCAGGGTCTCCAGCTGCTCCAGCCGTTTCTGGGTGCTGAGGGCGGTGGAGGGGATATGGTCGTGGGCCTGGGCGGCGGGGGAGAAGGGAGCCTCCACCTGGGTAGGCCCGTCCTCCTCGATGTGGATCTCCGGACCGGCGTACTTTTTGCCAAACGCCTGAAATCCGTTCATGACGGTGATGGCGATCGCGGCCAGAGTCCACAGGACGCCGAAAGCCCCAAAGATGGGGATGACCACAAACAGGCCGATGAGAATGAAGATGCCGCCCCACACGATTCCGAAAACGCCCTGGGCCTTACCGGGCCGGTAGGTCACTCTTTTTTTCATAAATGCTCCTTTTTACCGGGCGGCCCCGCGGGACCGCCCCCGGGGATCAGTCTGCCTCTGGATTTCCATCCGCTTCCGCGGTCTGCACTTCTTCGCTTTCCTCCCGGTCTGCAAGGGCCAGGGAGATGACCCGGTCCCCCTCCTCCTTGAAGCGCATGACGATGACGCCCTGGGTGGCCCGGTTGGCGGTCTCCTTGATGGTGTCCACATGGGTACGGATGAGGATGCCGCTCTGGGTGACCAGCAGCAGGTCCTCCGAGCCGTCCACCACCTTGATCCCCACGATCTTGCCCGTCTTCCCGGTGACCATATAGTTCTTGATGCCGATGCCGCCCCGGTTGGTGATCCGGTACTCCTCCACAGGGGTGCGCTTGCCGTAGCCCTTCTCAGTGATGGTCAGGACGGTCTTGCCGGCGGTGGCCCGGGCGGCCCCCACCACATAGTCCCCCTCCCGGAGGCGTATGCCCCGGACGCCCACGGCGGTGCGGCCCATGGGCCGGACGTCGTTTTCGTCGAAGCAGATGGCCATGCCGTCATGGGTGGCGATGAGGATCTTCTGGTTTCCGTCGGTCTCCCGGACAGAGATCAGCTCGTCCCCCTCGTCCAACGTCAGGGCCCGGATGCCGCTCTGGCGGATATTTTTCAGGGCGGTGACGGGCAGGCGCTTGACGGTGCCGTCCCGGGTGACCATCATCAAAAACAGGTCCTCGTTTTCAATGGACCGGGTGTGGATCATGGTCTGGACCCGCTCGCCCTGCTCCACCTGGAGGATGTTGACGATATTGGTGCCCTTGGCGGTCTTGCCGCTCTCAGGGATCTGGTAGCCCTTCTTGCGGTAGACCTTGCCCGTGTCGGTGAAGAAGAACAGGTAGTCGTGGGTGGAGGCGGTGAACACGTCCACCACATAGTCCTCCTCCCGGGTGGTGATACCCTTCTTGCCCATGCCGCCCTTGGACTGGGCGGTGTACTCGCTCACCGGGGTGCGCTTGATATAACCCGCCTGGGTCAGGGTGAAGACGCACTGCTCCTCCTCGATCAGGTCCTCGATGTCGATCTCGTCCTCCACGTCCTGGATCTCGGTGACTCGCTCGTCGCCGTACTTGTCCCGGATTGCGGACAGCTCGTCCTTCAGCACGCCCCGGAGCATCCCCTCGTCGGACAGCAGCTGCTGGAAGTAGGCGATGCGCGCCTCCAGCTCCTTGTACTCGTTTTCCAGCTTCTCCCGGTCCAGACCCTGGAGGGCTTTCAGGCGCATGTCCAGAATGGCCTGGGCCTGGACGTCGTCCAGGTCAAAGCGGGTCATCAGGTTTTGCTTGGCGTCGTCGTAGCTCTCCCGGATGATCTTGATGACTTCGTCGATGTTGTCCTGGGCGATGAGCAGGCCCTCCAGCAGATGGGCCCGCTCCTGGGCCTTTTTCAGGTCGTATTTGGTGCGGCGGATGATGACCTGCTCCTGGTAGGCGATATACTCGTCCAGAATGTGGCGCAGGGACAGGATGCGGGGCTGGAGCTTGCCGTTGACCTCCACCAGAGCCAGCATGTTGATGGCAAAGGTGGTCTGGAGCTGGGTCTGGCTGAATAGGCGGTTGAGCACCACCTGGGGGTTGGCGTCCCGCTTCAGCTCGATGACGATGCGCATGCCGTTGCGGTCGGACTCGTCCCGGATGTCGGAGATGCCATCCAGCCGCTTGTCCTCCACCTGCTCGGCCATATTCTTGATGAGCATGCGCTTGTTCACCTGGTAGGGGATCTCGGTGATGACAATGCGGGTGCGGTCCTTGCCGAACTCCTCAAACTCATGCCGGGCCCGGACCACCAGACGGCCCCGGCCGGTGGCGTAGGCCGCCCGGATGCCGGACCGGCCCATGATGATGCCCCGGGTGGGGAAGTCGGGGCCCTTGATATGCTCCATCAGGTCGGAGAGGGTACACTCCGGGTTGTCCAGAACGCAGATGGTGGCGTTGATGACCTCGGTGAGGTTGTGGGGCGGGATATTGGTGGCCATGCCCACGGCAATGCCGCTGGAGCCGTTGACCAGCAGGTTGGGGAACCGGGAGGGGAGCACCTTGGGTTCCTTCCGGGTCTCGTCAAAGTTGGGGTCCCAGTCCACCGTGTCCTTGTCGATGTCCCGGAGCATCTCGTCGGAGATCTTGGACAGGCGGGCCTCGGTGTAACGGTAGGCGGCCGGGGGATCGCCATCCACGGAACCGAAGTTGCCGTGGCCGTCCACCAGCATGTAGCGCATGGAGAAGTCCTGAGCCAGACGGACCAGGGCGTCGTAGACCGACTGGTCGCCGTGGGGGTGGTAGCGGCCCAGCACGTCGCCCACGCAGG
The DNA here is from genome assembly GCF_021531815.1 of Pseudoflavonifractor phocaeensis. Lineage (GTDB taxonomy): Bacteria > Bacillota > Clostridia > Oscillospirales > Oscillospiraceae > Lawsonibacter > Lawsonibacter phocaeensis_A. The sequence goes on from NZ_JADYUM010000017.1 coordinate 10,721, forward strand.
TGGCCGACTTCTTGAAGGGCCGGTCCGCCGTCAGGTTGTCCTCGTACATGGCGTAGAGGATGCGGCGGTGGACGGGCTTCAGACCGTCCCGCACGTCGGGCAGGGCCCGGCCCACGATGACGGACATGGCGTATTCAATATAGGATTGCTCCATCTCCGGAACCAGGGGGGAGGTGACGATGGTCTGGTTCGGGTAACGGATCTCCTCGGGATCGTATTGGGGCTTTTTGCTCATTTATGGTGTTCCTCCTTATGGAAGAGTACGTTTTTTAATAATCCAGGTTCACCGCGTACTTGGCGTTTTTCTCGATGAACTCCTTCCGGGGCTCCACCTTTTCGCCCATGAGGACGTTGAAGGTGGCGTCGGCGGCCACGGCGTCGTCCAGCTCGATGCGGCGCAGGGTGCGCTTCTCCGGGTCCATGGTGGTCTCCCACAGCTCGTGGGGGTTCATCTCGCCCAGGCCCTTGAACCGGCTGATGTCGATCTTCACATTGGGATTGCCGCCCCGCATTTCGGCGGAAATGGCGTCGCGCTCCTCGTCGGAGAAGGCCACCCGGGTGGTCTTTCCCCGGGTCAGCTTGTACAGGGGGGGCACGGCGGAGTAGACGTAGCCCTGCTCAATGAGGGGCCGCATGAAGCGGAAGAAGAAGGTGAGCAGCAGAGTCCGGATGTGGGCGCCGTCCACATCGGCATCGGCCATAATGATGACCTTGTGGTAGCGCAGCTTGGCCAGGTCAAACTCGTCCCCGATGCCGGCCCCCAGGGCGGTGATGACGGGCTGGAGCTTGTCGTTGCCGTAGACCTTGTCCGCCCGGGCCTTCTCCACGTTGAGCATCTTGCCCCACAGGGGGAGGATGGCCTGGAACCGGGAGTCCCGGCCCTGGGTGGCGGAGCCGCCTGCGGAGTCGCCCTCGACGATATAGATTTCAGTGAGCTCCGGGTTATTCTCGTTGCAGTCCCGCAGCTTGTCGGGCATGGCCGCCCCGCCCAGGGCGGTCTTGCGGCGGATGGACTCCCGGGCCTTCCGGGCGGCCTCCCGGGCCCGGTTGGCGGTGAGGGCCTTGTCCAGAATGGCCCGGCCCACGGCGGGGTTCTCCTCCAGGAAGGTCTCCAGCTTCTCGGACACAATGGCGTTGACCAGGGTGCGCATCTCGCTGTTGCCCAGCTTGGCCTTGGTCTGGCCCTCGAACTGGGCCTCGGTGAGCTTCACCGAGATGACCACCGTCAGACCCTCCCGGCAGTCCTCGCCGGACACCTTCTCGTCGTCCTTCAGCAGCTTGATCTTCCGGCCGTAGGCGTTGAGCACCGAGGTCAGGGCTCGCTTGAAGCCCTCCTCATGCATGCCGCCCTCGGGGGTGTGGACGTTGTTGGCAAAGGACACCATGATCTCGTTGTACCCGTCATTGTACTGCATGGCCACCTCGGCCATGGAGTCCTCTTTGGCCCCGGACATATAAATGACCTGCTCATGGAGGGGGTCCTTGTTCTTGTTGATGAAGGTGACAAATTCCCGGATGCCGCCCTCATAGCACATGTCATCCTCCTGCTCCTTGCCGGGACGCAGGTCCACGGTCTGGATGCGCAGGCCGGCGTTGAGGAAGGCCTCCTCCCGCATGCGGGTGTGGAGGGTCTCGTAGTTATACTCCAGAGTGTCGAACATCTCCGGGTCGGGCTTGAAGGTGACGGTGGTACCGGTGCGGTTGGTCTTGCCCACCACCTTCATTTCCTGGGTGATCTTACCCCGGGAGAACTTCATCTCGTAGATCTGGCCGTTCTTGTGGACCTGGACCTCCAGCCATTCGGACAAAGCGTTGACCACGCTGGCGCCCACGCCGTGGAGGCCGCCGGACACCTTGTACCCGCCGCCGCCGAACTTGCCGCCGGCGTGGAGGATGGTGAAGACCACCTCCAGGGCGGGCTTGCCGGTCTGGGGCTGGATGTCCACGGGGATACCCCGGCCGTTGTCGGTGACGGTGATGGTGTCCCCGGGATTGATGGTCACGGTGATGTCGGTGCAGTAGCCCGCCAGGGCCTCGTCGATGGAGTTGTCCACGATCTCATAGACCAGGTGGTGCAGGCCCGACTCGCTGGTGGAGCCGATATACATGCCCGGGCGCTTCCGGACGGCCTCCAGGCCCTCCAGGACCTGGATCTCAGAGCCGCCATACTCATGGTCCACCTGGGTGGAAGTCAATTCGTTCAGTTCTTCAGACATAATTTACCTCCAATGGGTTGATAGGGGATGTTCCAAAGGTCATCCCAAAAACCAAGGCAATCAGAGTCGGGCCGGAAGCCTTCCGGCCCGGTTCTCCTTGCCCTGGCGCGAAACACATAGGACAAAGTCAGTCCTTTTTCTTCTTTACCACGTCCCAGAAGATCAGGGCGATACAGCCGGCGGCGGCCCCCAGGGCGCAGGCAGCGAAAAACACCTCGATCCAGGCAAAGAGCATCCCAGCCTCTCCGGTGACCAGGTACATCCCCAGCTCGCTGAGGACGATGACCACCAGAAGGACCAGGGGGATGAGCCAGGGCTTCCACTTCTTCTGGAGCAGCACAAACTGGGCCACGGCTCCGATGATGAAGTAGCCCAACGTCACCAGATGGAAGGGGCTGGACCAGTCCCAGGCGTCCAGCATGGCAAAGATGGTATTGAAGGCGTCGATCAGATGAAATTCCATAATAAAGAATCCTTTTTACGTCCTGCCTGCTCGCGGCGGCTCGGACACTTTTTCTTGTCACGCTGCGGCTGTTCGCGACGCGGTCATAAGTCCCTCCGACTGCGGGCAAACCCGGTGCGGCCCGCGGCCTCCCTGGGCTTTGCCCATTCGCTTCGGGCCTTATGCCGCTGCTCACGACGCCTCCGCGCTTCTTTTTACTCAAAACTGTTTTTCTCCGCCCGGCTCAGCAGGGCAGAGGAGGAGAGCTGGGAGATGTAGACGGTGGGAGGGCGGTCCCCCTGTCCCACCACCACAAAGGAACGGGGCAGGTCGTCTCCCAGCCAGACCACCCGGCCCTCAGATTCGGCCCGTTCCAGAAATTCCCGGGTCTTGTAGGCCCAGCTGGCGTTGTCCAGGTCGAAAATACCCAAAATCTCCTTGTGGGGGACCACGACGGATTGGCCCAAGTGCAGATACATGGCGGCTTACTCCTTATGACGGCGGCGGGCGATGAACTTTTTGATCTGGTCCACCACCAGCCAGGTGAGCCACAGGGCCAGAAAGTAGAGGGCCCAGTAGACCAGGATATACGAAACCGGAACGTCGGGCAGAAAGAAAGCCAGCGACCCTGCCATCCCCAGCGCTCCCAGCCCGGCGGGGACCCAGCGGACCCAGCCCTTCTGTCCGAAAACGGTGAGCACAAGCTGGAGAAACATTCCCACACAAAACGGAACGCTGAGTATCACAAGCACAATGACCCCATATACCGCCATCAGTCCCAGAACAGGGGCCACCAACATGACATGAAACATACTTTCTCCTTCTTTATACCAGCCGTCCTCCCTGGATGTGAAAGGCTTTTCCCCCCTCCAGCCCCTCCAGCTTCTCCTCCTCGCAGCAGGTGATGAAAACCTGTCCTCCCTGAATGCGGTTGAGAACGAAAGATTGCCGTTTCGGGTCCAACTCGGACAGCACGTCGTCCAACAGAAGGACGGGCCACTCCCCAGTCTCCTCCTGGAAGATCTCCCGCTGGGCCAGCTTCAGGGACAGGGCGGCGGTACGGGTCTGGCCCTGGGAGCCGTAGGTCTTGGCGGACACCCCGTTGACATCCACCGTCAGATCATCCTTGTGGGGTCCGGACAGGCACTGGCGGGAGTCCAGCTCCGCCTGCCGGTGGGACTCCTGGTGGCTGAGGAGCATGGGCAGGATCTCCCGGGGCGTTTTCAGGGGGTCGTCCACGGTGGACACCGTCTCATACCCCAGCTCCATGGTCTCCCGGCCCCCGGAGAAGTCGGCGTGGATGGCGGGGGCGTGGTCCCGCAGCCGCTTGACAAAGTGGGCCCGGTAGTGGATGAGGATGGCCCCGGTCTGGGCCATGCGCAGGTTGAAGTCGTCCAGGGTCTGGAGCAGGGAGGGGTTCTCCGGCCAATCCCGCAAAATCCGTGTCTTATGCTCATAGAGGCGGTTATATTCCGCCAAGGCCTGGGCGTACCTCGGCCGCAGCTGGCAGATGGCTCCGTCCAGGAATTTCCGCCTGGCCGCGCCCCCCTCCCGGATGAGGTACAGGTCCTCGGGGCAGAACAGCACGGTGGTCAGGATGCCAGCCAGCTCTCCCGCGGTCTTGAGCCGGACCCCGTTGGAAAAGAGCTGCCGTCCCCGGCCCCGGAACAGTTTGGCCTCCAGAGTGAAGTCCCGGTCCCGGCTGCTGACCTCCCCCCTGAGAAAGGCGGAGTCGATGCCCATCTGGATCATCTCTTTGTCGTACCGGGCCCGGTGGGACCGGGCGGAGGACAGGTAGGCGATGGCCTCCAGCAGATTGGTCTTGCCCTGGGCGTTGTCCCCATAGATCAGGTTGACCCGGGGATCAAAGGCGGCCTCTAGGTGGACATAATTCCGGAAAAAGTCCAGTTCCAGGGTCTTGACGATCATTGGACCACCAGTTCCAGCTCGTTGTCGATGGAGCAGCGGTCTCCGGAGCGCATTTTCTTGCCCCGCATGGTGCACACTTCTCCGTTGACGGCCACCCGGCCCTCCTGGATGATGAGCTTGGCGTCGCCACCGGTCTCCACCGCCCCCGCGAATTTCAGCAGGTCCTGGAGCTTGATAAATTCGGTGTGAATTTTGATCTCATGTGATTCCATAATCAGCCTCGCAGAGTTTCGCCGCCGCAGCGGCGAAAGAAATTTTAATCTGTTTTTTCCGGGGACATGTGCCTCGGAAAAAACACTTCTCGGCTCGCAAACGTGCGAGCGCAGCAAGCGCGCTGCAGCGGGCCGCAGCCTTCTCAAACAAGTGGCTTTGCCCCTTGTTTGATCTCAGTTTGCTTTCAATCTGACGGGCAGCACCATATAGATGAACTTCTCCTCCCCCTCGGCGGGCAGGATGACGCAGGGAGCCACCCCGGAGGTGAATTCCAGCCGCAGCTTGTCGGCGGGGGCGTATTTCAGGGCGTCCATCAGATACTTGTTGTTGAAGCCGATCTCCAGCCCCTGGCCGTCGCCCCGGATGGGGCACTGGTCGGCGGCGTCGCCGATGGCGGTCTTGGTGGTGATGGACACCAGGCCGTCCCCAAAGACGCAGCGCAGGGGGGACTTGAGCTTTTCGCTGATGATCAGGGAGACGCGGTCGATGGAGGCGGCCAGGGCCCGGGTGTCGCACTCCACTTTTATGGAGTTGTTCCGGGGAATGGCGTTCTTATAGGGCAGGAACTCGCCCTCCAGCCGGCGGCAGACCAGGACGATTTCCCCGGTCTTGAACATGATGTGCCGGGCGCCCTGGGTGACGGTGATGTCCTCCTCCCCGGCGCAGATCTTCTCTACCTCTCCCAGTGCGGAGCCGGGCACCACGAAGGAGAAGGCGTCGGCCCCCCGCTTCTCCGCCACCTGCTCCCGCCGCAGGGCCAGCCGGTAGCCGTCCACCGAGACTACGGTGAGAGTGTCCCCCTCCACGTCAAAGAGGGAGCCGGTGTGGACGGGGCGGCTCTCGTTGTCGCTGATGGCAAAGAGGGTCTGGGAAATCATGGAGCGAAGGACAGGTTGGGGAAGGGTGAGGCCGTTGACCTGGTCCACGGTGGGCAATTCAGGGAACTCCTCGGGATCGGTGCCCAGAATGTTGAACTCAGACAGGCCGCACTTGATGTTGACCATATATCCGTTGGAGGAGAAAACCACCATGTCGTCGGGCATTTTCCGGACGATCTCCCCGAACAGCCGGGCGGACAGGACCAGAGACCCCTTTTCTGTGATCTCGGAGGGGACAGTGGCCTGGATGCCCGTCTCCAGATTGTAGCCGGTGAGGCGGAGCTGGCTCCCCGCTTCGATGAGGATGCCCTCCATGGCGGGAATGGAGCTTTTGGCGGCTACCGCCCGGGAGGTGACGGACACCGCCGCGGAGAGCAGCGCCTTTTCACAGGAAAATTTCATGAGGATACCTCCAATCGTTTTCTCTCTCAGGTGGGGAGAGGATAGGTTTCTTTTAGTGATAATAGTCGTAGGCGAAAAAAATGTGGAAAAAGAGCACGAACCTTAGAGCGGCAAGGAAAAGACCGTCCACAGGGGGTGTGAAGAAAATTCGGGGGTTTTCCACAGCGTATTTTTGAGAGGAAAGTTTTCCACATGGTTACACGAACATTCCACAATTGGATGTGGAAAATAAGAAGTGCTGAGCCGTCGTGAGCAGTGAGCCTGGACCGGAGCGCGGGTCCGTGCATGCTCTCCCTGTAGGGGCAGGTGCCCTCACCGGGCCGAAACGGAACCGTACGTCAAATCCCATAGGGGCGGGACGGGGGGCGGGGATGTTTCGCCCCCGGGCGAGCTACTTTCCAGGGAAGGAAAGTAGCAAACGGCCCAGGCCGCCTTCTCTTGCCCCTTCGGGGCAATTCACCTCGAGTTCCCCGGGCCTGCGGGCCCGGACCCGATGAGGGTTCTATTTGTAAAGTGTTCCTCGCGTCCGGCGTGCAATATCTGGTTTTGCTGCCTCGCCTTCCGGGCCTTCGGCCCTGGGCAGATAAAACTTGAACGAGACAACCGCTGAAGATTGGCGCCTGAGTTTTCCAATCAGGGTGGCTGCTGCGAAACCTGTCTGCGTGACTGCAAAGCCCGTTTGTGCCTATTCGTAACGGATATTGATATTTGCGGTGATGTCCTTGATGACCTCGCTCTTTTCCGGGTCGTTTTTGGACAGGTCCTCGATGCGCTCGATGGAGTGAAGGACGGTGGTGTGGTCCCGGCCGTCGAACTCCTTGCCGATCTCCTTCAGTGACAGGTTGGTCATCCGGCGGATCAGGTACATGGCGATCTGGCGGGCAAGGGAGATGTCCTTGGCCCGGCCCTGGCCCCGGAGGATGGCGGGCTCGATGTTGTAATATTTACAGACCTCGTCGATGATCACGTCGGCGGTGGGCACGATGTCCGACTTGTCCTTGAACATGTCCTTGACCGCCCGGACCACCGTCTCCTTGTCCACCGTGTCTCCCATCAGGTCCTGATAGGCCATGATCTTGTTGACGGTGCCCTCGATCTGCCGCACGTTGGCGGTGATGTTCTCCGCGATGAGCTGGAGCAGGAATTCGGGGAGCTCCACCCCCATGCGGATGGCCTTATTTTTGATGATGGCCATGCGGGTCTCATAGTCCGGGGGCTGAATATCCGCCAGCAGGCCCCACTCGAACCGGGTCTTCAGACGGTCGTCCAGCCGGAGCAGCTCCTTGGGGGGACGGTCGGAGGTGAAGACGATCTGCTTTTTCAGCTCGTACAGGGTGTTGAAGGTATGGAACATCTCCTCCTGGGTGGAGTCACGGCCGGCGATGAACTGTACGTCGTCCATGAGGAACACGTCGGCCCCCCGGTACTTCTCCCGGAACTCCTGGTTCCGGCCCTCCCGGATGGCCTGGATCAGGTCGATGGTGAAGGCGTCGCCCTTGATGTACACCACCTTGTAGTCGGGATGGGTGTCGTGGATGGTGTGGGCGATGGCGTAGAGCAGATGGGTCTTGCCCAGGCCGGATTCCCCGTAGATGAACAGGGGATTGTAACTCTGCCCCGGGTTATCGGCCACTGCCCGGGCGGCGGCGTGGGCGAATTTGTTAGAGGAACCCACCACGAAGCGCTCGAAGGTATATTCCTCGGTGCCGGGGAGAAAATTGTTCTTGACTGGCTTCTGATAGCTGTCCAGCTCTCCTTCGGTGAGGACGGTTACATCGAAATCAGCGGAAAACAGCTCATACAGGGCTTTTTTGATAAACTGGACGTACCGGGTGGCGATGATGTCCCGCTTGAAGTGGGTGGGGGAGTAGAGGACGAAGCGGTCCTCCTCCAGGGCCACCGGGGTCACGTCATCGAACCAGGTATGGATGGTGGTGGCGGTCATCTCCGACTGCATCAGCTCCACCAGCTTGGTCCATATGTCGGCGGCAGGGTTCATGCCGGAACCTCCTTCTCGTGGTCTAAACTTTCAAAGCGCCTTCTCCCGAATGGGGAGAAGGCGTCTTCCAAAACGCTGAAAAAGCAAAATTCCCACCCATTTATTATACCAAAAAAGGGACTGTACCGCAAGGATTTTACCCTATTTTTTATTTTAAATGTGTATGTGCCGGCCGGATAATTTGTGTGTTCCGCAGAGAAACCACACAAGATATTGAAACGGTGGAAAAAACAAAAAAATTCCGGGGAAAAGGACGAAAAAGATGGTTGACATTCCGGTATTTTATCGTCTATAATGAGCATTACGTTCTCAAAGGAAAGGGGACTTTGTGCCCTTTTTCCGGGGAGCACCGGCCGGAACACCGGCCGGAAGGATACAGACCGCAGCCCGAAGGGGCTGTTGTTGGGCCGGAAAAGCCGGCTTGAAATCTGATGAGGAGGTGTCCCCTATGTCTACGGTTCGTACCTATCAGCCCAAGAAGCGTCAGCGTTCCAAGGAGCATGGCTTCTTCAAGCGCATGGCCACCGCCAATGGCCGCAAGGTGCTGGCTCGCCGCCGCGCCAAGGGCCGCGCTCGTCTGACCCACTGAGGATAGGGGCTTTGGCCCTTACTCTGTCAGAAGATCGGACAAGACCAGATCGTTGAGACACGACGAGAGGACACAGTCGGTATAGATCGCGCAGAAGGGGCGTGGGAGCTTTTCCCCCGCCCCATGTGTGCATACGGATCTTTTTCGCCGCAGACCCGGTTTTCAGGAGGCCAAGGAATGAAATATACCGTTTCTCTGAAACAAAATCACGAGTTCCGCCGCCTGTACAACAAGGGAAAGAGCGCGGTGTCCCCCTACTTCGCCGTCTACTGCCGTCAGACCCGGCGGCCATACAGCCGCCTTGGCATCACCACCGGCGTAAAGCTGGGAAAGGCCGTCAAACGCAACTTTGTCCGCCGCCGCATCCGGGAACTGTACCGCACCAATGAGGAGAAGTTCCTGCCGGGGTTTGACATCGTGGTGGTGGCTCGGACCCGGGCCATCTACGGCCGGTATGCCGACCTGGAGCGCAGCTTTCTCCAGCTGATGAAAAAGCTGGGGATCTTGGCGCCCAAGTGAGGGTGTCCCATGAAACATGTTCTGCTCTCTCTGATCCGGTTCTACCAGAAAAACATCTCTCCCCTGCGCCCCCCCTGCTGCCGCTTTATTCCCACCTGTTCCCAGTATGCCCAGGAGGCGGTGGAGAAGTACGGCGCCCTCAAGGGGGGCTGGCTGGCCCTGCGGCGCGTGCTGAAGTGCCATCCGTTCCACCGGCAGAAGTCCGTTCAGTATGACCCGGTGCCCTGAGAGGGCTGGTCTGCCGCCCCATTTTGAATTGTGGAGGTAACAACGTGGGTATTATCCTGAAACCCTTTGCCTGGCTGCTGCTGTTCTTCTATGAGTTTTTTAACAGCTATGGCATTGCCCTGATCCTGTTTGCCGTCGTGGTCAAACTGATCCTGTTCCCTGTTACCCTGAAGAGCAAAAAGAGCATGATCCAGACCACCATGCTCTCCGGTAAGATGCAGCAGCTGCAGAAGCAGTACGGCAAGGACCGGGAGCGCTATAACCTGGAGGTCCAGAAGCTCTACGAGAAGGAGAAAGTCAACCCCATGGGCGGCTGTCTCTGGTCCCTGATCCCCATGGTGGTGCTCATCGCTCTGTACGGCATCATCCGTGAGCCCCTGACCTACTTCATGGGCCTGAATGCTGACCAGGTGGCCCAAGTGGCTGAGGTCACCGGCATCGCCAACACCGGCGGCTTCCCCCAGATCGCCATGGCGCAGGCCCTCAACGACTCTTCCGTAATGGCCAGCGTCCAGTCCAAGCTGGGTGAGGCCGGTTCCGGCTTGTTCGCCATGAACTTCTCCTTCCTGGGTCTGGACCTGTCCGCCATCCCCAACTGGAAGTTCTGGGCGGGCGGTATCACCTGGAATTCCGTGGGCCTGTTCCTCATGGTCCTGATCTCCACCGTCGTCTCTTTCCTGTCCATGAAGGTGTCCATGGCCACCAACCAGATCAACAAGCAGAGCCAGAACGCCCAGATGGACCAGACCAACAAGATGATGATGTATATGATGCCCCTCATGTCTCTGTGGATCGGCTTCACCCTGCCCGCCGGCCTGTGTGTGTACTGGATCGCCCAGTATGTGATCACCATGGCCCAGGAGGTCATCTGCTCCAAGATGCTGAAGAAGGACTATGAGGCCGCCCGCATCGCCGCCGAGAAGCGGGAGCAGGAGGAGAAAGAGGAAGAAAAGCGCCGCAAGGAAGAAGCCCGTCTGGAGAAGGCCCGCCGCATCGAGGAAGAAAAGCAGAACAAGGGCAAGAAAAAGAAGGGCGCCGTCAAGAAAGACGTGGAGCCCGACCAGGAGGGCGTCAACAAGGATGACAGCCGGGAGGGCATCCGTGCCTATGCCCGGGGCCGCTCCTATATCCCCGGCCGGTTCGGCGGTGTCACCCCTTATACCGACCCCAGCGATCTGATCCGCGCCCAGGCTGAAGCCGAGGCGCAGAAGAAGAACAAGAAGAAGGCCAACTCCGCTCCTGCCGAGGAAAAGAAGCAGGAGGAGAAGGCGGAAACCCCCGCCCAGCTGCCTGCCGAGACTGTGGAAGCCGTTGAGGCCGCTCCCGCCGAAGAAGCGGTCCAGACTGTCGACGCCCCCGTGGAGACCGAGGAGGTCGAAGTGGAAGTGGAGCAGGTCGAGGTGGAAGTGAACGAGGATGAGAACAAGGAGGGTGTCTGACCATGATCAAGTGGATCGAAACCACCGGACGCTCTGAGGAAGACGCAATTGCCGCCGCCCTGTTCCAGCTTGGTCTGGAGCGCGACGACGTGTCCGTGGAAGTGATCGAGCGGGCCAAGTCCGGGTTCCTGGGCTTCGGCAGCAACCCCGCCAAGGTGCGGGTCAGCTATGAGGAGGAGAACGGCGTCCCCAAGGCCAAGACCCGCGACGAGTTCAAAATCGACGTCTTTGCCAAGGAGGAACCCAAGAAGCCGGCGGAAAAGCCTGCCCCCAAGGCGGCTCCCACCCCCGCCGCTCCTGTGGAGAAGAAGACCGAGGCCCCTGCGGAAAAGCCCGTGGAGAAGGCCGAAGCGGCTCCCGCCGCCCCTGTGGTGGAGGAGACCATCCTGGCCGCCAAGCCCGGCTGGCAGCCCCCCAAGAAGAACCAGCCCCGCCCCGAGCGCCGGGAACAGCCCAGAAAGGCCCGCGCCGCCCAGCTTCAGGAGGGCGACGAGGTGCTGATCGGCGGCAGCCAGCGTCCCGCGGCCAAGGAGGTCACCCTGACCCCCGCCCCCGCTGACGACGAGAAGGCCCAGAAGATCAGCCAGTTCCTGGCCGGCCTGATGGAGCATCTGGACGTCCAGGCCACCCCCGAGATCTTTGTCACCGATGAGGGGGGCTATAAGGTCATCCTCCAGGGCAAGGGGCTGGGCGCCATCATTGGCCGCCGGGGCGAGACCCTGGACGCGATCCAGCAGCTGACCAACTACTCCGTCAACCACGGCCAGTCCAAGCGGGTCCGCATCCATGTGGACGCTGAGGGCTACCGGGCAAAGCGGGAGGAGTCCCTCCAGCGCCTGGCCGTCAAGGTGGCGGGCAAGGTGGTCAAGTACCGCAAGAATATGACCCTGGAGCCCATGAACGCCTATGAGCGCCATGTGATCCATACCTCGCTCCAGGATTATCCCAACGTCACCACCTACTCCACCGGTGTGGAGCCCAACCGCCGTACCGTGGTGGCTTATGCTCCCGGTCAGAAATAAGAATCACGGATCAGCGGCGGGAGGAAGTTCCTCCCGCCGCCTTTTCTTTGTGTGACTGATAAGCTGTGAGGGTTCAATTTTTGGTTACACGCCCGGATAATTCCGGGTAGGGCGGAGGCTTGCCCCCGCCGCAAAGTGGTTCCCTGCACATCAGGTTTTATCAAGCCACGATTTTTTCTTTCGTGGCCCATGTACTTAAAGTCCAGGTCATGTAGGGCAAGGGCTCTGCCCTTGCCTTTCCAGGTGCACCAAATACTGGGAGAAATTTGTGCACTTGAACACTTCGCCTGCGGGCGGGACGGGAGATAGGGATGTTTCGCCCCCGGGCGAGGTACTTTTGCAGAGATGAAAAAGTACCCAAAAAATCTCCGGGGGACGGCGGCCAAAGAAAACACGAAAAATTTCCAGCGAGAGAAATTTTTCCGTGCTTTCATGCCGCCTTTCCCCCGGTCCCCCTGTTACGGGGAACGCACTTCTGTTCTGTCGCGGTTTCATCCGGCGCCCATCCTCTGGTTTTGCTGCCCCACCTTCCGGGCTTTTGGCCCTGGGTGGGGAAAACTTGGATTTGAACTGCCACTGCCCACCAGCGCCTGCGTTTCCTAACTGTGCAGCGTGGTTCTTGACTGTACGGTCCGCTCCACTGCGTCAGCTTGATTCAGCGGCAACCCCCATTGGAACCCCACAGAGCGTAGACCGTTGTCCTATCAACGAAAAATTATATATCTTACTGACTCTGATTTTTGGAGGTGTCCCATGCCCACTCCCCTTTACGATGTTCTGGTGAAATACGCCGCCCGAAATCCCGCCCGGTTCCATATGCCGGGGCACAAGGGAACTTCTCTGCCCGCCCCGGAGCTGGCGGGGTTGTCCGCCATCGACGTGACGGAGATCCCGGGCACCGGGAACCTGTACGAGGCGGGGGAGCCCTTCGATTCCGCCCAGAAGCTGTGGGCGGAGGTCTTCGGTTTTGAGCATTGCCAGTTCCTCACCGGAGGGTCCACCATGGGTATCCACACGGGACTGGCCCTGTTCTGCCGGCCGGGGGATCAGGTGCTGGTGGACCGGGGCTGTCACCGGGCGGTGTACAACGCCCTGGCCCTGCTGGACCTGGAGCCTGTTTTTCTGGAACGTCCCTGGCTGCCGGAGCACAATCTGACCGGCCCGTTTTTCCCGGAAGATGTGGAAAAAATGCTGGACATCCACCCGGAAATCAAAACTGTTTGTATTACATCCCCTACTTATTCCGGTTTGTTGTCTGATATTGCGGGGATTTCCCGGGTGATCCACGCCCGGGGTGGAAAACTTTTTGTGGACGGCGCCCACGGCGCCCACCTGCCGTTTCTGTCTGTGGACGCCTTTACCGGGGCGGACGGAGTGGTGGTGTCCGCCCACAAGACGCTCCCCGCCATGGGTCAGTCCGCCCTGCTGTTCACCAACGGGGTGGACCCGGACCAGGTGCGGAGAACAGCCTCCATATACGGCAGCTCCAGCCCCTCCTACCCCATGATGGCCTCCCTGGATCTGGCCCGCCAGTGGCTGCTGGACCACCCGGGGGAATACCGCCGGGCGGCAGACCGGGTGGCCGGGCTGCGGGACAAGTATCCCAGTTTGGGGGCGGTCCTGCCTCTGGACCCCTGCCGGTTTACCCTCAAGGTGAAAAACGGCCCCACCTTTGCCCGCGGCCTGGAGGCCCGGGGAATCTATCCGGAGATGGAGGACGGGGGCCATGTGGTGTTCATCTGCACCGCCTCGGACAGCGAGGAGAATTTCCGCCATCTGGAGGAGGTACTGACGGAAAAGCGGGAAGAAATGGGGGATTGCCCTCCGCTGCCCGCCCCGCCTCTGCCGGAACGGGTGCTCTCGCCCCGGCAGGCCCTGTTCGCGCCCAGCGAGGGACGGAGATTGGCTGACTGTGAGGGGGCGGTCTCCGCGGTCCAGGTGGCGCCCTATCCCCCGGGTGTGCCGGTGGTGGCCCCCGGCGAGCGGATCGGAAAAAAAGAACTTTCTTATTTACGGCAAATAGGATATAATACTATGTTGGAAATACGGACCGTAAAATAACCGGGAATCTGGTCCGTCAGCGAGGAAAATATATGGAGCTTTCATCCCTGGCGGGAAACAGCCGCCTGAAGGAGCTGCTCTCCCACGGGGAGGAGGGCCGCGGCCTGTCCCACGCCTATATCATCTCCGGACCCGCCGGTTCCGGGCGGCACACCCTGGCCCGGCTGCTGGCCGCCGCCATGGTCTGTACTGCCTCTCCGGCAAAGCGGCCCTGCGGCAGCTGCGCCCCCTGCAAAAAGGTGTTGGCGGGCATCCACCCCGATGTGACAGTGATCTCCGGGGCGGGGGAGGGGAAGCCCATTACGGTGGATCAGATCAGGTCCCTCCGGGCCGACGCCCACATCCGTCCCAACGAGGGGGAGCGGAAGGTCTACCTCCTGGAGGGGGCAGACCAGATGAACGCCTCGGCCCAGAACGCCATGCTCAAGCTGCTGGAGGAAGGACCCCAGTACACCGCCTTTTTGCTGCTGGCGGAAAACGGAGGCGGCCTGCTCCAGACGGTGCGCTCCCGGTGTGAGGAGCTGGTCCTGGCCCCTGTTCCGGTACAGGAGTGCCAGGGATGGCTGGAGAGAAAATACCCCCAAAAGACCAAGGAGGAGCTCCGCCGGGCTGCTTTGGACTGCCAGGGCCTGTTGGGCCGGGCGGTGGAGCAGCTGGAGGGAACGGGAGAGAGCCTCCGGGTCCGGGAGGACCAGGCCGAAAAGCTGGCCGGCGCCCTGGAGCAGGGCACGGAATTGGAGCTTTTTGAGGCGGCTATGGTGCTGGACAAGCAGAGCCGGGAGGAACTGCCCAAGCTGCTGGACGCCCTGGAACGGGAGCTGACAGAGCGGATGGCGGGACAGTCAGACCGCCGCCGGCTGTTCCGGGCGGTGGAGCTGACCCGGCAGATCCGGACCGCTGCCCGGCTCAATGCCAATCCCGGCCAACTGGCTGGCTGGCTGTGCGCGGGAATGTTTCTTTGAGAATTAGAAGTTTGGGGGCCGCTTGGGAAGATCGCCTGCAATCCGGCTTCGCCGTAGGGGCGCTTCAACTCCTGCCTCTTCACTTTGAACAGAATAAGGAGAGTCATATGGTAGAGATCATCAGTGTCCGCTTCAAAAACGGCGGAAAGCAATATTACTTCAACCCCGATGGGAAGCAGTTCCAGCTGGGGGACGGGGTCATCGTGGAGACCTCCAGGGGCACCGAGTACGGCGAGTGCGTCCAGGAAAATTCCATGATCGACGAGATCGAGCTCATCGCCCCCCTCCGTCCGGTGGTCCGGAAGGCCACCGAGGAGGACAAGCTGACGGTGGAGCGGAACAAGGAGAAGGAGAAGAAGGCCTTCGCCATTTGCCAGGAGAAGATCGCCGAGCACGGTCTGGACATGAAGCTGGTGGAGGCGGAGTACAGCTTTGAGGGGAACAAGGTCCTCTTCTTCTTCACCTCCGACGGCCGGGTGGACTTCCGGGCCCTGGTGAAGGACCTGGCCAGCACCATCCACGCACGGATCGAGCTGCGCCAGATCGGCGTCCGGGACGAGGCCAAGATGCTGGGCGGCCTGGGTATCTGCGGCCGGCCCTTCTGCTGCTCCCAGTTCCTGGACGAGTTTCAGCCCGTCTCCATCAAAATGGCCAAGACTCAAAACCTGTCTCTGAACCCCACCAAGATCTCCGGCACCTGCGGCCGGCTGATGTGCTGCCTGAAATATGAGCAGGACGCCTATGAGGATTTGGTGAAGAAGGCCCCCAAGCAGGACTCCTTTGTGGAGACCCCCGACGGGGCAGGTACTGTGTCCAGCGTCAACCTCCTGCGCCAGACGGTGCAGGTCCGGCTGGACTCCGCTCCTGAGACCCCCAAGTGCTACCACAACTGTGAGCTGTGCGTCATCCGCAACGGCAAGGGCAAGCGGCCCGAGGATTATGTGGAGCCTCCTCTGGAGGAGCTGGCCAAGCTGCGCCGCCAGCCCGAGGAGAAAGAGGTTCAGATGAGCGAGGAGGAGGCTCTGACCGCCGCGCTGGACGCCGCCTTTGGGGGTGGAAAAACCCAGTCTGAGCCCCCTGAGGAACCGGAGGAGGCCCAGGAGGAGGCCCAGCGCCCCGCCCGGAGCCGCCGGAACCGGAACCGCCGCCGCCCAAAGGCCGAGGGAGAGGCTCCCAAGACTGACCAGTCCGCCGGGAAGCGGGAGAAGCTCCGGGAGGAGAACCAGACGGCCCGTCCGGAGCGCCGCCGCCCCGCCCGGCCGCCCAAAGCCCCCCAGGAGGGGGGCGAGGTGCCCGACGCTCCCCCCGCCTCAAAAGAGGGCGGGGAGAAGAAGTCCTACCGCCGCCGCCGCCGCCGTCCCAGAGGGGGCGGGGACAAGCCCCAGTCCGGCGGACAGGAGTAAAGAACGTCAAAGCGGGCCCCGGCGGGGAGAAAACGCCGGGGCCCGTCTCATTGATGCTGCTTTCCAATAAAGTGCTTGATTTGAAAGCCCGCGTGCGCCGCCGCCTCTCATAAAAACCTGACGCGCGGTCCGCGATAATAAGCTTTTTATTAGATTTTCCCAGGAACATAAAGAGGAAGTGAGGATTTGACCGGATTTTTCAACGCCCTTTCAGCGTCTCTGGTGCTGCTGATGCTGATGTCGGTGGGCTATTTCATGGGAGTTCGGGGCTGGATGACGGCCCAGGAGAAAAAATTCGTCAGCAAGTACATCGTCAACATCGCCGTGCCCTGTAACTGTCTGGTGGGGCTCATGAACAACCTGAGCCACGACCAGCTGGCCCAGGCGGGGGTCATGCTGGTGTCCGCCCTGCTGGGGGTGGGGGTCACCATGCTGCTGTCCATGGCGCTGGCTACCCTGCTGAAGCTGCCCCGGGAGCGCTGGGGCGTGTTCGTGCTGATGGCGGGGCTGTCCAATACCCTGTTTATCGGCATCCCGGTGAGTACCCAGCTCTTTGGAGACGCCTGTCTGCCCTATCTGATGATCTACTACCTCGGGAATACCACTTTCCTCCAGTCCATCGGCTTCGTCCTGATGGAGCGGGCAGGAAATCAGGGCGGCGGAAAGATCACGGTGGGCGGCGTACTGAAAAGCCTGTTCAGCAAACCCCCCATCATTATGGTGATCTTCTCCATTGCCCTCCTGCTGCTGGACCTCCGGCTGCCGGGGCCCATCATGAAGTTCGCCGGGTACATCAGCAACTCCGTCTCTCCCCTGGCTCTGATCTACTGCGGCTTTATCATCTATGAGCTGGGGCTGAAAAATGTCCGCCTGATGCGGGGCCTGCCGCTGATGCTGGTGGTCCGGCTGGGCATCGCCCCGGTGATTTGCCTGGTCTTCTGCCAGCTGTTTGGGATCACCGGCCTGGCCCGGGACGTGTTCATTGTGGAATCCGCCCTGCCTGTGGTCAGCCAGGTGACCGTGATGGCCGGGGCCTACGGTGCAGACGAGCGCTATGCCGCCACCGGAGCCTGCCTGTCCACCCTGGGCAGCTTTATCACCATTCCCATTCTCATGCTGCTGTTGGGGTGAGGAGCGCCAGCCATTCGGTTTTTACAGCAGCGGCGGGGGCAAGCACCCGCCTTACCGGAGGCCCACGGACACCTTACGGCATACCCCATGGGCCGGTTCGGTGAAAAATTTCGTGTCCGCTCAATGATAAAAACGACCCGTCCCGGTGAAAGCCGGAGACGGGTCATTTTTTCGGATAAGGTTTTTTCACATCGGTGCGGCCCAGGAGGTAGTCCACGCTGGTACCGTAATAATCGGCCAGACGGCACAGAACCTCGGGAGGGATCACGTGCTGGCCACATTCATAATAGGAGTAGGAGCGCTGGGGGATGTTGATGGCTTCACCCAATTCCCGCTGGGACAGGTCGTGGTCTTCCCGGAGATCAAGCAGTCTTGAATACATAGTTATCACCGGAATCAGGATAATCTAGAACAAAATGTTCTATTGCATTTTAGATAGTTTCGGTCTAAATTTGCCTTGAGATGATGACCACGGCGAAGGATACAAATGAGCTGCGCCAACTGTATCAGAGCGTCGCGTTTTTGAAAGCAGAGCTGGACAGCTGGCAGGACCGGCTGATCGACCGTTTCACCGCCAGCATGGCGGAATTTGACGGGATCATGGAGTGCTGTGACAGTGTTCTGTATCAGGCTGCGCGGATCTGTGGGCGCTCCCCCGGGGCAGGGGAGGGCCAGGACGAAAGAATTCCCCCGGACCGGGTGTGAGGTCCGGGGGAATTCTGTTTAACAGAAGGTGGTGGTCAGGGTACCGATGCCCTGGATGGTCACGTCCACCCGGTCGCCGGGTTTGAGCCAGTCTTTCTGGTCGGCGGGGTAGCCGTGCATGACCCCCTGGGGCGTGCCGGTGAAGATCAGGTCCCCGGGCTGTAGGGTGAAGTGATGGGACAGGTCGGCAATGATCTGCTGGACGTTGAAGATCATGTCGGAGGTGTTGGAGTTCTGCCGGGTCTCGCCGTTGACTACGCTGGAGATGTCCAGATTGTTGGGGTCCAGCTCTCCGGCAGGGACCAGGTAGGGGCCCACGGGGGCAAAGCCGTCGAAGGTCTTGGACAGCACCCACTGGTTACCCCGGGCGAATTGCAGGTCCCGGGTGGACAGGTCGTTGCCGCAGGTGTAGCCATAGACATAGCTGAGGGCTTCCGCCTCAGACACGTCCCGGGCGGGCTTACCCATTACAACCACCAATTCCGCCTCATAATCATACTCTTTGTAATCGGGCATCAGCCGCACGCAGTCCCCGTGGGCGGCCAGAGCGTTGGAAAACTTGTTGAACAGCACCGGGGCAGGGGGGAGGGGGAGGTTGCACTCCTTGGCGTGCTGCCGGTAGTTCAGGCCGATGCAGAAGATGCGGTCGGTGCCCGTGACCACCGGGGCCAGAGGGGCGTCGGTGAAGCATTGGGCACCGTCGGCCAGAGCGGCCAGCTGGGCCAGGCCCTCGTCCCCGGCGGCGATGGCCTCCCTCATGTCGGCAGGGGCGGGCACTCCCCGGCGGGCGGCCTCCGCCTGGACGTCGATGATGCCCTGTTCTGTCTGAATACCGAGAACGGCCTTGCCGTCCTTCCGGATTTGAACCAGCTTCATGATGATACGCTCCTTTACAAGCGGTGTTTTATAGGAATATGTTACCATACCCCGGTTGGTCCTGCAAGGGGCTGGGAGGACTTCCTTTTGTCCCAAATATAGGATGAGATTCTTAGCTATTTCACCAAACAGCTTTGTTGCGGGCAGTTCCGTAGTATGGTACAATGGTTCCAATCAGAGTTTTTGTATCATATCATCTTTACGGTGGACTTATGAAAGGGATTGTTTATCATGCTGCGGAAAATCAACAATGCCTACAATATCTTTTTTGTTTTCCAGTTTCTTTGCCTTGTGGCTGGAATCTTGGTCTTGCTGCTGACACCTCCAAGCGGTATCTACGTGTTCATTATTTTCGGGCAGGTTATTGCCACGATTATCTTTGGCATTATTGTGAGCAATCTGAGCGACAAGCACCTTTTAGACAAATATCCGTCGGCGGCAATCAAGGTGTCGTTATCGGTGGGGCTCACAGGTTTTCGGATGAAGGGAGATTTGGACGGCCCGCTGCTGGAAAAGGCAAAACTGAATGATGACCAACTGGCAGTGTTGATTCTTCGGAAAAAGAAGTATCTGATCGTGTTTTGCGCTTTCATCGCATTTTTCTTAGGCGGCTTGGCAAGTATTGTTTTTAATTAAATATGCCAAACAAATGATCATAACGGTAAAGTACATAACCCTCCATGCGTTAAATACCAGTTTATAGATATTAATGGAAAAGGGCGCCCGTTTACGGGCGCCCTTTTGATATGGGTAATTATTCCGCTTCCTGGTCGGTCTCCTCCATACGGGTGACTGCGATGCTTAGATCGTCCAGCTGCTTAGCGTCCACCACGTCGGGGCAGGCCATCATCAGGTCGGAGGCGTTCTGGACCTTGGGGAAGGCGATGACGTCCCGGATGGAGGGGGCGCCGGCCATGAGCATGCACAGCCGGTCCAGACCGTAGGCCAGGCCACCGTGAGGGGGCGCGCCGAACTTGAAGGCGTTGACCAGGTGGCCGAAGCGCTCCTGGATGTCCTCCTCGGAGATGCCCAGGGCCTGGAAGGCCTTCTCCTGCATCTCGGGGGTGTTGATGCGGATGGAGCCGCCGCCCAGCTCGGTGCCGTTGAGGACGATGTCGTAGGCACGGGCCCGGCAGTTGGCCTTGTCGGTCAAGATCTTGTCCTCGTCCTCCACCATGGGGGCGGTGAAGGGGTGGTGCATGGCCATATAGCGGTTCTCTTCCTCGGACCACTCGAACATGGGGAACTCGGTGACCCACAGGAACTTGAAGTCCTTGGGGTCCAGCAGGCCCATCTGCTTGGCGATCTCGCAGCGCAGGGCGCCCAGGGCGGCCCACACCACGGTGTTCTTCTCGTCACCCACGATGAGGACCAGGTCCCCGTCCTTGGCCCCGGCACGGTCCAGGATGGCGCGGTTCTCCTCCTCGGTGAGGAACTTGGCGTAGGAGGAGGTCATGTTCCCCTCGTGGAGCCGGGCCCAGGCCAGACCCTTGGCGTGGTAGGTCTTGGCGAAGTCGCCCAGCTTGTCGATCTTCTTCCGGGGGAAGGCGGCGGCACCCCCCTCGATGTTGATGAGGCGGACGGAGCCTCCCGCGGCCACGGGGCCGGAGAACACACCGAAGCCGCAGTCCTTCACGATGTCGGAAATGTCCTTCAGCTCAAATCCGAAGCGCAGGTCGGGCTTGTCGGAGCCGAAGCGGTCCATGGCCTCCCGCCAGGGCATCCGCTGGAAGGGGGTCTGGATGTCCACATCCAGGACCTCCTTGAAGACCCGCTTCAGGAAGCCCTCCTGGATGGTCATGATCTCATCCTCGTTGAGGAAGGACATCTCCAGGTCAATTTGCGTAAACTCCGGCTGGCGGTCGGCGCGTAAATCCTCATCCCGGAAGCACCGGGCGATCTGGAAGTAGCGGTCAAAGCCGGACAGCATCAGCAGCTGCTTGTACTGCTGGGGGGACTGGGGCAGGGCGTAGAACTTGCCGGGGTGGACGCGGCTGGGGACCAGATAGTCCCGGGCGCCCTCGGGAGTGGATTTGGTGAGAATGGGAGTCTCGATTTCCAGGAAGCCCTGCTCGTCAAAGTAGTCCCGGGCAATTTTGGTGATCTTGTGGCGGGTGGCGATGGCCTTCTGCATCTCGGGGCGGCGCAGGTCCAGATAGCGGTACTTCAGCCGCAGCATGTCGTTGGCCTTGGAGTTCTCCACGATCTCGAAGGGGGGCGTCTCCGCCTTGGCCAGCAGCCGCAGCTCGGTGACGTAGATCTCGATATCGCCGGTGGCGATCTTGTTGGTCTTGGCCTCGCGCTCCCGGACCAGGCCGGTGGCGGCGATGACGTACTCGCCCCGGAGGGAGGCGGCCTTGTCAAAGATGGCCTTGTCGGTGCTGTCGTCGAAGGACAGCTGGACCAGGCCGGTGCGGTCCCGCAGGTCTACGAAGATCAGTCCGCCCAGGTCCCGCTGGCGCTGGACCCAGCCGCACACGGACACAGTCTTGCCCGCGTCACTGAGGCGCAGGTCACCGCAGTAATGACTGCGGTGGAAATCCTGAAGATTATCCACGAAAATCAACTCCTAATAGTATTACTGAAACTAAATTCGACAAATGGTATTGAATCAGACTTGGGCAGGGGGGAGGCTCAGCCCTCCGCCCCCTTGTCCAGAATGGGCGTGCCCTGATTGATCTCCTCCAGGCCGGCCTGGATCTGGGCCACGGCCTGGTCATAGGCCAGCTTGACCTGCTCGCCGGTGCGCATGTTCTTGACGGCGGCCACGCCCTCCTTCACCTCGTCGTCGCCCAGGAAGATCACGTAGGGGACGCCCAGCTTGTCGGCGTAGGACATCTTCTGCTTGAACTTCTTCTGCTCGGCGTGGATCTGGGCCCGGATGCCGGCGCTGCGCAGCTGGGTGGCCAGGGCGATGGCGGGGGCCATGTCCTCGGTCATGGGCAGGATCAGGGCGTCTACCGGGGCGGTGTTCATCTGGGCGTTCAGGTAGCCCTGGTCCTCCAGCACGAAGAACAGGCGGGTCAGGCCGATGGAAATACCCACTCCGGGAAGTTGTTTATCGGTGTAATATTCCGCAAGGTTATCATACCGGCCGCCGGAACAGATGGAGCCGATCTCGGGGTGGTCCAGCATGGTGGTCTCGTAGACGGTGCCGGTGTAGTAGTCCAGGCCCCGGGCGATGGTCAGGTCCACGGCGAAGTTGCTTTCGGGGACCCCGAAGGCGGACAGGTGGCGGACCACGGTGTTCAACTCGTCCAGACCCTCGTCAAACAGGGGGTCGCGGCCCCGGTAGCTCTCCAGAGCGCCCAGCACCTCGGCGTTGGTGCCCTTGATGTCGATGAACTTCAAGATCTCGGCGGCCTGCTGGTCGGTGAGGCCGATCTCCTCAGAGGTGAGCAGGTCCCGGACGCTCTTCTCACCGATCTTGTCCAGCTTGTCCACCGTGCGCATGATGTCGCTGGACTTGCGAGTCAGGTCCAGCATGGAATAGAAGCCGTTGAGGATCTTCCGGTTGTTCACCCGGATCTGGAACCGCTTCAGGCCCAGGGCGGTGAAGGTGCGGTAGATGATTGCGGGGATCTCCGCGTCGTTGGAGATGTCCAGCTTGCCGTCACCGATGACGTCCACGTCGGCCTGGTAGAACTCGCGGAAGCGGCCCCGCTGGGCCCGCTCGCCCCGGTAGACCTTGCCGATCTGGAAGCGGCGGAAGGGGAAGGCCAGATTGTTATAGTTCAGGGCCACATACTTGGCCAGGGGAACGGTCAGGTCAAAGCGCAGGGACAGGTCGGTGTCACCCTTCATGAAGCGGTAGATCTGCTTCTCAGTCTCGCCGCCGCCCTTGGCCAGCAGGACCTCGCTGGCCTCGATGAGGGGAGTGTCCAGGGGGGTGTAACCGTAAAGGGAGTAACTCTCCCGGATGATAGAGACCATGCGGTCAAACTGGATCTGCTGGGCAGGGAGCAATTCCATAAAACCGGACAGGGTACGGGGTTGTACTTTAGCCATAAGTCAAAATTCCTTTCTCTTGTTGAAGTCATTCATGTTCATGGGCGCGCGGGGCGCCGGGCTCCGGGAGCCGCGTTTTCATTATCCTTCCCCTTGGGGAAGGTGGTGCGTATGATACTCCTGGCTGGTTTGGTGTCGTGGATGCAATACTTCGTGAATGGGCATCATAAAGGCTCCTTTCTCCAAGATTTGATTTATGGGAAGGTCCCGCCGGGCGGGACGCGATCCGTGAAAGAAGATTTATACTGTGGCGCGGCGGCGTGTCCTCGTGGGACAGGACTGCTTGCCCGAGAGATGAAAAAAGCGCGCTCTCATCCCATGATTGGGACGAGAGCGCGAACCGCGCTTCGTGGTGCCACCCAATTTCGGGCGGCTTCCGGGTCCGCCCCTTTCGCCTTCTGTTGCGGGAAGGGGACCGCACCCGTCTCCGGGTCCGCTGGTAGCGCTGTCTTCACCGGGGCCGGGTCCTGGGGCCCTCTCAACCGTGGGGCCCCTCTCTGTCGGAGGGCGTTCCGGGTACTAATGCGCCGTCATCACGGGGAATGGTGTGATACTACCCCATTTTCGGGAAAAAGTCAAGCCTTACAGGGCGAAGGGGACCCGGTTGGGGTTCATGCCCTCCCGCCAGTCCAGGTCGCCCCGGGCCAGGCCGTGGATCAGCAGCTCAGCGGTGGCCACATTGGTGGCCATGGGGACGGAGTGCTGGTCGCACAGGCGGGAGATATACAAAATGTCCTTGTCCATCTCGTTGTCCAGGGGGGAGTTGAAGAACAGAACCATGTCGATCTCGTTGTAAATGATGCGCTGGCCGATCTGCTCGATGCCGCCGTGTTCATGGG
This sequence comes from Pseudoflavonifractor phocaeensis, assembly GCF_021531815.1. Lineage (GTDB taxonomy): Bacteria > Bacillota > Clostridia > Oscillospirales > Oscillospiraceae > Lawsonibacter > Lawsonibacter phocaeensis_A. Next base: position 34,582 of record NZ_JADYUM010000017.1, read on the forward strand.
AGAGGAAAAGCTGGACGGACAGGCCGGTGGCGTCAGCCACCATGCGGCCGGTGGCGTTGGTGGCGCAGACGGAGTGTTTGGACAGAATACCGCAGTACGCGGTGCAGAACTGCACCATCAGATCTTGTTTTTTGGTGTGGCTCATGATTGCGATGTTCATGGCGGCGGTACCTCCTTATGATGTAATGAAGCGGAGGGTATTAGCGGATGCGCATAATGGGGACCTGGCGGCCTTCCAGCCGCTGGGCGATGTTCCAGCAGGCAAGGGCAGCGCCCCGGTGGCCCCGGCTGGTCAGAGGCAGCCCCTGGTTGGCGCACAGGATGACCTGGGGGTCCTCGGGGACCACGCCGATGAGGGGCAGGCCGGCGGTGTTCATGGCGTCATCGATGGTGGTGCGCAGCTTGCGCAGCAGTCTGGGCTGGATGCGGTTCATGACCAAATGCACCTGGCGGATGTGATCCAGCTCCGCCACCGTCCGCTGGGCGTCCCGAAGGGACGAGGCGTCATTGGTGGCCACCACCAGTACCCGGTCGGCCCCGCAGGTGGCCAGTCGGAAGCCGGTGCCAAGACCGGCGGGAGAGTCGATGAGCACATAGTCATACATGCCGCCGGCGGTGCGCAGCAGGGCGCGGACCTTGTCGGCGGTCAGGCTGGCGGGGAGGGACAGGGGGGCGGTCAGCAGGGACAGGCCCTTCAGGTCGGGGTGGGATACTGCCGCCCGGGCCAGGGGGCAGCGACCCAGAGCCACGTCGGAGAAATCCATCAGAGCCCGGTCGTTGAGCCCCAACGAGATGTCCAGATTGCGCAGCCCAATGTCCATATCGATGCACAGTACGCTCCGGCCCATCAGGGCCAGTGAGGCGGCAACGCCGCCGGTGATGGAGGTTTTTCCGGTTCCTCCCTTTCCGGAGGTGACTGTAATAATGGTTCCCATGGAATATCCTCCCATCTCACCAAGTTAAAGTGTACCACAAATCTCAGTCGCGTCAATGGTTTTGGTCCAAACTTTTGAGAAAATTTAACAATTTAGCAGAATAATGCAAAGAATGGGGGATCATAAGGGATCTTTTTGAATTTTTGCCCACCGCCGGGGATAACCCTTCAAGGTTGGGGCCACCTTTTCAATAACCACGATCCGGTGGGTGACGCCGCTGCCGGGGATGGTGTAATCCACCCGGTCCCGGACCCGGCCCCCCATCATCTTGACGGCCCGGGCGGCTCCTTCGATCTCCCCGTCGCTGTCCACCGATTTCATGGCCAGAAACAGGCCGCCCACCTTGACATAGGGCAGGCACAGCTCCGCCAGCAGCCGCAGGTCGGCCACGGCCCGGGCGGTGGCCAAGTCAAAGGAGTCCCGGAAGCCCTTCACCTGGGCCTGCTCCTCGGCCCGGGCGTGGAGGGTGCGGATGCCCGTCAGGGACAGGGAGGAGCACACCTCGTCCAGCCAGTCCAGCCGCTTGTTCAGGGAGTCCAGCAGGGTAACCTCCAGGGAGGGCACCAGAATTTTCAGGGGCAGGCCGGGAAAGCCCGCCCCGGTGCCCACGTCGATGAGGGTCTTCCCTTGAAAATCGGCGCAGTTCAACAGGGCGGCGCAGTCCAGCATGTGGAGCCGGGCCACCTGGTCGGGCTGGGTGATGGCGGTCAGGTTCATGACCTGGTTTTTTTCCAGCAGGAGCCGGCCATATTCTTCCAGCAGCTCCGGGGAATTGCCGGGGACCTGGGAAGTCAGCCCCAGAGCGTCCAGGCCGGCGGTGATGATGTCTCTCATGTCGTTATCCTCCGAAGTTGGACAGCAGCCCCAGAATACCGATGGGCAGGGTGAAGGCGGCCAGGCAGAAGCACGCCAGGGCCAGCACGATGGCGGCTGTCCGGCTGGGGGAGCCGGTGGTTACCCGGCTGACGATCACCAGAACGCCCAGCCCCACCAGCCCGGGGACGGTGAGCAGGGGGGCCAGATTGCCCAGCATGGTCCCAGTGAAGTAGAAATAGGTGGTCAGCGCCAGGAAAATCAGCACATAGACCAGGGCGATCCAGGCCAGGGTCCGCTTGACGGGGGAGGCGGGGGTGTAGCCCTTGTCCTCCTCCGGCTGGTCTTTGGGGCGTTTGTCCTCGGACATTTACTGCTTCTCCTTCAGCAAATCGCGGATCTCCATGAGCAGCTTCTCCTCGGCGGAGGGCTCGGGAGGAGCGGGCTCCTCGGCGGGGGCCTCCTCCTCTTTCTTGCGGTGGAGGTTGTTCAGGGCCTTTACCATGCAGAACACGGCGAAGGCGATGATGATAAAGTCCAGAATGACGGCGATGGTGTTGCCGAAGTTGACGGCCACTTCCTCGCTGACCACGGCGCCCTGGGCGTCCAGGACGGCCTGCTTCAGTACCAGCTTCCAGCTGCTGAAATTGATGCCGCCGGTGAGCATGGAGATCAGGGGCATAATGATGTCGTTGACGATGGAGGTGGTGATCTTGCCGAAAGCGCCGCCGATGACAACGCCGACAGCCATGTCGATCACGTTGCCCCGCATGGCAAAGGTCTTGAATTCTTCCATGAACTTTTTCATTTGATGTTTGCCTCCTTTTTCCTTTGGAAAGAGATGTTTGGATCTGACGGTGCAACCACCGCCACAGGACGCGGCCCAGGGGGGTGAGCAGATAGACGAACAGGGGTTGTCAGCTGCTATGGTCCGGGTGGGTGATGGGGAGCAGAGCAACGGCCCCACAGTACCATGGCGCAGAAGGTCACATTCAGCCAGGGCTGTTCCGTTTTTTGTTAGCCGGTGGACATGGCAGTCTCCGTTCGGATGATGAGTCCCAAAAGCCTTGGGGTAAAAGGCTTTCAAGACTTAGACCGTTCTGGAGCCGTTTTCAGGAGGTGAAATGACCCTGAGATGGTCCGGGGGGCCTGAAAACGGCTGAAAACGGATATAACGAATCGTATAATTCTAAATAAAGATTACTAAATGTTATCGGCAGACACTTGCGCTGGGCCACCGAATAAGAGTGATCTCTTCGGGATCACTTCTTGGGAGTCAGCACCTTGGTACCGCCCATGTAGGGCCACAGCACCTCGGGGATGACCACGGAGCCGTCGGCCTGGAGGTTGTTCTCCAGGAAGGCGATGAGCATACGGGGAGGCGCCACCACGGTGTTGTTCAGGGTGTGGGGCAGGTAGGTGCCCTTCTCGCCCTTGACCCGCATCTTCAGGCGGCGGGCCTGGGCGTCGCCCAGGTTGGAGCAGGAGCAGACCTCAAAGTACTTCTGCTGGCGGGGGGACCAGGCCTCGATGTCGCAGGACTTGACCTTCAGGTCGGCCAGGTCGCCGGAGCAGCACTCCAGCTGGCGGACAGGGATGTCCATGGAGCGGAACAGCTCCACGGAGTACCGCCACATCTTCTCGTACCAGTCCATGGAGTCCTCGGGCTTGCAGACCACGATCATCTCCTGCTTCTCGAACTGGTGGATGCGGTAGACGCCCCGCTCTTCGATGCCGTGGGCGCCCTTCTCCTTGCGGAAGCAGGGGGAGTAGGAGGTAAGGGTCTGGGGCAGGGAGGCCTCGGGGATGATCTGGTCGATGAATTTGCCGATCATGGAGTGCTCGGAGGTGCCGATGAGGTACAGGTCCTCGCCCTCGATCTTGTACATCATGGCCTCCATGTCGGTCTGGGACATGACGCCCTCCACCACGTTGCCGTGGATCATGAAGGGGGGGATGCAGAAGGTGAAGCCCTTGTTGATCATGAAATCCCGGGCGTAGGCCAGCACCGCCTCGTGGAGGCGTGCGATGTCGCCCAGCAGGTAATAGAAGCCGTTGCCGGAGACACGGCCGGCGGCATCCATGTCGATGCCGTTGAAGGACTCCATGATCTCGGTATGGTAGGGGATCTCAAAATCGGGCACCTTGGGCTCGCCGAAGCGCTCCACTTCCACGTTGGCGGAGTCGTCGGGACCGATGGGGACGGAGGGATCGATGATGTTGGGGATGGTGAGCATGATCTTGCGGATGCGGGCGGCCAGCTCGGTCTCCTTAGCCTCCAGGGCGGCCAGCTCGTCGGCGTTGGCCTTCACCTGGGCCTTGACGGCCTCGGCCTCGGCCAGCTTGGAGGGGTCCTTTTTGGCCTGGCCCATGAGCATGCCCACCTGCTTGGACAGGGTGTTGCGGGCGGAGCGCAGCTCGTTGGCCCGGGTCTGGGCGGCGCGGTTCTCCTCGTCCAGAGCCAGCACCTCGTCCACCAGGGGCAGCTTGGCGTCCTGGAACTTCTTCTTGATGTTCTCCTTGACGATCTCGGGGTTCTCCCGGACAAATCTGATATCCAGCATGGTTGTATTCTCTCCTTAATGATATTGAATGGTTTGGGATGTTTGGGGAAACGCGGGGCTATCAATACAGGTTCTCATAGATCTCCTGGTATCGGTCGTAGGGGGAGAAGCGGTCATTTTCGGTGGTGCTCTCTTTGGGCAGATACTCCACCAGACCGGCGCTCTGGAGGTTTTGGATCAGGCTGCGGCACAGGGAGTAGCGGCCCTTGGCGTAGGCCTCGTCGATCTGCCAGAACCAATCCATGGCCTGGAGGGATTTCTCCTGGCCCTCCACCTTCTGAAGCAGGGTGGTCTTCTCCGACTGCAGGTCCTGGGCGGCGGTCTGGAGCTGCTGCTCCAGGCTGGCTACCTGGTCCCGCAGTTCTTCGTTCTCTTTGTACAGGTTGTCCAGAGACTGGACGGCGGTGACGGACTGCTGAAGGTTGTCGATCTGCTCCTGATTCTCCTGCTGGAGCAGCTGGTTCTGGCGGCGCTCCATGATGAAGGTGAACAGCAGCAGGACGAAGGCCGCGGCGAACAGGATGGTGATATACTGGAAAACCGACCGCTGGCGGCGCTTCTGCTGGCTGCGGGAGGAGCGGCGCTGGGGATGGCTGTTCTCCCGGGAAACGGGCTCCTCCTGGGGCGCGGACTCGGCCTGGGGAGCGGGGGAGGTCTGCTTTTCCTCACTCATGGCTGGACACCTCCCCTCCGTTCAGGCTCTGGAGCAGGGCCAGCAGCCCTTCCAGGTCCTGGTCGTTGTAGTATTCCAGCTCAATGCGGCCCTTTTTGCCCTTGTGGGCGATCTTGACCTTGCGGCCCAGGCGGCCGGACAGGTCTTTTTCCAGCTCCCCCAGGTAAAGGGACAGGTCGGGGCCGTCGGGCTGGGGCTTGTCCTTTTTCTCCTTCTGGAGGGCCTTGACCAGGGCCTCGGTCTGGCGCACGGAGAGCTGTCCGTCTATGATCCGCTTGGCCGCCTCCCGCTGGAGGGCTGGGGAGGGGAGGGCCAGAACGGCGCGGGCGTGTCCCGCGGACAGCTGGCCCTCCTCCATCAGGACCAGCAGATCCTCGGGCAGGGCCAGCAGCCGCAGGGTGTTGGTGACGGCGGGGCGGGATTTGCCCATCCGCTGGGCCACCTGCTCCTGGGTCAGGCCGTATTCCTCCATCAGGGTCTGGTAGCCCCGGGCCTCCTCGGCGGGATTCAGGTCCTCCCGCTGGAGGTTTTCAATCAGGGCCAGTTCCATCACCTTCCGGTCGTCGGCCTCGATGATGACGGCGGGGACCTCGCTGAGCCCGGCGGCCTTGGCGGCCCGCCAGCGCCGCTCGCCGGCGATGATCTGGTAGTAGCCCGTGGCCAGCCGGCGGACGGTCAGGGGCTGGATGATACCGTGGATGCGGATAGACTCGGTCAGGTCGTCCAAAGCGTCCTGGTCAAACCGCTTCCGGGGCTGGTTCAGCCCCGGCTCCACCTGGAAGATGGGCAGGGAGACGGCGCCCTCGCCCTGGGGCTGCAGGTCCGGGTCGCCCAGCAGGGCGTTGAGCCCCCGGCCCAGACCCAGTTCTGTTTTTCGTTTTGCCATGTTGCACCCCTTTTGAGATAAAAAATATGAGGTAAGAGATATGCCGGTGAGGCAGGACCGCCGGATGTTTCACGTGAAACCTCGCCGGCGTGGACTGCGTATCGTTCGCTCCGCCCTGGCGGGCAGAGCTCACTCATTTCGTCACGCCTCCTCTCCAAACCGGACCCGCTGCGCTGGACTCCGGGTTGGGCACTGCCCTACGGGCGGCAGGGGAGGGGAAAGCGGCTTAGTTTTTATTGTGGATGGAGGCGATCTCGCTGGCCAGGGCGGCGTAGGCCTCGGCGCCCCGGGAATAGGGGTCGTAAGCCGACACCGGCTTGCCGTGGCTGGGGGCCTCGGAGAGCCGGACGTTCCGGGGGATCACCGTGGCGTAGACCTGGCCGGGGAAGAAGCGCTTGACCTCCTCCGCCACCTGGAGCGACAGGTTGGTGCGGCTGTCAAACATGGTCAGCAGCACGCCCTCCAGAGTCAGACGGGGATTCAGCTTCCGCTTCACCAGCCGGACGGTGGCCAGCAGGTCGCTGAGCCCCTCCAAAGCGTAATACTCACACTGGACAGGTACCAGCAGGGACCCGGCGGCGCACAGGGCGTTGACGGTGAGCAGCTCCAGAGAGGGGGGGCAGTCGATGAAGATGTAATCATAGTTGGGGGAGAGCTGGTCCAGGGCCTGCTGCAGCAGCTTTTCCCGGTCTTCGATCCCAATCATCTCGATGCCTGCGCCGGCCAGAGCCTTGTTGGAGGGCAGCACGTCGCCGTATTTGGTGGAGACTACCGCTTTTTTGGGGTCGGCGTCGTTGATGAGCACGTCGTAGACGTTGGGGGAGGCGGCGTTCTTGTCCACACCCATGCCCGAGGTGGCGTTGGCCTGGGGGTCGAAATCGCACAGCAATACCCGCTTGCCCAGTCCATGGAGGGCGGCGGTGAGGTTTACGGTGGTGGTGGTCTTGCCTACCCCGCCTTTTTGGTTGACAACGGCAATGATCCTGGCCATGGGGCGCCTCCTTGATAATTCTGTGCCTGTCCCCGCGGGGCTTGGCAGAAAATTATTATATCAACCACCGCTGTGCATTTCAACCGTTTTCACGGTTTTTTCTTATTTTAAGGTGGAACAAGGAGGATAGAAATGTTTCACGTGAAACCGCGGCGGCAGGGACGTGGCGCTGCCGAAAGGAAAGATGTGGGAAGCGGGGGCCGACTCAGATAAAAAACCGCGCGTCCCAGTCGAGACGCGCGGAGCAAAGAGAGAAAAGCAGTGGGGTCAGGGGGCGGCCCGGCGGGGGATCTGGATGGTGAGCAGGATGGCGTCGTCGGTGTCCTCCCGGCGGCACTGGGCGTTCACCCCGGCGGACCGCATCAGGTCCAGCCCCCGGGTGAGGGTGTTCAGGAACAAGCGGACATCCTTTACAATAAAGGTGGGGCGGCGCTTTTCCGGCTTCGGCTGGGCGGAGAGGAGGGACTCCACCAGGGCCTCCGTCTGGGCCACCGTGAGGGAGCCCTCGGTGACCTGGCGGGCGGCGGCGCGCTGGGCCTCCGGGTCCTCCAGCCGCAGCAGGGCCCGGGCGTGGCGCTCGGTGCAGCCCCCGTCCCGCAGCAGGGTGAGAACATCGGGGGGCAGCTTCAGTAGCCGCAGCTTGTTGGCCACGGCAGACTGGCTCTTGCCCAGACGGCGGGCCGCCTCATCCTGGGAGAGGTGGTACGTGTCGATCAGGGTACGCAGGGCCTGGGCCTCCTCCAGAAAATCCAGATCCCGGCGCTGCAGGTTCTCCACCAGGGCCAGCAGGGAGGAGGACTGGCTGTCCGCCTGGATGGACAGGCAGGGGACCTGGGACAACCCGGCCAGACGGGCCGCCCGGAGGCGGCGCTCCCCGGCCACCAGCTCCCAGCCCCCGTTTCGGCGGCGGACCGTCAGGGGCTGGAGCACCCCAAGGGCTTGAATGGAGGCGGCCAGCTCCTCCAGCTCCGGCTGGGAGAACCGCTTCCGGGGCTGGTCGGGGTTGGGCACAATGGCGTCTACAGGAAGAAAGAGCACTTTTCCCGTGTCAAAGATCCCTTTTTTATTCAGCAGCCCCATGAACGCCGCCTCCTTCCGTTGCGCTACACCTATAGTTTACCATATTATGGAAAATAAAAGGTCGAAATACCGGAGACAGTCAAAATATTTTGACAGATTTCAAACCCAATTGCCCAAAAGAACGGGAGGACAGGCAGAAAATTAGACAAAATCGCCCATAAATTGAAAAATACAGCTTCTCCCCTTGTAAGAAATGGAAAAATACAGTATAATGGGGCCAGACGGAAAAGGAAACAAACCCGGGGCAAGGACGCCCCAAGCGCCCGCGGTCAGCGGTCCAGCCGGGAGGGCGGGCCGAGGCCGTTTTGTTGTCTCTCCCGGCCGGCCTAAGGCGGGGAGCATGAGAAAGGAGAGAGCGTATGAAATCGAAGAAGATGCCTCTGGCCATGTGGATCTTTGTGGGCCTGGTAGTGGGTGTTGCCGCCGGACTGATCCTGATGGCGGTGCCCAACGGCGTGGGCATTGCCAAGAGCTATATCAAACCCTGGGGCACCATTTTCCTGAACCTGCTGAAGTTCATCGTGGTGCCCATCGTCCTGTTCTCCATCGCCTCCGGCGTCATCTCCATGCAGGACATCAGCCGGGTGGGCTCCGTGGGCGGAAAGACCGTGATCTATTACATGTGCACCACCGCCTTCGCCGTCATCCTGGCCCTGATCCTGTCCAGCGCCGCCAAAGCCATGCACCTGTTCACCGCCCTGTCCACCTCCGGACTGGAGTACACACCCCCTGAGGGACAGAGCCTGATGAACACCATTGTCAACATCTTCCCCTCCAATATCATTGCCCCCCTGGCCAACGCCACCATGCTCCAGGTCATCGTCATCTCCCTGCTGCTGGGCTTCGGCATCCTGCTGGCCGGGGAGAAGGGCCTGGTGGCCGCCCAGGTGGTGGACAGCTTCAACGAGGTGTCCATGAAGATCATGGACCTGATCATCAAGCTGTCTCCCGTCGGCGTGGCCTGCCTGATCTGCCCCGTGGTGGCGGAGAACGGCCCGGAAGTGCTGGGCAAGCTGGCCATGGTGCTGCTGGTGGCCTATGTGGGCTACATCGTCCACGCCCTGATCGTCTATTCCAGCACCGTGAAGGCTCTGGGAGGCGTGTCCCCCGCGGCCTTCTTCAAGGGCATGGCCCCCGCCATGATGATGGCCTTCTCCTCCGCCTCCTCGGTGGGCACCCTGCCCTTCACCCTGGAGTGCTCCGAGCGCCTGGGCGCCCGGCGTGAGGTGGCCTCCTTCGTCCTGCCCCTGGGCGCCACCATCAACATGGACGGCACCGCCATCTACCAGGGCGTCTGCGCCGTGTTTATCGCCTCCTGCTACGGCATTGACCTGACCATCGGCCAGATGGCCACCATCGTCCTCACCGCCACCCTGGCCTCCATCGGCACCGCCGGCGTTCCCGGCGCGGGCATGGTCATGCTGGCCATGGTGCTCCAGAGCGTCAATATCCCCGTGGAGGGCATCGCCCTGGTGGCGGGCATCGACCGCATCTTCGACATGGGCCGCACCACGGTGAACATCACCGGCGACGCCGCCTGTGCTGTCATCGTCTCCAAGCTGGAGGACCGGAAGGCCGCCCGGACCAGCGGCGCGGTGAAGTGAGCCGGGACCGGTCCTGCCGCCTGACACCAGATCTGAACCAAACAGAAGAAAGAAAACGGCCGCGCCCTCAGGCGCGGCCGTTTTGCGGCCCGGAGTCCGGCCAAAGACCGGAAAAAGGAAGAACTTCCGAGGCGTTTTCCGGAAAAACCAAGGGAAATCCCCCGCCGCCCTTGTAAAAAAAGAAAAAAGGCATTATAATATCATTCACTGAAAATGCGCCGGGGACCCGGAGCCTGACCGGGACCCCAATCATTTCAAGATACGGAGAGGATATATACTATGGAACGCACCACCATCGCCGCCATCTTTGCCGACCAGGAGGCCCTGGGCGGACAGACCGTCACCGTCTGCGGCTGGGCCCGGACCATCCGGGATATGAAGACCTTCGGCTTTATCGAGCTCAACGACGGCTCCTGCTTCAAGAACCTCCAGGTGGTCATGGACGCGGCCGTCCTGGACAACTACAAGGAGATCGCCTCCCAGAACGTGGGCGCCGCCCTCATCGTCAAGGGCCAGGTGGTCCTGACCCCGGAGGCCAAGCAGCCCCTGGAGGTGAAGGCTGCCTCCATCGCCGTGGAGGGCGTGTCCGCCCCCGACTACCCCCTGCAGAAGAAGCGCCACAGCGTGGAGTTCCTGCGTACCATCCAGCACCTGCGCCCCCGGACCAACCTGTTTTCCGCCGCCTTCCGGGTCCGCTCCACCGCCGCCCACGCCATCCACTGCTTCTTCCAGGACCGGGGCTTTGTCTATATCAATACCCCCCTCATCACCGGCTCTGACTGCGAGGGCGCCGGCGAAATGTTCCAGGTGACCACCCTGGACCTGAACAACGTCCCCAAGACCGAGGACGGCCAGGTGGACTACTCCAAGGACTTCTTCGGCAAGAAGACCAGCCTGACGGTATCCGGCCAGCTCAACGCCGAAAACTTCGCCATGGCCTTCGGCAATGTGTACACCTTCGGTCCCACCTTCCGGGCCGAGAACTCCAACACCGCCCGCCACGCCGCCGAGTTCTGGATGATCGAGCCGGAGATGGCCTTCGCCGACCTGAACGACTACATGGACACCGCCGAGGCCATGATCAAGTATATCATCAACTATGTGCTGGAGAAGTGTCCCGACGAGATCAACTTCTTCAACTCCTTCGTGGACAAGGGCCTGAAGGCGCGGCTGGAGCATGTGGCCGGCTCCGACTTCGGCCGGGTGAGCTACACCGAGGCGGTGGAGATCCTGAAGAAGGTCAACGACAAGTTTGACTACAAGGTGGAGTGGGGCACCGACCTCCAGACTGAGCACGAGCGCTATCTCACCGAGCAGGTATTCAAGCGCCCGGTGTTTGTCACCGACTACCCCAAGGAGATCAAGGCCTTCTACATGCGCCTCAACGACGACGGAAAGACCGTGGCCGCCGCCGACTGCCTGGTTCCCGGTATCGGCGAGATCATCGGCGGCTCCCAGCGTGAGGAGCGCATCGACGTGCTGGAGACCCGGATCAAGGAGCTGGGCATGAAGCCCGAGGACTACTGGTGGTACTGCGACCTGCGCCGGTACGGCTCCTGCCGCCACGCCGGCTACGGCCTGGGCTTCGAGCGGATGGTCATGTACCTCACCGGCATCAGCAATATCCGGGACGTGGAGCTGCACCCCAGAACGGTGGGCAACGCGGAGTTCTGATTATATTGAGAATGGCCCCGGCGGTTTGAAACCGCCGGGGCCTTGCTTCATGTTACCGCACCCGGTTTTTCAGCGGCTCTCCGGCCAGATAGCGGCGCAGGTTGTCCTGAGCGATCCGGATGCACTCCTTCCGGGTGATCTCCAGGCGCATTCCGCCGGCCACATGGGGGGTGATGAGCAGGTTGGGGATGTCCCACAGGGGGCTGTCCTCAGGCAGGGGCTCGGGCACCGTCACGTCCAGGGCCGCGCCCCACAGCTTGCCCTCGCCCATGACCCGGACCAGGGCCTCCTGGTCCACCGCCGATCCCCGGCCGGCGTTGATGAGGATGGCGTCATCCTTCATCAGCCGCAGCCGCGCCTCGTTCATCAGCCCGGCGGTAGTGGGGGAGTGGGGCAGGGACAGGGCCACCACGTCGGCCTGGGGCAGCAGCTCCTCCAGCTTGTCCATGGTGTAGACCTGGTCAAAACCGGGGAGGGGGCCGCTGACTGTCCGCTTCAGGCCGATGGTCCGGGCCCCCAGGTTTTTGCACATTCCGGCGAAGGTGGAGCCGATATTCCCGGCGCCCAGCACCAGCACGGTACCGCCGTGGATGGTCTTCATCACGCCCTCGTCCGTCCAGCGGTGGGCCTGTTGGCTGTCCCGGTAGGTGGGCAGGCGGCGGCACAGGGCCATCACACAGGCCAGCATGTGCTCCGCCACGCTGATCCGGTTGGACCCGCTGGAGGAGGTCATAATGACCCCTTCCGGCAGAATGCCAGGGGCCTCGTATTCATCGGTGCCCGCCCACATGGTCTGCAGCCACTTGAGGCGGACCGCCTTGTGCAGGTCCTTGGGGCGAGGCCAGCCCAGGATGATGGTGGCCTGGGCCAGCTGCTGGTCAGTGATCGTTCTGCGACCGGCGTAGACGTGGACAGCGTCGGGGGCGATGGCTTCAAATTCTTCCTTTTCCTCCCCATGGATGGGGAGAAGGTTCACGATATATTCAGACATGGGATACTCCTTCCGATTTGATCAGTAAGTACATTATAATCCGGGGAGAAAAAAGCTGCAAGCCATATTCCGCCTCAAACGCATCTTCGCCCGCAGTTTCCCGGGGGGCGGCGCGAAAAAACCGCTCCCCGGCGGGGGCAAAAAAGGCGGTGCAGGAAACAGACAGAAAAGGAGGAAAAATATGGAGAAAAACCGGGAAAATTTTTTGAAAAAGGGATTGCAGGGCCGGGGAATTTTTTGTAGAATGGATGCGTGTCATTCCAGGGCGGTATGCTGCGGAAACGGGATAAGGCCCGTTTTCCCCTGTGGAAAGCGCCCGGTATATTTCCCGGAAGACGTTTCAGCGCACAGGCGCTGAGAAGGGCGGCCCGCTGAGACCGCCGCTCCCGCCAAGCCCCGTGGTTTTGGCGGGGGAATAGGATCAGACAGCGTGGCCCGATTGCTCCGGGCCATTGTCATTTTTGCGGAAGGACGGAGAAAAACATGGAACTGCTCAAGCAGCGTATCCGCCAGGACGGCACCGTGAAGGGAACCGACGTATTGAAGGTGGACAGCTTCCTCAACCACCAGATGGACGTGGCCCTCTTTGAGGAGATCGGCAAGGAATTTCAGCGGCGCTTCGCGGGATGTGGAGTGAACAAGATCCTGACCATCGAGGCCTCCGGGATCGGCATCGCCTGCGTCGCGGCCCAGTCCTTCCGCTGCCCGGTGGTCTTTGCCAAGAAGAGCCAGAGCAAGAACATCGCCGGGGAGGTATACACCACCAAGGTGGAGTCCTTTACCCACGGGAAGGTCTATGACGTCATCGTGTCCAAGAAGTTCCTGGGCCCGGAGGACCGGGTGCTTATCATCGACGACTTTCTGGCCAACGGCGCGGCCCTGGAGGGCCTGATGGACATCGTGCACCAGGCCGGAGCCACCCTGGTGGGCGCGGGCATCGTCATCGAGAAGGCCTTCCAGCCCGGCGGCGACCGCATCCGGGCCAGGGGCGTCCGGGTGGAATCGCTGGCCCGGATCAAGTCCATGTCTGAGGAGAACGGCGTGGAGTTCGCGGAGGACTAAAGCGGGCCGGAGGCCCGCCCTCACGGCAAAGCCCAGCGAAGCGGGTTTGCCGTGAAGAGGAGGAGCAGCGGAGTGAGCGAGCCTTGCCGTATACGGCGAGGTGAGTGATACGTAGCTCGCGACGACGAGCGTGGAATTTGTGGAGGATTAAAGCCGAAAAATTCGGTTTTAATATAAGAGGGAAACGATCCCAAGGAATGAAAAGATCAAACCCAACAAAACTAAGGAGGACAAGCAAGTTATGAAGAAGATCCTTGCAATGGTCATGGCCATGGCCATGGTGCTGTCCCTGGCCGCCTGCGGCGGCGGAGACAAGTCCAGCGCTTCCGCCGGTTCTGCCGCCAGCGCCGGTTCCGCCGGGAGCGCCGCTTCCGCCAGCACCGCCGACGCCGCCGAATTCAAGGTGGGCGCCATCTATATCAACAGCAAGAACGACACCGCCGGTTACACCTTTGCCCACCACAACGGCATCACCACCGCCATGAAGGAGCTGGGTATGGACCCCGCCACCCAGCTGGTCATCGTGGACGAGGTGCCTGAGGACAAGGAGCAGGTGCTGGCCGCCATCGACACCCTGGTGGGTGAGGGCGCCAACATCATCTTCGGCATCTCCTTCGGCTATATCGACGCCATGGCCGAGGCCGCCGAGGAGTACACCGACGTGGTGTTCTCCCACGCCACCGGCTATATGTCCAACGACACCAACTTCAACAACTACTTCGGCCGCGCCTACCAGGCCCGTTACCTGGCCGGCATCGCCGCCGGTCTGAAGTCCCTGGAGACCGGCAACAATAACATCGGCTATGTGGCCGCCTACGGCACCGAGTACGCCGAGACCTGCTCCGGCATCAACGGCTTTGCCCTGGGCGTCCAGTCCGTCAACCCCGACGCCAAGGTCTATGTGAAGAAACTGGGCGCCTGGGGCGACGAGGTCAACGAGTCCGCCTTTGCCAAGGAGCTGATCGACAGCTACAACTGCGGCGTCATCTCCCAGCACTGTGACTCCGCCCAGCCCCAGATCGCCGCTCAGGACGCCGGCGTGTTCGGCTGCGGCTACAACTCCGACATGACCCCCGACGCTCCCAACGCCCACCTGACCGCCGCCATCTGGAACTGGAACGTCTACTACCACACCGCCATTGAGGCCGCCATGAACTGCGGCGACGCCTCCAACTTCGTCACCGCCATGGGCGGCGGCGCTTACTACGGCGGCCTGAAGGAGGGCTTCGTGGACGTGTCCCCCCTGAACGAGGCCACTGTCGCCGCCGGCACCCAGGACGCCATCGACCAGGTCAAGGAGCTCATCGTCTCTGGCGACTGGGATGTGTTCACCGGCGTGAAGCTGCACATCACCGTGGCTGACGGCGCGGCCACCGTGGAGAAGGCCGACGAGGCCCTGGTGGACAACACCGGCGCTGAGATCGTGGCCGCCGGCGGCCCCTCCGTGGAGGACGGCGTCATCACCGGCTCCATGAACTACTATGTGGAGGGCGTAGAGGAGGCCTAAGGCCCTGCCCCCTTATCCACGCGCGAGACCCGAGCATCACCGGGCCGGCTGGTCATCCGGCCGGCCCGGTTTGGTTTTTGCTCCCTGGACCGGGCGGACCCGGCCCGGAGAGGAAGGACCAAACCGGAACACAGGGGCGGCCAATGGCCGCCCATTGCGCCATAGGCGGGCGGCGGCGACCGCCCCCACTGGATTTTGGAGAAAAGGAGAGAACGCCATGCCAGAACAATACGCCATCGAGATGCGGGGCGTCACCAAGACCTTCGGCAGCGTGGTGGCCAACAAGGACGTGGACCTGACCCTGCGGCAGGGGGAGATCCTGGCTCTGCTGGGGGAGAACGGTTCGGGCAAGACCACCCTGATGAACATGCTCTCGGGCATCTACAAGCCGGACAAGGGCGAGATCCGGGTGGACGGAAAAACCGTGTCCATCGACTCCCCGGAGGACGCTAAGAGGCTGGGCATCGGCATGGTCCACCAGCACTTCAAGCTGGTGGACGTGTTCTCCGCCGCCGACAACATCTGGATGGGCCGAGAGAAGGCGGGGCTGACCCTGAAGGGGGACCGCTATGCCGAGATCGGGGAGATGGTCAAAAAGTTCGGCTTTGACATCGACCCCAAGAAGAAGGTCCGGAACATGGCCGTCTCTGAGAAGCAGACCCTGGAGATCATCAAGGTGCTGTATTACGGAGCCAAGGTCATCATCCTGGACGAGCCCACCGCGGTGCTCACCGTCCAGGAGATCGAAAAGCTCTTTGAGGTCCTACGCCGTATGAAGGAGAACGGCCACTCCATCATCATCATCACCCACAAGCTCAACGAGGTGATGGAGATCTCCGACCGGGTGGCCATCCTCCGGAAAGGGGAGTATATCACCACCGTCAACACCGCCGATACCAACGAGCAGGAGCTCACCGAGTGGATGGTGGGCCGGAAGGTGGACCTGAACATCGACCGCCCGGTGGTGGAGAAGACCCGGCCCCTGCTGGAGATCCGGGACCTGACCATCAAAAACGACGAGGGCGCCGTAGCCATCGACCATGTGAATTTCTACATCCGCGGGGGCGAGATCCTGGGCGTGGCGGGCATCGCCGGCTGCGGCCAGAAGGAGCTGTGCGAGGCCATCGCCGGCCTGCGGCCCATCCAGTCCGGCCTGATGATCCACAAGGGGGACAACATTGTGGGCCTGTCCCCCAAGGCCATCCTGGAGAAAGGCATCTCCATGTCCTTCATCCCCGAGGACCGGCTGGGCATGGGCCTGGCGCCCTCCCTGTCCATCACGGACAACATGATCCTGAAGAACTACTCCGAGGCCAGGGGCCCCTTCGTGGACCGGAAGGGCGGCCGGGAGGACGCCCAGCGGGTCATTGAGGAGCTGGAGGTGGTCACCCCCTCCACCGAGACCCCGGTGCGCCGCCTGTCCGGCGGCAACGTCCAGAAGGTGCTGCTGGGCCGGGAGATCAAGGCCGGCCCCAACGTCATCGTCACCGCCTACCCGGTGCGGGGCCTGGACATCAACTCCTCCTACGCCATTTACAACATCCTCAACCAGCAGAAGGAGGCCGGGGTGGGCATCCTCTTCGTGGGCGAGGACCTGGACGTGATGCTGGCCCTGTGCGACAAGATCATGGTGCTGTGCCACGGCAAGGTCATGGGCGTGGTCCACGCCCACAAGACCTCCAAGGAGGAGCTGGGCCTGATGATGACCGGCGCCCTGGACCTGACCAACAAGTATGAGGACAAGCCCGCCGGTTACGCCAAGGACACCAACATCACCGACGAGGAGCTCCGGGAGCTGGAGCAGCGGGAAGGGGAGGAGGAGCAGCCGTGAGATTTCATGTGGTAAAGCGGGACAACTGTCCCCTGTGGAAAAAGCTGTGCCTCTATGTGCTGGCGGTGGCCGCCGCCCTGGGGCTGGGCGCCCTGGTGCTGCTGGCCATGGGGGTCGACCCGGCCGCCTACTACTACCGGATGTTCACCATGGGCATGGTGGGCAACAAGATCGCCTACAAGACCTTTGAGAACTACCTGAAGGTGTTCGTCCCCCTGGCCCTGACCTCGGTGGCCCTGTCCCTGGCCTTCAAGATGCGCTTCTGGAACATCGGCGGCGAGGGCCAGTTCATCCTGGGCGCCGTGGCCGCCGCCACCGTGGCCTTCAAGCTGGGGCCCTCCCTGCCCGGAGCGGTCACCCTGGTGCTCATGTGTCTGGCCGCCATGCTGTGCGCCGGGCTGTACGGCGCCTTTGTGGCGGTGCTGAAGGTGAAGTTCGGCACCAATGAGACGCTGATGACCCTGATGCTCAACTATATCGCCCTGTACTTTATCACCTTCCTGGGGGAGACCAAGGCGGACTGGAACTTCTATCTGGACCCCAAGTCGGTGCGTCCCATCTTCGCCAGCTTCGCCGATATCGTATCCTTCCCCAAGATCCCCTTGGTGGGCAAGTTCAGCCTGAACGTATGCGTTATCTTCACCCTGGTCATCGGGGTGCTGGTCTTTATCTACCTCAAGTACACCAAGCATGGCTATGAGATCGCCGTGGTGGGCGACAGCGCCGGCACCGCCCACTACGCGGGCATGAAGGTGAACACCATCGTGCTGCGCACCGTCTTTCTCTCCGCCTGCCTCATCGGTCTGGCCGCCGCCTTCAAGGTGGGCACCGCCGGCATCCTGTCCACCGCCATCACCGACGACGTGGGCTGGACGGGCATCATCGTGGCCTGGCTGTCCCAGATGAACACCGCCGTCATTTTCCTGGTGTCCGCCCTCATCTCCATGCTGCGCTACGGCTCCACCATCGCCGCGGCCACCTTCTCCCAGGTGGACTCCAGCTTTGCCAACATGCTCCAGGGCGCCATTCTGTTCCTGGTGCTGGCCGCCGATTTCTATACCCGTTTCCGGGTGGTCCCTGTCCAGAAGGGAGGCAAAAACTGATGGAAATGAATCAATTAGGGGTGGTCACCACCTTTGTTCACAACATCGTGGTCTATAACATCCCCCTGCTCTACGGCACCGTGGGCGAGATCGTGGTGGAGAAATCCGGCAGCCTGAACCTGGGCGTGGAGGGCATCATGGCCGTGGGCGCCATCTTCGGCTACATCATCGGCTGCTATACCAACAGCATGGCAGTGGGCATCCTCACCGCCTTCCTGTTCGGAGCCCTGTGCGGCCTGCTCTTCGCCGCCCTCACCGTCTCCCTCCAGGCCAACCAGAACATCACCGGCTTGACCCTGACCACCTTCGGCCTGGGCGTCTACTTCTTCGTGGGCAACGGCCTGAAAGCGGTGGCCTGGCCCGCCATGAACGACTACGCCAACATCAAAAACGGCTTTGCCGACCTGGCCATCCCCGGCCTGTCCCAAATCCCCGTCATCGGCCGGGGCCTGTTCAGCCACAATGTGATGGTCTATCTGGCCGTGGCGGTGGCCCTGGCCATGTGGTGGTATCTCAACCGCACCACCCCCGGCCTGCGGCTGCGGGCTGTGGGCGAAAACCCCGGCGCCGCCGACTCGGTGGGCATCAACGTGAAGCGGTATAAGTACGTCCACACCATGCTGGGCTGCGGCATCATGGGCATCGGCGGCTACTATATGGCCCTGAATATGTCCGGCTCCTTCAACAGCACCTGCTGGATCAACGGCTACGGCTGGATCGCGGTGGCCCTGGTCATCTTCGCCAACTGGAACCCCGCCCTGGCTATCCTGGGCACCTTCGTCTTCGGCTTCTTCAACACCCTGCGGGTGTCTGGCTCCAGCCTGGCCGCCGCCTTCCCCGGCACCCTGGGCTGGCTGGCCGCCATCCCCACCCAGGTGTATCAGGCGCTGCCCTTCGTCATCACTGCCGTGGTCCTGGTGGCCACTTCGGTGCGGAAACGGGAGGGCTCCGGCCTGCCCGCCTCCCTGGGCCTGAACTACTTCCGCGAGGAGCGGTAACTTTAAGAGAAAAAATGCCTGACCGGACCCGGTCAGGCATTTTTTCTGTCCGCGGCAAAGCCGCCGGTGCGGACTCCGGTCATAACCGCCCTGTTCCCCGCATAGGATGTGGGTACAAGCATGCGCGGGACAAGGGGTGGTACCATGAGGGGAGAGCGGCTGTATCTCACGGCCCTGCGCCGGGGAGTGGCCTTAGGGCTGGTGCTGACGGCCCTGTGGGGCGGGAGCCGCCTGGTGGACCCGGCCTGGCTGAGGGACAGGCTGGAGGAGCCGGCCGGACTGCAGACAGCCCTGCTGGCCCGGCAGCTGGGCGGGGCGGAGGAGAAGCCCCGGGCCCTGGAGGGCTGGGGGCGGCTGATCTTGGCCCAGTCGGCCCCGTTGGCCGCCGGGGAGGAGGAGGTCCTCCGCCTGCGGGCGGAGGGGGGCGGGAGCCAGGAGCTGCCCGGAGAGGAGGCCCACGACGGGGACGGAGACGACCAGGAAGAGCCCGACCTCCAGCCCCAGGCCGAGGAGGACGGCGTCGTGGAGATGACCGCCCGGGGGAAGCAGGAGGGCAAGTACCTCTGGGGCGAGGGCGTGTACCTGTATAACCGTACTGACCTGGACCTGGATGCCTCGGTGCTGTCCCAGGGCGCCGTGGACGTGCCCCTGGGGGAGGGGCCCCAGATCCTCATCGTCCACACCCACGGCAGCGAGGCCTACTCCCAGACCGACGGGGACTTTTACGAGGAGAGCGACCCCTACCGGACCACCGACTGCACCCACAATGTGGTGAAGGTGGGGGAGGAGATAGCCACCGTGTTCCGGGCCCACGGCTTCCAGGTGGTCCACGACACCACTCTCTTTGATTACCCCGCCTACAACGGGGCCTATGACCGCTCCAAGGCGGCGGTGGAGCAGTGGCTGGAGCAGTACCCTACCATCCGGATTGTGCTGGACGTCCACCGGGACGCCCTGGTGGGGAGTAACGGAGAGGTCTACAAGCTGGTCAGCGAGGAGGCTGGGAACAAGGTGGCCCAGGTGATGCTGGTGGTGGGCAGCAGCGGCTCCGGGGCGGAGCACCCCCGCTGGAAGGACAATCTGGCCTTCGCGGTGAAGCTCCAGCAGGGGCTGGTCCGGGGGTACAGCAGTCTGGCCCGGCCCATCGTCCTGCGCAACAGCCGCTATAACCAGCAGCTTTCCCCCGGCTCCCTCCTGGTGGAGGTAGGGGGCCACGGAAATACCCTGTCTGAGGCCATCGCCGGGGCGCGGCTGTGGGCGGACAACGTGGCCCGGACCCTGCTGGCCATGAAGGAAGAGCAATAAAAGAGGGCCGCGGAAAACCGCCGGCCCCAATCAAACAACGAGACCCGGACGCCAGCTCCAAAGCGTCCGGGTCTTGTTGTTGAAAAAGAGGATTAAAATGAAACGAACTGTCTCTTGCAGATTTTATGATAAAGGAGAGTTATTAAAAAATCCAACCGGAATTGTTACATAAGTTTTAAATCTTTGGGGCGCGCGGGAAATTTGGCCCGGCCCCCGCACCCTCCGGGACGGCGGAAAAGAGAGAAAGACCGGCGGGAGGACCGCCAGTCTTTCAAAAATTGGAGGATAGAATGAAAAGATGTTCTTGCCTTGCGAGTATGAGTATACCCAAGGGTTATTAAAAAAGTTAACTCCAAATGTTACAAAAGATTTAAATCTTTTTTGGCGGCTTTGACGGCGGCGCCCAGTCCGGTTTTCCCCGCAGGGACTCAAAAAAGTCCTGGAGGACGGCCTCGCACTCCTGCTCCAGCGGCCCCTGGTAGATCCGGGGGCGGTGGTTGAACCGCTCCTCAAAGAGGTTGAGCACCGAGGCGCAGCACCCGGCCTTCTCATCCCGGGCCCCGTAGCGGATGGCGTCGATGCGGGCGTTGATGATGCCCCCGGCGCACATGGGGCAGGGCTCCAGAGTGACGTACAGGGTGCAGCCGTGGAGCCGCCAGCTTCCTGTCCGGGCGCAGGCGTCCCGGATGGCCTCCAGCTCCGCGTGGGCGGTGGCGTCCCCCCGCTCCTCCCGGCGGTTCCGGCCCCGGCCGATGACCTGGCCGTCCTTCACGATGACGCAGCCCACGGGCACGTCCCCCTCCGCCGCCGCCTGCCGGGCCAGCTCCAGGGCCAGCCCCATGTAGTATTGGTGGTCCATGCTCCCGCCTCCTTTTCCCTTTACAGTGTAACCCAGCCGCCGGGTTTTCGCAAGAAGGAAGCGGACCCCATACAGCGGCGGGAGGGCCCGAGCCGCCATTCTAAGAAATTCGTAAATTAAAATCTAGTAATATCAATAGGGAAAGTGCTATACTGTGCCGAGAATGTGGCATATGAAAGCGGTGGTCATCTTCATCTGATGACCACCGCTTTTTCTGTTCTGTTATGGTTTATGGTCAGCCGAGGATCAGAGTGGCCCAGCCCTCCGCGCCGGCGGCCAGGACCAACACCGCAGCCCAGGTCAGCGCCGCTTTGATGTATTCGCTTCTCTTCATATTTTTACACCCCTTCATGGAATTATTCGATCATGTCAGTCCGAAAAACTACACTGTACCATGGAATTATTGCGGCTTGCGCTGCGTGGCGTCCGCTGCTCCCGGAATGTCCCGTTGGAGAACAGCAGGCCCCGGTCATTGATGAACTCCCCCACCGTGGCGATGGTCCCGTCACGGTCCAGGAAGGCCCACCGGCTATTTGTAGTGCGCCGGATGGCCTCCAGGACCGCCGGGTCATCCAGGTCCTCCCGGCTGCGCAGGAAGAACCGCAGAAACTCCGTGATATAGTGGGCGGTGTCGCTGTACTCCCGGTCCGTCCAATCGCTGGTCAGCCGGATCACGCCGTTATGAGCCACGCCCACAGGACAGGACACGTCCAATAATTTACAGTCCTCCATGTGAGAAGTCAGCGGGAATGGGTGGGTCATCTCGGGCCCCACGCCCGCCTGGGTGGAGATGCGGCAATGGTAAACCACCGGGTCGGCGGCGGTGAATTGCTCGCGCCGGACCGCGCGGATGAAGTCATCCCACACCATGAACCCCTTATAGATCTCCACATGGTCCCCACGGACCGACATATAGCCGGCGCCGTGGGGGTTGTTGGTGAACATGCGGCGAAGCTGTGCCTCGCTGGGCTGCCGGATCCCCGCCGCAGACGCGCAGATGATACACATGGTCAGCCCTCCTCCCCGTCCGGGTCCAGGGCGTCGAAAGAGCCCCAACATCCGATTTCGTCCGACGTGAACCCGTCCAGCCTCTGGAGCACTGCATACAGTCCGCGGTAATACTTGTTGACGATCCGGAAGAAGCGCTTTTCGTGCTCCTCACCCTCGATCTGGTACTGCGCTGAGCGCAGGAAGGAGATCACGCCATAGACGGCCCGCCGCAGGTCCTTCACGGCGTCCGGCTGCTCCAGGGTATAGCCACGGCGCATCAGCTGGAGGCCCGTAGCCTTGGCGGCCTCAAACTCCGTCAGATAGTCGGCGCTGTCCTGCTCCCGCTGGTGGTCGTGGTACTGCTCCGCCACAGCCGCCGCGTTGATGGCATAGACCCGCTGGAGGTCCCGCCGCACGTCCTCCGCCTCATAGGGGCGATGCTCTCTCCTGTTCCACAGGTACATGACCGGCTCTCGGTAGTAGTTTTTCGTCTCGATGACGGCGGCCAGGAATCCGGCGGCCTTGGTATACTCCTTCTTGTCGATCACAAAGCTACTCATAATTTTTTACCTCCGTTACTGTAATTTTTTATTTACTTGCTGTTTAGGTTTGTGTTTCTACGTTGCTTCTTGTAGTTTTCTGTCACACCGACCCACATATTTTTCCATGGGGCGGTGTAATTTTTTTAGATCAGCTCCACCCGCTGGACGGTGGTCCGGATCTTCTCCAGTTCCGCCGCGGTGATGGTTCCGGCGTCCTTGCAGTGGGATTTGAGGCGGTCGAACACATACTGATTGCAGCCGGCGAAAATCTTTGTCAGGTCATCGCACTCGGACCAGGAAAGAGTCTTGACCGCGTCGCACAGGTGAAACACACATTCCATTGTGTTACGGAAGCAGGCGTAATTTTTTTGGCCGCCCACCAGCCGGATCTCAATGCGTCCGGTGTTCCAATGGCCCAGGTTGAAGCTGACGCCGTGGTTGGAGGAGCAGGACCCCAGGTCCAGGGACTTGCAGTAGTCCATGCTGTGAGCCATGCGGCTACAGTAGCCGGTCCGGTTCCGGTCCCGGTGGAACAGAGCACAGCAAAGGTCATAGTGCTTGTTGACGATGTAGTACAGCTTGCGGACGGCCTCCGTCTGGGCCTTGTCGCTCCGGCCAAACAGGCCGCGGGAGATATTGACGTGCATGCCGCAGTTGGGGCCACAGGTGATCCCGAAGGCGGGGAAATAGGTGTTATACATCAGCTTAAAATTGCTGTAGTTGTTGCGGATGAACTCTCGGGTCATGATCTGGGTGATGCACTCCGCGCTGGTATCGCCGGACAGGCTGCCGTCACGCTGGAGCTTGAACAGGTCCGCCGGGAAGTGGGGGAAGATGATCTTGTTGAGCACTTCCGCCAGGACCTGGGGGTTATGGATACCGCTGCACTCCGTCTCGATCTCCAGCCCGAAGCCCTTCAAGGGCTTTCCGTCTGCGCGCTGGAAGCTGGCGTCAAGTGAAATATAACGGTCGCTGGTGTAATATTTGTTGGACTGGAATCCCTCGAAGGCGTAATTCTCATTGCGGAAGTTGCCGCCGTGGTAGCCGGCGATCTGGCTGATGGACGCCTGCTTGGTCTCTTTTGCTTCTTTTCTCATGGTTTTACCCCTTTCTTTTTCCGGCGGGGTGTGGTATAATATCCACGCCCCTTATTACTTTTAGTTCGTTCATGTGGGCTGCCCTGTTGAGTGTTGCGAGCGCTCAACGGGGCTTTCTTTTTGCCCGGGTGGTTTGGATTTTTACAGCGGGACTTGGAATTATTTCCCGCCCTGTGCCTAAATCATAAACCACTTAATACGTGTACGTCAATATCGCATGTTAAACAAATTATTAAGTGGCTTTTTGTGCACAATAACCACTTATTAAGTGCGCAATATCACCACTTGACAAGTGGGCTGTTTTTGGTACACTTATTGATAAGAAAGAGGGGTGCTATTATGCCAAGAAAGTACACTGACGCAAGGAAGGAAAACAACAGGAAATGGGACGCTGAGAACCTGGACAGAATGTCGCTTGCGCTCCCAAAGGGGCAGAAAGAGCGCATACAGGCCGCCGCCGCCGCATCAGGAGAGAAAAGCGTTAATTCCTGGATCTCCAAGGCCATCGAGGCAAGGCTTACCGGAGCGCAGGCCCAGGACCAGGCACAGCAGCAGCCAGCGCAGCCGGACGGGTTGACGGTGACCATCAGGCCGGAGGACCTGGACAAGATGCACGCTCATCTGGAGCTTTACGGGCTGGACCTGGAAAAGTTTATCCATCGGGCCATCAATACCCAGATAAAGAACGATCTCAACGCAAAAACGCTTGGAATTCCGATGGAGCGAGAAGCTGACGAAAACAAAAGGATGATTCAAAAGGGGGACTGCCTGGACCTCACCCAGGCCGAAGGCTTTACCGTGGATCAGCTTGAGCGCGCGGCGGATCAGTGCGGCCAGAGCGTCAATGAGTGGGTCCTGGAGGCCATCAGGGAAAAGATTTGACAGCAGGAAATGAAAAGCCCGTCCGGCGCTGATCCGGGCGGGCTGTTTTTGTAAAAAGAAAAGAATCAAAAGAAAAAAAGGTATATATATACTACGGTACTATATAGGCCTACGGTAGTACTACGGTACTACGCTATAACTACGGTACTACGGTTCTACCGTATACACTCATAGCCTACAAAAAATTTATATACTACTTCTCTTCTACGGTGGCGGTATTAGTACAATCACGGTATATTACATCCACGGTACTACCACGGTATGATACTACCACGGTACTTCCGTGGGCTATGACAGTGTAGGCCTACACGGTATAATCAAGAGACGGTAGAAAAACGTAAAAAACACGGGGACTGGTGTAATAAAAAACGCGGATAATACAGTGAGTATTACACGATTTGTTGTAATTTTGTAGGCCTATAGATCCTCGGTACTACTGTAGGCCTACAAGGGGCCGCCTCCGCCGCAAAAATGGAAAATTTAACTGCATATTAACGACAAAGCCTGCAATACCAATGGTTTGCGGGCTTTCTGTGTCATTTATGGGGAAATATGGGGCAATTACGGGCTGCCGGGCGGAATGCGATAAAGGGTCTCGGCGGGCGCGGGGTGGGGTGGCACTTCCCGGATTTCTACAAGGGACCATGTAACGATCCCCCCCGGGGGTGGCGGAAAAAGGGGCGGGCGGTGAAAGGACGGGTGTATGGCTGTATCCCCACGTCCTCTCAACCTGTCCCTGCGCCTCTCAACACGACCTCTTCCCCGCCGCCATGTGGGGGCAGCGGAAAAACAGGGGGCCTGGTCAGAAAATCCTTGAAGTAATTTTTTGTAATACACAGTAAATGTTAGTAAATAGCTGTAAACACGAAAAATTCCCACTTGAAATCCGCGAAAAAGTTGTTTATTCTCAGCTTGGAAGATAGCATCTTCCCTCCTCTTTCCGCTCCGGTTTTGCCATTTTCCCGGGGCGGTTCAACGAATGAGCCGGAGACGGCATGACATACAGCAAGGCTTTGGCAAAGGATTTTTAGCAGGGTGAACACCAGGAAGGGAGGTGTCTTCATGGCGGGAAAGAGAGGCAACCCGAATTTCAAGGCGAAGCGCGGCGAGGCGGGCTACACAGAGCGTAACACCGGTCCTGCCACGAAGGCGGCGATTGAGGCATGCGCCACCTTCCCCACGGCTGAGAAATTCACCGAAGCGGCAGACCGGTACTTCGACGAGTGCGACGAGACGGGCGTGCTGTACGGGGAGGCCGGCCTCTGTCTGGGGCTGACCAAGTACAACGAGAAGGGCCGGACGGTGACCCTCAAGGCGCTGCGCAACTGGTACGACGGGGAGAGCTGCGCCTGGCTCCAGGACGCGGTGCAGACGGCCTATCTCCGCATCCAGTCGCAGATCGAGAGCGACCCCCGGTATCAGGAGAAGGGCGGCATGGCCACCCGGGGAATCTTCCTCCAGAAGCAGATGCGCTTTGGCGGCTACCAGGACAAGATCGAGGCCAAGACGGACGCCACGGTGAAGATCATCCACGGGTCCACCATGGACGAGAGCGACTTCCAGTGAGGTGGGGGGCATGGAACAGGTTTTCATGGGGCTTGTGCTCCTGCTGCTGGTGCTGGACCTGGCGGTGACGGCGGGGCTGTACTGCCGGATGTGCCTGCCAAGCCGGGAGGAGCGCAACGAGCGGGCGGTGGAGCGTGCCATGGAGCAGGAGGCCGCCGACCCCATCGACGAAGGATTTGAGAACATCATGCGGTTTTCCGTCAACGGAAAGACCGGATTTGAGACGGAGTAGCGGGAAAGGGGCGTGAGGACCATGGCGGTGAACAGGACGGTGCAGGCCATCTTCGACAAGGCCATGCACCTCATGGACGCCCAGAACGAGAGCACCGGAAACACAGATACCAGCGACACCCGGGAGTACAAGGTCAGGACCATCGGCATCCTGAACAACCTGCTGGACCTGGTGTACCCGGCCAGCGACACCTTCGCCATCGGCGGGGACGGGAAGCGGCCGGCGCTGGATGACATCACAAGTTTTGAGGACGAGCTGGACCTGGACGCCCGCATTCTGCGGGACGTGCTGCCAAACGGGCTGGCGGCAAAGCTGCTCAGCGAGGAGAACCCAAGCCTTGCCGACTACTTCCAGCAGTGCTTTGAGCAGAGTCTGGCGGAGGCAAGGGCGCGCATACCGGCGTGCTTTGAGAGCATCGAGGACGGCCTGCCATACGGCGGGATCGAGTACGGAGAATTCGGGTCCTGGTAAGGGCCAGAATGCTGCAAAGTAAAATCAGCGCACACCACAGCGCTGGAAATAACCAGTAGACCAACTGGGAAGGAGAACGAACCATGGACGAGAACACCAGCCTGACCACGGAGCAGGAGTCCGCAGACCAGCAGGACGCTTTTCTGGAGAGTTGGGAGGACGAGGACGCCGAGGCCACTGAGCCCGCAGACCAGCAGGACCAGAAGCCGGAGGACAAAGCGGACCGGGGGTCGGACGCGGAAGCGAGCCAGCCCGCAGCCGGGACCGAACACGCTGGCGGAAACGCGGAAGCGGACAAGGCCGAAACCAAGGCCGATGGCGCCGAAACCGTGAACGCCAAGCCGGAGGAGCAGAATGCTCCCCATACGTGGAACGTCAAGCACATGGGCCAGGAGCGGACCCTGGGCGTTGCCGATGTGACGCCGGAGCTGCTTCAGAAGGGCCTGGATTACGACCGCATCCGCGGGAAGTATGACGAGGCCAAGCCTGTCATGGAGATGTTCAGCCAGTTCGCCAGGAACGCGGGCATGAGCATCCCAGAGTACGCCAGATTCATCCGCTCCGAGGCCAAGCGGGCCGGGGGCATGAGCGAGGCGGAGGCGAAGCGGGCAGTTGAGCTTGAGGACCGCGAGGCCGCCGTATCCGCCAGGGAGGCGGAGCAGCAGGCAGAGGCCGAGGCGAAGAAGGACGGGGAGGACCGGGTACGGGACGACCTTTCCCAGTTCGCCAAGGCATAAGTCAAGAGATGCCCAGCTGGGTACGTAACTTGGAACAGAGTCGAGCGGACAAGGGGCTTCCAACGTTAAGTGGAATCGGCGCTAGCAGTTCCAGCAGCTCCAGCAAGTCGAGCGTCTCTGGAAGCTCAAGCAACTCCAGTAAATCCAGCAGCTCCAGCAGCTCCGGCAGCTCCAGCAGTGGCCGTGTGTCACAGGATATTAAGACGCCGTCCTCTGGAAGCTCTGGAGGTTCCAGCAGCTCCAGCAGTGGCCGTGTGTCACAGGATATTAAGACGCCGTCCTCTGGAAGCTCTGGAGGTTCCAGCAGCTCCAGCAGTGGCCGTGTGTCACAGGATATTAAGACGCCGTCCTCTGGAAGCTCTGGAGGTTCCAGCAG
>NZ_JADYUM010000018.1 GCF_021531815.1 Pseudoflavonifractor phocaeensis
TGGTTGCGGTAGCAGTCTCCTTGTGAGTGTCATCCTTAGTGCAGACGCGCTCAGCGGTGCAGGACTTGCCGTCATCTGCCCACTTGTAGGTAGGCTCGCCCCAAACGTGGGTGTGGGTTTCAGGTGTGTCCTTCCAAATTGCAGTCAGCGTCGCCCCGTTGGCAGAAGACCATATAGTTTTTGTGTCTCCCGGTTTGAGATAACTGTCATCCTTACTGAACTGCCACTTATCAAACACCTTATTTGCCGGCGGTGTAAATGTGCAATCCGGAGCGATTAATTCATAATAACCATAGGTGGCTTTTAGAATGAGTGGCTCCATCGTGCCGCTTCCTTCGCCTGCCGCCAAGTTGATCGTGATATAAGAGCGATAGGTCGCTTTCACGCTGACTTCGCCGGCAGGCATTGTGAAGGTGGTGGTTGCGCTGTTTGCGTCCGCAAGGGTGATGCTTGCACTTCCATCCTCTACAACCCATTTATCAAATATCATACCGTCAGAAGCCTTATTTGCGGTCAGGGTAACCTCTGTACCTTCTGCCGCTTTACTGATTTCAGTGCCTGCGCCTACTGTCGCCTTACCATTCGTTACGGCGATTGTGTACTCTGTCGATTCCGCAGTAGTTGTAAACTCTGCATAGTAGTTGATGTAGTCTTTACCATTCGTGTAAAGCGTGCCCGTTTTGGAACCGTTAAAAGTGGCTGTTGGATTATCTGCAAATTCATACCCACTGTCCGGATTCACTATGACATGTACTTTATAAGTTTCTCCCGCTGCAAACGTATCCGATGCAGAAAGCTTAGTTCCATTATGATACCATTCCGTTGTGCCAACACTGACGTTAGCGGTGTTAGAGACTGCGTCCTGCGGCTGAGCCCCTGCGACAGGTTCCGTGATCTTTACGTCTACAGAGTCAATAGGAGCATTTGCAGCAGTAAACTCTGCATAGTAGTTGATGTAGCCTTTACCATTCGTGTAAAGCGTGCCCGTTTTGGAACCGTTAAAAGTGGCTGTTGGATTATCTGCAAATTCATAACCGCTGTCCGGATTCACTATGACATGTACTTTATAAGTTTCACCCACTACAAACGTATCCGATGCAGACATCTCAGTGCCACTATGATACCATTCTGTTTTGCTTACACTGACGTTAGCAGTATTTGAGGTTGCAGTCTCCTGCGGCTTAGCCCCTGCCACAGGCTCTGTGATTGACACGTCCACAGAGTTAAGGATACTATTTCCAGGAGTATACTCTTTCTCGAAAGTAATGGTGCGATTACCTACACCTGGGCGTTCAAAATCCGTGACTGCTGTGGAACCGTTAATAGTGACTGTTAGCGGATCTCCAAAGAAATAATCATTTTTGGTATAAACCGAGACTTGTACTTTATAAGTTTTGCCCGCCTCAAACGTACCTGTTTCAGGAATCACCGCACCGTCGGATGACCACACGGTTGATAACACTTTGGTATTCTCTGGTGTTGAACTTGCAGGCTGCGGCTGAGCGCCTACAACAGGCACAGTGATATTTACATCCACAGCGTCAATACGCTTCGTTCTGACAGTCAACTTCTCTGTCGTACTCGTTACGGATGTTCCGTCAAATACAGAAGTTCCATTGCTGTCTGTATAATAACGGTCTGTGCCCAGCATATCTGACAGATTGAGGTTAGCATCACTTGCATCAATTCCGTCATAGGTGCCGCCGTTCAGAGTAACCTTTGTAGTTGAACATTTATTTACAAGACCATAGGTTTTAATGCTGTCTGCATTAGCCGTTGCATAGAAAGAACCATCTTCAATGGTCAGTTCAGCTAACTGATCAACGATTACTGCATCTATACTATCATAAACCACCGACGCGGAATATCCGGAAAATGTTCCGCTCAGGATTTTCGTCTTGCTTCCACCCGCCAAATACAACGCTCTGCCAAAAGTCGCTCCGTTAGCGTTGCCTACAAGAGTTACATCCTGTATGGTCAGTGAGTGTGAAGCGGCAATGTAGATTACGGCACCAAGGCCACCGCTATTGCCATGTCTATATTCCAAGGTTCCGCTTCCCTTTACATTCAGCTCTGAACGCACGTATAAAAGGCAGTTATTATTACCGTTCATTGGGGCTACAAATGTGTTTGTTCCCTCCACAATCAATGTTTTCGGGGAAGTTTGTTCTATCGCAGCCGCAAGCGTTGACTGAGCAGGAATAATTTCAATTGTTCCCGTCAGCTTCACATAAGTGATTTCTGTGTTTTCCATTGCCGCCTTGAATTCGGCAAAGGTATCGCAGACGACGGGGTCGGCTTCCGTTGCTCCGCTTCCCGTTGTGCCTTCAATACCGCCTGCGCTGTAGGCATACGCCACCTGACCCATGGGCAGCAGTCCCACTACCATCACAAGGGCGAGGAGCATACTCAGCAGCTTATGCGGTTTCATTTTTGCTTTCATAAGCAATTCCTCCTTGTTTCTTTCCGGCATTTTGCCGGGTGATCTGACCGTGTGAATTGATTTATCGGCTCTCCCACACGGCAAAGAGAGCGTCCGCCGTTCTTCATCCGTTCGGAGAACGAAGAAGCGTCAAATACATTCATATCATTCCATCACTCCCGTCCTCCTTACAAAGCATCGATGACCGCCGAAAGATAGGTGGAAGAAACAGAGCCGTAGATGAAATTGTCAACAAGCCCGTCCTTCTTCGCCTGACGCACCTTGTCCGCCAGCTTCTTTTCGGTGTTCTCGTCCACAACCAGTACAATTTTGCAGTCCGGGTTGGTTTTCTTCAGCTCGGCACGGATCTTCATCCGCTCCTCCAGCTTCCACGGCGTGTAGGCTGTGACCTCCATGATCAGAATATTCGCTTCCGTAAAAACGCATAGATCCGTGGTTTTGTCAGGGCTTTCACTTTGCTGTACCTCAAAGCCCGGATCAAAGTTCCGCAGAGCCGTTGCAATGGCGTCGGCAAACAAAGCATTTTGCATATCAACAACAACTCTCCGCATGAAATCACCTCCGATTCAGAATTGAAAATCGACAACGCAGATTTATACCGTGATCATCGTAGCAGGTTTTTTTCGTTTGCACACTGTCCCTAAGTACAGGTTCGGTCACTTTTTTCAAAAAAATTTTCGAAAAATACTGAAAAAACACCCGGCTCCAAAGGGAGCCGGGATAGACGGAACAGGTTCCGGTTATTCGGTTTTGGAAAACGCCTGTTCTTCCGGGAGGTTCGGAACGATGAATTTCTTGTTTGTTACCGCAATGGCCAGCCGGGTCCTGTTGGCATATCCGGTTTTTGATAAAATGTTGGAAACATGGTATTTGACGGTTCTTTCCGAAACAGCCAGCTTGCCGGCGATCTCATCGTATTCCAAGCCGTCGCAGATCAGCCGCAGTACCTCGATCTCCTTTGCCGTCAGCTCCGTGCTTTCCACCAGGCCCAATTGAACCTTCGGCGTTTCGTTGGGGAAAAGACGCTCCCCCGCCATGGTCCGGTCGATCACGTCGATCAGCGCTTCCGGGCTGATATCCTTATACCAGAAGCTGTCCACCCCGGCGGCTTTGGCCCGTTCCAGGTAGCTCACCTCAACCATGGAGGTGACAATGATGATCTTGATATTCGGAAACTTCGCCTTGATCTCTGCGGCAGCTTCAATGCCGTCTTTACTCCCCGAAGTGCAGACATCCATCAAAATCAGGTCAATGTGCTGCTGTCCGCATTTCAAAATAGCAACATCCGCCCCGTTGAGACTGCCGGCCAGCTCATATCTGCCGCTGTCGGAAAGCGTCCGCTCCATGTTTTCACGGGGCATCCGCTGATCCTCCACAATAAGAACCCGTTTCATTCTCTACCCTCCTGTATCGCCGGGAGAACCACGGTGAGCGCAAAGCCCGGCTTCGACTGTATTTCCATCGTGCCGCCGCAACCCATGATATGGCGGTATAGGTTGAGAAGTCCGCCCTTGGGAACGACCTCAGTTTCGGGAGGTTTTCCGTCGTTTGTGATCTGCATGGATACGCTGTCTCCCTTTTGCTCCACCGTGATCTGTATGGTTGTTGCTCCGGCATGACGCACGCTGTTTGTCAGACATTCCCGCATGGCAAGGATCATCACCCGCCGAAGCTCCTCCTGCTCAGGCAACTCTCCGGACAAATTTACGGTTATGCCGATGGCCCCGGCATCCTGCAGGAATCTGTCCAGCTCGCTGTGCCCCCTCGGATCGGCATTATCGTATTTGATGGCGCTGACAGCACGGCGGAACAGATCCATGGCATTGGCCGCTTCCTCCGTTTGGTTGTTGTGAAGAATGTGCCGTATGGCGATCAGCCCCGCTCCCATATCGTCATGCAGTTTCGTCTTGGCGGACAGCACTTCCTTTTCTCTTGTCAGGATCAGAGCATTGTCAGAAAGCCATTTGAGTTCCCGGGAAATGGCATTCAGCCGCTTGATCTGCGCTTTCAGCTCCAGACTCTTATGATACAGCTCCGTGACATCCGAAAAGATGGCTTCCGTATACACGACGCCGTCTGACGCTTTCACCTCGGTCTGCCGATAACTCCAGGCTTTGCCGTCAGGGAAAAGATAGGTCTGCATCTCCTGAGAGAGCCGGATCACGCCGCTGCACGCGTCGCAGCCGGACAGTGCGTCCCGCAGTTCCGCAAGCGTCTGGAGATCACACTGTGAGATCGAGCGGAACAGAGAATCCATTTGCCGGTTGCACAGCTTCACGCTCCCGGAGGGCGTGAAATAGCAGATACCGCTTGGCAGCATATCCAGAGCCTGTTTGATGGAATCGCGGCTGAGCGCCTGCTTTCCTTGTCTCCGCAGCCCTGCCATATCCCATAGCAGCAGAAGATCTGCCGCAAATGTCATGCCCCATAAAAGCCACATAGGCAGAGGCAGCCATGTCCTGTACGCCAGTCCTTCGGTCATCCGGGAAAAAGCATCCGCCAACACGGACAATAAGATCAGAAAGAACAGAAATACGGACAGACGCAGAATACTTTTCCGTTTGTCACGCTGTCTGCCGTAAGCCTCAAGCATCAGGAAAAGGGAGAAAATCAGGGTGAGGAACAGGGCGACCAGCAGCGTCGTCTGTGCCGGAGCAGAAGAAAGATAAAAATTCCTCATGCCGGTTCACCCGCCTTTCCGATCCGCAGAGAAAAGCGCCATACGCCTTCCTCACAGGCGCAGGTGTCGGCAAGAGCGGACAGCGTCGACAAATCGGCTTTGCTTTCCGCCTGCAAGTAAAAGATGACAGCATCTTCCAGACTGCGGGCTTTCAGCCAGACAAAACGAAGGTCATCCATGGCCGCTTCCGCCATGGCTTCGAAAAAGTCATAGACACGGATCGCGTCACGGGTATCAATGCTGTTTTTGCCCGGAATATCAATGGCACACTCCACACCCATCAGCTCCAGATTGGCAAAGGATTCCTTCAGACAGGCTGACAGTTCGGCGGTATCTGTTACATTGGATTTTTCACCGATAAACATCAGATTACCCCGGCGTTTTATGTAGGCGCCGATCACCGCCGCTTTGGCCAGCAGACTGCGGCGAATCTCCGGGTCGGTTTCCGCCTCATTTTGCGTCAGCAGCTGATCCAGCAGCTCAATCTGATGGGCGGTTTGTGCCTGCAGCCGGTCATAGAGCCGGTTCTTTTCCCGGACTGCATTGATCTTTACCTTGGTTTTGTAGTTTTCCTGCTCCACATCATTGCTTTCCGAGATCGTTTTCCGGTTTTCCTCCAGCTTTTCCAGCAGAGCGGTAATGTCTGTAATATCCTCCTGCCACATAACATGGCCGCCATTGATCTTACTGCTTCTGAGCAGCGTGTTGTGATCCAGCTTTGCCGCCTCGCTCTCCGCCGAGCGCATTATTTCCGCCGAAAGCTTAGGTGTGTTTGAAGAAGCATAACGGGTATCATAGTCCGTATCAACGATCTGCGCACCGATGGAGCCTGCTTCAAACAGCGCCTGGTAACCGGTGTTGGTCTGTATAAGCCCGCACTGAATACAGCATTCCAAGATTCCGGTGAACATCAGGCACTGCGCTGCCGTGATGTCTCCGCCGATCAACTGCATCCATTCCACGCCGCTGACATATATAAAGGCATATACGATAGAACATGCCAGCAGCAAAAACGGCAGATATTTTTTCCTATATGAGAGCCGACACTTGATTATCATAATAACAAATGCCGCTAAAGCGCAAAGGATCTCCCACCCGATCACGAAAAAATATCCGAATGAATAACTCATGTTATCGTCCGTCCATACCTCTCCTTCGGGGAAGGAAAAGACAAGCTGATGGAGATCATTTGTAAGCACCAGCAGCAGACAAAGAACCGTGGGAATAGATAATAACAGCAGCGCCGTTTTCGACAGCCTTGCGTTCTCGGGCTTGCCCAGTGAGATGGCCACAAACAAAGAAAACAGCGGGATAAACAGCATTGGCAGGTAGTACCAATACCACAGCTGCCGTGCTATTCCGATATCGGTTATAAAAAAGTATCTCATTGAACGGATCACAAACCAAAAAACCATTAAGCCGGAAACGGCAATCAGACAATGGCGCACCTGTACCTGAATGATCCGTTTGCTGACGGAAATTCCCCATCCGATATAAAGGGCGATATAGATCAGCGAGCGGAGGATCCCACCCGGAACTTTCAAGATATCAAACTTTCCCAAAACCCGTAAGGCAATCGCAAAGAAAACCATTACAGCTACAAGAAAGCCTGTTTTGTGATTCTGTTTCGTCATGCGGGACCTCCTTTCTGATCGACAGAATCATACAAAATATATTATACGAATATCCGCAATTTTTCAAGAATCTGGCGTGAATTGTTCTTGAGCTCTGGAGTGCCGACTTCATTACGCAAAGGCTTTTTTAGGCCGGGGTTATGCAGTACGGCGGTGCTGCGAAGCAGATGTCATGCAACCATGTAAACAGCGGCGGGCATTGTCCTGCGCTCTTACAAATCATTTATTCAGGTTGATTTAAACAGAAATAGCGGGAGCGCATCGTATAAAATGCACTCCCGCTGTAATTTCATCGTTCCCAACTGTCTCGGCTTTTCTTCTTGTTCTGTTTCTGCTGATGTTGCTTCTGAAACAGACGTTCACGGATGGAGCGTGTCTCCGCTTCCTCAACTACATCCACTTCTATAATCATCAGCGTACTATTTCGAGGCGTCTACTATAATAAGAAACGTAACAAATGGATTGCTCAGATCATGTTTAAACGGAAGTGTTACTACCTTGGCGGATTCGAAAAGATTGAGGACGCAGTAAAGGCGCGGGCAAGAGGGGAAGAAATGTTTGACAACTTTCTGGACTGGTATTATGGACAAAGAAAAACTTTTGGAGGTGATATACTTGCGATCAATCATAAATCTACTCATGCGATACATGGAAACCTGCCCCTTTGACACTGGCGATTCGGATTGCCAGACTGTGCTGGATCAGCTATTTTGGGTCTACAGAGACTCCCACGAATCCGATCCGCCAGAGATCCGGAACAGCTTCCGGGAACTGGATGCCCTACTGAGGCATCTGCCGCTGGATGACAACAATGCGGTCTTCAATCTATGCTGCAGTCTCTGTACGGCATATGAGTACAAGGCTTTCATCGACGGATTCCATTACGGCGTACAGCTAATAATGCAGTTGGACAAAAAGTAATATTTTCACAAAAAAGCACCTTGCTAAGATTACTTCCTTGGCAGGTGCTTTTTGCATTTTTTACAAAATCTCTCTAATTTCCCGTGCGATATTTATGTGAATATCTAGCAATTAGTCAAACTGTGTGGTAGAATATATTTTAGTAGATTATATCTAAGCTAGGATAGAGAATCCTTTACCGGTATAGTCTTACATACTATGAAAGGTGTGATTTCGAGGCAAAATTCGTTTTTTGACAATACACATAAATAAACAGAGAAAGAAGGGTAATTAGTATGGGCGATTATTTAGGCTTTATTACAATTAGAAATCGGTATGTAAATTTCAAACCACTATTCGAATACGTTGATGACGAATTTCGTCGTATGACCTCATATGATCGGCAAGCACTTCTGCCTGAATCACAATTTGAGGATATAAACTTTTACTGCGAAGACGGCCACGACGAGGATTTTTTCGTAGATGGAGAATACTGTTTACTGACCCTAGAAGACGAAGATTTAGAGGACAATTTTTCCTACGGAGTCAGAAACCCAACCGGCTACAAGATTAACATTTCACCCAAAATGGATAACGGCGAAATCCGTTCTCTCAGTGAAGTGAACCGCTATCTTCTGTTAACCAAGTCAAGATATGACGGTTCGTACAAAGCAAATCCCAAACTGATTATCAAGGATTCCTGTGTTTATGCTGGACTCAAGGTAGTTATTCTTGATGAGGATAACTCCAACACTGTTATAGGTCCGTTTACCGTTGAACAATCTGATGGCGACGATGCACCATTTATTCGCACGGGACTTCAAACGCAAAAATATATCCTTTGGGGATACAAGTACCCTACGCATTTGGATCAGTATGGCATTAGTCTCGGTCGCTACGGAGATCAACGCACATATATAAAAGTTAACGATACTGTATGCACTCGAATTCCAATTGATGTTATTACAAAAGCTCAATTGTTGACCGCATTTCGAGATGCAATTGGCCAAGAGTATTTTGTCGACGGAAAAATTGACTTGTCACAGATTGATGCTTTATTGAAGGCCCAGGAAAGCTCGTTGTTTGTAGGGGAGCAAATTCCCGAATCTGTGCGAACAGCACGTTTTGAAACTCTCAGTAATCTACTTACAGATGAGGAGAATTTGAACGAAACCTTTGGATTCATATCTTCGACGATTACTTCTCTTTTAGAAAAATATCAGGGAGATCCGCAGTACAATCACTTGGTTGAAAGATTGGCCAACGATTCTGATTTTATGTCCAGGATTCAACGGTTCCATATTATTTCGGAGAAAATAAAAGCCGAGGAATCCAAACTGCGTGAACTCAGTGACCAGGTAGATGCCCTTCAGCAGCAATTGGCACAACAGCCCCAAAGGGAATATGCAGAAGGCTTGCTTGCGGAATACGAAGATAAAATCCAAGAACTACGCAAGGAGAAATCTGCACTGGAAGCAGAAATCACCTCCCTATTAGCTTCGCATAAAGAATTCAGTACTCTTGCTGAGCTTGAGCAACAGGTTTCCCATAGAAAGTTAGAGCTGCGAGATATCGAAAGGGATACAGATGCCCTCGATAGAAAATTAGGGCGAATCTTCGACGATGCCGCAGAAAAGGCTGCTAACTTTGCCTTTGACGGAATGCTCTTCAATAAGATGCTCCGCAAAGCAGCAGAATGGGAAAATGCCCAAAATGCTGCAGACTATAGCACTAAAGAAACTGCATTCATGCAGATTCCTCTTTCTAGCGCAACCGGAGCAGACTTGATTGATCATTTGGTTGCAGAAATCCAAGCTGTGCGCCCTAACTATGACCGCAACACAATTCTGAATATCTTGATCTGTTATACGCAGGGCTTCCTTACTGTTTTCTCGGGAGAACCAGGCACAGGTAAAACTTCAATCTGTAAAATTCTGGCATCTGTGTTGGGACTGTCAGTACCCGAAAAAACACTTCCTGCCTTTGCGGATGGATATGTTCCCACTCGCTTTATTCCTGTTTCTGTCGAGAAGGGTTGGACGACCAAGCGTGATTTTATTGGCTATTATAACCCCCTCACAAAGTCCTTTGATCGCAGCAATAGAAGAATATTTGATGCGTTAAATATCCTTGATATCGAGGCAAGAGGGACTGGGGCAGATTTGCCTTTTGCTATTCTTTTGGATGAGGCAAATCTTAGCCCGATGGAGTATTACTGGGCTGACTATATGAACCTGTGTGATGAACTGGACTCCAATAGTGTCATCAATTTGGGAGATAATTTCTGCTTCAGAGTTCCGACGAATCTAAGATTTGTTGCTACAATTAACAATGATGATACTACTGAATCGCTGTCTCCTCGTTTGATTGACAGAGCGTGGATCATTAGATTGCCCAAGGCCCGTTCGGGAACGGCAAAACCCGTCAAGATCCGGACATCTGGCGATATGATTCCTTGGAGTGCTTTGGTTCATACCTTTGGCACATCCGAACAGAATTATACAGAAATGAGTGGTGTTGCCAAGAGTATTTATGAAGAACTACTCGGTAAGTGCAGAACAGCCAAGATTAATGTCAGCACACGTGTGGACAATGCCATTCGTATGTATTGGTCTGCTGCTCAACGGCTTTTTGAGTCTTCTGCTGATACAGATGCTTCTATTTCTGCGTTGGATTATGCTGTTGCACAGAGAATTCTCCCGCATATTGACGGCAGTGGTGTGAACTTTGGTGAACGGTTAAAGGAAATCCAACAATTTTGCAGTGACAAAAATTTGCGTCTTTCTGCAGAGATTTTACAAGAGATTATTCATACAGGTATCAACTCCATGCAGTATTATCATTTCTTCGCATAGGAGTATGAATTATGAATGAATTAATCTTGCGGCTTTTGCCGGATCATGGTGATCCGCAGGATCTGGTTCTTTTAGATCATCAAACAGAAAATTCGATACTCGATACAGCAAAGCTATCCACATCGTTTGTATTCTGTGACCATAAATATCATGCACAACTGGTAAACCTGAATGAGCCTATCGAAAATTTAAGATTCTTCGTTAACGGAGAACCTGTCCGCATTAATTATTCATCAGATAGTGGGGATATTACCTTTTTTGATGAATCATTTGGTGCACGAATTTTCCAGGAATGCTATGGCTTTGTGCAGATTACTGTTATCTACAACGATGCTAGTGGCAACCAACACTTCCGAGATACGGAATATATTCAAGTCATGGTACGGAAAGGTCGCCAAAATGACTCGGTCCGTCGCATCACTGAATATGTATACACCCAAAATGCTGAATTGCTTTACGGAAAGTCTTTGCCTCGGGAAACTGCTGGATTAAGAGAAAACGCAAAAAAGACCCTCGAGTCTCGAATTCTTCTGCTTGAACGCATTGCAGTTGTTTATGAAGAAAATTATCGTTATTTCAAAATAAACTGCAGATTTAAAACAATCCCTCACGAACGAGTGGATCATTTTGAAAAACTGCAGTATGTTTCTAATAATACACTGCAATATATTGCTCAGCATCCAGAAGAACTTCAGCCTGTTCACTATTCTACCGGCATAAAGGTTGGCCGTAACTTCTACCAACCTAACAAAACATTGATAACAGATAGTGTCAAATCTTTTGACATATACGAAAACCAAGTTGTTGTCGGATTTTTGATGCATCTTAACACTGAAATAAAAAGAATTGAGCAAGAACTAATTTCCATCACTGCTAGTGTTCCGCAACAAGTTTTTGAAACGGATGACTACATTACTTCTTCTTATTTCATATACGCCAATACAATCGCCGCCCTGAAAATTATATTGACGGATGTCGAAAAGTTGAGGCAAAAATACGAACATCTGTGTATTTCGTATTCTGCTATCCTTCCAATAAAAACCATTCCCATTACCGGAATACCCCGATTTACACATCTTTTTAAATCTGTACAGCAGTACCATCAGATTTATCAGTGTGCAATTTCTTGGTTCTCGATGGGTGCGTTTTCTTTGAGTGAGGAAAACTTTATGCTTTCGTTCATAAAAATGAGCGCTTTGTATGAAGTATATGTACTAGCTAAGATGATCGCCTTTTTTAAATCAGCGGGATTTGAAGTTGCAGATACAAATCGGCTATTGTATCCCGTATCTGCATCATCTCGATTCCGCAATGCACATTGCAATAATGTATATGTGTTGAGAAAAGGAAGCAGTACGGTAACGCTTTACTATCAGCCGGTTATATACAGCACCGATATGAGTTCTTTCAGCGGTGTTGGCTTATACCGAAATACTGCAATTTCTTTTCCTGATGCTGATGCCGGAAGCATAATTCAGAGGAGAACTCAAGATTACAATCCGATGTATACACCTGATTTCTTGTTGAAATATGAGTCTGAAGATACTGAAGGCGCTCGATATCTTATTGCAGACGCAAAGTTTAGCACGGTTAAAACTGTAAAAACACATCAAGTGGCAAAATTGGCATATAAATATTTATTCTCAATTTCGCCTATTTCTGCATCAGATTCCGTTGTAGGACTGTGTGTGTTTAATGGTCAGTCGAATGTTGATGATGATAAAATGCACAATATTTATGATTTCGAACTGGCTAATACAATCTCCCCTAAGGCCGAAATCGTAACGTTGACCGAGAATTCTATTGATAATCGTGCGCTGCATGAGGTGCTGTTACACAATTCGATAGGGTTGTATGTAAGCTATCCTCCTCGCAGAACTATGCTGTTGCCACAACTGGGTTCTATACCGGAAACTTCTCGTAGGCCGCAGCTAGAGGAGGAATCTCATACGCCCGCCGTATCTATCGGCAATACACCTACTGCGCCAGCAGAACCTCCAGCTGAGTTACATGCACCTTCTGTACATGATTCGGTGGTATCCGATTTACCGGAAGTTCCTAACCCTTCTATTGAAATTCCTGTTGAAACTGGCTCTTCGCCCCCACAAAAGCAGGCTTCAAAAAAGAAGAAGGGGAAAACTGAAAACAATCCAATGCTGATGAATATTGCAATTCTCAAGCTGGATAAGAATACTGCTACTAGACTTCAGGAAGCAGGAATCACAACTATTGGTGATTTAGTTCCAAACCGTAGTAAGCACGATCTTGCTGATAATCCTCTTTTAAATCGCAAACTTAGGCGCGAAATCGAGGCTCGGCTCAAGGCATTGAAAGTGACATTGAGTGCAAACCCAAAGCCAAAAGCACAAATCAAAACGACTCCTATTGTCCAAATTCCGCCCTTACCCCAGGGAGATCTGAAAATTGGTGAGTTTGTACGTTTGGCTCTGCTAAATTTGAGTGCAAGTGGTTACGAGTTCAACCCCGAAGAAATCGATGAAATGTGCTCCTCGGAATGGTCCGTCAAAACATTCCATACGAAACACACATTTATGAAACGCTATACACCAGGATTGTCTGATAACAAGGGACAAGATGGCTATGTTCGTTACTGGAGTGAACCATTTTCTTTTGGTGGAGTTCAAGTGTTGATTTCCAAGGAATGGTTTGAGGGGAATCAGCGCAATTACTTTATAAGCTGGTATAGCTCTCTAAGCTAAACCTCAAGAACCATTCCAATTGCACCATTACGATCCACGTAAACAGCAAAAGACCACACTAAAGGTTTTACCCTTTGGTGTGGTCTTTACTCGTTGTACCGCCCGAAAAGAATCAGATGAAATTAGTTTGTTGTACTAATCCCTAACCGCAACTCCCGTTGGAGCATTTCTTTTGTTTCAACCATTTGTCCAGATATTCCGGCAGGCTGTCCAAATGCATTTCACTGCGATTTTCAGCAAAGTAGTCCAGAATGTTGTCTGATTGGCTGATCTCATGGGTCAGCTCGTCTGTTGTTTTCATGTGGCTTTCACCTCCAACCACGATACTACGCTCATTATAGCACAAAAAGGTTAGCTGCCAGCTAACCTTTTCTGATTTTGTCCCTGCTATGATATGGAAAGAAGCCCCCAATAAAATATGAAAAGGAAAGAGGAAATCAAATGATCTCTGCTGTGCTTTCTGTTGTAATTGTCAATATTGCTTATAAGCTCTACGCCAAGCTGATTGGTGCGGATGTGATGTTCTTCAGTGGGAAAAAGAAGCTGGCGGCATACGTTGTGCTGTGGGCGCTTCTCTTTGCTACAATCGGAATCTAAATCACTGCAGCGGGGTTTCCTTCGCCGCAGTGATCTTAATCCACTTTCATCAAGAACAGTTTCAACACTTCCTCGGCCAGTTTCAATTCTCTGTCTGTGCAACGGGAAAGCAGCTCTTGTACACCGGATGTGTCCCCCGGTTCATAACCGGAACCGTGAATAATATATTCCATTGGAAGGTGCATGGATTGAGACAGCTTAATGAGTGTGTCGATGGACATTTGCGAGGTGCCAACTTCAAGCTGACCGTAATACCCTGTTCCAATGTCCGCCAGCTCAGCCATCTTTTCGCGGGTCAGTCCCAATTCCTGCCGCCGTTGCCGCAAACGCTGGCCTATTTCAATCAGCTGTTGCTTTTCCATTACGCCTTACCACCTCTTTTTCGTTATTGTAATATGAGAATAGACGTGGTAGAATATGTTATAAGATATCTAAAAATAATACTTATAAAAGTAGGTGGGGCAGATAATATGAGTTATATATGTAAAAAATGTGGAAACGAACTGACGGATGATGCTTTATTTTGCAGCAGATGCGGGGAGAAGGTCACGATTACGGCACCGAAATGCCCTAACTGCGGGCGAGAACTCTCAGAATATGCGAAATTCTGTGCATTTTGCGGAACTAAAATCTGCGGTGACAGCCAGCCTCTTTCGGAGCAGTCCTCGGAGCACACGGCTGAACAACCTGAAGGAGCACTTTTGCCTGATTTTGAGCCAGCAGTGGAAGAACAGACTGACCACAGCAAGGATACCATTGATTCCCAGTCCGAATCAACACAGCAGTTAGACATTTATAAGCAGCTCAAGAGCTATGAGCAGGCGGGAAAGGATAATACCGTAGAATATTATGAGTTGCTGAAAAAAGAGAAGAAAGCTTACTTCTGGAACAAACTGATTGGATTTATTGCCGCGATTATGGCCTGTTGCCTTGTGCCAATTCTGTTTAGCGAGGGCGGAATTGGAAGCAAACTATTGAAGATCACCGTGCTCGGCTTCGCATTTACAATTCCCATGTTTTTATGTTCTTCAAGAATTCAAAAGCTAACAGGGATTAAAGTAGGTATTTCATTATCAAGCCTGTTTGCCAACAAGACCAAGGATGAGGAAACTGCGGAAGAAAAAGAGATCG
This sequence comes from Pseudoflavonifractor phocaeensis, assembly GCF_021531815.1. Classification (GTDB taxonomy): domain Bacteria; phylum Bacillota; class Clostridia; order Oscillospirales; family Oscillospiraceae; genus Lawsonibacter; species Lawsonibacter phocaeensis_A. The sequence goes on from NZ_JADYUM010000018.1 coordinate 14,961, forward strand.
ATGCGGGAATGGATTATTTCATCCGCTGTGTGAAAGGGCGCCATCCGGGTGCGGATCGGACTGTCAGGATCCTGATGGTTGTTGCGACTGTGATTGCAATCGTTTGTTTTGTCATTTGTATTGGCGCGGAAATCAATTTCTGGGAGTCCCTCCAGCTTGCGCTAATGCTTCTATATTCCATTGCCGCTGTAATTTATGGAATTTGGACCTTCAAATTTGCCATTATTCTTATTTTGCTCGCAATCGGAGCCATTCTTTCTCTATTTTCCGATGACAAGGGCATATCTTCTTATCCGATTAACACAGAAACATCGCAGGCCGTATCATCACAGGCCGAAGATACCTGCGTTACAATTAGCGGCGCAAGGTTGGACGAATACAACGGAAAGGAAGCAATCGTTGTTTCCTACTCCTGGACAAATACAACCAATTCCAAAACCAGCGCCATCTATAATGTAGCAATTCATGCGTACCAGAACGATATCGAACTGGAGAAAGCCTATTTTACAGATGCTGATGATGAACTCTTGTCGAGAAATATAAAACCGGGTGTCACAGTTGATTTGAAAGAAGCGTTCTATTTGGACGATCCGGATGCTGATATTCTGGTAGAAGCAACACCGTGGATTGCACTGGATGGTGAAGTTTACATCAGCGAAACATTTACCAGAAGCACAGAACAAGCAAGCGAAAGTGACAATGATCGGCCATCATGGGAATATGACGATTATGTTCGTTACTACGGCGTTGATCCAGCTGACTATGGATACATGTGGTACAATGAAATAAGGAGCGGTCCTCTGGACGAATTCTTTGAGTATGCAATGGAAGCTATCTACGGAGAATCCAATACCTCAACCTCTCGCCTTTACGACATAAGTAATCCATACGAAGCATATTTGACACCGGATGACTTCATTGGAACATGGCGAACAGATGGCGGCATCATATTCACAATTCAGTATACGGATGGTGAGTACTCAATAGATTTGTCAGAAAATGAAGGACTTGGGATTCTTGGAGGTTGGTTTTCTGAGAAACTCTACAATGTAGAGGGAACCTTTTGCGGGCTAGCCGGTTCGAATGGGGTAACAGAATTTTCCGTTTCTTATGAATATGGCAGTGAGCCCCCTATAGATTCATGGCTTACCCTTATACTCGTAGATAGCGCTGGCCAAGAAATCTATGACTATGTTCCTCTCATTAGCAATTAGAAAGTTTTTCTCACCTATATTTTTGCTTAGAAATGCCGAAATGTGAGATAGAATACAGGTGGCTAGATAACACAGTCAAAAGATAATCCTCCGGAATCCATTGAAATAACAGGGATTCCGGGGGATGCAGCAAATGTCGGAGAACTACCTGAAAAGCGGCACAATGTACTCCTAAGCGGAAGAAACGTATCTTGTCTATCAAAATATAACGTCCTCGATTCACTTTGGAATCGAGGGCGTTGTTTTTGGTTAAGCGCTAGCACCTATGGCACACAAAAATGCAAATTTACTGTCACAAAAGCGAGATTCATTGCGATAATTGTCAGGCAATGATATAATTGTAAAAAAAGACATTATAAGTGCCGAATTGAGGAGGCAAGTCGCAAATGAAAATTGCAAACTTACAAATACAAAAGTTTAGGTCAATAGACAACGCGACGATTACAATTGAACAAATATTAGCTGTTGTAGGTGCTAACAATGCGGGCAAGTCTCATTTTCTACGTGCACTAAATGCTTTTTTTAATTACAATGATGAAAAAGAATCATTTCTAAGCCAAGACCATGTATATAGTCTTCGTTCTCGTCCAAAGATTACAGTAACTTTCACTGACATCCAGCCCGAGGATCAGATAAACCCTGATTATATTTACGACGATTCCCTTACAATACGTTTTACGTACAGATGGGATAGAAAAACTCCTTCTTATGATATTATTAAAGCACATCATGCACAAACAATTAGTGTTGACCAATTTGAATCCCTAATTAGCCATTTTCGTTATATATACGTTCCGATTGTTAGAAATTACGAAAGTGCAATTTCTGGAGACGGGGGCATAGCATATGGTCTTTTAAAATCTATATTCCAGCATCAAGTTGCCAATAGAAATACTATTCAGCCTTTGGTTGATCGCTTAACCGACAAGATAAAAAATACAGTTTTCAAGTCAGCTCTTAATAGCATAAAGCAGTATTATCCATTAGGAAATGCAGACTTCGCTATACAAGCTGTGAATAACGAAGTTGTGGATTTGATCCTCCGCTCAGTTTCCTTGTTTTTGTCTGAAAATACTCAAAGCAATGAAATTAACAACTGCGGAAGTGGAATTCAAAGTGCAGTATATTTTGCGATTTCTATGGCAGTAGCAATTGAGGATAATATAAACTATTTAGTTGGCATAGAAGAGCCAGAACTCAATATGCATCCACAAGCACAGCGGCAACTTATTGAAACATTAAAAAATCCAACGAAGTATCCTAAAACTCAATTTATTTTAACAACTCATTCGACTGTTATAATCGATAAACTTGGCCACACGTCAATAGTATTATGTCGCAAGAGCAAAGTTCCTGGCAGAGACGTTGTCACAACAGCAACACAAATTTTGCCGAATTTTTGGGAGAAATATAGTTTCAGCCAAGAGCGATATTACAATTTTTACCAATACAAAAACAGCGATTTCTTTTTTAGCAATTACATCATCATAACAGAGAGTCCTACTGACTGTAATATTATTGCTGCGTTGCTTTCGAAATGTAATATTGATATAGAAACTAGAGCAATATCTTTAATACCTGCTGATGGAGAAAAAAGCATTAAGTATCCATATGCTCTGGCAAAGGAACTTGGGATTCCTTTTATCTGCATTGTTGATAGGGATGTATTCCTGCCATATTCAGAGAATAGTCGAAAAGAAAGTTTAGGGGAAGATGGAATACCGCAATACCGTCCCGTCAAAAAGGAATCTTCACCAATCTATGATTTATTGAAGCAACATGATTTAGATCAGGTCGTTAATTCTTTCATAAATAATAAATATGATGAAGTACTAGAACTACTGCATCCGTATCATATCGTATGTATGCGGTATGCAATTGAAGTTGATTTAGCGGTATGCACCTCATATTGCAACGCGATTTGTGATGTCCTTGAATTACCTGAAGAAAACAAAACCACAGCGTTTTTACTGAAAAAAAGAAGCAATCGCATTAAGGATTATGATGTGATCACTGCTACTTTTAATATGGTGCCAACAAAGAATCTTCCCAAATCTTACAAACGGATTATCGCCTGTGTAAGAGAAATGATTAGAAACAACACATGAATATGGTCTATCCTGTAACCCTGTTTAACCTTTGAGATGGCAGCCTGAATAGTAATCAGACGGGCAATAGATTTGTGGTGCCCGTGGTGCTGGAATGGTGCCAGATGCTCATGTGACTCGTATAATATCAATCTTTGTGAAAAAGTGACGCAGTATAAAAAGTGTGAATTTTGGCTCTATTCCTGATATTTAACGTCACAATTTGAGGCTCTATATAAGCACCTTCTTTCTGTTATTTCCCTCGAAATCAGGTTGTCCGCAAGGGCACGTGGGTTCGAATCCCACCGTCTCCGCCACGTCGTCGCAAGCTATATATCGCTTGCGACGACTTTTTTTAAAAATCATCGTGCGCTCATTCCGCTGCGGCTCCTCTCCAAACCAAACCCGCTGCGTTGGGCTTCGGCTTGGCTATGATATTGGCCGTCAAAATAGAATCCGCACACAAGAGGCCTTCTCCACCTTAGCCGGAGAAGGCCTCTTATTTGATCGTTTACAAATAGATCCGCCCCGTTTTACTGTGCGGAAAAATGATCCTTGAAGTAATCCAGAAACAACCGCAGACACCGGGAGGTATACCCGGCGCTGTTCCACAGAAGGATAGGCGTGGTGGCGGCATTGATACCCGCCACCCGTTTCAGATGCACCTGCCGGCATCGCAGCAGGTGAAAAATATCCTCCGGAATGTAACAGGCCGCCAGTCCTGCACAGGTCATCATCAGCGAGGAAAGCGCGCCGTTACATTCGTAAATGGCGTTGAGGCTGAATCCCTTCCGCATACACTCGTTTTGCAGCATAGCGTTATAGTCCCAGTTCCGGTATTCCCAATTCAGCGCGCCGATCTGGGCGCAAAAGGGAAGCCCCTTCAATTCTTCTATCTGGATCACATCCCGCTCAGGGCAGGGGTCCATATTCTCATGGACGGCCAGGACCAGAGACTCCTCTTTCATCACCATATAGGGAAAATTCCCCGTTTCCGACATCGGAGAGCGAAGAAAGGCCACGTCGATCGTGCCTTTTTGCAGGCTGATGAGCAGTTCGCTCGGGAGGCTGGGCTCGATATAAAAATTCACATTGGGATACCGCTTCCGAAAGCCCTCCACGCCTTTGGCAAAACAGGGAATGGCTGTATAGATCGTGCCCACGCTGATCTTTCCCCGCACGCCGGCCTCCGCCTCCTGCACCGCCTCCATGGTGTCCCGCATGTCGCTCAGCAGGGTCTTGCTCCGGGAGTAGAGGATCTCCCCCGCGTTGGTCAATTCCACTCCCCGGTTTGTGCGGACAAAGAGCTTGGCCCCCATCTCCTCCTCCAGCAGGGAGAGTTGCCGGCTCATAGGCGGCTGGGACACAAAAAGGCGTTTGGCCGCCTGGGTAATGTTCTTGGTTTCCGCAATTGCCACGAAGAATTCCAATTGTCGCAAATTCATAATTTTTCCCCATTTTAACGCCGCAAATTCTGCAATACAAAAATTGAATTGCCACTCAAAAGTTTTTGATATTTTACATTATAGCAAAAGGACGTTACAATGACAACAACCAAAAAATGTGCACAGTTTTTCTGGGACGGAGGCGGCCGGTCCGGCCGGTCTTTATCAAAGAGAAAGGAAGTTGCAGCATGACTCCTTATCCAAATTTGTTCTCTCCGGTCACGATCCGTGGAAAAAGGATCCGCAACCGGATCGAATCATCCCCCATGGGCCACAGCGGTTCCATCCCGCTGTATACCCGGGAGGCACAGGAATTGTATCGTGGTTTTGCCAAAGGAGGCGCCGGAATCGTCACATTAGGCGAGGCCGGCGTCGATTCCTATACGGATGACTGTCACCCCTCCATGCCTCATCTGGACAACCCGGACATTCTTCCTTCCCTGACCCAGACAGTGGACGCCGTCCACATGTGGGGCGCCCTGGCATCGGTGGAACTGAACCACTCAGGCAACCGTTCCAATCCAAAATTTGTGGCCCCGGGATACCACATCATGGGCCCCAGCGCCATGACCAACCTATATGGCGCTCCGGTCGTGGAAATGGACGAGGCCATGATGGACCGTATCGCAGACAAATTCGCTTACGCAGCCTACCTGGCCCAATTCGCCGGCATGGATATTGTAAACATCCACGGCGGTCACGGGTGGCTGCTTGGGCAGTTCCTCTCAGACTTGGACAACCACCGGACGGATGAATATGGCGGCTGTCTGGAAAATAAAGCCAGATTTCCCCTGATGGTCATCGACCGCATCCGCCAAAAATGCGGAAAGGACCTGATTATCGAATTCCGGCTCAGCGGCGACGAGACGCTGGAGGGCGGCATCACCCCGGAGGAGACCGTGGAGCTGGCCAAACTGCTGGACGGGAAGGTGGACATTATCCACGTGTCCGCCGCCACCTTCCACACCACCGACACCGTCTGCCGGATGCTCCCCACCGTGTTCACTCCCAGAGGCTGCAACACGGACATCGCCGCCCGGATCAAAGCGGTGGTCAAACACTCCCTCGTCTCTGTGGTGGGCGGTCTGAACGACCCGGACATCATGGAACAGACTTTAGCCCAGGGGAAGGCGGACCTAGTGGTAGCAGGACGCGCGTTTCTGGCCGACCCCGATTTCCCTCAAAAGGCCAAAAGCGGCCAGGCTGACCAGATCATCCACTGCATCCGCTGCACCAGCTGCATGAGCGCAGGTTTTATCCCCCATGTACCCTTTGCCTCCGGCGTACTCCGCTGCTCGGTCAATCCCACTTTAGGCCGCGAGTTTGAGACCAGCCACAGGGAGGGAGCCGCTCCCTCTCCCAAAAAGGTGCTGGTGGCCGGCGGCGGTCCCGCCGGCATGGAGGCCGCCCTGACCGCTGCGCGCCGGGGACACCAAGTGGTCCTGTGCGAAAAGTCAGACCATTTGGGTGCAAACCTGTACTACGCGGACGCCATTTCCTTTAAAGATGACCTGGTGGCCTTCCGCCGGAGCCTGATCGCCAACGTGGAACACCAGCAGGGGCTCCGGGTCCGGCTGAACACGCCGGTGACCCGCGATGTGATCGCACAGGAGAAGCCCGACGCACTGATCGCCGCCTGCGGCGCGGTTCCGGTCATCCCACCCATTCCCGGCGTGGAGGGTCCCAATGTCCACCATGTGACCGACCTATTCCAGAAGGGGCTGCGGCCTGGCCGGCGTATCGTGATGATCGGCGGCGGGCAGGCAGGCTGTGAAGAAGCGCTGGCGCTGGCCGACGAGGGACACACCGTCACCATTGTGGAGATGCAGCCCGAGCTGGCCCACGAGGCCTACTTTATCCACTGGAAACACATGCTGCGCAAGATCGCGGAGCACCCCGGGATCGCGGTCCTGTGCAGCACCCAGGTGAAGGAAATTGGTCCGGAGGGCGTGACAGTAACCAGTCCCGACGGCACCGGGCAGGTGCTGCCTGCGGATACCGTCCTCATCGCCGCCGGTATGAAGGGCAACGACGCCATGCTGGCAGAATGGGAGGCCCTGGTGCCCGAACTGCGCGTCATCGGTGATTGCGCCCACGCCGCCCGGATCATGGAGGCCATGCGCACCGGCTACTGCGCCGGCTATACAGTTTGAATGCCGGCATGATAAAGAAGACGTTTGACCGCATCCCGCGGAAGAATAAGATTGTTCCATACATCAAAAGGAGGAATTTTGAATGAAAAAGATGCTTTCTCTGGTCCTGACCTTGGCCTTGGCCCTGACTCTGTCCGGCTGTGCGGGCAGCAACAGCAGCGGCAACGCCGGCGGCGGTTCCTCCGCCTCCCAGTCCGGCAGTTCCTCCGGCGAGACCATGACCATCAAGCTTGCCACCATCGGTCCCGAGACCGGCACTGTCATGGCCGAGGCGGAACACGTTTTGATGGACTATATTGAGACGGCCAGCAACGGCGCCATCCAGGTGGAGTACTTCCCCAACGGCGCCCTGGGCAGCGACCTGGACCTGGCGGAGGGCCTGTCCAACGGCTCCATCCAACTGGCTACGCTGGGCACCTCCGTCCTGACCTCCTACACCGATAAGATGGGTATTCTGGATATGCCCTTCCTGTTCACCAACAGCGATTCCGCTCTGAAGGCGCTGAATGAGGGCGAGCTTGGCACCATTCTGGCGGACGCCATGGATGGGACCGGCATCCGCTTTTCGGAGGGCAACTGGTGCTTCGGCGGCTACCGCGGACTGAGCAACAGCGCCCACACCATCCGTACCCCTGATGACATGAAGGGACTGAAGATCCGCGTGATGGAGAGCCCCATTTTCATCGACAGCTTCACCCTGCTGGGCGCCAACCCCACTCCCATGGCCTTCGGCGAGCTGTTTACCGCCCTTCAGAACAAGACGGTGGACGGTCAGGACAACGACCCCTCTCTGACCTACACCTGCAAGTTCTACGAGGTACAGGGCTACTATACCGACCTGGAGCACATCCTGACCGTGAGCAACATGTTCATGAGCGAGAGCTGGTATAACAGCCTCAGCGACGACTATAAAGCCATCATCGACGAAGCTTGCCGCCAGTTCGCCGAGTACAGCACCGAAAAGGGCCTGGAGTCCTACGAGGAGAACCTGAAGCTGCTGGAGGACGAAGGCGTGGAGGTCACCCGGCTCACCGACGACGAGCGCAAGCAGTTCAAGAACGCTATCATCAGCATGTACGATTCTTACATCGAGACCATGGGCCAGGAGATCTTTGACGCCGCCCAGGCCTATAACTGAGCACATTCTTTCAGTCCCTGGCGTGCCTGCGGCATTCCCCGCCGCAGGCACGGCTGAATATCACAGGAGGAGGGGACCCTGACATGAAAAAACTGATTTCCATTTATAACAAGCTGGAAGAATACTTTTTGGTCTACAGCATGATCCTGATGGTCATCGTGGTGTTCATCCAGGTGATCTGCCGCTACATTCTGAACAGCTCCCTGAGTTGGAGCGAGGAGCTGGTCCGGTACATCTTCGTCTGGCAGGTATGGCTGGGCGCCAGTCTCGGCATGCGGATCAACGAGCACATCCGGGTGGACATGTTTGTGAAAAAGCTGCCTGAAGCAGCCCAGAAAGTTCTGGACCTGCTCATCATCTTGCTGCTTCTTTGGTTCTATGGCTTTTTGATCCTGTATGGCTTCCGGTATCTCCAGAGCGTCATCGCCAAGAATATGACCTCCACCGCCCTCCAGATCCCGCTGGCCTATGTGTACGCCTCCCTTCCCATTGGCTCCCTGGTAATCGCCATCCGCTATGTGGCGCTGTTTCTCCAAAAAACGGCCGCACTGTTCCGCGGTCCGTCCGGGAAAGGAGGGGATTCTCTGTGAACGGCGCATTGATCCTGTTTGTTCTATTCTTTATTCTCATCATTCTGGGCGTCCCCATCGGATATTCCATCGGCATTTCCTCGCTGATCGCGATCTTGGCCGCCGGGATCAACCCCGTCGTCTTTATCACCAGTTCGCTGGCGGGCAGCAACTCCTTCACCCTGTTGGCGGTCCCCTTCTTCATGCTGGCCGGCAACCTGATGGCCACAGGCGGCGTGGCCAAACGTATCGTCAACTTTGTCAACAGCTTTTTCGGTTATGTGACCGGCGGTCTGGCTATCGTGACCACGGTGGCCTGCATGTTCTTCGGGGCCATTTCCGGCTCCGCCGTGGCTACCACCTCCGCCATCGGCTCTTTTATGATCCCGGAAATGGAAAAACATGGATATGACCGGGATTTTGCCGCCACTCTGACCGCGTCCGCAGGTTCCGTAGGCGTTATTATTCCTCCTTCGGTGCCCTTCGTCATCTATGCCGTGGCGGTGAACGCCTCCGTCAAGGACCTGTTCATTGCCGGCGTGGTACCCGGTATCATGATGGGCGTAGCCATGATCATCATCTGCATCATCACCGCGCGGAAGGAGGGCTGGCACGGCAATACGGGCCGTCCCTCCCTGGCTAACGTATGGAAAACGTTTAAAGAAGGCTTTTGGGCTCTGCTGATGCCTGTCATCATCCTGGGCGGCATTTACGGAGGCATTTTTACCGCCACAGAGGCCAGCGTCGTGTCCGTGGTATACTGTGTCTTCATCAGCATGTTCGTCTACAAGGAGATGGACTGGAACGGCCTGTACAAAACCGTACGGGATATGGTGGGGCTGAGCGGCGTGACCATGTTCATGATGGGCTTTGCCAACGCATTCAGCTATTACCTTACCATGGAACGGATCCCCAACGCCATCGCCGAGGTGTTCCTCCGGATCAGCGACAACCCCATTATCATTCTGCTGCTGATCAATGTACTGCTGCTGATTGTGGGCTGCGTGGTGGACAACATCCCCGCCACCATCATTCTGGCGCCCATTCTGCTGCCCGTGGTGGAGCAGCTGGGGATGTCCCCCATCACCTTCGGCGTCATGCTGACGATGAACCTGGCCATCGGCTTTGTGACTCCTCCTTACGGCATCGACCTCTTTGTGGCCAGCGCCGTCTCCGGCGTCCCCATCGAAAACATGTGCAAGCGGGTGCTGCCCTTCATCGCCGCCCTGCTGATCGTTTTGATGCTGATCACATATGTGCCCTGGTTTACGCTGTTCTTGCTGTGACGGCGTTCATGGGCTCCCCGGCACCAGACGCCGGATGACAATTTCAGAATCATCAAGGGCCCTCCGTCCGTAAAACAGGCGGAGGGTCCTCCGTGTTTCCCATTTCTCCTCCATTCAACGAGAATTTCTTTCCTTTCCATGGAAGTAACAGCCAAAACGTGCTATACTAACCATAATTCTTATTGTGCCGTTTACATGGCGGCTACACTTTCTGATACGGTTGGAGGCTGCGGATATGACATCGGAAATTTTGCTCCGGGAAGCGGAACAGCTGGCTTCCCAAGTTCTGACTGACCGGCGGGCCCTGCACCAGATACCGGGGACCGGCTTTGACATCGCGGACACCCTGGCCTACGTCAAGGCCCAGCTGACGGCCATGGGCTACCAGACCCAGGACTGCGGGCGGGCCGGCGTGGTGGCCCTGGCAGGCGGAAAACGGCCCGGCAAGGTATTTCTCCTGCGGGCGGACATGGACGCCCTGCCCATCCGGGAGGAGTCCGGCGTGGAGTTCGCCGCCCAAAACGGCCGGATGCACGCCTGCGGCCACGACCTGCACACCGCCATGCTGCTGGGCGCCGCCCGCCTTCTCAAGGCCCATGAGGATGAGATCCTGGGCACCGTCAAGCTGATGTTCCAGCCCGCCGAGGAGATCTTCGAGGGCTCCCACGACATGATCGAAGCGGGGGTCCTGGCTGACCCGAAGGTAGACGCCGCCCTGATGATCCACGTCATGGCCGGGATGCCCTTTCCGGCGGGGACCGTCGTCGTCTCCGCCCCCGGCGTCAGCGCCCCGGCGGCGGACTACTTCACCATCACGGTCCAGGGCAAGGGCTGCCACGGCTCCATGCCCAACACGGGGGTGGACCCCCTGACCGCCGCCGCCCATATCCTCATCGCCCTCCAGGAGATCCACGCCCGGGAGCTAGCCATGGATGACCGGGTGGTGCTGACCATCGGCACCATGAACGCCGGAACCGCCGCCAACGTGATCCCCGACACCGTCTCCATGGGCGGCAGCATCCGGACCTTTGACGAGGAGACCCGGGCTTTCATCAAGGAACGTATGACAGAGATCGCCGAAGGCACCGCCAAGGCCTTCCGGGCGGAAGCGTCCGTGACCTTCGGCAGCGGCTGCCCCACCCTGGTCAACGACCGGGACCTGTCCCAGTGCTGCGGGCGCTATATGAAGGAGCTGCTGGGACCGGGCAAAGCCTTCTCCGTGGCGGAACTCAACGCCATGGGCGGCGGCGGACAGGGCTCCAAGAGTGCCGGCTCCGAGGACTTCGCCTACGTCAGCCAGGCCGTCCCCTCCATCATGCTGGCCCTGGCCGCCGGACAGCCGGAGAAGGGCTACCGCTATCCCCAGCACCATCCCATGGTGAAATTTGACGAGAGCGTCCTCCCCGGCGGCAGCGCGGTATACGCCTGGGCAGCCCTGCGCTGGCTGGAAGAGCATCCAGACTGATTTTTCCCCGGACATACGACATATCCCGGACGCCGCCCGCCACCCGGCGGCGTCCGGGGCGTCCCGTTCCCCGTTCTTTTCCAAAAATCCGTTTTCGCTCTTGCAAAGCCCGTTTTTTTATGATATAAATACCCTTAGTCTAAATGCGAAGAACGGGAAAATAGCGCGTATCAGTTTCGCAGAGAGGGGCGGTCACCGGCTGAAAGCCGCCCTGAAACCTCACCGCTTGGTTCGCCCGGGAGCGGCCCGTGAGAACGGGACGGTTTTCTCCGCCGTTATTGGAGTTCAAGTGCGTGCCCTCCGGGGCGCGAATGCGGGTGGTACCGCGGAAGGTTAGCCTTTCGTCCCAACATATCAGAAGGGACGGGAGGTTTTTTTCGACTCTTTTGGAGGTAAACATGATGCGTCTGATCCGTTCCGCAGCCGCAGCCGTCCTGTTGGCGGCACTGCTGGCGGGGCTGACAGCCTGTCAGTCCACCCCCGGCAGTCTTTCCCCGTCCGTACAGCCCCCCGCCGCCCAGAGCCGGGAGGAGGCCGTCCCAGGCCAAAGTCAGGAGGAAACCGCCCCAGCCCAGGCGCCTGCGCCGGAGCCGGAAGCCCCTGTCCCCCCTCCCGAGAACGTACCTTCCCAATCCCAGGCGGACCCGGAACCGGTTCCGGACCCTGAGCCCGAACCCGCCGCCCCGCCGGAAACGGAGCCCGCCGCACCTCCTGATCCCGCACCGGACCCTGTTTCACCCCCGGAACCTGTCCAGGAGCCTGAGCTGGAGCCTGTTCCGGCAGCAGAGCCTGAACCGGAGGTCCCGGTCCAGCCCGAGCTTCCCGAAGTGGAAAACCACACGCTCTATATTCTGATGTACCACCACATGGTGGAGGATGGACAGAATTACAACACCTGGACCATCACCACTAGCCGGTTCCGGGAGGACCTCCAGTGGCTCCGGGACCACGGCTACACCTGGCTGCTGCCCAGCCAGCTTGCCGCCGGAGAACCCCTGCCGGCCAAGGCGGTGCTCATCACCTTCGACGACGGCTACGCCAGCAACTACCAGCTGGCCTTCCCCATTCTCCAGGAGTTTCAGGCCAAGGCCGTCATCTCCCTGATCACCAGACATGTGGAAGACCAGGACCCCGATTTTCTTTCCTGGGATATGTGCCGGGAGATGGCCGCTTCCGGTCTGGTGGAGTTTGGTTCCCACACCTATGACTCCCACGGGGAGGCCCCGCGGGGCATCAAGCGCGCTTTCAGAGAGAGCCGTGGGGACTACGAAACCCGGATCTTCCCTGACATCCAGGCCAGCATCGACCAGATCCGGGAAAACTTGGGCACTGAGGTCCTGTTTTTCGCCTATCCCCACGGCCAGACGGAGCGCTGGGCCAGCGGTTTTCTGCGGGAGCACTTCGCCATCACCGTCACCACCCGCCACGGCCCCGCGGACCTCTCCCGCGGCCTGTATGACCTGCCCCGCCACAACATTACGGTGGAGCACCCGGTCAGCGAATTCTTAAAGTAGTGTTATTTTCTTCCAAATGAAAAAGGAGAATCAATTATGAAAGAACAGTTAGCAAAGATCCGCACGGAGGCCCTGGCCGCCTTTGAAGGGGCCCAGGACTCCGCCGCGCTGGACGCCCTGCGGGTCCAGTATCTGGGCAAGAAGGGCGAGCTCACCGCTGTTTTGAAGCAGATGGGCAGGTTGTCCGCCGAGGAGCGCCCCGCCATGGGCCAGCTGGCCAACGAGGTCCGCGCCGCCCTGGAGGAGGCCATTGAGTCTGCCTCCAAGAAGCTGGAGGCCGCCGCCCTGGAGGCCAAGCTGGAGGCTGAGGCTGTGGACGTGACCATTCCCGGCGCTCCGGTGTCCATCGGCCACAAGCACCCCATGTACAGCGCCCTGGACGAGATCAAGGACATTTTCGTGGGCATGGGCTTCACCGTTCTGGACGGCCCCGAGGTGGAGCTGGCCTACTACAATTTCGACCGCCTCAACGCCGAGGAGGGCCATCCCTCCCGGGACTGGTCCGACACCTTCTACTTTGACGCCGACAGCCGGGTGATGCTCCGTTCCCAGACCTCCCCCATGCAGGTCCACGCCATGGAGACCATGCCCCTGCCTATCCGCATCATCGCCCCCGGCCGGGTGTACCGGAAGGACGAGGTGGACGCCACCCACTCCCCCATGTTCCACCAGGTGGAGGGCATGGTCATCGACAAGAACGTCACCATGGCCGACCTGAAGGGCACCCTGAACGCCGTGGTGGAACAGCTGTTCGGCAAGGGTACCGTCACCCGCTTCCGCCCCCACCACTTCCCCTTCACCGAGCCCTCCTGCGAAATGGACGTCCAGTGCCACAAGTGCGGCGGCAAGGGCTGCCCCACCTGTAAGGGCGAGGGCTGGATCGAGGTGCTGGGCGCCGGCATGATCCACCCCAAGGTGCTGGAGATGTCCGGCATCGACCCCGAGGTCTACTCCGGCTGGGCCTTCGGCATGGGTCTGGAGCGTCTGGCCATGCGCCAGTTCAAGATCACAGACCTGCGTCTGATCTTTGAAAACGACATCCGCTTCCTGGAGCAGTTCTGAGGCCGCGCCCCGCATTTGTAGGGGCGGTGTCAACCGCCCGCAGGCGCATTATATGTGCCCCTACATCCGACATATTAAGGAGTTTTGAGATATGAATCTATCCCGTAAGTGGCTCAACGAGTTCGTCACCGTTGAGGCCAATGACAAAGAATTTGCCGAGGCTATGACCCTGTCCGGCTCCAAGGTGGAGGTCACCGAGGACCTGGGGGCTGAGATCTCCAACGTGGTGGTGGGCCAGATCCTGTCCATGGAGCGTCACCCCGATTCCGACCACATGTGGGTCTGCCAGATGGACGTGGGCAAGGAGGAGCCTGTCCAGATCGTCACCGGCGCCTGGAACATCCACGCCGGCGACCTGGTCCCCGCCGCCCTCCACAAGTCCACCCTCCCCGGCGGCAAGAAGATCGAGAAGGGCAAGCTGCGGGGCGTGCTGTCCAACGGCATGCTGTGCTCCCTCAGCGAGCTGAAGCTGGATGAGCGGGACTTCCCCTACGCCGTTATCACCGCCGCCGCCCTGCTGAACGACTACAAGCCCCTGGACAAGGACAAGCCCTCCATCCCCGCGGACGTTCAGCCCGGCCACAAGATCTACGGCCCCGTAGTGGCCGCCCAGGTGACCGCTGTGGAAAACGCCGGCGTGAACCTGTGGAAGTGCACCCTCAACGATGGCAAGAATACCGCCCAGGCGGTCACCCCTTGCCAGAATATCCATGAGGGCGATATGGTGGCTCTGAACACCAAGACCGGCGCCATCTGCACTCTGGCCGACCTCCACGCCGATCAGAAGGAGTTCCCCCACTGCATCCCCGACGGCATCTTCATCCTCCACGAGGACGGCGTCAAGCCCGGCGACGACATCAAGCCCGTCATCGGCGCTGATGACCACGTGGTGGAGTTTGAGATCACCCCCAACCGCCCCGACTGCCTGTCCGTCATCGGTCTGGCCCGGGAGGCGGCGGCCACCTTCCACGCCGACCTGCGGCTCCACGAGCCCGTGGTCAAGGGCGGCGGCCAGGGCGACCTGATGGAGCTGCTGGACGTGGAGACCCCCGCCGCCGACCTGTGCCCCCGGTACACCGCCCGGATGGTCCGGAACGTGAAGATCGGCCCCTCCCCCAAGTGGATGCGGGAGCGGCTGCGCGCCATGGGCGTGCGCCCCATCAACAACATCGTGGACATCACCAACTACGTCATGCTGGAGTACGGCCAGCCTATGCACGCCTTTGACTACCGCTACGTAAAGGGCGGCAAGATCGTGGTCCGCCGGGCGGAAGACGGCGAGGAGCTGACCACCCTGGACGGCAACGTCCGGAAGCTGAACTCCAACATGCTGGTCATCGCCGACGACACCCGGGCCGTGGGCCTGGCGGGCATCATGGGCGGTTTAAACAGCGAGATCGTGGCTGATACCGTGGACGTGGTCTTCGAGTCCGCCAACTTCGACGGCACCACCATCCGCAAGACCGCCCTGGCCCTGGGCATGCGCACCGAGGCCTCCGCCAAGTTTGAGAAGGGCCTGGACATTCTCAACACCCTGCCCGCCGTCAACCGTGCCTGCGAGCTGGTGGAGCTGCTGGGGGCCGGTGAGGTGCTGGACGGCGTCATCGATATTCTCAACTATGTTCCCCAGCCCACCACCCTGAAGCTGAACCCCCAGCGGATCAACGCCCTGCTGGGCACCGACGTGGAGGCCCCCGAGATGGTCCGCATCCTGGAGAAGCTGGGCTTCGGCGTCAGCGGAGACGACGTCACCATCCCCTCCTGGCGCTCCGACGTGGTGGGCATGGCCGACCTGGCCGAGGAAGTGGCCCGGTTCCACGGCTACAACAACATCCCCTGCACCCTCCAGCGGGGCGAGACCACCCAGGGCGGCTACTCCGACGTCCAGAAGCTGGAGCGGTCTCTGGGCTCCGTCTGCCGGTCCATGGGCTATGACGAGATCATCACCTACTCCTTCATCTCCCCCACCTACTATGACAAGATCCGCTGGGACGCCGACGATCCCCGCCGGAAGTCCATGAAGATCATGAACCCTCTGGGGGAGGACACCTCCATCATGCGCACCACCGTTCTGCCCTCCATGCTGGAGATCCTGACCCGGAACTGCAACTTCCGCAACAAGTCCGCCCGCCTGTACGAGCTGGGCCGGACCTACTTCGAGCGGGAGGACGGCCTGGCCGACGAGCCCAAGGTGCTGTCCCTGGGCGCCTACGGCGGCGGCATGGACTTCTTCGCCCTGAAGGGCGCGGTGGAGGCCATCCTCAGTTCCATCCGGGCGGAGGACGTGACCTTCGAGGCTGTGACGGACAACCCCTCCTACCACCCCGGCCGCTGCGCCCAGGTGCTGGTGGGCGGCAAGCATGTGGGCGTGTTCGGCCAGATCCACCCCCTGGTGGCCCAGAATTACGGAGTGGATGTGGAGCTGTACTGCGCCGAGCTGTCCTTCGACGCCCTGTTCGCCGCCATGGGGGCCGCCCCCATTTACAAGCCCCTGCCCAAGTTCCCCTCTGTCACCCGGGATATCGCCGTGGTCTGCCAGGAAGCTATCACCGTGGGCGCGCTGGAGAACGCCATCCGCAAGGGGGCCAAGGGCCTGCTCAAGGAGGTCAAGCTCTTCGACATCTACCGCGGCAAGGGCGTAGAGGAAGGCAAGAAGTCCGTGGCCTTCAACCTGGTCCTCCGCGCCGACGACCGCTCCCTCACCAGCGAGGAGGCGGATGCTGATGTAAAGAGCATTCTGGAGACGCTGGAAAAAGAGTGCGGCGCCGTCCTGCGCTGAACCTCCGTTCCGCCTCCTCGGGGGCCCTGCGCAGCGGGGCGCGCGTCAGCGCGTACAATGTTTTGTGAGCAAAATATTGACGCAAAACATTGGCGCAGGCGGAATTGAGTTCCGCCGAGCATTTGAAAAGCCCTTGGGGTCCCATTTGGATGCCGGCATCCAAATGGGAGGCGGCGGATGCTGATGTAAAGAGCATTCTGGAGACGCTGGAGAAAGAGTGCGGCGCCGTCCTGCGCTGAGTGCCGGAAGCAACCCAAAAATGCAATGACAAAAGGCCTCGGGGATGTCCCCGAGGCCTTTTTCCACATCAAGCAGGACCTGTTTTATTGTTTTGTCCCGCCCAAACCGTCCATATCAGACATGCCAGCCACAGCGCCAGGGCCCCGAGGGCCCCCAGCGCGGCAAAGCCCAGGCCCCAGCCCGCCGCCGGGATCCCGCTCAGCACAGCCAGACCGCCGCCCAACAGGCCGCCGGCCGCCGGGCAGGCCCAGAGGGAACGTGGCAGGGATAGTCCCGCCAGCGACGCCGTCATCACAGCTCCGCAGCCCACCAGCGCGCAGCAGGCCAGATAGAGGACCTCCCGCAAAATAGGGGCCAGACCGGCCAGCAGCTCCGCCTGTCCGCCGGGGTCAAGCTCTGTAAACCCGGGAATAAACCGCTCCGCCGCCCAGGCGAAGGGAGGCAGGCCGGTCAAATCCCCCGGATAAAACGCAGCCAGCGCCGCCAAAACGACGCACAGCGCCGCAGGGATCCAGGCCCATGACCTCTTTCGGCCCCCGGTCCGGCAGCGGTCGATCCAAAATATCACGCCCAACAGCAGCAGCGCCGCCCCAACTCCTGCCAGGTCAATGGCCACGTCCTTCAGCTGTCCGCTGCGCCCGGGCACATACCGCTGGTGGAGCTCGTCCAGTCCCGCCAGAGCGGCACATGCCAGCAGCGTCAGGACCATTTTTAGGTTCTTCTCCCTGGCCAGCCGGGCGGCCGCGAAATAAACCAGCAGCGCCAGGACAAAATACAAAAACATATGGGCGGCTTTCCGCTCAAAATAGGACAGCAATTCCACCGCGGCGTTCTGCGTCGCCGTGTCCACCGCCCCGAAGGCCGGGGACAGGGCATCCATCAGCCGCCACAGAAGACGGTCCGACAGGTCTCCGGACACGGCGGCCGTCTGGGCGGAGAAGCCCCAGATGACCCGGTACCAGAGGAGGGCGGGCAGCCAGGAAAAAATAGTTCCGAGCCTTTTCATGCCGTTTCCCTGCACGCTTCCCTTCCGCCCTCTCACCGGACCAGGGACTTGGGTCCAAAGCCGTGGGGCAGCAGGTCAGCCAGGGGGACCGTCTGAAAGTCCCCATCCCCCCGGGCGGCGATCACCCGCAGGCCGGGCGCGAACTCATAGAGCATCTGGCGGCAGGCGCCGCAGGGCCAGCAGTAGTCCTCTCCCTGTCCCGCGATGGCGATGGCCGTCCAGTCCTCCCTATGTCCCTCGCTGATAGCCTTGAGCAGGGCGGTGCGCTCGGCGCAGATGGTGGAGCCGAAGGCGGCGTTCTCCACGTTGCAGCCGGTAAACACCGTCCCATCGGCGCACAACAGAGCCGCCCCCACCGGGAATTTGGAGTAGGGCACATAAGAAAAGCGGTGCATGTCAAAGGCGCGCTTCACCAGTTCTTCGTCACTCATGAGAAATCCTCCTTACTTGGACCGTTTTCTTTAGCATAGCGCATGAGAAAAAAACTTGCAATCTTCTTTTATCCGGATTATAATAATGCCTGCTGAACAAGCCTCAAGCTGCGGCGCCTCAGGGCGGCGCGGCACAACAAGGGAGCTCGCAAACGGGCTGAGAGGAAGCTGTGCGCTTCGACCTGTGACCTGATTTGGGTAATGCCAACGTAGGGAGATAGTTTTCGGCCAAACCGCCGCGGGAACGTCTTCTGAACGTCAGGACGCCCCGCGGCGTTCTTATTTACAGCGAAAAGGAGGAATCCCACCGTGCTGGGAACTTGTCTGGAGAACGTCCGCAAGGCCGCTCCCCTGATCCACTGCATCACCAATTACGTCACTGTCAACGACGTGGCCAACATCCTGCTGGCCTGCGGAGGCAGTCCCATTATGTCCGACGACATCCAGGAGGTGGAGGACATCACTGCCCTGTGCGCCGGCCTGACTCTGAATATCGGAACCCTGAACCAGCGCACCCTCCCCTCCATGCTGGCGGCGGGCAAGCGGGCCGCCGCACTGGGCCACCCGGTGGTACTGGACCCTGTGGGGGCCGGCGCCAGCCCCCTGCGCACCCAGTCCGCCCGTTCTCTGATAGAGGCCATCCCCTTCACCCTCATCCGTGGCAACATGTCCGAGATCAAGGCCCTCTCCCAGCTGTCCATCTCCTCCCGCGGTGTGGACGCCGGCACAGGGGACGGGGTGACAGAGGAGACTCTGGAATCGGGCGTGGCCTTCGCCAAGGATGCCGCCCTCCGGTTTGGGACCATCGTATCCATCACCGGCGCCATCGATCTGGTCTCTGACGGGGCGCGCTGCTACGTGATCCGCAACGGCAGGGCCGAGATGGGCCGGATCACCGGCACCGGCTGCCAGCTGTCCGCCCTCACCGCCGCCTACCTGGCCGCCAACCGGGGCAACGAGCTGGAGGCGGCGGCCGCCGCCGTGGCCTCCATGGGGCTGGCCGGGGAGATCGGCTGGAGCCATCTGGCCCCCTACGAGGGCAACGCCACCTACCGCAACCGCATCATCGACGCCATCTTCCGCATGGACGGAGAGGTCTTGGAGAAGGGAGCCAACTATGAACTGCGATAAGAACGATCTGCGGCTCTACGCCGTCACCGACCGGGCCTGGCTGGGGGACAAGACTCTGGTTCAGCAGGTGGAGGAGTCCTTACAAGGCGGGGCTACCATGATCCAGCTCCGGGAAAGGCACCTGGACCGGGCCGCCTTCAAGGCGGAGGCCCTGGAGCTGAAGGAGTTGTGCCGGACCTACGCCGTCCCTCTCATCATCAACGATGACGTGGAGCTGGCCCTGGAGATCGGGGCCGACGGCGTCCATGTGGGCCAGGAGGACCTGGAGGCGGGCCGTGCCCGGGCCCTGCTGGGGCCGGACAAGCTTCTGGGCGTCTCCGCCCACTCTGTGGAGGAGGCCCTCCGGGCGCAGGCAGCCGGGGCCGACTATCTGGGCGCGGGCGCGGTATTTCCCACGGGCACCAAGGACGATGTGTCCGTCCTCCCCTATGAACGGCTGAAGGACATCTGCGCCGCCGTGGACATCCCGGTGGTGGCCATCGGGGGCATCGGTGAACACAATATCCTCCAGCTCGCCGGCAGCGGCGTCGCCGGGGTGGCGGTGGTTTCCGCCATCTATGCCCAGCCCGACGTGCGGGCCGCCGCCCGGCGCCTGAAAGCTTTGGCGGAGGAGATGGTGGCCAAGTGAAGCTGGATGGCGCCATTTTCGACCTGGACGGCACCCTCGTGGACTCCATGGACATCTGGAACGAGGTCCCCAAGGCCCTGGTCCGCCGGTTCGGCGGCACGCCCCCGGAGGACCTGGCACGGGACATCGAGACGATGAGCCTCCGGGACGCCTCGGAGTATCTGATCCGGACCTTCCGCCTGGACTGCACCCCGGAGCAGGTGATGGAGGGGGTCAACAGTCTGGTCACCGCCCAGTACCGGGACAC
Source organism: Pseudoflavonifractor phocaeensis (assembly GCF_021531815.1). Classification (GTDB taxonomy): domain Bacteria; phylum Bacillota; class Clostridia; order Oscillospirales; family Oscillospiraceae; genus Lawsonibacter; species Lawsonibacter phocaeensis_A. The sequence continues at coordinate 35,356 of NZ_JADYUM010000018.1, forward strand.
GGTCCCCATGAAGCCGGGCGCGGACCGGCTGCTGGAGCGGCTGGCCGCCCTGGGAATCCCCTGCGGCATCGCCACCGCCAGCGAGGACTTCCAGGCCCAGGCCGCCATGGAACGGCTGGGGCTGTGGGACCAGTTCCGCTTCGCCGTCAGTTCCAGCCAGTACGGGTCCAAGACGTCCCCGGACATCTATTGGGAGGCGGCCCGGCGGCTGGGCAGCGCTCCGGAACGCACCTTGGTCTTTGAGGACGCCCTTCACGCCGCCCAGTGCGCCAAACAGGCGGGGTTCCTGGTGGCCGGGGTGTACGACGCCTCGGCGGAAGCAGACCAGGAGGCATTGAAACAGCTCTGCGACTGGTACCTGCCCCGGCTGGACATGCCATATTTTATGGATGAATTGGGCAGATAAACCAAAGTTTACGATCACAACTTCATATCCCCGCCGCGGTGGATCGGGGGCACCACCTTCCGCCGCGTTATAAAACTTCAATGCGTTTCAAGAATGAAAGGAGAATGTTTATGAAAACAGCATTGACGATCGCTGGAAGCGACTCCAGCGGAGGCGCCGGGATCCAGGCCGACATCAAGACCATGAGCGCCAACGGCGTATACGCCATGAGCGCCATCACGGCCCTGACGGCCCAGAACACCACCGGCGTCTACGGAATTCTGGAGGCCACCCCAGATTTTCTGGCCAACCAGCTGGACTGCATCTTCACCGACATCTATCCCGACGCGGTGAAGACGGGCATGGTCTCCTCCACTGCCCTGATCCAGGTCATCGCGGACAAGCTGACCCAGTATCAGGCGAAAAGCATCGTGGTGGACCCGGTGATGGTGGCCACCAGCGGGTCCCGGCTCATCTCTGAGGAGGCCGTGGACGCTCTGAAGGAGCGGCTACTCCCCCTGGCCACCGTCCTCACGCCCAACATCCCCGAGGCCGAGGTCCTGTCCGGGCTGACCATCCGGAACGCCGCCGACATGGAGGCCGCCGCCCGGGCCATCAGCGAGGCCTACGGCTGCGCCGTGCTGTGCAAGGGCGGACACCAGATCAACGACGCCGACGACCTTCTGTGGCGGGACGGCGCGGGCAAGTGGTTCCGGGGCAAGCGGATCAACAACTCCAACACCCACGGCACCGGCTGCACCCTGTCCTCCGCCATCGCCTCCAACCTGGCCAAGGGCTATGGTCTGGACGAGGCCGTGGAGCGGGCCAAGGCCTACATCTCCGGCGCTCTGGGGGCCATGCTGGACCTGGGCGCGGGCAGCGGGCCCATGAACCACCTCTTTGACCTGAAGGGGGAGTTTGTCCAATGATCTCTCCCATCATCACCGCCGTCTTTACCGTCGGCTACCTCCTTGTCACCCTCTGGCTGTGCCGGGGACTGAAGCTGGACGCCAAGGCCCTGGCCCTGGGGGGCGTCACCTGCGCCATCACCCTGGCGCTCTCCTCCATCTACATCCCCCTGCCCACCGGCTCCGCCATCACCGCCGGCTCCTGGATCCCCCTGATGCTGCTGGCCCTGACCTATGACCGCCGCCTGGCCTTCGTCACCGGCTGGGTCACCGGCGTCCTGGCCCTGTTCCTTCTCCCCCTCTGGGCGCCCGTCCACTGGGCCCAGATCTTCGTGGAACACCTGGTGGCCTTCTCCTGCCTGGGCTACGCCGGCCTGTTCGGCAGCGACAAGAAATGGAAAGTGCTGGCCGGGGTCCTGCTGGCCATCCTCCTGCGCTTCATCGGCCAGGTGCTGTCCGGCGTCATTTTCTTCTCTGACAACGCCTGGGACGGCTGGGGCGCTTGGGCTTACAGCATCACCTACCACCTGTCCTCCAAGATCCCCGAGGGCACCGTCACCGCCCTCATTATGCTGGCCCTGCCTCTCCAGACCATCAAGAAAGCGATCGGAGGGGACCGCAAATGACCTTTCTGGAAGAATGTATTCAGGACAGCATGCCCATCTGGGAGTCCTGCCTGGACACGGAATTTCTAAAGGGGATCGCCGACGGCTCCCTGCCCGAGGACTGCTTCAAGGGCTATATCGTGGATGACAGCCTCTATCTCCGGGAGTACTCCAAGGTCTTCGCCTGGGGCATGATCAACTCCCACGACATGGAGGAGATCCGCAACTACTACTCTCTGCTCTCCTTCGTCAACGAGAGCGAGGACGCCACCCGCCGCTACTACCTCAAGCGCTACCACATCACCGACGAGGAGATCCAGCCCCTCCCCCTCCGCCCGGAGAATCAGGCCTATGTGGACACCATGCTCACCGCCGCCCGGGAGGGGCAGGGCGCTGCCGAGTGTATGATGGCCTGCCTGCCCTGTATGCTCAGCTATGGCTGGATCTTCGGTGAGATGATCCGCCGCGCCCCCCAGGTGGAGCGCACGCCCTACTGGCCCCTGGTCAGCGACTACGCCGGCAACCGCTATGACGCCATCTGCAAGGCCTGGTCCCAGTTCACCGACAAGGTCTGCCGGGACCTGTCCCCGGAGCGCCGGCAGCGGTGTATGGAGATCTTCCGGGCCTGCTCCCAGCATGAGTACCACTTCTGGGAGATGAGCGCCCGGCCCCGAACCGATATTTGAGATGACAAGGAGTGCATGATAGATGGAACGCAATTACGCTACCCAGATGGACGCCGCCCGCCGGGGCATCGTTACCCCCGAGCTTCAAACCGTAGCCAAGAAAGAAAAGATGACCGTGGAGGAGCTGATGCCCCTGGTGGCCTCCGGCAAGGTGGCCATCCCCGCCAACCGCCTCCACACCTGCCTGGACGCCGAGGGCATCGGCTCCATGCTCCGCACCAAGATCAACGTGAACCTGGGGGTCTCCCGGGACTGTAAGGACTACGACATTGAGATGCAGAAGGTGCTGTCCGCCGTCAACATGGGGGCCGAGGCCATCATGGACCTGTCCAGCCACGGCAACACCCAGCCCTTCCGCCGCAAGCTCACCGCCGAGTGCCCCGCCATGATCGGCACTGTCCCCGTCTATGACAGCGTCATCCACTACCAGCGGGACCTGAACACCCTCACCGCCCAGGACTTCATCGACGTGATCCGCCTCCACGCCCAGGACGGCGTGGACTTCGTCACCCTCCACTGCGGCATCACCCGCAAGACCATCGACCAGATCCGCACTCACAAGCGGAAGATGAACATCGTCTCCCGGGGCGGCTCCCTGGTCTTCGCCTGGATGTGCATGACCGGAGAGGAGAATCCTTTTTATGAATATTACGACCAGATCCTGGACATCTGCCGGGAGTACGACGTGACCATCTCCCTAGGCGACGCCTGCCGCCCCGGCTGTCTGGCCGACGCCACCGACGTGTGCCAGATCGAGGAGCTGGTGCGCCTGGGCGAGCTGACCAAGCGGGCCTGGGAGAAGGACGTTCAGGTCATGGTGGAGGGCCCCGGCCACGTGCCCATGGACCAGATCGCCGCCAACATGAAGGTCCAGCAGACCATCTGTATGGGCGCTCCCTTCTATGTACTGGGTCCCCTGGTCACCGACATCGCCCCCGGCTATGACCACATCACCGCCGCCATCGGCGGGGCCATCGCCGCCATGAGCGGCGCCGCCTTCCTGTGCTACGTCACCCCCGCCGAGCACCTGGCCCTCCCCAATCTGGAGGATGTGAAGCAGGGCATCATCGCCAGCAAGATCGCCGCCCACGCCGCCGACATCGCCAAGGGCGTCCGGGGTGCCCGGGACATCGACGACAAGATGGGCGACGCCCGCCGGGCCCTGGACTGGGAGGCCCAGTGGGCCTGCGCCCTGGACCCCGAGACTGCCAAGGCCATCCGGGCCGACCGCTCTCCGGAGCACGACGACACCTGCTCCATGTGCGGCAAGTTCTGCGCGGTGCGCAGCATGAACAAGGCCCTGAACGGGGAACTGGTGGACATCCTTTAAACGCTGTTTTCCCAATGCTTCGGAACGCCGGACGGCCTTGCCGTCCGGCGTTCCTCCGCTTACAGGTCCAGGGCGTCGGCCAGGCTGTCCACGGCCTCGTTGACCCGCTTGGCGGCCATGTGGGCCGCCCGGCGGATCTGCCGCTGGGAGGGCGCCATGCTCATGCCCAGCACCGTCCCGGCCGCCATCCCCGCGGCCATTCCCATGAAGAACTTCCCGCTGCCCGAACAGGTATTCCCGCTCACGCTCGTCACTCCTTCCGGCGAAAGGGCGGACCGTCCGCTCTCACGCCCGCCATTATTCTTTCCGGAAATCCGGAAAAATCCGTTGCTAAATCCTGTCTGTTCCGCTATAATTTATCATGCCACTGGTACGGGCAGTTTTCCCCTTTCCCGTTTCAGAGAAATGTGGAATTTTCTCCCATTCCCAGACTGTTTTGGCTGATTTTTCATTGAATACGGCTTTGGCCCGAAATATCCGGAGGAATTTGATCCCATGAAACTTCTCATCAAAAACGGACGGGTGGTCCACCCGGTCACCAGCGCGGTCCTCCTTCAGAACCTGCTGGTGGAAGACGGCAAGGTATCTCTGTTGGAACGCGGCCTGGACGTGGAAGCCGACCAAGTCATCAACGCTTCCGGGCTGGTGGTCTGCCCCGGTCTGGTGGACATGCACGTCCACCTGCGTGACCCCGGCCTGACCTACAAGGAGGACATCCTCACCGGCTCCGCCGCCGCCGCCCGGGGCGGCGTCACCTCCATGGCCTGCATGGCCAACACCGATCCCACTGTGGACTGTCCGGAACAGGTATCCTACATTCTGGAAAAGGCCAAGCTGGGCTCCGGGGTCCAGATCTACCCCATCGCCGCCCTGTCCAAAGGCCTGCGTGGGGAGGAGCCCACCGACGCGGAGGCGCTGAAAAAGGCCGGGGCCATCGCCCTGTCCGATGACGGCAACAATGTGGACAACGCCAACCTGATGCGGGACGTGCTCATCCGCGCCCGGCGGCTGGACCTCCCCGTCCTTTGCCACTGTGAGGACACCTCTATGGTGGCGGGCCGGGCGGTGAACGAGGGCAGCGTCTCCCGCCAGCTGTGGCTGGAGGGCCGTCCCGCCATCGCCGAGGAGATCGTGGTCATGCGGGACGCCATGCTGGCCGAGGAAACCGGCGCCCACGTCCATATCTGCCACGTCTCCACCGCCCGCAGCGTGGACATCATCCGCAAGATGAAAAAGAAGGGCGTCCCCATCACCTGCGAGACCTGCCCCCAGTACTTCACCCTCACCGAGGACGAGGTGCTCACCAAGGGCTCCATGGCCCGGGTCAATCCGCCCCTGCGCACCGCCCAGGACGTGAAGGGCATCATCGCCGGACTGAAGGACGGCACCATCGACGTCATCGCCACCGACCACGCCCCCCACTCCGCCGAGGAGAAGGCCCGTCCCCTCACCCGTGCCCCCAGCGGCATGATCGGCCTGGAGACCTCCCTGGCCATCACCCTCACCGAGCTGTACCACACCAAGAAGATGGAACTGCCCGTCATCATCCGGCGGATGACCACCAATCCCGCCGATATCCTCCACCTGCCCAAGGGCCGCATGTCCCTGGGCGTGGACGCCGACCTGACCATCTTCGACCCCGACGAGGAGTGGACCATCGATCCCGAGCAGTTCGCCTCCAAGGCCCGGAACACCCCCTTCGCCGGACGCCGGGTCAAGGGCCGGGTCAAATACACCATCGTGCAGGGGAAGGTCATCTATCAGGACCAGTAATTTCCCCTCAACATAGCTCACCGGAGAAGAAAGGATTTGAATCATATGTCTTTTGACGTTTTACAGGACAAGATCCGCGCCATGAAAAACCCCACCGTGGCGGGACTGGACGCCCGCATCGAGTATGTCCCCGCGTATCTCCGCCAGGCCGCCTTTGAGGAGTACGGCGTGGGCCTGAAGGGGGCCGCCGAGGCCATCTACCAGTTCAACGTGGGCCTTATCGACGCGCTGTGCGACATCGTCCCCGCCGTCAAGCCCCAGTCCGCCTACTACGAGAACCTGGGCTGGCAGGGCATGGAGATGCTGGAGCGCACCATCCGGTACGCCAAGTCCAAGGGGATGTTCGTCATCGCCGACATCAAACGCGGTGACATCGGCTCCACCGCCACCGCCTACGCCGAGGGCTGGCTGTCTGGTGCCAAGATCGAGGGCCAGACCTTCAAGTCCTTCGACGTGGACTGTGTGACCCTCAACGGCTACATGGGCTCCGACTCCATCAAGCCCTTCCTGGAGGCCGCCAAGGAGGAGGACAAGTGCGCCTTCGTCCTGGTCAAGACCTCTAACCCCGGCTCCGGGGAGCTCCAGGACATCATCGCCGGGGACCGGCTGGTCTACCAGGTGATGGGCGACCTGAACGAGCGTATTGCCAAGGGCACTGAGGGCAAGTACGGCTACACCATGGCCGGCGCCGTCACCGGGGCCACCTATCCCTCCGACATCCGGGCCCTGCGCAAGCGCCTGGAGCACACCTTCTTCCTGGTCCCCGGCTACGGCGCCCAGGGCGGCACCGCCGACGACGTGCAGTACGCCTTTGACAAGTACGGCCACGGCGCCATCGTCAACTCCTCCCGGGGTATCATGTGCGCCTGGAAGAAGACCGGCGGAGACGGCCATGATTTTGCTGAGGCCGCACGGAACGCCGCCATCGCCATGCGGGACGATATCAAGCAGTTCGTGACCATCGTGTAAAATTTCAGCCCGACCACTGAAAGGAGGCCGTCATGGCAAAGGAAAAGCCCCGCTGCGTCCTGTGCGGACAGGAGACCGGCCTGTTTGACCGCGACTCCATCCGCTTTTACCGCACCACCCAGGTCGTCTGCTCCAAATGCCGGGACCGCTACGAAAAGGCGGAGGGACCGGAGCGGGACGCCCTGGACCAGCGTATTCTGTCCTCTCACTGCCTGGAAAACCGGGATGTGGTCCGCCGCGGCTATGAGGCGGCCCAGGAACAAAAGCGCGCGGAGGAGGAAGCCCGGCTGGAGCAGGAGCGGCAGACTCAGGAGCGCCGGGAGCGGCAGCGGGCCGTTCTCACCTGCTGCGGGCAGGAGATGACTTCCATGGGGGTGTCCACCTTCCAGTTAGGCGAGCACACCTTCCTTTTGGGCGACCTGGACAACCTGCTCTCCGGCTCCCTGGAGCTGGCCCTGTTCCGCTGTGAGCGCTGCGGACAGATCAAGTTTTTTGACCCCGCCTGTGTGAAAGAGTCTCTTTAAGTTCTCCCCATCAAGGTCCCTTTTGCGGGGGCCAATGAAAGTAGTGCTGTCATGAAAGTAGAACGCAAGTGTAAGATCGTCTCCAAGCAGCAGATGGGAGACGCCGTCTATATGGTCCTGGAGGTAGGCGACATGGTGCGCACCTCCTGCAAGGGACCCGGCCAGTTTGTCCACATCAAGTGCGGCGACGGCCTGCTGCTGCGCCGCCCCATCTCTGTGTGCTCCTGCCAGGAGGATGACCCCAGCGACCTGCTGGCCATCGTCTTTGAGGTCCGGGGCGAGGGCACCGCGTGGCTGGCCAACCGCCCGGTGGGCCACAGCGTGGACGTGATGGGCCTGCTGGGCAACGGCTTCCAGATCAAGCCCGAGGGCCGCTACCTGCTGGTGGGCGGCGGCATCGGCATCCCTCCCATGCGGGGCTGCGCCCAGTACACCCAGGGCCGGTCCACCGCCATTCTGGGGGGACGGTCCGCCGACAAGATCATCCTTCTGGACCAGCTCACCCAGGAGTGCGCCAAGGTGCTCATCGCCACCGATGACGGCTCCGTGGGCTACCACGGCTTTGTGGACGCTCTGGTGCGCCAGGAGCTGGAGCAGGACAAGAACTATGACGCCGTGCTGGCCTGCGGCCCCAAGCCCATGCTCCGGAACGTGGCCAAGGTGGCCGAGGAGCTGGGCGTACCCTGTCAGGTGTCCATGGAGGAACGGATGGGCTGCGGCATCGGCGCCTGCCTGGTGTGCGCCTGCGACATGAAGGACGGCAGCCGGAAGCACGTGTGCAAGGACGGCCCTGTCTTTGATTCCAAGGAGGTGGACTGGAATGTCTAACATCGACCTGTCCGTCACTCTGGCGGGGATGACCATGAAGAACCCCGTGGTGGTGGCCTCCGGCACCTTCGGCTTCGGCCGGGAGTATAACCAATTCTTCGACCTGTCCGAGCTGGGGGGCATCTGCGCCAAGGGCCTGACCCTCCACCGCCGGGAAGGCAATCCCGCCCCACGTATTGCTGAGACTCCCATGGGCATCCTAAACTCCGTGGGCCTGCAAAACCCCGGTGTGGACGCCTTCATTGCGGAGGAGCTGCCCTTCCTGCGGCAGTTTGACACCCGGGTCATCGCCAACATCTCGGGCAACACCCCCGAGGAGTACGGCATCATGTGCGAAAAGCTGGCCGGGGCCGGGGTTGACATGATCGAGGTCAACATCTCCTGCCCCAACGTGAAGGCGGGGGGCCTGGCCTACGGCACCCGGCCTGAGCTGGCCGCCGAGGTGACGGAGGTGGCCAAGGCCCATGCGGGCAGCGTGCCCGTGATGGTGAAGCTGTCCCCCAACGTCACCGACATCACCCAGATCGCCAAGGCAGTGGAGGGCGCCGGGGCCGACGCGGTGTCCCTGATCAACACCATCCGGGGCATGCGCATCGACGTGAACACCCGCCGGCCTGTGCTGAAAATGAACACCGGCGGCCTGTCCGGTCCCGCCGTCCTGCCCGTGGCGGTACGGATGGTGTGGGAGGTGGCCCAGGCCGTGAACATCCCCATTCTGGGCATGGGCGGCGTGGCCAAGGGGGAGGACGCGGCCCAGCTGATGCTGGCGGGCGCCTCCGCCGTGGCGGTGGGCACCGCCCTGTTCGCCGACCCCTTCACCCCCATCAAGGTCCGGGAGGGTCTGGCCGCCATCGCGGAAAAGCAGGGCCTGTCCAACCTCCGGGAACTGACCGGCGGAGTGAAGCCCTGGTAAAGCAGGAGCAGGGACACAGCCCGCTGTATCCCTGCTCTGCAGCGCTTATAAGGAGGCATCATGCTGGAACGTCTCATTGAGCTGATCCTGCCCACCATCATCTCGGCCTGCGAGCTGATGGGCATTTTCGTGGTGACGGTATCCGCCCTGATCGCCTTCTGGCGCTACTGCAGGGGGCTGGTCACCCACCACCCCTGCAACATCAAATTTGATCTGGCCAACGGCCTTGCCACCAGCCTGGAGTTCAAAATGGCCGCCGAGATCTTGAAGACCGTCATGGTCCGGGACCTGAACGAGCTGCTGGTCCTGGGGGCCGTGATCCTTTTGCGCGCCCTGCTCTCCCTCCTGATCCACTTTGAGATGAAGGGGCAGGAATGACCGCGCGTTACTCCACAGCAAAGGACTGAAGCTATGACTACCATTTACCTCATCCGCCACGCCGAGGCCGAGGGCAACCTGTACCGCCGCATCCACGGCTGGTACGACGCCCTGATCACCGACAACGGCTTCCGGCAGATCGCCGCCCTGGAGGAGCGCTTCCGGGATATTCCCGTGGACGCGGTATACTCCAGCGACCTGTACCGCACCAAGACCACCGCACGGGCGGTCTATCTCCCCAAAAAACTGGAGCTGCGCACCGACCCTCAGCTCCGGGAGATCCACATGGGGGACTGGGAGGACAGGACCTGGGGGGAGATCCGCCACTTCGACCTGGAGGGCATCACCCGGTTCAACCGGAGCGACCCCACCTGGCGCGCTCCCAACGGAGAGGACCTGGCCGACGTGGGCAGCCGGGTCGCCCAGGTCATCCGCCGCATCGCCCAGGCCCATCCGGACCAGACTGTGGCCATCTTCTGCCACGGCACCGCCATCCGTCAGGCACTGGCCCAGCTCAGGGGCGTGGCTCCCCAGGACTGGTGCACCCTGGGCCACAGCGACAACACCGCCGTCTCCAAGCTGACCTGGGACGGCGCAGACTTTCAAATCGACTATGAGGCGGACGCCTCCCACCTGGATCCCTCCATCTCCACCCTGAGTCGGCAGTCCTGGTGGCGGAAGGACCGGAAGGCGGAAGACGTCAACCTCTGGTACCGCCCCATCCGCTGGGAGGAGGAGAAAGCCCTCTACCTGGAGGCCCGCCGGGAGGCCTGGGTGTCCACCCACGGCCCTGACATCTCCTTTGACGGCGGCGGCTTCCTGGCGGCCGCGGAACAGGACCTGTCCCGCTCCCCCTGGGGCGTCACGGTGGCCATGGCCGGAGACGCGGCGGCAGGCGTCCTCCAGGTGAACACGGAGCGCTACCGGGAGGAGGGCGCCGGGTACATCGCCTTCTGCTACATCATGCCGGAGCGCCGGGACCAGGAGCTGGGCGTCCAGCTCATCGGCCAGGCGGTATCCTTTTTCCGGCCTCTGGGCCGGGACAAGCTGCGGCTGCGGTGCGCTCCCTACAACGACCGGGCCCAGCACTTCTACAAAAAGTACGGCTTCGTCAAGGTGGGCGAGGAGCAGGGCAGCCGGGTCCCCCTGGACATCATGGAAAAGTACATCGGGTACGAGCGCTGAGCGCCGTACCCTTTTTCCTGACACTACTATGAAACGAGGCACATCATGAGCTTTGACCGCGATTTGTTCCTCCCGGTGTCCCGGGAGGACATGGCCCGCCGGGGCTGGGACTTTTATGATTTTCTTCTCATCACCGGCGACGCCTATGTGGACCATCCCTCCTTCGGTCCCACCATCATCGGCCGGGTCCTGGAGGCCAAGGGCTACCGGGTGGCCATCCTGTCCCAGCCCGACTGGAAGGACCCGGCGGCTTTCACCGTCCTGGGCCGGCCCCGTCTGGGGGTCCTGATCTCGGCGGGCAACATCGACTCCATGGTGGCCCACTACACGGCGGCCAAGAAGCGACGCCACGACGACGCCTACTCCCCCGGACGGCGGGCGGGTCTGCGGCCCGACCACGCCACCGTGGTCTACTCCAACCGGGTGCGGGAGGTCTTTGGGGACATCCCCATCATCATCGGCGGACTGGAGGCCAGCCTGCGCCGCTTCGCCCACTATGACTACTGGGAGGACAAGGTGCGCCGCTCCATCCTTTTTGACGCCCAGGCCGATATTCTGACCTACGGCATGGGGGAGAAAGCCTCCCTGGAGATCGCCGCCCGGCTGGCCTCCGGCACCCCGGTGGGCGAGATCACCGACGTACGGGGCACCTGTGTGGCGGCAAAATATCCCGGCCTGTGCGCCTATCCCAAGGTGGAGGTGCCCTCCTTCGAGGAGGTAGCCGCCTCCAAGGAGGCCTATGCCCGGGCCAACATGGTGGAGTACCAGGAGCACGACCCCGTGGTGGGCAAGGCCATCGTCCAGAAACACGGAAACCAGTTTTTGATCGTCAATCCCCCCGCCCCGCCTCTGACCACCGAGGAGATGGACTGGGTGGCCGAGCTGCCCTATGTCCGGGAGCCCCACCCCATGTACGACGAGATGGGGGGCGTCCCCGCCATTGAGGAGGTCCGCTTCTCCGTCACCCACAACCGGGGCTGCTTCGGCGCCTGCAACTTCTGCTCCCTGGCCTTCCACCAGGGCCGGGCCATCTCCTGCCGCAGCCATGAGAGCGTCATCCGGGAGGTCACCGCCCTCACCAAGCACCCCGGCTTCAAGGGCTATATCCACGACGTGGGCGGTCCCTCCGCCACCTTCCGCCGCCCCTCCTGCCAGAAGCAGCTGAAATACGGCATGTGCAAAAACCGTGCCTGTCTGGCCCCCGAGCCCTGCCCCAACCTGGACGCCGACCACACCGACTATATGATGCTGCTGCGCAAGCTCCGGGCTATCCCCGGGGTGAAAAAGGTGTTCATCCGGTCCGGCATCCGGTTTGACTACCTGATGAAGGACCCCAGCGGGGAGTTTTTCACCGACCTGGTCCAGCACCACATCTCCGGCCAGCTGAAGGTGGCTCCGGAGCACTGCGTCAACCACACCCTGGACTATATGGGCAAGCCCCACATCGAGGTCTATGAAAAGTTCCGGGAGAAGTATTTCAAGCTCAACCGCCGGTACGGCAAGGACCAGTATCTGGTGCCCTACCTCATCTCCTCCCACCCTGGCTGCACCCTGGAGGACGCGGTGCGCCTGGCCGAGTGGCTGAACAAGGAGGGCCACATGCCCGAGCAGGTCCAGGACTTCTACCCCACCCCCGGCACCCTGGCCACCTGCATGTGGTACACCGGCATCGACCCCCGGACCATGAAGTCGGTCTTTGTCCCCAAGACGCCCCACGATAAGGCCCTCCAGCGGGCCCTGATGCAGTGGCGCAAACCCCAGAACCGGAAGCTGGTGCTGGAGGCCCTCCACAAGACGGGCCGTGAGGACCTGATCGGCTACGGCAAGCGGTGCCTGGTCCGCCCGGACAAGGGACAGGCTCTCGGAGAACAGGGCAGCCACACCCGTCCTCAGGAAAAGGGCAAAGTTCCCTCCCGCTCCAAGCAGGACAGCGGCCGCTTCGATGGCCGCCGCCGGGTGGAGAAGAAGGACTCTGCCGCCCAGGGCGGAAAGCCTGTCCGGAAGGCGGGTTGGGCCAAGGCCAAGGCTCCCGCCAAAAAGGGCGTCAAAAAACGAGGATAAAAAGCGGGGGCAGGCGAAAGCCTGCCCCGCTTCGTCACCGGGCGCTTTAATAGTTCGTGGCGCTCCGGGCCGCGTTCTGCACGCCGCGGCCAACATCACCCACGGCATTGCCCACGCCCCGGCCCACGTCGCCGATGGCGTTCCCGGCGCCCCGGACCAGGTCCCGGGCTCCCTGGGTCAGGTCCTGTCCGGCAGTATTCCACCGGCCGTTGACCTGGCCATTGCCGTCGGCGGCGTACCGGCCGTCGTTGAGATAGTCATAGGCGGTACGCCGGGTGGCGGTGTAGCCGTTATAGGAGGTCCGGCTGTTCCGGGTCTGGCTCCCGCTGGCCGCGCCGCTGCCCGCCGCCGAACCGCTCGGCGCGGTAGCGGGGTTGCCGCCGCCCATGCTGCCGTTTTCCAGACTGCCGCTGCCGGCATAGGGGTCGCTCAGGCTGCCGTTGCCCACGCTGCCGCTGCCTGTGGTACCGTTCCCATTGACGGTGCCGTTGTTTCCGTCCCTGTTGCCGCCGCAGGCCGTCAGCGACATGGTCAGCGCCACGGCCAGGGCAGGAACCATCCATTTTTTGTTCATTCGCTGCATCCTCCCGCTCTTTTTTCCAACGGAAGTCCCATCCGCCGGCTAGTATGTGCCGTTTTTCCGCAGGAACACCCGGAAATCGCTGCCCGGTCTGGGACCTCCTTCCATTTTTACGATTTCTTTGCCTCCCTTTTTGGAAAAAACTTCTCCCCGCCCCTTGCAATCCGGGCGGCAATATGGTATAGTTTCATTGTAATTAAGGTAGTATTGGTAAGAGTGGGGTCGAGGCTCCGCTCTTTTTGATTGACCAAATCCGGCTGACCCGGCCCTCCGGGCAGCTTTTCAGGAGGAATTCCATGGCAAAAGTAACAGACACCGTGGCCGCTTTGGCCGCCCCCATCGTGGAGGGAGCAGGCTGCTCCCTGTGGGACGTGGAGTATGTGAAGGAGGCCGGGACGTGGTTCCTCCGGGTCTATATCGACAAGGAGGGCGGCGTGTCCATTGACGACTGCGAGGCCGTCTCCCGTCCCCTGTCCGACAAGCTGGACGAGGCCGACCCCATTGAGGGCAGCTACACCTTTGAGGTGTCCTCCGCCGGGGCGGACCGGGTACTGAAAAAACCGGAACATTTCGCCCGGTTCCAGGGCCAGGAGGTGGAGGTCAAGCTCTACCGCCCCCGGGAGGGCCGAAAGGAATTTGTGGGCCTGCTCCAGTCCTGGGAGGATGGAGACGTGACCCTGGAGATCAACGAAACCCCCGTCCGTTTTGAAAAAAAAGAGATCGCGCTGGTACGGCTGTACCCCCGCTTCTGATTTAGGAGGAAAAGACCGTGGCTAAGAGAACGACAAAGAAAGTCAACAGTAACGAGCTGGACGGCGAGGAGTTTTTCGCCGCCATCGCCCAGATCGAGCAGGAAAAGGGCATCAAACCCGGCTACATGATGGAGAAGATCACCCAGGCCCTGCTGTCCGCCTACCGCCGGGACCACGAGGGCGTGGGCGACAACCTGGTCATCGAGGCCAACAAGGAGACCGCCACCGTCCGGATGTTCCTGAAGAAGGACATCGTGGAAGTGGTGGATAATCCCGCCACCGAGATCAGTCTGGACGAGGCCCGCACCGTTCTGCCCCAGGCGCAGCTGGGCGACGTGGTCCGCATCGAGCTGAAGCCCCGCAACTTCGGCCGTATCGCCGCCCAGACCGCCCGTCAGGTCATTATCCAGGGCATCCGCGAGGCGGAGCAGGGTATGGTCTACGACGAGTTCTCCTCCAAGGAGCACGAGTTGCTCACCGGCGTGGTCACCCGTATCGACCCCCGGAACGGTTCCGTGGCCCTGCGCATCCACTCCGGCTCCGAGTTCACCGACGCCTATCTGGGCACCAACGAGCAGGTGAAGGGCGAGAGCTATGTGGAGGGTCAGCGGCTGAAGGTCTATGTGGTGGAGGTCCGCCGGGCCACCAAGGGCCCCCAGGTCCTCATCTCCCGCACCCATCCCGGTCTGGTCAAGCGGCTGTTCGAGCTGGAAGTGCCCGAGATCTACGAAGGCACCGTGGAGATCAAGTCCGTGGCCCGGGAGGCCGGTTCCCGCACCAAGCTGGCCGTCTGGTCCGCCGACCCCAACGTGGACCCCATCGGCGCCTGCGTCGGCCCCCGGGGCCAGCGGGTCAACACCATCGTGGAAGAGCTGAAGGGCGAGAAGATGGACATCATCAAGTACTCCGAGGACCCCGCCGAGTACATCGCCGCCGCCCTGTCCCCCGCTGACGTCATCAGCGTGGAGGAGCTGCCCGACGGCAAGAGCTGCCGGGTGGTGGTCCCCGATGACCAGCTGTCCCTGGCCATCGGCAAGGAGGGCCAGAACGCCCGTCTGGCCGCCAAGCTCACCGGATACAAGATCGACATCAAGCCCGCCTCCGCCCCTCTGGAGCCCATTGAGGACGCTGGCGAGGACCTGTTCGTGGAGGACGAGGCCACTCCCGCGGAGGAGTAATGCTCCACGGTCCGCCGTGTCCCTACGGCTCATTTCACACATTTTCTTTCTAATTTCAACTCGGGGGTGACCCAGGTGCCCAAAAAAATCCCTCTGCGCCAATGTGTTGGCTGCCGGGAAATGAAACCAAAAAAAGAGCTGATCCGGGTGGTACGCTCCCCCGAGGGGGCGGTGAGCCTGGATTTCAAGGGCAAACTGCCCGGCCGTGGAGCCTATGTGTGCCCCGACCCGGCCTGTCTGGCCAAGGCCCGGAAGTCCAAGGGGCTGGAGCGGGCCTTTGAGACCGCCCTCCCCCCCGAGGTCTGGGAGGCCCTGGAGAACCAGATGAAGGGAGGGGACCAGGATGGCTAACGATCCCGTGCTCCATCTCCTGGGGCTGGCCAAAAAGGCCGGACGGCTGGAGATCGGCGAGGAGCCGGTGGGCGCCGTCTGCCGGGCCCACCATGCCCGGCTGGTCCTCCTGGCCTCCGACGCCGCCCCCAACACCCGGCGCCGGGCCGCCCACTTCGGAGAGGCCGGCAACGTGCTCTTTTTGGAGCTGCCTTTCACCAAAGCGGAGCTGGGGTTCCTCCTGGGCCGCAGTTCCTGCGCCATGCTGGCCCTGACCGACGCCGGCTTCGCCGCTTCCATTCTGGAAAAGCTGGCTGCCCGTGATCCGGACCGCTACGGTCCCGCCGCCCAGCAGCTGCGGGAAAAGGCCGACCGGATGCTCCAGCGCCAGCGGGAAAAACGCCAGCACGAAAAAAACCTGCGGGAGGGCAAGCGGAAGCCCTGGGCGCCTCCGCCCCCGCCGCCCAAGGCCCCCGAGGAGCGG
>NZ_JADYUM010000019.1 GCF_021531815.1 Pseudoflavonifractor phocaeensis
CTCCCCTGCCCGTACCCTGGTGGTCTCCGCCCCCCGGCAGGAGTACCCCCGGACGGCACCTGCCCTGCCCGCCTCCGGCGGACGGCGGGCCATGAAGACGGTGCTGCTCACCGGAGCCACCGGCTTCCTGGGGGCCCACATGCTCCGCGCCCTGCTGGAAAACGGCGTATCCAAGGTGCTGTGCACCATGCGGGACGGGGATGAGGCCCGGCTGATGGACACCCTGTCCTGGTACTTCGGCAGCGGCTGGACCCTGGGGCTGGGGGACCAGGTGGAGGTGTTGTCCGCCGACATCAGCCGGCCCGGTCTGGGGCTGTCCCCCCGGGACTACCAGGCCCTGTCCGGGCGGGTGGACGGCGTTTGGAACTGCGCCGCCGACGTGCGCCACTACGCCGCCGACAGCGACGCCCTGCTGGCCGTCAACCTGGGCGGGACCCAGGAGCTGATCAAGCTGGCCCGGGCCGCCAACGCCCCCCTCTTCCATATGTCCACCACCAGCGTGGCCGGCGACCGCCTGTCCGATGGAAACGGCTCCGCCGTCTTCACAGAACAGGACTTCGACATCGGTCAGAACTGGCGGCGGAACCTGTATGTCCGCAGCAAATTTCTGGCGGAAGCCGCCGTATTTGACGCGGTCCGCTCCGGCCTCACCGCCCGGGTGTTCCGCCTGGGACGCCTGGTGGGCCGGTCCCAGGACGGCACCTTCCAGAAAAATCCCAGGACCAACGCCTTCTGGCTCACCATGCGGGGCATCCACGCCATGGGTGTCATCCCCGCCTCCATGGCCGCCGCGCCCATGGAGCTGACCCCCATCGATTGGTGCGCCCAGGCGGCGGTAGCCCTGCGGGACGCGCCCCAGACCGTGTTCCACCTCCAGGGCCCCAATCCTCCCAGGGTGGAGGAGGCCGCCCGGGCGGTGGTCTCCGGCCTGCAGGTGGTACCCGACGAGGAATTTGACCGGATGATGGCCGAGGCCCCGGTGGACCTCCGGGGGGACCTGCTGGCCCCCTTGCTGGACCTGTGGAACCAGCTGAAGGAGGGCCCCGCCTCCATCACAGTGGACAGCGCCCTGACCATGGAGCAGCTGGAGCGGGCCGGCCTCCGGGCGGCTGTGCCCGGTCCGGACCGTCTGCTGCGCGCCTTCCGGTTTGACCCCGCGGACCGTCTGTCCCAGGGGAGGTGGTCCCGTGGTATCTGATTTTGCCGCGGCAGTCTTTCTGCTGTCTCTGTTGGGCGTGGCCGTCTTCATCTTCTGGCTGTTCCACAGCCCCAAGCAGCGCTCCCTGCTCAGCAAGCTGTACCTGTGGCTGGTGCTGGTTTACGCCTACTGGGCCATACTGATATTGGTCATGTGGCGCACCCCGCCGGACCATCTGAAGGCCCTGGCCATTCTGGACAGCCTGACCTACCTGGGCATCGCCATTCCCGCCATCTACCTGATGATCTCCCTGGTTTTTGTTCAGGGCCGGGACCGCTTTCCGAAATGGATGCTGGTCTTTCTGGCGGTCCCCGTTCTGTCCGTTCTGGTCTCCCTGACCAATGACTGGCACCACCTGCAGTACCGGGTCTTTTCCATCGTCCGCAGCGAGATCGTCTTCGGTCCCTTTGTCCTGGTCACCGGCCTGCACAGCTACCTGTGCTTTCTCATCAGCTTCGGACTGATCTTCAACTTTGTCCGCAAAAATCCCAGCAAGCTCTACTTCCAGCAGTGTCTGATGCTCTTTCTGGGCGGTCTGTGTCCCCTGCTGGTCAGCATTGCCGCCACCTTCTCGGGGCTGAACTTCCCCATCACCGCCACCCCTCTCAGCTTCCTTCCCCTGATCCTGTTCAACGGTATCGCCATCTACCGGCTCAATCTGCTGGACATCACCCCGGTGGCTACCCAGTACATGCTGGACTGGATCTCCGACTGCTACATGGTACTCAGCAGCAAGGGGCTGGTTCTCAATTACAACAAATCCTTCGCCGCCGTCTTTGCCTCCCGGTACGGCATCACGGAAAACCGCTACCTGAAGGACTGCGTCAAGGAGGAAGACATCTCCAAAAAGACCGCTATCTACAACATGATCACCGCTGTGGACGCCTGCCAGGACGCCCAGTCCACCATTTCCTATGAGCAGGCCGCCACCAT
This sequence comes from Pseudoflavonifractor phocaeensis, assembly GCF_021531815.1. Taxonomy (GTDB): domain Bacteria; phylum Bacillota; class Clostridia; order Oscillospirales; family Oscillospiraceae; genus Lawsonibacter; species Lawsonibacter phocaeensis_A. Next base: position 2,132 of record NZ_JADYUM010000019.1, read on the forward strand.
CAACCGGGGCGGTGTGCTGCAAAAGAACTATTACGTCACCGACGTCTCTCAGCTGATCCAGAACGAAAAGCCCGTGGGCTTCGTCCTGATCTTCAAGGACATCACCCAGCTGAAAAAGAGCATGCGCCAGCTCCAGGACAGCCAGAACCGCATGATGGAGCAGGAGCGGTTCGCTTTCCTGGGCCAGATGATGGGCGGCCTGGCCCACAACCTGAAGACCCCCATCATGAGCATCTCAGGCTGTGTCTCGGCGGCAGATACCCTGGTCGACGAGTGCCTAGCCAGTCTTTCCGACCCACGGGTCACCCCCGAAGACTACCGGGAGATCTTCGGCGAGATGCGGGACTGGTTCCAAAAGATCCAGGACTCCACCGCCTACATGTCGGACATCATCACCGCCATCAAGGGGCAGGCCACCAGCGTCAGCGCCTTTGACGACTCCCTGTTCACCATCGATGAACTGCTCAAGCGCACTACCCTGCTGATGCGCCACGAGCTCATCAGCGCCGGCTGCACCCTGGTGTCCGAGTGTAAGGACTCCCAAAACATCACCCTCCACGGCGACATCAACAACCTGGTCCAGGTACTGGGCAATCTGGTGACCAACGCGATCTTCGCCCAAAAGCAGGTGGGCGGCGGTCCCATCACCTTGGGGCTGGAACAGGACGGACACCAGGTCAAGCTCTACGTCAAAGACACTGGCCCGGGCATCTCCCCCACCATCCGGAACCGGCTCTTCAAAGAGATGGTCACCAGCAAGGGAGCCCAGGGCAGCGGCCTGGGCCTGTACATCTCCAACGCCGTGGTCCACGGCAAGTTCAACGGCACCATGTGGTGTGCGGACAATCCCGGCGGCGGCGCCATTTTCGGCATGACCATCCCCCTGGACCCCGCCGCCTCCCTGGACGCCGAGTCCTCTGACCTGACCGAGTCCTCCGCACTCCCCCCCATCCCCGGAATGTGAAGTGAGGTAACAGCTTATGAGACAGTACAGACAAAATACTGCTGAGGGCGCCTTCTCCATCCTTACCTTGGATGACGACCCCATCATGACCTCTACCATTCAGGCTTACTTCCAGCGCTCCGGTTACCGGGTGGACGTGGAAAATGATCCCCAACAGGCCATCGAACGCATCCGGCGGGGACATTACGACATTTTGCTGCTGGACTTCCTGATGACCCCCATCTGCGGCGACCAGGTGGTGGAGCAGATCCGCCAGTTCAACCATGACATCTTCATCATCCTGCTCACCGGACACAAGAGCATGGCGCCCCCCATCAAAACGATCCGCGCTCTGGACATTCAGGGGTACTATGAAAAGAGCGACCGGTTCGACCAGTTGGAGCTGCTGGTGGAATCCTGCGTGAAATCCATCCGGCAGATGCGTACCATCCGCAGCTATAAGGACGGGCTGTCCGCCATCATGGACTCCCTGCCCCTGATCCACGATCTACGGTCTATGGAGCACATCACCGACAGCATCCTGCACACCGCCTCCTCCCTGCTGCCCTGCGCCAACGTGGTCCTGACTCTGGACGCGGAGCACTACTCCCCCGCCTTCCCCAGCGAAACCGGAGCCCGTTTCTCCTCCCGGGCGGCGGGCGACGGCTTCTCCGCCCTCACCTCCCAGGAGGCGGAGGACCTGATGGCCCAGTTGGAGGGAAAAAGTTCTCTGGTCCTGGACCGGCAGCTGGTCCTCCCCCTGGTGGACGGCGAGCAGCACCAGATCGGCCTGCTGACCATCCTGCTGCGGGAGCCTCCCAAGTATGACCAGATCCAGCTGATGGAGGTCTTTTCCCGCCAGGCTTCCTCCGCCATCTGCAACGCCCGCCTGCACGCCTTGGTCCAGGAGAAAAACCACAAGCTGGACCAGGCCTACAGCCAGTTGCAAAGCGGCTATCTGGAGATGATCAGCACCATGCGCCGGGTGGTGGACGCCAAAGACGCCTACACCCGGGGCCACTCTGACCGCGTCTCCTTTTACGCCCTTCAGATCGCCCGCAAGCTGGGCCGTGACCCGGCGTACTGCGAACGGGTCCGGGTGGCCGGCCTGTTCCACGACGTGGGCAAGCTGTCCATCCCCGATGACATCCTGCTGAAAAACGGGAAGCTGACCGCTCAGGAATACGACGTCATCAAGACGCATCCCCGCAACGGCGCGGAACTGCTCTCTGTCATCAGCCAGTTCCGGCCCATTCTCCCCGCCATTCTCAGCCACCATGAGCGCATCGACGGCTGCGGCTATCCCGATGGGCTCCAGGGCGAGGATATCCCCGAGGAGGCCCGGATCATCGCCGTGGCCGACACCTTTGACGCCATGACCTCCGACCGCCAGTACCGCAAGAGCCTGAGCTTCCAGCAGGCCATGGAGGAGCTGGAGCGGTCCAAGGGCACCCAGCTGGACGCCCACATCACCGAGGTCTTTCAGTCTCTGGCCCTGGACCCTGAGTTCTGGACCAAGATGCGTGAGGAGATCCAGGACCGCGCGCCCCGGCAGGCCGTCCCCGACTTTTCATCTTCAACAGGAGGTCCGGCATGAAAATTCAGTCTTATAACAAAGCGGATTACACCGTTCCCTTTTATGACACCTTCCCCCAGTTTCTGGAAGGGATCGCCAAAACCTACGGCTCCCGTCCCGCCTTGTCCTGGTTCACCCGCCGGCAGGAGGAGAAGACCCTCACCTACCTGGAGCTGACCCAGCGGACGGCAGACCTGCGCCGCGGGCTGCTGGAGCAGGGCCTGGTCCCCGGCTCCCATGTGGCTATCCTCAGCGAAAACAGCGCCGACTGGATCATCTCCTTCCTGGCGGTGGTCTCCTGCGGCTGTGTGGCCGTCTGTGTAGACACGGAACAATCTGACAGCATCATCCGGGAGATGGTATGCCGTTCAGACGCCAAACTGCTGTTCCTCTCCTCCACCTTTCTGTCCATCTGCCTCCCCCTGCTGGACAGCGGCAGCGTGGAGCGCATCGTCCTGATGGACGGTCCGGCCCGGGACGAGGGGGTATGCCCCATCTCCGTCCTCTATGAGCAGGGGCACGCCCTGGAGGCCGAGTCCCCTCTGCCCGCCCCCGACGTGTCCCTGGAGCAGACCGCCGAGATCGTCTTCACCTCCGGCACCACCAGCCAGTCCAAGATGGTCATGCTCAGCCAGAAGGGCGTACTGCAGAACCTGTGCGATTCCAGCATCTATGTGTGCTTCTATCAGCGGGTCTTCTGCTCCCTCCCCTTCTATCACGCTTACGGCCTGAACTCCGCCGTGCTCAACACCTTCCTCCGGGGGGCACACCTGTATATCAACGGCGACCTGAAGACCGCCATGCGGGACCTCCACCTGTCCAAGCCCGACACCATGCTCACCGTCCCCCTGATGGTGGAGGCCATCCACAACCAGATGTGGCTGACGGTGGAGAAGGCCGGAAAGGCCAACGCCCTCAAGACTCTGATGAAAGTGGCCCGCCTGTGCCGCCAGCTCCACCTTCCGGTGAAGTTCAAGACTCTGGAGCAGCTGCGTGAGAAGGCCCTGGGTACCCTGCATCTTCTGATCTGCGGCGGCGCCCACTTGAGCCGTGAGCTGTCCGAGGAGTTCGAGCTGCTGGGCGTCCAGGTGCTCCAGGGGTACGGCATCACTGAATGCGCCCCCCTTATCTCTGTCAACTGCAACTACGCCAATAAGATCGGCTCCGTGGGCCTGCCTCTGAAGACATTGGAGCTCCGCCTGGATGACGGAGAGGTCTGCGTCCGGGGTCCCTCCGTGATGCAGGGCTATTACAAGGATCCGGATCAGACCGCCCAGGCCCTGGAGGACGGCTGGTTCCGGACCGGCGATTTGGGTTACACCGACCAGGACGGATTCCTCTACCTCACCGGCCGGAAAAAGAACCTGATCGTCTTCAAAAACGGCAAGAAGATCTCCCCGGAAAAGCTGGAAGAGATGCTCTCCGCCATCCCCATGGTCAAAGAGGTCATGGTCTACGGCACCGCCAACGGAGCCTTCGCCGATGATGTGAAGCTCACCGCCAGCATTTACCCCGACCCCCAGCGCTGCGAGGGGCTCAGCTCCTATGAGATCCTGGAGCACCTGCAGCAGGAGGTGGATAAAATCAACCGGGACCTGCCCACCTACCAGCAGATCCAACTTGTGAACATCCGGGAGAAGGAGTTCAATAAGACCGGAACCAAAAAGATCAAACGGTACGACAACCAGTAAGGAGAGAGAGAACCACCATGCTGCAGCTGATCCAGGACATCATTTACAACGTGACCGGAAAACAGGGGATCACCTACGAGACGGACTTCGTCCAGGACCTGGCCCTGAATTCCTTCGACGTCATGAACATCATCAGCGCCTTTGAGGACCATTTCGACACCACCATCCCCACCCGGGAGGTCTGGCACCTCCACCAGGTGAAGGACGTCATCGACTACCTGGCCCAGAAGGGCTTCACCCAGCCCTGACCGTGGGCGCTGACCGCATCCCGGCGGCGATTTTCCGGGCTCCCTTCTCCGAGGGGGGGCCCGGTTCCCACGCCCTGCTGCTCCGGGCCGCGTCCCGGTACAGCGGTCTGTCCCCCGCCGCTCTGGGAGAGCTGCGGACCGGCCCCTGGGGAAAGCCCTCTTTCTCCCAGGTTCCCAGCCTCCATTTCTCCCTGACCCACAGCGGACAGTGGTGGCTGTGCGCCTTTGCCTCTGTGCCCCTTGGGCTGGACCTCCAGATCCACCGGTCCCACGCCGATCCCGGACGGTTGTCCCGGCGCTTCTTTCACCCCCGGGAGGACGCCTGGCTGGCGCAAAACCGGTATCGGGATTTTTTCGACGTGTGGTGCGCCAAGGAGAGCTGGGTCAAATACACCGGACACGGTTTTTTTGACGACCCCGCCACCTTCTCCGTGGTGGACGAGGCGGGCAATTTCCCGGCTCTGGAGGGGGTGCGGCTGCGGCTGCTGCCCTTCGCCCCCGGGTACAGCCTGTGTCTGTGCGCCCGGGAGGAGACAGTGGTGGAATGGCACGACCTCTGAGCCGCCTCTCTTGTTAAGAAGTCCGGTTTTCCATAAAGAAAATGTCAAGAGTTTTTCTCCTCCAGCGCCCTCAGGGGCGCTGTTTTTTCGTCTTTTTTGCCTTTTTCATTTTTTCCTCAGGCCTGCGGACGATGTTATGTTCCGTTTTTCCCCCTTTTCTACCGCCGTTTTCTTAACACCTGGACTCTCCGTCCCTTTGACAGCCCCGATTTTTCTCCCATATAATAGAATAAACATATTATATTTCCCGGGAAAGGAGGGCATCCTTTGCAGTTCAACAAACAGCTGGCGGAAAAGACCCGTGAGTCCATGGCTTCGGTACTGCCCGTCACCGTCATTGTCTTTCTCCTGTCCATCACCGCCGCGCCTCTGGAGCCAGGCACCCTGGTCCTGTTCCTGTTCGGCGCCATCCTGCTCATCGCCGGGATGGGATTTTTCACCCTGGGCGTGGACATGTCCATGATCCCCATGGGAGAGGGAATGGGCACCGCCCTGAGCCAGGCCCGCCACCCCCTGCTGCCCCTGCTGATCTACTTCCTGTTGGGTGTGCTGACCACCATGGCCGAGCCCGACCTCCAGGTACTGGCCGGACAGGTGCCCGCCATCGACACCCAGGTGCTGGTGGTCACTGTGGCCGTGGGCGTAGGCCTGTTTCTGGCCGCCGCCGCTCTTCGGGTACGGCGGGGCATCCCTCTGCGCCGCCTGCTGCTGGCCTGTTACGCTCTGGTGTTTCTCCTGGCGGCTCTGGTCCCCGGGGAGCTGGTCCCTGTCTCCTTCGACTCCGGCGGCGTCACCACCGGACCCATTACGGTCCCCTTTCTCATGTCCCTGGGCCTGGGGCTGGCCTCCGCCCGGAGCGACGCGGACGCCGCCAGCGACAGCTTTGGCCTGATCTCCCTGTGCTCCATCGGCCCCATCCTGTCGGTGCTCGTCCTAGGAGCTGTCTACGGGCTGGATCAGATCGTTCCCTCCTCCGCCCCCATGCTCCAGGTGTCCACCACCGCCGACGTGGCCCGCCGCTTTTTAGACGCACTCCCCGAGTACGCCCACGAGGTGGCTGTCGCCCTGCTCCCCATCGCCGGAGTGTTCGCGGTCTTCCAACTGGCTGCCCGCCGCTTTAAAGGCAGCCAGCTGCTCCGGATCGGTCTGGGATTGCTCTACGCCTATGTGGGACTGGTGCTGTTTCTGTGCGGAGTCAACGTGGGCTTCATGCCCGCCGGCCAGCTCATCGGCGCATCGGTGGCCTCCGGCGCCCACCGCTGGCTGCTGGTCCCCATCGGCATGCTCATCGGCTTTTACATCGTCAAGGCGGAACCCGCCGTAGCTGTCCTCACCAAACAGGTGGAGGAGGTCTCCAACGGCGCCATCTCCCACAGGGCCATGGACCGCGCCCTCTCCATTGGCGTATGCGTCTCCGTGGGGCTGGCTATGGTCCGGGTCCTCACCGGTCTGAACATCCTCTGGCTGCTCGTTCCCGGCTACGCCATCTCCCTGGGGCTGACCTTTTTCGTCCCCCCCATCTTTACCGGCATCGCCTTCGACTCCGGCGGCGTGGCCAGCGGCCCCATGACCGCCACCTTCCTCCTCCCCTTCGCCATGGGGGCCTGCTCCGCCCTGGGCGGCAGCATCATGACCGACGCCTTCGGCACCGTGGCCATGGTGGCCATGACGCCCCTGGTCACCATCCAGGCCATGGGCCTGTACAGCCAGCTCCGCCACAAGCTGGCCCGCCGCCGTCTGCTCTATCACATGGAGCGGGTGGAGGACACCGTGGTCTATTTCGACTGAGAGAGGAGGAGCGCTTTGGACGCCATCAAATTGATCGTCTCCATTGTGGAGCGGGGCAAGGGCGTGGCCATGCAGCGGCTGTATGACCAGCGCCAGGTCTTCCTCCACCTTCAGTGCGCCGGCCGTGGCACCGCCACTTCGGAAATTTTAGACATTTTAGGCCTGGGGTCCAGCGAAAAGGATGTGGTCTTCAGCTTTGCCGCCGCCCCGTCCGCTCAGCTGCTGCTCCATGACCTGGACAACGACCTGCGGGGCAGCGCAGGCACCTCAGGCATCGTGTTCTCCCTGCCGCTGACAGGGCTGAACAATCTGGCCGCCGCCCTGGTGGATTTCCGGGCCAGTGCCGGCAAAAAAGGAAACGGAGGGGATGCTCCCATGGAACACTCTGCTGAAAGTACTCTGATCCTGGTGGCCTGCGCCCGGGGATACAGCGACGCCGTCATGGCCACCGCCAAAGCCCAGGGGGCCCGGGGCGGCACCGTCATCAAGGGCCGCCTGTCCGGCCTGGAGGATCTGGAACAGGCCTACGGCCTGGAACTCAACGCCGAGCGGGAGATCGTGGCCATTGTGGTCCCCAAGGACCGCCGCGCTCCCATCATGGAGGCGGTAAACGTCGCCCACGGCCTGCGCAGCCCCGCCCAGACCGTGGTCTGTTCCCTGCCCATCGACCAGATCGTGCGGTTGGGATAAGTCCCCCTTATCCCAACCGCTTCGCCCGGTGCCTTCCCCCCACAGGGGGAAGGCTTTTTTACACTCTGTTTCCCGCTGGCCGGACCGGGACTCGCGTTTTGCCGGCTTCTCCGCTCCAACCGCTCCCGGGCGCTGACTGGAAAGCTACTCTCCCGGACTTGCGGCTTTGATCCATACACGCTATAATACCGGTACAGGATTAAGTTTCCGCACATCACGGATCAAAGTCGAGGGACTGCTTATGTTCTCTTCCTTTTTCAACGCTGAAAGCCCCTTTTGGCGCACTTTCACCCGAATCATGGACCTGTTTGGCCTGTCTCTGTGCTGGTTGTTCTGCTCCCTCCCCCTGGTCACCCTGGGGGCCTCCACCACCGCCCTTTACGACGCGGTGTATCACGGCGTCCGCCGGGGAGAAAGCAGAGATTATGCCCGCTTTTTCACCACCTTCCGCCGGGAGCTGAAGACCTCTTTTCTGGTCACTCTGCCCATGCTGTCCCTGACAGCGGCCTTCCTGCTGCTGTACCGGACGGCTTACGTCATGATGCTGGCGGGCAGTCAGGCCGGCGGGGTGCTGTTCTACACCTACCGGCTGCTGTTCTGCATCCCCCTGGCTGTCTGGCTGTTTGCCTGCGCCCTCCTGTCCCGCTTCACCTTCACCCCCGGCGCACTGCTCCGGACCGCCTGCCAGCTGGTCTTCGCCCACCTGCTCTCGGCCGCCCTCATGATTGTCATGGTCATTCTGCTCCTGAGCGTTGTCATTTGGTGGCCCTTCTCCTGTATCTTTATTCCCGCCACCGCCGCTTGGCTGTGCTCCTTCCCCCTGGAGCGGATCTTCGCGCCCTTCCTCAAAAAGGACGAGAGCGGCACCTAAATCATGGCATAAACGAAGCCCTCCGGCCTACGGCCGGAGGGCTTCAGGCTGTCGAAAAAGCCTTTTCGACAGCCTGAGCAAATTTGAAAACATTAAAAAATGTTTCCAAACTTGTACTGATTGGAAAAAAAGGGAACCCTGACGGTTTCCTTTCAAACTATCCTTCCCTCCGAACCCTTGAAGAATCAGGGGTTGTCGACAAGCTAAAGCCCTCCGGTCTGTGACCAGAGGGCTTCGTTACATAGTTCGCAATATTTACAGCAAAGTAGGGATCCGCTCCGCCAACGCGGCGGCCAGGGCGGCGTGCCCCTGACGGGTCAGGTGCATAAAATCCACCTGGTTGAACTGGCAGCCCACCTGGTTGGCATCCAGGAAATGGACGCCGCACTCGGCGGCCACCCGGCGGTACTCAGCTGGCACCTGCCGGGACTTCTCCTCCGCGCCGATTCCCATCTCGTCGGCCACGGCGGAGGTCCTGACCCCCTCACCGATGACAGGCGGGGCGATGATCAGGATATTGGGCCTTCCGCCCGGTCCCCAGCAGTCCACGGTCTGGGCCTTCCGCACCAGTCGGCGCATGCCCAGGCCGATGGCATAGGCGTTGGCTCCAATGCGCTCCTTGGTGTCGTTGGTGCCCAGCATGATGACCAGCAGACTGACCGGCTCATGGCTTTTCAGGCAGGGATAGAGGTAGTGCAGGGCGTCCAGGCCCTCGTACAAGGGGTCCTCAAAGACCGTAGTCCGGCCGGACAGGCCCTCCTCCACCACCAGATACTCCTCCCCCAGCGCCTTCTGGAGCAGGCGGGTCCACCGCTCCTCCTCGTTGAACCGGGCCAGGGCGCCGTCGGCGCAGTCGGCCGGGTCGGCACAGTATCCGTGGGTATTGGAGTCTCCCAGGCAGAGAATGTGTTTCTTCACGGCTTACTTCCGCAACTCGGGCAGGCTGGCGGCGGCGGCGGACTGGCCCACGCGGCGGAACTTCTCGTCGGGCAGGCTGGGCAGAATGGCCTTGTCCACCTCGGGATACTCGTCGGCCAGGACCTCCTTGCAGCGGTTCAGGATCAGGTCGCCGCCCTTGCCGGACATCACCCGGCCCAGGAGCAGCACGTGTCTGAAGTGGTACAGGTCATAGTACATAGCCAGGGCATGGGCCAGATAGACGCCGATGGACTCATAGACCTGGGCGGCCCGGGGATCGTCGGCCTCCATCAGCTTCTGGACCACCTTCAGCTTCTCGGCGGGGGACAGGCTCTCGTCCAGCTCGATGCCCGCCCGGGGGGCCAGCTTGATGACGGAGTCCTGGGAGAAATACTTAACGCCGCAGCCGATGTCGCCGGACCACTCGTCCCGCATGGCTTCGGGGTTGGCGTCCACGGGGACAAAGGCCAGCTCGTTGAGCCAGCCGGTGATGCAGCCGTCCTCGTCCACATAGCCCACGGCCTCGCTGGTGCCCATGGCGATGCCCAGCACATTGTTGTCGTTCAGGCTCATGGTGCCGGCCAGGGCGGACACGTCGCCGTCGTTGACCACCTCATAGGGCACGTCGCCAAAGGTATCGGTGATGGCGCGGATATAGATGTCCTTCACCTTGGCGTCAAACTGGTCCTTGGGCACCTTCAGGAACAGGGAGGCGTTCATGGTACGGTTATTGATGTACACGCCGGCGGAGGACACGCCCACCGCATCCACCCGGGGCAGATGCTCGGCGGCGGACTTCAAGGCCGCCACGATGCCCGCATAGTGGTAGTCGGGGTCGGAATTGGTCTTGGGGAACCAGACCACTTCCTCGCTGTACACACTCTCGCCGTCAATGACAGCGGACACCTTCCGGTCGGAGCCGCCGGCGTCGAAGCCGATGCGGCAGCCGTCCAGATGGCCGCCGATGCGCTTGGGCGCGTCCTTGGCCTCGGGGACCTTGTCCACCCGGACCACCTCAAAGGGATGCTCAAACACGCTGGCCATGTAGTCCCAGTCGAACTCCTGCTGGCCACCGGCGGAATAGAACTTGGCAATGGCGTCGCAGACCGCCTGATTGCCCGCCAGATAGACCTTGAAGCCGCCCTTCATCCACAGCAGGGTCTTGACCAGGCGCTCCACATAATACACATCAGCGTCGAAAAATTCGGGTGTGCCGTGGATCGTGGTCTTGCAGACGGCCATCTGGCCGCCGGCCCGCTCCACCGCGATGTCAAAGGGTTCTTTGGCGTCCTTGCGGAAGCTCTCGTAGTAACGGTTCAGGGGAAGGAAGCCGGGGTCCAGAGACGGAACGTTTTTGATGGTGACCTCAATGCCAAGGTGTTTCACATCGATTTCCTCCTTCAAATATGGTGCAGATACCTCAGAACAATAGTAAATCCGTTACTGATAGGCTATCAGCTTTTTTCATTTTGTCAAGGCCCTGCAAAAAATTTTCTTTTTATCTTGACGTATCCTACAAAACAGGCTAGGATTAGTTTATCCCATCATGTGAAGAAAGGATGAATCCCATGGACAAAAATCGTTTACAGTCTTACCGCAGCTGGATCCAGGGCGAGTTGGACGCCTGCGTGCGTTTTTGGCTCGACCACGGCATGGACAAGGAGCACGGCGGCGTTTACACCTGCCTGGACCGCAAAGGTGAGATCTATTCCACCGACAAGAGCGTCTGGATGCAGGGCCGCTGCGGCTGGATGTTCGCCCACCTGTGCCGGGTGTACGGGGTGAAGGAGGAGTGGCTGGCCGCCAGCAAGAGCTGTCTGGACTTCCTGGAGGACCACTGCATCAACCACGCCGCCGGCGGCCGGATGTACTTTACCGTCACCGAGGACGGCAAGCCCCTGCGCCAGCGCCGCTACTACTTCTCCGAGGCCTTCTATGCCCTGGCAAACGCCGAATACTACGGTGTCACCGGCGAGAAGGAGCACCTGGAACGCGCCCGCCGGGCCTACAACCTATACTGGGATCTGGCCCACGGCATGCCCGACCCTGTGGGCATGGGACCCAAGACCATCCCCGAGACCCGCACCGGCCGCGCCTTCGGCATCCCCATGATCATCCTCAACGTCATCGGCACCCTGCTCCAGGTTGATCCCGAGCACAAGGCCGAGTATGAGGAGCGGGCCCAGGCCTGCGTGGACGAGATCTTCCAGTACCACGTCCACCCCGAGCTGAAGTGCGTGCTGGAGAACGTGGCTGAGGACGGCTCCGCACGGCTGTACTACACCGAGGGCCGCACCGTCAACCCCGGCCACGACATTGAGGGCGTCTGGTTCCTGCTGGAGCACGCCAAGCGCACCGGAAACCAGGAGCTGGTCCAACAGGCCGCCCAAATCTTCGATTGGGCCATCGAGGCCGGCTGGGACAAGGAGTACGGCGGACTGCTCTACTTCATCGACTGCCTGGGCAAGCCCCCGGAGGCCTATGAGCACGACATGAAGCTGTGGTGGCCCCACAACGAGATCCTCATCGCTTCCCTGATGCTTTACCGGGACACCAATGAGGAGAAGTATCTGGACTGGTTCGACAAGACCCTGAACTACTGCAGGGAGCACTTCTCTGATCCCGAAAACGGCGAGTGGTACGGCTACCTGCGCCGGGACGGCCTGCCCACCATGCCCAGCACCAAGGGTTCCACTTTCAAAGGTCCCTTCCACCTCCCCCGCTGCCTGATCCAGTGCGACACCATGCTGGGCGAGCTTTTGGAACGCTGACTCCGGGAGAATTTTGACAGAAAGGCGGTGACCTCCCATGGGTGAAAATGACATCTTCCATCTTCTTTCCCAGAAGTATTTCCAGTTTACCGCCTCGGAAAAGCGGGTGGCGGATTTCATCATCTCCAACGGGACAAGAGCCCAGACCATGTCCATTTCCGAGCTGGCCGAGGCAGCGGGCGTGGCGGAGGCCACCATCTCCCGTTTCTGCCGGCGGCTGAACTTCAACGGCTTTTCCTCTTTCAAGCTGGCCATTGCCACTTCCGAGGCCTCCCGCTCCAATTTTTCCAACCCCCTGACCGGAGAGGTGACCCACGAGGACACCATCCCCAGTCTGGCCCACAAACTGGCCGGGGCCAGCATGGAGGCCATTCAGGAGACCGAGACCCTGGTCCGCCCCAGCGCCATCCAATCCGCCGCCGACATCCTGCTGCAGGCGGACAAGGTGCTGTGTATGGGGCAGGGCGGCTCCATGCTGATGGCCCAGGAGGCGGCCCATCTGTTTTCCACGGCCTTCCCCGGCTATTTCCCCGTCACCGACTCCCACATGCAGGTGATCTATGCCTCCCATCTGTGCGAACGGGACGCCATCCTCTATTTCTCCTACTCCGGCACCACCACCGATCTGATGGACGTGCTCCGCACCGCAAAGGAGCGGAAAGCACCCGTGATCCTCATCACCCGGTACCGCAATTCCCCCGGCGCGGCCCAGGCCAACATCGTTTTGGAGTGCGGTTCCCGGGAATCCCCTCTCCAGCTGGGCTCCGTCCCCGCCCGGGTGGCCCAGCTCTACCTGGTGGATATTCTCTTCTCCGAAGTATGCCGCCGGGATCTGGAGGGCTGCAGGAACCGGAGGGCCCAGGTGGCTGACGCGTTGTCAGACAAGCATCTCTGAACTGTTTCTAAAAAAATTTTCAAAATAAAAAATTTGTGAAATTTTTTTGAAGAAACTGTATTGACAAAGCCCCCGCACTCTTGTACAATTTGACTATACAGCAAACCCCGGCAACGCGAAATTTTATCAAAAATAAGGAGGAACAAAACATGAAAAGAATTCTTGCTCTTGCTCTGGCCGCGGTCATGACGCTTGGGCTGACCGCCTGCGGCGGCGGCAGCAAGCCCGCCAGCAGCGCCGGCAACTCCGGCAGCTCCGCCGCTGCCTCCACCAGCCAGCCTGCCGCTTCCGGCGACGCCACGGAGATCTCCCTGTGGACCTATCCCATCGGCGGCTGGGGCGATGAGAAGCAGGTCAACGAGCTGACCGCCGCCTTCCAGGCCGCCACCGGCATCAAGGTCAACGTGGAGTATCTGGCTTACGCTGACGGCGACGACAAGGTCAACTCCGCCATCACCGCCGGCAAGGCCCCCGACCTGGTCATGGAAGGTCCCGAGCGTCTGGTTGCCAACTGGGGCGCCAAGGGCTACATGGTGGACCTGTCCGACATGCTGGACGCCACCGACAAGCAGGAGATCCAGGAGTCCGTCCTGAACGCCTGCACCAACGCTGAGGGCGCCGTCTATGAGTACCCCCTGGTCATGACCGCCCACTGCATGGCCATCAACCTGAACGCCTTCAAGGAGGCCGGCGCCGACCAGTATCTGGACCTGGAGAACCACACCTGGACCACCGAGAACTTCATCAAGGCCGTTGAGGCCCTGTACGCCAAGTACGGCGACACCGTGGCCGCTGTCTACTGCGCCGGCCAGGGCGGCGACCAGGGCACCCGCGCTCTGATCAACAACATGTACGGCGGCACCTTCACCACTGCCGACCACACCGCTTACACCTGGGATGACGCCGCCAACATCAAGGCTCTGGAGCAGCTGAAGGGCATGGACGGCATCGCCTTCGACGCCTCCCTGGCCGGCGGCGACGAGATCGCCAAGTTCTACCAGGGCATCCTGAAGATGGGCTTCTGCTGGAACATCGCCCAGCAGCTCAACCCCAACGCCGCTGACACCGGCGCCGGCAAGACCATCTCCGGCGACGACATCGTCTTCATGAGCTTCCCCTCCGAGACCGGCGAGTCCAAGCTGTGCGGCGGTATCTGGGGCTTCGGCATCTTCGATAACGGCGACTCCGCCAAGATCGACGCCGCCAAGCAGTTCATCAAGTACATGTGCGACTCCGCCAACACTGCTGACGCTGTCAAGACTGCCAACTACTTCGCCGTCCGCGATACCGCCGAGGGCGCCGACCTGACCGGTATCTGGGCCGACAACGAGATCATGGCCGAGTACACCAAGCTGATGCCTTACCTGGGCGACTACTATCAGGTCACCTCCGGTTGGGCCCAGGCCCGTACCTCCTGGTGGAACATGCTCCAGGACATCGGCGAGGGCGCCGACGTCACCGAGACCGTGACCACCTTCATGAATGAGGCCAACGCCGCTGCCGCCGGCTGATCGATCCATAAGTTATCAACACTCGCATAAAGAGGGATAGCGCGCCCCCTCCCCGCGACGCGCGGGGAGGGGGCGTGTTCCTCTTTCCGGAGAGAGACGCCCGGCTGCGGCCCACGACCCCAGCCCGTATCTTCCTCCGACATGATTCTGAGAGAGGGGAGACTTATTTTGGCTAAACAGCCTAAGTCCACAATGAGCCGGGCTCTGGTACGGCGTGAGACCATTTCCGGCTACCTGTTCCTGCTGCCAATCCTGATCTTCTTCGTCGGCTTCGTCATCATCCCCATGGTCATCTGCATCGTCAACAGCCTGACGGACGCCAACATGAACACCCAGGGGCTGGGCAACTTTGTGGGCCTGACCAATTTCATCGACTTGTGGAAGGACAAGACTTTCCGCGAAGCCCTGTGGAACACCTTCGTCATCGTGATCGTCAGCGTGCCCGCTGTGTGCGCCTTTTCCCTGTGGGTGTCTTCCGCCATCTACAAGCTCAACGGAAAGCTGCTGTCCGCCTTCCGCTGCATCTTCTATCTGCCCGTGGTCACCGGCTCCGTGGCCGTCACCGTGGTGTGGAAGTGGATGTACGACAACTACACCGGCGTGTTCAACTATGTTCTGAAAAGCGCCGGACTCATTGAAAAGAACATCAACTGGCTGGGCGATCCCAAGTACGCCCTGGGCTGTATCATCCTGATCCTGTTCACCACCTCCGTGGGCCAGCCCATCGTGCTGTACGTCTCCGCCCTGGGCAATGTGGACCAGTCTCTGGTGGAGGCCGCCCAGGTGGATGGCGCCACCAACTTCCAGGTCTTCTGGAAGATCAAGTGGCCCCAGATGATGCCCACCACCCTGTACATCCTGGTCATCACCACCATCAATTCCTTCCAGTGCTTCGCGCTGATCCAGCTGCTGACCCAGGGCGGCTCCGGCACCAACACGGTGATGTACTACATCTACTACACCGCCTTCAAGCTGACGGAAAAGGCCGGCCACTTCGGCTACGCCAACGCCATGGGCGTGATCCTGGCCATCTTCATCGGCCTGCTGTCCGCGCTCCAGTTCAAGCTGGCCAAGGAAAAGTAAGGGGGGAGGATGAATATGAATCTTACGTCGAACCGTTCCAGGGCTTATAAAGTTCTCAGCATGATCATTCTGTTTGTCCTCGCTTTCCTGTTCCTGTTCCCCTTGTACTGGATCGTCACCGGCGCCTTCAAAACCAGCCAGGACATTTACAGCACCACCCCCGTGTTTTGGCCCTCCCAGTGGACCATGGCCAATTTCGCAAAACTGTTTGACCGCCGCTCCGCTCCCCTGTTCCAGTTGGGCGCTCTGGTGGGACCCACCGTGCCCGGCGCCATCCGCTGGCTGGTGAACACCGTCTTCATGGCGGTGGCCGCCATGGTCCTCACCTGCCTCACCGCCTCCATGGCCGGCTATGCCCTGGCCAAGAAGCGCTTTGTGGGCCGGACCCTACTGTTTTCCCTGATCGTATGCGCCATGGCCCTGCCCAAGCAGGTCATCCTGATCCCCCTGCTGAAAGAGATGTCGGCGCTGCATCTGTATGACACCCTCTGGGCAGTCATCTTCCCCACCGTGGGCTGGCCCTTCGGCGTGTTCCTGATGAAGCAGTTCTCCGAGGGCATCCCCGGCGAGATCCTGGAGGCCGCCCGGGTGGACGGCGCCAGCGAGGCCAGGACCTTCTTCTCCATCGTCCTGCCCATGGTCAAGCCGGGCGTGGGCGCGCTGGCCATCTTCACCTTCATCAACAGCTGGAACGACTACTTCATGCAGTTGGTCATGCTGGCCAGCAGCTCCAACTACACCATCTCTCTGGGCATCGCCACCATGCAGGCCGAGACCTCCATCGATATGGGCCTGCTCATGGCAGGCGCTGCCCTGGCAGCCATCCCCATTATCCTTGTGTTCCTGGTATTCCAGAAGTACTTCACCCAGGGCATCACCATGGGTGCCGTCAAGGGTTAAGCGGCTCCAGCCACATCCGGCTTTCCAAAGCAAATTTATCACATTTTATTGAGTTAGGAGATTGATTGTAATGGATATTAAAAAGTTTCAGGGTGTGATCCCCGCGTTCTACGCCTGCTATGACCAGCAGGGCAATATTTCTCCCGAGGGTACCCGCGCTCTGGTCCGTCACCTGGCCGACAAGGGCGTCCGCGGCCTGTACGTGGGCGGCTCCTCCGGCGAGTGCATCTATCAGAGCGTGGAGGAGCGCAAGGTGGTCCTGGAGAACGTGATGGCCGAGGCCAAGGGCCGCGATCTGACCATCATCGCCCATGTGGCCTGCAACAACACCAAGGACAGCCAGGAGCTGGCCGCCCACGCCGAGAGCCTGGGTGTGGACGCCATCGCCTCCATCCCCCCCATCTACTTCCACCTGCCCCCCTACGGCATCGCCCAGTACTGGAACGACATCTCCGCCGCCGCCCCCAACACCGACTTCATCATCTACAACATTCCCCAGCTGGCCGGCGTGGCCCTGACCATCCCCCTGCTCCAGGAGATGCTGAAGAACCCCCGGGTCATCGGCGTCAAGAACTCCTCCATGCCCACCCAGGACATCCAGATGTGGAAGGATGAGGGTGGCGAGAACTTCGTGGTCATGAACGGCCCCGACGAGCAGTTCATCTCCGGCCTGGCCATGGGCGCCACCGGCGGCATCGGCGGCACCTACGCCGTCATGCCCGAGCTGTTCCTGAAGGTTTGGGACCTGTTCCACCAGGGCAAGATGGCCGAGGCCGCCAAGATCCAGAACGAGATCTGCCGCATCATCTACAAGCTGTGCTCTGCCCATGGCAACCTGTACGCCGTGATGAAGGAAGTCATCAAGCAGCAGTACGGCCTGGACATGGGCGGCGTCCGCGCTCCCCTGGCCAACCTGATCGAGTCCGACAAGGCCGTGGTGGACGCCTGCTCCAAGCAGATCCAGGACGCCATCGCCAAGTACTGCTGAGGGGGAGGGTCTTTCCATGCGCATCTATCTGACCGAAGATTATGACGCCATGAGCCGCCGCGCGGCCAACCTGATCTCCGCCGAGGTCATCCGGAAGCCCGACTGCGTGCTGGGTCTGGCCACCGGCTCCACCCCCGTGGGCACCTACAAGCAGCTGGCCACCTGGAATCAGCGGGGCGACTTCAGCTTCAAGGAAGTCCGCTCCGTCAACCTGGACGAGTACAAGGGTCTGGCCCCCACCCACGACCAGAGCTACCGCTACTTCATGCAGGACAATTTCTTTGATCACATCGACATCGACGTGAAGAACACCAACGTGCCAGACGGTCTGGCCGCCGACCCCGCCGCCGAGTGCGCCCGGTACGACGAGCTGGTCCGCTCCCTGGGCTATGCCGATCTCCAGCTGCTGGGCCTGGGCCGCAACGGCCACATCGGCTTCAACGAGCCCTGTGACCACTTTGTGAAAGAGACCCACGTGGTGGACCTGACCCAGAGCACCATTGACGCCAACGCCCGCTTCTTCGCCAGCGCCGATGACGTGCCCCGCCAGGCCCTGACCATGGGCATCGGCTGCATCATGGCCGCCCGCCGGGTGCTGCTCATCGCCAGCGGCGCCGACAAGGCCGACGCGGTGTACAACGCCTTCTGCGGCCCCATTACCCCCTACTGCCCCGCCTCCATCCTCCAGCTCCATGATGACGTGGTCCTGGTGGGCGACAAGGCCGCGCTGAGCAAGCTGATCGCCGCGGGGGTGCCCGTATGCGAGTAACCGGCGGCCAGGTATTTGACCTGGAAAAAGGCTTTGTGGCCCGTGACATCTGCACGGACGGCTCTCTGCTCACCGCTGCCAGCGGCGACGGTGAGGTCCTGGACGCCGCCGGATGCTACGTCATCCCCGGACTGGTGGACGTTCACTTCCACGGCTGCGTGGGCGAGGACTTCAGCGACGCCACCCCGGAGGGCCTGCAGCGCATCGCGGATTTTGAGCTGAGCCAGGGCGTCACCTATATCTGCCCTGCCGGCATGACCCTGCCTGAGGACCAACTGACCGCTATCTGCCGGAACACGGCGGCCCACCGGGCGAAAAACGCCGGCGGCGCGGAGGTGGTGGGCGCCCATCTGGAGGGGCCCTTCCTCTCCACCGCCAAAAAGGGCGCCCAGAACGGCGACTTCCTCCACGCCCCTGACGTGGCCATGCTCCGCCGCCTCCAGGCGGCCGCCGAAGGCTGCGTCAAGCTGGTCACCGTGGCTCCCGAGGAACCCAACGGCCTGGAGTTTGTAAAAGCCGCCACAGAGGACGGCATCCACGTCTCGGTGGGACACACCACGGCGGACTATGACACGGCCAGCGCCGCCTTCGCCGCCGGGGCCGACCATGCCACCCACCTCTACAACGGCATGCCCTCCCTGCACCACCGCACCCCCGGCGTCATCGGCGCCGCCTTTGACGCCCCTCATGTGATGCCCGAGCTGATCTGCGACGGCGTCCATATCCACGGCAGCGTGGTCCGGCTCACCTTCCAGCTTTTCGGCAAAGAGCGGGTCATCCTGATCTCCGACTCCCTCCGGGCCACCGGCATGCCCGACGGTCAGTACCCCTTCGGCGGCCAGGAGATCGAGGTCCACGGCAACCGCGCCACCATCGTGGGCCACCCCGAGACGCTGGCCGGCTCCGTCACCAGTCTGATGGGCTGCCTGCGGCAGGCCGTGAAATTCGGCATCCCCCTGGCGGACGCGGTGCAGGCCTGCAGCTACAACCCCGCCCGGTCCATCGGCATCGAGGACCGGACCGGCAGCCTGGAGGAGGGCAAGGAAGCCAGCTTCGTCCTGCTGGACCAGGATACTCTGGACATCCGCGCCATCGTGTTCAAGGGCGCACTGGTCAAATAACCGTCTCGGTAAATATTGCCATATTAAGCGCCGTTTTTTCCTTGAAAACCGTTAATTTTCATGGTAAAATGGTAGTTAGCAATCTGCCCCCAATCTTAAATAGGCGCCGGCCGCTACTCCAACCTTATAGCGCGCCGGGAGCCATCAAAAAGGAGGAGACCAAGCCCGCCGGGCCGGCGGTACGGCAGTGTGGAGACCTGCCGCAACGTCCGCGGAGTTTCGCTCTCCGCGGGCAAGGGAGTTTTTGCGGATGCTGAACTCCTACGGCTCTGTAAACATGGCAACTGTATCCCTGAAGAACGTAAAGAAGATCTATGACAACAAGGTGACCGCCGTCCACGACTTCAACCTGGAGATCGCCGACAAGGAATTCATCGTTCTGGTCGGTCCTTCCGGCTGCGGCAAGTCCACCACTCTGCGCATGATCGCCGGCCTGGAGGAGATCTCCGAGGGCGACCTGATCATCGGCGACAAGCGGATGAACGACGTGGAGCCCAAAGACCGTGATATTGCCATGGTCTTCCAGTCCTACGCTCTTTACCCCCACATGACCGTGTATGAAAACATGGCCTTCGCCTTGAATCTCCGCCATTTCCCCAAGGATGAGATCGACCGCCGCGTCCGCGAGGCCGCCGAGATCCTGGACATCACCCAGTACCTGGACCGCAAGCCCAAGGCCCTGTCCGGCGGCCAGCGCCAGCGGGTGGCCATCGGCCGCGCCATCGTCCGTGAGCCTAAGGTCTTCCTGATGGACGAGCCTCTGTCCAACCTGGACGCCAAGCTGCGCAACCAGATGCGCGCCGAGATCATCAAGCTGCGCCAGCGCATCGACACCACCTTCGTCTACGTCACCCACGACCAGACCGAGGCCATGACCCTGGGCGACCGCATCGTCATCATGAAGGACGGCTATATCCAGCAGATCGGCACTCCCCAGGAGGTCTTCAACTCCCCCGCCAACCTGTTTGTCGCCGGCTTCATCGGCTCTCCCCAGATGAACTTCTTCGACGGCAAGCTGGTGAAGGAGGCCAGCGGCTACTCCATCTCCGTCCATGGCGCCAAGATGGCTCTGGACGCTGGCATCCAGCAGCAGCTGGCTGACAAGGGCGTAAACAGCATGGACGTCACCATTGGCATCCGTCCCGAGCATGTCCATTTCGCCCCCGAGGGCGGCGACCACACCATCGCCGCACAGGTGGATGTCTCCGAGATGATGGGCAGCGAGATCTACCTCCACGTGAGCAGCAACAGCAAGGACATTGTCCTGCGCGTGCCCACCACCGAGCTGCCCGCCGAACACCGGGCCGGCATCCCCTACGGCACCCAGATCCGCTTTACCTTCCCCGCCGACCTTATCCACCTCTTTGACCCCAGCACTGAACAGAACCTGCTGGTATAAAAACTCAAAAAATGGGAACTGCCTTCGGCAGTTCCCATTTTTTATCCCTATTTTCCACTATACCAGCCGGACCTGTACCCGGCCGTCCTCCGCCACCACCTGCAAGGTGTCCCCTTTTCTCACCTGCCCCGCCAGCATCAGGTCGGCCGCCGGGTCCTCTACCAGGGCGGAGATGGCCCGCCGCAGGGGACGGGCGCCGTATTCCTGGCTGCTGCCCTGGCTGGCCAGCAGGTCCACCGCCGGCTCCTCCACCTCCAGCGCCACCCCCAACCGGTTCAGGCGGTCCCCGGTCTCAGCCAGCAGCTGCCTGGTGATGGCCCCCAGGGAATCCCGGTCCAGGGGATGGAACACCAAAACGGCGTCCAGCCGGTTCAAAAATTCCGGGGCGAAGGTGCGCCGCGCGTCGGCCAACACCGCCCGCTCCAGCTCCTCCCGCTCGGCGGAGCCCCCTGCGGAGAATCCCAGCTGCCGCCCCCGGGCGAAGCGGCCCGCCCCCAGATTGGAGGTCATGACCAGCACCGTATTCCGGAAATCGGTCTTTCTTCCCTGGGCGTCGGTGAGCACACCCTCCTCCATCACCTGAAGAAGAATGGACCAGATGTCCCGGTGGGCCTTCTCCAGCTCGTCCAGCAGCACCACCGACCAGGGCTCCCGGCGGACCCGCTCGGTGAGCTGTCCGCCCTCCTCATGGCCCACATAGCCGGGAGGGGAACCGATGAGCCGTGAGACGGTGTGTGCCTCCATATACTCGGACATGTCGAAGCGGATCAGGGCCTCCTGGCGTCCAAACAGGGCTTTGGCCAGCGCCCGGCACAGCTGGGTCTTTCCCACTCCGCTGGGGCCCAAAAACAGAAAACTGCCCACCGGACGCCGGGGGTCCTTCAGTCCCAGCCGGCTGCGCCGGACCGCCCGGGTCACCGCTTCCACCGCCCGGTCCTGGCCCAAAATGCTCCGGCGCAGCTCCTGGTCCAGCTGGGCGAGGATCCGCCGTTCCGCCTCATCGGGCCGCTCTATGGGCACCCCCGTCCACTGGGCCAACACCGCCCGGATATCCGCCTCCTCCACCTGCCGGGGGCCCTGGGCGGCCAGCCATTTGGTCCTTTCTCCTTCTAACTGGCGGCGGAAGCTGCTCTCCGCATCCCGCAGCATGGCCGCCTTCTCGAAATTCTGCTCCCGGATGGCCTGGGACATCTGCCGGCCCGCCTGGACCGCCCGTCCCTCCAGCTCCCGCAGGGCCGGAGGCAGCGCCCGCCCGGACAGCCGCGCCCGGGACGCCGCCTCATCCACCAGGTCGATGGCCTTATCCGGCAGAAAGCGCTGGGGCAGGTAGCGGATGGACAGGTCCACCGCCGCCTCCAGAGCCTGGTCGGTGATGGTCAGGTGGTGGTGGGTCTCATAGCGGCCCCGAAGTCCCCGGAGAATGGTCAGGGTCTGGTCCCGGCTGGGCTCCCGGATGGTCACCGGCTGGAAGCGCCGCTCCAGAGCCGCGTCCTTCTCGATATGGCGGCGGTACTCGTCGATGGTGGTGGCGCCGATGACTTGGATCTCGCCCCGGGCCAGGGCGGGCTTCAGAATGTTGGCCGCGTCAATGGCCCCCTCGGCGCTCCCGGCACCCACAATGGTGTGGAGTTCATCAATGAATAAAATGACGTTGCCCGCCCTGCGGACCTCCCCCAGCACATGGCGCAGCTTCTCCTCAAACTCCCCCCGGTACTTGGTCCCCGCCACCATGGCGGACAGGTCCAGGGCGCACAGCCGCCGCCCCAGCAGGTGGGCGGGGGCGGTACCGTCGGAGATGGCCAGGGCCAGGCTCTCCACCACCGCCGTCTTGCCCACTCCCGGCTCCCCAATGAGGGCGGGGTTGTTCTTGGTCCGCCGGGACAGAATCTGGATCATCCGCTCCAGCTCCGCCTCCCGCCCGATCACCGGGTCCAGCTTGCCCTCTGCCGCCATCCGGGTCAGATCCCGGGAACACTGGTCCAGCTGGCGGGTCTCGGCGGCGGTGCGCTGTTCCGGCTCCCGGGGCCGCCGGGCCGACAGTTTTTCTCCCCCCAGGGAGGCGGAAACGGCCTCATAAAGCTTGCTTTCGTCCACGCCGCAGTCCCGGAGGAGCCGGACTGCGGCGCAGTCTCCCTCCCCCAGCAGGCCCAGCAGCAGATGCTCGGAGTTCACCGCCCGCTGGCCCAGCCGGCGGCTCTCCCCCACCGCTCCCTGGATGGCTTGGCAGCAGTGGGGCGTCAGGCCCTGGTGCAGAGACCGGACGGGCACTCCCACCCCAACCTGCTGGGCGATGGCGGACCGGAGGGTCTTGCTGTCCGCCCCCGCCCGCCGCAGAACGGTGGCCGCCGGGCTGTACTCCTGACAGGCCAGACCCAGCAGCAGGTGCTCACTGCCCACATAGCTGTGCCCCAACTGGGCGGCGTTTTCCTGGGCCAGACGGATGGCCCCCAGCGCTGTCGATGTAAAACGGCTGTCTGCCATGGTAAGATCACCTCATCCAAAATCTTTTTTAAGGATGCCCGCCTTTTCTAAAATTTAGCATTGCATTTTTAAAAAGATGTGATAGAATAAATGTACATTTTAATGGAGGTGTACTTATCATGGCCTATGTCATCAGCGATGCTTGCATCAGCTGTGGTTCCTGCGCGGATGCCTGCCCCGTGGGTGCCATTTCTCAGGGTGCTGATCATTACGAGATCAACGCCGGTTCCTGCCTGGATTGCGGTTCCTGCGCCGACACCTGCCCCATGAGTGCTATTTCTCAGGGCTAATTACATCCAAGAGTGACGCCGGGAGTGATTCCGGCGTCGTCTTTTATACGTTACAATCTAATTTTTAATATTATATTTGGTGATTTTTTATATTGATATTTTCCAGCCGTTGGGATATACTGAGCATACCTGAAAAGGGAACCCGGCATACCGTTTACTATCCACCCATTTCCCGGAAAGGAGTGTCTTGTATGCGTTCCAACGCCATTTCCGCCGGTCAAACCTTCTGCCGGCCTGTCTCCCCCCGCCGTGAGGTCCGGGACCCCTACGACGGCCTGCGGCCCTGGTCCGCCATGACCCACGGCCTGGGCGCCCTGCTGGCCGTGCTGGGCACCGCCGCCCTCCTGGTCCGGTCCGCCGGACTGGGCAACTGGCTCAACTTCCAGCTGTTTCTGATCTATGGCCTGTCCATGATCTGTCTGTACACCGCCAGCACCCTGTACCACTGTCTCAACACCTCGGTCCCGGTCCGCATCGCCCTGCGGAAATATGACCACTGCTCCATCTACCTGCTCATCGCCGGCAGCTACACCCCCGTCTGCCTCACCGTCCTGCGGGACTGCGGCGGCCCCGTCCTGCTGGCCGCCGTGTGGGCCCTGGCCGCCGCGGGCGTGATCCTGACCATCGCCAAGCTGTCCATTCCCCGGTGGCTCACCAGCGTCATCTATCTGTTCATGGGCTGGCTGGCCATTTTCGCCATTGTCCCCATCTACCAGACCCTGCCCGCCAACGGCTTCTTCTGGCTGCTGGCCGGAGGAATTCTTTACTCTGTGGGCGGTGTTCTCTACGCCGTCAAGTGGCCGGGACGGAACAACCCCCGGTTCGGCTGCCATGAGGTCTTCCACGTCTTTATCCTGTTGGGCAGTATCGCCCACTTCGTGATGATGTATCAGGTCATCGCCCTGATGTAAAACCCTTTCCGGCCGGGGATGTCCCCGGCCTTTTTTGTTAAAAATTCATATGGAAAAAGTGTTTGAAATTTCCAAAAAATAAGTGATATGATGAGAATGTGATTGGAAATGTGCATTTTCCCGTATCCAGTCACTTATTTTGCGGAAAGGAGCACCACTATGAAACGTATCAAAGCCGCCTGTATCCAGCAGACGCTTCACTTTCTCCTCAAGGAGGACACAGACCACGATCTGGCCGTATCCACCGTCCAGCAGGAGGTGGAGCGCTACAAACGGCAGCTGGAACGGGGCCATGTTCAGCACAAGATCCTCTCCGAGGAGACTCTGGAGGACGGCTCTGTCCTGATCAAGATCATCAAGCAGTACAACGCCTCTCCCGTGGGAGACTACTTAAACTAAACCCTCTGCCGCCCGAAACCCACGCTCAATGTGTCAGACAGTAGCCGCTGCCGTTGACCAGTGGAGCTTTAGGCCGCGGCATATCCCGCCCCAACCACTCCTATATTCAAAAAAGAGGCCCACTGTCTGATAACACAGACAGTGGGCCTCTTTCAGCCGCAGTACGGTCATTCACTTGATCACACGGCGCCCAGCATCCGGGCGGCGCTTCACAGGCACAGCCCGCCGGTCCCGTTACCGCTGGTATTCAAACTCCAGGTCGTACAGGGAGACAATGTCCCCGTCGCGGATGCCCATTTCCTCCAGCTTGTCGAACAGGCCGGACTGGCGCAGAGTGCGGTCAAACCAGTTCCGGGACTCGTAATCGCCAAAGTTGACGTTGGCGATGAGCCGCTGGAGCCACGGCGCTTCCACCACCCAAGTGTCGTCGTAGCGCTCGATCTGGACCTCTCCGGTGGTATCCACCTCGGGGGGGCGCTCCACATAGGTGGACTCGTACACCGCCACGGGAGGCAGCTCCTGGAGCTCCTGAGCGGCCTTTTTCACCAGTTCCCGGACGCCCTGGTGGGCGGCGGCGGAGATCTCAAACAGCTCCATGCCCTGCTCCTCCACATGGGCGCGCAGCCGGTCCAGCAGGGCGGGATCGGACATGATGTCCACCTTGTTGGCCGCCACGATCATCTTTCGGGAAGCCAACTCCGGGGAATACTGCCTGAGCTCGGCGTTGATGGCCTCAAAGTCCTCCACCGGGTCCCGGCCCTCGGAGCCGGACACGTCCACCACATGGATGAGCAGGCGGCAGCGGTCGATATGCCGCAGGAAGTCGTGTCCCAAGCCAGCCCCCTCGGCAGCGCCCTCGATGATGCCCGGGATGTCGGCCATGACGAAGGACACCCCTTCTTCCACATAGACCACCCCCAAGTTGGGGAACAGGGTGGTGAAGTGGTAGTTGGCGATCTTGGGCTGGGCCCGGCTGACTACTGACAGGAGGGTGGACTTGCCCACGTTGGGGAAGCCCACCAGGCCCACGTCGGCCAGCAGCTTCAGCTCCAGCACCACGTCCCGGCTCTCGCCGGGCAGGCCCGCCTTGGCGAAGCGGGGCACCTGGCGGGTGGGGGTGGCAAAGTGCTTGTTGCCCCAGCCGCCCCGGCCGCCCTTGCACAGGATAAAGGGCTCCTCGTCGGACATGTCCTTGATGATCTCCCGGGTCTCGGCGTCCCGGATGATGGTGCCCCGGGGCACCCGGAGCACCAGGTCCTCCCCGTCCTTGCCCGTGCACCGCTTGCCCTGGCCGTCCATGCCATTGCCCGCCACATACTTGCGCTTATAGCGGAAATCCATTAGGGTGGACATGTGGTCGTTGACCACCACCACCACGTTGCCGCCCCGGCCGCCGTCGCCGCCGTCGGGGCCACCCGCGGCCACATACTTCTCCCGGTGGAAGGAGACCACGCCGTTTCCTCCATTTCCGGAGCGGACGGTGATGCGGGCGGTATCTACAAAGGGTGCTGCCATATGCCGCACCTCCTTTTTTTGAGGTAAAGAAGACAAGGGACGCGGAGAAAGATATTCCCCGCGGCCGCCTCCTGTCAGCGGATCAGAACTCCAGCAGGTTCAGGCCCACGGTGTCGCTGAATTTCCGGCCCACCCGGCCGTCCCAAACCTGGAGAAACAGCTCCAGGGTGGCGCTGATGGTGGCGGAGGAGAGGTGTCCCGCGTGGACCTCCCCGGTGACGGGATTGCCGATGGTGATATGGAGATGGAGATAAGGTTCCCCATCTTTCCGGGTCACATTCCCCACCAGGGCGGAGATCTCATAATCTCCCTGGTAGCGCTGGGAGTAATACTGTTTTTCCGTCGTGTTGAAAATACCGATGGTCACGTCATTGGCCGCGCCCAGGGCGGAGACAGAGGCCAGCTCGATCTTCTCCTCCTCCACCAGACGGGTCAGGGACGC
The DNA here is from genome assembly GCF_021531815.1 of Pseudoflavonifractor phocaeensis. Lineage (GTDB taxonomy): Bacteria > Bacillota > Clostridia > Oscillospirales > Oscillospiraceae > Lawsonibacter > Lawsonibacter phocaeensis_A. The sequence goes on from NZ_JADYUM010000019.1 coordinate 28,892, forward strand.
CACGATCTCCTCGCCGGGGTCCAGACGCAGGACGTAACCCCGGTCAAACTTCCGGTATTCCATAAGAAACCTTCTTTCTTCAAAAGAGAAGCCGCAAACGGTGTGTCGTTTGCGGCTTCGTGACAGTAAAATTACTGAGCGATCTCCTCAACGATGGAGACCTGCTTGCGGTCCTTACCCAGACGCTCGAACTTGACCGTGCCGGTCTTCAGAGCGAACAGGGTATCGTCGCTGCCCTTACCCACGTTGACACCGGGGTGGATGTGGGTGCCGCGCTGGCGGACCAGCACGTTGCCGGCCAGCACGAACTGACCGTCGCCGCGCTTCACGCCCAGGCGCTTGGCCTCAGAATCACGGCCGTTACGGGTGGAACCGACGCCCTTTTTGTGGGCGAAAAACTGCAAACCGATATTCAGCATAACTTACACCTCCAAGACAGAAATATGGTCGGGGTACTCCTCCGCCAGCTGGACAAAATGGACCATCAGCGCCGCAAGCAGAGCCTGACAGGTGCTCTCGTTGGTCTGTCCCAGCTTACCGGGGAGTTTCAGAGTGATGGACGCGTCCTTGTCCCGGACCTTCACCGAGGCCTCCAGGCCCAGCACGTCGTTGATGGCGCACTCGGTCAGGCGGACCGCGCTGGTGACGGCGGCGCAGACGATGTCCTCACCCTCGGGGGCGTATCCGCTGTGGCCCTTGACTTCAAAGCCCACGATACGGCTGCCCTCGGAATGGAAGGTCACGGTGGTCATCAGGCCTTGATGGCGCCGATCTGCACCTTGGTGTAGGGCTGACGGTGGCCCTGACGCTTACGGTAGCCCTTCTTGGGGCTGTACTTGAAGATCCGGACCTTCTTACCCTTTCCGTTCTTCACGACGGTGGCGTCCACACAAGCGCCCTCCACGGTGGGAGCGCCGAAGGTGGCGTTGTCGCCGTCCAGGATAGCCAGAACCTGGTCGAAGGTGATGTTCTGGCCGGCCTCGGCCTCCAGCTTCTCGATGAACAGGGTATCGCCCTCGCTCACCTTGTACTGCTTGCCGCCGGTCACGATGATTGCCTGCATTTGTTTCAACTCCTTCATTACGGGCTCGCTCTCCTGGGAGGGAACGGTGTTCCACTTGTGTCAGCACGCTGCCGGCCCCCTGTTTTGGGGTTCCCGCGCTTCTGTCCCACTCAAAGCGGCTTTGATATTTTACCAATAAAGACGGGCTATGTCAATAGGGCAGGCGCCTGTTTTCGGGAAATTTTTCTCTGTCTCTTTCAATTTTTAATAATAAGAATCACTTGCATTTATTGAGAAAACCTGCTATAATAAACATATCTAAGTGATTGGATAAAAGGAGGACATATCATGGGATTTAAAGTGTTATTCCCCACCTCCCTCTCTCAGGAGGAACTGAAGCAGGATTTTCAGCAGGCCCGGGATCTAGGCAAGGTACGCCTGGGAGAGCGCAACTGCTACTTCACCCGGTTCTCCGGAAACCTCAGCCTCCCCTACGACCATATTGTCCGCGCCTGGCTGCGCCAGGAGGAGGTCAACGCCAACCTGTGCTGCGGGCGGGCCAATTTCGACCAATTCTTCCTGATGGTCCAGGACCAGGACGGCACCGTCCACAAGGGCGAGGTGGTGTCCAAGGAACTGGGCAAAGAGGGGCTGGCCCTGATCTCCCAATACCAGCCCCAGGCGGAGATCGGATACCGGAAAGAGGCATGACAAAGCGGGACCCATGTGGGTCCCGCTTTTCCTATGCTCAAACTGGCATCTCTCCGCCGCCCCGCCCTTTCAGCAGCGTGATCAGATTCCGAGTGATCCGCCCGGTAAGCCCCCAGATGACCCGGTCCTCCCAAAAGTAGGACAGCACGGTCTCCCGGCCATTGGCCCAGGGGTAGTTTCGCGGGATACCCAGTTTTCCGTAGGGAAAGTCCTCCTCCGGGCGAGGGACCAGCGGATAGGTATACTCTACGGGCACCTGGTCCCACAGGTGGGCCAGGGGAACCAAAAACGTCTCGTCCACCTCTCCCGGGTTCAGGACCATGTGCTCCAGCGCCTCCCGCTCCACCAGGCCCAGAATGGGATAGATGGTCCGGCCGGAGCGGTGGGCAATAAAATCCAGGGGGCCCATCACATGGACCGCAGAGGCGGGAATGGCCAGTTCCTCCCAGTTCTCCCGCAGGGCGCACTCCTCCGGCGACTCCGTCCCCTCCACCTTCCCCCCCGGGAAGCAGATCTCCCCGGGCTGGCGGCGCATGGTGTGGGCGCGGACCTCATACAGCAGAGACAGCCCATCCCCGTCCCGCACCAGCGGGACCAGCACGGCGAAGCTGCCCGCGGCATCCATGGGCTTCGGCTGTCTGGTCCGGAAAAATTCCTCCGTTTGACGCAGATCCATCTCCTCACACCCCCAGATTCAAATAGAGCAGTCCAAAGGTCATGACCACGCCGAAGACGGCCCCAAACAGGTAGGCCGCCTCCCGGGGCCATTTCCAGAACAGGACGGAGAAGCCCAGGGATAGGGCCAGATTCATCAAAATCAGCTGCTCCTTGGGGCGGTAAATCGCCTCCTCCGCCCCCGGGGCCATGGTGACCCGCTCCGGCAGCAGGCCCCAGCCCACCGCCGCCCCCATCAGGGCCAGCAGCACCAGGGTATAGACGATCATGTTTCTGTTTTTTTCCAGCTTATTCTTGAGTCCGGAAAACCGCTCCCGCTTGGACGCCATATCCTCCACTCCTCTCTGACAAAAAACACGCCCTGGGGCGTGTTTTTTGATTGTATCCAATTACATCTTCTCCGGCGCGGATACACCCAGCAGCCCCAGGCCGTTGGCCAAAACCGCGCGGACGGTATCGGCCAGCTTCAGGCGGGCGGCCAGCACGCCGGGCTCCTCCCCCTTGATGCGGCAGGCGTTATAGAACCGGTGGAAGTCGCCAGCCAGGGCCACCAGGTAGCGGTTGATGCGGCTGGGGTCGTAGTCCCGGGCGGCCAGATGCAGCTCCTCGGGATACTGGGCCAGGGCCTTCACCAGGGCCAGCTCCTCGGGAGCGGACAGCAGGGCGGCGTCCACGGCGGCGGCCTCCGGCACCCGGGCATTCTCCTCCTCGGCCAGACGGGCGATGAGGGAGCAGATCCGGGCGTGGGCGTACTGGACATAGTACACCGGATTGTCGCTGTCCTGGCGGACGGCCAGGTCCAGGTCGAAGTCCAGGGGCGTGGTGGAGGTCCGGGAGTTGAAGAAGTACCGGGCGGCGTCCACGCTGATCTCGTCCAGCAGGTCGTGGAGGGCGATGGCCTTGCCGGAGCGCTTGGACATGCGGACAGGCTTTCCATCCTGCATCAGATTGACCAGCTGCATCAGCACCACCACCAGACGGTTGGAGCCGTCCAGGCCCAGCCCGTCCAGGGCGGCCTGGAGCCGGGCCACATGGCCGTGGTGGTCGGCGCCCCAGATGTTGATGACCTTGTCGAAGCCCCGGACCGCCAGCTTGTTCCGGTGGTAGGCGATGTCGGCGGCGAAATAGGTATAGAAGCCGTTGGCCCGGCGGAGCACGTCATCCTTCAGGTCCAGCTTATCCACCTGCTCCTGGGTCTTGCCCTCCCGCATGAACTTCTCTTTGAGAAGCTGGGTGGTGTTCAGCCACAGGGCGCCGTCTTTCTCATAGGTCCAGCCCTTTTCCGTGAGCAGCCCCACCGTCTCGGCTACATAGCCGGACTGGTGGAGGGAGGACTCGAAGAACCACTGGTCGTACTCAATGCCGTATTTCAGCAGGTCGGCCTTCATGTTGGGGATGTTGACGGACAGGCCGTACTGGGCCATCTTGTCCAGCCGCTCCTCCTCAGGCAGGTTCTTCCAGCTCTCCCCGTTCATCTCATAGATGGCCCGGGCCAGTTCCTTGATGTCCTCCCCGTGGTACCCCTCCTCGGGGAATTCAAAGTTCTCCTCCCCCAGAATGAGCTGCATGTAACGGGCATTGATGGAGACGGCGAACTTATGGATCTGATTGCCCGCGTCGTTGACATAGAACTCCTTCCAGGTGTCCCAGCCGTCCCGTTTGAGCACGTTGGCCAGGGTGTCTCCCAACACGCCGCCCCGGGCGTTGCCCATGTGCATGGGACCGGTGGGGTTGGCGGAGACGAACTCCACCATCACCTTCCGGCCCTGGCCCTCGTCGCCGGAGCCGTAGGCGGGACCCTCAGTCTCCACAGCGGCCAGCACGTCGCCGAACCACTTGGGGCCCAGGGTGAAGTTCAGGAAACCGGGGCCGGCGATCTCCACCTTCTGGAAATAGCTGCCCTCCAGGTCCAGGTTGTCTACAATGGCCTGGGCGATCATCCGGGGGGCCTTGTGCAGGGCCTTGGCCCCCGCCATGGCGAAGGAGGAGGCGTAGTCCCCGTGGGAGGTGTCCTTGGGGATCTCAATGGTGGCCTTGACCTCTGCCCCGGCGGGCAGAAGGCCGGCCTGGGCCGCCTTCTCATAGGCGTCCTGGGTCAGCTGGGCCACCTGCTGCCGGGCGGCCTGAATCATATTGCTCATTTTACCTATCACACCTTAAATATAAGATAACAGACAGGGCGCAGGAGAGAAACCTACCAGCCAGAGGAACCCCTCCATACTCGTTTCTCTCCGTCCCTGGTCCGGATTTACTGCTTCAGCCCACAGCCGTCCGCTTCCCGCACCTTGATCTGGAAGATGTTCCGGCCGGCGATGGCGTGGTCCACCTCGATGGCATAATCGATCTCGATGTCGCCCCCCTGGTCGTTCAGGTCGGCCAGCAGATGGCGGGTATTCACCCCGATTGCCATGGCGCCATAAGGTGTATTGTACATGGACAGGTGGCGGCGGCCCTCCTGAAAGACCATCTGGGCATTGACCTCACCCGCCCGCATCAGGGTAACCTGCTCCCCCTCCCCCTCCACCTGGATGGTGGTAAGGGTGCCCTCCAGGCCGGTGAGTTCGCTCTCCTGGTAGGTCAGGGTATAGCCCCCCTCGTCCCGAATCAGCCGGCCCTTGGTGACCAGCTCAATGACGTCCGGGGGCGTGTCCTCATATTTCTGGGTCCCCTTGATGGAGATGACCACATTTTTTTCCATACTTGCCTCCCATAGGCTTTGATGCCCCACTGCCGGCCCGCATGTGGAACGTGGCACAAGGTTTTCCCACCGGAATACAACGGCCGGAAGGGCAAAATTCAACGGATACTATTCTATGCTATTTTCCTGGGAAAGACAAGGGGGAATTTTCGCAAAACGCCCTTGTTTCCCAAGAATCCCTATTTGACAAACGCGGTCCTGCGGCTATAATATGAGTATCCGCATCTCTGATTCCGGGAAAGGAGGTCCCATTCATGAACCTGGAATTGAGTAAGAAGCAGTTTCGTCGGCTGCTGGATATGGTCTACATCGGCAATTGGATCCTGAACTCCACCCGGGGCGACCAGCGGTTTGCCGACTACGACGAAGTGGAGAGTCTGGTCTTCGGCCAGGCCGTGCTGGAGGGGATGCCCTCTCTGGCCGAGCTGTATCAGGGGGAGATCGTCCCCTCCCGGGCCTTTGTGGAGGGCGGCATCCACGAGGCCATCGTTGAGTATGAGAACAACGTCTTCTTCGACATCCTGGCCGAGGACCTGGCCCGCCGGGATATGGACGACGCCCCTATCGACGAGAGCAACTACGCCGAACTCACCAGCCGCATCGACGCCTACATCGCTGAGTTTGAGGAACACGGCACCGACAATATTCTGGTGGATATCGACAACTGAACCCCATCCCGGCAATAAACAGCCGCGGCACAGCCCACACTGTGCCGCGGCATTTTTTGTCTTCTATTTTAACCTTTTTTCCGCAGCAGGAAGGTGACCAGGAACCATCCCGCCAGATAGAGAGTGATGGCGGCGCCGGCGGAGGCGCCGATATAGTAGGAGGTCATCAGTCCGGCCACGCCGGCGGCCACCGCGCCCACCAGGGAGAGCAGGTGGTACTGCCACATGTTCCGGGCAATGTTCCGGGCGGCCGCTCCGGGCAGCACCAGCAGGGAATTGATGACCAGCAGGCCCACCCAGGTCATGGACAGGGTGACCACCACAGCGATGGCCATGGAAAACACCGTCTCCTGCCAGAACACCTTGACCCCCCGGCTGTCGGCCAGGGCGGGGTGGACGGCGGACAGCATCAGCTGGTTGAAGGACACCGCCCACAGCAGGACCACCAGCAGCAGGATAAGGGCCAACAGGCCGATCTTGGCCGGCTCCACCGACAGGATGTCGCCGATCAGCAGGTTGTTGAACTTGGTGAAGGACCGCCCGCCCAGGGTGGACAGGAAGATACCCAGGGCCACGGCGGTGGAGGAAAAGACCCCGATGACCGTGTCGCTGGCCAGGGCGGAGCGGCGGCGGACCAGGTTGAACAGCAGAGCAAACAGCAGAGCGAAGATCACCGCCGCCCAGGTGGGCTCGTTGAAGCCGCAGATGGCCCCGATGGCCATGCCGGTAAAGGCGGAGTGGCCCAGGGCGTCGGAGAAGAAGGACATGCGGCTGTGGACCACCATGGTAGACAGGATGCCGAAGAGGGGCGAGATGACCAGCACCGCCAGCAGGGCGTGCTTCATAAAGTACATGGTATCGGGCTGGGCCCACTCAAAGGGCAGCAGGGAGACCAGGGCATACCAGAGCTCCATCACGCCTCGCCTCCTTTCCCCATGTGCAGGTGGAAGGTCTCATAAAACTCCGGTGAGGACAGCACCTCATCGGGCGGCCCCGCCTTGAGCACCTTTTTATTCAGCAGGATCACCTTGTCGGCAAACTGGCCCAGGGTGGCGAAGTCGTGGGTGGACAGGAAGATGGACAGGTCATACTGGGTGCGAAGCTCGTCCAGCATCTCCAGCAGCTGGTGCTCCCCCTCGATATCCACGCCGGACAGGGGCTCGTCCAGAATCAGGATGTGGGGCACCGGCTCCAGGGCCAGGGCCAGCAGAACCCGCTGGAGCTGACCCCCGGACAGGGCGCTCATGGGTTTGTCCAGCAGGTCCTCCCCGTGGACCCGGGCCAGGCAGGCCGCCGCCCGCTCCCGCTGCTTTTTGGGGACGGGCAGCCACACCGGCCACTTGGCGGTGGCGGCGGTGAAGAAGTCCAGAACAGACACCGGGTCCCCCCGGTCAAAGCTGGGGGCCTGGGGCACATAGCCCACCAGGGGCCGCTTGCCCCCGGTGACGGCGCCATCCGCCAGACGGATGGCGGGGCCTCCCGCCGGGGAGAAGGTGATGCTGCCCTTATAGGGCATCTGGCCCAGGATACTGCGGAACAGGGAGGATTTCCCCGCCCCGTTGGGTCCGATGAGGGCCACGATCTCTCCGCAGTGGAGATGGAAGGACACGTCCTCCAGAATGGAGTCCCCCTGAAGGCGCACCGACAGCCCCTCCAGCTTCAGGCAGCAGGCGTCGGCACAGCCGATGGCCAGCTTGCCGTGTTTGATCTTTCTCACCGGACGACCTCCTCTCCTGCGAACCCGTTGATGATGGCGGTCATATTGCCCATCAGGGCGTCAAAATAGTTGGACAGCGCCCCGTCCGGCCCGTTCATGCACATGGACAGCTGGGCCACCCGGCAGCCCGTCTCCCGGGAAATGGCCTTGGCGGTGGCGTCGGAGCCGTTGACCTCGGTAAAGATAACGGGGATGTCCTTCTCCTTCACCAGCTCGGTAATCTCCAGGATCTCATGGGCGCTGGCCTCGCTGCCCGCCTCCTCCTCAATGGACTCCAGCAGGGGCAGGCCGTAGGCGTGGGCAAAATACTGAAAGCCGTCGTGGAAGGTGATGAGGCCGGGAATTTCAAAGCCGTCACGGCTCTCCCGGACCTCCCCCAAAAGGTCCTCCAAAGCGCTGTCCCATGTGTTCAGCAAAGACACGGCGACCGCGCCGTTGTTTCGGTACTTTTCCCCGCGGTCCGGGTCCAGCTCAGACAGTCCCTGAACCAGATTGGCTACCATCCGAACAGCGTTTTCCGGGTCCATCCAGATGTGGGGATCGAAGTGACCATGGTCGTGACCGTCATGGTCTTCCTCCTCATGGTGGTGGTCCAGATTCTCCAGCAGTTCCACACCCTCCGAGCAGTCGATCACAAAGGCGTCAGAAGCGGACAGGGCGTCCTCCATAAACTCCTCCAGTTCCACCCCGTTCAGAGCGATCACGCCGGCCTGTTCAATTTTCTTCATATCCTGGACCGACAAGGTGTAGTCATGGAGGCAGCTGGCCTCACCGGTATTCAGCCGCTCCACCGCCACCCCGTCCACACCCTCGGTGACAGCGCAGGCAAACAGGTAGACGGGGTAGGTCGCGGCTACGATTTTCAGTTCTTCCCCCTGGTCCACTCCTTGCTGCGAGGTCCCGGCGGGGGCGCAGCCAGAGAACAGAAGGAACAGGGCCAACAGGGGCAGTAGGATTCGATGTTTCATGCAGTACCTCATTTTTCTGAAAATAGGCTCCTGAAAAAGCTATTTTAGTATATCTCACTTTTTCCTTCTTGTAAATCAAATTTCCCGGCGGCGGGTCCAGTTTGCCCACATCCCCTCTCCGTCCATCTTTGTATATATTGAACAAAAATAGTTGTTTAAAAATGTACAAAAACACCATGTGTTTTTTCCAGGTTACTTCATATGATCCGCCAAACTTGTCTTCTCCCCCTTGACAATGGGATAACCCGGGGGTAAACTACGGCCCAAGCAAGGGGGCTGTGGCCGGAATCGGGCCGTAGTACCTGCTTTTTCTTTTTTGCATACGTTTTGAAAGGTGGTTATTCCTATGGTATTCAACTATATTCTGCTTCGTCTGGTGTTGGTGCTGTTTCTTATGCTGTGCCTGGCTTTGATGTCTGTTATTGAGCAGGTTGTCTCCGCACATGCCAGCCGAAGCCTAAGACATTCCCACTCCACCCAAGCCCGCCTGGAGCACCGCCCTGCGGCCACCCACTCCTGACAGAGCGCTCTCTGAAGAAAGCGAAGCGGAATTGCCAGTCCGATTTTTTCCGCCATCCGATAAAACCCAGGGACACGCTTGCAGACCTTGCCAAGTATCCATTGCGGAAAGACTTTTCCAGAAACTGACCGGGGCATCCCTCCATTGGGATGCCCCGGTTTCTCTGTTTTATTACGCCTTTTCTGCTCCGCCCTCGGACTTGCCGGCCGCCTTGGCCGGCGCCTGGCCAGCGGCGGCCGTGGCGCCCAAAATGGTGCGGCCCTCAGCCTCCTTGGCGTGCTTCTCCACGTCCATGCGGTTGCGAGGACTCCGGACCAGACAGCCGGCGCCCTGAACACAGCCGCCGTCGCAGGCCATGCCCTCGATGAAGTTGCCCTCCAGCTTGCCCACCTTCAGCTTCAGCAGGGCCATTTCGCACTGGGCGATGCCGCTGCAGGGGACGGCCTTCACCTCAAAGTCGGAGTTCTTCTCCTGCAGGGCCTGGACCACGGCCTGGGCCACGCCGCCGCTGCGGGCAAAGTTGCGGCCAAAGGGGCTGGCCTCGTCCAGCTCGGCCTCGTCCAGCTTGGTCAGGTCGATGTCCCGGGACTCAAAGAGAGCGAACAGCTCCTCATAGGTCAGGACACAGTCAATGGCGTTCATGGTACGGCCCAGCTGGAATTCCTTTTTCTTTGCCACACAGGGACCGATGAAGATCACCTTGGCGTCGGGGTCCTTCTCCTTCAGGTGCAGGCCGATCATCACCATGGGAGATGGGGTGTGGGACACATATTTGTCCAGTTCGGGGTGCTTCTTCTTCACATACCCCACAAACCCCGGGCAGCAGGAGGAGGTCAGCACGCCCCGCTCCACCAACTCGTCGGACTCCCGCTCGGCCACCATGTCGGCGCCCAGAGCCACCTCGGCCACGCCGGAGAAGCCCAGCAGCTTCAGGCCGGCCACCAGCTGGCCATAGGTGGCGGGGGCGAACTGGCCGGCGATGGAGGGCGCGATGACGGCATAGGTCTTATAACCCCAGTGCTCGCCGCCCCGGATCATCTGAATGGCGTCCATGATCCAGGATTTATCCTGAATGGCACCGAAGGGGCACTGGTACACACAGTTGCCGCAGGAGATGCACTTGTTGATGTCGATAGAAGCCTTCTTGTTGGGGCCCATGGAGATGGCTCCGGCAGGGCAGCCCTTTTCACAGGGCCGCTGGGTCTTGACAATGGCACTGTACTGGCAGGCGTTGAGGCACTTGCCGCAGGTGATGCACTTCTGGTGGTCGATGTGGGCCCGGTGGTTCACAATGGTGATGGCGTCCTTGGGGCAGGCGTGGACGCAGCGGGTGGCCAGACAGCCCCGGCAGGAGGCGCTGACCGTCATCTCGGTGACCGGACACTCGTCGCAGGCGATGGGCAGGACCTCCACTACACAGGGGTTGGTCTTATCTCCGCCCATGGCCATCTTGACCCGGCTGCCAATGATGGCCCGCTCCTTGTAGATACAGCAGCGCAGGCTGGACTCAGGGCCGGGAATGATCTTCTCGGGGATGTCCAGAATGCCGGTCTGGGTCCGGTCTTCCCAAGTCAACCGTGCCACTTCCGTCAGAACAGAAGTTTTCAGCTCCTGGATTTTGGTCTCAAATGTACGCATAATCTCGCTTCCTCCAACATTTCCCTCACAGTTGTTCCCAAAACGTCCGGCGTCTGTGCAGGAACCGCCGTCCGTTCCTTCATCTTGCAAGTTTTCCTTCATTTTCGTCCCCATTCTACCCTACTCCCCCAGGTATGTCAATGTGTATTTTTGCCCATTTCTCAGCGTTTTTCCGCTGTTTTTTGGCTCTTTCCGTCTCTCCCACACCATCCGGACCGTTCTGGCATAGTCTGGGGTACAGATTTGTTGACAGGGAGGGTCGGTCATGACTGCTTCACCCCATATCCAATATTTTCTGGGGGCCAATTCCCCCGCTGGTTTCTATTCCCTTTACCCGGAACTCATCGCCCCCGAGACTGCCCGGGCCATCTATATTTTGAAGGGCGGGCCCGGCTGCGGAAAATCCACCCTCATGCGCCGGGTGGCCCAGCGCATGGAGGAGGCCGGACTGGAAACGGAATACATCCTCTGCTCCGGGGACCCAGCCTCCCTGGACGCCCTGCTTCTGCCCCAACTTGGGGCCGCCCTGGTGGACGGTACCGCGCCCCATGTGGTGGAACCCAAATACCCGGGCGTGGTGGAGCGGTATGTAAACATGGGCCAATGTTACGACAGCCAGGGGCTAGCCCCGCTGCGGGGAGAGATCATCGACTGCATGGCGGGCTACAAGGGCTGCTACCAGAGGGCCTACCGCTGTCTGGGGGCGGCGGCTGAGATTTTCGAGGACCAGCGCTCCACCCTACTCACCGACGGTCTGTCGGAAAAGCTGGCCAAGCGGGCACGGGGCATCCTGGACCGGGAACTGCGGAAAAAGAGGGGGCCGGCCGGGGGGCAGGTCAAGCAGCGGTTTCTGGGGGCTGTGACCCACGCGGGTCCCCTCTGTCTCTTTGAGACGGCCCAGGCCCAGTGCGGCCGGATCTACGAGCTGGCGGACAGCTGTGGGCTGGCCCACGAGCTTTTGATCCACCTGCTGGCCGGCATCACGGCCCAGGGCTGGGACGTGACCACCTGTCCCGATCCCATGGCTCCCCAGCGGCTGGCCCATCTGCTGGTTCCCCAGCTGGATCTGGCCTTCCTCACCTCCACCGCGGACCTCCCCTTCCCGGGTACCCCCTACCGCCGCATCCGGCTGGACGCGGCGGCGGACAAGGAGCTGCTCCGCCACAACCGTCCCCGGCTCCGTTTCGCCAAAAAGGTGTCCTCCGCCCTGATGGAGGAGGCCATCTCCTCTCTGGCCCAGGCCAAAGCCATGCACGACGACCTGGAGGCCCTCTATAACCCCTATGTGGACTTTGACCTGGTGGCGGCCATGGCGGCAGACCTGTGCGGCGAGATCCTGGCATAGAGCAACGGGCCCCCGGCGCCGCCGGGAGCCCGTTTGATCCATTCAATTCAAAACCGATCCCAGGTCCAGATTCCGGTCCACGTTGCCCTGGATGCCCGCCACACTGCCGGTATGGGTATACTGCCACAGGTCAAATCCGTAATAGAAATCCGGCGCGGTATCATACTCCGCCAGCCAGAAGGACCAGTCCTTCAACTCCGCCAGGTCATAGACCAGATAGCCCAGTTCCTGGTTGAAATAGATTTGGGGCGTATAACCCGCCTGGCTGACACGCCGGCAGAAGGCCGCGGCGCACTGGGTCAAGGTCTCTCCGTCCAGGGTATCGGTGCGGGCCTCCTTCCCCGGGGTGATCGGCTCCCAGTCAAACGCCACGGGGTAGGCGAGCTCATATCCCTCCAGGGCCTCTAACACGAACTCCGCTTCCTCCTCCGCCTCCCCGGGCGTGATGGCCTGGGAGAAGAAGTAGACCCCCACCTCCAGGCCGGCCTCCAAAGCCCCCCGGATGTTCTCCTCAAACCGGCTGTCCATCCAGAGTCCGCCCTCGCTATAGCCCCGATAGCCCAGACGGATCATGGCAAAATCCACCCCGTCCGCCGCCACGGCCTCCCAGTCGATCTCCCCCTGGTAAGAGGAGACATCGATGCCCTCTTTGGCCCGCAGGCCGTTATGGACATAGGACACCCGCCCGTTTTCATCCGCGGAAAATTCCTCCCGGGCATAGCCGTTCACCGGCACCCCGTCCTTAGCCTTCAGGACCCGGTCCCGGTAGGTGAAGGTCACCGGCTCGGGATGCAGGACGCGGTACAGCCCCGCCCCGCCGGCGGCCAGCGCCAGCACCAGCACCAGGACCAGGAGGAGCAGCACTCCCACCCGCCCCCTCTTTTTCGGCGCCAGGCGGCGGGGACTGCTCTTCCCAGTTTGTCGCACATTGTCTCTGTCTCTCATTCCGTGTCCTCCCGGCAAAGGCCGCCGCTGTCAGCTCTTGCCGAACATTATACCAGACGCTTTCCTTTCCCGCAACTCGGTCCTGCCGGAAAACAGCGGGAGCCCGGGCCGCGGCCCGGACTCCCGCTTTCCGTATGTTACGTTGTTCCGAAGACCCGGCGGGCCACATCCACGCTCTCTTTGGCGTCCTTGGCGTAGAAATCCGCGCCGATCTGGGCGGCATACTCGGGGGTGAGCACCGCGCCGCCCACCACGGTCTTGCAGGGGACCTGCTCCCGGTGGAGCAGGGCAATGGTCTCCTCCATGCTTTTCAAGGTGGTGGTCATCAGGGCGGACAGTCCCACCAGACCGGCCTTGTGCTTCCGCGCGGCCTCCGCCACGGCGGCGGGGTCCACGTCCTTGCCCAGGTCAATGACAGTATAGCCGTAGTTTTCCAGCAGCACTTTGACAATATTCTTGCCGATGTCGTGGATGTCTCCCTTGACAGTGGCCAGGACGATGGCCCCCTTGTCCGTCTCCCGGCCCGGCTGGCCGGAGAGTTTCTCCCGGATCACCTCAAAGGCGGCCTGGGCGGCCCCGGCGGACTGGATCAGCTGGGGCAGAAAGACCCGGCCCGTCTCGAAATCGGCGCCCACCCGGTCCAGGGCCGGGATCAGGACATTGTCCACAATGTCCATGGGCTCCCGCTCCGCCAACAGCAGGCGGGTAGCCTGTCCCGCCTCATTTTTCAAGCCTGCCTCCACCAGCTTGCCCAGGTCCCGTACGCCCGCTTCCGCCGGAGCGGGGACAGCGTTCCCGGCGGTGATGGTGGTGGACACCTTGGCGTCGCCGTAGGCGGCAATGAAGTCCCGTGCGTCCCGGTCGATATTCATCAGCAGGTGGTAGCTGCGGACCGCCGCCATCATGGACTCCAGATTGGGGTTGATGATGGGCAGGTCCAGGCCGCAGGTCATGGCCATGGTCAGGAAGTTCTGGTTCACCAGAGGCCGGGCGGGCAGGCCGAAGGAGATGTTGGACACTCCCAACACTGTTTTCAGCCCCAGCTCGGCGTGGACCCGGCGCAGGGCCTCCAAGGTCTGGGAAGCGCCCGCCTGCTCCGCCGACACGGTGAGGGTCAGGCAGTCAATATACACATCCTCCCGGCGGATGCCGTAGGAGAGGGCCTTGTCCAAAATGCGGCGGGCGATGACCATCCGCTCCTCGGTGGACTTGGGGATGCCGTTCCGGTCCAGGGTCAGACCCACCACGGCGGCGCCGTACTTCTTCACCAGGGGGAGGATGGCCGTCAGGCTCTCCTCGTCCCCGTTCACCGAGTTGACGATGGCTTTGCCGCAGTAGACCCGGAGAGCGCCCTCCAGCACCTTGGGATCGGTGGAGTCCAGCTGGAGGGGGGCGTCGGTGATCCCCTGGATGGCCTTGACCACCCGGACCATCATCTCCGCCTCGTCGATCTCCGGCAGACCCACATTCACGTCCAGGATGTCCGCCCCCGCCCCGGTCTGCTCCAGGGCCTGGTTGAGCATGTAATCCACGTCCCCACGGCGCAAGGCCTCCTTCATGGCCTTCTTGCCCGTGGGGTTGATTCGCTCACCGATGACCCGCACCCGGTCGATAGGGACGGTGCAGCTGCCGCTGCACACGGCGGCGGGGACTTTTCGGGGAATATCCCGGATGGTCCGGCCCGCCAGAGCCGCCTTCATCCGGGCGATGTACTCCGGGGTGGTGCCGCAGCAACCGCCGTACAGCTTGACCCCCAGATCAGCCAGGTCGGCCATGCTCTGGGCAAACTCCTCCGCGGTAATATCGTAGCCGGCCCCTCCGGGGTCGGGGAGCCCGGCGTTGGGCTTGATGGCGATGGGCAGGGTAGTCCAGCGGGTCAGCTCCTCCACCAGGGGCGGCATCTCCCGGGGGCCCAGGGAACAGTTGACGCCGACGGCGTCCGCCCCCATCCCCTCCAGGGTCAGGGCCGCCGAGGCCGGGTCGCAGCCCAGGAAGGTCCGGCCCCGCTCCTCGTAGCTCATGGTGGCGATCACAGGCAGGCTGCTGTTCTCCTTCACCGCCAGCAGGGCGGCCCGGACCTCCTGGAGGTCGGTCATGGTCTCGATGACTGCCAGGTCCGCCCCGGCGGCGGCGCCGGCCAGCACCATCTCCTTGAAAATATCCACCGCTTCCTCAAATTTCAGGATGCCGGTGGGCTCCAGCAGCTGCCCGATGGGGCCCAGGTCCAGGGCCACCAGGGCCCGTCCCCCCGCCGCCTCCCGGGCCAGCGCCACCGAGGCGGACACCACTTCCGCCGCCGTCTTCCCCGTCCGGCTCAGCTTCTCTCGGTTGGCCCCGAAGGTGTTGGCATAGATGATCTGGGAGCCGGCCTCCACATAGGCCTGGTGGATCTCCCGCAGCCAGTCGGGGTGTTCCAGAGCCGCCAGCTCCGGATACTCCCCCAGGGCCAGGCCCTTGGCCTGGAGCATGCTGCCCATACCGCCGTCCAAAAGGATGGGGCCGGACGCCTTTAGCAGTTCATGAAATTCCACAATGTCCACCTGACTTTCGATATTGGCAGCCGCCGTGGGCGGGACAGCCCAGACAGCTGCGGTTTTTTCTCTCAATGGGGCTCTGCGCGATCCCCAGAATGGCAGTCACCGATTTTCGGGGCAGCAGGATATTGCTGGCGCTGGCGGTGAGGCCCACCCGGCGGGGGGCGTCCAGCAGGGTCAACAGGTCTCTTTGGAGGGTAAGGGGCAGGTCCCCGTAACCGGGGCTGTACCGGAAGGGGAAGAAGCAGCCGGGGAACATGGCCTGGAGTTCCAATTCGATCCGGTCGCAGACCTCCTCCACCGCTGCGGCGGCGGCACAGTCCAGCGCCAGGGCCCGGGCCATATCTCCGCTCTCCGCCCGGCGGATCAGAGCGTCCGCCCCTGCCCCCAGGGTGGCGCAGAACAGAGCCGCCCGCCCGCAGCCTTCCAAATGGGCCTTCAGATCCTCCCCCGTCAGGAGCAGCCCCCCCATCCGGACGCCCTTCTCCTCCAAGCCCAGGTCAAAGATCCGGTAGGTCCAGCGCGGGGTGACGGTCCGGAGCACTTGGCCGGCGCAGTCCTCCGCCAGCGCCCGGGTGGACGGATCAGCCTTGTCCGGCGGACAGCCCATATACCGCAGGATCTCGTCGATATTCAGTTGGGTCAGGGTGATGGGCATGGAGAACACCTCGTGATATAAGTGGTAAATTGGGGTTTACTGGCCTATGGAACCTAAAACCTATGTTCTATGTGATGTAGGGCAAGGGCTCTGCCCTTGCCTTTTCTGGGTAGGCAAAATACAAGGATATGTTTACGCATTTGAGAATTTCGCCTGCGGGCGGGACGGGTGATGGGGATGTTTCGCCCCCGGGCGAGGTACTTTTGTAGAGATACAAAAGTACCCAAAAAATCTCCGGGGCTTCGGCCCCGGCCCCCAAGGGGCGTCCTACAAAAAAGTCCGCCTCACGTCCGGCGCATATTCCCTGGTTTTGCTGTCCCTCCTTCCGGGCCTTCGGCCCTGAGTCGAGGGAACTTGGATTGGAACAGCCGCTGAATAATGCGCCTGGGTTTCACAACTGTGCGGCGCGGTCCTTGACCACGATGGCCCGTCTATTGGATGCAGTTTGATTCATCGGCAGTCCGCATAGGTCAGTCCTACAGAGCGTAAAACTACTACCCCATAACAGAAAATTTACAGCAGCACAACGCCCGCTTCCTCGCAGGCCTTCACATTGTCCTCGTCCCACAGGGAGGACTGGACCTCGCCGATGTGGGCCTTGCCCAGAAGAAGCATGGACACCCGGGACTGGCCGATGCCGCCGCCCATGGTGAGGGGCAATTCCCCGTTCAGCAGCATCTTATGGAAGGGCAGCTCCCGGCGGCTGTCGCAGCCGGCCAGGGTAAGCTGGCGGTCCAGACTCTCCGGGTCCACCCGGATACCCATGGAGGACAGCTCCATGACCTTGCCGTTGACGCTGTCCCATACCAACAGGTCGCCGTTCAGGTTCCAGTCGTCATAGTCCGGGGCCCGACCGTCGTGGGGCTTGCCAGAGCGCAGCTTGCCGCCGATGCCCATGAGGAAGGTGGTGGGATGTTCCTTGACGAAAGCGTTCTCCCGCTCTTTGGCCGTCAGGCTGGGGTACAGGTCCTCCAGCTCCTGGGCGGTAATGAACTCAATGTCCGTGGACATCTGGGGCAGCACGGATAGCTGGGGGAAGACGGTGCGCAGGAAATACTGGGTGTCCGCAAGAGCCCCCACGATGGAGCGCACCGTGTTCTGGAGATAGCCAACGTTCCGGTCCTCCGCCCGGATCACCTTCTCCCAGTCCCACTGGTCCACATAGGCGGAGTGTAAGTAGTCCAGCTCCTCGTCCCGGCGGATGGCGTTCATATCGGTGTACAGGCCCTCGCCCACCTGAAACTGGTAGCGCTTCAGGGCCAGACGCTTCCACTTGGCCAGGGAGTGGACCACCTGGGCTGTGTCGTTGACGCCGTTGATGTCGAAGGACACCGGGCGCTCCACACCGTTCAAATCGTCGTTCAAACCGGAGGCGGCGGAGACGAACAGGGGGGCGGACACCCGGTGGAGCCGCAGGGCCCCGGCCAGTTTGTCCTCAAACAGCCGCTTCAGCAGGCCGATGGCCTTTTGGGTCTCGTAAATGGATAACAGGGAGGTATATCCCTGGGGAAGGGAATTCTGGTTCATGGCGGATACTCCTTACCTCTTTGATGATTTTAATATTATATCCAATCGCTGCCGGAATTGCAATCTGTTCTTGCCAAGGAGTCTCCGGCCGCATTATAATAATGTCTGCTGAATAAACCGCTTTAATAGTCACGATCATTGTTATCCCGGTTTTCCGGGAGGAGGGAACCGCTATGAAACTTATTTCCTGGAACGTCAACGGCCTGCGGGCCTGTCTGAAAAAGGGATTTCTGGACTTTTACCGGGAACAAGCCCCCGACTTTCTCTGCCTCCAGGAGACGAAAATGGAGCAGGGCCAGGCCCATGTGGACCTGGAGGACAACTGCCTGGAGTTCTGGAACTCGGCGGAGAAAAAGGGCTACTCCGGCACCGCCGTTTTCACCCCCCGCCAGCCCCTGTCCGTGGCCTACGGCATGGACCGGGACAAGCACGACCACGAAGGGCGGCTCATCACCCTGGAATATGACTCCTTCTATCTGGTGTGCTGTTACACCCCCAACTCCCAGGACGGGCTGAAGCGGCTGGACTACCGGATGGAGTGGGAGGACGACCTGCGGGAATACCTCATGTCTCTGGACAAGGTGAAGCCGGTGATCTACTGCGGGGACCTGAACGTAGCCCACCAGGAGATCGACCTGAAAAATCCCAAGACCAACCGGATGAACGCCGGCTTCTCCGACCAGGAACGGGAGAAAATGACCGTTCTGCTGTCCTCCGGCTTCACCGACACCTTCCGCTACCTCTACCCCGACGCCACCGGCATCTACTCCTGGTGGTCCTACCGGTTCAACGCCCGGAAGAACAACGCGGGATGGCGCATCGACTATTTCATCGTCTCCGACCGCCTGCGGGACAAGATCAAACGGGCCGAGATCCTCACCGCCGTGGAGGGCTCCGACCACTGCCCCGTCCTGCTGGAGCTGGACATTTGACCTGATCCGTACCCATACCGAATCATAGAGAGAAAAGAGTGCTTCCCATGGAATTTCAATACTGCCCCCGCTGCGGGAGCAAGGCCGTCCCCCGGGAGATCGGGGACGAGGGGCTGGTCCCCTGGTGCGAGACCTGCAAGCGCCCCCTGTTCCCCATGTTTTCTACCTGTATTATCGCTCTTGCGGTGGACGAGGCGGGCAACGTGGCCCTGCTGCGCCAGGGGTACATCTCCGCCCGGTACCACGTTCTGGTTTCCGGCTACATGAAGCCCGGCGAGTCCGCCGAGGAGTGCGCCGCCCGGGAAATTTACGAGGAGCTTGGCTTGTCCGTGTCCAGGCTGGCCATCACGGGCACCTACTGGTTCGAAAAGAAGGACATGCTGATGATCGGCTTTGCCGCCCGGGTCCACCGCCGGGATTTCCAACTGTCCGACGAGGTGGACCAGGCCGTGTGGGTCCCGCCCCATGAGGCCCTCTCCCTCCTCCATCC
>NZ_JADYUM010000001.1 GCF_021531815.1 Pseudoflavonifractor phocaeensis
CCCCTACATCCACTCTCCCGCCTCCCCCCGCTACTCCCCCGAGGAATACAATGTGATGGAGATCGATTTTGACGCTCTCATCCGCGGGGAGGAAAACGAGGAGCTGCTGGCCGCCCACCGCTGGTTCGCCCAGCGGCAGCCCAGTAAAAAGAACCGGTGGACCGGCCGCTTCGCGGGGAAAAATCTGGTTTGGGTGGTGGCGGAGGGCTTCTCCCCCCAGGCCATGGACCCGGTGCGTACCCCCACCCTCTGGCAGCTCTCCCATCAAGGCTTCGTGTTCCAGAATTTCTACACGCCCCTCTGGGGCGTCTCCACCTCCGACGGTGAGTATGTCACCACCACCGGGCTGATTCCCAAATCCGGCGTGTGGAGCTACTCCCAGTCTTCCTCCAACTACATGCCCTTTGCCCTGGGCACCCAGTTCCGCAAACAGGGCTACCGCACCATGGCCTTTCACGATTATCTCTACGACTATTATGACCGCAACCTCTCCCACCCCAATATGGGCTATGATTACGTGGCTCTTGGCCAGGGGTTGGAGGAGGAGGACATCATTCCCCAGCAGTTCCTGGAGGCGGAGAACGCCTTCCCTCCCTCTGACCGGATGATGATGGAGAAAATCGTCCCCATGTTCGTCAACGAGGACCGCTTTATGGTCTATTGCCTGACGGTGAGCGGACACCTGAATTATACCCTGGAGGAGAACGCCATGTCCGTCCTCCACTGGGATGAGGTGAAGGACCTGCCGTACAGCGACGCCGTCAAGTGCTACCTGGCCAGCCAGATGGAGCTGGAGCTGGCCATGGAGAGCCTGGTGTCCCAGCTGGAGGCGGCCGGTAAACTGGAGGACACAGTCATTGTCCTGTCCGCCGACCACTACCCCTACGGCCTCACCGACGAGGAGTACAGCGAACTGCTGGGCCACCCGGTGGACCCGGTGTTCGAGATCTACGAAAACACCTTGATCCTCTGGAGCGCCGATATGGAGGAGACGGTGTATGTGGACAAATACTGCTCCAGCCTGGACGTAATGCCCACTCTGTCCAACCTGTTCGGCCTGGAGTATGACTCCCGGCTGGTCATGGGCACAGACATTCTGTCCGACACCCCCGGGCTGGTCATATGCTCCAATTACAGCTTTCTCAACCAGGAGGGGACCTACAACTCCGTCACGGACCAGTTTACCCGCTGGGACGGACAGGACCCCGACCTGGAACGGGTGACCTCCCTGGTGGCTGATGTTCAGAACCGGGTAGCCTACTCGGCACTGATCCTAGACCAGGATTATTACCGCCTCGCTTTGGACGGGCCGCCCAAGGAAGACCACTCCGCCTTTTCCCTCCTGAATCCCCACCGGAACAGCTCCGACCGGCCCGAAGACAGCCGGCTGCCGTAATCAGACAGACAAAAGACCGC
Source organism: Pseudoflavonifractor phocaeensis (assembly GCF_021531815.1). Classification (GTDB taxonomy): domain Bacteria; phylum Bacillota; class Clostridia; order Oscillospirales; family Oscillospiraceae; genus Lawsonibacter; species Lawsonibacter phocaeensis_A. The sequence goes on from NZ_JADYUM010000001.1 coordinate 1,417, forward strand.
CCGCCGGCTGATTGCCGGCGGGCGGTCTTCATGAGAGGGAGAAAGAGAATATCATATCTATCATTACCGCCGGAGCGGGTATCTTTGGTCTGCCTCCCCGGGGCGCTGCCGGCAGGGAGGCAGTAACTGGTCCCTGGTCTATCATGTACCGGACCGCCCGCCCAGAGACACGGCGGGCGGCAGGTGCCGGTCTTCCCGGCCTTGGCAATTGGTTTTCTCTGTTCCCAGGACGCCTGCAGTATACCATCCTTTTTCCCACGATTCTTCACCAAAGGAAGAACGTTCCATGAACATTTTGTGAACCTTATCCCCACCCGCCGTTCGTTTTTCGGACAAAATGGCCAAATTCATCCAATGATGTAAATTTTAGTTTATTGTTCTATAGAACCTAAAACCTATGTGATGTAGGGCAAGGGCTCTGCCCTTGCCTTTCCAGGTGCACCAAATACTGGGAGAGATTTTTGCACTTGAACACTTCGCCTGCGGGCGGGACGGGGGATGGAGATATTTCGCCCCCGGGCGAGGTACTTTTGTAGAGATACAAAAGTACCCAAAAAATCTCCGGGGCTTCGGCCCCGGCCCCCAAGGGGCGTCCTACAAAAAAGCCTGCCTCACGTCCGGCGCCCATTCCCTGGTTTTGCTGCCTCACCTTCCGGGCCTTCGGCCCTGAGTGAAACGAATTTGGATAAGAACAGCCACCGGATGTCAGCGCCTGGGGCTCCGAATTGTGCGGCGTGGTTCCTGACTGCGCTGCCCCGCCCCGCTGTGCAAAACTAGATTCAGTGGCACGTCCCACCGGGCGGCCCCGGCGGGCCACGGAAGTAAGAAGCATCAAGAACAGGTTTTGCCTGTATCGAGGCGGGCTATATTGCTGATCCCCCGTAAAACCTCCGAATTTTGTGAAGCAAAAAGGCGGTGTGCTCCAAATCAAATTTTGCGGCTTGGGTTTCGCGCAGGGCAGCTGGGCTCCCGTAGTGGGGTCCGGGGTAAGGCCGTTGGCGGCGGAGGGCGCAGCCCGAAGCCGGCCTGGCCGTCCCCCGGCCATCTTTTGGTGACTTTTGGATGGCTCCAAAAGTCACTCGCCGCCGCAGCGGTGAAATCTCCTAACCCTATAAACTAAAATTTTATGGATTCATCAGCTTCCGAACCCCTTGATTTTACTCGCTTTTCTCCCATCCAAGGCATAGAAAAGAGAGCCCCGGGCTAAAATCCAAGACTCTCTCAGAGTACGATGTGATTGCTGATTTGAAGGTGAGCAGGGGGGGAATATTGAGAACAGGTTTCGTGGGATTATGCACCTGTTTTTCCATTAGTTGTCACAGCGGTAACCAAAATTCTGAATGGCCGCCGGATTATCCCGCCAGTTTTCCTTCACTTTCACCCAAGTCTGAAGGAACACTTTGGTCCCCATGAACCGCTCCATGTCCTGCCGAGCCAGGGTGGACACCTTTTTCAGCATGGCGCCCCCCTTGCCGATGATGATCCCCTTGTGGCTGTTCTTCTCGCAGTAGATGGTGGCATCCACCTCCACCACCTCATCGTCCCGCTCGGAAAACCGGGTGATCTCCACGGCGGTCCCGTGGGGGATCTCCTTGTCCAGACAGAGGAGCAGCTTCTCCCGCAGGATCTCGGCCATCATCTGCCGCTCTGGCTGGTCGGAGGTCATATCCTCCGGAAACAGCTGGGGGCCCTCGGGCAGGAAGCCCTCCAGCACGTTCAGCAGCTCCTCCACTCCCTCGCCGGTCTTGGCGGAGATGGGGACCACTGCGGTAAAGTCACAGGCCTGCTGGTACAGTGAAATGACCTCCAGCAGTTTTTCTTTCTGCTCCAGGGTGTCAACTTTATTGATGACCAGTACCGAGGGGCAGTTCAGCGTTCTGATCCGGTCCAGAAGCTGCTGCTCCGGAGCGCCGATGTTGGGGATGGGCTCCACCAGCAGCATGATCCCGTCCACGTCGGCCACGGACTCCTTGACCACGTTGACCATATAGTCCCCCAGCCGGGTACGGGCCTTGTGAAGACCCGGGGTATCCACAAAGACGAACTGGCACTCTCCCCGGTTCTTGATGCCGCAGATGCGGTTCCGGGTGGTCTGGGGCTTGTTGGTGACAATGGCCACCTTCTCCCCCACCAGGGCGTTGGTCAGAGTGGACTTGCCCACGTTGGGCCGCCCGCAGATGGTGATGATTCCGGATTTTTTGATGGTAGACATAACAGATGATCCTCAACTTTCTTTGAGCGTTCTTGATTCAGCGCATACAGGAGCGGACAAATTTCAGGGGGACGTCCATGCGGCACGCGGTCTGCTCAGGCGTCATGCCGCTGTCCAGAAAACGCCGGCACACAGTCTTCATGTTTTCCCCCACCTCGAGGATGTGCCCGTCCGGGTCGTACAGGCGGACCACCCGCTGGCCCCAGCGGTGCTCCTTGGGCGGATGGACATAGGAAATTCCCGGACATGCCGACAGTTTAGCCAGGAAGCCGTCAAAGTCATCCTCCTCAAAATACAGCTCTGCCGCCCGGCCGCCAAACCGGATGTCCCCGGGTCCGGCCCCAAGGAACTCCTGCCAGCTGTCCAGGGTCTGGAGGCAGACGCCGCCCGTCAGAGTGACGTTGGCCCCGAAGTCCTGGATCACCCGCAGACCCAGCACCTCCCGGTAAAACCGGATGGACCGCTTCAGGTCGGTCACCGCCAAAAGAGGATTCTGAAATTTCATTGCTCCTCCTATTCCCGGGTGATGCCCAGTGTCCCCAAAATAGCCTCTTCCCTAGCCCGCATCTGTGCCTTCATAGGGCCCTCGTCCAGGTGGTCATAGCCCAGCAGGTGGAGCACCGAGTGGACGGTGAGGTAGCACACCTCCCGCTCCAGGCTGTGGCCGAACTCCGCCGCCTGGGACTCCGCCCGCTCCAGGGAGATGCACATGTCCCCCAGGGGGCACAGCTCCGTGGCCGGGTCCAGATATTCCTCCCCCTGGGGAGGCGCCCCGGGCTCCAGCTCAAACATGGGGAAAGACAGCACGTCGGTGGGGCGGTCCACCTCCCGCATGTCCAGGTTGACCTGGTGAATGCCCTCGTCATCGGTGAGCAGGACGTTGATCTCACAGGGCAGCTCCACGCCCTCCGCCTCCAGGGCGGCGAAGATCACTTCCTCCATCCGGCCGGTCAGCCCCTCCGGGACCTCCACGTCCGCGTCAAACAGGATCTCATGGTTCATGGCTCTCTCTCCTCCCCCGGCCCGGTCACCCCCGGGACGGAACCGAAATATTCTTCCACAAAGTCCACGTTCTCCACCTGGAAGGTCCGGCCGTTGAGATGCTCCAAGGGGCCGGCGTCGGTGGTGAACCGGAAGGTCAGCTTATAGGAATACAGGGCCTGGCCGTGGCGGCCGTATTTCCGGTTGTCCCGCTCGCTGCCGTACTTACCGTCTCCGATAAGGGGGTGTCCGGCGGCGGCGAACTGGGCCCGGATCTGGTGGGTCCTGCCGGTAATCAGGTCACATTCCACCAGGGACAGGCCGTTTTTCACCGCCAAGGTCTTATATAAGGTGACGGCGGTCTTGGCCCCCGGCTCGGGCCGGGACCGGACGTAGACCTGTTTTTTCACCTCGTCCTTAAAAAGATAGCCCTCCAGCTTTCCCTCCCGGGGCTCCAGCTTCCCCCGGACAGCGCAGAGGTAGTATTTGTTCAGTTCCCGGTCCTTGATCTTCTGGTTCATCACCCGCAGGCCCTCGGCGGTCTTGGCGGCGATGACGATGCCCCCGGTGTTCCGGTCGATGCGGTTGCACAGGGCGGGGGCAAAGGAGTTCTCCCAGTAGGGGGACCACTCCTTCTTCTGGTACAAATAGGCCTGGATGTGGGTGAGCAGGGTGTTCACCCGCTCGTTCTCGTCGGGATGGACCACCAGCCCGGGCCGCTTGTCCAGGAGCATGATGTGTTCGTCCTCATAGAGGATGTTCAGCTTGGGCTGGTACAGGGACAGAAAGGCGTTTTCCGGGGTGGGCTTGTCAAAAAACTCGTCGTTGATATATAATTGCAGCACATCCCCCACATTGAGCCGCACGTCCCGCTTGGAGCCCTTTCCGTTCACCTTCACCCGCTTCAGGCGGATATACTTCTGGGCCAGTGGGGCGGGCAGCAGGGGCAGGGTCTTGGCAAGCCAGCGGTCCAGCCGCTGCCCGGCGTCGTTTTTTCCAATGGTGAATTCCTTCATTCCGCCAACCGTCCTTTGGTATGAGCTACCATAGATTGCAACACAAAAAAATGTTTTTGTCAATATATGAAAAAAAGGTTTGACAAGTCTGGGAAATGTCTTTATAATACTCTCCGTACCATTATGCGAGTACGGGGCAAACCCCGGGGAGGAAGGCCATGCGTCTGGAACTGAAAGACATTATCCACGTCCCGGACGCAAAGAAAACCTTCCAATTTCAGGTAGACCTGTCTGACCTGGAGTTCTATGGGCGCAAGCCCATCACCCGGCCCGTCCTGGCCGAGGGCAGCGTGACCAACCACGCCGGCGCTCTGGTTCTGGAGGGGGCGGCCCGTTCCGTGCTGGACTTGGCCTGCGACCGCTGCGGGAAGGAGTTTTCCCGGGAAAAGGCGGTCCAACTGGACAGTCTGGTGGCTCAGACCCTGGAGGATGAGGAAAACGACGAGATCATCCTGCTGGAAGGGACCGAGTTAGACCTGGACGACGTGGTGACCACGGCCTTCGTCCTCGCGATGGATACCAAAAACCTTTGCTCAGACGACTGCAAAGGGCTGTGCGCCGGGTGCGGAGTCAACCTCAACGAGGAACCCTGCCGGTGCAGACCTGAAGTAGATCCAAGACTGGCAGCCCTTGCGCAGCTGTTGGATAAAGATGCTGAGTGAGTAGTCGAAGTGCCTTGATGGGCACGAAAACCGAAGGAGGTGTCACCCATGGCGGTTCCTAAGAGAAAAGTGTCTAAGGCCCGGCGCGATAAGCGGCGCAGCTCCGTTTGGAAGCTGGAGACTCCCGGTATCGTGACCTGCCCCAAGTGCGGGGCTTACCGGCTGCCTCACCGGATGTGCAAAAATTGCCTGACCTACAATGGCCATACCTTTGGCCAGGCCGAGGCCCAGTAAGTGAATTTTGCGAAAAAGACTGCTGTACGCCGTACAGCAGTCTTTTTTATATGGTTCGCGGCCTTCTTTCTCCCGCGCAGGACGTGGGAAGGCGCACTTTATTCCGCCGAAACGGACTTCACGTCCCTCCCGGCGCCATCCGCATCTGCTTATAAAAATCCAGGGTGCGGAAACCCCGTTCCAACTGGGTGTAGAGGTAGGCCTCGGTCAGGTCGGCCAGCTGCCGCAGGATCTCCCCCTCCGCCCGGAAAGAGAACAGCCGCTTGGGGTCCCCGTAGGCGATATGCCGCATGGCCTCCAGGGCCTGGCTGTCCAAGGGCATGGAGATGCCCTCCCCCACTTCATCCCGGCACCGGGCGCAGTGGAGGACTCCCTCCTTCAAATGGAACCGGGGGTCCTCCGGCGGCTCGGTCCCGCAGACGGCACAGCCGTCCAGCAGAGGCTCATACCCCGCCAGACACATAGCCTTTAATTCAAAGGCCGCCTTCACCAGCTCCAGGGGCTTGGACAGCTTGTCCAGGGCATGAAGGCTGTTCAAAATCAGGGACAGCAGATCCGGGCTGGGCATATCCTCCACCGCCAGCAGCTCGGTGACCTCGGCGAAATAGCAGGCCAGGGCCAGTTTGTCCAGGTCGTCCCGGACGCCCCGGAACTGGCGCTCCGTGGCCGCCTCCTTCACCGTCCAGCGGCCCTGGTAGTCGTAAAGCACCATCTCCGACCAGCACAGCAGCTGGCAGCCGGCGGCGAGTGGGCTGCCCTTCTTCCGGCTGCCCCGGGCGGAGGCGGTGACCTTGCCCAGGTCCTGGGTCAAAAGGGTCAGGATCTTATCCGATTCTTTGTAGTCCACGGACCGGAGGACCAAGGCCTTTGTGGTGGTGTGCATGGGCACCCTCCTATGTATGGGGCCGCTGGCCCCTCAGATTTGACGCGGACTGCGCACGCCTCCGCTGAACGCCGTCTTGGACGGCAGATCCGGGAGGGCTTTTTTCGCGTCCCGCTCTCCCCGGATGGCCAGGTAGGCCTCCGGCAGTCCGGTGATAAAAAACAGTCTCCACAAACCCCGTTCATCCATGACCCAGCCTCCCGTTTTCTCTGTACCGTTAGGCTGGCTGCTGAAACGGCGCGTTATAAGCGGTAAATTTTAGTTTTCTGAGGATTTCGCCTGCGGGCGGGACGGGAGATAGGGGTGTTTCGCCCCCGGGCGAGGTTCTTTTGTAGAGATACAAAAGTACCCAAAAAATCTCCGGGGCTTCGGCCCCGGTCCCCAAGGGGCGTCCTTCAAAAAAGCCTGCCTCACGTCCGGCGCACATTCCCTGGTTTTGCTGCCCTGCCTTCCGGGCCTTCGGCCCTGAGCGGAGTGAATTTGAATACAGGCAACCGCTGAATACCGGCGCCTACGTTTCCGAATTGTGTGGCGTAGTGCTTGGCCGCGCTGCCCCGCCCCGTTGTGCAAAACTTGATTCAGTGGCACGTCCCACCGGGCGGCCCCGGCGGGCCACGGAAGTAAGACACAACAAGCACAGGTTTTGCCTGTATCGAGGCGGACTGTATTGCATATCCCCCGTAAAACCTCCGAATTTTGCGAAGCAAAAAGGCGGTGTGTTCCAAATCAATTTTGCGGCTTGAGTTTCACGCAGGGCCGCTGGGCTCCCGTAGTGGGGTCCGGGGGTAAGGCCGTTGGCGGCGGAGGGCGCAGCCCGAGGCCGGCCTGGCCGTCCCCCGGCCATCTTTTGGTGACTTTTGGATGGCTCCAAAAGTCACTCGCCGCCGCAGCGGCGAAATCTCCTAACCCTATAAACTAAAATTTAGTCATCCTTTCTGCGGTACCAATGAATGTCAAACCCGATCCCTGTCTCCAGCTGATGCAGTTCTTTCAGCCGTTCCACCCCTGCCTTTGGAGTCTTCCAGGCGTAGGGTGTCATTCCGAACAGGGCCATGATGTCCGCCCCATTCTCCAGCGTGATCCGCCCCCGCACCTGCTCCACCCCCTGCCAGAGGAAGCCGGGGTAGTCCTCCCGCTTGGCCGGGTTCTCATAGGGCTGCTCGTATAAAACTTCCTTCATCTCCCACAGGTGCCGCGGGGCCGGGACCACATAGCAGTACAGTCCCCCGGGTTTCAGGACCCGGGCGAACTCCTCCGCCGCCAGGGGAGAAAACACGTTGGTCAGGATGTCCACGCTCCGGTCCGCCAAGGGCAGGCGGTAGACCGAGGCCACGGCAAACTCCCCCTGGGGCAGCCGCCTGGCCGCCCGGCGCAGGGCAAATTTGGACAGGTCCACCCCGGCCATCCCGGGTTTCTTCCCCGCCCCGGTGAGGGCATGGAACAGTCCCTCGGTATAGTACCCCTGGCCGCAGCCGCTGTCCAGCAGCACCGGGCTCTGCTCCTCCCCCGACTCCCGGACCACCAGATGGCACAGGGCATCCCGCAGAGGGGCATAATACCCCTTCTCCAGAAAGGCCGACCGGGCGGCCACCATCTCCTTGTCGTCCCCCGGGTTCTGAGAGTGCTTCCGGTTGGCCGGGAGCAGATGGGTGTATCCGGCGGCGGCAATATCAAAACAGTGTCCGGCAGGACAGCGGTATTGATGCTCCTCCCTCTCCAGCGGCCCGGCGCACAGGGGACAGCAAAACAGGCTTTTCAAACACTTCACCTCATTGTCTCAGGTCAGCCGGGCCGTTACCAGGCCGCCACGGTGCCGTCACACCTGGGTTCGGTCCCGCCCACCAGCAGGCCGTTGTCCGTCCGCCAGATGATCTCGCCCCGGCCCATGTCGATGTTGCTGTTTACTACCTCCACCTCGTGGCCCATCTCCGCCAGCTTCTTTCCCACATGGGCGGGAACTTCCCGCTCCAGCTGGATGTGCTTGCCGCCTATCCACTGCATCCGCGGCGCGTCCAGGGCCTCCTGGGGGTTCATATGGTAATCAATGGTGTTCACCGCCACCAGAACGTGGCCCTGGGGCTGCATGAAGGCTCCCATGACGCCGAAGGGGCCCACCGCCTCCCCGTCCTCGAGCATAAAGCCGGGGATGATGGTGTGGTAGGACTTCTTGCCCCCGGCCAGACAGTTGTCGCTGTTGGGGTCCAGGGAGAAGTTGGCGCCCCGGTTTTGCAGGGAGATGCCGGTACCGGGAATGGCAACGCCCGCGCCGAAGGTGGTGTAGTTGCTCTGGATGAAGGACACCATGTTGCCGAAGGGGTCGGCGGTACACAGGTAAATGGTGCCGCCGCAGGAGGGGTCTCCCGCTTCGGGCATCAGGGCTTTGCCGGTGACCAGGGCACGGCGGCGGGCGGCGTACTCCTCGGAGAGCATATCCTCCACCCTAGTCCTCATGTAACGGGGGTCGGCCACATAGGTCTTGGTGTCGGCGAAGGCCAGCTTGATGGACTCCAGAATTTTGTGGTATGTATCAGCGCACTCCTTCTCCCCGGACAGCTCCAACCCCTTCAGGATGTTCAAGGCCATAAGGACTGTGATGCCGTGGCCGTTGGGCGGGATCTCACAAATGGTGTAGCCCTTGTAGTCGGCGGTGATGGGTTCCACCCACGCCGGATGGTAATTTCTGAAATCGTCCTCGCAGAAATATCCCCCGGTCTCCCGGCTGAAGGCGACGATCTTCTCCATCAACGGCCCCCGGTAGTAGCTCTCGCAGTCGGTGGCCGCCAGCTCCTCCAGGGTCTGGGCGTACTCCTCCCAGCGGAACAGGTCGCCCGCCCGGTAAGGGGAGCCGTCCTCCTTCATAAAGGACTTCCACCAGTAGGCGTGGGGAGCCGGGTCCTTCTCCATGGCCGCGGCGATGCGGGCGGAGTCCTTGACCCACTGGGGCTCCAGGTTGACAGACACCGGGCAGCCCTCCCGGGCGTAGGAGATGGCGGGGGCGAACAGCTCAGACAGGGGCTTGGTTCCGAAGCGGCGGTTCAGCTCCGCCCAGCCGGCGGGAGCGCCGGGGACCATGGTGGGCACCCAGCCCGCCCTGGGCATCTCCGTATAGCCCAGGTCCCGCACCGTCCGGGCGTCCAGCGCCATGGGGGCCACGCCGCTGGCGTTGAGGCCGTAGAGCTTCTTCTCCTTCTCCACCCACACCAGGGCGAAACAGTCGGACCCCAGGCCGTTTCCCGTGGGCTCCAGCAGGGGCATGGCAGAGGCCATGGCCACGGCGGCGTCCATGGCGTTGCCCCCGGCTTTCATCACGTCCAGGCCGATCTGGGCCCCCAGAGGCACCGACGTGCAGGCCATGGCATGGCGGGCGTAAACCACATTCCGGTGGGAGGGATAGGCGTATTTCTGGGGATCAAACTGAGGCATGGCGCATTTCTCCTTTTCCCTTTCACTGATTTTATTACGATTATCCATCCTGAACAAGGTTATATGTCTTTTGCTGGGATCGTGCGGCGGCCGCCGCACGAACAAACCGCAATGGGGTCGATCCAGCAGACATTATTATACTAAAAACCGATCTCTTTGAACAGCGGGACGGAGAAATTTTATCTCCGCCCGCCGGTGGAAACAGAAGCGCCCGCTCACTGGAGCGGGCGCTTTTTCGTATGTATCTTATTTCCCGTGACGCCGGGCAGCCCGGAGGGTATTCTCCATCAGCATGGCCCGGGTCACCGGGCCCACGCCGCCGGGGACAGGGGTGATATAGGAGACCTTTTCCAGCGCCTCCTCAAAGACCACGTCGCCGCAGAGCTTGCCTTCGGTGTTCCGGTTCACGGCCACGTCCACAACCACGGCCCCCGGCTTGATCATATCGCCGGTGACCAGGCCCGTATGGCCGGCGGCAGACACCAGAATATCCGCCTGACGGCACTCCGCCGCCAGGTCCGGCGTCTTGGTGTGGCAGACGGTGACGGTGGCGTCTCCCCACAGCATGAGCATTGCCTGAGGCTTGCCCACGATGTTGGACCGGCCCACCACCACGCAGCGTTTGCCGCTGGGGTCGATCTCATACTCGCTCAGCAGGCGCATCACCCCCGCTGGGGTGCAGGGCCAGAGGGTCTCCTCCCCCATCATCAGATAGCCCATGTTAGCCGGGTGGACGCAGTCCACGTCCTTGTCCGGTCGGATGGCCAGTTCCACCGCCTTGCCGTCCAGATGTCCCGGCAGGGGGAACTGCACCAGCAGGCCGTCGATGTCCTCCCGCTGGTTCAGCGCCCCGATCAGGTCCAGCAGTTCCTCCTGTGTGGTCTCGCCAGGGAGCACATACTCCTCACTGTAAATGCCGCACTGGCTGCAGTCCTTCTTCTTTCCGTTGACATAGACCTTGGAGGCGGGGTTCTCCCCCACCAGCACCACGGCGAGGCCTGGCTTCCGGTCCATTTTCTCCACCTGCTCCCGCACGTGGTCCTTGATCTTGGCCGCCAGGGCCTTTCCGTCCATGATCACAGCAGACATGGCTCATTCCTCCTTGCCGTCATCCGCAGGAGGCTTTCTGTTCTCGTCTGCCGGATGCTCGCTTTGATTGTCGGCCGTTTCCGGGGCGGCCTCCCCATTTTCCGCCTTCTGGCGGGCGGCCAGCCGGCCCACATAGAGCACCGACGGGCTGCGCAGGTTCCTCCGCCACATCCAGACCATGGCCACCGCCGCGGCCACCGCCGTGAGGACGGCAAACATCTGGGAGGTGCGGATGGGAGCGCCGAACAGTTCCAGGCCGAAGAAGTACAGGCTGTCGGTACGCAGGCCCTCGATCCAGGCCCGGCCCAGGCCGTACCAGAAGAAATAAAACAGGAAGCACTGGCCGTCAAATTTCCGCTTTTTCCCGATCCAGTAGACCGCAATCAAGCCCACCAGGTTCCAGGCCGACTCATAGAAAAAGGTGGGGTGCACGCCCAAATTGCCGGACAGGATGGCCTGGGCCCCCGCCTCGTCCACGTAGCCGTGGGCCAGCGTGTATTCCGCGATGGAGGGGGAACACATCCGCCAGGGCAGGGTAGTAACGTCGCCGAAGGCCTCCACATTCATGAAGTTGCCCCACCGGCCGATGAGCTGGCCGATGAACAGGCCGTGGACCCCCAGGTCGGCATAGGCCAGGAAGCTGATCTTCCGCACGCGGCAGAAGATCAGCAGCACAATGGCCGAGGAGATGATGGCCCCATAGATGGCCAAGCCGCCGTCACTGTACCGGAAAATAGCCCCCCAGTCCAGGGAGCCGTCCTCCAGCCGGTACAGGTCCAGGTTGAACACCACATAGTAGACCCGGATGGCCACCAGGGCGGCTGGGACGGCGAAGAGCATCATGTCGATGATCTGGTCCTCATTGATGCCGAAGCGGGGGGCCCACCTGATGCACAGGAAGACCGCCAGCAGCAGCCCGGAGGCGATGATGACTCCATACCAGTAGATGGGCCGGCCCAGAATGGTGAGGGCCACCCGGTTCAGGGTAAACTCCAGCCCCAGTCCGGGGAAGGAGACCACGTTCGTCATGCTTCCTTCCCCCTCTTGGGCGTCACCAGGGACAGGGCGGTCCGTTCGTCGGTCACCCAGTTCTCGATCAGCTTCTCCGCGTCCTCCTTGGTGACGGAGGCGAACAGGTCGGCGAAGCGCAGGTAGTCAAATCCGGCGAAGAAAGCCTGGGCCTGCCCCACACAGAGGTTCTCAAAAGAGTTCAAGCCCCGGACCTTGGCCCCGTAGAGGCCCTTTTTCAGCCGCTCCCACAGCTGGGGATCGATGCCCTCCCGGCCGATCCGGGCGGCCTCGCCGGCGATCGCCTTGCGGACGGCGTAGGGATCCTTTGACTCTCCTCCGGCGTACAGGAAGGAGCAGCCGGGGTAGCTCTCATAGCCGTAAGCGAAGTTCTGGTTGATGAGGCCCTCCCGGTACAGCTTGGCGTACAAGGGGCTGGAGTTGCCCGTCAGGGCCTCCATGGCCAGTTCGGCCACCAGCTGCTGCTTCAAGTCCCCCTCCCCCTTCTCGGGGGCGGCGCCCTTATAGCCCAGCTGGAAAATGGGGGTGGACACCTCCATGGCGGTCTCGATGACGCTCTGGGCCGCCCGATCACTCTCCTTCTCCCCGTAGTCCTTGAGGGCGATGGGGCCGGCCTCCCTGGGCAGGATCTCCCGGGCCACGTCACAGATGTGCTCCGGGTCCACATTGCCCGCCACGCACAGGGTCATGTTGGCCGGGTCGTAAAATGCCTTGTGGCAGGCGTAGAGGGTATCGGCGGTGATATGGGAGATGGACTCCACGCTGCCCGCCACGCTGACCCGGATGGGATGGCGCTTGTACAGGGCGGCCATCAGGTTCATAAACACCTTCCAGTCGGGGTTGTCCTGGATCATGCCGATCTCCTGGCCGATGATGCCCTGCTCCTTGTCCACGCTCTCCTGGGTGAACCAGGGAACGGAGACGAAGGACAGGAGGATACGCAGGTTTTCCTCAAACTTTTCGGTGGACTCAAAGTAGTAGCCGGTGATGGCGGAGCTGGTGAAGGCGTTGGGACTGGCCCCGTTGGCCGCCAGCTCCTGTAGGGCGTTGCCCTCCTTGGTATCGAACATCTTATGCTCCAGGTAGTGGGCCACTCCGGCGGGGGTATCGTGCCACTCCCCATCCAGGAAGAAGCGCATATCCATGCCGCCGTAGTTGGTGGCGAAGAAGGCATAGCCCTTCTGGAACTCAGGCTTGGGGAACACAAAGACATTCAGGCCGTTTTCCAGCACCTGGTGGTACATCTTCTCCCCCACCCGGGAAAAATTCACCTGTTCCATGGGTCAGTCCTCCTTTCCCTTCAGGAAGTAGATGGTGTCCAGCTCCAGCCGCTGGGCCGCCGCCATGACCTGCTCCCGGGTCACGGCCTCAAACCGGGCGGCCAATTCCTCCGGGGTGTCGTCCAGCCCGGCCGCCGCCTGACCCAGCCAGAATTCCTCCTGGCGGGCCTGGTCGTCCAGCGCGGCCAGGTGGCTGCTGACCACGGTACGGCGGGCCCCCTCCAGCTCCCAGTCCTCGATCTTGCCCGCACGGATGTTGTCCAGCTGGGTCATGATCTCATCCCGGGCCTGCTGGTACTTGTCAAACTCGATGCCGGAGGACACCAGCACCAGCCCCTTCATCTTCTCCAGCATGGAGCTGGCGTAGTAGCACAGGGACAGCTTCTCCCGCACGTTGAGGAACAGCTTGGACAGGGTTGTGCCGCCGAAGATGGCGTTGCACAGGACCAAGGCGGGATAGTCCTCCTCCCAGCAGGTCTGGCCGCCGGTGCGGAAGCCCATGGCCAGCTTGCCCTGGGTCACGTCCATGGCCTCCTCGATCACCCGGGGCTCAGGTCCGGCGGAGATGCGCACCTCGCAGTCCGGGTCCAGCCGGTCCTCATTCACCGGCAGGCCCGCCAGAGCGGAGCGCATGGCCTCCTCCACCCGGCCGGGCGCGGCGGAGCCGCAGTAGTAGACTTCCACAGCGGCCTCATGCATCAGCTCCTGATACCGCCGCCACAGGGAGGCGGGGGCGATGGCCTCCACATGGGCCTCGTCCCCCAGCTTGTCCACCCCAAAGGACTCCTCTCCGCACATGAGCTGGGTCAGGCGGTGGGTGGCGTAGGTCCTCTTGTCATTGATCTGGCCCCGGATGCGGTCCAGCAGATTGGCCTTTTCCCCCGCAGTGTAGTCGGGATCAAAGGCGCCGTCCCGGGTGTAGGGCTTCAGCAGCACCTCACCCAGAAGGTTGGCGGCGGGCTCCAGGATCTTTTCCCCCTCCAGGGCGTAGGCGTCGTCCAGGAAGCTGGCCACGAAGCCCACGCACTGGGTCTCCCCCTTCTTCCGGACCACCGGCTCGATGGCGCCGCCGTACAGCTGGTCCAGGGCGGCGGACAGGGACTCCATGTCCGGATGGACCCCGGTGCCCCGGCGCAGGACCGAGGGGACCAGGGCGTTGGCCGCCGCCGTCTTGGGGTCCAGGGGGGCCATCAGCGTAATGGACAGGTAAGCGCTTTTAAATTTATCCGTGTGGACTGTACGCAGCCACACGCCGGGGAACAGCTCCCGGCGTTCCGTTTGTGACATATAAGGATGTTCCTTTCTCCGGGAAAATGGCAAAATTCGCAGATGGACATATCATACCACGACTGGTGGCAAAAAGTAAAGTGTGATAGTTGGTTGATGTCACCGAAATAGGGTATACCCGGTCCAAAAAATTTTTAAAAAAGCCCCGCTTGGTATGGTTTTGAAGTCCGCCCCATTGTATAATGGTGCCAGCCGAATTTGGAAAGGAAGGACCAGCCCCATGACTGACCCCAGAGAGTTTTGGAATATGCGCTCCCGCAATTACGACGACCAGGTGGGCCCCCTCTATGAGGACGCCTATACCCGGACGGCAAACAACACATTAAAATACCTCAAGCCCGGGGACCAGGTGCTGGACTTCGCCTGCGGCACCGGGATCGTCACCCTGCAGCTTGCCCCCCATGTGGCCCACATCCGGGCCATCGACATCTCCGACGAGATGGTGGCCCAGGCCAGCAAGAAGCTGGAGGGCGGGCAGTTCCCCAACGTGGAAATTACCCAGACCGACCTGTTTGACCCCTGTCTGGAGCCGGAGACCTTTGACGCAGTCACCGCCTTCAACGTGTTGTGTTATGTGGACGACCCGGCCAGGGTCTTCGCCCGCATCCGGGAGCTGCTCAAGCCCGGCGGCATGTTCCTCTCCGCCACCGACTGTCTGGGCCAGAAGCCGACAAAAGCGGGCCTCAAGAAGTTCTGGAAGAGCCGCACCGGCTCCATGCCCTATGTGGCCTTCTACACCATGAAGGGGCTGGAGCGGACCATTGCCCAAAACGGCTTTGCTGTTCTAGACCGGGAAAACCTGTTTCCCGCTCCCCCCAACCTGTTCGTGGCCGCGCAAAAGGAATGATGTTCTGCCGCCCGCCGGTTTTCCGGCGGGCGGTTTTTTTCCGTCTTTACAGGGTGACCTCCAGCCCGTGTTCTCCTTTCAGCTCCGACAGGAGAACACCGTTTGGGACAGGGGCCCCGTCCAGCAGGACGGAGGAGCTGCCCGTCCGCCGCACCCGGATGCGGAGCAGCCCGGCGTGCAAAGTCCACTGGGCAGAATATCCGGGCCAATCCGGGGGCAGGTTTGGCTTCACAAACAGGCGGCCCTCCCGGACCTTCAGGCCCAGCAGCTCCCCCACCGCCACCTGCCAGTACCAGCCCGCCGCACCGGTGTACCAGCTCCAGCCCGCCCGGCCCTCCCGGCCGGGTGCAGAGGACACATCGGCGGCAATGACGTAGGGCTCTGCCCGGTATTCCCGGGTGGGATGGTGCTCAGGCAGCAGGGCCCGCAGCACCTCCCAGCCCTCCCCTGCCCGGTCCAGCCGGAAGCAGGCCAGGGCCAGCCAGAGGGCGGCATGGGTATACTGTCCCCCGTTCTCCCGGACCCCGGCGGGATAGCCCTTGATATAGCCCGGGTCCCGGTCCTCCCCGCCGTCAAAGGCCGGGTCAAAGAGCCGGACCACCTGGTGTTCCCGGTCGAACAGCCGGTCCAGGGCGGCGGACACCGCCCGGTCTGCCTGTTCCCGGTCCGCGCCTTGGGGCAGGGCGGCGAAGGATTGGGCGATGGAGTCGATCTGGCACCGGCGGCTTTGGGCGGAGCCCAGCGGGGTCCCATCATCATAGTAGCCCCGGCGGTACCATGCTCCGTCCCAGGCACGGTGGGCGGCGGACAGATATTCCGACGCCCGTTTCAGCAGCTCTTCCGCCCTCTTCTCCTCCCCCACGCGGCGGCAGAGGGGGGCGAATTCCTGCAGGACCACCACCAGAAACCAGGTGAGCCACACCGACTCCCCCTTTCCTCCGGCCCCCACCCGGTTCATGCCGTCGTTCCAGTCTCCGCCTCCCATGAGGGTCAGGCCGTGGGGGCCGGGTCCCCGTTCCAGGACACAGCGGACAGCGGCCAGGGCGTGGCGGTACAGGCTGTCCTCCTTTTCGCTGGCCCGGGGGACCTCGTACCGCTCCATCTCTCTGTCGGCCAAGGGAGGAGAGGCGAGATAGGGCGCCCGCTCATCCAGAACCGACCAATCCCCTGTGACGGCGCAGTAGCGGCTCAGGACCCAGGGCAGCCAAAGCAGGTCGTCGCTGATCCGGGTGCGGACTCCGGCTCCGTGGGGCGGGTGCCACCAGTGCTGGACGTCCCCCTCCTCAAACTGGCGGGACGCGGCCAGCAGAAGCTGTTCCCTCGTCCGCTCCGGCCAAGTCCAGAGCAGAGCGGCCGCGTCCTGGAGCTGGTCCCGGAAGCCGTAGGCTCCGCCGTTCTGGTACTGGGAGGTCCGGGCCATCAGGCGGCAGGCCGCCACCTGGTACAGGCACCAGCCGCCCAGATAGCGGTCCAGGGCGGGGTCCGGGGTATTCACCCGCAGTGCCGACACCTTGTTCTTCCACCAGTCCGCCGTCTCCTCCCGGGCACCGTCCAGCCGCCTGGGAGTAAAGCGGTACTCCGGCCCGTTCTTCCCGGGGGTGGCCAGCAGCGTCAGCGGCAAGTCTTGGGCCAAAGGATGGGACAGAAGCTCCCGTCCTTTCAGACATACTCTCAGCACGCCGGAGGTTCCGGTCAGGATAAAGGTCAGCGTGCGGTAATTCTCCCCCGTGGGGACAAAACCCCGGGTAAGCAGCGTGCCGTTTTTGAGCCGCTTCTCCCACCGGGCCGCGCCGGGAGCGTAGGTGACGGTACAGGGCAGGCCGTCTCCCGCCGCGAACACGGAGACCTCTCCCCCTTCCAGGTCCAGCAGGATACGCTCCGGGCCACCCACCGCCAGGGGATCGTTGGTCCAGGGCGTCAGCCTGCCCTCCCGGGCGTTGCCGCCGGTCCACAGGAAGCCCGCCCCCGTCTCGTCCGTGAGCCAGCCGAATTCCGGATTACATAATAGTTGGCTCCACCCCACCGGGGGCAGCCGGTCCCCTGTCTGAATGGAGACTGTGTCACCCTCCAGCCGCCAGGGGGCGGGACCGGGAGCCACCTCTACCGGAGTCGGCGGGACGATTTTCTCCTGCCGGGCAGGTTCCGTCTCCCGGGGCAGGGGCAGCACCGCCTTGGCCCAGGCCAGCACCGCAGGTGCCCCCTCCTTGCCCACCAGATGGACGCCTCCCTTGGCCCCCAGGGCCGACTCCGCTCCCAACTCCTTCAGCCCCTCCAGAATGGCGGTGCGCAGGGGACGGCGGTAGTCGCCTCCCTCCTCCACCACCAGGACCAGGTCAAAGGGATACCCGGACCGGGTCAGCAGCTGGTGCCAGCGGCACCACAGCAGGGCCTGTTCCTGCTCCTCTTGTCCCGCCACAGGACCGGCGGCGATGGGCAGGTCCCCGGAGATGCCAAAGGGCCACAGAGAGGACTGGGGCGGACGCTCCTTGTCCTCCTCCCGGGCCGCCAGCTTGTCCAGCAGGCGAAAGCCCTCCAGGGCCTGGAGTTCCGTCAGGGACAGCCGCCGTACCAGAGGGGCCAGACTTCCTGGCTCCCCACCCCTGAGGACCCGGCGGGCCTCCTCAGCGGCTACCTCGGGTCTGTCCCCCACCGCCAAGGCCAGGGCGAAGGCGGCCCGTTCTCCCGGCCCCAGGGTGACCGGGAACCGGACCATGAGACAGGGGTCGGTCCCCACTCCTTGGCCCAGGGGGCCCGGTTTGCGCCCGGGCAGAGCCCGCAGCCCGCCCCGGCCCAAAGCCGCCTCCCGGTCCAGAGCCAGGTCAGCCTCCTCACCGTCCCACAGAACGGCCAGCACCGGTTCCCGGCTCCCGCTCCGGGCACGCCGGCAGAACAGGACGCCTCCTTCCGTCCGCTGTCCCTCCAGGAACAGCCGGGAAAAAGCGGGGTGGGCCGCAAAATCCCGCAGGGGGCAGAGCACCGGCTCCAGGTACAGGAGCAGCTCTCCCACCAGCGGCTGCGTCCCCTCCCAGGTCAACTCCACCCTGCGTAATTCCCCGTTTTCCCGCCGCGGGACGGACAACGTGGTACGGGCGGTCAGGCCGCCCCGGCGGAGGGTCCATGCGGCCCCGGCGGCGTAAAACTCCCAGCGGTACTCTCCATCTTGATACAGGGGGGCGGGGGTCAGGCCGAAAAGCTCCCTTTCTCCCTGAAAGAAAAAGGACACGCCCGCCGGGGCGTAGTATTCCCCCGGTCCGGCCAGGGTGACTTGGTCGTCCCACAGTCTGGAGTCGGTCAGGCCGCTGTCCCGGACCAGGACGGACCAGCTGCCGTTGGATACCAAATGGCACCGGGGGTACAGCAGCCCCCAGTCCTCCCCCGTCCGCTCCAGGCCGGGACCGGAAACCGGCTTGGGTTTCTCCGGAATGTCCCGGTCCCGCTGGCGGGTCACCGGCTCCCCCACCGGCACCCGCTCCTGGAGCAGTTCCCGGTAGGCCGCCATGTCCCGGTCCGTCATGAACCGCTTCTGCATGATATTGTCCCGCAGCGCGTTGTCAATGGCCACCAGACTCATGCCCAAATGGTGAGACATATAGGAACGGACCACCTCATAGTCCTCCCGGCCGTGCAGGTGGGAGGGGGTGTAGTCCACCGCCTCGTACAGGCCATAGCGGCCCTCCAGCCCCATATCCCGCAGGCGGCGCAGGTTGGCCAGGGCGCTTCGTGGGGCCAGGAGGAGGGCCAGGAAAGAGGAGTAGGGAGACACCACCAGTTCGGAATCCAGCCCCCGCTTCAGTCCCAGAACCTGGACCCCGTGGGCCTTGTACTGGTAATTCATGGCCGGGTCAAAGGCGTAAAACCCCGACTCGGAGATGCCCCAGGGGGTCTTGGTCTTGACTCCCCGCCGTTTCTGGGCGTAGATGCAGAAGGCCAGCGTCTCATAGAGAAAGGAGTTGGGCTCACAGGGCAGGAGCAGGTTGGGCATGAAGTATTCGAACATGGTCCCCGTCCAGGAGGCCATGCCGCTGTAATCGTTGTCCCCCAGCAGCATCCGCCCCAGCCGCCGCCAGTGCCGGGGCTCCACCTCGCCCCGGGCGATGGCGATATAGCTGGTCTGCCGGGCCTCGCTGGCCATCAGGTCGTAATAGCCGCCGGTGAGCTTCTCCCGCTCCACCTCGTAGCCGATGGAAAACAGCTTCCGGTCCCGGTCATAAAGGGGGGCGCAGTCCATGGCCCCGGCCAAGGCCATGGACCGGCGGGACAGGTCCTCCTCTCCCCACTCCTGCAACCCTTCCCCCAGGGCAATGAGGCAGCCCCGGAGGTTGCCGCTGTCCACGGTGGACACATACCTGGGGTGGAGGGGACACAGGGAAGCCGTGTCGTACCAGTTGTACAGGTGTCCCCTCCATTTATCCAGCCCCTCCACCGTGTCCAGGATATGGGCAATGAGTTCCGCCGCCCGCTGCCGGGACAGCAGGTCCAGGTCAGCCGCCGCCATGGCGGACAGGAGGGCAAGGCCGATATTGGTGGGCGAGGTCCGCCGGGCCAGCACGGGTCCGGGCTGCTCCTGCCAGTTGTCCGGCGGCAGCCAGTGGTCCCCGGGCTGGAGGAAGTCGGCAAAATACCGCCAGATCAGGGTGGCCTCATGGAGCAGGAATGCCCGGTCGGAGGGAGACAGCTTTTTCCCTCCGGCAGAGGGCTGGCTGATGGCCCAGGCCAGTGCGGGGGCCATCAGCCAAAGGAAGCCCACCGCCATGCCCAGGCGCAGCCGGGCAGACACCAGGGTGAACAGCCCCACCGCCACGGAGAACCACAGCTTTTGATAGTAGGACCACAAGCTGTCCTTCCCCTTTTCCGCCTGGTCCGCCGTCACCCAGGCCAACATGTTTTTGTGGGACACCCCCATCCGCCACAGGGCGGTGCAGGCGGCAGAGGCGCAGATATAGGCGTGGTAGGGCAGGAACAGCAGCTGGAAGGCGGTCTGAAGGACCGCCCCCGCCAGTCCGGCGATGACGGTGGAGTGGTAACGGCGGTGCTTGCCGTTCCGCCGCCGGGCAGCCAGCTCCGCCCCGGACAGCAGCAGGTTGGAGGCGGCGGCCACCACAGCCACGCCCCCCGCCCAGGCAAAGGCCGCGTCCCACCGGCAGATGCCCAGCACCAGAGCGGCCAGGGTGAACACCGGAGACAGGGAGCGGCGGAGGTTATCAAAAATCTTCCACCGGGCCAGCAGGGTCAGCGGGTTGTCCTCCTCCCCTCCCTGGCCGTCCGGCACCCGGGAAAACAGCCACGGCAGCAGCTGCCAGTCCCCCCGGACCCAGCGGTGGAGCCGTGCGAAATAGCTGTACACCTTCCAGGGGCAGCCGTCGGTGAGCTCCACCTCCCCCAGCAGCCCCGCCCGGAGGTAGCTGCCCTCCAGCAGGTCGTGGGACAAAATGGCATTCTCCGGGAAACGGCGGTCCAGACAGGTGAAAAAGGCGTCCACCTGGAAAATTCCCTTGCCGGTGTAGGTCCCCTGGTCAAAGAGGTCGTGATATACGTCGCTGGCGGCAGAGCCGTAGGGGTCCACACCCCCCAGTCCCCCGAAGACCCGGGAGAACAAGGAGCGGTTGGCCGCTTCCAGGTCCACCGCCACCCGGGGCTGAAACAGGGCGTGGCCCGACGCCACCACCCGCCGCTTCCGGTCCACCTCCGGCTGGTTCAGCGGGTGGAGCATGGCCCCCACCAGTTCCCGGGCGGTGCCCACGTTCAGGCTGGTGTCTGAGTCCAGGGTGATGACAAACTTGGTTCCCCTCAGGCTCTCCCGGTCCCCGGCCTCCACCTCCAGACCGGTTGGCCGTTCCTTCAGCAGGCGGACCAGCTGGAGCAGGGCGCCCCGTTTCCGCTCCCAGCCCAGGTACTTTTCATCCCGGGGGCTAAATTGGGGGCGGCGGAAGAACAGGTAGAAGCCGCCGCCGTATTTCCGGTTCAGCTGTTCCACTGCCTCCCTGGCGCTTTCCACCCAAGCCCGGCCCGTTTCCCCCATGGGGGGCCCGCTGTCGGGCAGGTCGGCCAGGATCCCGAAGCGCAGTTCCGCCCCCGCGTCCCGGTTGGCCAGCCGGTACCGCTCCAGCAGGCCGGCCAGCTTTGGCCCGCTGTCCGGCCCGGTGAGCAGGGCCACCACCACGCACAGGGTCCGGCCATGGGCGGGGATCCCGCCCTCCAGCTCCATCCGGAACACCGGACGGGGCGGCACCAGCCGCACTAGGGCAAAGTCCAGCACATTTTTCACGATGTCGGACAGGGGCAGCAGCAGGAGCAGAGGGAGCATCCAGGACCTTGCCCATATGCCCATGGCCAGGGCCGCGCCCAGGGACAGGCCGCACACCGCCCACACATAACCCGCGCCGGAGGGCAGGCGCGCCTTTCTGCCCAGAGGCTGGCGGTAGAGGTACCAGCCGATGTGCTGTCGGACCCCAGTCCCCTTTTGGGCCAGGTCCAACGCACGGCGGGCCGCCTGACCCTCCTCCAGCCGGTACTTTCTGGCCAGGCGGCACACCTGCTGGCGGTAGCGGCGACGGCTGTCCTCATCCATGTGGGGATAGTGGCCTGAGGGGTCCTGGCGCAAAATGGCCTCCACCCGGCTGCCCCCCTCCAACACCGGCCCCCAATTGGCCGCGGACAGGGCCCGCAGCGAGGAGAACAGCGCCTCAAAACTCCCCGCGTCCCCCTTGCCCGCTTCCAGAGCTTCCACATCGCCGCACAGCTCTCCCAGCCGCTCCACTGCCGCCCCGGCCAATGCCGGCACGAACAGAGACAGTTCCCGCTCGCTCAAGGGCAGCACAGATTGGAAGGCGGACAGATACCGGGCCACCTGTCCGCTCTCCAGATTCGGCGCCGCCCACAGCAGCCCCTGGGCGCAGTGCCACAACAGACACATGCCATTCTCTGTCCCCCGGAGAGGACGGCCCTTTCGGAAGGAGCGCACGGCCTCCCAGCCCTCCCGCAACGCCAGATAGCGGTTGTCCAACAGCCACTCCACGGCCGGAGGAAGTGTGGTGCGCCCTGCGCTCCATTCGGTCAGGCAGCGGCAGGTACGCTCCATCTTCTCCAACGCGTCTCGAATGGCCCCTTCCAATTTTTTTACAGGGATGAATCCCGAAGGCTTCAATTCCCGGGCGGCATTGACCGCATAGTTGGCCAGATGGGCGTCATCCATTGGGACGTTGGGCGTATTGGACATAAGAATACCTCCAGGGATAAATTTCTGATTTCCATCCAGTTTGCCCCGGCTCTGGGTGAATATACCAAAGAAACCAGCTCTTGTTGTCAAGGAATTTGACTTGACAAACAGGGCAAACTGTGCTATCATTCCGTTTGTAAAGTTAATCAGCTTTACATTTCAGAATATAAGGAGGTCGGGACCCATGAAAAACCAGGCTTACCGCATGGCGATGCTGTTCGATTTTTACGGCGATGTGCTGACGGACCGGCAGAAGGAGTTCTACGACCTCTATTACAACGAGGACCTGTCCCTGGGGGAGATCGCGGAGAATTACAACATCACCCGCCAGGGCGTCCGGGACGTCATCGTCCGGGCCGAGGCCATCCTCACCGATTTGGAGGACAAGACCGGTCTCATCAAGCGTTTCCACACCATGACGGAACAACTCCGGCAGGTCCGGGACGACGCCCAGCGGCTGGCGGACCTGTCCGCCCGGCGGGATGACGAAGAGATGGAAGTCCTCTCCCTCCGCATCCGGGACGCCGCCGACACCCTTTTGAAGGAGTAACCCATGGCATTTGAAGGACTTTCAGAAAAACTGTCCGCAGCCTTCAAAAAGCTGCGGGGCAAGGGCCGGCTGTCCGAGGCCGACGTAAAGGAGGCCATGCGGGAGATCCGCCTGGCTCTGCTGGAGGCCGACGTCAGCTATAAGGTGGTCAAGCAGTTCATCGCCCGGGTCACCGAAAAAGCGGTGGGCGCCGACGTACTGGAGGCCCTCTCCCCTGCCCAGATGATCATCAAGATCGTCAACCAGGAACTGACCGAGCTCATGGGCGGCACCAGCACCAAGCTGACCATCGCCTCCAAGCCCCCCACGGTGGTCATGATGGTGGGCCTTCAGGGCGCCGGCAAAACCACCAACGGCGCCAAGCTGGCCGGCCTGATGAAAAAGCAGAACGGCAAGCGGCCCCTGTTGGCTGCCTGTGACATTTACCGCCCCGCCGCCATCAAGCAGTTGGAGGTAGTGGGCGAGCAGCTGGGGATCCCCGTCTTCCAGATGGGCCAGACCGACCCCGTGGACATCGCCAAAGCCGCTGTGGAGCATGCGATCAAACACGGCAACGACATGGTGTTTCTGGACACCGCAGGCCGGCTCCACGTGGATGAGGAGCTGATGGACGAGCTGCGGAACATCAAAGCCGCCGTCAATCCCACCGAGATCCTGCTGGTGGTGGACGCCATGATCGGTCAGGACGCGGTGAACGCGGCCAAGGCCTTTGACGACGCCCTGGACATCGACGGCGTGGTGCTCACCAAGCTGGACGGCGACGCCCGCGGCGGCGCGGCCCTTTCCATCAAGGCAGTCACCGGCAAGCCCATCAAGTTTGTGGGCATGGGCGAAAAGCTGGACCAGATCGAGGTCTTCCATCCCGACCGGATGGCCAGCCGCATTCTGGGCATGGGCGACATGCTCTCCCTCATTGAGAAGGCGGAGCAGTCCTTTGACCAGAAGAAAGCCCTGGAACTCCAGGAGAAGCTGCGAAAAAACAAATTCACCCTCAACGATTTTTACGACCAGATGACCCAGCTGAAAAACATGGGTTCTCTGTCTGAGATCGCCGGAATGATCCCCGGCGTGAAGGCCTCCGATCTGGAGGGGGCCACCATGGACGAAAAGCTCCTCCAGCGGATGGAGGCCATCATCCTGTCCATGACCCCCTACGAACGGGAAAACCCCGACGTTCTGAATGCCAGCCGCAAACGCCGTATCGCCGCCGGCTGCGGGCTCCAGGTGGTGGACGTCAACCGCCTGCTGAAGCAGTTTGAAATGCTCCAGGCCATGACCAAGCAGTTCTCCGGCGGCAAGATGCCCAAGAATCTGAGAAAGATGATGGGCAAAAAGGGCGGCCGGGGCATGATGCCCGGCATGGGCGGCGGAATGGGACTGCCCTTCTGACCACCGCCGCGCGCTTTGTTGGTAAAACACCCCCGTGTGTTTTCCATATATAACTTACAAATACATTTGGAGGTGAATATAAATGGTTAAAATCAGACTGCGTCGTATGGGCGCCAAGAAGGCTCCCTTCTACCGCATCGTGGTGGCTGACTCCCGCTATCCCCGTGACGGCCGTTTCATCGAGGAGATCGGCACTTACAATCCCGTTGTCAACCCCGCCGAGCTGAAGGTGGACGTGGACCGCGCTCAGGCTTGGATCAAGACCGGAGCTCAGCCCACCGAGACCGTCCGTGACCTGCTGAAAAAGGCCGGCGCGCTGTAAGGCTGGAGGTTTTACACGCAATGAAAGAGCTTCTGACCTACGTGGCCCAGAACCTGGTGGAGCACCCCGAACAGGTCTCCGTCAACGAGGTCGAGGGCGACGGAGAGACCGTTCTGGAGCTGCGGGTAGCCCCCGAGGACATGGGCAAGGTGATCGGCCGCCAGGGCCGTATTGCCAAGGAGATCCGTGTTCTGATCCGCTCTATGGCCCAGCGGTCCGGAAAACGCGTCTCTGTGGAGATCGTAGACTAAAACAAAGGCGCAGGGAGTTTTCCTGCGCCTTTGTTTTATCTGAAAAATGATATTCAGTGTGGTAAATTTTAGTTTATAGGGTTAGGAGATTTCGCCGCTGCGGTGGCGAGTGACTTTTGGAGCCATCCAAAAGTCACCAAAAGATGGCTGGGGGACGGCCAGGCCGGCCTCGGGCTGCGCCCTCCGCCGCCAACGGCCTTACCCCCGGACCCCACTACGGGAGCCCAGCGGCCCTGCGCGAAACCCAAGCCGCAAAATTTGATTTGGAACACACTGCCTTTTGCTTCGCAAAATTCGGAGGTTTTACGGGGGATCAGCAATACAGCCCGCCTCGATACAGGCAAAACCTGTTCTTGATGCTTCTTACTTCCGTGGCCCGCCGGGGCCGCCCGGTGGGCCGTGCCACTGAATCAAGTTTTGCACAACGGGGCGGGGCAGCGCAGCCAAGAATCACGCCGCACAATTCGGAAACTCAGGTGCCGGTATTCAGCGGTTGCCTGTATTCAAATTCACTCCGCTCAGGGCCGAAGGCCCGGATGGCGGGGCAGCAAAACCAGGGGATGGGCGCCGGACGTAAGGAAGGCTTTTTTGTAGGACGCCCCTTGGGGACCGGGGCCGAAGCCCCGGAGATTTTTTGGGTACTTTTGTATCTCTACAAAAGTACCTCGCCCGGGGGCGAAACATCCCTATCCCCCGTCCCGCCCGCAGGCGAAATCCTCAGAAAACTAAACTTTTCCTTTTCTCAATACAATTTACTACAACGGAGGATCACACAATGCCGGAACAATATCTGGAAGTGGGAAAAGTCACCAGCACCCACGGCGTGATGGGTGAGGTACGGGTCCAGCCTTGGGCGGACTCTCCGGAATTTCTGTGTCAATTCAAGACCCTGTACGTCGACCAGGCCCACTGGCCCATCAAGGTGGAGCGGGCCCGGGTCCACAAGAACATGGTCATCCTCAAGTTTGAGGGGATCACCGACGTGCCAAGCGCCCTGTCCATGCGCAACGCCATCCTCTATATTGACCGGGCCGACGCCAAGCTGCCCAAGGGCAGCTTCTTCCTGGCCGACCTGATGGGGCTGGAGGTCCGGGACGCCCAGTCCGGACAGGTGTTGGGCAAGATCGCCGACATCATGAACCTGCCCGCCAACAACGTCTATGTGGTCCGGGGCGGCGAACGGGAGCTGCTGATCCCCGCCGTTCCCCAATTCATTGCCGAAACCAATGTGGAGGACGGTTACCTGCGGGTCAACATGATGGAAGGACTGTAAAGCACTCGCTCGCCTGTTTTCCTATGCGCTTGGAGGTCGCCATGAGACAAGATTGGAAGCTCTTTCTCCGGCTGGGCGTCACCCTGTTTGGGCTGTTCCTGGCCATCCACTACTGGGATCCCCTCTGTCTGGCCCTCTCCCTCATGTCCGGGGCCGCTTTTCCCCTGCTGCTGGGCGGAGTCATCGCCTACGCCGTCAATATTCTGATGAGTTTTTATGAGCGGCACCTCTTTCCCGGAAATGCCGGACCCGCCGTCAAGCTTCGGCGGCCAGTCTGTCTGCTGCTGGCCTTTGCCAGCCTGGCCGCTCTGGTGGTGCTCATTGTCCGGATGATTTTGCCTGAACTGGTCCAGTGCGTGGGTCTGCTGTTTCAAAAGGCCGCTCCCCTGGCGGAGGAGCTGGGGATGCTGCTGAACAAGAATCTGGACCTGTCCCAGCTTCTCAACTCCTACGGCGCCGCTCTCACCGACGGCACCGTGGATTGGAAGGAGGCCCTGTCCACTGCCCTCAAATGGCTGGGCCAGGGGCTGGGAGGCGTCATGGGGTCCGTTCTGTCCCTGTTCTCCTCCCTGTTTTCCGCCGCCTTCACCGCCATCGTCAGCCTGATCTTCTCCATCTACCTGTTGACCGGAAAGGAACGGCTGAGCCGTCAAGCTTCTCTGCTCCTCCGGACCTACCTGAAGCCCCGCTGGTATGAGCGGATGATGTACTTTCTTCAGACACTGGACAACTGCTTCCGCCGGTTCCTGGTGGGCCAGTGCACCGAGGCGGTGATCCTGGGCCTGCTGTGCATGGGCGGCATGCTACTGTTCCGCTTCCCTTACGCCACCATGGTGGGCGCTCTTATCGGCTTTACCGCCCTCATCCCCGTAGCCGGAGCCTACATCGGCGCGGGAGTGGGTGCTTTCATGATCTTTACCGTCTCCCCTGTCCAAGCCCTGCTGTTTTTGGTGTTCATTGTGGTCCTCCAGCAGCTGGAGGGCAACCTAATCTATCCTAAGGTAGTAGGGTCCTCCATCGGCCTGCCCGGCATCTGGGTGCTGGCCGCCGTCACCGTGGGAGGCGGCATCCTGGGCATCTTTGGCATGCTGTTGGCTGTCCCCCTGGCCGCCGCCTGCTACCAGATGGTGCGCGAGGATGTAAAGCGCCGCACCCCTCCGGCGTCCGCCGGAGAGGCCGGCAGCCCGGACCAGGAATAAAAAACGTCCCTTCTCCCGCCGCATTGAGCGGAGGAGAAGGGACATGTTTTATGTATCCTCAGGCGCTTCATCTGGAATTTTTTTCTTCCCGCGCAGGGAATCCCACTGGGAGAGAAGCAGGCCCAGCATGGTAAGTGCCGCGCCGCCCAGGGAGGCCGGCGTCATGGACTCATGGAGGACAAGGGCTGAGCAGATCAGGGTAATGACCGGGGTGAGATAGAGATATACTGCGGTCTTGACCGCTCCCAGAGCGCCCACGGCAAAGCCCCAGGTAACAAAGCACAGGGCGCAGGCCCCAATGCCCAGATAGAGGAAGGTGCCTGTATAGAGGGGGTCCACGAAGCGCTCCAGCCCCCACCGGAAATCCATGAGGGCCGCGGCTGGGACCATGAATACCAGACCGTAGAGGAAGGTACGCCGGGTGGTTTGAAGCACGGAGTAGCCGAAGGTCCCGATATGCCGTACCAGCAGGGAATACACCCCCCACATGGCCGCCGCGCCCAGAGCCAACAGATCTCCCCGCCAGTCCAGGGACACCTCCGCCAGGCTGGGAAAGCTGATCAGGCAGATACCCGCCATGGCGGTCACAAAGCCCAGGAAAAACCAGCCGCTGGGACGGCCATCCTCCCGGCCCGTCCACCAGGCAAACAAGGCGGTGAACAGCGGGGCGGCGGTAACGATGACCCCCACATTGGCAGCTGTGGTATAGGACAGGGCCACATTCTCCATCAGGTAATAGAGGCAGGCTCCGGTCAAGCCGGCGGCGGCAAAGGCCAGTTCCTGCCGCCGGTTCCGCACCCGCAGCAGATGGGGACAGGCCACGAACAAGGCCGCCACCCCCAGCAGGAAACGGAACACCAGGATCTCCACCGGCGCAAAGGCCCGCAGCAGGATCTTGGTGGCAATAAAGGTGGTGCCCCAGTTTAAAACCGTAAACAGGGCGGCCAGATGGCCCAGAGCCCGTTTTTCCATATCGGGATCCTCTCCTAAAGCAAAAAATCAAGGTCCGGACCCGCTTACGCGGTCCGGACCTCCGGTCTCAGATGCGCTCTGTCAGCAGACAAAAGCCAGTATACACGCTTTTTCTGGAAAAAGCTAGGCCCTGTGGAAAAATTGCCCCACGGGCACAGCTCCTCCTCAGCCCTCCTGCTTCGGCGCGGACAGGCCCGCCGCCGCCAGGATCAGGTCGGGACACCGCTCCACCCCCAGGGCCCCGCTGTCCAGGGACAGGTGGTAGTTCTGGCACACGCCCCAGTCCCGCCCGGTGTAGTGCTTATAGTTCACCCGGCGCTTCTTGTCCTTCTCCTGGAGCCGCTGCTCCGGGCTGCGCTCCGACTCTCCGTACAGGCGGACAATGCGCTCCGCCCGGAACGCCATGGGGGCGTGAACAAAGACATGGAAGCTGTCCTCCCGCTCCCTCAGGATATAGTCTGCGCAGCGGCCCACGATCACACAGCTGCCCTTCTCCGCCAGTTCCAGGATCACATCCCGCTGCATGCACCACAAAAAGTCGGAAGCGGACATGCCCCGCATGACTCCCGGCGTCCCCTGCCCCGAAAGGGCATAGGAGAGGATGCTCTTGGTGGCGGCAAACTCACCCCGGTCCTCGATGAATGCGGGATCAAAGCCCGTCTTGGCCGCCACCTCCTTGACCAGTTCCTTGTCGTAATAGCTCCAGCCCAGGCGCTGGGCCAGTTCCTTGGCAATACTCCGGCCGCCGCTGCCAAATTCACGGCTGACGGTGATCACTTTTTTCTCCATAAAAATTCCTCCTTGCCGGCCTTTCCGGCTCAGACTTGCTCCATTGCCTCCACCCGGCGGCAGATATAGTCCTTCACCTGATCCGGCGGGATGTCCAGGGCGGCGGCCAGCTCCCCGTGGAGCATCTCCTCCGCCCGTTTAAAGGTCCGTTCATCTACCTGGCCCAGGCGGCGGCCCCGCCGTCCCTTGGCGTAGATAGCCCGGATCAGCCGTACCAAATCCACACAGTCGTAGCTTTTCAGCAGAGACTGATAGTGTTCGTTGAGCAGCCGGGGATTGTTGTTCTCATAGACCTCCTCCGGAATCTCAGGGATGCGGTCGATCAGCGCCTCCGCCTCCTCCCGGGTCATTACGGGACGAATGGAGACGTTGGTGTCCACCGGGATAAAGATCTTGCCCGCTCCGTACAGGGGCGTCAATGTGTAGTAATCCGTCCCCTTCTGAGCACCCCGCATCTCCAGCGGACCGATGGCCGCCACACGGCAGACGCCCTCCGCGCCATAGACCACCAGTTCTCCTACCTGATACATTCCTGACCGCACCTCCCGCAAGATTTCTCCAATCAATACAGCAGCGCACGGCTCACACAGTTCCCAAAAGAGGGTACGATCCTGCAAACCGCACGCTGTTCCCTCTTAAATATAGCACATTTTCCAGAAAAATGTAAGCAAAATTTTAAAGGTGCACTCCGGTCAGGCCTTTTCCCGGCCGGCTGCGATCTCCCGCTTCAGCTGCCGGTCCGTCTGGACGATGATAATGACCGAGGCGACAAAGGCCACCGCGTCGGACACCGGCATGGAATAGAGGACCCCCATCAGGCCGAATTTTCGGGGCAGCAGCATGACCAGGGGTACCGCCAAAATCACTTCCCGGAACAGAGACAGGAAGGTAGACTGGATCGGCTTACCGAGGGACTGAAGGAAGATAAACGCCGCCTTGTTCACACAGGCCAAAATAATCAGACACAGGTAGATGCGGAAGGTGAGAACGGCGAACTGCTCATACAGCTCGCTCTCGCTGCCGAACAGTCCGATCAGCTGCAGGGGGAAGAGTTCCACCACCGCGAAGGCTGCGACACCCAGGATAGTCTCAGCGGTCAGCAACTTCCACATCAGTTCCCGGACCCGCTCAAAACGCCGGGCACCGAAGTTGAAACCCACCACGGGGATACAGCCGGCTGCCATTCCGATGACGATGGAGATCACGATCTGGAACACCTTCATCACGATGCCCAACACCGTCAGGGGAATATCCTCTCCGTAGATGGACCGGCCTCCGTAGAGCCGCAGCATGTTGTTGGTTGTCGCCATGGCGACCACCAGAGAGATCTGACTGAGAAAGCTGCAGAACCCCAGTGGAATGAACTTGGCCATCAGCGAAGGACGGAGCGTGAAGCTGGGGCGGTCCAACTTTACCAACTTCATCCGGAACAGATACCACAGGGCCAGGGCCGCTGTGATGACCTGCCCCGCCACCGTGGCGATAGCCGCGCCCTTGACCCCCCAGCCCAGCACGAAGATGGCGATGGGGTCCAGGATCACGTTGGCCACTGCGCCCGCCAGGGTGGATGCCATGGCGAAGCGGGGACTGCCGTCAGAGCGGATGATCGGGTTCATGGTCTGGCCGAACATGTAAAAGGGGATGCCCATGCCGATCCAGGTAAAGTAATCCCAGGCGCAGGCGAAGTTACTCTCCGTGGCTCCAAAGAGCCACAAAATAGGCTCCCGGCCCGCCAGGTAGACGGCCGCCAGGATCAGTCCGCTGGCCAGTGCCAGCACCACCGCGTTGCCCACGGTACGGCGGGCGTGCTCCTGGTCTCCCCGTCCCAGGCTGATGCTGACGAAGGAACAGGCGCCGTCCCCGATCATGGTGGCCACGGCCAGCGCCGCCACTGTCAGGGGGAAGACCACGTTGGTGGCCCCGTTGCCCAGCATGCCCACGCCCCAGCCGATGAAGATCTGGTCCACAATGTTGTAAAGGGCAGCCACCAGCAGGGAGATGACGCAGGGGACCGCGAACTTCAGCATCAGCCGTCCCACCCGCTCGGTGGCTAAAAATTGACTGTTTTCTTGTTCCATACTTTGACTTTCCTCCTAAGAACAAAATGCCGCATAAAAAAAGAAATGCGTAAGTCCGGTCTGGACTTACGCATTTCTGCTACGCAACGGTTATATTTTAGGCTGAAAAGTTGGATTTGTCAAGTTTTCTTCTGAAAACTCTCCTTTCCCTTTGCACGGATGTATGTTATTTCTGCACGCCCCCGCCGAAACAGGCTATCTTCTCTGACAGCGCCTTTCCAGCCGTTTGACAAACCGGAATTTGTTATTGTCTCAATTCTCTTAATAACTCTTCTGCAGTTGTCCCAAAGAGTTTTGCCAGTGCAGAGAGATTTGAAGTACTGGGATCAGAAGCACCGCTTTCCCATTTCGAAATGGCCTGTCTGCTAACGCCAAGCGCTTCAGCTACAAACTCTTGAGTCATTTGGCACTCCATTCGGTGTCGCTTTATGACCTCCCCAAGGGATTTTGCAATCTCCGTCTTTTCCTTTCTTACAGTTTCTGATTTGAGATATTTCCGCAATGCCTTTATCAAAAGTAAATTAACGCCAAAATTATTGCAAGATAAACAGGAAACACAAGTAAAATAGGTAATCTAAAAAACATATTTTCAACCTCATTTTTACTGTGATTATACTAATTCTTCTTCAGTTGCTCTACCAACTATTGCGCAACTTTGGGTTACAGGGCAATTTCTACAGAAAAACAACTTTCGATTGATCGAGTTTATCATACCATGCCATGAAACTATGTGTAACAAAGATCGTTGATGAAACCGCCGAAGTTTCCGGCATCCGTTCAAAAGGGAAAAGGCAGTCTGAAGGATCCCGTTGCAAAAGCTTGATTTTTGCTTTCCCTCCCCATGGTCCAGATCCGCATTGTAATTTTCAGGGAATTTGGTATAATATAACCCACAGTTCCCTTGGAAGACCGGGCAACACAGGGTTCCCGGCCGAAGTGGAGGTATTATGAGACTGCAAGGCGCGATCTTTGATCTTGAAGGTGCCGTGTTGGACAGGGAAGGTTCTCCCCTGCCCGGGCTGGAGCCTTTCCTTTCCCTGATGAAGGTGGAGGATGTGTGGATGTACCTGGTCACCGGCGGGCCCTCCGCCCTGGCCCAGCAGACATTGGAGGCCAACGGCCTCTCCGCCTTTTTCCGCGGCATCCTGTCCGCCCCCGAGCAGGGCATCGGCCTCCAGCAGCCCGGCATCTATGAAAAGGCGGTGCGGCGGCTGCGGACCGCTCTGCCCGCCACAGCGGTTTTTACCGCCCGGGGAGACATGGCCGCCGTGTTGAAGGCCGCGGGTTTTCCCGTGGTCCTGGTGGGCACGGGCCACGCCCCAGAGGCCCGGGACCTTGCGGACGAGACGGTACCGGACTACGGCGCCATGGTCCGCAGCTCTGGTAATTGATTTCTCCCGCCAGATTGCCCCTGTCCCGGAGCATGTCAGGCGTCTGACCTTTATCCGCACTCAGGCAATTTTGTCAGCAAGGGAATATACTTTACATTGAAGCGAGGTGCGTTCCATTCTATGAACGAGATCGGTATTATGGAGGTGGGCGGCTTCCGGGTGGGCCACGCCCAGAACGTGGAGGCCGCCACCGGCTGCACTGTGATCCTATGCGACCGGATGAGTCCCGCCGGACTGGACGTCCGGGGCGGCGGCCCCGCTTCCCGGGAGTCCCAGATCCTGAATCCGGTGGCCAATGCCGAGGGCATCAACGCGGTGCTCCTCTCCGGAGGCAGCGCCTTCGGCCTGGACTCCGCCGGCGGAGTGCAGAAATATCTGGAGGAGCGGGACATCGGCTTTGACGTGGGAGTCACCAAGGTCCCTCTGGTCAGCCAGTCCTGCCTCTTTGACCTGTCGGTGGGCAGCAAAGACATCCGTCCCGACGCCGCCATGGCCTATGCCGCCTGCGAAAACGCCAGCGCGGCCGCCCCCGCTGAGGGCAACGTGGGGGCCGGCACCGGCTGCTCCGTGGGCAAGTACCGCGGAATTGACCGGGCCATGAAGTCCGGCTTCGGCACCTACGCCCTCCAGGCCGGGGCCCTGAAGGTGGGCGCCCTGGTGGCTGTCAACGCCCTGGGTGACATCTATGGACCCGACGGCCGGCAGGTGGCCGGACTGCTGGACCCGGAGCGGACCGGCCTGGCCAGCACCTTGGACGAGCTGTTCCGTGACGTCACCCTGGCGGAGAACCTCTTTACCGGGAACACCACCCTTGGCGTGATCGTCACCAACGCCAGGTTCCAGAAAACGCAGCTGACCAAGATCGCCGGCATGACCCACAACGGCTACGCCCGGGCCATCCGCCCGGTCCACACCACCGCCGACGGCGACAGCATCTACGCCCTGTCGGTGGGACAGGTCCCCGGTGACCTCAACGTGGTGGGAGCCATGGCCGCCCTGGCCATGGAGCGGGCCATTCTCCGTGCGGTGCAGTCCGCCCGTTCCGCCTACGGCCTGCCCGGTTGGGAAGCCATTCACGGCGATTGACCTTTTCAATCAACTTATCGCAGGGCCTGTGAGGGGGCAAACTTTCCGGCCCCCTTCCACGAAAACACCCCGGAGACGGCGCAAGCCGTTTCCGGGGTGTTTTTCGCTCTGTATTTAGCCCCACAAACTGGTCAGCATGGGGATGATCTGTTTCTTCCGGGAGAGGATCTTGGGCAGGAAAGCGCAATTGTCCTCCTTGCTGCGGATATTGAACGCCTGACGGACGTTATCCTCATCCCCCACGAACAGCAACTGCGTGCCGTCCAGCAGCACATCGGTGATCATCAGCAGCACCATATCCAGCTTGTTCCTCCGGCGGTTTTCCCGCATGGCCGCCAGGAACTCGTCCCGGCGCTTCAGCAGCCGCTCAGAGTCCATGCAGGTGATCTGGCTCACCGCAAGGTTGTGGCCGGCAATATGGAACTCCTTATAATCGGTGCCCAGCATGGCCTCTACCGTTTTGTCATCGCCGCAGGTGGCGGAGAAGATGGCCTGTCCCAGCTCCTCCAGGGAGACATTGGCGATCCGGGCCATCCGGTTGGCCACGTCGATGTCCCGCTGGGTGCAGGTGGGAGATTTGAACATGACGGTATCGGACACGATGGCCGCCGCCATGAGGCCTGCCATGGTCTCGCTGGGCATCAAGCCTTTCTCCTGATACATCCCGGCCACGATGGTGTTGGTACTGCCCACGGGCTCGTTACGGACGTAGATGGGGTTCTTGGTCTCGATGTCGGCCAGGCGGTGGTGGTCCACGATCTCCAGGATCTCCGCCTGGTCCAGGCCGGCCACCGACTGGGCCAGTTCGTTGTGGTCCATGAGGATGACACGCTTCCGGCGGGGCCGCAGCAGGTGGAACCGTGACAGCATGCCTACCACCCGCTCGTTTTCATCCAGAATGGGGTAGGCACGGAAACGGCTCTCCAACACCTTGTTCTTTACGTCGTCGATGTAATCCTCCAAGTGGAAGTACACTAGGTCCTGGCGCTTGCAGATGCCGCTGATGGGCATGGCCTGACAGATCAGGCGCACCACCCGGTAGGCATCAAAGGGAGTGGAGATGATGCAGGTTTCCGTCTCCATCTCCAACAGCTCCTGGCACACCTCCGCCTGGCAGACGATGACGCAGTTCACATTCAGCTCCAGCGCCCGGCGGATCATATCGGGCTGGTCGCCGCAGACCACGATGCTGTCCCGGCGGGAAAAAATCAGATTCTCCCGGCCGGTGGGCAGGGCAATGGTCACCTCGCCGGCGATGACGTCCCGCATCTCGCCGCTCTTGTTCAGGATCCTGCCCTCCAGCACGGACAGCAGGTTATAGACGGGGATCCCCTTGATGTAGGGGTCGCTCACGGAGGCCACGTCGCTGCTGGCAATGTCGCCCGCTGAGATCATGCCGTACAGGGTGCCGTCCTCGTTGCCTACGGGGAGAACAGAGATCTTATCCGCCTGCATGGTCTGCCAGGCACGGCTGATGGTGGCGCCCGGGGACAACAGCGGCGGCGTATCATAGTCCAGGTCCTGGACCTGGGTGCGCAGGTTGGTGATCAGCTGGGGAGGCTGCACCCCAAACCGTTCCAGAACGGCCTGGGTCTCGTCGCTGATCTGCCCCAACCGTGCCGCCTGGTACCGGCGGTCTCCCAGGGCATTTTTCAGCGCGGCGTAAGCCATGGCCGACACGATGGAATCGGTATCCGGGTTGCGGTGTCCGGTGATATAGATCGTATCCATCAATCTTCTCCTTCAAGTCGTCCGCCGCGGCGAAGCCGGGCCGGAAAAAGCGAACGTGTTTGCTTTAGTATAAATCCTTCTTCCGAACTTGGCAAGGAAAACCTGGAAACCTCTCCGGATTCCTGAAAAGTCTCCGGCAAATAGAAAAGGACCACCGGCAGGCCGGTGGTCCTTCTTTTTACAACATTTCGCAGAAGCTCTGGATGCGGGTGCGGATCTGCTCGAAGCTGCCGACCTGCTGGTCGATGCTGACGGCCACGGTGTGGTACCCGGCGTCATGCAGATCGTTCTCGTACCAGGGCTGGTCGTACTCCTCCGGGTCGCAGAACTTCATCATGCAGGAGATAACGCCCTGGGCGCCGGTCTCCTGGCACATCTTGACCAGCATGGCCCCTCTGGGCTTGCCCAGCTCATGGATCAGGCTGCAGCCGTAGCGCTCATTCCACTGCAGGGCCAGACGCTTCAGACCGCCGCCGCCCTTCTCAGGGGTATCGGCGCGGTACTGGCGGGACTCCTGAGCCAGGTCGTCGGCCACAACGGCCACCTGGTTCTCAGACAGAATGTCCAGGATCTGGTCAGGTTCACAGGTGATGCCGGCCAGCACCACCTTGGGCCCGGTCCAATGGCAGACAGGCAGCTTCTCCAGCTCCTCCACGATCTCGCGGACGATGGCGGTGTGCTCGCCCTTCTCATAGAAGAAGGCGCTCTTGAACACGGCGTGGCGGACCTTGGGGGTGATAACGTCCAGATGGTCGTTGGCCACCTGGGCGAACCGGCGCATGATGGCGTTATGCTCGTTATAGATGTTGATGGACCGGCACAGGGCGGCCTCATTCATCATGTTCCCGGTGATGGTGGTCAGCATGGTCAGCACAGTTTCAAACTCGCTGATCAGGTAGTCCACACTGGCGGGAGACTTGCGGTTCTGGGGGTAGACGATGGGGATCATAGGGATGGACTTCACGCCGAACCGCCAGTTCTGGGTCATGCACCGCAGGGTGTCACAGATGGCGGGAATGATCACAGCGGACAGACCCTCATAGGTCCCGTTCAGCCCGAACTCCATATCAGACTGCATGATGGGACAGGCGAAGGCAGGCAGATAGCTCTTGGCCAGCTTCGGCTCCACCTGGCCGCCCCAAAGCCCCATGGGGATCATGCCGGAAGCGTGGACCAACTCCTCCGGGGTATAGGGCGGGAAGCAGCCCACCACTTTCTTTCCCTGGGCCAGATAGTAGTCCAGACGGGCCTTCGGATTATCACAGGCCGCCTTCAGCAGCGCCAGATTTTCCTTCAGATCAGCCATTGTTCTTCGCCTCCTTGTTCTGCTTCATGACTTCCACCAGGCCCTGGATCCGCGTCTCAAACTGGGCCTCGCTGTAGTTGCGGTAGTCCGCCTGATCGCCGTCGAAGGAGGTGAAGGGTACGCCGGCCAGTTCAGACAGCTGGCGCTGGACCTCCATCATCTGGCAGTCCATGACCTTACAGCTGCGGTTGACGTGGTAGATGGTGCCGTCGCAGTCAAACTGCCGGAGGGCCTCCAGGCGGCGGGACAGCATGGTGGTCAGGTTATCGCCGTTGGTGGAGGCAAAGCAGTAGGCCCGGGCCATGCCGTCCAGGTCCTCGTAGTTGATGGCCCACGCCTTGCCGTAGCTGGAGGCCACCATGTTGATGCCGTACTTCTTCAGGGTGCGCAGGTTATGGCTCAGGAAGGGCCAGCAGGCGATGCCGTCCCAGGAGACACGGTACTCCTGCTCCACAGGGAAAGTGGAAGTCCCATTCTTGATGCTCTCCTCCATCTCGGCGTTCAGCTGCTCCATGATGGCGGTGGTGGATTCCTTGCCCCGGTTGCACACCATGGCGGACATGTAGTTGAACAGCTCGAAGCCGCCGATGGGGGCGGGCTTGTGGTCCAGCAGGCCGTTAGCCCGCTCCCACAGATAGCTGTTGCGCTGGGAGATCTCCATGATCTTCTTGAACCGCTCATCGTCCCAGGTCTTCCCGGTGAACTCACACAGATCCTTGATCAGCTGGTCGATCTGGGCCCGGACATAGCGCACCCGGGTCTCCGTGACGTAGTCGAAGGGGTTATAGCAGGTATCGATGAAGAAAACGGGGATGTCCAGCTGGCGGGCCAGGTTCTCATACCACTTGGTCAGCTGGTTGCAGATGTTGTTGGTCAGCAGCAGGAAGTCGGGCTTGACCATCTTGCCGCCGTCGGGCAGCTCCACCTCACTCTCGCCGTTGAGGACGGCGGCGTAGGCCAGATTCAACTTGGCGTAAG
Source organism: Pseudoflavonifractor phocaeensis (assembly GCF_021531815.1). GTDB lineage: Bacteria > Bacillota > Clostridia > Oscillospirales > Oscillospiraceae > Lawsonibacter > Lawsonibacter phocaeensis_A. The sequence goes on from NZ_JADYUM010000001.1 coordinate 38,891, forward strand.
CGCACAGGTCGTTGGAATATCCCAGGGCGCCTTCGCACTCCTGGAGGAAGGGATCGGCCTGGTGGCGGGCGGCAATACCGGCGGCGTGGTTTTCAGGATACAGCACGTTCAGCCCCAGGGTCTCAGCGATCTCCTGGGGGAAGATGGAGGCGGACCAGCCTACCTTCTCTCCCCGCTCTTTGGCCAGACGGGCATTCTCAAACAGGGCGGCGGTCTGTTCCCCGATCATGATCATGGACTTGGGCTTGGGACGCTTGGGCTTTGGCGCGGGAGCGGCGGTGGCTTCCACGTTGGCAACAGGTTCACTCATCAGGTTCTGACCTTCTCTCAAAAAATTTTCAGAATACACGCGGGAGGATCAACGGATCTCCTGCTTTTCGTACATGTCGGCGATCTTCTCCTTGGAATACCCCAGCTCGGCCAGGACCTCGGCGGTGTCGGCGCCGATCTCCCGGGAAGGCTTGTACTCAAACTGCTCCGGGTCCACGGAAGCGAAGTGAACGGGACCATTCACAAACACCGTCTTGGTGCCGTCCGAATACTCATGCTTGTGGACATAGTGGTTGGCAATGGCCTGGGGATCGTCGGGCACGTCCTTGAAGTGCCGCAGCACCTCATGGGGCAGGTCATGCTCCTCCAGTACCTTGTCCCAGTAGGCCACGGGGTGCTGGGCAAACACCTTGTCAAAGATGTGGGTCAGCTCGGTCTTATTGGCGTAATAGGCCGCGGGAGTGGAGTACTTGGGGTCGGTGGCGATCTCTGGCATTCCAATGAGGGCGCAGAACTCGGGGAAGCGGCGGAAGTCGATGACGGCCAGGTAGAGCCACTCGCCGTCGGAGCCCTGGTATGTATTGCTGCCGGCGTGTCCGCAGTCATAGCGGTCACGGGGGAGCTTGCGGCCATTGAAGCCGTTCAGGATACCGGTGCTGCCGATAAAGGCGCCGATCTGGAGCAGGGACACGTCCACCTTATCGCCCACACCGGTCTTCTCCCGGCGGTACAGGGCGGCGGCGATACCGCCGGACATGGCCACGGCCACACTGTGGTCGCCTACGCCGCCGATGGGGACCAGAGGACCGGCGCCTGCGGGGGGCAGGTCGGCCATCAGTCCGGAGCGGGAGAAGAAGGCGGTATAGTCATAGCCGGGGCGGTCCTTATCCGGACCCTTGTCGCCGTATCCCAGCACATGGGCGTGGATCAGGCGGGGGAATCTTTCCTTCACCTGCTCATAGGCCAGGCCCATGCCCTCCAGAGCCTGGGTGCGGTAATTGGTAATCAGAACGTCGGCATTCTCCAGCAGCTTCATCATGGCGTCGTGTCCCTCTTTGGTGCGCAGATTCAGAGAGACAAAGCGCTTGTTCAGGTTCTGCATGTCGAAGTTGGGGTTGGCATCCTTGGTGCAGGGAGACATGGTGGTTCCGGCTTGCTTACGCCAGGCGTCTCCGTTCATGGACTCCACCTTGATGACGTCAGCGCCCCACTCGGCCAGAATACGGGCGGTCATGGGACCGGCCAGCATCGTGGACAGCTCGATGACACGAATACCTTCCATGGGTTTCATAATCAATAATCCTCCTCAAACCTTACAGTTTATTCAACAAATCCATATGGGCGGGATCAGCGGCCCTTGAACTGGGCGGGACGCTTCTCCAGGAAAGCCGCGGTGCCCTCTTTCCGGTCATCGGTGCTCAGGGCGATGGTCTGGGCCATGCGCTCCATCATCAGGCCGGTGGCCATGTCCGTGTTGCTGCCCATGTTGATACAGATCTTGGCCATGGAGACGGCCACGGGACCCTTGGTCATGATCTGTCTGGCCAAGGCCTCCGCCTCCGCCATCACGGCCTCGCGGGTATCCTCCGTCACCCGGTTCACCAGACCGATCTCCTTGGCCTCCTCGGCAGTGATGATGGCACCGGAGAAGATCAGTTCCTTCGCCTTGCCCGGGCCGACCAGGCGGACCAGGCGCTGGGTGCCACCGGCGCCGGGGATCAGGCCCAGGTTGACCTCAGGCTGTCCGAACTTGGATCGCCGGGTGGCAATGCGGATGTCACAGGCCAGGGCCAACTCACAGCCGCCGCCCAGGGCGTAGCCGTTGATGGCACAGATCACGGGCTTGGCCAGATCTTCCAGTTCCTTCAGCGCGATGGTAGCGGTGCCGACCATCTGGACCATGTGGTCCCGGTCGTGAAGTTCCCGGATATCCGCGCCGCTGGCCAGGGCCTTGTCCCCGGCTCCGGTCACGATCACCACTTTGACGGAATCGTCCTCCCGGGCGCAGCGGACCGCCGCGCTGATGTCCCGCCACATTTCAGGCGTCAACGCGTTCCGGGCCTCCGGCCTGTTCAGCGTCAAATACAGAATACCCTCCTTATTCTCATATAAAACATTTTCAAAGTTCATAGTAGCACCGTCTTTCTCCTTCTTGATTCAGCGTTTCATGGAGCTATATGCCAAATCTTCTCTTTCATCTAAGCAAGCAAAAATCATGCCAATTTCCCCTCGTTCCTCTCTCCCGCTCCCCTCTGCCGCGATTTCTTCCAGCCCTCTCTTTACAGCCCGAAACACCGCTTGTGCTTCTCCTGTCCCGGTCCGGAATCTTTCCGGCCGTGCCGCCCGCTTCTGCCTCCCTCCCCCGGGTCATTTCCTCATGGAAAACCATGGGAAATCACCCCGCCGCAGCTATATGCCACACCTGTTAAATAAAAACACTTATTTCGTTCTCATTGTTTATGCGGCCCGTTCCGATGTGAGATTTTTCTCTTGGAGCGCCGCTTTCCTGCTGTAAATTTCATTCCATCCCCCTTTTCGTGTTCAGCCGCCCGCTTTTTCTGCTCCTTTTCTTGCATTTTTCTTGCACAAACGTGCATTTGCACTTTTTGTTTTGCACTTTTGCACAGTTTTATGCACTTTTTCATGTTCATGTCCTCCTCTTTTTTACCCTCAACCATATTTTTTCTCTTGTTCAACATATTTTCAGAGCGGCAAAACAGCATGTTTCCGGAAGGGCCGCAGGACACCGGCGATCCCATCCACTGGCAGAAATACTGTGGATTTTCACCACAAAATCCAGCAGCCGCCCCAAGATATGGGGGGATTTGCCTTGGAAATCCGCTTGAAACTCCCAATTTTTTATAGTATAATCTTGCACGTGGACAACGGCGCCTCAACACAGGCGCCGTTGTCCTATTTCTATATCTAATAGGAGAATGGGCGCTCTGCCGCAAGACCGGCTTGTTCTCGGTCTTCATCCATTTCGCTCGTATACAGATTCCTCCCATGCAAAATAAAAAAACTTCAGTCTCTTCTTGACCCAGCTTCCATTTTGGCACGTTACATGCTTGATAAATTTTAAGAGTCAGTTCGCCATTTCACAAAACCTGACAAATATGAAAGGGAGTACCTGAGATATGAAGCAAGTGTATATCATGGGCGCCGTTCGTACTGCCATCGGCAAGTACGGAGGCTCACTGAAAAGCGTTCCCGCCCATCAGTTGGGCGCCCTGGTCATTAAGGAGTCTCTGAACCGTGCCGGCGTTGACGGCTCCATGGTGGATGAGGTGATCCTGGGCGAGGTGCGCCAGAGCACCGAAGCCTCCAACATCGCCCGCTGCGCCGCTTTGGAGGCCGGCCTCCCCGAGTCTGTCCCCGGTTTTACTGTCAACCGCCTGTGCGCCTCCGCCATGCAGGCCACCCTGTGCGGCTGCCAGGAGATCTGGCTGGATCAGGCCGATGTGATCGTCGCCGGCGGCACCGAGAACATGAGCCGCGCCCCCATCTATCTGCGCGGCACCCGCTGGGGCGGCAACAAGAACACCCTGGTGGACTCCAACATTGAGGCCGGCAGCACCGCCGCCCCCGCCTCCGTCTATGGTACCGGCCTGAGCATGACCCGCACCGCCGAGAACGTGGCCGAGCGGTTCAACATCACCCGGGAACAGCAGGACGCCTTCTCCGTGGAGAGCCAGCGCCGCGCCCTGGCCGCCATTGAGGCCGGCTACTTCAAGGACGAGATCGTCCCCGTGGAGGTCCAGGAGAAGAAGCGCTCCTTTATCTTTGACACCGACGAATTCCCCCGCCCCGGCACCACCATGGAGGTGCTGGCCAAGCTGCGTCCCATCGTGAAGGCTGACGGCACCGTGACCGCCGGCAACTCCTGCGGTCTGAACGACGGCGCCGCCGCTCTGGTTCTCATGTCCGAGGACAAGGTGCGGGAGACCGGCCTGAAGCCCATGGCCCGTATCGTGGACATCACCACCGCCGCTCTCGACCCCGCCATCATGGGCTACGGCCCCTACTATGCCACCAACAAGATCCTGAAGCGCACCGGCATGACCCTGGACCAGATCGATCTGGTGGAGCTGAACGAGGCCTTTGCCTCCCAGTCCGTGGCCTGCATCCGTGACCTGGGACTGGACCCCGCCAAGGTCAACATCAACGGCGGCGCCATCGCCCTGGGCCATCCCCTGGGCTGCACCGGCGCCCGCCTCATCGTCACCCTGATCCACAACCTGAAGCGCACCGGCGGCCGCTACGGACTGGCCACCCTGTGCATCGGCGGCGGACAGGCCATGGCCGCCATCGTGGAGCGCATGGACTAAATATTGAAAACCATCGAGTAAAGAAAGGTGCATTGTTATGAAGATCGAAGATATTAAAACTGTTCTCGTGGTAGGCGCCGGCGCCATGGGCCAGCAGATCGCCATGAACACCGCCCTCAATGGCCGCGCCCATGACTACAAGGTGATCCTGTGCGACTCCTTCCCCGCCGCCCTGGAAAAGGCCAAGAAGTGGGCCCCCGAGTATCTGGCCGGCCGCGTGGCCAAGGGCCGCATCACCCAGGAGGAGGCGGACAAGGTGGCCGCCAACTTGGTCTTCTCCGACAACGTGGAGGAGGCCGCCGCCCAGGCCGACCTGGTCATCGAGGCGATCATTGAGAATCTGGACGCCAAGCGGGACCTGTTCCAGAAGATCAGCAAGGTGTGCAAGCCCGACACCATTCTGGGTACCAACAGCTCCAACATCGTCAGCTCCAAGCTGGCCGACGTCACCGAGCACCCCGAGCGCCTGCTGAACATGCACTACTTCAACCCCGCCCTGGTGATGCAGCTGGTGGAGATCGTCCGCGGCCCCCACACCGCCGACGAGACCATCAAGACCGCTTACGCGTTCGCTGAAAACACCGGTAAGAAGCCCATCATCATCCAGAAGGAGATCGCCGGCTTCGTGGCCAACCGGATCAACGCCGCCGTCACCCGTGAGGCTTGCCTGCTGCTGGAGAAGGGTATCGCCTCTGTGGAGGACATCGACACCGCCTGCGAAAAGGGCCTGAACTACCCCATGGGTCCCTTCCGCCTCATGGATCTGACCGGCCTGGATGTCAACTACTATGTCCGCCGGGACCGCTTCGCCGAGAGCGGCGATCCCAACGACGCCCCCAGCCCCCTGGTCATCGACAAGGTCATCAAGGGCGAGTACGGCCGCAAGACCGGCAAGGGCTGGTACGACTATTCCGATTCCAAAAAGTAAGAGAGAAAGACGAGATTTGAGAAAGAAAGGTTAGGAGCTACGACATGAAATTTGTTTTGACCCATTCCTTGAGCCAGGCCGGCATGGACGTTCTTCATGCAAGCGGCGCGGAACTGTTCGTCGCCAACTCTGCCGAGCCCGCCACCTATCTGGACCAGCTGAAGGACGCCGACGGCTTCATCATCCGCGTCGGCCTCTGTCCCGCCTCCATCATCGACCAGTGCCCCAACCTGAAGGTCATCGGCCGGACCGGCGTGGGATATGACAACGTGGACGTGGCCCACGCCACCTCCCTGGGCATCCCCGTGGTCTTCACCCCCGGTGCCAACAACCGCTCCGTGGCGGAGCACGCCGTGGCCTCCATGTTCGCCCTGGCCAAAAACATGAAGGAAGCCGATGAAGAGCTGCGTCAGGGCAACTGGAAGATCCGCGACGCCAAGAAGGCCTTTGAGCTGTATGGCAAGAAGGTCGGTATTATCGGCGTAGGCGCCATCGGCAAGTATGTGGCTGAGATCTGCCAGGGCGTCGGTATGAAGACCGCCGGCTTCAGCCACTCCAAGAATCGGGCCAAGGTGGAAGCCGCCGGCTGCGAATACTATGAGGATATGGATCAGCTGCTGCGCGACTGCGACATCATCACCATCCACAACCCCCTCACCCCCGAGACCAAGAATATGATCTCCGCTCCCCAGTTGGCCATGATGAAGAAGACCGCTCTGCTCATCAATACCAGCCGTGGTCCCATTGTCAACGAGCAGGATCTGGCTGACGCTCTGAACAACGACGTCATCGCCGGCGCTGCTGTGGATGTGTACAGTGTGGAACCCGCCGAGTTGAGCAACCCCGTGTTCAACGCCAAGAACTTGATCGTCACTCCCCACTCCGCCGCTCTCACCCGCGAGGGCACCGACCGCATGGGCGCCTGGTGCGCTGAAGGCTGCGTGGCCATCTGCAACGGCCAGCGCTGGGAGAACGTGGTGGACAAGTCTGTCTACAACCACGAGAAGTTTGCCAAGTAAACAGTAAGAAGTAATTCCATCTGTTCATGAGAGAAAGGAGCAAATTATTATGGTCAGTTCTTATGATTTGAATGTCGGTGCTAAGCGGTTGGAGAAGGTAGAACCCTCCCTGATCCGTACCGTGCTGGACCGCACCGCCGTCCTGCGCGGCGAGGGCAAGCCCGTCATCGCTTTCAGTGCCGGCGAGCCCGACTTCAACACCCCCTCCGACATTAAGGAGGCCACGATCCGCGCCATCACCAACAACCAGACCAAGTACGGCTCCAACCAGGGTTATCCTCCCCTGCGTAAGCTGCTGCAGGGCTACATCAAGGAAGAGACCGGCATTGACTACGACCCCAACACCGAGATTCTGATCACCAGCAGCGCCGCCGAGGCTCTGAACAACTCCATCATGGCTTTTGTGGACGAGGGTGACGAGGTCATCGTTCTGACTCCTGCCTTTGTCTCCTACAAGAGCCTGATCAACATGTGCGGCGCCAAGTTTGTGGACATCCCTCTGAGTGCTGAAAACGGCTTCCAGGTGGACATCGAAGCTGTTAAAGCCGCCATCACTGACAAAACCAAGATGCTGGTCATGAACAGCCCCAGCAACCCCACTGGCGCCGTATTCAGCTACGACAATCTGAAGCAACTGTGCGAGTTGGCCGTGGAGCACAACTTCCTGATCCTCTCCGATGAGATCTACAGCCGTCTGGTCTATGACGGAGCTGAGTTCCACTCCATCGCCTCCTTCCCCGGCATGAAGGAGCGTTCCATCATCGTCAGCGGCTTCTCCAAGACCTTTGCCATGACCGGCTGGCGTCTTGGCTACATTGCCACCTCTGCCAAGCTGCGCGGTCACATCCTGCGCGTCCACCAGTATTCCACCACCTGCTCCCCCACCTTCATTCAGGTCGGTCTGGCTGAGTCCATGAACACCCCCAACACCAAGAAGCAGGTGGAAGAGATGCTGGCCGCCTTCGCAAACCGCCGCAAGCTCATCATGAAGCTGCTGGACGAGATCCCCGGCCTGACCTATGTCAAGCCCTACGGCGCTTTCTATATCATGGTGGATGTCTCCGCTCTCAACATCAGCAGCATGGACTTCTCCATGAAACTGCTGGAAGAGAAGTATGTTGCCACCGTTCCCGCCGTGGGTCTGGATGATCACACTGGCAAGTATGTCCGTTTCTCCTACGCTACCTCTGAGGAGAATATTGTGGAAGGTTTCCGCCGTATCAAGGAAATGGTTGAGGAAATGCGCAAGGCGTAACGCTTTTTCACAATCTGTTGTCCGATAGAGAGTTCAAGCCGGTGCATACGCAGATCGCAACACTTTAGTCATTTAATTCGGCTTCTCTATTGACAAACGCATATGGCTTGGGCCATAATGCTTTTGTATGATGTATACATTCGGCGGGGCGGAACCAGGCTGTTCCGTGTTCCGTCCCCGCCGGAGGAGTACATCAGGCACGATACTTCTTTCGCAGGCTGTCGTCTGAGGGAGAGAATGCGTTCTGCGAAGTGGTATAAATGATCAGAAAAAGAAAAGAGATATTCAGTATGTCCGAAAATGAGAACACATGATCGCCGACGGCGCCCTGGAGGGCGTAGACGCCATCTTCGGCCTTCGTGTGGACCCCGATTATCCCACCGGGATGGTCGTGTCCAAGAATGAAGCTGTTATGGCTGCCTCTGACTGGCTGATGATCGACATCTGTGGTACAGGCGCCCATGGCGCTTACCCTCACCGCGGCGTGGACGCTATCGTAATCGCCGGCCAATTTATTACGGCGGTTCAGGCTCTGATCTCCCGGGAGCTCAATCCCCTCGATTCCGCGGTCATCACATTCGGCGCGATCAGCGGCGGCAAGACCCGCAACGTGATCTGCGACAACGTCCATCTGGAGGGCATTCTCCGCACCCTGAAGCCCGAAGTCCGGGAACGCACCATTACCCGTATCGAGGCCATGCTGGACGGCATCACCAAGGCCTACGGCGGCTCTTACCAATTCAAGCGGAAAAAGAGCTACTCCGCCACCATCAACGACGGCCGCTTCGTGGACTTCATCCAGCAGAACGCGGTCTCCCTGTTCGGCGAAGGAGCCTTCACTCCCCTCCCCGGCTCCAGACTGGGCTGTGAGGACTTTGGCTATTATCTGGAAAAAGTTCCCGGCGCCTTCTGGTTCCTGGGCACCGGCAACGCCGAGAAAGACACCCAGCATCCCTGGCACAGCCCCCTGTTCAACATCGATGAGGACGCCCTGGTCAACGGCGTAGCGCTGCAGGCCGCTCTGGCTTACCGCTACCTGGAATCCCCGATCCGTTAAATTTTCTCTCTCAAGTGAGAGGATTAGCCCATATTCGCCATATTTGTATACATTATTCTCCATTCAGGACGTGTTGACATGGATATTAACTGTTACAACAGCCGTTTGGACATCGATTTGGATACCATCGGCGAAAACATCAACAAGATCCGGGCCTATACCGGCGGTCTGGAAGTGCTTCCCGTGGTCAAGAGCAACGCTTACGGCCTGGGAACTGTCCCCGTCGCCAACTATCTGGTCCGGGAGTGCGGCATCCGTTTTCTCGCCACTGCCCGCATCTTTGAAGCATGTCAGATCCTGGACTCCGGCTGTACGGATGCTGAGATCATGATCCTGGGGCCGGTCCCGTCTTATTCCATCCCCGTGGCAGTGGAGCGCGGCATCCAGATCCCCCTGTTTTTAAAGCAGGATGCCAAGCAGTTGAGCGAGGAGGCCGCAAAGCGCGGCATTTCCCAGGTCAAGGCGCACCTCAAGATCGAAACCGGGATGAACCGGATCGGTGTAAAACCCGGCGAGGAACTGGACGATTTTCTCCGCTATGTCAACAGCTTGGGCAACATCACCATTGATGGTGTGTTCACCCACTTTGCCACAGCGGATCAGGCCAACGAGGGTGCCGGCAATGATTTTACCCGGGAGCAGTTCGCCCGGTTCCAGCAGGGTCTGGATCAGGTCAAACAGGCGGGCATCTCCCCCCGCTTCATCCACTGCTGCAACACCGGCGCCACCACCTGGCTGAAAGAGGCCTATCCGCTCTGCACTCATGTGCGGGTGGGCAGCCTGTATCTGGGCTACTCCTCCATCCAGAACGACTGGAACCCCATCGGCGTGAAAGAGTCTGCCAGCTGGAAGACCCTGATCGTAAATCTGAGGACCATCCAGCCCGGAGAGAGCGTGGGCTATGGCCGGGCCTTCCGGCCTACCTCCCCCGCCAAGGTGGCCACCATCGGCATCGGCTACGGCGATGGTTACGTGCGCAGCTTTGCCATGAACCACGCGCCTGTTCTGGTTCACGGAACGCGCTGTCCCTTCGTGGGGACCGCCATGGACCAGAGCTTTGTGGACGTGACTGGAGTAGACTGCCAGATTGGCGACGAAGTCACGCTCTTCGGTGCGGACGGCTCCGGCAACCAAATCTCCGGTCTGGAGATCGGCCATTTAATGGGAGAGACCCGTCTGGCAATGTTCACCCACATCACAGAGCGGGTCGCCCGGGTATACCATACCAAAAAAGAAGGTTGACCTTCACAGTTTCCGATTAGATCAGCGGTTTCTTTTTAATAAACCTGGGAGCAGAGGGGGAATTGGGAGCCGCTCTTCTAATATAGCCGGCTGTGACAAGCCGACAGCATCGTTTGAAAGAGGAAAGGAAAATAGAGGAAACGAGGTGTCATCCCGGAGTATTCTGATTCATTCCGCATCATCCGCGAATCCGCATTTTAAGCGAGAAAATCGAGGAGGAAAAGTGATGGAAAATAAGAAACAAAAAGCCACGATGGGCGAAAGTATCGCTTTGATGTTAGTGATCATCGCCGAGATCGTGATCTGCGTCCGCGCAGGTTTGAACCTCGAGATTCCCCTGTTCCTGACGTGGCTGATCATCTGGATCTTCGCGAAGGTCAGAAAATTTGATTGGTCCGTTGTGGAAGGCTATCTGCTTGACGGTGTCCGTGCCGGTTTCCAATCGGTCATGATCGTCGGCGCGGTCGGCCTTCTGATCGGCACATGGATCCTCTGCGGCTGTATCCCCACCATGATCTATTATGGTTTGGAAATCATCAGCCCCAAGATTTTCCTGCCCGCTACCCTGATCCTGTGCTCTATCCTGTCCACCATGACCGGCACCTCCTATGGCTCGGCCGCTTCTGCCGGCCTGGCCTGCATGGGTATCGGTATCTCCATGGGCTTCCCTCCGGGACTGATCGCCGGCGCGGTCATCAGTGGTGCTCTGTTTGGCGACAAGATGTCTCCCTTCTCTGACACCACCAACCTGGCCCCCGCTATGGCTGGCGGCACCCTGTTCGGCCACATCAAGTCCATGTGCTTCACCACCCTGCCCGGCTGGCTGATCTGCTTGGTCATCTTCGGCGTTGTCGGCGGCAGATACAGCACCACCGGCTACGATCCCACCACCGTCAATGAGTACCTGGCCGGTCTGGCCGCCAACTTTAACCTGGGCCCCATCACCCTGATCCCCATCGTCCTGGTTATCGTTATGCTGCTGATCAAGGTCCCCGCTCTGCCCACCATTCTGTGCGGCGCTGTTGTGGGCGCCATCACCGCCATGATCGCTCAGGGCGCCACCTGGGTGCAGTGCTTCGGCGTCATGAAGACTGGCTTCTCCATTGACTCCGGCGTGTTCCTGGTTGACAAGCTGCTCAACCGCGGCGGTATCTCCAGCATGTACAACATCATGATGATCATGATCTTCGCCATGGGCATGGGCAATGCCCTGGACAAGATGGGCGTCCTGATGAACCTGGTCGGCGGCCTGATCCACAAGATCGACTCCGTCCTGAAGCTGGTCGGCGTCACCATGCTGGTCTCCTACATCTCCGGCATGATCGGCTGCACCATGTCCATGTCCCACGTCGTGACCGGCAAGCTCATGGCCCCCATCTACAAGGAAAAGGGTGTGGATCCCCACGTTCTGTCCCGTACCATGGAGGACTGCGGCACTCTGGGCGGCACTCTGATGCCCTGGCACACCAACGCCGTTTACTTTACCGGCACCCTGGGTGTTCTGTACAGTGAGTACATCCCCTGGGTCCTCCTCTGCTACATCGTCCCCATTCTGGCCCTTGTTGCTGCCGCCACCGGTTACGCCATCTGGTACGTGGATCCCGAAACTGGCAAGCGCATCCCCAAGGAACAGGCTCCGATCTATCAGGAGAAGATGGCCGGCAAGTCCGCCAAGTAATTCTTCTGATCTCGTTTCTCTATTCATCCTCTTCATACGAAAAGCGTCCGGGCCAAACGGCCCGGACGCTTTTTATTCGTTCACACATAAAATGGTCCGCCCCTCAGGGGCGGACCATTTTGTAGGCTGTCGAAAAAGCTTTTTCGACAGCCTGAGCAAATTTGCAAACATGAAAAAATGTTTCCAAATTTGTACTGATTGAAAAGAAAGGGAACCCTGACGGTTCCCTTTCAAACTATCCTTCCCTCCGAATCCTTGAAGGATCAGGGTTTATTGACAAGCTGGAAAATGGTCCGCCCCTCAGGGGCGGACCATTTTGTTTCCATACCGCAGGCAGACGGCGAACCTCAACTCTGCGCCGACCGGTTTTTCAATTGTTCCTTGATACAGAGACACGCCAACTCCAAATGCCTGGAATCGATCTCAACTGCCCGCTCGGCATCCCCCGACGCCAAAGCGCTGATCAACTCCCGGTGCTCAGAAATCGAGTCCTGAAACCGTTTGCTGCTGTTCAGGGATAAAACGCGGAACTGCTGGTTCATGGAGCGGACCCGGTAATACAGGTCCTCCACCAGATGGTTGCCGCCCAGGCAGACGATTTGGTTATGAAGCTCGTCATCGGCGGCGACGTAGACGTCGATCTCCCCCTGCTCATAGGCGTCTCCCAGTGCCCGGCCGATCTGGCTCAGGAGCACTCCCTTGCTGTCGGTCATGTTCTGGGCCGCGCGGCGGATGGCATAGGTCTCCAGCATCACCCGGACGTCGAAGATCTCCTCGATGTCCCGGGCGGTAAACTCCCTAACATAGACGCCCTTATTGGGCACTTCAATGACCAATCCGTCCCCCGCCAACTGATGCAGGGCCTCCCGGACCGGGCTGCGGCTGACATGGAGCTGGTTGGCCAGCTCCACTTCCTGAAGCCGCTGACCGGGAGCAAATTCGCCTTTCCAAAGTGCAGTGCGCAAAATCGTATAGATCTGGCTTCGTATGGTCTGGACTGGCTGGTTGGCCATGTTTCCTCCTCCTATCATACTGCGGCCGCACCGGCGGCACACCCCGGAGGAGGTGCCACCTCAGATCCGGGTCAGGTCGCCCACGATCTCCGCCTCGCTGAACAGCGCAGTGGTCCCTCCGGTGTGGAAGTAAACAACGGTGCTGCCCTTCGGGATGCGGCCATCCCGAATATACTCCATCAATCCATGGAACCCCTTTCCGGAATAGACGGGGTCGGTAAACAGGCCCTCGCTCCGGGCCAGGTAGCGGATGTCGTCATTGGCTGCTTTGCTGGGCATCTCATATCCGGGGGCAAAGTAATTGGGGTCGCACACAAATTGGGAGAGGTCCGTCCTCTCCTCGGCCCCGATCCGCTCCAGAGCCTGGTTGGCCAGACCGGCCACGTGCTTGGGATAGCCCTCGGGGTCCTTGGGGCTGACCTGGATCCCGATCAGCTTGACGTCGCTGCCCAGCAGCGCTTTTCCCGCGGACAGGCCAGCCAGTGTGCCGCCGGTCCCGGTGCTGGTGAAGAAATAATCCGGATGGATCCCCTGGTCCCGCAGCTGGCCCATGGTCTCCACGAAGGAGTCCGCATATCCCACGACGCCTACCGCCGTGGAACCGCCGGAGGGCATATCGTATACCTTGTGGCCTTCCCGCTCCAGCTCCGCGATCCGCTCCTCCACCTGGCCGCGGCAGCGCACAAAGGTATCCGCCATCAACTCGCCGGGCAGCGTGGGCAGAATATGGATCTCCGCCCCCAGAATGGTGTCCAGCAGCAGGTTGGCCCGGATATCTTCCTCCTTGGGCTCCACCAGCGCGGCCAGATACAGGATGGGCTTCATACCGCACTTCCGGGCTGCCGTGGCGGTCTCCATGGCGTGGTTGGACTGGGTGGCACCGTAGGTGATCACGGTGTCGCAGCCCTTGGCCTGGGCGTCACCCAGCAGATACTCCAACTTGCGCATCTTATTGCCGCCAAACAGCGTCATACCGGAAAAGTCTTCCCGCTTGATGTACAGTTCAACTCCTGTGTCCTGGCTGACCTTCTCCAGCTTGTGAATGGGCGTGGGGAAAAATCCCAGCTTGACCCGTACCTGGCGGTGGATCAGCTCCTGTGCCTGTTCAACCGTTTTCATGATGCTCCTCCTTTATAACATATCATCGCCCCGCCGGGATGTCAAATTTTTCCGCGGATCTTTTTCCAGTCAGATCACCGGTCCCAGACAGAAAATGTCCATGGAGCCGAAATAGGACAGCGCCTCATTCTTCGTCATCTGGCCGGACAGGACCTTGAGCAGCAGCGCAAAGGCCTCTTCTCCCACCTGCTCGATGGTCTTCTCGCCGGTGATGATGGTCCCCGCGTTCAAATCCATGTCGTGGCTCATGCGGGCATAGGTATTGGGATTGCCGCAGACTTTGATGACCGGCATGGAGGGGAAGCCCTGGGGCGCTCCGCGGCCGGTGGAAAACATCATGAACTGGGCGCCCGTGGCGGCCATGCCCGTCAGGATCTCCGGCTCACGGCCCGGCGCGTCCTTGATCCACAGCCCCTTCTGATCTGTGACGGCCTCCGTATACTCCAACACACCCTGGATCGGACGGTGCCCGGACTTCACAATGGCGCCCAGGCTTTTTTCCTCGATGGAGGACAGGCCGCCCGCGATATTGCCGGGAGTAGGCTGTCCGCCCCGCATATCTTCGCCGATGGATTTGGCCCGCCGCTCCATCCGGTCCACGATCTCAAAGATCTTCTTTCCCACCGGGCCGTCGGGTCCGCCCACGGCGCGGTTGGCCAGAATGTGCTCGCCGCCCAGAAATTCCGTGGTCTCCCCAAAGACTACCGTGGCGCCCAGGTCCACCAGTTTATCGGCCACATAGCCGATGACGCAGTTGGAAGCCATGCCCGACGTAGTATCGGAAGCCCCGCATTTGATGGCCATGACCACGTTGGAAATGTCCGCCTCCTCCCGCTGCTGGCCGGAGACCTGGAGAACCAGGGACTGGGCCGCGTCGATCCCCGCCTGGATGGCCCGGGAGGTCCCGCCCAGCTCCTGGATCCGGATGATCTCCACCGGCTTGCCTGTGGCGCGCAGCTCAGCGAGCATCCGCTCGTGGTCGGTGCCCTCACAGCCCAGGCTGACGATCAGCGCCGCGGCCACATTGGGGCTCTTGCCCAAATTGATGAGTACGTCCGTCACCCGGTGAAGGTCCAGGGGGAGCTGGCAGCAGCCCTGGTGGTGGAAATAGCCGATGGTCCCCTGGACCTGGCGGCAGATGGCCTGCGCCACATCGTTGGCACAGATCACGCTGGGGATCACCGCCACCAGGTTGCGGGAACCGTACCGTCCATCCGGCCGCTTATATCCCTGAAATGTATAGCCCACTGTCTTCTCCTCCTTACAAATCCCCACGGCCGCGCATGGCCTCCATATTGTGTACGTGCACATATTCCCCTTTTCGGATCCCGCGGCTGGCCGCACCGATGGACTCGCCATACTTCATGATGGCGCTGCCCTTGGGAATGTCAACGAGGGCGATCTTATGTCCATAAGGTACATCCCCGATGACCGGGATAATCTCGGAGTTCCCCCGCTTGTCCCGCACCTCCACGCAGGTCCCGTCTGTGATCTGTTCCGCAAAGATGGTGGCCACGTTGTCCTTGTCATCCACCTTCAGCGCCAGCTTCAATTCTTCCATGATGACCGCTCCTCTCCTTATTTGACCGCCAGAACAGACACGCCGTCCGGTATCACAACCACTTCAGCGCTGCCGCCCATCATCTGGTACGCCATCTCCAGCGCCTCATCCGGAGTGGAGGCGGGGATCATATTGGCCTTTCGGACCAGGTCATGATCCAGATAGGTGGTAACCAGGATCACCTTGAACTTTTTCAGGATGCGGGCGTAGGCCTGGGCGCACCACTGCTCAGCGATGGATTCCCTGGCCGGGATCGCGGACAAGTAACTGTCGATCTCCTCGGGGGTGCCGCGCAGCATCAGCTTTTCAAAATTGGTACCGCCCATCCCGTCCCGGCAGGCGCAGCACATAATGATGACTCCGCCCTCTCTGCAGCACACCTCAGCGGTAGAGGCCGCCTTGGGACTCTGATACAGGTTCTGGTCCAGGGGATAGCCGCCGTTTGAAGTGACAACGATATCTCCCTGTACCGCAGGCCGCTGGGCAAGGCTCCGAACAAAGGCCACGCCCTCTCCGTGGGCCTGTTCCAGATCGCCGCTGAAGGCGGCGATGACCTTTTTCTCCGCGTTGAGAGCCACATTTAAAATAAACTGAACGTTGACCTTCCTTGCGGCATACACCATGTCCTCATGGATGGGATTGTGCTCCAGCACGCCGGCAGCGGCATAAGGGCTGGCCACCGCCTTATAGGAGTGGTTCTCGTTCACCGTGGCGGCGTTGCAGCTGCCGGGCAGGATACTCTTTCTTCCGCCGGAAAAACCGGCGAAGAAATGGGGCTCGATAAAGCCCTCGCACAACAGCAGGTCACAGTGCAGGACCGTCTTATTGACCCACAGCTCCGCTCCCGACGGCAGCTCACACACATGCTCGAAATCCTCATCCTGGAACGCTTTGTTGATCACGATCTTCTCATGATCCACGATCTCATCGCCGAACATCCGGCGCTGCTCCTCCTCTGTGGTGGCCCGGTGCAGTCCGGTGGCAATGAAAATGGTGACGTCCGCATCCGGATTGCCGCTGCGGATCTCCTCCAGCAGCAGCGGCAGGGTGATCTTGCTGGGAACCGCTCTGGTATGGTCGCTGGTCACCAGGGTGATCTTTTTCTTACCCCGGGCCAGCTCCCGCAGCCGGGGCGTTCCGATGGGGTTGGCCAGCGCGCGCCGCACCAACTCTTCCTGTCCGGCCTCGGGGACGTACTCCTCCGTCTGGGCGGTGATGACCGCTTTCAGATTCTTTTCTTCCACATGAATCGGGATCGTGGACACGTCATAGGGGATCGCAATGTTAACCATGTGGTACCTCCTTCCAATTTTTCGCCGTATTGTATGATGTATACATTTCGATTGTATTATGGTCTCTTGACAATCTCTTGTCAAGAGACTTTCCACTCGTATTGAGTGCTGAACCAAGAAACCGTCTCTTCATCATCCGCATCGCCCCTAAAACGGGCATAAAAATGCACCTTTCCCTCTGGTTTTCGCCATGGCGCCGCGTATTCCCCCGGCCGACTCAAAGGATTTCTCCCCTTTACTCCTCCTCGTCTTTCTGGTAGCTGCACCGGGAAGGGATGTGGTATTCCTTGATCTTATATTGCAGCTGCCGGCGGGAAATGCCAAGGTACTCCGCTGTTTTGCCCCGGTGATTATTGCACACCTCCAGGGCTGCCAGAATTTTTTCCTTGCTCAGTTTTCCCGCAGGCTGTCTCGGTTTCTCTCTTTCTGGCCTGATGGTCTCCTGGGCAACGTTTTCTCCACCCAGCATGCCGGAGGGGATACTGGAGATCTCAATGGTGGCATATGGCGTCATGACCACCATGCGCTCCACAAAATTCCGGATCTCCCGCACATTGCCTGGCCACTGGTACTGGGTCACCTCATCCAGCACATGCTGGGAGAAGGTTTTTTTCAAATTATATTTCTTGCAGAAATACTCCAGGAAGTTCAGGCATAGGGGCACAATGTCCTCCTTCCGGCTCCGTACCGGCGGAATGATGAGGGGGATCACGTGGAGGCGGTAATACAGGTCCGCCCGGAAGGTCCCCTGCTTGACCATCTCCTTCAAATCCCGGTTGGTGGCGGCGATCAGCCGGAAATCCACCTTTTTGCTCCGAACCGCGCCCACCCGCTGGATGCTCTTTTCCTCGATCATCCGCAGAACTTTTCCCTGCACCTCCAAGGGCAGAGAATTGATCTCATCCAAAAACAGCGTTCCGCCGTCAGCAGCCTCCGCCAGACCGATCTTGCCCTCCCGGTTGGCCCCCGTAAAGCTGCCCTTTTCATAACCGAACAGCTCCGCTTCAATCAGGTTCTCCGGAAAAGCCGCGCAGTTTACCGTCACCAAGGGCTTGTCCTTCCGTTTACTGTGCTCGTGGATGTAGTGGGCAAAGACCTCCTTGCCCGTACCGGACTCGCCGTAGAGCAGGACCGTGGAGTCCAGGGGCGCGATGTTGTCAGCCACTGAGATCAACTGCACCATATCCGGACTTTTCGCCACAATACCCACTTTTTCCTTCCGCACACTCGGGGCTTGCGTGTACAGGATCTTATTTTCCTCCATCAGCATCTTATACAGATGCTGAAATTCATCCACATCCTGCAGCAGTGTAATAACATATTTAATGTTGCTGTTCCCGTCAAAAATCGGCGTTCCGGTGACGATCCGCATCCGGAAAGGGCCTCCCGCCTTCTGCAGGTCCTGGTAATACTGCAGGCGGCTGACCCGCCGCTTCTCCTGGCAGACCAAGTCAAATACACACACGTCAATGACGCTCATAAAGTCATGGACGTTCATTTTCAAATATTCCTTACGGGGAATATTTCTCCAGTTGATCATAACCGTGTTGGCAAACAGAACATTTCCCACGGAATCATATACCATGACGCCCGCGTCAATGTTGTCCAACACCATGCTGAACGGAAGCTGCTCATGCAGCTCATTGGATGACAGCACGCCTTCCATCGAAATCAACCTCCCGTACTATCATATTACAGCAGTATTCTACCACAATTTGCATCATAGGGAAAGATTTTCAGGCACATTTCAAAGTGCAAATTTTGCACTTCACTTTTCATTGCACTTTGCACTTTTTGTGCACCTGTAACGATGTGTTTTCCTTTGGGCCGGCAGGCTCTCTCCGTTTTCCCCGTTTGGGAGAAATTTTAACGCTATTTTCCGGCGTTTTTTTATCTATTTTTTCCCATCTGATCTGCGCCGAAAAAAGAGAGTTTTTCCGGAATAATTCACTTGTTTTTAAAGCACGATCTCTTTTTTGCTCTGCAACAAAGTCCTCAATTTTTCTGCCTGAATTTTCTTTTGCATTTTTTCTCCGGCAGGCGAATTTTGGCACATTCTTTGCTTTATTAAGATATGTAACTTATTTTTTTATGCAACATCCCCTATTTTCCTGTTCCGGTCCACACCGGGGCGCCGGATGCCCGGTATCGGAACGCACAACCCGTTTATGACGTATGAGGGAATACCCTTGTACGAGTCATAAAAAATAAAAATGGAGGAGAATATCAATGAAAAAACTTTTGTCCGCTTTGCTCGTCTCCGCTATGTTACTCTCCCTCGCCGCCTGTGGCTCTTCCGGGAAGACTTCTTCCACTGAAAGCAGCAAGTCCTCGGCTTCCGCGTCTTCCTCTGCCGCTGCCTCTCAGCCCGCCACGAAGGATGACTACCCCACCAAGCCCATCACTGATATCGTCTGCACCTCCGCCGGCGGCAGTACCGACCTGTACAACCGTCTGATCGGCTCTTACATTGAAAAGTACCTCGGCCAGGGCTTCGTGGTTGAGAACGTGACCGGCGGTGCCCAGGTCATCGGCACCACCCAGCTGGCCAATTCCGAGCCCGACGGCTACACCCTCGGCGGCGGCTGGAGCGCCTCCTTCGGTATGCGTCCCTACCTGCTGGAAGTCACCTATGATGTGGACGACTTCACCTTTGTCTGCGGCATCCTGAACCAGATCGAGGCCGTTATCGTCCGCGCCGACTCCCCCTTCCAGACTCTGGATGACCTGATCGCTTATGTTGGCGAGCACCCCGAGACTCCCTACGGCGCCGGTGATGCCGGTTCCTTCCAGTACCTCTGGGCCCGCTACGTCATGAACCAGAAGGGCGTCAACGGCACCTTTATCCCCCACAACGGTGATGCCGCTGCTCTGACCTCCCTGCTGGGCGGCGCCGTGGACTTCGTCTTTGCTGAGACCACCTCCGCCATGAGCGGCATCAAGTCCGGTGACTACCGCGTCCTGGCTACCTGCATGACCGAGCGCGACCCCGCCACTCCCGATGTCCCCTGCCTGACCGAGCTGGGCTATGAGTGCAAGCTGTCCCACACCATGTCCCTGATCATGCCCGCCGGCGTGCCCCAGGAACGCGTGGACAAGGTCTACAACGCCGTGGAGCAGGTCATGCAAGATCCCGAGTTCATCGAGCAGTGCAAGCAGGCCGGCTTCTCCGCTTGCTTCAAGACCGGCGCTGAGATCCGTGAGGAGATCGACAACCTGGCTGCCATCGTGAAGCCCATGATCGATGCGGGTGAGCTGGGCTGATCTGAGCTAAACCCAGTTTTTCCTCAACTATAGACAAAGCCCGGGAGGGGATGGTTTCCATACCTCTCCCGGGCCATCGCAAATGAGGTGCGAAATGAATAACCTATTTCAAAAACGTATCGTCATCAAGAAATCCTATTCGGATCTGGGGCTGGGCATTCTGTTCGCCTTGCTGACGCTGTACATGCTTTTTATCGGCAACTATAAGTTTATCAAGGTCGGTTTCGGCGCCGTCGGCAAAGTCGATGACCGGCTGTTCCCCACCATCGTTATGGTCATCGCCCTGATTTGTGCCTGCGCGATCATCGTCCTCGCCATCGGGGATATCAAGCGGGATAAGAAACTCGTTGCGGCCGGAAAGCAGCCTGCAACCGTAGAGTTTTCCATCATGGTTCTGTTTCTGTTCGCTGTTGGCCTTTTCTTCTACCTGACTATGAAAAAAATCGGCTATCCGCTGTGTAACTTTATCTGTGTATACGCCGCTTATTATATGCATGGAGGCAGAAAAATCTGGAAGGGCGTACTTCTGGCCGGTATTTTCACGCTGATTTGCTACCTGTTCTTCGCCGTCTACCTGGGTGTGAATCTGCCATTGGGCTTCTCACTGTAATCTGAACAGGAGGTCGTTTCAATGTCATTTAGTTTTGCCAACATTATCGCCGGTTTCCAGCAGATCGGCACGCTGAACTGCATCCTGATGATCGCATTCGGCACACTGCTGGGTATCATCATCGGCGCGCTCCCCGGCCTGACGGCCACCACTGGTGTCGCTATTTTCCTTCCCCTCACCTTCTACATGGAACCTGTTCCCGCCCTTGGATTCTTGGTGGGCATCTACTGCGGCGGCATGTACGGCGGCTCTATCACCGCCATCCTGATCAACACCCCGGGTACGCCCGCCGGCGCCGCAACGGTTCTGGACGGACATCCAATGGCACAAAAAGGCGAAGCATACCGGGCACTGCAGATGGCGCTTTACGCCTCCACCATCGGCGGTCTGATCTCCTGCGTTGCCCTCATGTTCTTCGCCCCTCTCCTGGCCTCCGCCGCCCTGAAGTTCAGCTACGCGGAATACTTCGCCCTGGGCGTGTTCGGCCTGTCCATCGTGGCCGGCCTCTCCAACGGCAATATTTTCAAGGGCCTGCTGGCCTGCTGCATCGGCCTTTTCATCGGCTGTATGGGCATGGACCCCATCTCCGGCTATCCCCGGCTCACCTTCGGCGTCACCTCCTTCCTGGGCGGTTTCCAGCTGATCCCCGTGCTGATCGGTATCTTCGCTTTTTCGGAACTGATCAAGCAGTGTGCTGAGAAAGTGCGCCGGAAGGATGAGAAGGAAGAGATATTCCCCGTATCCGGCAAAAGCCTGACCAAAGCGGACTGGAAACGGTCCATCTCTCCCCTTATCAAGGGTTCCCTCATCGGTACCTTTATCGGCGCCGTCCCCGCCACCGGCGGCGGTACCGCCGCGTTCCTCTCCTACGGCGAGGCCCGCCGGGCCAGCAAGCACCCCGAGGAGTTCGGCAACGGCAGTATTGAAGGCATCGCCGCCTCCGAGTCCGCCAACAACGGCGCCACCGGCGGCACCTTCATCCCCATGCTGTGCCTGGGCATCCCCGGCGACTCCGTCACCGCGGTTCTGATGGGCGCTCTGATCATTCAGGGCCTCACCCCCGGCCCCACCCTGTTCACCGACCACGCCGACACTGTCAACGGTCTGTACATCGCCCTTCTGATTGCCAACATCTTCATGCTGATCATGGGTCAGGTTGGTCTGCGCTGGTTCTATAAGGTCTGCCTCATCCCCAAGGAGATCCTCCAGCCCATTATCTTCGGCCTGTGTCTCATCGGCTCCTACGCGGCCAACTCCAACCTGTTTGATGTAGGCACCATGCTCGTCTTCGGTCTGCTGGGCTACCTCCTTATCCGCGCCGGCGTGCCTATGACCCCCATCCTGCTGGGCCTGATCCTCGGCAACATCACCGAATCCAACCTGCGCCGTGGTCTGATCCCCACCCAGGGCAATTTCCTGAAGTTCATCAATCGTCCCATCTGTCTGGCCATCCTCGCGATCACCATCTTCTCCCTGGCATTCACCATCATCCGGATGCTGCGGGACCGGAAGGCTGGCAAGGAGATCAATGAGGAGGAATAACCTCTTCCCTCTTTCATCACGTCTATCTGAACGGGCAACTCCGGACTCGGATTTGCCCGTTCGCTCTAACAATCTTCATTTTCCATCATCAAAGTGAGGTATGACGCATGACTGAAAAACGAATGTTGATCCTGGCCAGCGGCGACAACGTGGGTGTGCTGCTGGAGGATGCCCAGCAAGGCGATATTGCCGTCAGCGGCGATATCCGCGTGCCTTGTCTGGAGGACATCAAATTCTGCCACAAGATTGCCCTGAATGACCTGCCCAAACACACTTATTTCATCAAATACGGCGAGATCATCGGATATGCCCTGCGCGACATCAAAAAGGGCGAGTGGGTCCACACACACAATCTGGATGACGTGCGCGGAAGAGAGGGGATGCTGTAATGGATCAGATTTTAGGTTACCGCCGTCCAAACGGCACATTTGGTGTGCGCAATCACATCGCTGTGATCCCTTCCGTATTCTGCGCCAACCACACGGCCAAGATGGTGGCCAGCCAGGTGCAGGGTGCCATCGCGTTCCCCCACCCCGACGGCTGCGGCCAGCACGGCAAGGACCTGCAGCAGACCATCAACACCCTGGCCGGCATCGGACGCAACCCCAATTTCGGCGCCGTCCTGGTGGTCGGACTGGGGTGTGAACGGATCCACGCCGACTCCCTGGCCGCTCTCATTGCGGAGAGCGGAAAGCCTGTCCAGTACCTGAACATTCAGGAAATGGGCGGCACCCTAAAGGCCATCGAGGCCGGCGTCAAGATCGTCCGGGACTTCGCCTTCCAGCTCTCTCAGCAGCAGCGCGAGCCGTTCCCCATATCTGAGCTGATCCTGGGGCTGAAATGCGGCGGGACCGACGCCACCTCCGGCATCGCCGCCAACCCGGCCCTGGGTCTGGCCGTGGACAAGATCGTCGCCCAGGGCGGAACCGCTTTCCTCTCCGAGCTGGCGGAGCTGCTGGGCACGGAGCACATCATGGAGCGCCGTTCTGAGACCCCCGAGGTCTATCAGCGCATCAAGCAGGAGCTGAGCCACTGCGAAGACGTGCTGGAGCGGATGACCAAAGACTATGTGCGCACCAGCGAACAGGCGGCTCTGGTCACCCCCGGAAACTTCGAGGGCGGCGTCAGCTCCGTCTCGGAGAAGGCCCTGGGCGGGATCCATAAGTCCGGCAGCAGCAAATTTGTCGGCGTTCTGGACTACGCCGAGCAGCCCTCCAAAAAGGGCCTGTTCCTGATGGCGGCGGCCGGCGGCGACTCCGACATCGCCACCAGCTTGGTGGCCGGTGGGGCGCAGATCATCGCCTTCACCACCGGCCGCGGCACCCCCACCGGCTTCCCCGGCGTGCCTGTTTTGAAGATCACCGGGAACAGCAACACCTACCGCAACATGGAAGATGACCTGGATTTCAACGCCGGACAGGTCATTGACGGCACCCTTACCCTGGAGCAGGCCGGAGAGGGGATCTATCAGGAGATCCTGGCTATCGGCTCCGGCAAGCCCACCAAGGCGGAAGTGACCGGCCACGACGAGCTGTTCGCCATTGGCCGCTACGAGTGCTATTGATCTCACATCCCGCTGTGGGGAACAAATTCCGTCAGAAAGGCACGGAAGGCTTTCATCACCGGTGTCAAACGCCGTTCCTTCCGCCAGAACAGCCCTAACTGCCGGACCGCGCAGTCATCCTCAATGGGAACACACGCGAAGGGCCGAAACATCTCCGCAACAATGGGCTGCTTCAGCGCGGGGCCATATAGCAAAACAATGCCCATCCCGCTGGCCAGCAGGCGCGGACGCAAAGGGAAGTCACATTCCGTTATAATATTGGGGGTAATACCCGCCTTCTGGAACATATTCATACAAAAAACGGTATAGGGCATCTCCCTCAGCGTAGAAATGATCGGTTCGTCTTTCAGGTCAAGCAGTGTTACCGCTTGCCTGCCCTCCAGCCTGTGCCCCCGGGGCAGGCAGGCATATATTCTGCCTCCCTGCAGGGGCAGACACTCCAGCCGCTCGTCCGACATATCCTCTGTTCCCACCAGTGCCATATCCAACCGCCCGGACAACAGATTGTCTTTCATGGCCGGCAGCACTTCGCTCTGTTGCGTGATCCGGTACTGGGGGTATTTCTGCTTGAAGGCAATGATCGCTTCACCCCAAGCATTGGTGCCGCTGATGGCAAGAGAGAGGGTGCTGCTGTCTCCCTGTCCCCCCAGTGCTTTGACCGTATTCTCTCCATCTGCCAGCATGAGCAGCGCACCGTTTACATACTGCAGATACCTCCGCCCGCACTCGTTCAGCCGCAGGCCACCCCCATTCCGGTCAAACAGGCGCACACCAAGTTCCCGCTCCAGTTTCGAGATCATCGTAGACAAAGTAGTTTGAGAAATATAAAGTTTTTCCGCTGTCCGTCCCAGATGCTGTTCATCAGCCAAAGCCTGAAAATACTGTAATTGCAGCAGAGAAATCATATCATTTTCTCCTTTTATCCTTCTATTTTTATAGTAGTCTCTACGATGATTATATGCTTTACACCATTGCTGCACAAGGGTAATATAAAAAAAAGTAATGGGAGCATACCCAAGAAATCAGGAGGAGATTTATATGAGCGAAAAAATCAAAAAACTCCGCAACGGAGAGATGACTGACGGCATCATCAACGCCGGCAACCGCACCCTGCTGTACGCCCTGGGCATCGACAAGGAGGAGATGGAAAAGCCTTTTATCGGCGTGGTCAACTCCTGGAACGAGATGCACCCCGGACACAAGCACCTGCGGGAGCTGTCCGCCGCGGTAAAAGAAGGCATCATCGCGGCCGGTGGCCAGCCCTTTGAGTTCAACACCATCGCCCTGTGTGACGGCGAGACCCAGGGCCACAAAGGCATGTGCTTTGTCCTCCCCTCCCGTGACCTGATCGCGGACAGCGTGGAGGTCATGGCGGAGGGCCAGCGTCTGGACGGACTGGTGATGCTGGCCAGCTGTGACAAGATCGTTCCGGCCATGGCCATCGCCGCGGGCCGCCTGAACATCCCCGCCGTCATCGTCACCGGCGGCCCCATGATGCCCAGCACCTACAAGGGCCGGGCCTTCGGCGGCGCTTGGGAGGTCCGTGAGGCCGCGGGCAAGCTGGCTGCCGGCGAGATCTCCCAGGCGGATTACGACGCTATGGAGCAGTGCGTCTGCGGCGGCGTAGGTTCCTGCCCCATGATGGGGACCGCGAACACCATGTCCTGCCTCATGGAGCCTCTCGGCCTGTCCCTCCCCGGCTGCGGCACCATCCACGCCACCCAGGCAGACAAGCTGCGCTACGCCCGCAACAGCGGCAAACTGGTCATGCAGCTAGTGGCGGAAAACCGCCGTCCCCGGGACTACATCACCTATGAAAGCATCCTGAACATGATGCGGGTCAGCGCCGCCATCGGCGGCTCCACCAACACCTTCCTCCATATCCCCGCCATCGCCAAAGCCTTCGGTTTCCAGCTCGACCCCCAGGAGTTCAACCGCATCGGAGACAGCACGCCCTATCTGGCATGCACCAAGCCCTCCGGCAAGTATACCCTCTGGGACATGCACATGGCCGGCGGTGTCCCCGCCGTCATGAAGGAGCTGGGCGGCAAATATCTGGACCTCTCCCAGAAAGCCGTCACCGGACAGACCTGGGCCGAGGTGCTGGAACACGTCCCCGGTACTTTGAATCCCGAGGTCATCCATACCGCCGCCGAACCTGTTGCTCCCCAGGGAGGACTGATCGTCCTGAAAGGCAGTCTGGCTCCCGTGGGCGCCGGCCTGAAGCGGACGGCGGTGGACAAAAAGATGTGGATCCATCGCGGCCCCGCCAAGGTCTTTGACCGGGAAATGGACGCGATCCTGGCCATCCGAAACGGCAAGATTGAAAAGGGCGACGTCATCGTGATCCGCTACGAGGGACCCAAGGGCGGCCCCGGTATGCGGGAGATGCTGGCCGCCACCACCACCCTTATGGGCTTCGGACTGGGCGACAGCTGCGCCCTGGTCACCGACGGCCGGTTCTCCGGCGCCAGCCGCGGCCCCTGCATCGGACATGTGGCGCCCGAAGCCGCGGAGGGCGGTCCCATCGCCCTGGTGGAGGACGGCGACATGATCAGCATCGACCTGTACAAAAAGACGCTGGACCTGGAGGTCAGCCCGGAGGAGCTTGCCCGCCGCGCTGAGCACTGGACTCCCAAACCGCCGATGGTGGAGAGCTACTACCTGAACCGCTACCAGCGGCTGGTCAGCTCCACCTGGGACGGCGCCGTTCTGGAGTAATGGAGCGTCACAGCGAGCCGCTCCCCAACACCATCCCGCAGGAAGGGCCCCACTATGAAACAAGGTAAGATCCACTACGGCTTTTTTGTGGCAGCCGGCTGTTTTCTGGTCATGTACTATGGATTGGGGATGTCCTTCAACCTCTGTTCCCTTTTCCTGTCCAGCATGGTGTCCGAACGCGGCTTTTCCCAATCTCAGATCTCCGACGCGATGACCCTGCAGAGCATCGTATCCCTGCTATGCATCCTGTTTCTCGGCAGAATATACGCCAAATACAGCACCCGCAAGGTCCTGGCCTTCTGTTCCCTGGCCGGTGTTCTGGCCTATCTTTGCTTCATGTGCGACAGCTTGGCGATGTGTTATTTGGGCGCCGCCTTTGTGGGCGTGGCCCACGGCGGCGCGGCCCTGGTCCCGGTCTCCATCCTGGTGACAAGCTGGTTCCAAAAGTACCGCGGCACCGTGCTGAGCTGCTGCATGGTGGGTTCCAGCGTTCCCAATGTACTCTGGTCCCGGTTTATCGCCGGTATTCTGGACAGTCGGGGACTGGCCGCAGCCGGTTTGATCCATGCCGCCGCGATCCTGGTTCTGGCGGTCATCGCCCTGCTCCTTATTCGAGACGAACCGGCTCAAATGGGCCTGCTCCCCTTCGGCGCCGACGCAGAGCAGGCCGCCACGGCCCCCGTAGCCTGCGGAGATGCGTCCAGTCGCCCTCCAGCCGGAGATCACCAATCCAAGTTTATCCTCCTCGCCTGCGCCATGTTCATGGTGGGTTTCGTCATCACTCCCCTGAACGGTTTTTATCCCACATTTCTCCAAAGTGTCGGCTACAAGACCCTGTTTCTCGGAACAGCCTCCGCCATGTTTGGCATTACCATGATCGTCAGTAAGCTGTTTGTGGGCGGGATCATCGACTACTTCGGCATCCGCCGGGCCACCTTCTATCTCTACACCCTGCCTATCGCCGCCACAGTGTCTGCCCTGCTTGTCACCACCAATCCAGCCAGCGCGATCCTGTTCGTCGCGCTCTGGGGCATCGGGAACCCTCTGGGCACCGTCCCTCTCCCCCTCTGGGTCATCAGCATCTTCGGGCAGGAGAACTATAAACTGACCTATAGCAGAGTCCTGACAGTCTTTACCATGGGCAGCACCTGCGGATTCTTCCTCATCGGCAAGATTGCGGATTGGACCAACAGCTACAAACCTGTGTTTCTCTTAAATCTCGCCTGTCTTACCGTCAGCTTTTTCCTCGTCATGCTGGCACAACACAAGAAAGAGGTCGATACATTATGATCAAATACCCGGTCGAAACCATCCGTGATTTTTGCATCCAAGTCTGGGAACGCGTGGGCCTCTCCCCGGAAAACGCCCGTGTATGCACCGACACCCTTCTGGCCGCCGAGCTGCGCGGGGTCCGGACCCACGGCGTGACCCACATGAAGGATTACTGCACCCGCATGACCCTTGGCACCCTCGCCAACGGCGACACCATGGAGTTCACCCTCACCTCCCCCTCCACCCTGTTGGTGGACGCGAAATTCACCATGGGCACCGTTGCGGCCAACAAAGTGATGGACCGCTGTATTCAGGAGGCCAAGAAATCCGGCGCCTGCTTCGCTGCGGTCCGCAATGGCTGCCACTACGGATTGGGCGCTTACTACCCCATGAAGGCCGCCAAGGAAAACATGATCGGTCTGAGCCTCACCAACACCTCCCCCCTGGTGTCCCCCTCCGGAGGCGCTGACCCTCTGCTGGGCACCAACCCCATCTCCATCGCCATCCCCGCCGGCCGGTATCCCGATTTGGTCCTGGACATGGCCACCAGCACGGTGGCCAAGGGCAAGATCTCCCTGGCCCTGAAAGAGGGCAACGATATTCCTCTGGGCTGGGCCCTTGACTCTGAAGGTAAGCCCACCACTTCCGCCGCTAAAGCGGACAAGGGGTCCCTGACTCCCTTTGGTGGATACAAGGGCTACGGCCTGGGGCTTGTGGTTTCTCTGCTGTCCTTCGCCCTTAGCGGAGCCGACATGGACATCAACCTCCCCAAATTCTTTGACCGGCCCGACACCTTCAGCAACGGCGGCTACTTCATGGGCGCCATCGACGTCAACCGGTTCTGCCCCGCCGATGTGTTCAAGATCCGTGTGGACACATTCCTCGATATTTTGAAGAACTGCCGCCCCGCCGCCGGCTCCACCGGTGTGATGATCCCCGGCGAGATCGAGATCCAGCGCGCCCAGAAGATCCAGCAGGAGGGGATCGAGCTGTCTGACGCTACCCTCCGGGACTTCCGTGAAATGTCGGAGGCCTATGGGGTCCCCTATGTATTCTGAGGCGTGGTTTCATTGCATCGCTCTTTTCTTTTTCTCTCTCCCCCCTTTTTATGCTGAAAGCGGGCGCCTATGGCGCCCGCTTTCAGCATATTATTTGATTGTCCGCGGTCAGCAAAGTCCCAGAATATGCCGGACCTCTCCGATCATGTAGAGGGACCCGCAGATGCAGACCGTATCCTCGGGACCGGCCAGCTCCAGTACCTTTTCCACGCCTTCCTGCGTGGAGCCGCAGGGAAAGGCACGCTGCCCCCGCTTCTCCAGATAGGCAGCCAGATCCTGGGCCGTCAGGGCCCGGGGACTGTCCGGGGTGATGGTGACGAAGCCTTTAGCCAAGGGGATGATCTGTCCGAACATGGAGGGATAGTCCTTGTCCGCCAGCACGCCAGTCAGGAACCAGATCTTTTTCCCGGGATACAGCTGGGCCAGACTCTGACTCAACGCTTCCATACACTGGGGGTTGTGGCCGCCGTCCAGGATCACATCCGGCTCCCGGCGGGCCAGCTCCATCCGTGCGGGCCAGACAGCCTTCTCCAGTCCCTGCTCCAGGGCCTCCCCGGAGATGTGCCACCCCCGCTCCCGCAGGGACAGGATCACATCAATGGCCACCGTGGCGTTCAAGGTCTGGTAATCCCCCAACAGCCCGATCCGGAAGGGGCCCATGCCCCGGTAGCGGAATATCTGGCCCTCCCGTCCGGAGGACAGGACCTCCAGGGTATCAGGGGCGGTGATGGTCAGCGGGACGCCCACCTTGCGGCAGGCCGCCTCCACCACCTCCTCCACCTCCCGGCTCTGGTGGTAGAGAACGGCGGAGCACCCGGTTTTCAGGATGCCTGCCTTTTCCGCGGCGATCAGCGCCCTGGTATTCCCCAGTTCCTGGGTGTGCTCCAGACCGATGTTGGTGATGACAGCCGCCTCAGGGGCAGGGATCACATTGGTGGAGTCCAGGCGGCCCCCAAGGCCCACCTCCAGCACCACCAGATCGCAGCCCGCCTCCCGGAAATAGAGCATCCCCACGGCGGTCATCAGCTCGAACTCCGTGGCCGGGTCCTCCATTCCTTTGCCAGCACGGATCACCTGCTCCGCAATGCGGCCCAGGTCCGCGTCCGGAATGGGCTGTCCGTTGACCTGAAACCGCTCGTGGAAGCGCCACAGGTGGGGGGAGGTGTACAATCCCGTTTTCAGCCCCGCCCGGGTCAGGACTGAGGCCACCATGGCGGCGGTGGAGCCCTTTCCGTTGGTGCCGGTAATATGGATGAATTTCAGGCCTTTATGGGGGTCTCCCAGCCGCCGGAGCAGCTCCGTGGTCCGCTCCAGCCCCGGTTTCCGCCCGGTCCACGCCTCCTGATGGATCAGTTCAACAGCTTCCTGGCCGGTCATAGGCCGCGCCTCCTTACCATGTCATTTCCTTATTCCAGGGCCAAACCCTGAGCGCGCAAAGCCGCCTCCACCGTGTGGGCAGCCAGTACCGTGGAGGTCACCGCCCCCACTCCTCCGGGCACCGGGGTCAGTGCGGCCACCACAGGTTCCACCTGGTCAAAGGCCACATCTCCGTGGAGCTTACCGTCCGGTCCGGGGCTGACTCCCACATCCACCACCGCCTGGCCGGGACGGACATGGTCCCGTCCGATGAGCCCGGCCTTCCCGGCGGCGGAGATGATCACATCCGCGCTCCGACACAGCTCCGCCATGCGCCCGGGATCGGTGAAGATATTGCACACAGACACCGTGGCCCCCTGGTTCATGAGCAGAATGGCGGTGGGCATCCCCACTGTCATACCGCTGCCCACCATGACCACGTTCCGTCCGGGCAGCTCCACCCGGTAGTGGCCCAGCAGGGCCATACAGGCCGCGGCGGTACAGGGCGGGAAACCCGCCGCCCCCTGGACCATCAGTCCGCCCATAGAGGTGCTGGTCATGGAGTCGATGTCCTTCTCCGGGCACAGGGCTCCCATCACCGCGGGCGTATTCAGGCGGGGCGGCAGGGGACGGAACAGCAGACAGCCGTGGATACGGCGGTTACCGCTGATCTCCTCCAAGACCTGGATCAGCTCCCCCTCGCCCACATCCTCGGGCAGCAGGGTGCGGATCACCGCGATGCCCAGCGACTGGGCCCGCTTGGTAAACCCCCGCTCATAGGACAGGTCGGCCGGACGCTCCCCTACCCGGACGATGGCCACGGTGGGGGTCACCTCCCGGCTCTTCAGCAGGGCCACGCCCTCTCTGAGCCGGGCGCACAGCGCCTCGGCTACCGGGGCGCCGGTAAGCAGTTGGGCCATGGGAAATCAGCTCCTTTTCTTCCAATGAGGCTCAGCGGGTGAAGATCACCGCGGCCATGAAGGATGCGCCCGTCCGGCTGGACAGCTTCACCTTTCGGGTGGGGTCTGCCTGGCGGCACAGCAGGAACTGGCCCTCCTGTACAGCCACACCGTCCACCTCCGCGGCACCGGACACACAGTACAGGGCCACGGTGCAGCCAGGGTATTCCATGGGAGCGGGAACAGCGGGGGTCCAGGTCAAAGCGGAGCCGGCCTCCAGCGCCAGAGACTGGGCGTTTCCCTGGGCACGGCCCTTCCGCAGCATCAGGTTGTAGTCGGTACACTGGCCCCAGGACTCCACGGGGACGCCCCCGTCAAAGGAGCAGAGGGTCAGGGGTTCCAGGCCAAACCGTTCCCCCTCCCCCACTTTCATATCCAGGTCCCCATGGAGCACGGAGATCAGCCGGACATAGTCGGGCAGCGGCGTAAAGTCGGAGTGCTCCAGCTCCACCCGGGCGGAGCTGAACCGCCACAGGAAGTCCCGGTCGGCGTAAACCGCGCCCTCGGGCGCGATGGCCAGCTGGGTGGTGGTCCCGCCGGACCACAGGGTGGTCACATAATCCTCTTGGGTCAACAGCTTCCATTCCATTGGTAGGTCCCCTTCCAAACAAAGCAGACCATATAGCCGCCCTGTTTTTCCTCAAAATAGCGACAGAGGAAGGCCGCCGAAGCGGCCTCCCCCAGTCCCGGACAGGCAAAGCCCGTCCGTCATGATTTACATAGCAGCCAGAACGGTCTCGTAGATCTTGTCAGCCAGAGGCAGAGCCTTGGCCAGCATGGCCTCGCCCTTGGCGCGGTAGTCCTCGGCCAGAGCCTTGTTCTTCAGGCTGCCGATGTTGATGAGCACGTTCAGCCAGGCGCCCTGGATGGCGGCGCGCAGGGACAGGGCGGAGACGCCCAGGTCGCTGGCGGCGCTGTCGTTGGTCTTGCCCAGCAGCTCGGCGGTGAGCTCCAGAGTCTCGGTGGCCAGCTCCATCATCTCAAAGGGAGTGGCGGTGCAGCCCTCCAGACCCTTCTGGATGGCGGCGGAGCGGGCAGCCTTCTCCTCGTCGGTGGCCTTGGGCATACCGAAAGCGGCGCTGACCACGTTGAAAGCCTCGGTGTCCCGGTCCATCACGTCCACAAAGCGTGCCTTCAGGTCGGTGGCCTTCTTCTGGCTCTCGATGACGAACTCCTGATACTCGGCGTACTTCTCCTTGCTCTTGCCCACGGTGGTCAGGCCGCACACCATGGCGGTGAGGGCGGCGCCCAGAGCGCCTTCCAGAGCGGCAGCGGAGCCGCCGCCGGGAGCGGGAGCGTCAGAGGCCAGCAGGTCCACAAACTCAGCAGTCTGCAGTTCGGCTAATTTCTTCATGTCGTTTATCTCCTTTTCTTTCCGCTCTTCCGCTTACTTCATGTCCAGGAGGTGATACTCCATGATCTGGTTGTGGCAGTCGAAGTCACGGGCCTTCAGGTAGAACTCGGCGCAATCGATCATGGCCTTGGCGGGGGTCAGGCCCACGATCTCGCTGTCCACAATGTAGGTGCCGTAGCGCTCAGCCAGGGCCTTGATCTGCTCATAGACCACGTACAGGGGGGTGTCCTCATAGTTGACCATGTTCATGGAGACCTGAGCGATGCCCCGGTCCTCCATCATGAAGCCCATGGCCTTGCAGCTGCGGAAGCCGCCGGAGGAACCACGGATGACCTTGGCAATCTTCTTGGCGACTTCCACGTCGGAGGTGGCCAGGTTCACATTGAAGGCGACCAGGGGCATACGGGCGCCGATGGCGGTGATGCCGGCGGTGGGGTGGATCTTCCGCTCGCCGTAGTCGGGAGCCCACTCGGGCTGCAGCAGCTTCTCGGGCATGCCCTCGAACTCGCCCTTGCGGCAGGTGGCCAGATTGCGGCGCTCGGGACGGGTGGCGGAGTCCTCATACAGGAAGGAGGGGACCTTCAGCTCGTCCCAGATGCGCTGGGCCAGACGCTTGGACAGCTCCACGCACTCCTCCACGGTGACGTCCTTGGACTGGGGAACGAAGGGGATGACGTCGGTGGCGCCCATGCGCTTGTGCTCGCCCTTGTGCTTGGTCATGTCGATGCGCTCAGTGGCCACCTTGGTCAGCTGGAAAGCGACCTCCTCGATGGCGTCGATGTTGCCGATCAGGGTGAACACGCAGCGGTTGTGGTTGCCGTCGGTCTGAGCGTCGAACAGGGTGCAGCCGGGCACGCTGTTGGCGGCTTCCACCAGAGCGTTATAAGTGGCCTCGTCCTTCTCCTTGCTGCAGCTGAAATTGGGGATACACTCTACGAGCTTAGCCATTTTGATTTCCTCCTATAAATTTTTTGATGCTTCCTATCTTTCCATAAACGGACACGGGCAGGACGCCGTGCCCGGTTACTGACGGGATCGCGCCGGGTTTCGGGTTCTTTTGGGGACATTATACCATAAACCGGTTTTTTTGTTAATGTCGCCGCAAAAGCATTTTTCCCGCAACGTTTAATATTTTTAACCAGAATCCTTTTCCAAGAATCAGTCAGTCAACAGGCCGGTACGCCGGAAATATCCCGCTCCGGCAAAGCCATTCCAATTATCCTTTTATTGAAAAAATGCCCTTTAAACACCGGGCTCACCCTCCTCTTTCTCCTCTTCCTGCACATATTGCCAGGCTTCCGAGCCGGCCATGGAAATGAACTGCTTCACGCAGTTGGCGTAATAGATGTTGTCGCTCCAGACCAGGGTGGGATAGGATTTGGCCGTCAGGCCCAGGATGGGCTTGGTGTAGATGCCGGAATTGGGGTGGGTGGCCACGATGGAACGGGGCAGATAGCTGACGCCGAATCCCGCCTGCACCATCTGCATGGCCATGGGGGTGTCATAGCACTGGCACACCACATTGGCGAAGAATCCCTCCCGCTGGCACTCGCTGCGCAGATGGCTGCTGTATCCCCACAGGTCGTCGCTGCGCAGCAGGCACATGGGTACCCCCTTCAGCGCCTGGATGGGCACAAAGTCCTGGCCGGGGGCTGGGTCGGTCTCCGCCGTCATGACCAGCTCCAGGGGGTCCTCCCCCAGCACCTTCTCCCGCAGGCCGGAGACCACCTTCGACTGGCTGCGCAGAAAGAGCAGATGCAGTTCTCCCCGGTTCAGGTCTTCCAGCAGGTCGTTGGGGGAGCCCAGACGGATATACAGCTCCACCTGGGGATAACAGGCGTGGTACTCCTTTAAATGCTCCATGACTACAGGTAAGTCCGAGTAGATCACGCCCAGCTTCAGCAGACCCCTCACCCCGGCGTCGATGTCCCGGACGCTGTCCGTCATCCGCCTGAGATTCTGGAACATCTGCTGGCTCTGCTCATAGAGGCTGCGGCCCGCCTCGGTCAGTTCGATGCCCTTGTTATTGCGCAGAAATAAGCATACCCCCAGCTCATCCTCCAGCATGGAGATCTGCCGGCTCACCGGCGGCTGGGCCACATGGAGCTTCTTTGCCGCCATGGAAATGCTCTTTGCCTCTGCAACAGCGGAAAAATATTCGAGCTGCTTAAAATTCATCGCTTCATATCTCCCTTTCCTTTTATAGTTTTTGGGCGATATACCTTTTTTATATAGCTAATATATAATATCGGTACTTTTCATTCTAGCGATTTTCCGTTAAAATGCAATATGTAGAGAGAATTCTTTAAGCATCGAGAGCCAATTCTCACAAAATTTTTAAGAAACGAGGGAACTGCAATGAATGGTAACATCAACGACGCGATGACCATCAAGCTCGACTACGAGCTGCCCGAGTATCCCGCCTTTGAGGAGGGCTACCGCCGCGCTCCCCGCCGCGAGTCCCACCTGTCCGAGGCGGACAAAGCTCTGGCCATCAAGAACGCCCTGCGCTACATCCATCCCGACCATCACGCCCAGATGGCCAAGGAGTTCGCCCAGGAGCTGGAAGAGCACGGCCGTATCTATGGCTACCGCTTCCGTCCCGTCGGCAAGCTGTACGGCAAGCCCATCGACGAGTACAAGGGCGCCTGCATCGAGGGCCGCGCCATCCAGGTCATGATCGACAACAACCTGGACTTCGACGTCGCCCTGTATCCCTATGAGTTGGTCACCTACGGTGAGACCGGCCAGGTCTGCCAGAACTGGATGCAGTACCGCCTGATCAAGAAGTACCTGGAGGTCCTGACCGACGAGCAGACCCTGGTGGTCATGTCCGGCCACCCCCTGGGCCTGTTCCACAGCCACAAGATGGCCCCCCGCGTCATCATCTCCAACGGCCTGATGGTGGGTACCTTCGACGATCAGAAGAACTTCAACCGCGCCGCCGCTCTGGGCGTCGCCAACTACGGCCAGATGACCGCCGGCGGCTGGATGTACATCGGTCCCCAGGGCATCGTCCACGGCACCTTCAACACCCTGCTGAACGCCGGCCGTCTGAAGCTGGGCATCCCCCAGGACGGCAACCTGGCCGGCCGCCTGTTCGTCTCCGCCGGTCTGGGCGGCATGTCCGGCGCTCAGGGCAAGGCCGCTGAGATCGCCGGCGCCGCTTCCATCATCGCCGAGGTGGACGACTCCCGTATCGAGACCCGCTACACCCAGGGTTGGGTCAGCCACCGCACCGACAGCCTGGAGGAGGCCTGGGCCATCGCCAAGCAGCACATGGAGGACAAGGAGCCCTGCGCCGTCGCTTACCACGGCAACGTGGTGGACCTGCTGGAGTACCTGTACGACAACAACATCCATGTTGATCTGCTGTCCGACCAGACCTCCTGCCACGTGCCTTACGACGGCGGCTACTGCCCCCAGGGCCTGACCTTCGAGGAGCGCACCGAGATGCTGGACAAGGATCCCGAGGGCTTCGCCAAGCTGGTCGACAAGACCCTGCAGCACCACTATGAGATGATCTGCAAGCTCCATGACCGGGGCACCTACTTCTTCGACTACGGCAACAGCTTCCTGAAGGCCGTGTACGACACTGGCGTCAAGTCCATCTGCAAGAACGGCGAGAACGACCTGGACGGCTTCATCTTCCCCTCCTACGTGGAAGACATCCTGGGTCCCTGCCTGTTCGA
Organism: Pseudoflavonifractor phocaeensis; assembly: GCF_021531815.1. Lineage (GTDB taxonomy): Bacteria > Bacillota > Clostridia > Oscillospirales > Oscillospiraceae > Lawsonibacter > Lawsonibacter phocaeensis_A. Next base: position 75,045 of record NZ_JADYUM010000001.1, read on the forward strand.
CTTCGGCTACGGTCCCTTCCGTTGGTGCTGCCTGTCCCGGAACCCCGAGGACCTGGACAAGACCGACGCCGCCGCCGCCGAGTACATCAAGAACCACAACCGCCGTTATCAGGACTACGACAACTATGTCTGGGTCCGTGACGCCAAGAAGAACAAGCTGGTCGTGGGTACCCAGTGCCGCATCCTGTACCAGGACGCCATGGGCCGCATGAACCTGGCTCTGAAGTTCAACGAGATGGTCCGCAACGGCGAGATCGGTCCCGTCATCCTGGGCCGTGACCACCACGACACCGGCGGAACCGACGCCCCCTTCCGTGAGACCTCCAACATCAAGGACGGCTCCAACATCATGGCCGAGATGGCTACCCAGTGCTACGCCGGCAACGCGGCCCGCGGCATGAGCTACATCGCTCTGCACAACGGCGGCGGCACCGGTATCGGCAACTCCATCAACGGCGGCTTCGGCATGGTTCTGGACGGCTCCGAGCGCGTGGACAACATCCTGAAGATGGCCATGCCTTGGGACACCATGGTGGGCGTTTCCCGCCGCGCCTGGGCCCGGAACGAGAATGCTCTGACCACCGTGGTTGAGTACAACGAGATGTACAAGGGTCAGGATCACATCACTCTGCCCTACCTGGCCGACGACGCGATTGTTGCTGAGGCGGTCAAGTCCATGAAGGGCTGAGCCTTTCGGGCTGAACCAAATCCAGTGAACTCTTGAAAGAGGGGGCGTGTTCGCACGCCCCCTTTTTTGAACTTGACAACCTTCGGAAAGTGTGTTTTCCTATTATTGGTACACCGTGATCCAATTATGCTGAGACAGGGCCGGTCCGGCTCCGTCTTTTCGGAAAGGATGTATGCACATGAGCAAATTATTGCTGAAAAATATCGGTATGTTGGCCACCCCCCTGGGCACCGCCGCCAAAAAGGGCACGGAGCAGGGCCAGATCCAGATCCTGAAGGACGCCTGGGTCCTGGTAGAGGACGGCATCATCGCCCAGGTCGGCACCGGTGCGGCCCCCGCTGTCGAGGACGCCCAGGTGCTGGACGCCGGCGGCAACCTGGTCACCCCCGGCCTGGTGGACGCCCACACCCACCTGATTTTCGGCGGTTGGCGCCAGAACGAGCTGGGCATGAAACTCCACGGCAAGACCTACCTGGAGATCCAGAACGCCGGCGGCGGTATCCAGTCCACCACCAATGCCACCCGTCAGGCCACCGAGGAGGAGCTGACCCAGAAGGCCGCCAAGGCCCTGGATGAGATGATGGGCTTCGGCACCACCACCGTGGAGGCCAAGAGCGGCTACGGTCTGGCCACCGAGCATGAGCTGAAGGCCCTGCAGGTCATCAAAAACCTGAACGACCGCCACGCCATGGACATCGTCGCCACCTTCATGGGCGCTCATCTGGTCCCCGCCGAGTACAAAAACAACCGCGCGGAGTATATCCGCCTGGTCTGCGAGGAAATGATCCCCCTGGTGGCCAAGCAGGGGATCGCCCAGTTCAACGACGTTTTTTGCGAGGCTGACACCTTTACCGTTGAGGAGTCCCGCCAGGTGCTGGAGGCCGGCAAGAAGTACGGCCTGACCCCCAAGATCCACGCCGACGAGATCGAGGCCATCGGCGGCTCCATCCTGGCAGGCGAGATCGGCGCCATCTCCTCCGAGCACCTGATCGTGTGCCCGCCCGAGGGCATTGAAAGCCTGGCCAAGGGCGGCGTCATCGCCTGCCTGCTCCCCGCCACCAGCTTCAACCTGGGCGCTGTCTTTGCCCCTGCCCGGGATATGGTGAAGGCCGGTGTCCCTGTGGCCATGGCCACCGACTTTAACCCCGGCTCCTGCCCCTGCCTGAACCTGCAGTTTGTCATCAACCTGGGCTGTCTGAAGTACAAGCTGACGCCCGAGGAGGTCCTGACCGCCGTCACTCTGAACGGCGCCGCGGCTATCCGAATGGCCGACAAGGTGGGTTCCGTGGAGCCCGGCAAGCAGGGTGACCTGGTGATCTGGGACGCCCCCGACCTGGATTATATCTGCTACCGTGTGGGCAGCAATCTGGCTAAGACTGTGATCAAGAAGGGCGTCGTGGTCTGAACCGCGCACCCTCAGAAAGGAGAAAACCGGGATGGACCGGACAGATTATCAGATCCTGAATATCCTTCAAGCCGACTCCCGTACCACTTTGCGGCAAATCGGTGACCAAGTGGGCCTCACCGCTCCGGCGGTCTCCGAGCGCATCCACCGCATGGAAGAAAAAAAGATCATCCGGGATTACCGCATTGACGTGGACCGGGAGCAGCTGGACTGCAGTATGACCGGCTTCATCCTGGTGGCTCCGGAACCGGAAAAATACAACAGCTTCTGCGAGTTCTGCCAGAAAAACCCCGCCATCATCAGCCACTACCATGTGATCGGCGTCTTCAATGCCCTGCTCCGTTTCGCGGTCCGGGGCACCCGGGAACTGGACGAGCTGTTGTCCGCCATCAAGCGTTACGGAGACTCCCAGACCTCTGTACAGCTCAAAACCTATTTTGAGACAAAAGAGATCGTTCTCCCCCGCTGACCCTTTTATGGAACAGCCGGAGGCCGCTGGCAGCGGCCTCCGGCTATTTTTTATTTTAAAGTCCGGGGTTCGTCCTTGAATGTTCTTCTCCTCCAGGCGCAAAAACGGCCCCACGGTACGAAATACCGTGGGGCCGTTTGCAGTAATCACACTTTCTCCCCCTTCGCCTGCCGGCGATAGGGAGCGAACCGCCGGTTCGATTAGAACAGGCCGGTGATCTTGCCGTTCTCGTCGATGTCGATGCGGTTGGCAGCGGGGACCTTGGGCAGGCCGGGCATGGTCATGATGTTGCCGGTCTTGGCAACCAGGAAGCCGGCGCCGGCGTTGACCTTCACCTCGCGGACAGTGATCTTGAAGCCGCGGGGAGCGCCCAGCTTGGTCTGATCGTCGGAGAAGGAGAACTGAGTCTTGGCCATGCAGATGGGCATCTTGTCAAAGCCCATCTCAGTCAGCTGCTTGATCTGCTTCTTGGCGTCGGCAGTCAGCACCACGCCGTCAGCGCGGTAGACCTTGGTGGCGATGGCATTCAGCTTCTCCTCAATGGTGGTGTCCAGATCGTAGACGAACTTGAAGGAATCGCTGCTCTCCTCCTCGCAGAGGCGGACGACCTCCTCGGCCAGAGCCTTGCCGCCCTCGCCGCCCTTGGCCCAGACCTCGGACAGGCGGACGTTGACGCCCTGCTCCTTGCACTTCTCCTCCACCAGCTTCAGCTCGGCCTCGGTGTCGGTGGGGAAGGCGTTGATGGCGACCACGCAGGGCAGGCCATAGACGTTCTTCACGTTGTCCACATGCTGCAGCAGGTTGGGCAGGCCCTTCTCCAGAGCCTCCAGATTCTCGTTGTTCAGGTCGGCTTTGGCCACGCCGCCGTGATACTTCAGGGCGCGGACGGTGGCAACGATGACCACAGCGTCGGGATGGAACCCGCCGGCGCGGCACTTGATGTCCAGGAACTTCTCAGCGCCCAGGTCAGCAGCGAAGCCGGCCTCGGTGACGGTGTATTCGGCCAGCTTCATAGCAGTCTCAGTGGCCTGGATGGAGTTGCAGCCGTGGGCGATGTTGGCGAAGGGGCCGCCGTGGATGAAGGCGGGGGTGTGCTCCAGAGTCTGGACCAGGTTGGGCTTGATGGCGTCCTTCAGGACGGCAGCCATGGCGCCCTCGGCCTGCAGGTCATGGGCGGTGATGGGCTCGCCGGCGCGGTTGTAGGCGACGACCATCTTGGCCAGACGCTGCTTCATGTCGGCCAGGCCGGAGGACAGGCACAGAACGGCCATGATCTCGGAAGCAACCACGATGTCGAAGCCATCCTCACGGGGCACGCCGGAGGCCTTGCCGCCCAGGCCGCAGACGATGTGGCGCAGCTGGCGGTCATTCATGTCCACAACGCGCTTCCAGGGGATGTTGCGCACGTCGATGTCCAGAGCGTTGCCCTGCTGGATGTGGTTGTCGATCAGGGCGGACATCAGGTTGTTGGCGATGCCGATGGCGTTGAAGTCGCCGGTGAAGTGCAGGTTGATGTCCTCCATGGGGACGACCTGAGCGTAGCCGCCGCCGGCAGCGCCGCCCTTGACGCCGAACACGGGACCCAGGGAGGGCTCACGCAGGCAGACGATGGTCTTCTTGCCGATCTTGTTCAGAGCGTCGGCCAGACCCACGGAAGTGGTGGTCTTGCCCTCGCCGGCGGGGGTGGGGCTGATGGCGGTCACCAGAACCAGCTTGGACTTCCGGGGCAGATCCTTCAGGGAGTGGATGTCGACCTTGGCCTTGTAGTGGCCGTAGTGCTCCAGGGCCTCGGGGCCGATGCCGATCTTGGCAGCAACCTCTTCGATAGGCAGCATGGTGGATTCCTGAGCGATCTCGATGTCAGTCTTGAAACTCATGTGGGCTCCTCCTCAAAATTTTTTCTTTTATTTCCCGGGGCCTCCCCGGGAATCGTTTCTCTCGATGATCCTATTTTACCGCAAAACCGGCGATTTCGTAAAGATTTTCCTTTTTCCTTTTTTGCCCCCCCACTTTTCTTTATTAAGCAAGGTTTCTTATTTTCAAAATAAAAAAAGGACCCAATTTTTCTTTTCCGCCCCGAGGCCCTTTCCCCCCAAGACTTCTCCCAATTTTTTGTGCATTTCGACGGGAAATGCGTCTTTTCTTTTTTGTGTTTGCATTCTTCTGTTCCCTATGCTATGCTGTAATCAACATTTTCACAGGGGGCGGCAGGCCCCCTGTGTGTCCCAAAATACGGATTTTGGAAAGGATGGATCACTCCATGGAATCGTCTCTCTCCCCCGCAGAGATCGCGGCAAAATACGCTGAAGTGGGCGCCGGAAAGGCCAAGCGCTCCACCCCCCTTCTCGTGGTGCTGGGCGTCCTGGCCGGCGCCCTCATTGCCCTGGGCAGCGCCGCCACCAACACCGCCGTCTACGGCATTCAGGACACCTGGATCGCCCGGACCATCTGTGGGCTGCTCTTCCCCTTCGGCCTGGGTATGGTGGTCATCATGGGCGCGGAGCTCTTCACCGGCAATTGCCTGATCACCCTCTCTGTACTGGATAAGCGCTGCACCTTCACCCAGATGCTCCGCAGTTGGGTCATCGTGTATCTGGCTAACTTCGCGGGCGCCCTGGCCGTGGCCGCGGGCTGCGCCTTCTTCGGACAGCTGAATTACTCCGGCGGCGCCTTGGCCGTCTACACCATGAAGGTGGCCGCCGGAAAGTGCGCCATCCCCTTCGGCAACGGCGTGGTGCTGGGCATTCTGTGCAACTTGCTGGTCTGTCTGGGGGTGCTCATGGCCATGTCCGCCAAGGATACCACCGGTAAGATCCTCGGCGCGTTTCTGCCGGTGTGCTACTTCGTCCTGTGCGGCTTTGAGCACTGCGTCGCCAACATGTACTACATTTCCGCCGGCCTGATGGCCAAGGCGGTCCCCGCTTACGCCCAGTTGGCCGCCGAGTCGGGCGTGGACCTGTCCGCCCTCACCCTGACCAACTTCCTGGCGGGCAATCTGATCCCCGTCACCCTGGGCAATATCCTGGGCGGCGCCGCGCTGGGCTGGCTGATGTGGTTCTGCCACCTGAAAAAGCGCTGAATCGGCTCTTTCCAAAAGAAAGCTCCCCGTCTTGCGGACGGGGAGCCTTTTTTCATTGAATGACCGTCATATCACAGTTCCGGAACGCCGTCTCAGACAGCTCCTGCCCAATACCAGGCAGCTCAGGCACCTGGTATTTGCCGTTGATCGGCTGATAGTCATATTTGCAGAGCTCGATATTGTAGGGACTCAGGGCATAGGTGTGGTGCTCATGGATCACAAAATTGGGGATGACCGCCTCCACCTGGAGGGCGGCGGCAGTAGAGATGGGACTGCCGCAGGCGTGGACCTGGACGCCCACATCATAGACATAGGCCATGTCGCACACCTTCTTCACCTCGCTGATCCCGCCGCAGGTACCAATGTCAGGCTGGATCACCTGGATCGCGTTCTCCTTGAAGTACTCCGCATACTGCCACCTGGTATAGATGCGCTCTCCGGTGGCGATGGGCAGCCCCGTCTTGTCTCCCACCAGCTTTGTCAGTCCGGGCGTGGGCGTCGTGGGCTCTTCGAAATAGAAGATATTCAAATGCTTGATGGCGTTTCCATACTGAATGGCGCTCAGCGCGTCGGTATAGCTGTGGTTCTCAATGATCAGATCCACATCGGGGCCAATGGCCTCGCGGACCGCTTCCACACGCTGGGTCAGAAGACGGATGGTCTTGGGGTCCCGCAGGCCCAGCCGGTCCTCGTCCGTATACTTGCGGCCGTCGGGTGCGAAGGTGAAAAAGTCATACTTCACGCAGTCGTACCCCTCTGCCACAGCCTTTTTGCCCTCCCGGGCGTAATCCTCCAGGGTGCAGGCCGGAATGATGTCCGGGCCCCAGCCGAATTGCAGCTGGCTGGCATAGGCCCGCAGGTTTTCCCGCTTCTTGCCGCCCAGGAGCTTGTACACAGGGACGCCGAAATATTTTCCCTTGATGTCCCAGAGGGCAATGTCGATGGCGCTGATTCCTGCGTTGATCACCGGGCCGCCATTCTGTCCCCAGAACGTGCTCCGGTACAGCTTGTCCCAGATCACCTCCGTGTCCAACGGGTCCATGCCGATGATGAGCCGGGCCATGTTCTGGACGATGCCGTAAGCCGCCACCTGGGCCTCGCCGTAGGCCAAAGCAGCCTCGCCGTCTCCATAGATCCCGGCATCCGTATGGATCCGGCACACCACGGGACGCCAGTGGCCGCCCTTCAGCTTGGTTTTCAAATGAAGAACTTCTACTTTTGTAATTTTCATGATGAATCTGCCCCTTTCACCGCTGCGGAGCGGAGGCCGCTCTCCTTCCATGAAACCGGACCGCTTTGCCGCTTCACTACGCTGATTCAATTGTATACATTATTCACAGAAATGCAACAGAAATCTGATAAAATCTCAAAAAAACTTCCGCACACAAAAAAGCGCCCCAGCTCCGCACGGGAAGCTGAGACGCTTTCTGCTGCTTAGCCCGGAGGCCAGGTCATGTCGCGGCCGCTCAGTACGTGGAAATGCAAGTGATGCACACTTTGCCCCGCCTGCTCACCGATATTGGACACCACACGGTAGCTGTCCAGACCCAACTCCTTGGTCACCTTGGAGATGACGGCAAAAATGTGGGCCACCACAGCCGCGTTATCCTCATTGACCTCAGCCACAGAGCCGATATGGGCCTTGGGGATCACCAGAAAGTGAGTGGGAGCCTGGGGCGAGATGTCGTTGAAAGCATAACACACCTCGTCCTCATAGACCTTGCTGGACGGGATCTGACCTTCCGCGATCTTACAAAACAGACAATCAGACATGGAAAAACCTCCTTTGCGTCATTTTATCCCAAACGATTCAAAAGGGCAAGCCCCCGGCCAGAAAAAGCCCTTCACTTTTCCGTTTTACGCTCCTCAGTTCAGCAAAATTGCCCTGTTTTGTCTTGTTTTCCCCCTGTCTTTTACACGAAATGTCAAAAGCGATTTTTTTCAAAAAAGGTATTGCTTTTTCTTTTCCTATGTGCTATTATGTATAAGCTGTCTGAGACAGCCAAGCAAAATCGAAAATATCCGGGTGTGGCGAAGTTTGGTATCGCGCTTGAATGGGGTTCAAGAGGCCGCTGGTTCGAATCCAGTCACTCGGACCAAGAAAAGCCTTGTGGTTCAATGAACTGCAAGGCTTTTTGCTTTACATTGAAATGGCAAAAGATGTAAGCGGGTCAACAAATGGGTCAACACCTTTCGAAAAACATTGGTCACCTGGGAAGGGTGTTTATCAATGGCAAGTATCACTCTAAAGAAAAAATCTGGCAGAATCGTATCCTATAAATTCAAAACTTGTGTCGGCAGAGATACCCAAGGCAAGCAGATTTTTCGTTCCAAGACTTGGACTCCCCCGGATGGTATGAGCGTCTTTATTCACGTGCAGGATGCAACATGGCGGGAGCGTCATCCCCACTCTTCTGTTGTTCGGCCTGTTGTTTCGCTTTCTGCTCCAAAATCTCCCTTATTTCTTATCAAACCGTCCTATCACACAGACCATTCTTGACCGTCTCCAAACACAAGAGCCGATAATCCGTGCCCAATGGGCAACGGGTTACCGGCTCTTCGTCTATATATTCGTCCCGTGGATCACTTCTGCGCTGTTCCGTGCTTTCTGCTTACAGCTCAGACAGCATGTCGTGAAATTTCACGAATCGTTTAAAGCTCCAATGCAGCGGCTGTTTCGTTCCCGATCACTGGATCCCGGTCACAGTATAGTCCTGGTCCTCCACCGTCTTCTTCAGCACCTCGTCGGAAACATCGGACTTCAAAGTCACCACGGCGGTACCCGCCTCATGGCTCACCGCCGCCTGCTCCACCTGGGGCAGCGCCTCCAGCGCCTTCTTGACCCGTGCCTCGCAGTGCATGCACATCATGCCCTCGATCTTCATTGTCTTTTCCATGTTTTTTTGTTCCTCCTTTTGTTTCACTTTGATAGCTTTATCGTTCGCGGTGTTCCGCAGATCAAACAGATTCAGCCTCAGGGCGTTGGACACCACACAGAAGCTGCTGAGGCTCATGGCCGCGGCGCCGAACATGGGGTTCAGCGTCAGGCCCAGGGGAATGAACACGCCGGCAGCCAACGGGATGCCGATGGTGTTATAGAAAAACGCCCAGAACAGGTTCTGATGGATATTCCGCAGGGTGGCCCGGCTGAGGCGGATGGCGGCGGGCACGTCGGAGAGCCGGCTCTTCATCAGCACCACGTCCGCCGCGTCGATGGCCACGTCCGTGCCCGCTCCAATGGCGATCCCCATGTCCGCCCGGGTCAGGGCCGGGGCGTCGTTGATCCCGTCGCCCACCATGGCCACCTTGCCCTGCTGTTTCAGCGAACGGATCACGCTCTCCTTCCCCTCCGGCAGGACCCCGGCGATGACCTCGTCCACCCCGGCCTGGGCGCCGATGGCCTTTGCGGTGCGCTCGTTGTCGCCGGTGAGCATGACAACCCGGATGCCCATATTCCGCAGTTCCTGTACCGCCTGGGGGCTGTCCTCCTTGATGACATCCGCCACAGCGATTACGCCCAGAGGCGTTTTCAGCGTCTCATTGGCAAAGTACATGGGGGTTTTGCCTTGGGCGGCTAGGGCGTCGGCCCGGCCGGAGAGCCCGCCGGGGACGATGCCCGCCTCCTCCAGCATAGCCCGGTTCCCACCGATGAAGGTGCAGTCTTCCATGACCGCCCGGACGCCTCGGCCATGGACGGCGGAAAAGTCGCTGACTGGTGTCAGAGACAGGCTATGTTTGGCAGCCTCCTCCACAATGGCCTTGGCCAGAGGGTGCCCCGAAGGGCCTTCCAGACAGGCGGCCAGGGTCAGCAGACCCTCCTCCGTGTTGTCCGGAGCCGGGATGATATCCGTCACCTTGGGCTCGCCGCTGGTGATGGTGCCGGTCTTGTCCAGGGCCACGATCTCCACCTGGCCGGTCTCCTCCAGAGAGGCGGCGGTTTTAAACAAGATGCCGTTTTTCGCCCCCATGCCGTTGCCCACCATGATGGCCACCGGCGTAGCCAGACCCAGGGCGCAGGGACAGGAGATGACCAGTACGGAGATGCCCCGCGCCAGGGCGAAGCCCGCGGTCCTGCCCAGCAGCAGCCAGACGATGGTGGTGACCGCGGCGATGGTGATGACGGCGGGGACAAACACACCGGAGACCCGGTCCGCGATCTTGGCGATGGGGGCCTTGGTGGCTGCCGCGTCACTGACCATTTGGATGATCTGAGACAGGGTGGTGTCCTCCCCCACCCGGGTGGCCCGGCATTTGAGGAAGCCGGACTGGTTCAGGGTGGCGGCGGACACCGCGTCTCCCACGTTTTTGTCCACCGGGATGCTCTCGCCGGTGAGGGCGGACTCGTTGACCGCGCTGGCGCCCTCCAACACCACGCCATCCACCGGGACCGTCTCGCCGGGGCGCACCACAAACACGTCGTCTTTCCGCACCTGCTCGATGGAGACCTCCGCCTCCTTGCCGTTCCGCAGCACCGTCGCGGTCTTGGGGGCCAGCTTCATCAACCCCTTCAGGGCATCGGTGGTCCTGCCCTTGGAACGGGCCTCCAGCATCTTGCCCACCGTGATGAGGGTCAGGATCATGGCGGCGGATTCGAAGTAGAATTCGTGCATATAGGCCATGACAGCCTCCGAATTCCCCTTTATCTGGGCGTCCGTCATGGCGAACAGGGCGTAGGTGCTGTACACGAAGGCCGCGGCGGAGCCCAGGGCCACCAGGGTGTCCATATTCGGCGCCCGGTGCCACAGGCTCTTGAACCCGCTGACAAAAAATTTTTGGTTGATGACCATGACGGCCACCGTGAGCAGCAGCTGGGTCAGGCCCATGGCCACATGGTTCCCGTCATAGAAGGACGGCAGGGGCCAGCCCCACATCATGTGGCCCATGGAGAAGTACATCAGGACCAGCAGGAACCCCACGGACCAGAGCAGGCGCCGTTTCAGCACCGGGGTCTCCAGGTCCCGCAGGGCGTCCTCCCCCGCCGCCCCGCCGCTTTTGGGGGCAGACGCTCCTTTCTCCGAAGCGCCGTACCCGGCCCCCTCCACAGCGGCGATGACCTCGCCGGGGGAAGCAGTTCCCTCCACGCCCATGGAATTGGTCAGCAGGCTGACGGAGCAGGCTGTGACGCCGGGCACTTTGGACACGGCCTTTTCCACCCTGGCACTGCAGGCCGCGCAGCTCATGCCAGTGACATTGTATTGTTTCATGATTTCCTCCGGAGTTCCCCCTATGCGGCAGATGATGTCCGCTGTTTCCCAGCGGCTGTCCTTATCATGTCCCGCTTTCGGATTTCCTACTTCATCAGTTTCTGCAGCGTGGCAACCAATTCTTCGATTGTCTCGTCCCTGCCCTCCCGGATGTCCCGGGCCACACAGGTGCGGATATGCTGGGCCAGCAGCTCCTTGCTGAAGGCGTTCAGCGCCGCGTTGGCCGCCGCCACCTGCGTCAGAATGTCCGGGCAGTAAGCGTTTTTTTCCACCATGCCGCGGATCCCCCGGATCTGACCCTCCACCCGGTTCAGCCGGTGGATCAGATTCTTATACTCCTCCTGGGAACGTTCTTTGGTCTTGTGGCAGCAGCACTCCTCCACAGCCTATCCCACCTTTCTTCCGCATTATATACCCCAACGGGGTATTTGTCAAGGTATAAAAAACCGCCCCACTTCCGGCTCATGCTGAAAGCGGGGCTTTCTATTCTCGTGGGAGCCTCAGCAAATGCCCACCGGGCCGCCGGACTCCAACTGCCCAAAACAAGCGTCCAGATAGATCATGTGGGAAACTGCGATGATGGCGCTGCGCAGCATGTCCTTTTCCACAGAAAAGGTGACGCCCACATCGTCCACGGAATCCTTGAGTCCAAACCGGAAATAGAGGATATTCTCCAGCTCCGTACAAAAATAGTCGTAAGCCACCGGGTCGGTGTAGACCTCCTTCTGCCGGGCAAAAAGCTGGCTGATGTGCTCCAGAGACATCACCTGTTTCAAGATGGTGACGCTGATCAAATGGGCGATCTGATCGGCCTTGTACTGCTTTTTGACAGGGTTGGTGACCAGTCCCATTTTCACGTAGTTACGGATCATGGAACCGGTGATCTCGATACACCCAAGGGGCTTCAGATAGTGATTGATATATTTGGTTGTCTGCTCCAAATAGAGCCCCACATCAGGCAATTCCCCATAGCGGGGCAGCCGGAAGGCCCGCATGGGATCTGCCAATGCGCTTTTCATTTTCTTATCCATACCTGCATTATATTTTGCGCGGCGAAAAAAGTCAAGAGCACCTCGAAATAGAGTTTTTAAAACTCCTTGACGAGTTTTTTGAAATATGCTAGGATGAATTGGGCCGCGGTGTTGGAAACATCCCAGCCCCCTATCCAAGAAAAAAATCCCGCTCCGGTTCCCGCCGGGAGCGCAGCATAAGGAGAAATGACCGATGGAACAGCATATCGTTTTGGTGGCGGAGACAGGGTCTGACCTTACCCCGGAACTGGCCCGGGAATACGGGGTCTGGCTGGTGCCCATGCACGTCTCCATGGGGGACCGGACGTTGGACGACGGTACCTTCCCCGCGGAGGATGTGTGCGCCTACTATGACGCCACCGGGCGGGTTCCCCAGACCAGCGCCAGCACGCCGGATAATTTCACCCGGGTCCTGGATGAGATCCACCAGAAATGGCCGGAAAAGCACATTCTGCACCTGGCCTACTCCGCGGTCACCACCTGCTCCTATCAAAACGCCCTCCTGGCCTCAGAGGGCCGGGATTATGTGACCCACATCGATACCAAGCACGTTTCCGTGGGCCAGGCGGCTGTAGTGTTGGAGGCGGCCAAGCTGCTGCGGGAGCATCCTGAGATGGACGTGGAGGAGGCCGTGGCGGCGGTGCGGGAGATCTGCGCCCGGACGCAGATGTGCTTTCTGCCCCGCAACCTGGACTACCTGCGGGCCGGAGGCCGGGTCAGCAACGTGGTGGCGCTGACAGGCAACCTGCTGAACCTGCACCCCTGCATTGAGATCATCGACGGACGGCTGCTGGCCAAGAAGAAGTACCGCGGCGCCCTCGTCAAACAGATCCCGAAGCTGATCGGGGACTTCGCGGACAAGCACCAACTGGATCGGGAACATCTGTATTTTATCTGGTCCCCCGGCCTGGATGACGCCTGCCGCAGAGCGGCGGAGGAGTGCGCCGCCGCCCACGGCTTCCGAAAAGTCACCTGGATGAAGACCGGATGCGTCATCACCTGCCACGGCGGTCCCAGCTGCTTTGGCATCGTCGGCTTCGCGGGGAACCCGTGAAGCTGCCGGTAAACCCTAATTTACCATATGCTTGAAAAAAGCGGCCGCGTTTGCGGCCGCTTTTTTGTAAAACAGGGCAAGCTATCTGTCGGCGGCGCCTCCCCGCCGTGACCGGATTCCGGGAAAGAATCTTGTATTTCCAGGGCGCATGGTGTACAATTGATCAACATATTTTCTTTGACCATACTGGGACGTACGTTCCCCCACCCAGGAACAGAAGACGGACATGACAACCGGAAAAGAGGTGTGCAGCCATGGAACGCGGGATCAAACAGGATAACCGGAACATACCGGTCCGGCTGGCCGGACTGGCTGCTGTACTGCTGGTGTTGGTGGCCCTGTCCCTGCTGTTGGGGTCCACCCGGTTGTCTCCCGTCCAAGTGGTCCGCGCCGCACTGGCCCAGGATTGGGAGGACACCAGCCTTCGCATCTTCCTCTATGTGCGCCTTCCCCGGACCTTGGGGGGGATCCTGTGCGGCTGCGGTCTGGCGGTGGCGGGTTCGGTGCTCCAGGTGGTGCTGAACAACTCCCTGGCCGGCCCCAACATCATCGGCGTCAACGCCGGAGCCGGTTTCGCCTCCCTGGTGGTGATGGCCCTGTTCCCCCGGGCAATGAACCTGCTCCCGGCGGCGGCTTTCGCCGGTGCCCTGGCCTGCTCCCTGCTGATCTACGGGGTGGCCCGGTGGACAGGCGCCTCCCGGATGACGCTAATCCTGGCGGGCGTGGCTGTGACCAGCGTGGTCAACGCCGCTTCCGCCTGCCTGCGCTACCTGTTTCCCGATATTCTGGCGGCCTACAACAGCTTTTCCGTGGGCACCCTCAACGGCGTCACCATGGGCAAGCTGTGGGCGGCCCTGCCCTACCTGGCGGCCGGTCTGGCCGCCGCCCTCCTCCTGAGCGGTGAGATGAACGTTCTGGCCCTCGGGGAGGAGATGGCCCGCTCTCTGGGGCTGAAGGTGGAGCGGTGCCGCCTGCTGCTGATCCTGACGGCGGCGGTGCTGGCGGGCGCTTCCGTGAGCTTCGCGGGGCTGATCGGCTTCGTGGGCCTGCTGGTCCCCCACGCCGCGCGGATCCTCCTGGGATCAGACAACAGGATGGTGGTGTCCGGCTCCGCGCTGCTGGGCGCGGCCAGCGTCCTGCTCTGCGACCTGCTGGGCCGGGTGGTGTTCGCCCCCTATGAGCTGCCTGTGGGCGTGGTCCTGTCCCTGGTGGGCGGCATCTGCTTCGTGGTCCTGCTGTTTCACCGGAGAGGAGGCAAGCTCCATGATTGAGTGTATCGGACTGGGGACCGGCTACGCCGGGACCGCTGTTTCCCGGCACATCGACCTGACCGTCCGGGATGGCGAGCTGCTCTCCCTCATCGGTCCCAACGGCTGCGGGAAAACCACCCTCCTGCGGACCATGGCCGGGCTGCTTCCCCCGCAGGCGGGAACCGTCTGTGCGGAGGGCCGTGATGTCCGCGAGATGACGGAGCGGGACCTGGCCCGGCTCCGCGCCTATCTGCCCCAGCTTCGGGAGACCCCGGACATCACCGTGGGCGCGCTGGTGGGCCATGGCCGCTTCCCCTATCTGGGCTTTTCCCGCCAGATGACCGCCCACGACCGGGAGCAGGTGGACCGGGCCATGGAGATCACCGGCGTATCCGGCTGGCGGCACAAGAAGCTGCGGCAGCTGTCCGGCGGCCAGCGGCAGCGGGTGTATCTGGCCATGACAGTGGCCCAGGACACCCCGGTACTGCTCTGGGACGAGCCGGCCACCTATTTGGATGTGGGCAGCCGGCTGGCCGTCATGGATCTGGCCAAAACACTCAACCGCAGCGGAAAAACGGTGGTGATGACCCTGCACGACTTATCCGACGCCCTGACCCTGTCAGACCGGGTATGCCTGATGGACGGAACGGGGCAGGTGGTCATGACCGCTCCCCCGGAGGAGGTCTTCCGTTCCGGCGCCCTGGACCGGGTATTCTCTGTCCGCGCGGAACAAGTGCGCCTCTCCTCTGGCAGCTTCTCCTACGTGTTCACACCGGAATCCGGTATTTGACAGTTCCCTGCCCCGGCACGCGAGGTGCGGCCATTACCCCAGCGCCACATCCAGCACCATCATGACGCTGAAGCCCACGGCGAAAAACACAGTACCGATGTTGGAATGACTTCCCTGTGACATCTCGGGGATCAGTTCCTCCACGACCACATAGACCATGGCTCCCGCGGCGAAGCTGAGCAGATAGGGCAGCGCGGGGACGATGATCCCCGACGCGGCGATGGTAAACATGGCTCCGAGGGGCTCCACCGCTCCCGAAAGCAGCCCATAGGTGAAGGCTCTCCCCTTTCCCGCCCCCTCTGCTCTCAGGGGCATGGAGATGATCGCGCCCTCCGGGAAGTTCTGGATCGCGATTCCCAGCGCCAGCGCTAAGGCTCCGGTGGCGCTGATGTTCGCGTTCCCGGTGAGATAACCCGCGTAAACCACGCCCACAGCCATGCCCTCCGGAATATTATGCAGGGCAACGGCCAGGACGAGCATGGTCGTTTTTTGCAGCTTTGTTTTCGGACCCTCGGCCTCCTGGCTGCCCAGATGCAGATGGGGGATCACATGGTCCAGCAGCAGCAAGAACAAGATCCCCAGCCAGAACCCTGCCACCGCCGGGAGGAACGACCAGCTTCCCATGTGTTCCGCCTGTTCAATAGACGGGATCAGCAGACTCCAGACTGCCGCCGCCACCATGACCCCAGCCGCAAAACCTGTGAGGATCCGCTGCAGGGTGCCGCTCATGGTATGTTTCATAAAGAAGACGCACGCAGCGCCCAGGCCCGTACCCAGAAACGGGATCAGGAGGCCCAATATCACTTCTGCCGGCATTTTACCGTCCTCCTATGCCAATGTTATGTATGCGAACGGCACGTTCACGGCCGTTCCAGTATAAAATAGCATACCCCTCCCCTGTTTTCAAGCGGTATCTCCGCCCGCTCCGCCAGGAACGCCGCTGCCTCCTCCCGGCTTCCCACGGGGGTGCCGCTGACAGCGCCCGGCCGCGGCTGAACCCCAATGTTTGGAGCCGTGAGTCAACCCCAGTCTTGCAAATTCGTCTGCTTTATGATAGCCTAAAGCAAACCCGTTGTGACAAGGAGGCGTCCATGGATGAAGATCCACGAATCGGCCGAGGACTACTTAGAACGCATTTTGATGCTCAAACTGAAAAACGGCATGGTCCGCTCCATCGACATCGTGCACGATCTGGACTACTCCAAGCCCAGTGTCAGCGTGGCTATGAAGCGGCTGCGGGAAAACGGATATATCGAGATGGACGCCGACGGCTACATTACCCTGCTGCCGCCGGGCCAGGAGATCGCCTCCCGGATCTATGACCGGCACCAGCTTCTGACGCAGTTTCTGCTCCAACTGGGCGTCTCCCCGGAAAACGCGTCAGCGGACGCCTGCAAGATCGAACACGACATCAGCGATGAGAGCTACGAAAAAATCAAGGCGCTCACCCTCCGGCAGCAGGCGGCCTCCCAAGTCAGCTTGTGACGGTGCCTTTCCAGAACAAAACCTCCTCATTTTCCAGCCATGCAGCCGCTGCACTGGTCTGGAAAACGGGGAGGTTTGTTATATTTATCCTTAGGTCAGTTTACAAGGAACTACACGCAGACCGTGAAACGGGCTGCTGACAACAAACGGCGCTATGCTCCCGGCTGGGTGCATAGCACCTGTTTGTTGCGGGGGTTTCCAAAGGGGGCAGCGCCCCATTTGGCACACGACTTTGCGGAGCAAAGTGTAGTGTGTTATACGCTCTGTCGGCGTTGCCCTGAAAATACCGTTGCCGCCGGGGAGGGCAAGGGCATTTGACGCGGCAGGAAAGCAGGGCTTAGCTGTGCATAGCGGTTCTCCGGTAGCTTCGTCCAGAATGGACTTGGACGCCCACTTCTTACTCATGCTCACCTGCATGATCGTTTCCTTGACCTTTCCCACCAGGGACTTGTCCTTACACCGCTTTGTCCAGCGTATCTCCTTCTCCACCACCGGGATATAGACCACATGGAGGTGGTAGTGGTACACGTCCTCCCCCAGCGCCTCGGACATGGCCCGGTTGCGCTCGTCGGCGTGCATGACCGCCGACAAAATATACTGCTCTCCACCCACGATTTTGATTGCGGCTTTATAGGCTTCGGTGTAAAATTGTTTTGCGAAGTCATACCCGCCGTGATTGTAGAAGTAAGCGGAGTTTACGTCAAAGACCAGCTCACTGTATCGAAAGGCGTCCTCCTTGATACCACGGGTGGAAATCACGCCATCAGCCTCCATTTGAGCAAATATCTCCCGATACCCAGCGGACGGGGTTTTGAAATGGACATTGAGCGGCGTCCGCTCTAATACAATGTCTTGGTTGACATAGGAATCTTTCTCACGCTCATTGTGCTGCTGGGTGTTGCCGATCTTGGTTTCGGTCAGCCTCATATTTCTTGCGTTGATACGGTCAATACCGTCGCCTCTCGCCATAGGCAAAAATCCTCCTGTTTCAGATGTTGGGTTGTTGATCGAGGACGGAAGTTCAGGGGAGGCACTTCCTGCGGGAAGTGTAATAACCCACTATGACACTTTCATCCCTTCGGGCTGCAAAGTGTCGTGGGCTCTCCGAGGGGGTGTGGGGGCTTTGTCCCCGGCAACATCTCCGGCCTAAGAGCCGCCGCAAGCGGCGGTTGGCCTCCGAAACGCCTCGCTGCGGCTCGGTGTGCGGTTGCCTCCCCCAGCAGGGCCGCCCTTTTACCCGCAGGGTATACTTCGCAGAAAAGGGCACCCTGCACCTCGTCGGGTCAAAGTCCGCTCCATTCGGGACGGCCTTGTGTCCATCCCTCACTCCGCTCCCTTGCCCCTCCTCTCCCCACCGCAACCGCTTCGCTGGGTTGCGGTGGGGGTGGGAAACGTCTGGGGCCGCTCCCTGTGACAGCCGTGACGACTGTGACGATGTTTCAGACACCGCCCCCGCCCTCAAAAAAGCCGTCACGGTCGTCACGCCTGGGGCGGTTCCAGCGTCAGGCTGATACTTCTCCCGGCGTGGCTCCTGCTGTTCTCATAGCGGATGTGGTAGTCTGTCAGCAGCTTCCCGGCCCGGACATTCAGCCGCATTGCCAGGGCATTGGGCTTCATGTCAGTCTGGAGCGCCGCCGCCAGTTCTGTGGCCGTCCCTGCCCAAGAGGGGCTTTCCGCTGTTACAAGGGCGGCTACGGCCTCCAGCACCGGGTCGGGCGGCTCTGTCCATGCCTCCGTTTCCGTACGCTCCAGCGTCCATATCAGCCGTTCCTTGTCCTTGGTAAGATAGAATCGCTGGTCTTGCTGGTCACGCCCGGCCACGTCCAGAACGGCGTTGCCGTCCGTCCGCTTCTCCTTTTGAAGAAGAAAGGCTCCGTCCGCTGCTCCCGCCAGTCCGTTGGTGCCGGAGATCATATCGAACTTATCATCGGCCTGTTGTTTCCGGGTGTGATGTACCAGCAGGAGGCAGACGCCGCAATCATCGGCAAATCGTTTCAGTTTCCCCACCACCTCGTAATCGTTGGCGTAGCTGTACTTATCCCCGCCAGCCTCTCGGATTTTCTGGAGGGTGTCAATGATAATCAGCTTGGTGTCCGGGTGTTCCCGGACGAACTTCTTTTGTCCTTGCACCGCTTTGTCCATCGTATCTCCTTCTCCACCACCGGGATATAGACCACATGGAGGTGGTAGTGGTACACGTCCTCCCCCAGCGCCTCGGACATGGCCCGGTTGCGCTCGTCGGCATGCATGACCGCCGACAAAATATACTGCTCTCCGCCTACGATTTTCATTGCGGCTTTGTAAGCGTCGGTGTAAAATTGTTTTGCGAAGTCATAGCCGCCATGATTGTAGAAGTAGGCGGAGTTGACATCAAAGACCAGCTCACCGTATCGAAATGCGTCCGCCTTAATGCCACGGGTGGAGATTACACCATTGGCCTCCATTTGGGAGAACATCTCCTGATACCCTGCGGATGGGGCCTTGAAATGGACATTGAGCGACGTCCGCTCTGGTACAATGTCCTGGTTGACATAGGAATCCTTCTCGCGTTCGTTGTGCTGCTGGGTGTTGCCGATTTTAGCAGCGGTCAGCCTCATATTTCTTGCGTTGGTGCGGTCAATGCCGTCGCCTCTCGCCATAGGCAAAAATCCTCCTGTTTCAGACGTTGGGTTGTTGAAAATGGACGGGGGTCCGGGGGAGGCACTTCCTGCGGGAAGTGTAATAACCCACTATGGCACTTTCGCCCCGTTGGTGCGAAAGTGCCGTGGGCTCTCCCGAGGGGGTGCGGGGGCTTTGCCCCCGGCAACTGCGGTTGCCTCCCCCAGCAGGGCCGCCCTTTGAAAAGGGCACCCTGCACCCCGCCTAAACTTTGCCACTCGCCGTTGGGCAGGTGGAAAGGCACAGCCTTTCCACCACCCGGCAAGTGTCCTCCGTGGGCCAAATGTCAAGGGGTTCGGGTTGTATTGCCTTGCGGCAATCTCCACCCGCAGGTATGCCCCCTTGACATTTGACCCCGCTCCCCGTGACAGCCGTGACGACCGTGACGATGTTTTAGACACCGCCCCCGCTCTCAAAAAAGCCGTCACAGCCGTCACGGTCGTCACGCCTGGGGAGGCTCCAGCGTCAGGCTGATGCTTCTCCCGGCGTGGGTACGGGTGTTCTCATAACGGATATGATACTCCGTTGCCAGTTTCCCAGCCCGGACATTCAGCCGCATAGCCAAGGCGTTAGGCTTCATATCCACTTGCAGGACCGCTGCCAACTCCGTGGCTGTACCGCCCCAGGACGGCCTCTCCGCCGTGATAAAGGCGGCTACGGCCTCCAGCACCGGGTCGGGTGGTTCTACCCATAACTCCGTTTCCATCCGCTCCAGTGTCCATGTCAGGTGTTCCTTGTCCTTGGTGAGATAGAGCCGCTGGTCTTGCTGGTCACGTCCTACCACATCCAGGGTGGCGGTGTCGTCCGTCCGCTTCTCCTTCTGAAGAAGAAAGGCCCCGTCCGCCGCACCCGACAGGCCGTTGGTGCCGGAGATCATATCAAACTTGTCATCGGCCTGCTGTTTCCGAGTGTGATGTACCAGCAGGAGACAAACGCCGCAAGCGTCAGCGAGGCGTTTCAGCTTTCCCACCACCTCATAATCGTTGGCGTAGCTGTACTTATCCCCGCCAGCCTCCCGGATTTTCTGGAGGGTGTCAATGATAATCAGCTTGGTGTCGGGGTGTTCCTGCACGAACCGCTTTAGCTGCTCCTCCAGCCCGCTGCCGACCTGCTTGGCGCAGATGGAAAAGAGAAGGTCGTTGGTGCCCTCCATGCCGAACATCCGGTAAAGCCGCTCCTGCAAGCGGCGGTGATCGTCCTCCAGCGCCAGATAGAGGACAGTCCCCTTGTGAACGGGATAGTCCCACAGGGGGAGGCCCATGCTGACGTGGTAGGCAAGCTGGGCCATCAGGAACGACTTGCCCACCTTGGGTGCTCCCGCAAAGAGGTACGTCCCCGGATAGAGCAGACCGTCAATGACGGGCGGTCTGCTCTGATAGACGTTCTCGTACAACTCATTCATGGAAATCGTGGGGAGGTATGCCGGGTCGTTCATGCGCTGCATTTTCCGCAGCAGTTCCGCATAATTTTTTTCAGGGGGATTGTTTTCTGTCGTTTCCTCTGCTATACTTGCGATAGGTGTTTGTGAAATGGGCTGTTCCCCGTCTGCGCCAACAGACGGAACCGGGACAGTCCTTTTCGTTTCCTTGGAATCCATCAATCTATCAATCCTCCTTCATGCCGCCCATGATAGCGGCGATTAGCTGAATGGTGTCCAGCAGCTCGTCGTCCACGCCAGCCCCGTCCTCGACCCGCCGCAGTTCATCCAGAACGGCGGCAAGCTGGTCACGCAGGGCCTTGTAGACCTTGGGATTACCCTGTACCACTACTTCCCGACACAGGAGGCGTCTTGTGATGTAGTCCTGCTTTGTCAGGCCGGAGAGCCGCACAGCGGCCTCAATCTGTTCATCTTCCTCCGGGGATACCCGGAAGGCCACGGTCTTGTTCCTCCAGCGGTTTTTGTTGTCTCGGTTTTTCAGCGACATGGTTACGTCCCCATCCTTTCAAAGTCCAGCTTGTCCGCCATTTCTGTCTGCCTTGTGGGAAACAGGTGGGCGTAGCGGTAGGTAATGTCGATACTCTCATGCCCTACCCGGTCAGCGATTGCCAGGGCGGTAAAGCCCATATCAATCAGCAGGGAAATGTGCGAATGTCGGAGGTCGTGAATCCTGATCCGCTTCACTCCCGCCGCTTTCGCACCCCTGTCCATTTCATGGTGGAGATAGTGTTTGCTGACAGGGAAAATCCGTTCATCCGCCCCGGCGCTGTAAAACATCTTTAAGTAGTCCTCCATCTCTCCACAGAGGAATTTGGGCATCTTAATGACACGGTTGCTTTTTTTCGTCTTGGGGGTGGTGATCACGTCCTCGCCCTTGAGCCGCTGATAGGATTTGCTGATGGACACTGTCCCCGCCTCAAAGTCGAAGTCAGACGGGGTGAGGGCCAGCAGTTCCCCCTCCCGGATACCGCACCAGTAGAGCATTTCAAAGGCATAGTAGGAGAGGGGTTTGTCCATCATGGCGTCGGCAAATTTCAGATACTCATCCTTCGTCCAGAACAGCATTTCACGCCGTTCCTCCACACCCATGTTCCCGGCCTTGGCCGCAGGATTGACCTGGAGGCCATAATAGCGAACAGCATGGTTAAAGAGGGCGCTCAACTGATTGTGGACGGTTTTGAGATAGGTAGGGGAATAGGGCTTTCCTTTGGCGTCCGTCAACCCCCGGATTGTGTTCTGCCAATCCATCACGTCCTTGGCGGTGATTTCCGACAACTTCCGCTTTCCAAAATACGGCAGGATTTTCTTTTGGATGATACTCTCTTTTGTCAGCCAGGTGTTCAGCTTCAGCTTGGGCTTCATGTCCTTCTCATAGAGCTGGGCGAAACTCTCAAAGGTCATATTTACGTCGGCCTGCTTCTGCATAAGGAACTCCCGCTCCCACGCCTGGGCCTCCTTTTTGGTGGCAAAGCCACGCTTTAACTTCTGCTGGCGCTCTCCTTTCCAGTCCGTATAGCGGAACTGGACGTACCAAGTGCCGTTGGCCTTGTTCTTAAACGCTGCCATAGGTTAATCACTCCTTTCACTCTGACCCCTTGTGCCATAAAATTTTTCGTGGAAGAATTTGCGGTCGATTCGGCCTGAAATGGTAATACAGCCCGTCTTTTTCAACTCCGCATTCATGGAACGAATCAGCTTATAGGCATAGGGGACAGAAACCCCTAATTCCTCCGCTACCTCGTCCACCCGCATGAACATGGTGCTTGCCATTGTGCGCTCACCTCCTTTCACGGCTCGAAAACTAAGCCTTTATGCTTAATCTATTATAACTAAGCAAATTTGCTTTGTCAAGTGGCTTGCGGAATAATTTTTAACTTTTTTGTTTAAGATACTCTTGACTGTTACTAAGCGAATATGTTATACTACTTTCGACAGAAACCACCAGATAGGAGTTGGCATTTATGGCAATAGGAGAGCGCATCCATTTTTTCCGCACCCTCCGGGGTATGACACAGAAGTATCTTGGTATGGCGGTGGGCTTTCCAGAGCGTTCCGCCGATGTTCGTCTGGCACAGTACGAAACAGGCACCCGGACGCCGAAGGCCGACTTGACCGCTGCCCTGGCGCATACATTAGATGTATCGCCCCAGGCGTTGAGCGTCCCGGACATAGACAACTACATAGGTTTGGCCCATACGCTGTTCGCCTTGGAGGATATTTACAGTCTGAAAGTGATAGAGGTGGATGGACGTGCCTGCCTGCAAGCAGATATTTTCCAGGGAGGCCGTCAAGCCAGTGAGCTGAACAAAATCTTGATTGCGTGGCGGGAACAGGCGGCGAAGTTGGAGGCCGGGGAGATCACCAAGGAGGACTATGACCGCTGGCGGTACAACTACCCCAAGTATGACACCACCCAGCGGTGGGCCAAAGTCCCCTCGAAGGAATTAAGCGATGCTCTGATAAAGGGATTGAAGAAACAGAGAAAAGACAAATAGCAAAAAAGGTCTTGCCGACTGGTGAAAGTCAGCAAGACCTTTTTCTTAGGATATGGAGGATTTACCCGCAAGCCACCCGCTATACGGGAGTGAACAAAGTAAATTCGGTTTTGGTATCTGCTATCAATTTGCTATCAAATGCCCCGTTTACGCTTTAAGACTCCAGTGTTTTCAAGGCTTTGCGGGTTTTGTCAGTTATTCCCACTCGTTGTTGGGCATCATATTTAACGGATTTTGCTTCATAAATTTGATACCTCATTTTTTTGATTATTTGATGTGTCCATATTATCCAGCCCTATACGATGGGCTGTTATCAAATTGTTATCGGTGGTGATAACGGGGGGTAGCAGGGTTGTTGTTTTCTCTGGTGGTTTACAACTACATTTTACCACGAAAGGCAGGGAAATGCAATAACCATCCTTGCTGTGGCGTATCAAGGAATCTTACTGAACATATGGCGCACCTTATCCAAACGGCTGTTTGGACGGCGGGGCTGGATGACCGGCTGGCCGACAGCGGCCTGATACCCTTTTAGCTCTGTAAGGCATACGCTCTGCCCGTTGGTGTAAAAGGCCAGATCAGTACGGTATGCCTGTATGCAGCGGACGGGAATCTCGCCAGTAAAGACAACTTCATCCTTTTTTACCTGGGCCGTTTCAATGGTGGCACAGTATTTCGGTGCATCATGATAAGCCCTGGAAAGATATTCCCGGGGCGCATAGAGGGTGAAGGAGAGATAAGGTTCCAGCAGTTGCGTCCCTGATTCCTTCAATGCCTGTTCCAATACAATCGGGGCCAATGAGCGGAAGTCCGCCGGCGTGCTGACCGGACTGTAATAAAGCCCGTATTCAAAGCAAATCTTACAGTCCGTTACGTTCCAGCCGAACAAGCCCTGCTCCAGCCCGTAACGGATACCATCCCTGACAGCGTTTTGAAAACTCTGGTTCAAGTATCCCAGCGAAACCCGGCTCTCGTATTGTACACCGGAGCCAAGCGGGAGTGGTGTAACAGACAGTCCGATGGATGCCCAAAACGGGTTGGGCGGCACCTCGATATGGATGGTGTGGCTGGCTGCTTTGAGCGGCCGCTCTAAATAAATGACGGTGGGTTCCTTCACCGCTGTTTCAATCTTGTACTTTTCCGCCAGCAAAGCGGAAACAACCTCCAACTGCACCCGGCCCAAAAAAGAAAGAATGATCTCATGGGTGATGGAATCCACCTCGTAGCGCAAAAGCGGGTCAGTATCCGCAATCTGCGTAAGAGCGTCCAGCAGCCGTTCTCTTTGCGCTGCCGTTTTCGGCGCAATCGTCGTCCGCAGCATGGGGAGGGGGTCCTCACGCCACCTTTTACGAGGGAGCCGGGTTGGGTCCCCTAATACATCGTTTAACCTCACGCTGTCGCTGGGAAGGATAACAATTTCACCCGGATAAGCGGTGTCTGTCCGAACAATTTCCCCTTTGGATGGAATACGCATCTCTGTGATTTTCAGCTTTTCTCTCCCGGCCAGGGCCACCGTATCCCGCAGGCGCAGCGTTCCGCTGTATAGCCGTAGATAGACACGCCGCTGGCCGCAATCTGTATACTCCACCTTGAAAACGCTGCCGCATAGGGCGGCGCTCCCCTGTTCCCCAATCGGTTGGAACAGCCCTGTCACCGCATCCATCAACGGTTGAATGCCAAGGCCCTTTTTGGCGCTGCCATAATAGACCGGGAACAGGGAGGCGTCTTGAACCCGCCGCTGTTCCTCCCGCACAAGTTTTTCCCGGCTGATTGGTTCTCCTGCGATATACTTTTCCAATAATTCATCGTTATTTTCGATGACCGCATCCCATGCTTCTATGTCGGTATTTTCCTCCAGGACTATTTCCGGGGACAGCGACACCGTCTGCTTGATGATAATATCGGCGGAGAGCTTATCCCGAACAGACTGAACCACGCTCTGCAAATCAACGCCAGCCTGGTCGATCTTGTTGATAAAGATAACGGTGGGAATGTTCATTTTCCGCAGGGCATGGAACAGAATACGGGTCTGGGCCTGCACGCCATCTTTAGCGGAGATCACCAAGATGGCCCCATCTAAAACAGCCAAAGAGCGGTACACCTCCGCCAAAAAATCCATGTGGCCGGGCGTATCCACAATGTTGACTTTACATCTGTGCCACTGGAAGGAAGTGACTGCCGCTTGAATGGTAATCCCACGCTGCCGCTCCAAAAACATGGTGTCCGTCCTCGTTGTCCCTTTTTCGACGCTCCCCGGTTCTGAAATGGCTCCGCTGGCATATAGCAGGCTCTCCGTCAAGGTCGTCTTTCCAGCGTCTACATGGGCAAGAATTCCAATATTGATAATGTTCATGTCTATCCTCCATACAAGGCCCGAATGGGCGCAAAAATCCCCAGCGGCTAATACTTTTACCGCTGGGGATCATGACTTCGGATACACAGAAACATACACGACTTACATAAGCCGCGGTCCGTCACGATATTTACTAAAAAGGCAAAAGTATTCTTAAAATTGGGTACAAAAACCAAGCCCCTGCAAGGGGCAATCATTTTTGCGCCCATTATCAAATTTTATTTAAGAATACCTTGCCGCATATTTGATAGACTCCTCAAATCAGGATAATAGCAGTATAGCATAGCACACTCTAAAATGCAAGAAGTTTTTACCCGCTGTCCCAAATAAATCAGGAGGGCATTCACCGGGACACCCTCCGATTTGGGGCCTCATGCGCAAATAATTTCTGTGTCCACGATTTCCGCCGCACACGCCCGAATATTGTTAGTCCCTCTGCAACTCATACCACAGACCGTTGCCCTCGTCAAAGATGTACTTTTCCATGAAATTACCTCCATTTTTTGTGATTATCGTGCGCCTACCCTTATTTTTGACCTTGCACCCCATTTCTGCTCCTTTTCGACCTGTTCCTGCTGGTAAGCTGCCTCCAGTATCCTGTCCGCCTGTTCCGGGCCAATGGCCCGTCTGACCCGCTCATAGTCCCTGACTTGCCCTTTCAAGCCGTCCCTCTCGGCACAAACCTCATAAATCCTGGCTGACAGGGAGCCGTTCTTACTGACCTCACGATCATAGGCGCTCTGCAACCGCTCAAACTTGCTCTTGAGGTCGAAGTAGGCCCGGTAGACGGAGCGCAGCACCTTGACGATCTTCTCCCAAAGGGGCTTGGCCTTTTTCTCCCGGTAGGACTTGGCCGATTCCAGCGGCCCCGCCTCCGGCAGCGTCCGCTCCGGGTCGTCGGAGAAGTCCGCCGCCAGTTTCTCCATGCCCTTGAGCAAGGGCGCTACATCGTCCAGCTTAGCCCTGGCCTGGGCCGCTTTCTTCTCAGCTGATGCTGCCTCCTTATTCTTTTTGTCGGCCTCAACCTGGGCCAGCGCCGACACCTCTTGAAGCTGTGCAAGCCGTTCCTGCTCACGCTCCGTCTTGAACTGCGTAACAGTCAAATGTTCTTCGGAACTACCACGTTCCCCACGCTCTACATCGTCATAGCCAGCGGAGCGCATATGCTCAAAGAAATCATCTTGCAGGACACTGTACGACTTTCGTAGAACGGGTTTGCCCTTAGCTGTGCGTAACGGCTCCCCGGTAGTTTCGTCCAGAATGGGCTTGGACGCCCACTTCTTGCTCATGCTCACCTGCATGATCGTTTCCTTGACCTTGCCCACCAGGGACTTGTCCTTGCACCGCTTTGTCCAGCGTATCTCCTTCTCCACTACCGGGATATAAACCACATGGAGGTGGTAGTGGTACACGTCCTCCCCCAGCGCCTCGGACATGGCCCGGTTGCGCTCGTCAGCGTGCATGACCGCCGACAAAATATACTGCTCTCCGCCCACGATTTTGATTGCGGCTTTATAGGCTTCGGTGTAAAATTGTTTTGCGAAGTCATACCCGCCGTGATTGTAGAAGTAAGCGGAGTTTACATCAAAGACCAACTCACCGTATCGAAAGGCATCCTCCTTGATGCCACGGGTGGAGATCACGCCGTCGGCCTCCATTTGAGCAAACATCTCCCGATACCCGGCAGACGGGGTTTTGAAATGGACATTGAGCGGCGTCCGCTCCAGTACAATGTCCTGATTGACATAGGAATCCTTCTCACGCTCGTTGTGCTGCTGGGTGTTACCGATCTTGGTTTCGGTCAGCCTCATATTTCTTGCGTTGGTACGGTCAATACCGTCGCCTCTCGCCATAGGCAAAAATCCTCCTGTTTCAGATGTTGGGTTGTTGAAAGAGGACGGGGGTTCGGGGGAGGCACTTCCTGCAGGAAGTGTAATAACCCACTATGACACTTTCATCCCTTCGGTCTGCAAAGTGTCGTGGGCTCTCCGAGGGGGTGTGGGGGCTTTGCCCCCGGCAACTGCGGTTGCCTCCCCCAGCAGGGCCGCCCTTTGAAAAGGGCACCCTGCACCCCGCCTAAACTTTGCTGCTCCCCGTGACAGCCGTGACGACCGTGACGATGTTTCAGACACCGCCGCCACTCTCAAAAAAGCCGTCACAGCCGTCACGGTCGTCACGCCTGGGACGGTTCCAGCGTCAGGCTGATACTTCTCCCGGCGTGGCTCCTGCTGTTCTCATAGCGGATGTGGTAGTCTATCAGCAGCTTCCCGGCCCGGACGTTTAGCCGCATCGCCAGGGCGTTGGGCTTCATGTCGGTCTGGAGCGCCGCTACCAGCTCGGTGGCCGTACCACCCCAGGTCGGCTTCTCCGCCGTCACAAGGGCGGCTATGGCCTCCAGCACCGGGTCGGGCGGCTCTGTCCATGCCTCCGTTTCCGTACGCTCCAGCGTCCATATCAGCCGTTCCTTGTCCCTGGTAAGATAGAATCGCTGGTCTTGCTGGTCACGCCCGGCCACGTCCAGAACGGCGCTGCCGTCTGTCCGCTTCTCCTTTTGAAGAAGAAAGGCCCCGTCCGCCGCTCCCAGCAGACCGTTGGTGCCGGAGATCATATCGAATTTGTCATCTGCCTGTTGCTTTCGAGTGTGGTGTACCAGCAGGAGGCAGACGCCGCAATCATCGGCAAGGCGTTTCAGCTTACCCACCACCTCGTAATCGTTGGCGTAGCTGTACTTATCCCCACCAGCCTCCCGGATTTTCTGGAGGGTGTCAATGATAATCAGCTTGGTGTTCGGGTGTTCCCGGACGAACTTCTTTAGCTGTTCCTCCAGGCCAACGCCAAGCTGTTTGGCGTAGACCGCAAAGAGCAGATTGTCGGTGCCCTCTGTGCCGAACATTCGGTATAGCCGCCCCTGCAAGCGGCGGTGGTCGTCCTCCAACGCCAGATAGAGGACAGTCCCCTTGTGGACAGGGTAGCCCCACAGGGGGAGGCCCATGCTGACATGGTAGGCAAGCTGGGCCATCAGGAACGACTTGCCCACCTTGGGCGCTCCCGCAAAGAGGTACGTCCCAGGGTAGAGCAGACCGTCTATTACGGGCGGTCTGCTCTGGTAGATGTTCTGGTAAAGGTCGTTCATGGAAACTGTGTGGAGGTAGGCTGGGTCGTTCATGCGCCGCATATCCCGGAGCATTTCCTCTAAATCTTTCTCTTGGGGGTTGTTTTCAGCCGTTTCCTCTGCTATACTTTGGGTAGTTGTTTGAGAATTGGGCTGTTCCCCGTCTGCGCCAACAGACGGAACCGGGACAGTCCTTTTCGTTTCTCTGGAATCCATCAATCTATCAATCCTCCTTCATGCCGCCCAGCGTCACTGAGATAAGGTCAATGGTGGCGAGAAGTTCATCCCCCACGTCGCCCCCGGCCTCAATGCGCCGCAGTTCCCCCAGGACGGCGGCGAGTTGGTCACGCAGGGCCTTGTAGACCCTGGGATTGCCCTGCACCACCACGGCCCGGTCTAAGAGCCGCCGGGTGATGTAGTCCTGCTTCGTCAGGCCAGAGAGCCGCACAGCGGCGTCAATCTGCTTGTTTTCCTCCGGGGATACCCGGAAGGCCACGGTCTTGTTCCTCCAGCGGTTGTGAGTGTCCAAATTCTTAGCTGACATTACGCTCCCATCCTTTCAAAGTCCAATTTGTCTGCCATTTCCGTCTGCTTGGACGGAAACAGGTGGGCATAGCGATAGGTGATCTCGATACTCTCATGCCCCACACGGTCAGCAATCGCCACAGCGGAGAAGCCCATGTCAATCAGAAGTGAGATGTGCGAATGCCGGAGGTCGTGGATTCTGATACGCTTGACCCCTGCCGACTTCGCCCCTCTGTCCATCTCATGGTGGAGATAGCTTTTCGTGATGGTGAAAATGCGCTCCTTCTTCTTGATACCGTAGAGCATCCCCAGGTAATCCTTCATCTCGTCACAGAGGAAGTTGGGCATTTTAATGGTGCGGTTGCTTTTCTTCGTCTTTGGCGTGGTAATGACGTCCTTGCCGTGGAGCCGCTGATAGGACTTGCTGATTTTCACCGTCCCGGCCTCAAAGTCAAAGTCTGCCGGGGTCAGGGCCAGCAGTTCCCCCTCCCGAATACCACACCAGTAGAGCATTTCAAAGGCGTAGTAGGAAACGGGCTTGTCCATCATGGCATCTGCAAACTTCTGGTACTCCGCTTTCGTCCAGAACAGCATTTCCTTCCGTTCCTCTGACCCCATGTTCCCAGCCTTGGCGGCGGGATTGGAGCGCAGCTCATAGAAGCGGACAGCGTGATTGAAGATGGCGCTAAGCTGGTTGTGCAGGGTTTTGAGGTAGGTAGCCGAGTAGGGCTTGCGCTTCTCGTCCCGGTAGGCCAGCAACTCGTTCTGCCATGCGATCACGTCCTTGGTGGTGATCTCGCTAATCTTCCGCTTGCCAAAGTAGGGCAGAATTTTCTTCTGGATGATGTTCTCCTTGGTCAGCCAGGTGTTCTCCTTGAGCCGGGGTTTCATATCCTTGGTGTAAAGCTCGGTAAAGGCTTCAAAGGTCATATCCAGGTCGCCGGAGGTCTGCATCTGGAAACTGCGCTCCCACTCCTGGGCCTCCCGTTTGGTGGCAAAGCCACGCTTGCACTTCTGTTTGCGCTCCCCCGTCCAGTCCTGATACCGCACCATGACGTACCATGTTCCTCTTGCTTCGTCCTTAAAGACTGGCATTTAGTTCCCTTCCTTTCTGGCCCCGTAGAGCCGTTCGTTGAAATACTGGCGGTTGACCCGCCCTGCGATGGTGATGAAGCCCTTGTCCTTCAATTCTTCGTTGAGCTGCCGGATGAGTTTATAGGCGTAGGGCTTCGATACACCCAGCTCGTCCGCAACTTCTTCCGCCCGGATGAATCTGTTCTCCATATGGATTCCTCCTTTCTTTTGATTTAACGCTATTTGCTTAACGTAGTCCTATTATACTAACTCTATTCCGTTATGTCAAGACCTTCCAACGAGAAAATATAAACAAATTTATTTATTTTTCTCTTGACTGGTCTAAACATATCTGTTATACTTCAAGTGTCCCCATTACATAGATTGGAGTTGGCAGTTATGGCGATTGGTGAACGTATTCGTTTCTTCCGCAACATGAAGGGCATCACACAGAAGTATCTTGGCATGGTGGTGGGTTTCCCGGAACGCTCCGCCGATGTGCGTATGGCACAGTATGAAACCGGGAGCCGCACCCCCAAGGCCGACCTGACAAAGACCCTGGCTGACTTCTTTGATATTTCCCCTGATGCCCTGACCGTCCCTGACATAGATACCGACATCGGCCTGATGCACACCCTCTTTGCTTTGGAGGATATTCGGGGGCTGACTATTGGGGAGATTGACGGCGAGGTTTGTCTGCGTCTGGACAAATCCAAAGGCAAGACCTATGCCAATATGCTTGATATGCTGTCCGCCTGGGCGGAGCAGGCCAAGAAGCTGGAGGCCGGGGAGATCACCAGGGAGGACTATGACCGCTGGCGGTACAACTACCCCAAGTACGACACCACCCTGCGGTGGGCAAAAGTTCCCTCACAGGAATTGAGTGATTTCCTGGTGGATGCACTCAAAGATAGCCCCGATACTGATGAATAGACAGCAAAAGCCCTTACCGACGTTGCCATCGGTAAGGGCTTTCTAATATGGTTGTCCTCACTTATAAGCCGCAAAAGAACATTCTTTACCCGCAATCCACTGGGGATACAGAATGATACGGCCTATGGGGAGCGTTATCAAATCGTTATCAAAAGAGAGATATAAAACCGCAAAATCGTTGTGCCGCAACGGGTTCGGAGTTTCAAAAACTCACTCCCACTCTATTGTGGCGGGGGGTTTGGACGTGATGTCGTAGCAGATGCGGTTGATGCCCTGGACCTCGTTGACAATACGGGTGGAGATCTTATCCAGCACGTCGTAGGGGATGCGGGCCCAGTCGGCGGTCATAAAGTCGCTGGTGGTGACGGCGCGGAGGGCCAGGGTGTAGTCGTAGGTCCGTCCGTCGCCCATGACACCCACGCTGCGGGTATTGGTGAGAACCGCGAAATACTGGTTCATATTCTTGTCCTCGCCGGCCTTGGCGATCTCGTCCCGGAAGATGAAATCGGCTTCCCGCAGGGTATCCGCCTTCTCCTTGGTGATCTCGCCGATAATGCGGATGGCAAGACCGGGGCCAGGGAAGGGCTGGCGGGTGACCAGGTACTCGGGCAGGCCCAGCTCCCGGCCCAGCTGACGGACCTCGTCCTTGAACAGCAGGCGCAGGGGCTCGATGATCTCCTTGAAGTCCACATAGTCGGGCAGGCCGCCCACGTTGTGGTGGCTCTTGATGACGGCGGCGTCGCCGGCGCCGGACTCGATGACGTCGGGGTAGATGGTGCCCTGGGCCAGGAAATCCACCGTGCCGATCTTCTTGGCTTCCTCCTCGAAGACCCGGATGAACTCCTCGCCGATGATTTTCCGCTTGCGCTCAGGCTCGGAGACTCCGGCCAGCTTGCCCAGGAAACGGGCCTCGGCATCCACCCGGATAAAGTTGATGTCCCACTTGTCGAAAGCGGCCTCCACCTCGTCGCCTTCATTCAGGCGCATGAGGCCGTGGTCCACGAAGACGCAGGTGAGCTGACGGCCCACAGCCTCGGCCAGCAGGGCGGCCACCACGGAGGAGTCCACGCCGCCGGACAGGGCCAGCAGCACCTTGCCGTCTCCCACCTTTTCCCGGACGGCGGCGATGGCAGTCTTCTTATAGTCCTCCATGGTCCAGTCGCCCTTGGCGCCGCAGACTTCATAGAGGAAGTTGCGGATCATCTTGATGCCGTTCTCGGTGTGGTTGACCTCGGGGTGGTACTGGACGCCGTAGAAGCCCCGGGCCTCGTCGGCAATGGCCACGTTGGGACAGGCGTCGGAGTGGGCGGTGAGTGCAAAGCCCTCGGGGACCTTCGCCATATAGTCGCCGTGGCTCATCCAAGAGATTCCCTGGTCGGGCAGGCCCTTGAACAGCTTGCAGGCGGTATCATAGTAAGTGACGGTCTTGCCGTACTCCCGGGCGGAGTCATCCTGGGCCTCGGTGACCTGGCCGCCCAGAGTGTGGGCCATAAGCTGGCAGCCGTAGCAAATACCCAGAATGGGCACACCCCAGGTGAAGATCTCCGGGTCCACATGGGGAGAGCTCTCCAGGTAGACGGAATTGGGACCGCCGGTAAAGATGATGCCGATGGGGTCCATGGCCTTCAGTTCCGCCAGGGGGGTGGTGTAGGGCTTGACCTCGCAGTACACACTGCACTCGCGGACCCGGCGGGCGATGAGCTGGTTATACTGGCCGCCGAAGTCCAGCACGATGACAGTCTGGTGGGACATAAACGCATCCTTCCTCTCTCGTAAAATAGGATTTAACCAACATTTAACCCGCTTTCCCTTGTTCTCCCCAAAACACCGGAGTATGATGGGGACAGAAAACAAGGAAAGGAGGCTTGATCGTATGACGAACACGAATTGGAGCAGTCTGGCCGACCTGGAAGACCTGATTTATGAGAATCAAAACGTCGTGGCCAGCGAGCGGTGATCCAAATTGAATTGGGACAAGGAACCACACCGGAGGGTGTGGGTTTTTTGTTGTTCAGGGCGTTTCCGGCAGGACATACATTCCCTTTTCCATATCCAGGCGGGCAAAGGCCGTATACCACACCCCAGTAGACAGCCGCTTCCCACCGAAGGAGACACGGTACTGCCCGTCAGGGAGCTTGCCATACTGCGAAAGGACCATGCGTGCCTGAACAGTACCCCCCGGCGCCAGTTCCAGACCCACACCGGCAGTGGCGAATGGCTCACAGGGAACCGTATACCATACCCCATCCAGCAAGATATCCAGACTGCCATGGACAATCAACTCCCTGTTGCCGTCCACACTAGCTCCGCTGTCCAAGGTGAAACCGCTGTTGTTGACAAAGGTCATCCGGAGCTGTTGACCTGTCAAGGCCAGAGACAGTTCCAGACCCGGGTCTGTATTGCGCTCCTCCGCCGGAGTCAGGTCTTCCGCCTTCAGCTCCACCGGGCGGGAGGTAAACCAAATGAACCCTCCCAGTCCGATCAGGAACAAAACCAGGAACAGGACGACTCCGCCCCATTGTTTTAGCCACTGTTTCATTTCACGCACCTCCAAAATTCTTTCATCCGTCAAGACGGAAAGGATGGATGGAAGTTGCGCAGAAACTGTTTTTTCGTATCCCCGCCGCTCTTGGAGCGGCGGGGATTCCTAGTCTCAGATCTTGGTGATGTCGATGGGCTCCAGTTCCTCGGAGCGGCTCTGCTGGCGGACGGTGAGCAGGGCCCGGGCGGTATCGATGGCGGTGACACAGCCCACGCCGTGCTCCACGGCGGAGCGGCGGATCTTGAAGCCGTCGGTGTCGTGCTTGCGGCCCCGGGTGGGGGTGTTGATGATCAGGTCCACGGTGCCGGAGGCGATCATGTCCAGGATATTGGGGTGAGCCTGGGACACGCGGTTGACCCGCTTGCACTCGATGCCCGCCTCGTTGAGGATGTCGCAGGTGCCGGAGGTGGCGAAGAGCTCGATGCCCATCTCCTCAAAGCCCCGGGCGATGGAGATGATCTCCCGCTTGTCCTCGTCTTTCACGGTGATGATGATACGGCCGCCCCGCTTGGGAGCCCGCATGTTGGACCCCTTGAAGGCCTTCAGCAGGGCCTGGGGGAAGGTCTCGGCAATGCCCAGCACCTCGCCGGTAGACTTCATCTCGGGGCCAAGGCCGGTATCCACGTCGGTCAGCTTCTCGAAGGAGAAGACAGGGGCCTTGACGGCGAAGTAGTCAGCCTCCTTGTAGATGCCGGTACCGTACTCCAGGTCCTTCAGCTTCTGACCCAACATGACCTTGGTGGCCAAATCGATGATGGGCACGCCGGTGACTTTGGAGATATATGGGATGGTGCGAGAGGAACGGGGATTGACCTCAATGACGTAGATGTCGTCATCGTAGAGGATATACTGGGCGTTGATCAGGCCGATGACGCCCAGGTGCTTGGCCATGTTCTTGGTATGCTGGAGGATCAGGTCGCGGTGCTTCTGCTCCAGGTGGAGCGGGGGATAGACGGCGATGGAGTCGCCGGAGTGGACGCCGGCCCGCTCCACATGCTCCATGATGCCGGGGATGAGGATGTCCTCTCCGTCGAAGACGCCGTCCACCTCCAGCTCCCGGCCCATGAGGTACTTATCCACCAGGACGGGGTGCTCCTGGACGGTCATGTTGATGATGCGCATGAACTCCTCAATGTTCCGGTCAGAGTAGGCGATCTCCATGCCCTGTCCGCCCAGGACGTAGGAGGGCCGGACCAGCACGGGGTAACCCAGCTCGTGGGCGGCGGCCAGAGCCTCCTCGGTGGTATAGATGGTGCGGCCCTTGGCGCGGGGGATGTGGCACTTCTCCAAGATCTCGTCGAAGCGCTCCCGGTCCTCGGCGGCGTCCACGCCGTCGGAGGAGGTGCCCAGGATCCGCACGCCCATGTCGGTGAGGGCCTTGGCCAGCTTGATGGCGGTCTGGCCGCCGAACTGGACCACGGCGCCCCAGGGCTTCTCCTGCTCCACGATGTTCTGAACGTCCTCGGCGGTCAGGGGCTCGAAGTACAGCTTGTCGGCCACGTCGAAGTCAGTGGAGACGGTCTCCGGGTTGTTGTTGACGATGATGGTCTCATAGCCCATGCGCTTGAAGGCCCAGACGGAGTGGACGGAGCAGTAGTCAAACTCGATGCCCTGGCCGATACGGATGGGGCCGGAGCCCAGGACCAGCACTTTCTTCTTGCCGGTATCGGACTCCACCGCCTCGTTCTCTCCGTCATAGGAGGAGTAATAGTAGGGGGTCTCGGCGTCGAACTCGGCGGCGCAGGTATCCACCATCTTGAAGGAGGGGATGATGCCGTAGCGTTCCCGCAGGGCCTTGACCTCGGCCTGCTTCATGCCGCAGAGGTTGCCGATATAGCTGTCGGCGAAGCACATCTCCTTGGCCCGCTTCAGGGTGTCGGCATCGGGCTCGCCCTTGCAGCGCTTCAGCTCCTCCTCCATGTCGATGATCCGCTTGAAGCCGTCCAGGAACCAGATGTCCATTTTGGTGATGTGGTTGATCTTCTGGGGGGAGAACCCGCGGCGCAGGGCCTCGGCCACCACGAACAGCCGCTCGTCGGTGACGTTGACCAGCAGGTCCTCGATCTCGTCGGTGTACAGCCCCTCCAGCTTGTCCAGCTTCAAAGCCCGGACATTCAGTTCCAGGGAGCGGATGGCCTTCATCAGGGCGCCCTCGAAGGAGTTGGCGATGGCCATGACCTCGCCGGTGGCCTTCATCTGGGTGCCCAGGGTACGGCTGGCGGTGGTGAACTTGTCGAAGGGCAGGCGGGGGATCTTCAGCACGCAGTAGTCGATGGTGGGCTCGAAACAGGCGGTGGTCTTGCCGGTCACCGCGTTGGGGATCTCGTCCAGGGTATAGCCCAGGGCGATCTTGGCGGCCACCTTGGCGATGGGGTAGCCGGTGGCCTTGGAGGCCAGGGCGGAAGAACGGGACACACGGGGGTTGACCTCGATGACCGCGTACTCGTAGGAGTCGGGGTTCAGGGCGAACTGGCAGTTACAGCCGCCCTCGATCTCCAGGGCGGAGATGATATCCAGTGCGGCGGAACGGAGCATCTGGAACTCCCGGTTGGCCAGGGTCTGGGTGGGGGCTACCACAATGGAGTCGCCGGTATGGACGCCCACAGGGTCGATGTTCTCCATGGAACAGACCTGGATCACGTTGCCGGCGGAGTCCCGCATGACCTCGAACTCGATTTCCTTCCAGCCGGCGATACACCGCTCGATCAGGACCTGGCCCACTCGGGAGAGGTTGATGCCCCGGTCGGAAATCTCCTCCAGGGAAGCCCGGTCATAGGCGATGCCGCCACCGGTGCCGCCCAGGGTGTAGGCGGGACGGACGATGACGGGATAGCCGATCTCCTCGGCAAAGGCCACGGCATCGGGCACGCTCTCCACCACCTTGGAGGTGACGCAGGGCTGGCCGATGGACTCCATGCAGTCCTTGAAGCCCTGGCGGTCCTCCGCCTTGCGGATGGAGTCGGGGCTGGTGCCCAGCAGCTTGACGCCGTACTTCTCCAGGGTGCCGTCCTCGTACAGGGCCATGGCCAGGTTCAGGCCGGTCTGGCCGCCCAGGGTGGGCAGGATGGAGTCGGGGCGCTCCATCTCAATGACCTGGGTCACGGAGGGGATATTCAGCGGCTCGATATAGACGTGGTCGGCGATGTCCTTGTCGGTCATGATGGTGGCGGGGTTGGAGTTGACCAGCACCACCTCGATGCCCTCTTCCTTCAGGGCGCGGCAGGCCTGGGTGCCGGCGTAGTCGAACTCGGCGGCCTGGCCGATGACGATGGGGCCGGAGCCCAGGACAAGGACTTTTTTGATATTGGGATTCTTAGGCATTACTTGTCACCTCCCATAGACGCGACGAAGCGGTCAAACAGGTACTCGGTATCCCGGGGACCGGCGTTGGCCTCGGGGTGGAACTGGGTGGTAAAGCAGTTGGGCCGCTTGTAGCGCAGGCCCTCACAGGTGCCGTCGTTGACGTTCACGTGGCTGACCTCGGCCACGCTGGGGTCCACGGAGTCGGACAGCACCATATAGCCGTGGTTCTGGCTGGTGATGAATACCCGGCCCTCCGCGATGTCCCGCACCGGGTGGTTGCCGCCCCGGTGGCCGTAGGCCAGGCGTCCGGTCTTGGCTCCGGTGGCCAGGGCCAGCAGCTGGTGGCCCAGGCAGACGCCGAACATGGGGATGGTGCTCTCATAGAGCTTTTTCAGCTCGGCGATGATGGCCACGTTTTCGGCGGGGTCGCCGGGGCCGTTGGACAGCATCACGCCGTCAAAGCCGCCGGTGAGAATGGTCTCGGCTGGGGTGCTGGCGGGGAACACCGTGACCTTGCAGCCCCGGCGGCGCAGGCACTCGATCATGTTCTGCTTCACGCCGTAGTCCAACATGGCCACATGGTGGCGCTGCTCGCCGCAGGCCTCAAAGGTCTGGGGTTCCTTCCGGGTGACCTTTTCCACGGTATTCTCCACCTTGTAGGCCTTCAGCTTCTCCAACACCTCGGCAACATTAAAATGCTCCGCACAGGTGAGCATACCATTCATGCTCCCCTGACTGCGGAGTATTTTGGTCAGCGCGCGGGTATCCACGCCCTCGATGCCGGTAATGTCGTGCTGCTTCAGGAAATTGTTCAGGGTATCCTCACAGCGGAAATTGCTGCCCCGGGGGGACAGGTGGCGGACCACAAAAGCCTCCACCCAGGGGCGGTCGGACTCATTGTCCTCACTGTTCACGCCATAATTGCCGATGAGGGGATAGGACATGACCACGCCCTGTCCCGCGTAGGAGGGGTCGGTCAAGATCTCCTGATAGCCGGTCATGGAGGTGTTGAACACCATCTCACAGATCCGGTCGGAGGTGCTGCCGATGCTGGTGCCGGAAAAAATGCTTCCGTTGGCCAGAATCAAGGTCGCTTTCATCAATTCTCACACGCCTTCCGTTCCAGTTCTCAGTTGCTCCATAACATGTGCAAACCGTTTCAAGATATTGTATCGAAAAAACCGTGCTTTTGCAAGATGTCGAATCCCCTTTTTCCATATAATTTTCTTCGAAATATTTGGGCAGTTCGTGGGGATAAGTTCTTGCGCCCCGGGCACACTGTAACGGAGCGGAATTCTTCCGCCCCCACCACCGGACCGAGGTGATCTGTTTGTTTACCGGACTTGTCCGAACCATGATCCTATACATCCTCATCATCGCAGGCATCCGCCTTATGGGGAAACGGCAGGTGGGGGAGCTGGAGCCTTCCGAGCTGGTGCTCTCCCTCATCATCGCCGACCTGGCCTCGGTGCCCATGCAGGACTACGGCATCCCCCTGCTCACCGGCGTCATCCCCATCCTCACCCTGCTGTCCGTGACCATGATCCTCTCGATACTCACCACCAAGAGCGTCCGGTTCCGGGCCGTCCTCTGCGGCCGGCCCAGTATCATCATCCAGAACGGCCTGGTGGATCAGAAAGAGATGTCCCGGAACCGGCTGACGGTGGACGAACTGCTGGAGGAGCTGCGGTGCAAGGGCTACACCGACCCCGCCATGGTGAAGTACGCCATTCTGGAGACCAACGGCCAGCTCTCCGTCCTCCCCTACGCCAACCAAAAGCCCCCCACCGCCCGACAGCTGAAAGTCTCCGTGGAGGAGGCGGGCCTGCCCCTGGTGGTGGTCAGCGACGGGCGGCTGCTGGAGCGCAACCTCACCGCCCTGGGCTATGACCGCCGGTGGCTGGACAAGCGGCTGGAGGAACGGGGGTGCGCCGGCCCGGAGGAGGTCTTTCTCCTGCTGGTGGACGAGAGCGGGGCCATCTATCTGGCCCGAAAAGACATGGGTATGTAAGGAGGCAGCGCCATGAAACGGCTTTGGATCGCCGCCGCCCTGATGGCGGCCATGCTGGCCGGGAGCCTGGCCAACGCCTGGTATGCCCAGGCTCTGTGCGACGGGCTGAACCAGAAGCTGGCGCTGGCTCGGGAGCTGGCTCAGGCGGAGGCGTGGGACCGGGCGGAGGAGCTCACCCGGGAGGTCTACCAGGTCTGGCAGGATCACCACTTCTACCTCCACACCGTCATGCGCCATTCAGACACCGACTCCATCCTGCGGTCCTTCCGGTCCGTGCTCCAGTACCTGAAGCTGGAGGAGATGGACCAGTACGCCGCCGCCAACGCCGACCTGATGGCCCAGATCGAGCTGCTGGCCGAGATGGAGCAGGCCAGCGTGGTCAATGTTCTGTGACCGGACAAATTCTCCTTGACTTCCCGCCCATTCGACGGTATAACACTATGCGGGCGTTCTTTCATGCTCTGATACAGTCGAAGGCGGGATCCAATCGTGAA
Organism: Pseudoflavonifractor phocaeensis; assembly: GCF_021531815.1. GTDB lineage: Bacteria > Bacillota > Clostridia > Oscillospirales > Oscillospiraceae > Lawsonibacter > Lawsonibacter phocaeensis_A. Next base: position 114,438 of record NZ_JADYUM010000001.1, read on the forward strand.
AAAGGAATATCTTCTGGCCGGCATGGCCATTTTGTTTTGGGGTTCCTCCGCTTCCGTGAGTTCCCTGATGATCAGTTCCCTGTCCACCATCTCCGTGGTCTTTTTCGGCAGTCTCACCGCGGCGCTCTTTCTCTTTTTACTCTGTTTGTGCACCGGACGGCTCAAGCTTTTTCGCTCCCTGTCCCTGCATGAACTGGCCCACCTGGCCCTTCTGGGGCTGCTGGGGATGCTGGCGGTCAATCTTTTCTACTATAACGGCCTGAGCCACCTGAAAGCACAACAGGCCTTCATCATCAATTACCTCTGGCCCATTCTGATTGTCCTGTTCTCCTGCCTGCTGCTGGGAGCCCGCATGACGGCGCAAAAGGGGCTGGCCCTGGCCCTCTCCTTCTTCGGCGTGGTCATGGTGGCCACCGAGGGGCACTTCACCGGACTGGGACAGATCAGCATGGCAGGCGTCCTGTTCTGCGTGGCGGACGCGGTCTGCTACGCGCTCTTTTCTGTTCTGAACGTCAAGGTCACCTGCGACAAATTCGTCGCCATGACCGTCTACTATTCTGCCAGCACTCTGGCCGCCCTCCCCCTCCTGCTGACGTCAGGCCCGGTCCCCGCCCTCTCCCTCCCCCAAATGGGCGTGCTGCTCTGGATCGGCGTGTTCGTCAATGGACTGGGCTACACCACCTGGGCCATGGCCATGGACATCGGAGACACGGCCAAGCTGTCCAATCTGGCCTACCTGACCCCCTTCGTCTCCCTGGTCTACATCTTTCTCCTGCTCCATGAGCCCATCAGCTGGGCCTCCTTCGCCGGACTGTTCTTCATCGTCTCCGGTGTGCTGGTCCAGCTTCTCAAGGGTCCCCTCCCTCTGGTTTCCTACCGGCACTCCCACTAAATCTTTCTGATGATCATAAGACCGCGTGAGGCCGCCTTGTCCGCGACCCCACACGGTCTTTTTTCGCCCTTCGCAGCGAGAAACCGGGTCCGGCGGGGACATTCCCGCCGGACCCGGTTGAAACAGATTCCGTTTTACTCCACCGTGACGCTCTTGGCCAGATTTCTGGGCTTATCGATGTCGCAGCCCCGCATCAAGGCCACATAGTAGGCGAAGAGCTGGAGGGGCACCACGCCCAGAGAGGGCAGCAGCAGGTCGTGGGTGTCCGGGATGGTCATGACTGCGTTGGCGGTTTTTGCCATCTCCGACCTGTGGCTCTCGGTGGTCAGGGCCAGCACGTCAGCTCCCCGGGACTTCACCTCCACCACGTTGCTCATGGCCTTCTCAAAGAGCTTGCCGTAGGTGCCCAGCGCCACCACCAGGGTGCCGTCCTCGATGAGGCTGATGGTACCGTGCTTCAGCTCGCCGGAGGCGTAGGCCTCGGAGTGGATATAGGAGATCTCCTTCAGCTTCAGGGAGCCCTCCAGCCCCAGGGCATAGTCCACGTTGCGGCCGATGAAGAACACGCTGTTGTGGTTAAAATACTGGGAGGCAAAATACTGGATGTCGTCCCGGTCGGCCAGAACAGCCTCCATCTTGCCGGGCAGGCGGAGCATCTCCTCCAGCGCCTCCCGGTACTCCGCCTCGCCGATGGTGCCCAGGACGCGGGCGAAATAGAGGGCCAGCAGGTCGATGACCGCCATCTGGGTGGAGTAGGCCTTAGTGGTGGCTACGGCGATCTCCGGTCCCGCCCAGGTGTACAGCACCACGTCGGACTCCCGAGCGATGGAGCTACCCACCACGTTGACGATGGACAGTACCTTGGCCCCCAGCCGCTTGGCCTCCCGCAGGGCGGCCATGGTATCCAGAGTCTCCCCCGACTGGCTGATGGCCACCACCAGGGTATTTTCGTCCACAATGGGGTCCATGTACCGGAACTCCGAGGCCAGAGCCACCTCCACGGGCTTCCGGGTCAGCCGCTCCAGGTTGTACTTGCCCACCATGCCCACGTGGTAGCTGGAGCCGCAGGCCACGATGTAGACCTTGCGGATGTTCCGGATGTAGTCCTCCGTCAGGCCGAAATCCTCAAAGCAGACCGCCCCGTCCTTGATACGGGGGAAAATGGCCCGCCGCAGCGCCTCGGGCTGCTCCATGATCTCCTTGAACATGAAGTGCTCATAGCCGCCCTTCTCCGCCGCGTCGATCTCCCAGTCCACATGGGTGATTTCCTTCTCGATGGGCTGCATCAGGTGGTTGTAGCACTGGATGCCGTCCCGGGTGAGAACGGCCACCTCGCCGTCCTCCATATAACCCACGTTTCTGGTGTGCTTGATGATGGCGGTAACGTCACTGGCCAGGAAATTGCACCCGTCCCCATAGCCCAGGATCAGCGGGCTGTCCTTCCGGACGGCCACCAGCCGGTCCGGCGCGTCGGCGCAGAGGATGCCCAGGGCGTAGGCTCCCTGGATGCGGCGGAGCACCCGTCCCACGGCCTCCAGGATGTCCCCCTCGTAGAAATACTCGATGAGCTGGGCCACCACCTCGGTGTCCGTCTCGGAGGTGAAGACCACCCCTTTGTCCTCCAGGAAGGCCTTCAGCTCGGCGTAGTTTTCGATGATGCCGTTATGGACCACCGCAATCTTGCCGTTCTGGCTCACCTGGGGGTGGGAGTTGACGTCGCTGGGTGCCCCATGGGTGGCCCAGCGGGTATGGCCGATGCCCACGGTACCGTCCAGCGCCGCGCCCCCCTGGAGCATGTCGGACAGCACCTGCAGCCGTCCCTTGGCCTTGTGGACAGACAGGGCCTCCGCCCGCTCCGAATAGACGGCCACACCGGCGGAATCATACCCCCGGTACTCCAATCGCGCCAGACCGTCCAACAGCACGGGAGCCGCCTGCTCCCTGCCGATATAGCCAACGATTCCACACATATGAAATTGTTCCTCCTGATTTGATCAAAATAAGTCAAGAGGACAAACTCGCAGCCATTTGCCTCGTCCCCCGGCCACAGTCCCTTTGTTCCCCGGTCACCCGGGTATTTCCTGGCTGTGTGCGCACCCGGAGCAGTGCGGAGGGGCATCCGCCGAATCCTTCGATACTCCCCTCTCCTCGTCGTCCCGTGGGCCGACGTCCGCCGGTCCCCGGGCACTGGCGCTTGTGTTGGGCCAGACCCAAAGTCCTCCTTTCCTTCTGCGATCCTGTGAGAAAGGCCGATCCGGTCTTTCCAGTTACATTATACGGGATTCCTTCCCAGGAGTAAAGGGCAAAGTACCCTGTTCTTTTTTTGAGCCGGAACAGATCTCTGGTCAATATGTCAAACGCCGTGGGACAAGCCCCGGCAGATCAACCGGAGTTTGACGCTTTCACGGCCCCACAGGGGGAAGGCTCCTTTACACTTCCAGTGTACCTGCCCGGTTCATGTTCCGACTCTCCCCTTGCCTTTCCGCCCTTCCCCTGTTATATTATTCCTGAGCAAGAAAACCAGTGATTCTTCACATACTATAAGGAGCACATCATGGATCTATGTGATATCAACCAGATCAAAGCCCTGCTGACCCGCCACGGCTTCCGTTTCTCCAAATCCATGGGGCAGAACTTTCTCATTGAGCCCTGGGTCCCCCGGGACATCGCCGCGTCCTCAGGGGCCGCTCCCGGTAAGGGCGTGCTGGAGATTGGCCCCGGCATCGGTCCCCTGACCACCCAGCTGTCTCTGCTGGCAGATAAGGTCGTCTCGGTGGAGCTGGACCGGTCCCTGCTGCCCATTCTGGCCGAGACGCTGGCCGGACGGGACAACACCGAGATCGTCTCCGGGGACATTTTGAAGACGGACATCCCCGCCTTGGTCCGGGAAAAGTTTGCCGGTCTGGAGCCCATCGCCTGCGCCAACCTGCCCTATAACATCACCACCCCCGCCATCACCGCTCTGATCGAGGCCGGGTGTTTCTCCGCCATCACGGTGATGATCCAGCGGGAGGTGGCCCGCCGCATCTGCGCCGCTCCCGGGACAGCGGACTACGGAGCCTTCTCCCTCTACTGCCAGTACCACACCGTCCCGGAGCTGCTCTTTGACGTGCCTCCCTCCTGCTTCGTCCCCGCCCCAAAGGTGACCTCCTCGGTGGTTCGGATGGTCCCCCGTCCCGCTCCGGCGGAGGTGGACGACCCGTCCCACTTCTTCCTGGTGGTCAGGGCCGCCTTCTCCCAGCGGCGTAAGACTTTGCTGAACGGACTGAACTCTGCCTTCGGCCAGACCCTCTCCAAAGAGGAGCTCTCCCGGATCATCCTGGACTGCGGCCTCCCCGCCGACGTCCGGGGAGAACGGCTGGGCATCCCCGAATTCGCCGCCCTCTCCAAAGCCCTGCGCCGCGCGGGGGCTTGATTTTCCCTCCCCATTGGGACACGGTCCGGAAATTCGGCGGTTTCCGCCGCATGTTCAAAGATGCAATGGAATATATAGCTAAATTGCAATCTCCAATGACATTGACTTTGTCCTCCGCTCCGTGTATTATTATAGAGATTGAAGATAATCCCTCCTGCTCCGCGGGCAGGTCCCGCGGCGGGAAGATCATGTAAGAAAAGAGGTCATACAACTATGGCAGAGATCAATCTGAACAAGTATGGTATCACCGGTACCACCGAGATCGTCTACAATCCCTCTTACGAAATGCTCTTTGATGAGGAGACCAAGCCCGAGCTGGAAGGCTTTGACAAGGGCCAGGTCAGCGAGCTGGGCGCGGTGAACGTGATGACCGGCATCTACACCGGCCGTTCCCCCAAGGACAAGTATATCGTCATGGACGAGAACTCCAAGAACACTGTTTGGTGGACCTCCGACGAGTACAAGAACGACAACCACCCCATGAGCGAGGAGACCTGGGCCACCGTCAAGGACCTGGCCATTCAGGAGCTGTCCAACAAGCGCCTGTTCGTGGTGGACGCCTTCTGCGGCGCCAACAAGGACACCCGCATGGCCATCCGCTTCATCATGGAAGTGGCCTGGCAGGCCCACTTCGTGAAGAACATGTTCATCGTCCCCACCGAGGAGGAGCTGGCCAACTTCGAGCCCAACTTCATCGTCTACACCGCCTCCAAGGCCAAGGTGGACAACTACAAGGAGCTGGGCCTGAACTCCGAGACCTGTGTTGCCTTCAACATCACCTCCCGTGAGCAGGTCATTCTGAACACCTGGTACGGCGGCGAGATGAAGAAGGGCATGTTCTCCATGATGAACTACTACCTGCCCCTGAAGGGCATCGCCTCCATGCACTGCTCCGCCAACACCGACATGAACGGCGAGAACACCGCCATCTTCTTCGGCCTGTCCGGCACCGGCAAGACCACCCTGTCCACCGATCCCAAGCGCCTGCTCATCGGCGACGACGAGCACGGCTGGGACGACGAGGGCGTGTTTAACTTCGAGGGCGGCTGCTACGCCAAGGTCATCAACCTGGACAAGGATTCCGAGCCCGACATCTACAACGCCATCAAGCGCAACGCCCTGTTGGAGAACGTGACCCTGGACGCCGAGGGCAAGATCGACTTCGCCGACAAGAGCGTCACCGAGAATACCCGCGTCTCCTACCCCATCAACCACATCCAGAACATCGTGCGGCCCATCTCCGCCGCCCCCGCCGCTAAGAACGTGATCTTCCTGTCCGCCGACGCCTTCGGCGTGCTGCCCCCCGTCTCCATCCTGACCCCCGAGCAGACCCAGTACTACTTCCTGTCCGGCTTCACCGCCAAGCTGGCCGGCACCGAGCGGGGCATCACCGAGCCCACTCCCACCTTCTCCGCCTGCTTCGGCCAGGCCTTCCTGGAGCTGCACCCCACCAAGTACGCCGAGGAGCTGGTCAAGAAGATGGAGGTCTCCGGCGCCAAGGCCTATCTGGTCAACACCGGCTGGAACGGCACCGGCAAGCGCATCACCATCAAGGATACCCGCGGCATCATCGACGCCATCCTGAACGGCGACATCGGCAAGGCCCCCACCAAGACCATCCCCTACTTCAACCTGGAGGTCCCCACCGAGCTGCCCGGCGTGGATTCCGGCATTCTGGACCCCCGCGACACCTATGCGGACGCCGCTGAGTGGGAGACCAAGGCCAAGGACCTGGCTTCCCGCTTCGTCAAGAACTTCGCCAAGTACACCACCAACGAGGCTGGCAAGGCCCTGGTCAAGGCCGGCCCTGTGGCGGAATAATTTCATCTTGAAAAGGGCGCCGCGTCCGCGGTGCCCTTTTTTGTGAGGTCTTCCATGAAACACAATCAAATGTCGGAATCTCTTCCCGTCGGTCTCCTGCTGGCTCTGGCCGGGGGAATGCTGGACGCGTACAGCTATTTGAACCGGGGTGAGGTCTTCGCCACCGCCGAGACGGGCAACCTCGTCCTCCTGGGCCTCCACCTGGCTCGGGGCCAGTGGAGCGAAGGGCTGCACTACCTCCTCCCCATCCTTTCCTTCACCGCCGGGGTGCTGTTCACCGAGGCCCTGCGCCGGCGTTTGGGTCCCAACGCCGGACGGCTCCACTGGCGGCAGCCCATCCTCATTGCCGAGTGCCTGGTGCTACTCCTGGTGTCTCTGCTGCCCCTGGGCAGCTTCGACCCTCTGGCCAATATGCTGATCTCCTTCACCAGTGCCGTCCAGATCGAGTCCTTCCGGCAATTCCGGGGCTGCGGCTGCGCCACCACCATGTGCACAGGCAACCTGCGCAGCGGTACGGAGCACCTGTTTCGGGCACTGACCCAGCCCGGCAGCCAGTCCGCGCCCAAGGCCGCCCTGTATTACGGGCTGATCCTCTCCTTCGTGACGGGAGCGGTGGCCAGCGGCCTGCTCTCTCCCTTCTTCGGCGGACATACCGTCCTGGCCTCCTGCCTGCCCTTGCTGGCTGCGTTCCTCCTTATGTTCCGGGACACCCTGGGCGGGGAGTAAGGGCCAAGCCCGGCCATGAAAGCGGCCTGACGCGGGCGTCGGTCGCCATATTCCGTAGGACTATGTGGGGGCACGGCAAGCCGTGCCCCTTTTCGCTGGACTTTTTCCCGGTTTTCCGATAAACTGGGGAGGACTTCATTTACCAAGGAGAGCGAATGCCATGGACCCCATGATCCAAACCCTGGCCTGTGAACTGGGCCGCACCGAAGAACAGGTGCAGAACGTTGTCAATCTGATCGACGAGGGGGCTACCATCCCCTTTATCGCCCGGTACCGGAAGGAGCTTCACGGCTCTATGGACGACCAGCTGCTGCGCCAGCTGGCGGACCGGCTGCAATACCTGCGCAATCTGGACCAGCGCAGAACCGAGGTGAAGGCCTCCATCGAAAACCAGGGCAAGCTGACCGCGGAACTGACCGCCGCCATCGATAACGCCGCTACTCTGGCTGAGGTGGAGGACCTGTACCGCCCCTACAAGCAGAAGCGCCGCACCCGGGCCACCATCGCCCGGGAAAAGGGGTTAGCTCCCCTGGCCGACCTGCTCTTTGCCCACAGCGGCCCCGCCGTGATCCCCGAGGAGGCAGCCGCCGGCTTCATCGACCCTGAAAAGGGCGTGGAGACCGTAGAAGATGCCCTCCAGGGCGCCAGCGACATCATCGCCGAGGAGATCTCCGATGACGCCGACATCCGCAAGGAGCTGCGGGAGCTGTACCTGCGCCGTGCGGTATTGGTGTCCAAGGCCGCGGCCAAGGAGCCGGAGGACAGCGTCTACCGGCTCTATTACGACTTCAAGTGCCCGGTGAACCGCCTCCAGGGCTATCAGGTGCTGGCCGTCAACCGGGGCGAGCGGGAGGAGATTTTAAAGGTCAGCGTGGAACTGGACCCGGAGACCGCCCACGTCACTGTCCGCCGGGCGGTGGTGCCTGGGACGGCCGCCATGGCCTTCGTCCGCGCCGCCGCGGATGACGCCTATGACCGGCTCATCCAGCCCTCCATGGAACGGGAGATCCGGAACTATCTCACGGACCAGGCCAACGAGGGTGCCATCCACATGTTCGCTCTGAACCTAAAGCCCCTGCTGATGCAGCCCCCTGTCAAGGGCAAGGTGACCATGGGCCTGGACCCCGGCTACCGCATGGGCTGTAAGGTGGCGGTGGTGGACGGCACCGGCAAGGTGCTGGACACCACGGTGGTCTACCCCACCCACGGGGAGCGGCAGAAGCAGGAGTGCATTGCCAAACTGGCCGCCCTCATCAAAAAGCACGGCGTGGAGCACATCGCCATCGGCAACGGCACCGCCAGCCGGGAGACGGAGCAGATGACCGTGGAGCTGATCAAAAAAGTGGGCGGCGGCGTCTCCTACATGATCGTCAGCGAAGCGGGGGCCTCGGTGTACTCCGCCTCCAAGCTGGCCGCCGAGGAGTTCCCCCAGTTTGACGTGAATCTGAGAAGCGCCGTCTCCATCGCCAGGCGGCTCCAGGACCCCCTGGCCGAGCTGGTGAAGATCGACCCCAAGGCCATTGGTGTGGGCCAGTACCAGCACGATATGCCCCAGGCCCGTCTGGGCGAGACTCTGGACGGTGTGGTGGAGGACTGTGTCAACGCCGTGGGGGTGGACGCCAACACCGCTTCTCCCTCCCTGCTCCAGCGGGTCTCCGGCCTCACAGCGGCCACCGCCAAGAACCTGGTGAAATACCGGGAGGAGAACGGCATCTTCACCACCCGGAAGCAGCTTTTGAAGGTCCCCAAGCTGGGTCCCAAAGCCTTTGAGCAGTGCGCCGGCTTCCTCCGGGTCCCCGAGAGCAAATCCGTGCTGGACAACACCGGGGTCCACCCGGAGAGCTATGCCGCCGCGGAAAAACTGCTGGAGGCCTGCGGATACACGCTGGCCGATGTAAAGGCAGGGAACATCGGAGAACTGAAGACACGCGCGGAAGCCATCGGCTTGGAGAAACTGTCGGAGACCTGCGGCGCGGGCGTGCCTACCCTGGCTGACATTGTCAAGGAGCTGATGAAACCCGGCCGCGACCCCCGGGACGAGCTGCCCGCGCCCATCCTCCGCACCGACGTCATGGAGGCCAAGGATCTGAAACCTGGAATGGAGCTCCAGGGTACCGTTCGCAACGTCACCGACTTCGGTGTGTTTGTGGACATCGGCGTCCACCAGGACGGCCTGGTCCATATCTCCAAGCTGCCTCGGCGGGTACGCCACCCCTCTGAACTTCTCTCCGTGGGGGATGTGGTCACCGTTTGGGTGGTGGAGGTGGATGAGAAGAAAAAACGCATCTCCCTGACCATGAAAAAGCCAGGTGATGGCGGAAGATAAATTTTTGTTTATGGGGTGAGAAGATTTCGCCCTGCGGGGCGAGTTCCTTTTGCAGCGATGCAAAAGGAACCAACGGCCCAGGCCGCAAAATTTGAATGGACTCACACCGCCTTTTTGCTTCGCAGAATTCAGAGGTTTTACGGGGGATCGGCAATACAGCCCGCCTCGGTCACGGCATGACCTGTCCCTGACACTCCTTACCTCCGTGGCCAGCCGGGGCCGCCCGGTGGGGCGTGCCACTGGATCAAGTTTTACACAGCGGGGCGGGGCAGCGCAGTCAGGAACCACGCCGCACAGTTTGGAAACTCAGGCGCTGATATTCAGCGGTTTTCTGTATTCAAGTTTGATCCACCCAGGGCCGAAGGTCCGGAAGGCGGGGCAGCAAAACCAGGGGATGGGCGCCGGACGTGAGGCAGGCTTTTTTGTAGGACGCCCTTTGGGGTCCGGGCCCGCAGGCCCGGAGATTTTTTGGGTACTTTTGTATCTCTACAAAAGTACCTCGCCCGGGGGCGAAACATCCCCCATCTCCCGTCCCGCCTGTAGGCGAAGTGTTCAAGTACGCCAATTTATCCCAGTATTTGGTCCACCCGGAAAAGGCAAGGACAGAGCCCTTGCCCTACATCACATGGGTTTCGGTTCCATGGGCAGCGAAACGAAAATTTACAGTGCTTTTTCCGCATAAGCTACGGTATCACTCTGAATGGAAAGGGGCCTCGCCATGTATCCATTGGCCGTTGTCGACCTCCACTGCGACACCCTCACCGCATTTACTGCCCCCGGGCGGTGTCAAAATACGCTGGATGACCCCTGTGCCTCCCTATCCCTGACCTGTCTGCCCCGGGGAACCCGCTGGTGCCAGTGCTTCGCCATTTTTATTCCCGACGGTCTGTCTCCGGCGGAGTCCGCCGGTTATTACCGCTGCCATCAGCAGAGCTTTATGCGGCAAATGGAGCTTTTTGCCTCCCGGGTCACCCCTTGCCGCACCGCCGCTGACATTGAGGCAGCTTGGGCGCAGGGCAAGACTGCCGCCCTTCTGACGGTGGAAAACGGGGCCGCTCTGGCCGGCGACCTGGACCGGGTCGACGTCCTGGTCCGGGACGGGGTACGGATGATGACCCTGACCTGGAACGGAGAAAACGAGATCGGCTCCGGCATCGCCTCCGACCATGGGCTGACCTCCTTTGGCAAATCCCTGATCCCCTGCATGGAGGCAGCGGGCATTTTGGTGGACGTATCCCATCTCAACGACCGGGGCTTTGATGGCCTGCTGGAGGTAGCCAAGAAACCCTTTGTGGCCTCCCACTCCAACGCGCGCCGGGTGTGCTCCCACAAACGGAACCTCACAGACAACCAAATCCGGGAACTGACCGCCCGGCACTGTCTCATCGGCTTGAACTACTATGTGGAATTTCTCCGGGACGATGGCCGCCCCACACCGGAGGACCTGTTCGCCCATGTGGACCACTTTTTGGCCTTGGGCGCAGAAGACTGTCTGGCCCTGGGCTCCGATTTTGACGGTGCGGACCTCCCTCCCTGGCTGGACAGCCCCGAAAAAGTGGCGGGGCTATACGGCCGCTTTTTGGAGCGCGGGTATGCTCCCGCTCTGTGTGATAAGATCTTTTTCGGCAACGCGCTGGTCTTTTTCCGGGAAAACCTGCATTGACACCGGTTGAAATCCCCTCCCGCGCAGGGTATACTGGAATCAAAATACAAGGAGGGGAATGTGCCCATGGCTTCTCTGGAACATCTGGATTTTCTGGACGAGTATCAGGAGGATAACCGTGTGGAGGCCAAGCGTGCCCAGGGGGGGCTGCCTCACAGCCTCTGGGAGACCTATTCCGCCTTCGCCAATACCCTGGGCGGGGTCATCCTGCTGGGCGTGGCCGAGGCGGAGGACAAATCCCTGTACTCTGTTCCCCTATTCGACCCCCAGGAGTTGGTGAATGAGTTCTGGGATATGGTCAACGATCCCGCCGTGGTCAGTTCCAATATTCTCCAACCTGAGGACGTGCAGATCCTGCGCAGCGGAGGCAACGACATCGTAGCGATTTTTGTGCCCCGGGCCGGCTTTCGGCAGCGGCCGGTCTACCTTGGCCAGGACCCGTACACAGGTACCTACTGCCGGCGCGGCGAGGGGGATTGCCGCTGTCCCCGTCACGAGGTGGAAGCCATGCTCCAGGACCGGGACAACCCCGCTCCGCTGGCCGGAATAGACCGCGGAACCAACCCACATTGATAAAACGGACCCGGACAACAGTCCGGGTCCGTTTTTTAACTCTCCATATGACGTCCCAGGAACCCGGCGATGGACTGGGCCAGCTTGTACTCCACCTCTCCGTTCTGGAGGTTCTCTCCTTCCCCGGCAAAAATAACGCAGCCCAGCACGTCTCCCTCCGACAGGATCGGCGCGGCAGTCGCCAGGGCAAAGCGGGTCTCCCCCTCGCACAGCGGCACGGCCTCCTCTCCCTCCTTGTGCTGATAGATCTGCCGTCCCTCCATCAACTGTTCCAGCTGCCGGGAGATGGGCTTGTCCAAAAGCTCCCGCCGGGGTGCTCCGGCCGCCGCCACACAGCTGTCCCGGTCCGTGATCACCGTTACCCGACCCGTGGTACGGTTCAGCGTCTCACACAGCTGCCCCGCAAAGTCCGTCAGTCCACCCATCAGGGAATATTTTTTGAAGATCACACCGCCTTCTTTATCCGTGTAGATTTCCAGCGGGTCCCCACTATTGACAACATTGACAGTAAAGACCTTGCTCGGTCGGCGGGTGGCCGATTGAACAATTTCTGTGGGAAGATTTGAGATATCTTTACTGTCCTGCGGAAAATTTTCGCTTTCCTCCCATACTCCGGTAGCCAGCAATCCATCCACATCAGGTTTGAGCTGAATGTCGATGTGGTCCTCATAGACCGTAATGCGATCCACAATCAGGGAGATATCCCGTTTGTCCAGCTTTGGCTTTGTCAGAATGTCATCAAACACCTCGATGACCGTTTTGGCGGCCCGGTTGGCTTGCAGGAGGTGATTGCGGGAGTCAATGTTGACATCAATCTGTTGTTCCAGACCGGCGATGCGACGGGTCAGGTCCTTTTCCAACTCCGTGTATGCTTCATCGATGATGGCGGCTTCATCGGGAGCCTTTCCCATGGTGTCAATCAGCTTGCGCTTGTACATGGCCTTGAGCTGTTCCTTGCTTTCGGCCAGTTGACGCTCCAGAGAGTCAATGGCGTTTCCAATCTCCTGCTCCCGTTCCGGCTGCCGCTTGATGGCATCCTGAAGCTGATCCATCATGGAGGCGGAATTGTCCCGGACAACCTGTACATAGCGCTTGAGCAGCTCATCCAGCTTGTCCACGCGGACATGGTGGCTGGTACAGCCTTTACGCCCTCTGCGGTGGTAGGTGCCGCAGGTATAGGCAGGCTTCAAATCAGGGCGTGACATGGAGAACATGGGCGCTCCGCAGTCCCCGCAATACAGGAAACCGGAGTAGTCAGTAGCGTACTTTTTCTCGCCGCGGTAGTTGCTTCTGGAGCGAAGCTTGAGCTGCTCCTGCGTATAGGCAAAGGTGCGGGCATCAATGATCGGGGTATGCGCATTTTCGATGACGATATGCTCCTCCTCGTCCAATCGCTTATCTTTGCCATTGATTTTGGCTCTGGTATACTTTTTTTGCCGCAGTGTCCCAACATAAAAATCGTTGCCGAGAATGCTTGAGACGGAGATAATGGACCATTCTGCTTTGGACTTGAGCTTGGTATGCTGGCCCAGAGCTTCTCTCCATGCAATTTCATTGGCCCGTGGAGTTGGGATTCCCTTATCCGTCAGGTAATTGGCAATCCGCTTATATCCCCAACCGCTGTTGTATAAAGCGAAGATCTCACGGACGATCTCGGCGGCGGGAGGGTCGTTCTCGTAGGTCATCTCCTTGGTGTTGAGCATCCGGTAGCCGTAAGGCACGGCGCAGACCCATTCGCCGTTTTTTTGGCGATGCTGAATGATTGCTTTGATTTTTTTGCTTGTATCCGTGACGGGCATCTCGTTCATCAAAAATTTGAACTGAATGAGCGTCCAGTCATCTTTTGCGGGATAGTCAATGCCGTCATTGATGGCGATAATGCGAACGCCTGCGTCGCGCAGGTTTTCCAGCTCCAGTAATCCCAAACTGTTGCGTCGGGAAAAACGGGAAAAATCCTTGATAATCAGAATTTGTGATTCGCCGGAGAATAACTTGGGCCGCATTTGCTGATAGCCCTCGCGCTGCTCAAATGTATATCCGGAGCGATCACGATCCTCGTACAAGGTGAGTTTTGCTTGGGGAAAATGATTTGCGACATAGTCCGTTATGATGGCCTTTTGGTTTTCGATGGATGTATTGTCGCGATCCTGCTCAATATCCACAGAAATTCGGGTGTATCCAGATATGTTCATATGATTTCTCCAATGTTGATTTTTAAATTCAAATTGAATTATAATAACATTGTAAATCAGAAAGCACGAGAAATCAAGCCAGTATCCATAAACAAAGTTTTCCTGTAGTTGACTCTTTTCCCTAAAATGGGTATACTACAGATAGTATCTTTTTGATTTGTTTCTTTTCTCGCTGCATACAGGCAGCTATGTTTCTGTTGTTTTTATGTGTCTTTGGAGAAGTATGCCGTTTTTCAAAAGCGGCTATGATATGGTTTCGGAGGAGCGTGTCAATTGGCACGCTTTTTTGCACCTTTTTACGGCAGGAGAATAGTCTGGAGAAGTTTGGCAATACTCATCTTGGAGGTTGCCATTGTGATTTATCAAAAGAAGAACCCCTCTCTGAATGCCGTAGAACTATGGGTAACAAAGGGAACAGACGAAAGCGAAGTACAATCTGCACTTCGCAAGTATCAGCAGCAAGGCATATTTGTTTGCATTTTTCGCTCAGGCACAAAAGATTGCGCAGAACTGACCCAGGAGCTTTTAAGAATGAACCTGACATAATATTATAAGCAGCCAAGCTTGATTCCGCTTTATACAACCGAGATGAGATAAGATACCCACCAATGGGCCAAAATGGCTTCACTGGTGGGTTTTATGTTTTCAAACCGCCAGAATGTAGTTGCAGACCGTGACGTCCAGGCGCCAGTGCGACAGATGGAAGACGCTCACAGCCATGAGGGCCAGTCGGTTGTATGCGGTGGGAAGATTGTGTTCTTGGGCAAACTTGCGGTTGCGACCGCGGAGGTAGTAAGTGCCTTCCAACTTCTCAGGATCCCAATTCTTCTTTTTGTTAAATTGCCAGCGGGCTTCCAGTTCTTTGATCAGATTTTCCCGGAACGCCGGATCCTGAATACCATTTAAGTAATAAAGATAGGCCCGCTTGGCCTGGCATGCGCGGAGGTGGTGCAGGTCAATCTTGTTTTTCATCTCTTCACGGGTAAAGAGATACTCATCGTCATCCTTTTCCTCAAAATAGGAACGAATGAAATCAATATCAGATGGAAGAATCCTCTGATACTGAATCTTTCCCCCCTTTCCTTTGACCCAAATGCACAGGTGTCCGGATTCGTCTTTCACCAGATCACCACCGCTGAGCTTCTGGTACTCCCGGCGGCGGAGTCCCACTTTGGCAGCAAAGTCGTACAACCGCGGAGAAGCCTCTCGCTGTGCGTCCTTTCGCTTGCCCACAGCTTTTTCGCCGCGGCTGCGGGTATTTTGGGACACATGCCGTTCGGGCTTTTGGATTGTGCTCATATCAACACTCCAAACCCGGCAGACCGCTGCCAGATAGGTATGGATCGTACTGGCGGAATAACCTTCTTTGATCAGAAAATCAGCATAATCCTGGATGTGCGACTTGCAATCATCAAAGTGCCGGCATTTATATTTTCCTTTGCACCAAAGTCCAAATTTAATGGCATGATTCTTATATTGCCGTTCGCTCCTTTTTGTGATATCAACGGGTTCCGCCGGATTGCCGTTCTCATCTTTTTCCGGAGGTTTCAGATATTTTGACTTATCATATATGTGGGTGGATATTTCATACACTAAGCTTGCCATGTGGTCACTCCTTTCTATTATTAAGATGCCTGTTTGTCATCGGCAAACAGACCCAGCCGTTAGGCACGTTCAATGCGTAACATATTTTTTAGACATCGGAGGGTAAGGCTCACATTAAGATAAACCAAACTATTTCCTTCCGAAGGGGAATATAGAAACCCAGGTATAAGCGGTTGACCAGACCACCTATACCCCATAGCTGGTTATTTTCCGCTGGGCGCGGCAAATAACCAGCTGCAGATACCCGACTTTCAGAGCAGGTTCCAATGTTGGAAGGCGTCCCGGAACACATTATTCCGGGGTCCGAAAGCGGGTATCTGAAGAAAATGCGATACACTATTCTCTTGTCGATATCGCTGGACAAGGCTATCTTACTAACGGAGAAGCATAGCAAACCGGTCGCAAGCGACATAATCCCAACAAGCCTTGTAGGCTTGCGCGGAGGGGGTGGCTGGCCCCCTACGCTGAGCGTTGTATTTACCGTCACAACACACAATAAGGGGGTGTTTCGTCCCATGGTTCATTTCTGTCCGCGGCCAAGCGGATCAGGCGCCAATCTCCGAGGGCGCGAGCGGGTCACGTTAAGCGGCGTGGTGCTGGGGGAGGGGGAAATTGGGACATGATAACAGCTGGTCTCATGTCGTATATATATAAAATCGTCAGGATGCAAAACTGCCTCCTGACGATGGATTTTCTGTATCTCACCCACCAAGGTGGGCACATTGTAATTCTCTTTGATAATCATTGTTCTGATTCCAAATGAATCAGAATTAAACTCTGTGGAAAATAAAAAAGTCGAAGTAACTATGGATAGACATAGTACACCTCGACACAAACAAAAAAGCAAGGAAACTAATCGGCATAACAGACACGATTGATAGAAACAGTGTGTGAAAAATGAAATCACACATAAGAAAGAAACTTTGTAAATCAAGTATACATCAAGATGTTTTAAAATGCAAGAATAATTTTAAATTAATTGGTTTTGAATCAAAAATAAGGATTTTAAAGCGGATATTGTTCCGAAAACGGAATAACACGGATAAAATAGGGAGCCGGATTTCTCCGGCTCCCTAAGTGAGTTCTATGGATTATTCCACATCGGGCGGGAGGACAATGCCCTCCTCTTCCCAAGTGGACAAGGCAAAGTGGTAGGGGTTGCCCTTCTTGTCGTTCTGGCGGTTCAGCTCCGCCAGCAGAGCCTTCACCGTTTCGGGATGGCGCTGGGCGATGAGCACCGCCTCTCGAACTTCCATGTCATCGGCGATGCAGCCGTCGTGATACATCCGTAACTGGTACACGTCCTCCGCCTTGCTGCCGCCGGCTTTCGCCTCGTACAGGGTGACGCCCTCCATACTGCTGACAAACAGATCTGACTTGATCTGTAGCTTCAGGCACTGGTACAGGTTCTTCTCGGTGGAGACCCGCAGGACGTCCTCTTCCGCCGCCTTTTTCTCCGCCAACAGGCGTACCAGCATCTGCTCACGCCCCTCCTCCTTAATGGGCTCGGGAATATTGGTCCGGATCCAGAGGAACAGCGCGGCCACCTTCTCATCGTCCTCGCGCAGACCGTTTTCGCTGCCTTGGTGTCGGGCAGGGCGTCCACCTGATCACTTAGGATATCGATCTGGGCGATGAAGCGGTTCTGGTTGGGGTGGAGCGCCTTCCCCCAGATTTCGTTGTACAACCCATGCTGGATGGCGCGGCCGTTGATTCGGATTTCCGCGCCGCTGGAGGCCATATTCGCCCTATAGAAGAACGCGTTTTTCTTTCCCCGGCGGATGCTGCCGTAGCGGCAGCAGATGGTCACGCTGCCGCCGCCCAAGTCGGTTTCCACCGGGGGCAGCACCGTGCACCCATCCTTCCAGTTGGGCTCCAGAGGCTCGGTGATCCACTCATCATCGGGGACGCCATCCTTGCTGATGGTCGTAAAGATGATGGAGAACACCTCGTCCCGGAGCAGATTGGCGTAAGTGTAGCGCAGGGTTTCCTTCAGGTACGCTGCCGTCTCCGTGAAGGTGGGGGTATCCTTACGCCCGGTGGGTTTCAGGGAGAGGAACTTGTGCATGGGGCAGCGCACACGGACCACCGTACCGGTGCTGCCCACGATGTCCCCGCTGCCCGGGACAAGATACACGGGCATACCGATGCCATAGGGGCTTTCCACTCTCTGGTAGCGGTCGTGAGCGGCGTCCTCCACCGTCCGGGTCTGGATGCTCCAGTGCTGGGTCTCTCCGGCGTCAATGGACGCCAGGGCGTGCTTCAGGCCCATGCCGTGCTCATTCAGAAGGGACTGAGCGCAGGACCGCGCAGCAATGGTCAGGGCGGTGTCCAGATCCCCGATACCGGTGCCGTTGTCGCGGATCATGACATCCACATAGCTGTCGTGATCCTCCAGGGTGAGCTCGATGAGACCCTGGATCTTGTGGGCCAGAAAGTTGGAGATCGGATTGTCGATCAGCTCGCAGAGGGTCTGACCGAAGTCGTGGAAGTTACCGCTGATACCCTCAAAAAGTTCCTTGCCGTCGGGGATGTTACTGCTCTTACGGATGGTGATTTCTGTCATAATGTTTTCCTCCAAAATTTGTTTTTTGAAAACAAAACGCACGGTGCAGGCCATCGTCCTACATCGTGCGGGAGGATCTTACAACATTCCTCTTGCCCCGCCTCGTAAAAAAGGATATACTATCCCTATCGGTGCGGGGAATCCCGTTGTGTAGGTGGTCGCATCACCTGCGCAGGTGGTGGAGTGGTCGCAACACTCCATCACTGCCGTGTTTTTTATTTTCTGATTATATCTTACAATATCTGCACTCAGATATCAATGCACGAATCTCACGAATATCTGAGTGCAGATATGTTAAAACTGACCATATAGACAAAGAAGTCAGAATGACTTATACTGATACCATCAATAGAAGGTGGAGGTGCGTAATGTCTACTGATGAAGCCAAGCGCAGAGCAAAGAAAAAATTCATTGCCGAAAAACTGGAGGGAATCACTTTTCGGGTGCCTGTTGGACAGAAATCCCGCATTCAGGAGCACGCCAAGGCTCAGGGCGAATCCACCAACGCCTTTATCTATCGCGCGGTGAACGAAGCCATTGAGCGGGATGAGAAGAAAGCCAAAACAGAAGAATGATTGAATCAAAAAGGCCTTATACCCACGGAATGATTTCGTAGGTATATATAGTATTCTTCCATCAGCAATTTCCACACTCGATTCTTTCCTCTGCTATCATCCAGTCATAGTAGTCCGGAATGTGCGCCGTTGTAGGCAGGAAGATTTCTCTCATTTGCTCGTATTCGTTTTTATGATGACAGATTTCCTCTGATTCTTCAATGCCAGACTGTAACTCTTTTATGTCCTTTTGCAGTACTGTATTGCGCTTCAGGAATATTTCTTCCGAGCAAACGCCTCCATTGGTTATAGGGTCATTTCGTCCTGATGAATGTGATGACTCTACCTGCCCTTTTCGATGGTGTCGCATTGAGAAGGACATTTTTTGAGCTGTACCATCAGTGCAGTTCTGCCGAACAATTCGCCGGCTTCGTTTTTTATGGAACAATGTACAAAGAAGCGGCGGCATGGAACATTCTATTCCAGCCGCCGCTTCTTTTGCGCTTGCTTTGCCGTTGCTTTGCAGCGGCTTTTCCTGTATAGAGTTACTTCACGATCTCCGCACAGAAGCGCATCACCATAGTTGCCATTTGGGCGCGGGTGGTGCTGCCCTTGGGATCGAGAATCAGGCCGCTGCCATCGGCCGCGTCCTTGCCACCCACTACGCCGGAGCCGCAGGCCCACTGCATGGCGGGGATGGCGTATTCTGCCACGGTGGTCGCATCGCCGAAGGAGAGGATATTGGTGTACTCACCGACGCTCACATCGTAGCCCTTGCACTGGGCATAACGGAACAGTATCGTCACCATCTGCTCGCGGGTCAGCGTGCCGTTGGGACCAAACTTCCCGTTGCCGTAGCCACCGGCCACGCCTTCGGATTTCGCCCAGCGGACAGCCTCCGTATACCAGGCGTCTTCCGCCACATCGTCAAAGTCCAGTGCGTAATTGACCACGGGACTGCCGTTCAGACGCCACAGCATCACGATGAGCATGGAACGGGTGGTGGGCGCATCAGGCTTGAAGGTGTTGTCCCCATAGCCCACCATCAGCCCGTTTTCCAGGCAGAAGTGGACGCCGTCGTGATACCACGCCTTTGCATCCGCATCGGTGTAGGGCCAGATGGGGCAGGCGGTGTTCGCAGTGCAATCGCGGTAGTCCATGATGTATGTTTCTTCCTTGGTCGGCGGGGTAGGTCTGTTGCCCCCGGTAGAAGGAGCGGGCGGTGTGCGGACAGTGACTGCCGCTGCGTCAGCCTCGGCCAGCTTCACAGTCGTCGAATCCGCTTTCGGCTGCGTGACCGATACATGGTTCACATAGGTTCCGGCGGCCGCGTCGGGAAGTTTGACCGTAAACTCGACCGTACCGCCTGCGGGTACTGAAAAGTCCGCGGGATCAATGCCGGCAGGCGCCGTGATGGCAATCCCCTCCAGATCGTCGGTTAGCGTCAGCCCTTTGGCGTCATGGCTGCCGTTGTTTTCGACCGTAACCGTCCAGACCACATCGCTGCCTGCATACACCTCAATCTGCGCCGGGGTCTTGCTCACAGCGATACCCTCCGCCGCCTTGACGGTTAGCAGGCCGTCCACACGGGTGATGGCATAGTTTTCCGTCACATCCTGTCCGTCGCGCTTGATCACGACATCACCCACCGTATTGTCCACGCTGCCGATTTCTGTCAGGCTTCCGGTCGTCGTTGCTGTGAGTTCCTGTCCGCCCACAAGGCCCTCATGAGGCAGCGTCGATGTCGGCAGCGTGTAGGTGAACCCGCTTGTCAGCGCCGTGCCGTCGTAGAACTTCTCGCCGCTGTTCGCAGTAATCGTGATAGGGCGCTTCGTGATCTGAATGGTGACTGGATCACAGACCAGATCAACGTGTCCCGTCTGCGTTGCCTTGACGAGAACCGTCTTTTCCCCCTCTGCGGCGTTGGTCACACTCGGCGCCGTTTCACTCCAGTTTGTGCCGTTATTCGTAGAATATCGGATCGTGTAGCCCGTTGCTTCATTCGTCAGCGTTGCAGTTACTGCAAACGGCGTTCCGTCGTAGACCTTGGAGCCGCCGGACACCACCACCGCCGCACCGCTGATCACCGTGCTCTTAATGGTGAAGGTTCCCGGAACGAGTGTGACTTCATAGTTGCCGTTGGCCGTATAGCTTGCAGTCAGCACATCCTGATAGATGCCGACGCCGGAATCCGCCGGATTGGTTCTGGAATAGGTGATCGTGCCAAGGTCACCCGCGTTGACCAGGGATCCGCTTGTAATGCTGCCGGTAAAGGTCGGATCCGGTTCATGGTAGGACTTTTCCGCATTGTCCACCGTGATGGTGACCGGGCGCTTGGTGATGGTGATGGTCGCGCTGGCCGTGGCCGTCTTATAGTTCGGATTTTCCACCTTCACCCAGATGGTCTTCGCCTCCTGCACGTTGGTGCGCGTGGGCGGCGTCCCCGTCCATGTGGCGTTGTCCGTGCGGTAGGTCACCGTGTCGCCCTCCGTTGTACCGGTTACGGTGATCCCGTGGGCCTCGCCGTCATAGGGCGCGTTGTAATCCGTCGCCGTGATCGTGCGGGTGGCCTTGTTGATCGTCAGTTTGCCGGGAATGACCTGCAGCGTATACGCATAAACTCCGGAGCTATTCTTCACCGAAAAATCTCTGGCGCTCAGCGCCATCGTGTAGGTTCCAGCGTTAGTCTCGCTGGCGGTAACACAAGGTGCATTGCTGTCAGGCTCGGTCAAAGTGAGAAAGTCGGGCTTCGAGTTGCTCGTTGTGCCGTTCCAAGTATACGCAACGGAATAGCCGCTGACGCTGTGGGGGTTGCCGTCGTAGGTTACGGTTTCGCTGTTGCCCGTCACCGTGATCGCAACATTCTTTTTAAACCGCGCATAGTAAGTTTTAGTTTCGGTGATGGTATAGCTGATGGTCGCGCCGTCGTTGGTCAGCATGGAATCATCGACCGGAGTACCCTCAGCATTATACCAACCCACAAACTTGTAGCCCTCCCCTGCCCTCGCAGTGGAGCTGATCGGCGTGCCCACCGCATCGGCATAGGTGTAGCGGCCGAGGGTGCCGATCGTATCGTCAGTTGTTTCTTCCCATGCCCTGCTGTCCACATCCATGACCTGCCGTTTGTAGGTCTGCGTCACCGTGTTGGAAAAGCGGGCATAGCAGGTCTTGACGCTGTTTGTCGTTACCGCATAGCTGTAAATTGGGTTTGTGGTGATGAGCTTGCCATCCTCGCCGTACCAGCCCTCAAAGACATAGCCGGATGCCGGCGTGGCCTTGACAGTCACTTGTTCATTGCCCGCAGCGAAATAGGCCTTGCCGCCGTTGCTATTATAGGCATCGTTGTAATTCTCGTCAGAAGTATTCGTCACGCTGGTGATCTCCACCGTGCCGCCTTCGGCAGAAGCGACGTAGCCTTCGTCCGTGTGCTTCTGCGGCACAAAGGCCTGCCGCCAGCGCCACTGCGCCACCATGGTCAGGCCCTTGTGGAGATTGGCATAGGATGGGGTTGTTCCGCTGTTGTCCGTCGTCCAGGTCACACCGGTGACTCCGCTGGTAGCGTTCTGCTGAACCTGTTTGTTCAGCGTCACATAGCCGTTATAGATCTTGAAATACTGCGGCGCGCCTACACCATTGTTCCCACCCAGTACATAGTCGCACGCTAAGGTGTGCTCGGCAGGCAGGATCAGCGAACCCAACTTGTCCGCGTTCACCTGAACGACACCGGACGGAATAGTATCCACCGTATCGCCGGTCAGCTTCCAGCCCATGAATTTCCATCCATCATTCTGCCCTTCCGCCGCATGGGAGACATACGGCGCGATGAAGCTGTTCTCAATTGATATTCCTTCGCCGGAATTTGGCTTGAAGCTGTAGACGTTGTTGTCCGTCTCACCATTGCCTGTTTGTCTAACCACATAAGGCAGACCACCGTTGGGGTCATAGGTGATGGTCGGGTTCTTGATAAAGACAAAGTGCAGATCAACGCTTGACGTCAGGTTTCTCAGATAATAAGTGTAAGTGATATCGCCGTTAGTGCCTGTGGACTTGATCCACTTTCCGACCTTTTCTTCGTCAGTGGCAGATTCGCTGACTTCATTCCCGGCAAGCTGTAAGAAGTCGGTTTTCAAAGTGCCCGCGCCGTCGCGATAGGTGTAATAGAGTCCGACAAACTCGCAGCCCCCAGCAACGTCCGCCTGCTTGACGATCGCCTGTACGGTCAGTGTCTCGCCGTCTTTGATGTAAGTGGTCAGTCCGCCGGTGCTGCTGGCGTCGCCGCCGATGGCAGAGCCGTCGCTGCCTTTGATAACAGCGCTACCGTGGGTGGTAGAGCTTCCGGAGAAGGGATGGTAGAGCGTGAAATTGATGTTGTCCACGAAATTGCCGTAGGTCTTTGCCTTGTCAGCTGTCGTGATCGAATCCACATATCCCACGGACACAAAGCCGAACAGCGTCTTTGTTTGCCCCGCCGGAACAGTGTAGAGGTAATATTTGTTCAAATCCAGCCCGTTGCTCTGGGAACCGCTCGCATTCTCTTCGTCGTTTTCCCCATTGGAGCCAAAGTGGCTCCACGGGTTTTCCGTAACGCCGGTGCCGGCCTTGTTGCTTGATAGGATCCAGATATGCCATTCTTCGGTATAGATCGTGCTGGGCGTCAGGCTGAAGGCGTTGTTGCCCTGATTGTCAAGAAAGGAGCCATGCGTACCGAATTTTTTACTGTAAAGGGTATACTGCTGCGGTTCTGCGCCCGCTGCGATCCCGCTGATTGCATCTTTAATTTCGGGATTCGCATCAGAATTCAGCCAGTCTACCATCTGCATGAACTGGTCGCGCCCGTCCTTGCTGGGCTTGGAGGGGCGCTCACTTTGATTCGGCCCGATCACCAGAGCCATAATATCGGTGCCGTTGCGGGCGCCGTGATCCAGTCCCCATTCGTACACGCTGGAGTCGTAGGTGTCAACGATCTGGTAGAGCGTACTCTCCTCGTCGGCGTTCAGCTCCGCCGCATATGTCCCGTCCGTCGGCTTCAGCTCAACACCCGGTATATAGATACCGGTATTTTTTCGGAACAGCTCGATCTTGCCCTGGAACGCCGTGGTGTTCCAGGCAGGAACCGCGCTCTGATCCGGCTGGCTATAATCACCGCTCCAGCTCTGCCCCTCCTCGAAGCTGCCGTTGAGCAGATTCTTCTGGATGCTCTGGGTGCCTTCCGCGGCATAGGCCGTGCCACAGTACAGGCCTGCAGCAAGGGCAATCATCAAAAGAATGCTGAAAAGCACAGCGCCCAGTCTGTGCCACCACTGTTTTTTCTGTGTAGTTTCCATGAAAAGTTACTCCTTTGTTTCTCTCCTAAATTATTTTATCCATGCTCGTCCAAATCCAGGGCGAGAAACATTTGCTTTTTATCGTATAGCCGGCAAGGTACAACAAGCCGACAACAAATATGCGAAAAGCACTCTTGCAGAATGATGCGGTGATGCCCTTACTCTGCGTGTCCGTCCATTTCCCACAGGGCGCGGGTCGGGTCAAAGCCGGTCACGCCGGGCGTATCCACCTCCTTGGGTTATCCGCTGGATATTGAGAATGCTCCCCATACACAGGCTTTTCGCAGTCCGGGTACGCCATCCCGTAAGACCCCGCTCAGACTCTCCCGCAGCAGTTCTGCCCACCCAGATTCCCCATATCAAGCTGTAAGAAAACAGCATCCACACGGTTATTACGCACATCCTTTGGCGCTTGCAGCGGGTTGGTATGCTGGTAGATCACACTGCCGGGAAACGCTTCCAACAGCAGTCTGGTCAGCTCCGTAAGCCTTTCCCGGTTTTAATCCACTGCCATAAATGTTATTATATCACTTCCCATTCCCAAATGTCTACATTGTAATTTTAGCAATCCGAACGTTGCAGAACCGTTGC
The DNA here is from genome assembly GCF_021531815.1 of Pseudoflavonifractor phocaeensis. Classification (GTDB taxonomy): domain Bacteria; phylum Bacillota; class Clostridia; order Oscillospirales; family Oscillospiraceae; genus Lawsonibacter; species Lawsonibacter phocaeensis_A. The sequence goes on from NZ_JADYUM010000001.1 coordinate 138,686, forward strand.
ATATAGGCAAAAATAGGGCAGGAAATCAAAAAATTTCCTGCCCTGTTACGCGGTATTGTCCCTCAAGTTATCTGCTGCAGCGCGGCATTGGTGTATTCGCTCCAACCGTATTGGGCCATGTATTCCCCAAGATAGGCGTTTCCCATCTTTTTGCCGTCACACCAGTCGTAATAGTCGCAGCGGATGGCCTGGGGTACGATGCCCAATCTGCCCCGCTGCTGGGTGATGACATCTGCACACCCCGCCGCTTCCAGCGTGTCCAGCAGATCCTTCCGGAGACTGCGCAGATAAGCCTCATGGTTGTCGTCACCGAACAGATTGGTGATGATCTCGCCATTGGTGCAGAGGGCGCCCTTCCGGTCCGCCAGATAGGCCAGCAGCTCCTTCGTCTTGTGGTATTTGAACTCCAGGGGAATGCCGTCCAGGTAGACCTCAAAATTTCCGAAACACTGCACTTGAATGCGCTTCTCTTCCGGTACCGGGCGGCGCAGATTGTCCAGCTCTCTCTTCACCTTTTCCGCTGTGATGGGTTTCATCAGATAGCCGCTGGCGTGAAGGGCAAAGGCGCTGCCCTGGTAGCTGGAAAAGCCTGTGGCAAAGATGAGGTTGACGTCCGGATTGCGTAGCTTGAGCTGCTCGGCCAGCTCCACGCCGTTGATACCCGCCATCTCCACATCCAGAAAGGCCACGTCACAGCTATGATCCCGGAGGAACACCAGCACATCCTCGGCATAGGAAAAGCCGTGCAGCTCCGCGTTTGGGGCACAGGCGCGGATCGCGGCCATCAGCCCTTCCAGCGCCAGTTCTTCATCATCCAACGCGATGATCTTCATTTCTGCCCGCCTCCTTTTTCGGGATTGTGACCACAGCCGTGGTCCCATTGCCGGGGGCGCTGGTGATGGAAAGGGTCCCATTTACCATATTTTGTAGCCGCTCCCGCACATTCTTGATGCCGATATGCACCTTGCCGTCCTCCGGATACCGCTCGGGGTCAAACCCCACCCCGGTATCAATGACCATGACAAGGTACGCCTCCTCCGTCTCCCGGGTGGAGATGGTGACGGAGCCGCCGCCCCGTTTCTTGGTCACTCCGTGCTTCACGGCGTTTTCCACCAGAGGCTGCACCGTCAGCGGAGGCAGCATAAAGTTGACGATGTCAATATCGTAGATGATCTCCAGCGTCTTGAACCGGATCTTTTCCAGGGAGAGGTAGGCCTGGATATGCTGATACTCCTCTTCAAAGGGGATGGGCTCTTTCTGCTCAATGGATTTCATGTTGTTGCGCAGATAGTCGGAAAACTTGTCCACCGTCTCCTGGGCCAGCTTGGGATCCCGGTCACAGAGATGGTAGATGGAATTGAGCACATTATAGATGAAGTGGGGCTGCAGCTGGCTGAGGGTGATGGCGATGCGGCTGTCCTCCAGTTCCCGCTCCATCTGCTTTGCCTGTATGGATCCCCGGTGGTCGATCACGATATTCCTGACTACCCCCACCATATACAGCACGAACAGCAGGGCAAACACGGCCTTTGTGCAGGTGCCGTGGGAATAGATGCTCCGGCCCACGCCGGCAATGTCCAGCAAAACAGCAGACAGCAGGAATATATGAGAAAGCAGGACGATATGGTTTTTCTTTTTCTGATGATACCATTCCACAGCGGTACAGGCGATCAGCAGCGGACAGAGTACCATCTGCGAGACCGCCCAACAGAAACCCGTGTCGTAGATGACCGTAACGCCGATAAAAGACGACATAATCAGAGTGGCGTCCAGCAGGGCGGAGAGGAGCATGGCGGCATTCGCAGTTTTTCGCGGTATTCCCGTAAGGGTATCGCACACACTCAGACCCAGGCAATAGACGGCCAGCATCATACACAGCTGCCGGGCGTAGGTGTTGAATACGACCAGTTCACTGACAAAAGAGATCCCAATGGTGTCCAGTATCACAAAGCCGCCCATAAAAAAGGTCAGCAGACCGCACTTCCACAAGCTGCCGCCCATCGGGACACGCAGAAAGCAGGAGGCCAGCGCCGCGCCCAGCAGAATCAGCGCCGTGATGACGAGCACAATTCCCACGATCTGGAGGGGAGAGCTGTAGGGTTTCAGGAAGGATTCCAATATATAAGATGTGTTGGGGGAACCATAGAGCGTGTTCAGAAAGTCCCGGTATGCGCTGCTGTTGCCATGGCTGTGTGGGTTATGCAGACGGAACTCCACCTCGTCCTCTGTGGTAATGCCGGGAGACATAATATAGTTCCATCGGCTGCCGCACAAAGATGGCTCCAGGACAAGCCCCTTCTCTTCGTACTCTGATATGGTGTCAATGGACAGAAATTCACCATTGAGGTAGCTGGTGACGCCGATGTGGTTCTGGTAGTAGTAAAGCCGCCCTCCACCCATACTGTCATAACTGAGATGTCCCCGAAGAAACAGGTCTCCATTCAGAGCGTTCAAATCGGCATTGTCATTCAGCGGATACCATGTCTCTCCATCCCGGCTGTATTCCCCGGTAAAGGTCTGGAGCATCGGCTTGGACAGAGAGGACTGGTTGCTCTTCAGTATCATGGTAAGCAGGCAGGTGGCGGCAAGGAGGAATAAGATCAAGCTCACAAGCCAGTTGTATGTTCGTTTGCTTTTCATACAGAACTCCTTTTCAACCCAAGCAGGCTTCTTCAGAGAGCCGGCCTGCCGTTTCCGGCTGGCTACCCTTTCGTCATGGCAGGGTGTAGCGCACATTGTAACCATTAGTATAGCAGGAAAGAATCTATTTGGCACTTATTTTTTCAAGCGCCATCAACCGTATGTGTCTGAGAGCCCTCCAAGCGGCTTATCGCCCCTGTGCCCGGGTAGATCAAGATGATGGGCAGTCCTTTCCGCGCAGCCTTCTTGATTTTTCTTTGCAACAGTTACAACACCAATATCAGATTCATTATGACATTATGGAGTTTTTGTTTTATAGAACTCGGACAGTCACGATGTCCAAAGAATGTGCAGATGTTCATTTGTAACTCCTATTTTATATAGTGATTTGTCACTAATAATATACCATATTTCCGCGGGTTAGTGAAATATCGCTAATAGGAGCGCCTCCATTCGTTTATCATATCAATAGTGATAAATCGACCGGAGGCTTTCAAATGAACACCAGAGAAGCAATAGCCAATCGAATACGGCAGCTCTGTAAAGAACGCGGCATCACCCCAAATGGGCTGAGCAATCTCGCCGCAGTTCCGCAAGCTACGGTGAAAAGTATCCTTAACGGCGAAAGCCAGAACCCGGGGACGGTAACGATTAAAAAGCTATGTGATGGATTGGAGATCACATTGGGCGAATTCTTCTCCACTCCGGAATTTAATGAGTTGGAACAGGAAATAAAGTAACAGGCAACAGCAGATTGATTGAACTGCCGTTGCCTGTTTTATATTTGATGTAAAACAGCGACCACCGACTTTTAATAGCCGGCGGGCGCGATTGTTCCTATTTTCACGAAGTAAAACATTGCCCCACGCGTATTGCGTCGAACAAGGCCTTTCCTCAGCTACCCAGTCGTTTTCCGAGTTCAGTTATGTACTGGATTGCTCTTTCTTCAACTGTCAATGATTTCAATAGCGGGTCGCCTTCCCTTATTCTCATGGTGCGCCGAATCTCCTTTGGGATCACGACCCGTCCCAGATCGTCGATCCGGCGCACGATCCCTGTTGCTTTCATATTACAAATCCCTCCAGTGGCTCTGTATTTTGGTAAGCAAAACCTAGTATCCGCAGGAATTGTTGCGCTATGCAGGATTTTGCCTGGGTATGTTTTCCGAATCCGTACCCCAAATTCCAGACAAATCAAACTGCGCCTCAGGCCATGCACAGGCTGTTTTTATGCGCCCCCGGGGACAAAGTACCGCGTCCCGGCCCAAACGGTCCTTCCGGTCTTTTCACTCCAGCCTGTCGTTTTCGGGCAAGATAGACACTCAAACACTCCAGCTGCAGAAAAAATCCTGATTCTTCCGTTCTGACATATCAATTTGCCTCCTTTAGCACATTGCGAAGCGGGTAGAGGTCTACCGGGACTACAAACTGCACATTGATTTCAACATTGACTTTGAGCAGTTCAGCTGGGCATGGACATCATTGCCATCGCCACATAAAGCGAAAACCTCACTCCCGAAGGAGTGAGGTTTTCGTTCACAATCTCTTTGTGATGGTGGAGATAAGCGGGATCGAACCGCTGACCTCTTGAATGCCATTCAAGCGCTCTCCCAGCTGAGCTATACCCCCATATTTATTTTTCAGTGGATTTTCCATCCAGCACTCAAGTGCAGGTGTTATTATACCATATTTCTCTCTCTTGTCAACCCCTAAAATTTCTTTTCTTTCCGTGTTATAATAGAATCATACGCACAGGTTCTCGTTCGCCAAACTGTTGAAGCGAGGAGGTGTGCCGGGTCCGCCCGGCAACGAGCTATGGGATATTTTCCTTTTTTTATGGAGCTGGACGGTCAGCCGGGACTCATTGTCGGTGGGGGGACGGTGGCCCTGCGGAAGGTGCAGAAGCTGCTGCCCTACGGCCCCCGCCTCACGGTTGTCTCCCCCCATATTCTGCCGGAGCTGGAACAGGTCCCGGGTCTCATTCTATCCCGGCGTGAGTTTTCTCCCGACGATCTGGCGGGCGTCTTTTTTGCGGTCGCGGCCACCGACGACCAGGTCCTCAACCGCACAGTCTCCGCCCTTTGCCGGGCACGCAATATTCCGGTAAACGCAGTGGACGACCGGGATGCCTGCTCTTTTCTGTTCCCCGCCCTGGTCAAGCGCGGCGGTCTGTCTGTGGGGATTTCTACCAGCGGCGCCAGCCCTACCGCCGCCATCTGGCTGAAGGAGCAGATAAACGCACTCCTCCCGGAGCGTTTTGACCGTATTCTCGACTGGCTGGAAGAGCAGCGCCCCCGCTTGAAATCTCTCATCCCCGGGGAAGTCCAGCGTTCCCGCCTGTTTGCCGCGTTATTCACCGCCTGTCTGGATCAGGGCAGACCGCTGACCGAAGCGGAATTTTTGGAACTGCTGCAGGAGGAGGGATTGAAATGACTGCCGGATGCGTCTATCTTATTGGCGCGGGCTGCGGCCCCGCGGACCTCATCACCTTGCGTGGAATGGAGCGTCTGGGCCGCTGTGACGCCGTGGTCTATGATGACCTAATCGACTCTAAGCTGCTGGAATTGGCCCCACCCAAGGCGCAGCGCATCTATATGGGCAAACGGCAGGGGCGGCACTCCGCCCCTCAGTCTGAGATCAACGAGACACTGATCTCCCTCGCCCGTGAGGGCAAGCGGGTGGCCCGTCTCAAGGGCGGAGACCCCTTTGTCTTCGGCCGGGGCGGCGAGGAGATCTTGGCCCTTCAGGCCGCCGGCATCTCCTATGAGGAGATTCCCGGCATCTCCTCCGCCATTGCGATCCCCGCCCTGGCCGGCATCCCCGTCACTCACCGTGGGATCAGTCAGAGCGTTCACATCGTCACCGGACACACCGCCCGCACCCCTGACAGTCTGCCGGACCAGTTGGGGCAGCTGGCCAAGCTGGATGGGACTCTGGTTTTTCTCATGGGGCTGAGCCAGCTCTCCAAACTGGCAGACGGGCTGATGGCAGCCGGGAAAGCGCCCTCCACCCCGGCGGCGGTCATCTCCGGCGGAAACGCCCCCCATCCCGCCACGGTGCGGGGCACGCTGGATTCCATTACCCAACTTGCCCGTGAAGTGCAGCCCCCTGCCGTCATCGTGGTGGGACCGGTGGCGGCCATGGACCTGTCCCCCACCCTGTCCGGCCCTCTTGGGGGAATACGGGTGGGGATCACCGGGACCGCCGCTGTCACCGGGCGGCTGGAAGCGGCATTAACCGATCTGGGCGCCGCGGTGGTCCAGGCCGAACGCACCCTGCTGCGGACATTGGAACCGGACCTCTCTTTCCTGCGCGACGAACACCAGCGTTGGCTGGTCTTTACCAGCGCCAACGGGGTAGAGCTGTTCTTCCGGCTTCTGTGGGAACAGCAAGTGGACCTGCGCCGGCTCCATCCCTGTAAATTCGCCGTGATCGGTGCTGCCACCGGGGCCGCTCTGGCACGGCACGGCTTCCAGGCCGACCTGTGCCCGCCGGAATACACCAGCCGGGGGTTGGGCCTGGCGCTGCGGAAGCAAGCAAAACCGGAGGAAGAATTGCTCCTCCTCCGGTCTTTCCAGGGTTCTCCCGTCCTTCCCGCCCTGCTGCGGGAGCAGGATCTCGACGTTCGGGAAATCCCTCTTTACGATTTACAGTCAGACCCCGACCTGACTTCCTGCGATCTCTCCCAGCTGGATTACCTCACCTTCTCCAGCGCCAGCGGCGTAGAGCTGTTCTTTCGGCGGTATGGCAGGGTCCCCTCCCAGGTCAAATGCGTCTGTATTGGGGGAATCACGGCACAGGCGCTGCTGGACCGGGGCGGCCCCGTCCCCCTGGTCCCCATGGACACCTCCGTGCAGGGAATGGTCCGGGCCATCCTGGCTGACCGCGCTTAGCGCTCCGGATACAGAATATCCGCCAGATTTTGGTATGCCTCCCCCCAGCGGGCGTTGGGCTTCAGATTATACAGCTGGTGGTCCATCACATGATAGCGCCCCTCCTTCACGGCGGTGAGGCTCTGCCAGGCCGGGTCCGATAAAAGAGTCCGGTCCAGCGTCTCCTGGGCGGCGGTGGGGTCCGCTCCCTGGAGAACCACAAAAATGAACCGGGGATCGGCATCCAAGATAGCCTCCATGCTCAGTTCCTCCAGCAGGCCGGTCTCGCTGTCCGCCACGTTGACACAGTCCAGATCGGCCAGCATCTCCCCCAGCACACTGTCCTGGCTGTTTTTCACCTTGCAGCTGGAGCCCGTGGCCCGCACATAGAGCACCGTGGGCCGACTGCCATCCGCCCGGTCAATGGCCGCCTGACGCTGCTCCTCCAGGTCCTGGCCGTATTTCACATAGTTCTCCCGCTGACCGGTGATCTGGGTACAGACGTCCAGCATCCGGAGGTAATCGCCAAAATCGGCCACCTTAAAATAGGCCACGTTGAGGCCGCTGCCCTCCAGCGCCTCCAACAGGTCGACCTGGGCCCCGGTGTTGGCGCTGGCCAGGACCAGATCGGGCTGCGAGGCCAGCAGAAGCTCTAAATTGGGCTCCTTGATCTCGCCCAGGTCGGCCACTGTCTGGTCCAGTCCCAGGTCGAAGCTGGTCCAGGTATCGTGGGCCGCCGCCACCAACGTCTCTTTTCCGCCTGCCAGACACCAGATGTCCGCAAAGCTGCCGATCAGCGCGGCCACTCGCTTCGGCTCGTCCACCGTCACGGCACGGCCCAGATCGTCGGTAAACGTCACCCCCTTTTCCGCCGCAGTGGGCTCACTTTTCGCGGTTCCCCCGCAGCCTGCCAGCAAAAATGCCGTCAATATAAAACACAACAACTTTCGCATTCTGTTCTCCTCCTTTTCCACTTCCAACCGGCTCCCTTGTAGTTTATCCTGCTGATCGGATTTCTAACGTCAGCGCACGGCACAACCTGCCGCATTCTTATTCCTCTGCTTTAGAAAAAGAAAAGAAAAACCTGTAACTTTTCAGTTACAGGTTTTCTTGGTGGAGATAAGCGGGATCGAACCGCTGACCTCTTGAATGCCATTCAAGCGCTCTCCCAGCTGAGCTATACCCCCATTTTGTTGCCGAGCCGAAACTGCCGTGTCGTTCAGCGCAAGTAATATCTTATCAGATATTGTCGAGTTTGTCAATCCCAAATTTTAATTTTTTCATTTTTGTTTTCCGTTTGAAAAAACCGCCGCAGCTTTCGCTGCGGCGGTTTACGGCTTAGTAGAACTTCTTGCGGTTCTTGCGGGCAGCCTCAGACTTCTTGCGGCGCTTGACGCTGGGGCTCTCGTAATGCTCACGCTTACGGACCTCGGCCAGCACGCCGGACTTGGCGCAGCTGCGCTTGAAGCGCTTCAGGGCGCTCTCCAGAGACTCGTTCTCTCTGACACGGACTTCAGACATTTATATTTCCCTCCCTCCGGCGCGGCGGGGCGTCCCCTGCCACGTAAGGGCCATATTTATGGCTTTAACAGTGATATTATATTCATTTTTCGCCGCTCTGTCAAGAGGAGATTTATGAACGGGGTGTAAATTACGCCTGGGGCTTGAAGATCAGGCTCACCAGCTTGCCCTTGACCACGATAGACTTCACCAGCTTCATGCCCTCCGCCAGCTTGGCCACCTTGGGATCGGCCAGGGCGGCAGCTTTCCCCACGGAGCTTTCGCTCCGCGGGGACCCCTTTACTTTCAAATGCTCGAGCGAAGTGAATTCGCCCTGCGCAATTCTCCGCTTCGCTCCGAATTTACGCGCCACCCGGCGCGCCGCGCTTTCGCGCGGTCGTGGCCGCCGTTACGCCTGGGGCTTGAAGATCAGGCTCACCAGTTTCCCCTTGACCACGATGGACTTCACCAGCTTCATGCCCTCCGCCAGCTTGGCCACCTTGGGATCGGCCAGGGCGGCGGCCACGATGTCCTCGTCGGAGGCGTCGGCGGGCACCACGATGTTGGCCTTTACCTTGCCGCTGACCTGGACGGCCATCTGGACGGTGGCGGTGACGGTCTTGGACTCGTCATAATCGGGCCAGGGCTGGAGGCAGACCTGACCGCCGTAACCGGCCATCTCCCACAGCTCCTCACACATGTGGGGTGCGAAGGGGGACAGCATCAGCAGCAGGGCTTTCATATCCCCCCGGCTAGCGCCGTTGGCATAGAAGTCGTTGACCAGGGCCATCAGCGCGGCAATGGCGGTGTTGAACTTCATGGCCTCAATGTCCTCGGATACCTTCTTAATAGCCTTGTGGACGGCCACCTCGTTGACCTTGGAATACTCATCGCCCACGTGCTCCTGCTCGGTAGCCAGGTTCCAGACCCGGTCCAGGAACCGCTTGCAGCCCTTGACGGCATTGGCGGACCAGGCGGCGGCCTTCTCAAAGTCGCCGATAAACATGATATAGGTGCGCATGGTATCGGCGCCGTACTGCTCGATAATGTCGTTGGGGTTGACCACGTTGCCGCGGCTCTTGGACATCTTCTCGCCGCCCTCGCCCAGGATCATGCCGTGGGAGGTGCGCTTCTGGTAGGGCTCCTTGGTGGGCACCACGCCGATGTCGTAGAGGAACTTGTGCCAGAACCGGCTGTACAGCAGGTGGAGAGTGGTGTGCTCCATGCCGCCGTTGTACCAGTCCACGGGGGACCAGTACTCCAGCGCCTCCTTGGAGGCCAGCTCCTTGTCGTTGTGGGGGTCCATATACCGCAGGAAGTACCAGGAGGAACCCGCCCACTGGGGCATGGTGTCGGTCTCACGCTTGGCGGGGCCGCCGCAGCAGGGGCAGGTGGTGTTCACCCAATCGGTCATCTTGGAGATGGGGGACTCGCCGTCGTCGGTGGGCTCGTAGCTCTCCACCTCGGGCAGCAGCAGGGGCAGCTGGTCCTCGGGGATGGGCTGCCAGCCGCACTTGTCACACCAGACCATGGGGATGGGCTCGCCCCAGTAGCGCTGGCGGGAGAACACCCAGTCGCGCAGCTTGTAGTTGACCTTGGCATGGCCGATGCCCTTCTCCTCCAGCCACTTGGTGATGACGGGGATGGCGTCCTTGACGGTCAGGCCGTTGAGGAAGTCGGAATTGACCATGATGCCGGTATCGTCCTTGGCGGTAAAGGCGGCCTGCTGCACGTCCTCGCCGCCGGAGACCACCTCGATGATCTCACAGCCGAACTTCTTGGCGAACTCCCAGTCGCGGTCATCGTGGGCGGGAACGGCCATGATGGCGCCGGTGCCGTAGGTGGCCAGGACGTAGTCGGAGATGAAGATGGGGATCTCCTTGCCGTTGACGGGGTTGACGCCCCGGACGCCGTCCAGGCACACGCCGGTCTTTTCCTTGTTCAGCTCGGTGCGCTCCAGGTCGGACTTGGAGGCGGCAGCCTTCTGGTAGGCCACCACATCATCGGCGTTGGCCAGCTTACCGCTCTCCAGCCACTTGCGGATGAGCTCATGCTCAGGGGACAGCACCATATAAGTGGCGCCGAACAGGGTGTCAGGACGGGTGGTGTACACCACGATGTCCTCGCCGGTGGTGGCCTTGAAGGTGACCTCGGCGCCGGTGGACCGGCCGATCCAGTTCTTCTGCTGGATCTTCACCCGCTCGATGAAGTCCAAATCGTCCAGGTCATCAATGAGCCGCTGGGCGTAGGCGGTGATCTTCAGCATCCACTGGCTCTTCTCCTTGCGGATGACGGGAGAGCCGCAGCGCTCACACACGCCCTCTACCACTTCCTCGTTGGCCAGGACGCACTTGCAGGAGGTGCACCAGTTGACAGGCATGGTGGTCTTATAGGCCAGACCCTTCTTCCACAGCTGGAGGAAGATCCACTGGGTCCACTTGTAGTAGCTGGGGTCAGTGGTGTTGACCACCCGGTCCCAATCGAAGGAGTAGCCCAGCATCTCCAGCTGCTTAGTGAAATTGGCGATGTTGTCGTGGGTCACCTTGGCGGGGTGGATGTGGTTCTTGATGGCAAAGTTCTCCGTGGGCAGGCCGAAGGCGTCGAAGCCGATGGGGAACAGCACGTTATAGCCGTCCATCCGCTTCTTCCGGGCCACCACATCCATGGCGGTGTAGGGCCGGGCATGGCCCACGTGCAGGCCGTTTCCGGAGGGATAGGGGAACTCCACCAGGCCGTAGAACTTGGGCTTGCTGGTGTCGCCGGTCTGACAGGCGAAGGTCTTTTCTTCCTTCCACTTAGTCTGCCACTTTTTCTCAATCGCGGTAAAATCGTACTTCAAATCTATCACGCTCTCCTGTATTGTTTGGCCGGAAACCGGCTCATATTTGAAACGATTCCGTAATATTATACCGGAAGGGGCCTCTGATTGCAAGGGCTGAGGCGGAAAAATACGGCTATTTTGCGGAAAACGGCCTCGTTTTTTCAGTGTTCAAATACCATCCGGCGGACCGAACAGATCCTCCTCTGTCAGCTCAATGGGACCGTTTTCCCGTTCATAGCGCGCAATTTCTTTTTTGACCAGATATTCGATCATATTGGTCATGGAACGTTCCTCTTCCATTGCGATTTTCTTCAGCTTTGCGTGGCTTTCCAGGCTCAGCCGCAGCGTGAACTGTGTTTTGATCACTGCCATGATACCATCTCCTTATGGAAATATGGTATCAATATTGTCTCAATTTGTATGGTGTCCTATTGACACCATATTGGTGTCTTATTAAAATCAAACATGAAAATGCCATTAAATTTCCGTAAAGCCGTTGACCCTATCTTTTGGAATGATTATAATGCTTTTATAGGAAAGGAACATGGTTTTGCTTCAAAAATCAATAAGGAGTTGTATGTATGAAAAAGCTGTTCCGCACACTGCTCTGCGGCGCTGTACTGACACTCTCTCTGAGCGTCTCCGCTTTCGCCGCCGAGAGCGACCTGCTCATCAGCCCCGCCCCCAGCTTTCTCCCCGAGCAGCTGGAAAACTGTTCCATGCTGGTCAACGGAGAGCCTGCCGTCTTCACCGACGCGGTGCCGAAGCTCCGGGACGGCCGTCCCTCCGTTCCTTACATCGCCCTGCTCCAGAATCTGGGCTTCGCGGCAGAGGACATGACCTGGGACAGCGCCACTGAAACCGTCACCGCCACCAAGGGAGACACCACCGTCTCCCTCACCATCGGTAAGAACCAGATCACCCTGACCAAGGGCGGCGAGACCACTGTAGTTGAGACCGACGTGACCCCCTATGTGGACACCTCCGTCTACCGCACCTACGTCTCCCCCGATTTTGCGGCCGAGGTTCTGGGCTGCCGCGTGGGCTGGGACGCCTACCAAAACACCGTCATCATCGATGACGTGGACGCCATCCTGGCCGCCAATGATGAGACCTACACCCTGATGGACAAATACCTGGCCTACAGCAAGCGCTTCATGGATCAGAACCAGAAGGTCACCGGCGGATATGCCTTCGACATGAATATGAACGCCGCCGGCGAGGATTCCACCATGGACATGGGCTTCACTGTGGACGGTGACTACAGCATGGTGATATCCGGTTCCACTGCCTTCCAGTTCGACACCGACATGACCATGGACATGAGCATGCTGATGGACGGTCAGGACCTCACCGCCGCCATGGCCGGGCAAGAGGGTATGCCCCAGTTCCCCCTGAGCATTGACTTTGAGATGCGTGGCGATATGACCGACGGCATCTTCTATTTCCAGTCTGCCGCTCTGGCCCAGCTCATGGAACAGCCCGACATGGCCAACGCCTGGTTCAAGCTGGACATGGGCGCCATGTTCGACCAGATGAGCGATGTGCTGGGTATGGATTACGCCTCCCTGATACAGCTGTCCACCAACTCCCTGAACGCCAGCTTTGAGGAGACCCTGGCCGCCATGCTGAAGGTCATGCCCCTCACCAGCGCCGACCTGACCACCTCCGACTATCTGGCCCAGCTCAACGCCCTGCTGGGTGACAGCGCCTTCCGGAAGTCCGGCTCCAGCTACGTGAGCACCCTGGAACAAGACGGCGTGGTCATGACCTTCGTCCTGTATACCAGCGGCTCCCAGATCAACGGCTATGAAGTCACCATGGCCGCCCTGGACCCCGACGCCGCCATGGAGATGAACGTCACCATGAAGGACAAGACGCTGGAAATGGATCTGAGCATGGAGATGGTTATGGGTGACATGTTCTCCCTCAACATGTACATGAATATGGACGGAACCTACCAATCCACCAAGCTCAAGCCTGTCACCGCTCCCCCCACCGGCGCCGTTGTGGTCGATCTGACCCAGATGCTGGCCGGTCTGGAATAATGTTCAAGAAATCACAGAGAAACAAGCGCCGCCGCCCGGTTGGGCGGCGGCGCTTCTTTCTCTTCTTTTGTTCTGCATTTACATCGCCAGCAGCTGGATCTTGCCGTCCTCGGCCACGGCCTTCAGCTGGGAGATGGGATGGGCGTAGCCCTCGATGAGCCGGACGGCGATGGCGTCCTCCAGCTCCTTCTGGATGAGCCGGCGCAGGTTCCGGGCGCCGTAGGCGGCGGAGTAGGACTTCTGGACCAGGTAGTCCAGCAGGGAATCCTCCCAGGAGAAGGTGATGCCCTTGTCCGCCAGCGCCCCGGCCAGTTCCTTGAGCATCAGCACGGCGATCCCCTTGAAGTTGTCCTCGGTGAGCTGGTTAAAGTAGACGATCTCGTCCACCCGGTTGATAAACTCGGGGCGCAGGAATTCGTTGAGGGCCTTCAGGGCCCGCTCTTTCCCCTGCTCATTGGCGGTGCGGCCAAAGCCCACGGAGCCGACCTTGGTGTTGCTGCCGGCGTTGGTGGTCATGACGATGACGGTGTTCTCAAAGTTCACGGTCCGGCCGTGGGCGTCGGTAATGCGGCCATCGTCCAGGATCTGGAGCAGAATGTTCAGCACATCGGGATGGGCCTTCTCGATCTCGTCAAACAGCACCACGGAATAGGGCTTCCGCCGGATCTTCTCGGTGAGCTGCCCCGCCTCGTCATAGCCCACATAGCCCGGAGGAGAGCCGATGATCCGGGAGACGGCGTGTTTCTCCATAAACTCGGACATATCCAGGCGGATGAGGGATTCAGGGGTGTCAAACAGATCCGCGGCCAGCTGCTTCACCAATTCGGTCTTGCCAACGCCGGTGGAGCCCACGAAGATGAAGGAGACCGGTTTGTGCTTGGGGGAGATCCCCACCCGGCCACGGCGGACGGCGGCGGCCACGGCGGCCACAGCCTCGTCCTGGCCGATAATATGTCCCTTGAGCCGCTCCTCCAGCTGGGCCAAACGCTGGAACTCCTGCTCCTGGATGCGGCTGGCGGGGATATTGGTCCACAGTTCGATCACATTGGCCAGATGCTCCTGGGTCAGAGCGGGCTGCTCCTTCTCCTCCAGGCCCTGCTGCTCCGCCTCCAGGCGCAGCTCCATGCTCCGGATGGAGGCCAGACGCTGGTAGGACTCGTCGGTGGCGGCGGCCATCATGACCTCTCTCTCCTTGGCCAGATCGGCCAGTTCCTTTTTCACCTCGGCCAGACGGGCCAGGTATTTGTTGTTCAGGTTCACATTGGAACAGGCCTCGTCAATGAGGTCGATGGCCTTGTCCGGGAGATAGCGGTCAGTGATATACCGCTCGCTCATGACAACGGCCTGGCGGCACATCTCCTGGGAGACAGTCACCTGGTGGTAGGCCTCGTAGTAGGGGGCGATGCCCTCCAGGATCTTCACGCTGTCCTCAATGGAGGGCTCCTCCACGATGACGGGCTGGAATCGCCGCTCCAGGGCGGTGTCCTTTTCGATGTGCTTCCGGTACTCGTTGAGGGTGGTGGCGCCGATGACCTGGAGTTCGCCCCGGGAGAGGGCAGGCTTCAGGATATTGGCGGCGTTCATGGAGCCCTCGGCATCGCCGGCGCCCACAATATTGTGGACCTCGTCGATGACCAGAATGATGTTGCCCAGCTTCCGGATCTCCTCGATCAGGCCCTTCATCCGGCTCTCAAACTGCCCGCGGAACTGGGTACCCGCCACCAGGGCGGTCAGGTCCAGGAGGTAGACCTCCTTGTCCAGCAGCTTATAGGGCACTTCGCCCTGGACGATCTTCTGGGCCAGACCCTCGGCAATGGCGGTCTTGCCCACGCCGGGCTCACCGATGAGGCAGGGGTTGTTTTTCTGCCGGCGGTTCAGAATCTGGATGACCCGCAGCACCTCCCGCTCCCGGCCGATCAGTTTATCCAGCTTTCCCTCTTTGGCCTTCCGGGTCAGAGAGATACAGTAGCTGTCCAAAAACTTCCGCTTGGGCTGCTTGGGGGAGCCGTTCTTTTCCGGCCGCGGCGGTGTGCTTCCATCGCCGGAAGCGGGCTGCTGGGGGGCGGCAGGCGCACCTCCGCCGAACAGCTGGTTCAGGAAGGGGAAGGTGGCGGTACGGCCATCGTCCTCCTCGCCGTCGTCGGTGGGCTGATTCATCAGCCCCTCCATCCCCTCGGCCCCGCCGAAGGCGGACATCATCTCATTGGTCAGATTATCCAGGTCCTCGTCGGTGATGCCCATTTTCTTCATCATATCATCAATGGGCTTAATGCCCAGCTCTCTGGCACATTTCAGGCACAGCCCCTCATTTTTCGAGGTGCCGTTTTCCAGCTTGGTGATAAAGATCACAGCCACATTTTTTCCGCAGCGGCTGCACATAGTAGGCTGCATAAGCGTGCGCTCCTTTCCGGGAAAACTCCATTTGGGGATGATGATACACCCCAATTATGAACTGGTCATGAATATTGCTCTGTAAAGTTTTAGAAAAGCAGGGTCAGCGGGCTGACGGTGCAGAAAAATTTCAGCAGATAGCTGTTTTGGATGGCGTCCTGAGGCAGGACGCTCCCTTTCAGCAGCCAGCAGGCGATAAAGATAAACAGGCCGCCCCGGAACAGGCCAAGAGCCGCGCCGCTCCAGCGGTTCAGGGCGGAGAGGACCGGCAGGCGGAAGGCCAGGTCCAGCGCATGGCTGATGAGATACCAGGCCGCCAGAAGGAGCACAAAGGAAACCAGGAACAGGAGCATCTGCGCCACCTGTCTGGCAATGTAGTCGGAGATGACCCGGGCGGCGTTGGCCGTGGCGGCTACCATCCCGTCATTCACCGACTTCTGGAAGGCGTCGGCGAAGCCCTTGTACAGTTTGGTGTCCTTCAACAGGTCCAGTGCCTCCTGAAGCGGTATGGAAATATGTTCCGCCGCTGTTTCCCCGGCGGCGGCCGCGGCACTGGACGCTTTCTCGTCCAGCACCTGCTGGATCTGCTGCTCCACAATGGGCCGAATGCTGCGGGCCACCGGCTCAGCCAGGGCGTTGGAGACCACAGTAGCGCCAATAAAGGCAACGAACAGGGCCAAAAAACCGCACAGGGTCAAAACGAATCCCTTTTTATAGCCCCGCCAGACGGCCAGGAGCAGCAAGCCAACGATAACAGCGTCAAAAATCAGATAGGAATATGTCATAGAGTGCCTCCGAATCGCGTTGGGTGGGTCAATCAGGAATATAGAGCCAGGCCTGCTGGGCATCGGCCAACAGAGCGGAGCCATTGGGGGACAAGGCGGCATGGCGGGCCGCCTGGGTATCAGGCAGGTCCGCATAAGGAGTCAGGTCCCGGGTGTAGATGGTGAGATCGCTTCCGGTGAGTAAAGCGCAATAGCCCCCAGCACTGTCAAAGGAGAGGACCTGGCTCGACAGATTCAGGGAAGCGCTGGCCGTGCCGTCGGGTAGGATGGTCAAGGCCTGGTCGGCGGCCCCCGCCCGGTAACGGCTCAGGAGCAGCAGGGCGAAGCCATCCCCGCCGAAATCGCATCCCTTCAGATAGGAGCGTCCAAAGGAATACGTTTGAACGGTGCCCGCCTTGGGATCGGCAATAAGCATGCGGTCCTCTCCCAGGACCCACAGGGCCCCGTTTTCATAGTCCAGATCCAGTACCGCGCAGCTGCCCAGATCCACTGTCGCCTGGGGTTCCTTCTGGTCCACCGGGTAGAACAGGACCTTGCTGCGGAACGCGCCGCCCTCCTGGTCCATGGTGACCACAGCTACGGTCTTACAGTCAGGAGACAGGGCAGCATCCACCACAAAGGTGGAGGACAGGCTGATCCGGATGACTTCGCCGCCGTGGTTGTTGTAAACGGTGACGGCCCCCTTGAATCCACTCTGCTGGGCGGTGACCGCCAGCCAGCCGCTGTCGTTGACCCGGGCAGACAGGAGGTCAGCGCCGCCGTCCAAAGTCAGGTTGAACACTTCCTCAGTACCCCGGAACAGGAACAGGGACTGGCCGCCGGCATCGTAGACCACCCCCGTCTTGTCCGAAGCGGAGAGGACCGGATTCTCCATGGCCAGAACCTCCTCGGCGTACTTTTCACCGGAAAAGGAGTAGTAGTGGGCCCCGGTGGCGGAAGACATCAGAACGCCATTCTCCAGATAAGCCACCGACAGCTTGTCGCCTCCGGCGTGGGTGAAGGGCAAGGCCTCGCCGGTCTCCCCCGTCTCCAGATTACGGTAGGACAACCAGCGCTTCAGCGCGTTCAAATTAAAACGGTCCCGGTAAACTACCAGGGCCAGTGCTCCAAGTACCAGTGCCGCCGTTACCAGCAGGGCAAGCAACCGGAGAATGATATTCGGTTTTTTCGGCTTCTTGGCCGTCGTTTCTTGGTTCATGGTGTGTTCCCCTACAGATGAGGTATGTGGACATAACATATAAACAGATTGAAGCGGTAAATTTTAGTAGGGCAAGGGCTCTGCCCTTGCCTTTTCCGGGTGGACCAAATACCGGGAGAAATCTGCGCGCTTGAACACTTCGCCTGCGGGCGGGACGGGGGAGTGGGGAAGTTTCGCCCCCGGGCGAGGTACTTTTGTAGAGATACAAAAGTACCCAAAAAATCTCCGGGGCTTCGGCCCCGGTCCCCAAGGGCGTCCTACAAAAAAGCCTGCCTCATGTCCGGCGCACATCCCCTGGTTTTGCTGCCCCTCCTTCCGAGCCTTCGGCCCTGAGTGGAACAAACCGGAATCCGGATTGCCGCTAATACTGGCGCCTGAGTTTCCGAATCCCGCAGCGTGGTCCCCGACTGCGTTGATCCCCTCCGCTACGTGCAGCTTATTCAGCGGACACACGCACCGGTTCGTCCCGCAGAGTAAAGACTCGCTGATCTATAAACTAAAATTTACAGCACGTCCTCGTCGTACCACAGTCTGGTCATGTACAGCCCCCCGGGCGGGACGGTGGGGCCGGCCAAAGTCCGGTTGCCCGACTCCAGAATGGCGGGAATATCTTCCGGGGACAGCTTGCCCTCGGCGGCGTAGACGATGGTGCCCACCATGGCCCGGACCATGTTATAGAGAAAACCGTTGGCGCACACCTTACACTCTATCAAATCTCCCTGGCGGGACACGTCGAAATAGTAGACCGTGCGCACTGTTGTTTTCGTCTCTGTGCCCACGGAACGGACCGCCCGGAAGTCGTGAATCCCCACGAACTGCTCCGCCGCCCGTCTCATCACCGACTCGTCCAAGTGCTTGGGGTAGAACCAGGCCCGGTCCACATAGAATGGATTGCC
Organism: Pseudoflavonifractor phocaeensis; assembly: GCF_021531815.1. Classification (GTDB taxonomy): domain Bacteria; phylum Bacillota; class Clostridia; order Oscillospirales; family Oscillospiraceae; genus Lawsonibacter; species Lawsonibacter phocaeensis_A. The sequence goes on from NZ_JADYUM010000001.1 coordinate 156,836, forward strand.
CAGACGGGAGTTGTAGATCCGGTAGGTGTACTCCTTCCGGTGGCAGGAGCCGATGGCGTTGAACTCCATGGGCACCTGAGTGGCTTTGACCACCACGATGTCATTGGGGAGCCGGGTATTGACCGCCAGGGGGATGCGGTCACAGGGAATGGTGGAGGTGGTACGGAAATTGGCCACATAGGTCTCGGCATGGACCCCCGCGTCGGTGCGTCCCGCTCCGGTGCATTTCACCGGGTGGCACACCACCGTGGACAGGGCCTTTTCCAAGGTCTCCGCCACCGAAACGGCATTTTTCTGTACCTGCCAGCCGTGGTAGGCGGTGCCGTTATACATCAGCTTTAAAGCGATATTGCGTTCCATGGCCCACTCCTCAGAGACCGAACCGGGCCAGCACAAACACCGCGGCGGTGACCACCAGGAAGAAGGCGATGGTCATATAGTCGATGCCCCGGTAGCGCAGCTGGCGCAGGCGGGTGCGCCCTTCGCCGCCATGGTAGCAGCGGCACTCCATGGCCACCGCCAGCTCGTCGGCCCGGCGGAAGGCGGAGATGAACAGGGGCACCAGCAGGGGGATCAGGGCCTTGGCCCGCTGGATCAGGTTGCCGCTCTCAAAGTCGGCGCCCCGGGCCCGCTGGGCGGACATGATCTTGTCCGTCTCCTCGATCAGAGTGGGAATAAACCGCAGGGCGATGGACATCATCATAGCCAGCTCATGGACGGGGACCTTGATTTTCTTCAGCGGGTTCAGCAGGGACTCCAGGCCGTCGGTGAGCAGGATGGGAGACGTAGTATAGGTCAGCAGGAAGGTACCGGAAATGAGCATCATGATCCGGACCACCATGAAAAACGCCTGGAACACGCCCTCCAAAGTGATGGTGAAGATCCAGAAATGGACCAGCACATGGGTGCCGGTGGTGTAAAACAGGTTGAGCACCGCCGTGAAGATGGCGATGAACAGCACCGGCTTCAAGCCCCGGAGAATGGATTTCAGCGGCACGTGGGAGATCGCGATGGACAGGGCCAGGACCCCGAACATGATGGCGTAGGTGACGAAATACTTGGCCAGGAACAGGGCCACGATATACAGCACCACGGCGATGAGCTTGGTGCGGGGGTCCAGCCGGTGGACCAGGGAATTCCCGGGGAAATACTGGCCCAGGGTGATGTCTTTCAATGCCATTTACACCGCCCCCTTTCCGGATCTCAGCTTGCGGAGGATCGCTTCCTTGGCCTGGTCGATGGTGTACACCGAGGGATCGATGTCCACCCCCATGTTCCGGAGGCGGTGGAACACCCGGGTCATCTGGGGCACGCCCAGGCCCATGCGCTCCAGCTCGCCACCGTGCTGGAACACCTCCCGGGGCGTACCGTGGAAGGGGATGCGGCCGTCGTTGACCACCACCAGGCGGTCGACCGTCCGGGCCACCTCCTCCATAGAGTGGGAGACCAGGATGATGGTGGCGTTGTGGACCTGATGGTAGTCCCGAATGTTGCCCAGAATGGACTCCACGCCCACCGGGTCCAGACCGGCGGTGGGTTCATCCAGGATCAGCACCTTGGGCTCCATGGCGATGACGCCGGCGATGGCCACCCGGCGCTTCTGTCCGCCGGACAGCTCAAAGGGGGACTTGTCCAGCTGGTCGTCCCGCAGGCCCACAAAATAGGCGGCCTCCCGGACCCGGCGGTCGATCTCCTTCTCGTCCAGCCCCATATTTTTGGGGCCGAAGGCAATGTCATTATACACCGTCTCCTCAAAAAGCTGGTACTCCGGGTACTGGAACACCAGCCCCACCTGAAACCGGGTAAAGCGGGTGAGCTTGGGGTCGGACCAGATGTCCTGGCCCTGGAACAGCACCTGGCCGGAGGTGGGCTTGAGCAGGCCGTTCAGGTGCTGGATCAGGGTGGACTTGCCCGAACCGGTGTGGCCGATAATGCCCAAATACTCGCCCTTGTAGGCGGTGAAGTCCACGTCAACCAGAGCCCCCCGCTCAAAGGGAGTTCCGGCGGAGTAGATGTGTGAGAGCTGTTTGGTTTCAATGATCGCTTCCATTGCAGACCGTCCTTGTTCAAAATGGTGTATGCCCCTTGGGGTCATACCCGAAGGATAGAAGAATCGGGATGTCTTATCGTTTCAACAGGGTATACAGGACCCGGGCGCACTCCTCGTCGCTGAGGGCGTCAAGGGGCACGTCACAACCCTCCTGACGCAGCTCCCACAGCAGCTGGGTGGTGTGGGGAACGGTGAGCCCCACGGCCTTCAGGCCCTCCACATCGGAAAAGACCTCCTTGGGCGTGCCGTCCGCCACCACCCTGCCCTTAGCCATGACAATGAGCCTGTCGGCCTGGGCCGCCTCGTCCATGTGGTGGGTGATGAGGACCACGGTGACGCCCCGGGTCCGGTTCAGTTCCTTGATGGTGCGCAGGACGTCGGCCCGTCCGATGGGGTCCAGCATGGCGGTGGGCTCGTCCAACACGATGCACCGGGGCTGCATGGCGATGACCCCGGCGATGGCGATGCGCTGCTTCTGCCCGCCGGACAGCAGATGGGGGGCATGCTCCCGGAACTCATACATCCCAACGGCCTTCAGGGCGTCATCCACCCGCCGGCGGATCTCCTCGGGGGGGATGCCCAGGTTCTCCGGGGCGAAGGCCACGTCCTCCTCCACCACGTTGGCCACGATCTGGTTATCCGGATTCTGGAACACCATGCCCACGGTGCGGCGGATGTCCAGCAGCTTGTCCTCGTTTGCGGTGTCCATGCCGTCCACATACACTGTGCCGCCGGAGGGCAGGAGAATGGCGTTCATATGCTTGGCCAGGGTGGATTTCCCGCTGCCGTTGTGGCCCAGAATGGCCACGAAGGAGCCCTCCTCAATGGCCACATCCACGCCGTCCAGCACGGTGGGCGCCACCCCCTCGGCGGTGGTATAGGAAAAACGCAGGCCGTTTGTTTCGATGATTGGATGATTCATAGCTCAAATACCTCGTTGTGGTGAGAGATTGGGACCCCGCGCAAGCCCATCGGAACGGGTTTGGTGGGAGAGGAGGAGCAACGGGAAGCTTTTCCCGTCAGCGGGAAACAGAATGGCGCGGGCTTTGCGGCGACGCGGTCCAGCGCCCTGTAGCTCCGCAGGGCAGGGCCAGACCGCTCTCGGTGACGGGCAGGCCCAGCTCCTGACTCTCGGTATGGCCGCCGTATTTTTTGGAGATCAGCGTCTCCAGGATATAAGTGACCACGCTGGGGGCCAGACCGGTGGTATAGGAGTTCAAAATAATAAACAGAGGGTCGTCGGACAGCACGCCGGAGACCAATTCCACAAAGGGATACAGGTTTTCTTCCAGCTTCCACACCTCGCCTGTGGGTCCCCGGCCATAGGATGGCGGGTCCATGATGATGGCGTCGTACTTCCGGCCCCGGCGGATCTCCCGCTCCACGAATTTGGCACAGTCATCCACGATCCAACGGATGGGCGCGTCTTCCAGGCCGGAGCTTTTGGCGTTCTCCCTGGCCCACTGGACCATCCCCCGGGCCGCGTCCACATGGCAGACGCTGGCTCCCGCGGCGGCGCAGGCCACTGTGGCCCCGCCGGTATAGGCGAACAGATTGAGCACGCTGATGGGCCGGCCCGCCTTCTGGATCTGCTCCCGGGCAAAGTCCCAGTTAGCGGCCTGTTCGGGAAACAGTCCGGTGTGCTTAAAGTTCATGGGCTTGATGTTGAAGGTCAGGTCCCGGTAAGAGACAGTCCACCGCTCAGGCATGGATTTGTTCTGCCACTGGCCTCCCCCGGTGGAGGAACGGGCGTACCGCCCCGCGTTCACCTTCCAGCCGCGGTGGGTCCTGGGCGTATTCCAAATGGCCTGGGGGTCGGGCCGAACCAGCAATTGATCTCCCCAGCGCTCCAGTTTCTCACCCCGGCCGCAGTCGATCAGTTCATAATCCTTCCATTGATTGGAAAGCCACATAAAAGGCACACCTTTCCAGCTTAATACAAATTAAAACTAAGATAGTATATCATTTCAAAGGATTTCAGTCAATGAATTTGGGGACCCACCCGGGAACTTTCCCTGAAAAAAATCCGGACACTTTCGTGTCCGGAAATGGGGCGACTCCTGTTTCAGATTCTGTATGACGGCAGCGCAGTCCATATCTCCGCCAAATTTTCCGAAAGGTGTACGTATACGGTCAACACATCACAGCTGCCCGCCCTGGGTAAGGGGGGATATTATCATACCATGATTATTTTTAGCAACTGGCAGATCACAGCTCCACGAGGCGTCATCGCCCGGCAGTACGACAACCTGTCCCGCCGCCTGGAGGTGGTGGGCGAGCTCCCGGAGGGCTACACCTGGTCCATACTGGTCCAGGTCGGTGAGGACATGGACGTCATCACCCTGGAGTCCATGGAGGGCGGCGCAGGCGTCACGCTGACGGCGGACTGGATAATCCGGCCTCTGTTGATATTCGCGGCCCCGCAGGCCCAACAGGCGCGCAGGGCCCTCAGGGCGAGGCCGGCCCCCAGGGGCCCCAGGGGGCGCCGGGAGCGCAAGGAGAACCCGGTCCTCAGGGTGAGCCCGGGACCGGTCTTCCCGCGGTGACAGAGGCAGACAACGGGAAATTTGCCCGTGTCATAGGCGGCGTGTGGACGGCACAGGCCATCACAAACGCGGAGGAGGCGGAATACTGATGAGTGAGGTTTTGGTGCGGGATTCCAGCCTGCAGAGCATTGCCGATGCCATCCGGTCCAAAAACGGACTCACGAACCTCTACAAGCCCGCCGAAATGGCGGCGGCTATCCGGGCTATTCAAACGGGTTCCGGCGGCGGTGCCACATCATCCGTTGACCTGAAGGACGTCAATTTCTATGATTATGACGGAACCCTTGTGGCCTCTTACACCCTGGCGGAAGCCCAGGCATTGACCGCCCTGCCGGACGGCCCCACCCATGATGGCCTGGTGTTCCAGGGATGGAACTGGTCTTTGGCGGACATCAACGCCTTGACCAGGCCAATGAATGTGGGCGCTATGTACATCACCGACGACGGCAAGACCAGACTGCATATCCGCGTGTGGGATACGGCCCGGAGCCATGTGCCGCTGTATTTCTCCCAGACCGTGGCCAACGGCGTGACCATCGACTGGGGAGACGGAAGCGCAACGGAAACCTTGGCTGGGACCGGCAATGTAAACACCACTCACCAATACACGGAGGCGGGGGATTACACGATTACGCTGAACCCGGCAGAGGGCTGTACGCTGGGGCTTGGGGCTGCTTCGTCTTCGTACTGCGTCATGGGCAGTACGGGAAATAACGGAATAGTTTACTGCAATCTACTGCAAGATGTAAAAATTGGTTCTAATGTCACCAGCATCGATATCCATGCGTTCCGTTACTGCTATTCTCTGGCAAGTATAACTATCCCAGACGGTGTAACCAGCATCAAAGGCTATGCGTTCCAGTACTGCTATTCTCTGGCAAGTATAACTATCCCGGACGGTGTAACCAGCATCGGCATCAGTGCGTTCAGTAGCTGCTCCTCGCTGGCAAGTATAACTATCCCAGACAGTGTAACTGGCATCGGCAACAGTGCGTTCAGTAGCTGCTCCTCGCTGGCAAGTATAACTATCCCAGACGGTGTAGCCATCATCAACAACGAGACGTTCAACAAATGCCCCTCGCTGTCAAGTCTCACCATCCCTGACAGTGTAGCCAGCATCGGCTCCTATGTGTTCCAGTACTGCTACGGCATAGCCAAGTATCACCTCAAGCCCACAAAGCCGCCTACGCTGTACAACACCAACGCATTCACCAGTATACCCTCCGACTGCGTTATCTACGTCCCGGTGGGGTTCCTGGAGGCATACCAAACAGCCACGAACTGGACTACTTATGCTTCTTATATGCAGGAGGAACCGGCATGATAAAAACAGAAGCTGTCACGATTCGAGACAAACAGTATCAGCGCACCTGGTCTGACGCAGGAATGATGATCGAACGGAACGGGGCGAGGTACAGCGAGGCCGTTGATCCGCTGAACAGCGGGCGCACATACACTGAAACGGACGAACCAATAGAACAGGAGATCGATTATGAATCTGCATAAATGCATCCTGACCAACAACGACTGTTACCGCGCCGGGCGTACCATCACCCCCAAGGGCGTCATGGTCCACTCCACTGGGGCCAACAACCCCCGTCTGAGCCGCTACGTGGCCCCCAACGACGGGTTACTGGGAGAGCCGTCCCTCCGGCACTGGAACCAGAGTGGGGTGGGTGCCTGTCCCCATGCCTTTATCGGCAAGCTGGCGGACGGCTCCGTGGCCACCTACCAGACTCTGCCCTGGACCATGCGGGGCTGGCACTGCGGCACAGGCACCAGCGGCATCAGCGCCAACAACACCCACATCTCCTTTGAGATCTGCGAGGACGGCCTAACAGATGCCAGCTACTTTCAGGCGGTGTACCGGGAGGCCGTGGAGCTGACGGCTTACCTCTGCAAGGAGTACGGCCTGGACCCGCTGGCCGATGGCGTGGTCATCTGCCACGCAGAGGGCTATCAGCGCGGCATCGCCAGCAACCACGCCGACGTGCTCCACTGGTTTCCCAAGTTCGGCAAGAGTATGGATGACTTCCGGGCTGACCTGGCCCGGACGATGGAAGGAGATGAGACTGTGACCTACGAACAGTGGCTGGAGTACATGACCCGGTATCGTCAGGAGCTGGCCCAGCAAGAAGCGGCCATGCCCGGTCTGCTGGCCGACGCCAAGGCAATGGGCCTGACCGACGGGAGCCGCCCCCGGGATCTGGTGACCCGGGAGGAAGCTGCCATCATGGCCAGAGCGGCCGCAAACCGGTAAAGCATACGCTGTCCTGTTCCTCCAGAATGGGGACGATGTGAAAACCGTGCAGGGGAATCTGGGTCATGCCACGGCAGCGTTCACCCTGGATGTCTACGGTCATGTCTCCGACCGGATGAAAGAGGACAGCGCCAACCGTATGCAGGGCTACATTGAGAGCGTTTCTGGGCTGTAAAGGGAAAACGTAAAGGAAAATAGCTGAAAAAAGCAAACGAAAAACCCTAGAACCGTTGAGGCTCTAGGGTTTCTTCATGGCAGCGGGAGAAGGATTCGAACCCTCACAAACAGAGTCAGAGTCTGTCGTGCTACCCTTACACAATCCCGCTATTTGTACTCGCTTGCCGCAAGCACAAGTGATATTATAGCAAACAATTTCGAAATGTCAAGGGGAAATTTCAGTTTTTTCTTCCGGCGGCAAAATTTTCGAAAATCGATCAAATACGGCGCAAGGCATCCGGTGTACCGGTTTCTTTGAAGAAACGGGCCCCAGAGCGAACAAAAGAGAGGTTTCCTGACGAACCCGCGGGAAAAGATTGTAATTGTCGTCACCCTGTGTTAAAATATGAAAAAATCGACATGAGCAAATGTTTCAAGCATTACTTGAGAGAGGTGCGTACCATGGATCATCCCTTCCGCAGCGCAGTATTCGGCGGCTTCAACCGGCAGGACGTTTTAACATATCTGGAAGCCACCGCCCAGGAGGCGGCCCGTCAGCAGGAGGAGCTCCAGCAAAAGCTGGATAGTTCTTTGGAAACCGTGACCCGGCAGGATGCCGACCTGACGGATCAGCAGGAACAGCTGGAGCGGTTGGGGCAGGAAAACGAGAGTCTGAAGGCCCAACTGGAGCAGGCCAATGTGGCCTTGTCCTCCTGCCGGACAGAGTGTAGCCAGAAGAACGGAGAGTTGGCGGCTGCTCAATGCGAGATCGACGCTCTGAAAGCACGGGTCGCCGCACTGGAGCCCGATGCCTCCGCCTACGCCGCCGTCAAGGAGCGGACCGCCGGCGTGGAGTTGGAGGCCCACCGCCGTGCTCAAGCCGTTCAGGAGGAGGCGGAACAACAGGCCAGCCAGCTCCGGCGGCAAATGGAACAGTGGTTTCAGAAAGTGGAGCGGGAATATGACGCCCTGCGCGCTCAAATTGAGTCTACCGTTTCCCACGCCGCGGATCAACTTGGCAAGGCGGAAGCAAGTCTGGAAAAAGTAACGGTTCTCATGGAGGAGCAGGATGTGGCGCTGGCAGCTATCGCCCAGGACTACAGCCGCACCGACCCGGCTAAAATAGCCGCGCCCATGCCCATCCCGGAAAATGAATGACCAATCACCAGCCCCCTGTCCTTCTCAGGACAGGGGGCTGTTAGCGTCGTATCAAAATATCCTCTAACAAAATTTTCGTTTATAGGGGTAAGGGATTTCACCCTGGGGGGCGAGTTCCTTTTGCAGCGATGCAAAAGGAACCAACGGCCCAGGCCGCAAAATTCGAATGGACTCACACCGCCTTTTTGCTTCGCAAAATCCGGAGGTTTTACGTGGGATCAGCAATACAGCCCGCCTCGATACGGGCAAAAGCTGCTTTTGATGTGCCTTACAGCCGGGGCCGCCCGGTGGGAAGTGCCACTGAATCAAGTTTTGCACAGCGGGGCGTGGCAGCGCAGTCAGGAACCACGCCGCACAATTCGGAAATGCAGTCGCTGATATTCAGTGGCAGTCCTTATTCAAACTCGTTTCACTCAGGGCCGAAGGCCCGGAAGACGGGGCACCAAAACCAGGGAATAGGCGCCGGACGCGAGTGTACCGGGCCAGGAGAACACCCCCGTAAAAAGGGGTCCGGGGACAGGCGGCATGAAAGTGCGGAAAAATTTCCAACGGGAGAAATTTTTCGTGCTTTCTTGGGCCGGCGTCCCCGGCGGCGTTCTGGTTACTTTGCCGCCGCAGGCAAAGTAACTCGCCCCGCAGGGCGAAATATCCCCATCCTCGTCCCGCCCGCAGGCGAGATTTTCCACTCTTTACCATTCTGGGACGGCGGCCCCAAGGGGCCGCCCCGCCTGAACGCAGAATAACGTTCGTCAAAGCAGCACCTCCGTCAAAGGCAAGGGCAGAGCCCTTGCCCTACATCACATAGGGTTCCGCTTCCATGAGCAGCGAAACTAAAATTTACGCCTTCACAAAAAGCGCGGCCCCGGGAACAGGGCCGCGCTTCTTCATACACTCAGTGGCTCAGAAGAACTTTCTGACCCTTATACGTGACATAGAGGGTCTTATCCTTAAAATAACTCGCAGGGTCCACCCGGCTTCCGTTGACCCGGATCTCAAAATGGAGATGGTTGCCGGTGGAAGATCCGGTGGTGCCCACTGCACCCAGCTTTTGGCCCTGCTTGACCGTCTGGCCTTCGCTGACGCTCCGCGCGCTCATATGGGCATAGAGGGTGCTGGTGCCGTCGCTGTGGGACACCACCACATAGTTGCCATAAGATCTGTTTTTGGTGGAGATGGATACCACACCGCTTTTGGCCGCCAGGATGGGTGTTCCCTTGGGCGCGGGGATGTCAATGCCGGTATGGTTATTGGGCTTGCCCGTAATGGGATGGATCCGGTTTCCGAACAGGGAGGACAAGGTATTGTAGTTGGTCAGGGGCCAGAGGAAACCGGATTCACTGGGAACATTCTTGATCTGGCTGGCCAGCTCCTGCTCCTTCTTCTTGATCTCCGCGTTGGCCGCGTCGGCCGCTTTTTTCAGGTCAGCCTCTATCTTCTCCAGCTGGTCCTCCTGTGCGCTGATCTCTCCGATGAGCTTGTCCACCTCGGACTCCTGGGATTTCAGCTCCTGCCGGGCCGCCACCTGGGCCGCTTTGGCAGACTCCTGTTCCGCCTTGGCCGACTCCAGCGCCGCCTTGTCCTCCTCGATCTGCCTCTGGAGGGCCAGCAGATTCTCCATGATGCCGTTGTCGTACTCAATGATCTCCTCGATCATCATAAAGTTATCCAACAAGTCAGAGAAGTCGCTGGAGGAGAACAGGATGGACCAGTATGAGACCTCCCCCTCCTCTTCCATGGTGCGGACCCTCTGGCAGAACAGCTCATACTGCTTCTGCCGGTCCGCCTCGTTTTCCGCCAGCTCTGTCTCTTTCTCTCCGATCAGCTCGCTGTACTTGCTGATCTGGGCGTCCAGATTGCTGATCTCATTGACGATGACGTCGATCTGCTGCTCCAGCAGCTCCTTCTGATCCAACGCCTTGCTCTTGTCCGCGCGAACAGATTTCAGCTGATTTTGAATGTCCTTTTTCTGGTCGTTCAGCTTGCTTGCATCCGATTTCAGGGCGTCGATCTCCGCCTGAGTCACGGCGCCGGCCTCCATGACCACCGCGGGTCCGGTCAGGGGGAGCACCAATGCCAGGGTCAAAGCCAGCGCCAGGAACTTTCGGAACCCGGTATGTCTCTTTTTCATTCTGTTACCTCTTGAAATGCGGGTCAGCGGATCAGGATATTGGCCAGGATGGGCAGCAGCATGGCCACCACCATCAGCCCCGCCAGCACCGCCATCATGATACGCTGTCTCTTTTGACGTTTCATGTGCTCACCTCTTCCCCATCAGACCTGAAGGAACTTCCGGATGGCAAGCAGGGAGCCGCCCACGCCGATCAGGGCGCCGGTCCCGCAGAACACCGGAAGGATCGTCTTGATCATGTCGGCGTAGGGAAGGATGGTCACCAGAGACAGGCCGTTGCCCTGGATGATGAGCTTGCCCACCAGCTGGTACAAGCCCCACTGGGCAAAGAAGGCGATCAGCGCCCCCGTCAGGCCCAGAATCATGCCTTCCACCACAAAAGGCCACTGAATAAAGGCGTTGGTGGCGCCGCACATCTTCATGATGGCGATCTCTTCCCGGCGGTAGAAGGTGGCCAGCTTAATGGTGTTGGCAATGATAAACAGGGAGACCACCGCCAGGATCGCGATCAGCACCACAGCCACGCCGGTGGCGATGTTGCGGACCAGTACGAAGCCTTGAGCGATCTCCACAGCCGCCCGCACATTGGCCACCCCAGCCACCTGCCGCACCGCCTCCGAAGTCTCTTTCAGCCGCTCAATATCCGTGACATGGATCCGGTAGCGGTCCCGCAGCACCTCGGCAGGCAGAGAGTTGAGCAGGTCGTTGGTCTCCCGCCCCTCCAGAAAGTCATCCAGCGCCTCCTGACGGGTCACAAACGTGACCTGGGAGACGTTGGGCACCGCCTCGATCTTGGTCTGCAGCGACCGGGCCTGCTCCTCGGTATAGTCCTCCTCTATGTAGGCCAAAAACTCATTTTCCGCCTCCAGGTCCCCCAGCATGTGGTCCAGATTGACCGCCAGCAGAGAGAAGGAGCCCATGATCAGTAGACAGGCTACGATCATGCACACGGCGGCAAAGGACATAAAGCCGTGGGTAAAAATGGAGTGGAAGCCTTCGCTGAAATAATATCCCGCATCAAATTTTCTCGCCATTGTAGTACCCGCCTGTCTCGTCGCTGATGATCCGTCCGTCCTGGATGGCTACCACCCGCTTGGTAAATTTGTTGACCAGCTCTTCCTCGTGGGTGACCACCAGCACAGTGGTGCCCAGCTCGTTGATCCGTTCCAGCAGCATCATGATCTCCAGCGAGCGCTGGGGATCCAGATTGCCCGTGGGCTCGTCGGCGATGATCATGCTGGGGTTGTTCACCAGAGCGCGGGCGATGGCCACACGCTGCTGCTCGCCGCCGGACAGCTGGCCGGGGTAGCGGTCCGCTTTCTGCTCCAGGCCCACCAACTGGAGCACATAGGGGATGCGCCGCCGCAGTTCCCGGTTGGAGGCTCCGATGGCCCGCATGACAAAGGCCAGGTTTTCATAGACCGTCTTCTTCTCGATCAGGCGGAAATCCTGGAAGATGATGCCCAGGGTACGCCGCATGTAAGGGATCTGCCGGGGGGCAATGTTGTTCAGGTTGTAGCCGTTGACCATCAGCCGCCCCTCGGTGGCCGCGATCTCTCCGGTGATGAGTTTGATAACCGTGGATTTCCCGGAGCCGGACGGCCCCACCAAAAAGACAAATTCCCCGTCATCAATGCGCATATTGACCCCTTTCAGGGCCTTTGTTCCGTTATCGTACTCTTTATATACATCAATGAGCCGTATCATGTGCTCCTCCGAATCCTGTTCTTATGTTATCAGACGTTTTTCTCAGGAAAATGTTACGGCAAAAGAGCCGCTTTGTAAAAAGTGTACCACAGTTCCTGCGTTATGTAAATGACAATTTCAAGGGGATTTCGTTTTCTTTCGTGAATTTTGTAACGCTGTCCCTCCCCTGCTTTTGTAACTTTTCAGTAATTTTTGTTACTATATTGTAACTTTTAATCCTCCACTTGCCGATTGGCCCCAGCAAAGGCGGAGGTTTTTTCTCCCTTTTGCGCAAAAAAGCGCCGCCCATCTGCATGGGCGGCGCGGCTTTCCATTCAAAATCAGGACTCAATTCCCCGGGAAATCAGGTACTTTTTGACCATCAGAGCCACCTTGAAGGTGATGGCGTCATCAAACTCCCGCAGGTCCAAACCTGTGAGCTTCTTGATCTTCTCCAGACGGTACACCAGGGTGTTCCGGTGGACAAAGAGCTTCCGGGCGGTTTCAGACACGTTCAGGTTGTTCTCGAAGAACTTGTTGATGGTGAGCAGCGTCTCCTGATCCAGGGCGTCGATGGGATTCTTCTTGAAGACCTCCTGCAGGAACATCTGGCACAGGATGGTGGGCAGCTGATAGATCAGACGGCCAATGCCCAGATTTTCATAGTTGATGACGGTCTTTTCCGTCTCAAAAACCTTGCCCACGTCGATAGCCACCCCGGCCTCCTTATAGGCACGGGCCAGGTCCCGGATGTGGTTGACCACGGTACCGATACCGATAACCACCTTGATGCCCAGTTCCTGGGTGACAGCGGTGGAGATCTGCTTGGCGATCTTCTGCAGATCCTTGGCGTCCGCGCCCTCTGGCAACTGCTTGATCAGGGCCACATCCGTCTCATTGATGGAGATGACGAAATCCGTCTGCTTATCAGGGAACAGATTCTGGATCACATCGATGGTGCTCACGTCGGCGGGCCCCAGCTGACGCACCAGGAAAGCGGCGCGGGGGGCCTCGGAGACAAAGTGCAGCTCCTTCGCCTGGGTGTAGATGTCACCCAGAAGAATATTATCCGAGATGATATTTTTCACAAAGGTGGCCTTGTCGTGCTTTTCCTCATAATAGGTCTTGGCTCCGTTAAAGGCCACCACAGCCATGGCACACAGGGACGCAGCCACGTCATCCTCGCCCTTGACGAAGGCGGCGTAGTCAAATTGAGCCCCCCAGCCGGCCAGCGGCTTAAAGGTTTTTCCTTCAAAATAAGCGGTACCGTTATCCGCGGCATTGACCGCGGCCACAGCTCCGGACCAGTGTTCACCAATGCAGGTCAGCTCGCTGCAGGCAACGACAATTCCATCGGAATCAATGACACCCACCATACGATTGACGCTGTCCTTCATCTGAAGGACGACACCCTGGAACATCCTGCTCGACACATCGATCCCTCCTAAAACTTCCAAACGCTGGTACTATTATAACGGGTCCGCCCCCGGTTTGGCAAGAGGTTTTCGCTATTTTTTTGTGGAAAACGACCAAACTCTCAGGACAGCTCCACAGCCCTTTTCAGTTTTCCCGTCTCCTCAGACGTCAATGGGCGCCATTCCCCCGGATTTAGTTCCTCATCCAGGCACAAAGGGCCCATGGACAACCGTTTCAGCGCCAAAACAGGTTTTCCCCGGGCGGCCAGCATCCGTTTGACCTGGTGATACTTCCCCTCCCGGAGGGTGACCAGACAGGAGGAGCCATCCCCCAGTGGTTCCAGTCCGGCGGGCAGGCATTGCAGCCCGTCCCCCAGCACCATACCGGCAGCCAGTGCGGCCACATCGGCCTCGTCCACTTTCCCCTCCACCCGGGCCAGATACACCTTGTCCACATGCTTTTTGGGGGAGAGCAATTCATGGGCCAGAGGGCCGTCATCGGTGAGCAGGAGCAGCCCGGTGGTGTCCTTGTCCAGCCGTCCCACCGGGAACAGGCCCCGGCGGCGCAGGTGGGGCGGCAGCAAGTCCAGCACCGTCTTTTGCGTCCGGTCCTCAGTGGCGGACAGCAATCCCTCCGGCTTGTGGAGCATGAGATAGACGAAGGGGGCGCAGTCCACCTCCGCCCCATCCACCTGAATGGAGTCAGTCTGGGGATCAAATTTTTCCTCCGGCTTCCGCACCGGTACGCCGCCGGCCAAGACCCGGCCCTGACGGACCAGGTCCTTGACCTCTTTCCGGGACCAGAGCCCGGTGGAGGCCAGCAGTTTATCCAGACGTTCCCGCGCCATGTCGGTTCCTCCTTCCTACAGAACAAAGCGGTCCCAGGACTCTGGCGACCGGACCGCGTCATAACCCGCTCCGGCACCCGAATGCCCTGTAAAAATACGTATAAACCCCTCCTCCGCCGCATACCTTGAAGGGAGAACAAGCCGACGGAAGGAGAAATGCGCTGTGTTGATCGTAACCGCGAAGGTGCCCCGGCGGAAGCTGGCCGTTGGGGTGGCGCTGGCGGCTCTGGCCTGCTGCTGCGCCCTGGTGCTCAACCTGGGCAGCGGGGTCGTCCGGGAGGCGGCCGCCACGGCCGCGCCCAATCCCAAAGGGGTCCGCTCCAATGCAGACCGGGTGGAGTATCTGCGCTCCTACGGCTGGGAGGTAATGGAGGAGCCCGTGGCCACCCAGGAGCTTCTGATCCCCGAAGAACTGGACGAAAGTTATACGGAGTATCTGGCCCTTCAGAGCGAACAGGGCTTTCATCTGGAAAAATACGCCGGGAAACGGGCGAAACGGTACACCTATGAGATCACCAATTATCCCACAGGGGAGGCCGGAGTCCAGGCCAACCTGCTGATTTCCAAGAACACCGTCATTGCCGGAGAGGTACTTTCCCCCCAGCTGGACGGCTTCCTCCACGGGCTGGCCATGCCCTGAAGGCCCCGGGGGCTGGGGGTGCGGCAGATCGCTTACTTGTCCAGAATGTGGACGTTCAGATGGTCGTAAGTCATCTCTACTCCGTGGCGCTGGAAGGACTCCCGAACGCCCTCCTGGATGGCGAAGTAGACTGCCCAGTAGTCGGCGGCGGTGGTCCAGGCCCGGACGGTGTACTGGATGCTGCTGCTCTGATACTCCGTCAGCCAGATCTCCGGGGCGGGATCGGCCATGATCTGGGGAATGGTGTCCAGCACCTCCCGAATGGCTCCCTTCACCGCGGCGGTGGATGCCTCATAGGAGGCGGTGAAGCTCAAGTCCACCCGGCGTCTGCCCAAAGCGGTATAGTTGACCACCTTGGCGGAGGACAGCTGGCTGTTGGGGACAAAGATCTCCTTGTTGTCCACGGTGACAAAGGTGGTGTAGGACAGGTCCACCGCGGAGACGGTGCCGCTGACCCCGTCGGCCTCCACATAGTCCCCCACCTGGAAGGGCTTAGCCACCAGCAGCATGATGCCGCCGGCCAGGTTGGAGAGCGTGTTCTGCAAGGCCAGGGAGACGGCCAAACCGGCCACACTCAGCATGGCGATCAGGGAGGTGGTATCGATGCCCAGGGAACTGGCCACCATCAGCACCAGCAGGAACCACAGCACCACCTTAGTCACGGAGCGGATGTAGACTTTCAGGGAAGACAGCGACTTGGAGTTGTCCAGCATCCGGTCTACCAGCTTCAGCAGGACCCGGATGACCATCATACCCACCAACACCAGCAGGACCACCCGGAGGATGCCCCCCAGCGTCAGTGCGCCCAGATTCACATGGATTCCGGCGCTGGCTAAAATATCCTCTGCATTCAACGTTAAAACCCTCTTTTCGTCAGATTTTGCCCCCATGGGGCACAGCGGAGAGTATTATATCAGGTTCTCTTTCTGTGCGCAAGAGGCCGTGAAAGTCCGGAACACCGGAGCAAACGCCCCGGTGTTCCACTCTTTTTTCAGTTGCTTTTTTCCGCATGTGCCTTGAGACAGCGGAAGGTCTCCGGGCTGATGTCGTGTTCGATCTTACAGGCGTCCTCCGCCGCAGTCTCAGGCGGCACGCCCAGACGGACAAGCCAGTCGGTGAGCAGCCGGTGCCGCTCGTAGATCTCCCGGGCCACCTGGTCCCCCGCCTGGGTCAATTCCAGACGTCCGTCCTTCTCCATGGTAATATAGCCGCTGGAGCGGAGAATGGACACGGCCCGGCTGATGGAGGGCTTGGAAAAGCCCAGGTGCTGCGCCACATCGATGGACCGGACGGTCCCCTTTTCCTCCTTGAGCACCAGGATCGCCTCCAGGTAATCCTCGCCCGATTGATGCAGAGCCACAGTCTCCGCCCCCTTTCCAGTTTCTCTCTATGGAAAAAACAGCCGGCCAGCGCCCCATGGGGCTGGCCGGCTGTTGTCGTAGGATGCTGCGCCGCGGATCAGTAATTCATCTGCTTGCGGCGGGACAGGTTCATGGTGCCGTCCTGCATCTGGTCCAGGCTGTCCAGGCTCTTGCCGGTGCCGAAGGCCACGCAGGAGATGGCGTCGTCGGCCACATGGGTCTCGATGCCGGTGTGGGACTCGATCAGCTTGTCAAAGCCCCAGACCAGAGAGCCGCCGCCGGTCATGACGATGCCGTTGGTGGAGATGTCGGCCACCAGCTCGGGAGGCGTGCGCTCCAGAACGGCATGGATGGCCTCCAGGATGCGGCTGGAAACCTCCTCAAAGGCCTCTATCATCTCGCTGGAGGAGACAGAGAACACTCGGGGCAGGCCGGTCATCAGGCAGCGGCCCTTAATCTCCATGGTGACTTCCTCGGGGCGGGGGAAGACACAGCCGATGGTCTTTTTCAGCTCCTCGGCGGTGCGGTCGCCAATGAGAACGTTGTGCTTGCGGCGAATATACTTGACCACCGCCTCGTCGAACTTGTCGCCGGCGGTCTTGATGGAGGCGGACTCCACTACGCCGCCCAGGGAGATGACGGCGATGTCGGCGGTGCCGCCGCCGATGTCCACCACCATATGTCCATCGGGCTTGGTGATGTCGATGCCGGCGCCGATGGCGGCGGCCACAGGCTCCTCGATCAGGTAAGCCCGGCGGGCGCCCGCCTGGATGCCGGCGTCCACCACGGCGCGCTCCTCCACCTCAGTGATGCCGGAGGGGACACAGATCAGCAGACGGGGCTTGAACAGGGAGAAGGTGGTGACCTTCTTGATAAACTCCTTGAGCATCCGCTCGGTCATGTCGTAGTCGGAGATGACGCCGTCCCGGAGGGGGCGCATGGCCACGATGTTGCCGGGGGTACGGCCCAGCATGGCCTCGGCCTCGGTGCCCACCTTCAGCAGCTTGCCGGTGTTCTTGTCCATGGCCACCACGGAGGGCTCCCGGAGCACCACGCCCTTGCCCTTGATATATACCAAAACAGAAGCGGTACCCAGATCGATACCGATATCTTTGCTGAACAAACTCATATGACTCGCTCCACCTTACATCTGGATTTGTAGAATCGAAAACGCACGGTTAGTATAACCGGTTTCAAAACGCCTATTTTACGTTATGTAATATTATAGACGCTCTTGTCCCGCTTTTCAACCGTTTTTTCCTTAATTTTTCCGGTCCTCCCCGGTCCCCCGTGCCTGGGCCAGCGTCAGGCACCAGATCCGGTCCGCCCCGCCCAGCAGAAGGGCCCGGGCGCACTCCCCCAGGGTGGAGCCTGTTGTGACCACATCGTCCACCAGGAGCAGCCGCTTCCCCGCCGGTTCCGCACCGGGCAGCAGGGTGTAAGCGCCCCGGACGTTGGCGCGGCGCTCCCGCTCATCCTCCAGGTCCGACTGCGCCCCGGTGTGGCGCACCTTCTCCAGCATGGGGGCCGCGGGGAGGTCCAGCGCCTCCCCCGCCGCCCGGGCCATCAGTTCCGCCTGGTCGAACCCCCGCTCCCGTAAACGACGGCGGCTCAGGGGGACCCAGGTCACGACGTCGGGACGCTGGGGCAGGTGGTCCCGGACGCACTGAGCCGCCAGCAGGCCGAAGGGCCTACCGTAGGCTTTTACCCGGGCGAACTTATAGCGGCGGACCGCCTCAGGCACCCGGTCCCGGTAGGCCAGGGGTGAGAAACAGCCGTCAGCAAAATCCACCTTCCGCTCCGCCGCCTTTCCCGCCAGCCAGGGCAGCTTGTTCTGGCAGTCAGGGCACACCAGGTCTTCCGGCCTGTCCAGGATCTTTTGACAGAAGGGACACTTGATGGGAAACAGCAGCTCCTTGGCCCCCGTCCACAGGTTCATTTCAGATCGTCCTCGGTGATGGGACCGTGCTCTTTTTCAAAGTCGCGGATACATGACAGGATAAGATAATACGCCTGCCCGTTGATCGTTCGTCCTTCGTACCGTGCGATATACTGGAGCTTCTTGTGAATCTCCGGACTGACCCGCAGCCCAATATTCTTGATTTCTTTTTTCTGCATACTACATACTCCGTTCCGCGTACAACAGTACGGTCAGGAATATGGTATATAATATGCACACTTTTATTTTAATTTGCATGCTTTTGCATGCTTTTATTTTGTGAAAACAAGGCAAGGGCAGAGCCCTTGCCCTACATTATATATACATATAATAAACATCATCGCTATATGGGCATCCCGAATCCGGCCCCGAGGCTCAACAAAAGCCCGCACACGGCACATCCGCCCCCTCCGCGGTCCTCCGGCGGAGGACTCAGTCCAGAAAGGTCTGGTAATCCCGATAGTTTTCCTCCAGCAGCCGGGGAATGTCCAGGCCATAGGGGCACCGCGACTGGCACCGTCCGCAGTGGCGGCAGTTCCGGGTCCGCTCCATCTCGGCCCGCCACTTTGGCGTCAGCCAATCCCGGGCGGGCGCCCGGCGCAGCATCAAAGACATGCGGGCGCAGGCGCTGATCTGGATGCCCTCGGGGCAGGGCATGCAGTAGCCGCAGCCCCGGCAGAAGTCCCCCGCCAGCTCCTTCCGGTCCCGGCGGATGACCGCGCGGTACTCCTCTGTCATGGCGGGCGGCTCCTTGATGCAGGCCAAGAACTGGTCCAGCTCCCACTGGTGCTGGATGCCCCAGATGGGGACCACTTGGGGCCGCTGGGCCATAAAGGCCGCGGCGGCAAAGCCGTTTCGGATTAGCCCCCCGGCCAGTCCTTTCATGGCCACAAAGCCCATCCCCGCCCTGACACAGTCATCCAGCAGCATCTCCTCCTGGACCCCGGACAGGTAGCTGAAGGGAAATTGGAGCAGGGCATACAGCCCGGAGTCCACAGCCTCCTGGGCCACCGCCAGACGGTGGTTGCTGATGCCGATCTCCCGGATCTTTCCCTGGGCGCGGGCCTCCACGGCGGCATCGTACAGGCCGTCCTCGCCGCCCGGCTTGGGGCAGAAGGGGGGATTGTGGAACTGGTACACGTCGATGTAATCGGTACCCAGCGCCCGCAGGCTGGCCTCAATGTCCCGCTTCAGCTCCACGCCGGTCTTAGCCTGACTTTTGGTGGCAATGACCACCTTGTCCCGGATGCCCGCGAACGCGCAGCCCATTTTCTCCTCGCTGTCGCTGTAGGCCCGACCGCTGTCAAAATAGTTCATTCCGCCGTCTACCGCTCCCCGCAGCAGGCGGACGGCCTCCTCCCGGGAAATCCGCTGGATGGGCAGACAGCCAAAGCCGTTTTGCTCCACCAGAAGTCCGGTATTTCCCAATCGGACTTGTGCCATACCGCTCTCCTCCCTCATCCATTTCTTTCTTCTCTTATTAAAATGCCTGGGGCAGCGAAAGTCAAGTAGGTGCGGAAATCTTATCAAACGGACCGCCGCGTGAACACGCGGCGGTCCGAGAAATTCCATTCCTTATTCAGACAGGAGAATCCGGTCGTTGTCCAGTTCCTTGCCCGCACCGGCCCGGAAGCGCTCCAGCAGGTCGCCCACCGTCATGCCGGCCCTCTCCTCCCCGCTGACGTCCAGCACGATATGGCCGCTGTCCATCATCAGGGTCCGGTTGCCCAGTTCCAGGGCCTGATTCATATTGTGGGTCACCATCAGGGTGGTGATGTGGTCCCGCTCCACGATCTGCCGGGTCAGGGCCAGCACCTTGTCCGCTGTGCCGGGGTCCAGGGCGGCGGTGTGCTCATCCAGCATCAGGATCTTAGGCGCCACCAGGGTGGCCATGAGCAGGGTCAGGGCCTGCCGCTGCCCGCCGGAGAGAAGACCCACCGGCTGCTTCATCCGGTCCTCCAACCCCATGTCCAGCAGGGCCAGCCGGTCCCGGAACAGCTGCCGCTCCGCCTTGGTGGTGCGGCTGAAGAAGGCGTTCTGATTTTTGGCGGTGCGCAGATAAGCCAGGGCCAGGTTCTCCTCAATGGTCATGTGGGGCGCGGTACCCCGCATGGGGTCCTGGAACAGGCGGCCCATCTCCCGGCTGCGCTTGTACTCCGGCTTGAAGGTGACGTCCTCCCCCGCCAACTCCACGGAGCCCTGATCCACATAGAACGCCCCCGAGATGGCGTTGAACAGGGTGGACTTGCCAGCCCCGTTGGAGCCCACGATGGTGACAAAATCCCCCGGCGCCAGATGGAGGGAGACGTCCTCCAGGGCCTTTTTCTCATTGACTGTGCCGGGATTAAAGGTTTTGGAAATGTGGTTCAGCGTCAGCATTTCTGAGCACCTCCCGCCTTTCTGGCCGCCAGCTTCTGACGCTGGAGGGCGATCAGCTTCCGGCCCTGGGGGGTGGCGATGGCCACCGCCACGATCAGGGCGGACACCAGCTTGAAGCACTCGGTGGGCACGTCTGCGCCGATGGCCACGGCGATAATGATCCGGTACAGGCAGGCCCCCAGCACCACACCCAGCACCCGGCGGGGGATGGAGCCCCGGCCCATCAGGCTCTCCCCGATGACCAGGCTGGCCAGTGCCACCGTCACCATGCCGGTGCCCAGGTTGATGTCGCAGCTCTTGTTCAGCAGGCCGTACAGGCACCCGCCCAGAGCGGTCAGGGAGTTGGACAGACACAGGCCCACCGTGATGGTGAAGGAAGGATTGATGGAGGAAGCCCGCACCATGTCAGCGTTGTCCCCGGTGGCCCGGATGGACAGGCCCAAGCGGGTCCCGAAGAAGAAGACCACCAGCAGGCAGATCACCAGCAGGATCCCGGCCAGCACGATGAGTTCATGCCACTTGACCCACCAGCCCGCGCCGCTCAGACCCTTGGCCAGGGAAAACAGGCTGTCGCTGCCATAGATGGACAGGTTGGAGGACCAGCCCATTACCGCTAGGTTGACGGTGTACAGGCCGGTGTTGACGATGATGCCGGCCAGAATACTCTCCACCCCCAGCTTGGTCTGGAGCATAGCGGTGACAAATCCGGAGCACACGCCCGCCAGCATGGCCGCAGGCAGCGCCAGAAAGGGGTGGCCTGCCAAAGTGACGGTGGCCCCCACGGCAAAGCCCAGGGTATAACAGCCGTCCGTGGACAGATCCGCGATATTCAGGATGGAAAAGCTGATAAACAGCGCCAGGGCCACCAGGGAATAGATGGCCCCCACTTCCAGGGCGGTCTGGAGGGTGGTCAGGGACAAAATGGACGCCATGGGGGTTCCTCCTTAAAGACGAGACGGCGGGACGCCGCGCTGCAGCGGCGTCCCGGTCCCGGTTTTTGTTGGTTTAGCTGAAGCTCTTGGCGGTGGCGATCTCCACCACACCGATGCCCAGAGTACCAAAAGCGGCCTTGATGTCGTCCAGATTCAGGCCGATGGCCTCGCAGGTCTCCGTGTTGATGGTGGCAGCCTCATGGGCCAGGATCACCACGGGGGTGGTGGCGGGATCCGCCCCGTTGACCAGCAGGTCCACCACCATATTGGCGGTCTCAGCGCCCAGGTCATCATAGTCCACGCCGTAGCCGAAGAAGGCGCCGTTCAAAGCGAAGGAATTGGCTCCGGTGTAGTGGGGGATCTTGGCGTCGTTCAGCTTCTCAAAGATGGACAGTTCCGCGCTCATCACCGTGTTGTCGGTGGGAGTGAAGACAGCCTCCACCTTCTCGCCGATCAGGGCGTCCACCGCGGAATTGACCTCGTCGGTATTGGTGCCGGTCTTCTCCACATAGGAGATATTGTGGGCGTCCAGGTAGGCCTTGGCCTCTTCAATGGGCTTCTTGGAGGAGTCTTCGGACTTGGAGTACAGCAGGCCCACCTTCTGGATGTCAGGCTTCACAGCCACCATCATATCCATGATCATGTTGGTGTTCAGCGCGTCGCTGACGCCGGTGATGCTGCCGCCGGGCACTTCCAGGGAGTCCACCAGCTTGGCGGTGACAGGATCGGAGACAGCGGCGAAGATGATGGGGATGCCCTCGTCAGTGACCACGGACTGCATCACCTGGGCGGCGGGAGTGGCGATGGGGACCACCACGTCCACCTGGTCCGCTACCAGCTGGGCGGCGATCTGGCTCAGGGTGGTGCTGTCGCCCTGGCCGTTATAGGTATAATCGGCATAATCGAAGTTCACACCCAGCTCGGCGCTCTTGGCGTCCAGCTGCTCCTGGATCTTCTTCTCGATCTGGTCCAGAGAGGCGTGGTCCATAAACTTGACGATACCCACTTTGTACTCTTTGGTATCCTCCGCGGAGGCGCTGGCGGCAGACCCGGAGGAGGCGGCAGCGCTGGACTTGGAGGCGCCGGAGTTGCTGCCGCTGGAACAGGCAGCCAGAGACAGGGCCAAAGACAGAGACAGGGCGGCAGAGAGAACTTTCTTGATCAGGTTGTGCTTCTTCATGGTTTTTTCCTCCAAAATTTTGTATTTAGGCGGCAGATGAGGGGTCTTGCCGTTGACCCGGATTTGTTGGAGCATGGTCGGAACCATCCTTGAGGAATAAAAAATGGCCCCTTATCCCACATGGGACAAGAGCCATACTCCTGCGATACCACCCAAATTGACGTTAAAAACGTCCGCTCGCTTCACGCGCCATCACGCGTGCCCGGTGGATAACGGGTGGGTCCCCGTCGGCATCTACTTGGCGAACGCCGTTCAAGCCGCCCTCGGAAGTCCATTCACACGACCGCTCCCCGTCCTGATCTCACCACCCAGGACTCTCTGCAGGTTCGCCGCGCCGGTTACTAATCTCCCTCATAGGTTTCAACAGATTTTGTTGTTGGGGTCATTATAGCCGCCTGCCGCTGCTTTGTCAAGGGCTTTCCCGAAAAAATTTTAGCTTGATAAAGAATTGAGACCGCGGCCCAGCCGCGGTCTCAACAGATTTATTTCCCGAGCATCCCGGCCGCCCGGTCCAGGATACGGCCAGCAGCCTTCTCCTTGGACATGAGGGGCAGCTCCTCCACGCCCCCGGCGGTGATCACCGTAAGGACATTGGTGTCCACGCCGAAGCCCGCGCCCGCCACTTTCAGATTGTTGGCGCAGATCATGTCCACCTTCTTCTTGGCCAGCTTGGCGCGGCTGTTTTCCACCATGTCCCGGGTCTCCATGGAGAAACCGCAGATGACCTGGCCCTCCCGCCGGTGTTCTCCCAGGTATTTCAGAATATCCTGGGTCCGCTTCAGGGGGATGGACATGTCGCTGTCCTTCTTCTTGATCTTATCGTCGCTGTAACCGGCCGGGGTGTAGTCGGCCACTGCTGCGGCTTTGAAGATCAGGTCCGACTGCTCACACCGGGCCGCCACCGCCTCAAACATATCCTGGGCGGAACGCACGTCCACCACTTCCACGAAGGGCGGCTTTTCCAGCGCGGTAGGACCGGAGATCAGCGTCACCTCCGCGCCCCGAAGCATGGCCATTTTGGCGATGGCGTAGCCCATCTTTCCGGTGGAGTGGTTTGTCAGGTAACGCACCGGGTCCAGGGATTCCTGGGTGGGCCCCGCTGTCACCAGCACCTTTTTCCCCGTCAAGTCGTGGGGAAGAGCCACAGCCCGGAGAATATGCTGGAGCAGCAGATCAGGCTCCGGCAGCTTGCCCGGTCCCACCGCGCCGCAGGCCAGCCGGCCGGAGGCAGGGGCAATGACCTCCCAGCCGTAGCGGGCCAGAATGTCCAGATTATCCTGGGTCACCGGATTCTCATACATGTTGGTATTCATGGCGGGCGCGATCAATTTGGGACAGCGGCAGGCCAACACCGTGGTGGTCAGCATGTCGTCAGCCAAGCCGTGGGCCAGTTTGGCGCACACATTGGCGGTGGCTGGGGCGATCATGACCAGGTCAGTCCGATCAGCCAGCGCGATATGCTCCACCTGGTGGGAAAAATTCCGGTCAAAGGTATCCACCATACACCGGTTTCCTGTCAGCTGTTCAAACGTAAGCGGCGTAATAAATTGCGTGGCGTGTTCCGTCATGATGACCTCCACACTAGCATGGAGCTTGACCAACGCCGACGTCAGATAAGCTGCCTTATAAGCGGCAATGCCGCCTGTAACACCCAGCAGAATCGTTTTTCCCTTGAGCACGATGATACCTCCTTGAGGCACAACACCCCAGTATTGTGTCTATTATAATGCGTACTGAACAAAGCCGCAAGCCTTGAAAGCCAAGTCTTTCAAGGCCAATTGGCTTTGTTCAAGTGCAAGGATTTCGGCAAAATTGTCCAAAATCCTTGCACCTTCCGCTGGAGCGCCTCAGCGTTCCAGCGGAAATACGCATTGTAACAATGTCTAAATTTCACAAAACAGCTAAAATTAGCTGCTTTTGCGAAATTGCGCGGCGCTTGCCGCGCGAATAAACCGCTTTGCGGTTTATTCAGTAAACATTATTATATAAATTTCCCCCGTCCCTGTAAAGAGGCGGGAGAAAAAGTTCCCTGCGGCAGCAGAAAGTATAGTCAAAAAACCGGGCTTCCAAAGAAGGCCGATTGAGCGTCAAGAAACGAAATTACCCGTTGATCCCGATAACAGCGCTTTTCCCGCGGTGCTGCAAACACCGTGGCGACAGGATATAAAAAACGGGCTTCCGAAGAAGCCCGTTTAAGCAATCAAGAAACGAAATTACTCGTTGATCTCGATAACAGCGCCGGAACCCACGGTGCGGCCACCCTCACGGATAGCGAAACGCAGGCCCTTCTCAATGGCGATGGGGGTGATCAGCTCCACGTCCATGTCGACGTTATCGCCGGGCATGCACATCTCAACGCCCTCGGGCAGGGAGATGATGCCGGTCACGTCGGTGGTACGGAAGTAGAACTGGGGACGATAGTTGTTGAAGAAGGGGGTGTGACGGCCGCCCTCTTCCTTGGTCAGGACGTAAACCTGGCCCTTGAACTTGGTGTGGGGGTGAATGGAGCCGGGCTTGCACAGAACCTGGCCGCGCTCCACGTCGGTCTTGGCAATACCACGCAGCAGGGCGCCGATATTGTCGCCAGCCTCGGCGAAGTCCAGGGTCTTGCGGAACATCTCCAGACCGGTAACGACGGTGGACTTCTTCTCGTCGGACAGGCCAACGATCTCCACGGTCTCGCCAGTCTTGATCTGGCCACGCTCCACACGGCCGGTAGCAACGGTACCACGGCCGGAGATGGTGAACACGTCCTCAACGGGCATCAGGAAGGGCAGCTCGTCGTTACGGGCAGGAGTGGGGATATAGCTGTCGACAGCGTCCATCAGCTCCTTGATGCAGGCGAAGTCGGGATCGTTCACGTCGCCGGACTCGCAGGTCAGAGCGTTCAGAGCGGAACCCTTGATGATGGGGATCTCGTCGCCGGGGAACTCGTAGGAAGACAGGGTCTCACGGACCTCCATCTCGACCAGCTCCAGCAGCTCCTCATCGTCGACCTGGTCGCACTTGTTCAGGAAGACGACCATGGCGGGCACGCCCACCTGGCGGGCCAGCAGGATGTGCTCCTTGGTCTGAGCCATGGGGCCGTCGGTGGCGGCGATAACCAGGATAGCGCCGTCCATCTGAGCAGCGCCGGTGATCATGTTCTTGATATAGTCAGCGTGGCCCGGGCAGTCGACGTGGGCATAGTGACGGGCGTCGGTCTCATACTCGACGTGAGCGGTGTTGATGGTGATACCACGCTCGCGCTCCTCGGGAGCCTTGTCGATGCTGGAGTAGTCCTCGTACTGGGCCTGGCCCTTCAGAGCCAGATACTTGGTGATGGCGGCGGTCAGGGTGGTCTTGCCGTGGTCGACGTGACCGATGGTGCCGATGTTGACATGGGGCTTGGTGCGCTCAAATTTTGCCTTAGCCATTGGAATTTCCTCCTTATTTACAATTCAAATCAAAATACTATGCGGGGGTTACATCGTATCGGAGATATTTTATCCTATTCTGACAGCAAATGCAACCCCATTTTCCAGCAAACCGCTTCAGAATTAGTCCTGATTGCGGCCACGCTCGGCGATGATCTTGTCCGCGATGCTCTTGGGGATCTCCACATAGCTGTGGGGCTCCATGGAATACTGGCCGCGGCCCTGAGTGGAAGAACGCAGGTCAGTGGCATAGCCAAACATGTTGGCCAGAGGCACCAGAGCATCGATCTGGGTAGCGCCGGGACGGCTCTCCTGGCCCTGGATCTGACCACGGCGGCTGTTCAGGTCGCCGATGACATTGCCCAGGTACTCGTCAGGGACGATGACGGAGACCTTCATCATGGGCTCCAGCAGACAGGGAGTTGCCTTGCGGCAGGCCTCCTTGAAGGCCATGGAACCGGCGATCTTAAAGGCCATCTCAGAGGAGTCGACCTCGTGGTAGGAACCGAAGGTAAGGTGGACCTTCACATCCACAACGGGATAGCCAGCCAGAACACCGGCCTGCATGGCACCCTGGATACCAGCGTCGACAGCGGGGATATACTCCTTGGGGATGACGCCGCCGGTGATCTCGTTGAGGAACTCATAGCCCTTGCCGGGCTCGTTGGGCTCCACAGTGATGCGGACATGGCCGTACTGGCCCTTACCGCCGGACTGACGGGCATACTTGGTGTCCTGCTCCACGGACTTCTTGATAGTCTCCTTGTAAGCGACCTGGGGAGCGCCAACATTGGCCTCCACCTTGTACTCACGGAGCAGACGGTCCACGATGATCTCCAGATGGAGCTCGCCCATGCCGGCGATGATGGTCTGACCAGTCTCCTCGTCGGTGTAGGTCTTAAAGGTGGGGTCCTCCTCAGCCAGCTTCATCAGGGCGATGCCCATCTTCTCCTGGCCAGCCTTGGTCTTGGGCTCGATGGCCACGCGGATAACAGGCTCGGGGAACTCCATGGACTCCAGAATGATGGGAGCCTTCTCATCACAGAGGGTGTCGCCGGTGGTGGTGTTCTTCAGGCCGATGACGGCGCAGATGTCGCCGGCATAGCAGCACTCGATGTCCTCCCGGTGATTGGCGTGCATCTGCAGGATACGGCCAATGCGCTCCTTCTGCTTCTTGGTGGAGTTCAGGACGGTGGTGCCGGTATTCAGGATACCGGAGTACACACGCACGAAGGACAGGCGGCCCACGAAGGGGTCGGTGGCGATCTTGAAGGCCAGACCGGAGAAGGGGGCATTGTCATCGGCGTGACGGGCGTCGGCCTCGTCAGTCTCGGGGTTGACACCCTCGATGGCGGGGATGTCAACGGGAGAGGGCATATAGTCCACGATGGCGTCCAGCAGCTTCTGCACACCCTTGTTCTTGTAAGAGGTGCCGCAGGTGACAGGGACCAGACGGTTGTCGATGGTGCCCTTGCGCAGAGCCTTGCGGATCATATCCTGGGGAACATCCTGCTCCTCCAGGACCAGCATCATGATCTCCTCGTCGATGTCGGCGCAGGCGTCCAACAGCTTGGTGCGGTACTCCTGGGCCAGCTCCACCATGTCCTCGGGGATGGGCTCCACACGCATGTCCTTGCCCAGCTCATCGTAGTAGATGTCGGCGTCCATTTCCACCAGGTCGATGATGCCCTTGAAGGTATCCTCAGAGCCGATGGGCAGCTGGATGGGCACGGCGTTGCACTTCAGACGGTCATGGATCATGTGCAGCACGTTGTAGAAGTCGGCACCCATGATGTCCATCTTGTTGACGTAGATCATGCGGGGAACATGGTAGTTATCCGCCTGGCGCCACACAGTCTCAGACTGGGGCTCCACGCCGCCCTTGGCGCACATGACGGTGACAGAGCCGTCCAGTACGCGCAGGGAGCGCTCCACTTCCACGGTGAAGTCCACGTGGCCCGGAGTGTCAATGATGTTCAGACGGGTCTGGGGGAACTGGTTCTTGGTTCCCTTCCAGTAGCAGGTGGTGGCGGCGGAGGTGATGGTGATGCCGCGCTCCTGCTCCTGAGCCATCCAGTCCATGGTGGCGGTACCCTCATGGGTCTCGCCGATCTTGTAGTTGACGCCGGTATAGTAGAGAATACGCTCGGTGGTGGTCGTCTTGCCCGCGTCGATGTGGGCCATGATGCCAATGTTGCGAGTGTTCTCAAGAGAAACTTTTCTAGGCATACTTTCTCTCCTTTGTGATTACCAGCGGTAGTGAGCGAAAGCCTTGTTGGACTCGGCCATCTTGTGGGTATCCTCGCGCTTCTTCACGGCGGAACCGGTGTTGTTGGCGGCGTCCATGATCTCGCCGGCCAGACGCTCCTTCATGGTCTTCTCGCCGCGGGCGCGGGCGTAAGTGGTCAGCCAGCGCAGACCCAGGGTCTGACGGCGCTCAGGCCGGACCTCGATAGGCACCTGGTAGGTGGCACCGCCCACACGGCGGGCCTTGACCTCCAGGGAGGGCATGATGTTCTCAAGAGCCTGGGTATAGACCTCCATGGGCTCCTTGCCGGTCTTTTCCTTGATGATGTCGAAGGCGCCGTAGACCACCTTCTGAGCCACGCCCTTCTTGCCATCCAGCATGATGCTGTTGGTGAGCTTGGTAACCAGGACGGAGTTGTAAAGCGGATCGGGCAGAACCTCCCGCTTGGGTACATTTCCTCTTCTGGGCACTTTGCTTCCCTCCTTCTTATAAATATAGAAATCATAGGTACTCGAAACAGTGTGTTCCGTGTAATGCCTGTCCGAGGTCTGCCCATATCAATATAGGTAAACGCTCGGCAAGGCGGTTTGCCTTGCGCAAACGCACAATGCAATTCAGGTTGGACTTTCGTCCGGAAGCGATCTTACACCAAGGTAAAATTACTTCTTCTTGCCGGCCTTGGGACGCTTGGCGCCGTACTTAGAACGGGCCTGCATACGGCCGTTGACGCCCTGGGTATCCAGAGTGCCACGGATGATGTGGTAACGCACGCCGGGGAGGTCCTTGACACGGCCGCCGCGGATCATAACCACGGAGTGCTCCTGCAGGTTGTGGCCGACACCGGGAATATAGGCGGTGACTTCCATACCGTTGGTCAGGCGGACACGGGCGATCTTACGCAGAGCGGAGTTCGGCTTCTTAGGAGTGGAAGTACGAACGGCGGTGCAGACACCTCTCTTCTGGGGAGAAGGCAGATCGGTGGCCTTGTTCTTCAGAGTGTTCAGGCCGTGCTGGAGGGCGGGAGAAGTGGACTTGTAGGCCACCTGCTGACGGCCCTTGCGTACCAGCTGATTAAAAGTAGGCATGATTTTCCTCCTTTCTCGAAAGCTGCCCCGTGGGGCATGATATATATTTTAACAAAATAAGGAAACCTTATTCTGCTAAAATCAAATTACAGGAGCGCGGCCACCGCGCTCCCCACGGCAATGCCGCAGGCGGAGCCCAACTCCTTCATGGTGGGCACCAGTTCCACGGCGACGTGCTTGTCGACCGCGAGCTGGGCCAGAGGCTGGGTAACACGGGGATCGGCGTCGCCGGCCACGAAAAGCTTTTTCGCCCGGCCGTCGTTCAGGGCGCGCCGCGCCTGCTTGGCACCGACCACCTTATTGGGACTGTTCAGTTCAGAGATCATTCGGTGCCCTCCTCTCCCCTGCCTTCGCAAGCTCCATATCTGTCGCTGTACCGCTTGCGGCCCAGCGCATCCACGTCGCTGCTCCAGCTTTCCCGCCTGCCTGATTCTCAGGACAAGCCGGGTTTTCTAGGGCGTTTCATCGGGTAAAAGGGCGCAAAGCCCCTACCACCGCAATTTGGTATTATACCAGCTTGTCAAGCCCCCGTCAAGCATAAATCTTTCAGAAATCCACAAAGTTTTCCACCGCTTCCTCTCCATTTCGACTGAAGCCGACCCTCCCTCTCTTCTTTTTCAAAAGAGGACCGCCTCGTTTCCTCTCCATTCAGCCGGAAAAATAAAATACCGGAGACGGTTTGTGATACGCCGCCTCCGGTATTTTCCGGGTCAATCCACCTCGATGGCATCCACGGGACAGCCGTCCGCCGCCTCCCGGACCATTTCCTCCTGGCCGGGGTCGATCTCGTCCCGGGCCGCGGCCACTCCTTCGTCAGTCAGGGTAAATACGTCGGGACAGACGCTGGCGCACAGGCCGCAGCCGATACAGTTGCCGTTGACATGGGCGTTCATGGGACACCTCCTTATTCTTAGCGTCAGGATAGTATGCCCTGATTCTGTTTCTTTCATTCCGGCACCCCGGGAGATCGACAAAAAACAGGAGCGCCCTGACGGACGCTCCTGTTTTTGTTCCATATTCTTTCCCGGCGGAAATCAGACCGTGGGTTCCTCGTCCTTGGCTTCGGCGGGAGCCTCCAGCTCCATGGAGCCGGTCTCAAAGAACAGGCTGTCGCCGTCCTCCTCGGGCTCCTCCAGGGCGTCGGCCACCACGGCGCCGCCCTGCTCCCGGAGCAGGTTGCCCTCGTCGTCGATCACGTCGGCCTTGCGGTACTGGGCCAGGCCGGAACCGGCGGGGATCAGCTTACCGATGATGACGTTCTCCTTCAGGCCGATCAGATGGTCCACCTTACCCTTGATGGCAGCCTCGGTCAGGACCTTGGTGGTCTCCTGGAAGGAGGCGGCGGACAGGAAGGAGTCGGTGGCCAGGGAGGCCTTGGTGATGCCCATCAGGATGCGGGTGCAGGTGGGCAGGCGCAGGTCCTCACCCATCTCGTTCTTCTCTCCGGCGTCGATGCGGGCCTTGACGGCCTCCTCGGCATCCAGGAACTCGATGATGTCGATGGTGGAGCCGGACAGCAGATCGGAATCCCCGGCGTCTTCCACCCGGACCTTCCGCATCATCTGGCGGACAATGACCTCGATATGCTTATCGTTGGTGTCAACGCCCTGCTGACGGTACACCTTCTGGACCTCGCGGATCAGATAGTTGTGACAGTCGGACAAGCCGCGGATGCGCAGGACCTCGTGGGGAGACAGGGCGCCCTCGGTGAGCTGCTCGCCCTTGGGCACCACGTCGCCGTCCTTCACCCGGATACCGGCGGAGTACGGCAGGGCATAGGTGACCACCTCGCCGTCATCAGCGGTGATGGTCAGGTTGCACATGACGTTGCGCTTGGTCTCCTCGATAGACACCCGGCCGCCGATCTCAGCCAGCTGGGCCATCTTCTTGGGCTTGCGGGCCTCGAACAGTTCCTCAACACGGGGAAGACCCTGGGTGATGTCGCCGCCGGCCACGCCGCCGGTGTGGAAGGTACGCATGGTCAGCTGGGTACCGGGCTCGCCGATGGACTGGGCGGCGATGATACCAACCGCCTCGCCGGAGCCCACAGGCTCGCCGATGGCCAGGTTGATGCCGTAGCACTTGGAGCACACGCCGCTGCGGGCACGGCAGGTCAGCACGGAGCGGATCTTCACAGAGTGGATGCCGTGGGCCTCCAGCACCGCGGCGTCATCCTTGCGCATCATGGTGTCCCGGGTAAAGAGGACCTCGCCGGTGGCAGGATCCACGATGTCCTCCGCGGGATAGCGGCCGTGGACACGCTCGGCAAAGGTCTCGATGACCTGGCCATGCTCCTCGATCTCCGCCACCTCAATGCCGTCGGTGGTGCCGCAGTCATCCTCCCGGATAATGACCTCCTGGGATACGTCCACCAGACGGCGGGTCAGGTAACCGGAGTCGGCGGTACGCAGGGCGGTATCGGCCATGCCCTTTCGGGCGCCTCTGGAGGAGATGAAGTATTCCAGAACGGACAGGCCCTCACGGAAGTTGGCCTTGATGGGGATCTCGATGGTACGGCCGGCGGTATCGGCCATCAGGCCGCGCATACCGGCCAGCTGACGGATCTGGGCCATGGAACCACGGGCGCCGGAATCGGCCATCATGAAGATGGGGTTGTAGCGGTCCATGGAGGCCTGGAGGGCCTGGGTCACGTCGGCGGTGGTCTTCTCCCAGGCGGAGACGGACAGGCGGTAGCGCTCGTCGTTGGTGATCAGACCGCGGCGGTACTGCCGGTCGATCTTGACGATCTCCTTCTCGGTCTCGTGGATCATGTCGTACTTCTCGGGGGGGACGGTCATGTCGGCGATGGCGACCGTCAGGGAGCCCCGGGTGGAGTAGTGGTAGCCCAGGTCCTTGATGGCGTCCAGCACGCCGGCGGACACGGTGAAGCCGTGCTTGGTGATGCACTTGTCGATGATCTTGCCCAGCTGCTTCTTGCCCACCACAAAGTTGATCTCGGGATCAAACATGGTCTCGGGGTCCTCGCGGTCCACAAAGCCCAGGTCCTGGGGAATGGCCTCGTTGTAGATCAGGCGACCCACCGTGGTCTCAACCAGCTTGTGGCGCATCTCACCGTCCACCTCGCGGTACAGGCGGACCTTGATGGGAGAGTGGAGGGTGACCACGCCGGAGTCGTAGGCCATCATGGCCTCGTCCTTATCGGCGAAGCAGTGGCCGGTACCCTCCTCGTCCCGGGTATAGGTCAGGTAGTAGGCGCCCAGGATCATATCCTGAGTGGGGATGGTGACAGGGCCGCCGTCCTGGGGACGGAGCAGGTTGTTGGCGGACAGCATCAGCACCCGGGCCTCGGTCTGGGCCTCGGCGGACAGGGGGACGTGGACGGCCATCTGGTCGCCGTCGAAGTCGGCGTTGAAGGCGGTACACACCAGGGGGTGCAGCTTGATGGCCCGGCCCTCCACCAGGACGGGCTCGAAGGCCTGGATGCCCAGACGGTGCAGGGTGGGGGCGCGGTTCAGCATGACGGGGTGGTCCTTGATGACGAACTCCAGGGCGTCCCACACGGCGGCCTCGCCCTTCTCCACCATCTTCTTGGCGGCCTTGATGTTGTTGGCCAGGCCGTCGTCCACCAGCTTCTTCATGACGAAGGGCCGGAACAGCTCAATGGCCATCTCCTTGGGCAGGCCGCACTGGTAGATCTTCAGGGAGGGGCCGACCACGATAACGGAACGGCCGGAGTAGTCTACACGCTTGCCCAGCAGGTTCTGACGGAAGCGGCCCTGCTTGCCCTTGAGCATGTCGGACAAGGACTTGAGGGCGCGGTTGTTGGCGCCGGTGACGGCGCGGCCACGGCGGCCATTGTCGATCAGGGCGTCCACAGCCTCCTGGAGCATCCGCTTCTCGTTGCGGACGATGATGTCGGGGGCGTTGAGCTGGATCAGGCGCTTCAGACGGTTGTTGCGGTTGATGACCCGGCGGTACAGGTCGTTCAGGTCGGAGGAGGCGTACCGGCCGCCGTCCAGGGGGACCATGGGGCGGATCTCGGGGGGGATGACGGGCAGCACGTCGATGATCATCCACTCGGGCTTGTTGCCGGAGACGCGGAAGGCGTCCACTACCTCCAGGCGCTTGACGATGCGGGCCTTCTTCTGGCCGGAGGCGTCCTTCAGTTCGGCGCGGAGGCTGGCGGACAGCTTCTCCAGACCGTTCAGGCTCTCCAGCTCCGCCTTCTCCTCGTCACTCAGCTCCTTGCGGTCCATGAGTTCCAGCTTGCGGCGGCTCTCCTCGTCGGTGAGGCCCACGGTGGCCAGCAGCTTCTTCACGGCCTCAGCGCCCATGCCGGCGTCAAAGTCGTCCTCATACTTCTCCCGCATGTCCCGGTATTCCTTCTCGGACAGGATCTGGTTCTTGGCCAGGGGGGAGAAGCCGGGGTCGATGACGATATAGGCGGCGAAATACAGCACCTTCTCCAGGATGCGGGGGCTGATGTCCAGCAGCAGGCCCATCCGGGAGGGGATACCCTTAAAATACCAGATGTGGGACACGGGGGCGGCCAGCTCGATATGGCCCATCCGCTCCCGGCGGACCTTGGCCTTGGTGATCTCCACGCCGCAGCGGTCACAGACCTTGCCCTTGTAACGGATCTTCTTATATTTCCCGCAGTTGCACTCCCAGTCCTTGGTGGGGCCAAAGATCTTTTCACAGAACAGGCCGTCCCGCTCGGGCTTCAGGGTGCGGTAGTTGATGGTCTCGGGGCGCTTGACCTCGCCGTAGGACCACTCGCGGATCTTTTCAGGGGAGGCGATGCCAATTTGGATCGCGTCGAACTCAGCGTAACTCATCTTCTATATTCTCCTCCCGTTCTCAAAAATCCTCGTCGGAGAACAGCTCGTCATCGGAGCCCTCCTCGCCGCCGGCCTCCAGGGTCAGATCGTCGTCGTCGCTGTCGCCCTTGAAGGTAAAGCCGCCGGCGGAGGCAAAATCTGCGTCCTTTTCATAACCGAAATCATCGTCCCGGTCATAGTAATCCTCCCGGACGGGCTGGAAGTTGTCGTCATCGTCATCCTTCAGCTCGATTTCGTTGCCCTCGGCGTCCAGCACCTTCATATCCAGGCACAGGGACTGGAGCTCCTTGATCAGCACCTTGAAGGACTCGGGCACACCGGGCTTGGGCACGTTCAGGCCCTTGACGATGGCCTCGTAGGTCTTGACACGGCCAGTGACGTCGTCGGACTTGACCGTCAGGATCTCCTGGAGGGTATAGGCGGCGCCGTAGGCCTCCAGAGCCCAAACCTCCATCTCGCCGAAGCGCTGGCCGCCGAACTGGGCCTTGCCGCCCAGAGGCTGCTGGGTGACCAGGGAGTAGGGGCCGGTAGCGCGGGCGTGGATCTTATCGTCAACCAGGTGGTGCAGCTTCAGGAAGTAGACGTAACCCACGGTGACAGGGTTGTCGAACCGGCGGCCGGTGCGGCCGTCGTACAGCCAGTTCTTGCCGTCCACCAGGCGCAGGCGGCCCTCCTTCTGCCAAGCGTTCACCCGCTCGGTGTCAGCCATCTCCTCGGGCGTCAGAGCCTGCATGCCGTCGCCCTCCTCGTCGGCCAGATAGAGCTGCTTGCCGATGAGGGGTTCATCCCGGCCCACTTCACGGGCCAGGCCGGCCAGCTTCAGGCAGTCCAGAATGTCCTGCTCGTTGGCGCCGTTGAAGATGGGGGTGGCCACCTTCCAGCCCAGGGTCTTGGCGGCGTAGCCCAGATGGACCTCCAGCACCTGGCCGATGTTCATACGGGAAGGCACGCCCAGGGGGTTCAGTACGATGTCCAGCGGAGTGCCGTCGGGCAGGAAGGGCATGTCCTCCTGGGGCAGGATGCGGGACACAACGCCCTTGTTGCCGTGACGGCCGGCCATCTTGTCGCCCACGGAGATCTTACGCTTCTGGGCGATATACACGCGGACGGTCTGGTTGACACCGGGGCCCAGCTCGTCGCCGTTCTCCCGGGTAAAGATCTTCACGTCCACCACGATGCCGGACTCGCCGTGGGGCACCTTCAGAGAGGTGTCGCGGACCTCCCGGGCCTTCTCGCCGAAGATGGCCCGGAGCAGCTTCTCCTCCGCGGTGGCCTCGGCCTCGCCCTTGGGGGTGACCTTGCCCACCAGGTAGTCGCCGGCGTGGATCTCGGCGCCCACGCGGATGATGCCGTGCTCATCCAGATCCTTCAGGGCGTCCTCGCCCACGTTGGGGATGTCGCGGGTAATGGTCTCGGGGCCCAGCTTGGTGTCCCGGGCCTCGGTCTCGTACTCCTCGATGTGGATGGAGGTGAACACGTCGTCCTTTACCATCCGCTCGTTGAGCAGCACGGCGTCCTCGTAGTTGTAGCCTTCCCAGGTCATGAAGCCCATGAGGATGTTCCGGCCCAGGGCGATCTCGCCGTGGTCGGTGGAGGGGCCGTCAGCCAGGACGTCGTGGTAGTCCACCCGCTGGCCGGCGTCCACGATGGGCCGCTGGTTGATACAGGTGGTGTGGTTGGAGCGCAGGTACTTGGTCAGGCGGTACTCCTTGGTCTCGCCGTTGTCATAGGCCACGGTGATGTACCGGGCGGACACCTTGGTGACGGTGCCGGGACCCTCGGCCAGAATGGCCACCTCGGAGTCGATGCAGTTCTTGTGCTCCTGGCCGGTGGCCACAATGGGGGCCTCGGGGCGGAGCAGAGGCACGGCCTGACGCTGCATGTTGGCGCCCATCAGGGCACGGTTGGCGTCGTCGTTCTGCAGGAAGGGGATCATGGCGGTAGCCACGGACACCATCATCTTGGGGGACACGTCCACGTAGTCCACCTGGCGGCGGTCCACGGAGACCGTCTCGTTGCGGCGGCGGCAGGTGATACGCTCGTTGACAAAGCAGCCGTTCTCATCCAGAGGCTCGGTGGCCTGACCAACGGTGTACTCGTCCTCCACATCGGCGGTCATATATTCGATCTCGTCGGTGACCCGGCCGGTCTCCTTGTCCACTTTGCGGTAGGGAGCCTCAATGAAGCCGTAGCGGTTGACCCGGGCATAGGAGGCCAGGTAGGAGATCAGGCCGATGTTGGGACCTTCGGGGGTCTCAATGGGGCACAGGCGGCCGTAGTGGCTGTAGTGGACGTCTCGGACGTCGAAGGAGGCGCGGTCACGGGACAGGCCGCCGGGGCCCAGGGCGGACAGGCGGCGCTTGTGGGTCAGCTCGGCCAGGGGGTTGGTCTGGTCCATGAACTGGGACAGGGGGCTGCTGCCGAAGAACTCTTTGATGGCGGCGGTGACCGGACGGATATTGATGAGGGACTGGGGGGTGACCACGTCCAGGTCCTGAGTGGTCATCCGCTCCCGGATGACCCGCTCCATCCGGCTGAAGCCGATGCGGAACTGGTTCTGGATCAGCTCGCCCACGCAGCGCAGGCGGCGGTTGCCCAGATGGTCGATGTCATCGGGGGTGCCCACGTTGTGGGCCAGACAGTTCAGGTAGTTGATGGAGGCCATGATGTCGGGGATGGTGATGTGCTTGGGGATCAGGTCGTCCAGATGCTCGGAGACGGCCTCCTTCAGCTCCTCGCCGCTGTACTGGTCCAGCAGCTGGCACAGGGCGGGGAAATAGACCATCTCGTCCACGCCCACTTCGGCGGGATCGAAGTCCACAAACTTCTCCATGTGGACCATGTTGTTGGAGAAGACCTTGATGACCTTTCCGTCCATGTCCAGCAGGGCCTCGTTGACGCCCAGGTCGTCCAGCTCGTGGGCCCGCTCCCGGGTCAGGACCTCGCCGGCCTCGGCCACGATCTCGCCGGTACGAGGATCGGCGATGGGCTGGGCCAGCTTCTGGCCGGACAGGCGGCTCCACAGGGCCATCTTCTTGTTGAACTTATAACGGCCCACGGCGGACAGGTCGTAGCGCCGGGGATCGAAGAAGGTGGCGTTCAGCAGGGACTCGGCGGAGTCCACCGTGGGGGGCTCGCCGGGACGCAGCTTGCGGTAGATCTCCAGCAGGGCCTCCTCGTAGGTCTTGCAGGTGTCCTTCTCCAGGGTGGCCAGGATGCGCTCGTCCTCACCGAACAGCTCGATGATCTCAGCGTCGCTCCGGGGACCCAGGGCGCGGATCAGGCAGGTGATGGGCAGCTTGCGGTTTTTATCGATACGGACATAGAAGATGTCGCTCAGGTCGGTCTCATACTCCAGCCAGGCGCCCCGGTAGGGGATCACGGTGGTGGCGAAGGTCAGGTTGTCCGCCTTGTCCGCCGTGCGGGTATAGTACATGCCGGGAGAACGGACGATCTGGGAGACAATGACACGCTCGGCGCCGTTGATGACAAAGGTGCCGGAGTTGGTCATGATGGGGAAATCCCCCATGAAGATCTCCTGCTCATTGATCTGGTTGTTCTGGGTGTTGCGCAGGTGGACCTTCACTTTGATGGGAGCGGCGTAGGTGGCGTCCCGGGCCTTGCACTCCTCCACGTCATACTTGGGCTTCTCGTCCATGGAGTAATCGATGAAGCTGAGTTCCAGGTTGCCGGCGTAGTCGGTGATAGCGCCCACATCCTTGAACACCTCGCGCAGGCCGGTGTCCAGGAACCACTGGTAGGAGGTCTTCTGGATCTCCAGCAGGTTGGGCATCTCCAAGATCTCCTGGTACCGGGCGAAGCTCTTACGCAGGGTCTTGCCATAGTAGACGTCCTTGGCTCTCTCGTTGACCCGCTTCTGGAGTTCTTCCATGCTTTCCTTGACCATTCTAAAAAATCAACTCGCTTTCTTCTCGTTCAACGGTTGGTTCTCACGGTTTTCAGGGCCGGATGGGGGAATTTTTCGGAAGGTATCTGGTCATTGTGCACAATTTCCGGTCCCTCCGCCATTTTCGCACACCCGGCTGCGTTGTTTGTTTCGCCATCCAATGTCTTGCCTTTCCCGCCCCACCATGGTACACTAGGTGCAGAGCATGGGGAACCAGGCTCAGTTGATACAAGGACATAGGAGCATTTTATTGTACCATGCAGGACCAGGCCTGTCAAGGCCCGGCTCTGTTTTTTTATGGTATGATTCCCGTGAAAAAGTGGTTGTCCTCCCCGCGCCACACGCCGGGAAGGATGCCGCTCTGTCCGGCGCCGCGCCTCCTCCCCCGCGCCGCCGGACAGCCGCAGTCAGAATTTTCCTTTTTTGACACTCTGACTGGAAAACTCCTTCTTCTCTCCTTTGTTCTTGGAAAAATGTACGCAAAGGATTTGACAAGTAGTAACAAATGTGTTACAATTCGGTTACAAGTTTTGATTGCAAGGGGGAATTTCATGGCCACCGAAAACATTCCTCTTTCCTATAAAGGGCATCCCCTGCGTCGGAAAGACAATCTGATCTATTACGGCACCATGGCCGAAAAGTATATCATCATGCTCCAGATCCTCTCCTCCAAGAAGGTGGACGGCCTGGATATGGCGGATAAGGTATCCGTCCAGCTCCAGCTCACCGACCCCGACCTGAAAAGCCGCGACCGCGTGGTCCGCAAGAGCGAGAAGGACAGCCTGTATGCCGCCATGGACCTGGCCTCTGTTTGGCTGGAACGCGCTTTGAGCACCAAGTAAGACGAAAGAAACCAGAGAGACAATATTTGGGGAGGATAACCAGCCATGCTGTTTAACAAGACCGCCGTCCGGCTCACCGCGGGCCTTTTGCTTGTCAGTACCCTCGTCGCCCCCGCCCTGGCCGTCACCGGGACCGTGGATTCCGGCGACAGCCCCCTGCGGGTCCGTTCCCAGGCCAGCACCGACAGCGAGATCCTGGCCCGCCTTGACCACGGCACCCAGGTCGAGGTGATCTCCACCGCCGAGAACGGATGGTACCAGATCACCATCGGCGACATCAGCGGCTTCGTCTCCAGCGACTATCTGGTGGTGGACGGCACTCAGGAAGCCGTCTCCGCTGTTTCCGCTGTCAATCCCGCCGCCGCCGCCCAGGATGCCGCCGCCAAGGCCGCCGAAGCGGCAGAAGCAGCCCAGGCTGCTGAGGCTGCCGAGACTGCCGCCGAGCCCCGTTACGGCAAGGTGACTGTCTCCTCCCTGAACATCCGCTCCGGCGCCGGTACGGAATATGACAAGGTGGGCAGCCTGAAAGCGGGTAAAGTGGTGACCATCCTGGCTGAAACCAATGGTTGGTACCAGATCGAGTCCGGCTATATCAGCGCCGACTACGTGACCATCGTGGACGCCGCCGAGGCCGCCTGCTCCAACAAGGGACAAGAGATCGCCGATTACGCCCTCCAGTTCGTGGGCTACCCTTATGTATATGGCGGCAGCAGCCCCAAGGGCTTTGACTGCTCCGGCTTGACCAGCTATGTGTACCGCCAGTTCGGCTACTCTATCAACCGCACCGCTTCCGGCCAGCTGGACAACGGCACCGCCGTCTCCATGAGCGAGCTGCAGCCCGGCGATTTAGTCATGTTCCGTAAGAGCGGTTCCAGCAGCCGCGCCTCCCACGTGGGTATTTACATCGGCGGCGGACAGTTCGTCCACGCCTCCACCGCCCGGGTGGGCGTCATCGTCAGCAAGTTGAGCGACGCTTATTACACCACCGGTTTCGTGGGCGGCCGCCGCATTATCTGATTTCCCGATATAAGACAAAAAGTTCCCCCATGGGTTGGGGGAACTTTTTTATTTGCCTTGTCAACTAAAAATACCTTTCAGCTCTCCCAACAGCTCCATGCCTTTAAATTTCAACACATAGGGTTCTGTCTCTCCGGTGATGAGGCCGGCCTGGGCCTTGGTGAAGCTGCCGGCCTGGGCCGCCTCCTCCACCGTCTCGCTGGCCGCGCCCAAACACAGGGGCGGAAAAGCCACACACCACCAGTTCTGCCCCTCCCCTTCTCCAATGACGACCCGCAGGGCCTCATATTCTCCGGCCGGCAGGGCAAAACCCTCATACTCCTTGGTGGGGAACCAACACCGGGTCAACTCCGTCGACACGGGGTAATCGTATCCCCACTCCTCCACCACCGCCTGCCCCGCGGCGGCCAGAGCGTTCAAATGCCCCTCCAGAGCCCGGCGCGCCTCCTCCCGGTCCACGTCCTGAGCGTACAGGCACTCCGCCTGCTCCAGCACCCGGTCCCGCACCGCTAATTTCAGTGCCTGGTCCCCGGCGCTGTCCGAGTTGGCGATCACGTGGAGGCGGATCACGCTGTCCGCCAGTTCTTCCTGCTCCCGGTCCAGCCAGACGCCCACTGTCAAAGCACACAGTATCCCCAGCATCAGCGCCAGCTCCCACCGCTTCAATCTTCTGTCCATGTTACCTCCCCGGCGGCTCTCACTGATAAAGAACCGCCCACACTGCAAGCAAATTCACTTACAGTGTGGGCGGTTTTCTCATTTTTTAAACGGTCTGGGCCAAAAAAGTCTCTTTATGGTGTTGGGACAAAAGTTCAAAGGCGGCTTTGGCCGCTTCCTCCCTCTCAAACAGGCCGAAGGCGGTGGGACCGGTGCCGCTCATATTGGCGCCCAGAGCCCCCTGCTGGATCAGGGTGTTCTTGATGTCGGCCACCCGGGCCCGCTGGCGCTCGGGCAGCACATCTTCAAAGACGTTGTACATCCGCCGGGCCACCTCCGGCAGATCCCCCGCCTCCAGGGCGGCAAGCACCCCGTCGGTATCGGGCCGGCGGCGCACCTTGCATCCGTCGATCCGGGCGAACAGCTCCGGGGTAGAGATAGGGAAATCGGGCTTGCACACCACCACCCAGCATTGGGGCAACGCGGGCAGCGGGGTCAGCCGCTCTCCCCGCCCCTCGGCCAGGGCGGTACAGCCCAACACACAGTAGGGCACGTCGGAACCCACCCGCTCCCCCACCCGGGCCAATTCCTCCCGGGAAAAGGGCTGCCCCTCCATCTGGTTCAGCGCCCGGAGGACGGCCGCGGCGTCGCTGCTTCCCCCCGCCATCCCGGCACATACCGGGACGCGCTTGTCCAATGAGATGTCCAGCCCCCTCGGCTCCCGGCCCAGGGTACGGTAGAAGCACAAAGCCGCCTTGACCGCCAGATTCTTCTCTCCGCCGGGCAGGAACGACAGATTGCTTCTGACCCGGATCTCCCCCGTTCCGTTGTCCTCCAGGGTCAGATCATCCGCCAGCGTAATGGACTGCATGACCATTTTCAGATCGTGGTAGCCGTCGGGGCGCTTACCCAGCACGTCCAACGTCAGATTCAGCTTGGCCCGGGCCTGGACCTCCATTGCGGCCCCTCCTTTGTCACTTACACCCGGATCCTCCGGGCCTCCAGATAAAACCGCTTGTCCTGGGCCTCCCCCATGGAGAAGGTCTTCCGGGGCAGTACCCCGTCGTGGATAACGGTGGGGAACAGCTTCTCTTTGCCCATAGGAGGCAGAAGAAAGGCCACCACATCCTCCCGGCTCCCGGCCAGCTCCCGGGCCACATCCTCTCCGTGGATATAGTCCACCCGGACCCCCGGATGACGGACCAGGTAGTCGTCCAGAAAAGCCTGGAGGGTACCCACCGGCAACTGGGCCTTGGGATGGGGCACCGTGACCGTCCCTTCCCGGCCCCCGCCGGTCCAAAACAGCACATGTCCCTGCCCGCCGGCGTTCCGGGAGGCGCCGGGATACCAGCCGAGCAGCTCCGCCAGCAGCTCCTCCCGGTCCACGCCGAACACCACCCGGTGGATCGGCTCGAACTCCAGGGACTCGTCGTGGAGGTTGCCCAGCTCGCACAGGGCGTACCGGGCGGGCAGGCTGTCCCACTGGTCCGGGGGCGTCAGCTTCTTGGCCCGCTCATAGCACTCCTTGGCGGTGGCCAGGGAGTGGTTGCCGTCTCCCACGGCGAAGAGCATCACCGGGTCGTCCTTTCCCAAGCCATACCGGGTCCGGAAATGGACCGGGTCGGCCAGGGCCCGTAACGCGCGGGCCACCTGCTCCTGCTGTTCCCAGGTCAACAGCCAGCCTCTGATATGCCCGCCCCGCTCCATCAGCTCGAAATCGTACAGGGGCTCCATTTTGCCCGTCCTGTTGGACAGGGGCTCGATCACCGTCTTATCCGGATCATCCACCAGCAGCATGGCGTGGGGCAGCTCAATGGGGGCATTCTTCCGCACCGCCACCCGGGGCGGGATACGGGACAGGACAGTGCCCTCGGTGGCCCGGATCAGCGCCGAGGCCCCCGGCTCATAATCATACTGCTCCAGGTCCACCATCCCCACCAGCCCCCGGCGGACCTTGCCGCAGTCCAGGGTCCGCTCCACGTAGACCAGCGCGCCGGGCAGCGTACGGAACCGCTCCTCCCGCAGATACCGGGTCATGGTGTTGTTGATCTCCATGATGTCGGTCTCCACATTAGGGCCCTCCAGGCAGCTCTCCGGCAAAATCAGCCGCAGGGCCGAGGGGGCTTTCCCCACCCGGTCCTCCACCCGCTGCCAGTATTCAGGCTGGGAGGTATACTGG
Source organism: Pseudoflavonifractor phocaeensis (assembly GCF_021531815.1). GTDB lineage: Bacteria > Bacillota > Clostridia > Oscillospirales > Oscillospiraceae > Lawsonibacter > Lawsonibacter phocaeensis_A. The sequence continues at coordinate 199,667 of NZ_JADYUM010000001.1, forward strand.
TCGCAGGCCACCACGCTCCAAAGAGACAGGTCACAGTCCCGGGGCAGCAGAATGTCAGCTGGGCGAAACGGCAGGGTATCAAACGCGTCCTTCATGTTTACAGCGCCTTCTTAATGGCGGCCAGCAGGTCGCCGAACTCCTCGTAGGCAGGTAGCTCCGGATGGGCCGCCTTGATGGCCTCCGTGCTCTTGAACAGAAAACCCGCCTTGCTGGCCTGGATCATACCCAGGTCGTTAAAGCTGTCCCCGGCGGCGATAGTCTCGAATCCGCAGGACTGCAGAGCCTTCACCGTGGTCAGTTTGGACTGCTGGCAGCGCATCTGATAGCCGATGATCTCGCCGCTGGAGGCCACCTCCAGGGTGTTGCACATCAGAGTGGGCCAATTCAGCTTCTTCATCAGGGGCTTGGCGAACTGCTCAAAGGTGTCGCTGAGAATGACCACCTGGGTCAGGGTCCGCAGTTCGTCCAAAAACTCCTTGGCGCCGGGCAGGGGATCGATGGTGGCAATGACGTCCTGGATCTCTTTCAGGCCCAGGCCGTGTTCCTTCAAAATACCCAGACGCCACTTCATCAGCTTGTCATAGTCGGGCTCGTCCCGGGTGGTCCGCTTCAGCTCCGGGATGCCGCTGGCCTGGGAAAAGGCGATCCAGATCTCGGGGACCAGCACGCCCTCCATGTCCAAACATACGATATTCATATTCTTCTCCTCCCCGCGGTCACTCCGCGCCATTTTCCCGCCCCTGCTTCCGCCGCAGATTGGTCAGGAAGTTGTCCATTCTGGCGATGGACTCGGCGATGTCCTTCATGGACGCCGCGTAGCAGGCCCGGACATAGCCCTCGCCGCCGGGGCCGAAGGCGTTGCCGGGAATGACGGCCACCTTCTCTTCCATGAGGAACCGCTCGCAGAACTCCTCGCTGGTCAGGCCGGTGGACTGGATGCAGGGGAACACATAGAAGGCGCCCTTGGGCTCGAAGCAGGTCAGCCCGATGCGGTTCAGGTTCTCCACCAGGTAGCGGCGGCGGCGGTCATACTCCTCCCGCATGTGCTCGATGTCTCCGTCTCCGTTGCGCATGGCCTCCACGGCGGCGTACTGGCTGGTGGTAGGGGCGGACATGATGCCAAACTGGTGGAGCTTGGTCATGGCAGCGATGATGGGCTTGGGGGCGCAGACATAGCCCATGCGCCAGCCCGTCATGGCGTGGCTCTTGGAGAAGCCGTTGACCACGATGGTCCGCTCATACATATCGGTGAGGTTGGCCATGGACACATGCCGCTGGCCGTAGGTCAGCTCGGCATAGATCTCGTCGGAGATGACCATGATGTCGGTGCCCCGCAGCACCTCGGCGATGGCCTCCAGGTCCCGGCGCTCCATGATGCCGCCGGTGGGGTTGGAGGGGAAGGGCAGCACCACCGCCTTGGTCTTGGGGGTGATGGCTGCTTTCAGTTGCTCCGGGGTCAGGCGGAACTCGTTTTCCGCCTTCAGCTCCACATAGACGGGGACGCCGCCGGCCATCTCAGCCAGGGGGCCGTAACAGACAAAGGACGGCACCGGGACGATGACCTCATCCCCCGGATTGACCAGCACCCGCATGGCCAGGTCGATGGCCTCGCTGCCGCCTACGGTGACCAGGATCTGGCCATTGTAGTCGTAGTGCAGGTCAAAGCGGCGGTTCAGATAGGCCGCGATCTCCCGCCGGAGCTGGAGCATACCGGCGTTGGAGGTGTACTTGGTGTGGCCCCGCTCCAGGGAATAGATGCCCGCGTCCCGGATGTGCCAGGGAGTGACAAAGTCGGGTTCGCCGATGCCCAGGGAGATGGCGTCAGTCATCTCCTCCAAAATGTCAAAGAACTTCCGAATCCCGGAGGGCTTGATCCCCTGGATCTTTTCGTTCAGGATCTGGTCGTAGTTCATACGAAAATGTACTCCCTTTCCTCGGGCTCCTGGGGCCGGAACACCAGGTGCTTCTCTTTATATTTTTTCAGAATGAAATGGGTTGCGGTACCGGTGACGCCCTGAATGGGGGCCAGCCGTTCCCCCACAAACTGGGCCACCTCCCGCAGGGTCCGGCCCGAAATGATGACGGTCAGGTCGAAGGAACCGCTCATCAGATACATGCTCTCCACCTCGTCATACTGGTAGATCCGCTCGGCGATCCGGTCAAAGCCATCGATGGATTGGGGGACTACGTTGACTTCGATCAGGGCGGTGACCGTCTCCTTCCGGGCCCGGTCCCAGTCGATAATGGCCTGATAGCCCAAAACGATCCGTTCATCTTCATATTTTTTGATGGCTGCCTTTGCCTCGTCCACAGGCATCCCTGCGGCGGCGGCCATCTGCTCTATGCTCATGGTGCAGTCCTGCTCCAGCAATTCCAACAGTTTTTCCACGGCGGTGTCCTCCATTTCTTTGCCCAAATATCCCATTTGAAAACGGGTTCAGAATATTATACACGCATCCGCCGCGAAATACAATCCCGGACTTTTGCTTCGTCCATAAAAATGGCGCCGGCAGTTCCCTGCGGCGCCGCATTGGCAATTTATGGCCTCCATCCCTGCATCCCCGCTTCCAACTTCTCCAGCGCCCGTTTTTCAATGCGGGATACATAGGAGCGGCTGATCCCACATTGCGCCGCAATCTCTCTCTGCGTTTGTGGGGGCCGCTCATCCAATCCATACCGCCGTATGATAATCGTGCGTTCCCTAGGCGTTAAACAGGCATCGACGCAGCGCCGCACTTTTTGACAAGCATCCCGAGTGTCCAATTCCTCCAGCATATTGTCGTCCACCGCGATCACATCCATTAACGACAGGGAGCCCCCTTCCCCCGCCGCTTCCAATGTATCTGCCAGGGACACCTCCCCCTGCAGCTTTTTTTGTGCCCGGAAATACATCAGGATTTCATTTTCGATACACCGGCTGGCATAGGTAGCGAGGCGAACGTTTTTATCCGCTTTAAAGGTAGAGATCCCCTTGATCAGCCCGATGGTTCCAATGGAGATCAGATCATCCTGATCCCCTGATTGGGCATAATATTTTTTGACAATATGGGCTACCAAACGCAGGTTATGTTCTACCAGAATATTTCTTGCCTCAAGGTCTCCTTGGGCACACCGCTTCAGGTACTCCTGCTCTTCAGCCGCTTTTAAAGGACGCGGAAACGAACCGCTTCCTCCGGACAGCCGGAGGGTAAAAAACAGGCCATTCATCATCAGGTAGATCAGTGGGGACAGCACCGTGCAACACCTCCGTTCCACTTTATTCCTCCCGGGCCAGTCCCTATTCTTTTTGTTTTGTTAACCGTTTTTTGTCTCGACAACAGACCTGAAATTTGGTAAAATCAACATATCGCATAAGGGGAGGGCTTTTTATGTCGCATCTTCGCATCAACCGCACTGAATCCATCGACCAACTTTGCCAGGCCCTGCTCTCGCTGAAAAACGCAGAGGAGTGCTACACCTTTCTCAGCGACCTGTTCACGGTCCAGGAGGTAACCGCCTTTGCCCAGCGACTCCAAGTTGCCCGTCTTTTGCACGATGGAAGCACCTATGAAATGGTCCGCAGCCAAGTCCCTGTCAGCAGTTCCACCATCACCCGGATCAACACCGAACTGCGATATGGTTCCGGAGGTTACCAAATGGTCCTCGACCGGTTGTCTGAGCAGGAGCAGACCCCTCCTCCCGGTTCCGCCCAGGAATGAATCACACCTTCTGTCACAGAGGTCCCGCATCTCATGTTCCGCATAGAAATTAAAAATAGCCCGTTGGCTATGGTCCAACGGGCTGTTTCTCTATTCTGTTTCCCAGAATGTGGTTTCATATCTCCACTTCTTCCGGCTGGTCCAGACGGACCGGTCCTCCGATATATGCGGCAGTCACCTCGCCTGCCTGACGGACCACAGTGGCCCGGACCACACCGGCCGGCTGGATATACTCCCTAGAGAATTCTCCATCCGGGGCATGCTGGCTCTGCGCCACGGCAGCGGCCAAAGAACCGGAACCGCAGCTTCCCTCCCAGACCAAGCTGTTGGCGGCTGGCACCTTGACCAGCGGCGTCATTTTTCCGTCACCCAGGAAGATCACACCATAAGCGTCCAGGCCCTGGATGTCCTGAAACAGCGGCTCCGCCTTGTCGAAGAAGCTCCGGCTGGGGTCCACACCTTCCACTACCAGATGGGCAATCCCTCCCAGATGGACCAGGGTGCCCGGATGGCCCTCCACTTCCACAGCGGCGACCGACTGGGGCAGGGGCATCTCAGAGCGGGAGGTACCGGCAGCCAGGTCCACATCCACGGAAACCAGGTGGTCACAGCCGCTGGTCTCGATCCGCACCTGGGACAGTCCGCCCTTCTCCCGGGCGATCAGCATCCCGAATGCCCGGGTGGCGTTGCCGCAGAATTCGCCGCCCATCATCTCCATATGCCCGTCCGCGTCTCCGGTGGGCCTGCAATAAAATCCCACCTGCTCGGCGTGGAACCGCTCAATGGCCATCAGCTGCTCAGCCACTTTGCCGCGGCGCGCTTTCTCCACCGGGTCCATGACAAACAGCGTGATATTTCCGGCGGGATCGGCGCGCAATACCGTCAATTTCATGAACTTCTCTCCTTATTCAAGAGCGCGCAAGGGGCAGGCCCCTTGCGCGCTCTGTGGTTTGAACCTTGGATTACTGGAAGTCGGGGATATACTCCTTGGCCAGATCCAGCAGCTTGCCGCTGTAAACGATCTGCTTGACAGCCTCGATGTCGGGCCAGATCTCACGGTCGATCTCGAAGAAGTCGACCTGCTCACGGACCAGCTTGTAGATGGCCTCGTGGAGAGGAGTGATGCCCTGGCCGTGGCTGTTCAGGCGGCGGCGGATGTCAATGGCCTGGCAGGCGGTCATCAGCTCCAGAGACAGAACGTCCAGAGTGTTCTTGACGATCATGCCCGCCTTGCGGCCGGCTGTGGTACCCATGGACACGATGTCCTCCTGGTTGGCGGAGGAGGGGATGGAGTCCACGGAAGCGGGATGGGCGTAGATCTTGTTCTCAGACACCATGGAAGCGGCAGCATACTGCACGATCATGTAGCCGGAGTTGACGCCGCCCTCGGTGGTCAGGAAGGGGGTCAGGCCGTTGGACAGAGCGGCGTTGACCATACGCTCGGTACGGCGCTCGGAGGCGTCGGCCAGCTCGGAAGCGGCGATGCCCAGAGTGTCGAAGGGGATGGCCATGGGCTCGCCATGGAAGTTGCCGCCGGAGATAACAGCCTCGTCCTCCAGGAACATCAGGGGGTTATCGGTCACGGCGTTGAGCTCGATCTCCACCTTGTCCAGAACATAATCCAGAGCGTCGCGGACGGCGCCGTGGAGCTGAGGGATGCAGCGCAGGGCGTAAGCATCCTGAACGCGGTCGTTCTGGCAGTTGTCGATGATCTCGGAGCCCTCCAGCAGCTTCGCCATGTTGGCGGCCACCAGCATCTGGCCCTTCTGGCCGCGGACGGCGTGGATCCGGGGATCAAAGGCGTTGCGCAGGCCGGTCAGGCCCTCAAAAGCCATGGAGCTGATGATGTCGCCCATCTGAGCGGCGCAGATGGTGTCGTACAGGGCCAGGGAGCCCACGGAGGTCATGGCGCAGGTGCCGTTGGTCAGGCCCAGGCCCTCCTTGCTCACCAGGGTATCCAGAGTCTTGATGCCGGCCTTGGCCATCGCCTCGGCGCCGGACATCTCCACGCCCTCGAACTTGGCGCGGCCGCGGCCCAGCAGGGGCAGGGACATGTGAGCCAGAGGAGCCAGGTCGCCGGAGGAGCCCAGAGAGCCCTTCTGGGGGATGATGGGGGTGACGCCCTTGTTCAGCATCTCGATCATCATCTCGACCAGGATGGGACGCACGCCGGACACGCCGACACACAGGGCGTTGGCGCGCAGCAGCAGCATGCCGCGGGCCACCTCGTCGGCATAGGGCTCGCCCATAGCGGTGCAGTGGCTGAGGATCAGGTTGGTGGACAGCTGGTTGCTCATCTCGGAGCTGACAGCCACGCGCTGGAAGTCACCAAAACCGGTGGTGATGCCGTAAGCCACACGGCCCTCGTCAGCGATCTTCTCGGCCAGGGCGCGGGACTTCTTCATGGCCTCCAGCGCGGAATCAGCCAACTCGACGGTGGCGCCGAAGCGGGCGACGGCCACAAAGGACTCCAGGGTCAGGCTATGGCCGTCCAAAACGATATGCTTGATTTCCTTGGGATTTTTCATTTCTGAGATGTCTCCTCTCGTTGGGTTGCTTCAGCAGCCTTTTAAAATATGGTAGAGGTTAGGGGGATCAGATGAACTGGGAGAACACGATGGCCGCGATCATCAGGGGGATGTTGAAGTGGATGAAGGTGGGCACGCAGGTATCCCAGATGTGCTCATGCTGGCCGTCGGCATTCAGACCGGAGGTGGGGCCCAGGGTGGTGTCGGAAGCGGGGGAACCTGCATCGCCCAGAGCAGCGGCGGCGGACATCAGCAGGATGGTGGCGGCGGGGGAGAAGCCCATTCTGGAGCACAGGGGGACATACAGCACGGCGACCACGGGGATGGTGCTGAAGGAGGAGCCGATGCCCATGGTGACCAGCAGGCCGATCAGGGTGATGACGGTGGCGGCGATGACCTTGTTGCCGCCCATAACGCTGATGGCGGCCTCAACCAGCTCGTCGACAGCGCCGGTAGCCTTCATGACGCCGGCATAGCCGCCAGCGACCAGCATAACGATGGCGATCATGCCCATGATCTTGATGCCGCCGGCAAACTGCTCGTCGATCTTGTTCCACTTCACAGCCTGGCCGATGAACATGACCAGCAGGCCGATCAGAGCGGCCAGAGACAGGTTATCCAGCTTGACCTGAGCCACGACCACGGCGAAGATGGCCACGATGGTCACCCAGTGGGCAGCGGTCATGTGGTCGGACACGGCGTCGGAAGCGGTGGTGTCGGCAGCCAGGTTCTTGTACTCACGGGGCTTGCGGTAGGTGACGAAGATGGCCAGCATCAGGCCGATCAGCATGGCCAGACCCAGGATCCAGTTCCACTTGGCAACATCGCCGGCGGTGACAGGCATGCCGTTGGCGGTCATGTTGTCGGCGATGATGCCCATGAAGATAGTGCCGAAGCCGAAGGGGATGGCGATGTAGGGGGCCTTCAGGCCGAAGGCCAGGGAGCAGGCAGCGGCGCGGCGGTCGATCTTCATCTCATTCATCAGGGACAGCATGGGGGGGATCAGGATGGGGATGAAGGCGATATGTACGGGGATCAGGTTCTGGGACAGGCAGGCGATACCGGCCAGGATGACCAGCATCAGCTTGCCCTTGCCGCCCATGATCTTGGACAGCTTCTTGGACAGCATGTCGGCCAGACCGGTGGAGGCGATGGCGGTGGCGAAGGTGCCCAACAGGACATAGGACAAGGCGGTGTTGGCGTTTCCGCTGAATCCATCACACAGCAGGCCCATGGCGTCAGTGATGGAGATACCGCCCAGAATAGCGCCGGTCATAGCGGCGATAATCAGGGACATCAGGACGTTCAGCTTCAGCAGACACAGGACGCACAGGACGATGACAGAAACCAGGACCGGGTTGGTTAACAATGCCATAACGAACTCCCTCTCTTCTTAAATTTTCCGGTTTTGCTTCATTGCTACAGTTCTCTTCTCTTTGATACAGTTCTCTTCTCTTTCTTTCCAAAAAAGGTCGCGCTTTGATTGTTTGCTCTCCCCGGACGCCGTGTGCCCCAAACCACCATCTTTTCCCTGTTAGACGGCCAGGGAAAAACAGCGGGCTAGCACCGCCTAAAATGACAATTTGGAAGCAGAAAAACGCTCGGCCGGGGGAACTCCGTCTGGATATAAGATACCATACTATTTTGTAAAAATCAACAAAAACTTTTTTTGTTATCACTTTTGTTTTGTGCACCTTCACATCACTTCATCGATAGAGCATCACTATACCGCGCTGCCGCATTGTCCTGGTAAAGTTTTCTTTCCCAAGACCTTTGCCAGAATGGCTTTAAATTGTTTGTTGATTTCTTGTTCTTCTTGTATATTTTGCGGAAAATCAGAAAAAGCCCTTTACCGCGGAGATTTTTTTCTTTATAATTCTACCCGTGATGTAAAAAATATGTAAAATGATGCATAGGGGGCAAAGACGGACCCCCAAGGAGGAACAAAATTGAACATTCGAGATGTCATCACGCTGCTAGGCGCTCTGGCGACATTCCTGTTCGGTATGTCCACAATGACCACCGGACTGGAAAAACTGGCCAGCGGAAAATTGGCCTCCCTTCTGGAAAAACTGACCGACAACATTCTGAAGGGCGTGCTGCTGGGCGCGGTCGTGGCCGGAATGGTCCACTCCTCCGCGGCCACCACAGTCATGTGTATCGGCTTTGTCAACGCCGGGATCTTGAAGCTGCGGCAGGCGGTGGGTGTCATCATGGGTGCCAACATCGGCACCACCATCACCGCCCAGATCCTGCGCCTGGGCGGTCTTTCTGACGACAATTTCTTTCTGATGCTCCTCAAGCCCGAGATGCTGGGTCCCCTGATGGCCTTCGTCGGCATCCTGTTCTTTTCCTTTTTCAACGGCGGAAAGAAAAAAACCGTGGGGCAGGTCCTGCTGGGCCTGGGTCTGCTGTTCATCGGCATCAAGTCCATGGAAAACGCCCTCACGCCCCTGACTCAGCTGGAGGCCTTCCAGGAACTGTTTGTGCGCTTCTCCAACCCCATCCTGGGTATCGCCGTGGGCGCGGCCATTACCGCCCTGATCCAGAGCTCCACCGCCTCCGTGGCAATTCTTCAGGCCCTCTCCGCCTCGGGGTGCGTCACTTTTGCCACCGCCATGCCCATTATCATGGGCCAGAACATCGGCACCTGCGTGACCGCTATTCTCTCCAGCATCGGAGCCAGCCGGAACGCCAAGCGGACCGCCGCCGTACACCTCTATTTTAATGTGATCGGCACCCTGGTATTCCTGATTGTTTTATACGGCCTCAATTCCGTGATTCACCTCTCCTTCTGGAACAACATCATGAATTACGGCTCCATCGCGGATCTCCACTCCTTCTTCAATATCATCTGCACCCTGCTCCTTCTGCCCTTCAACCGTCAGCTGGTGAAGCTGGTGGAGTGGACTATCCCCGACACCGGAGCCGCCGACCCTGTGTCCACCGTTCTGGACCCCCGTTTTCTCTCCACCCCCTCCGTGGCTCTGGAGCGCGCCCGCACCGTGGTCAACCAGATGGGGGCCCTGGCCCAGGACAACTACCGTATCGCCGTGGGGCTGCTGGCCAACTACGACACCAAGCAGCTGGAGCTGCTTACCCAGCAGGAGGAATCCCTGGACCACATGGAGGGCGCGCTGGACCAGTACCTGGTCAAGCTGTCCCGCCACTCCCTGGACGCCCACGACAGCGACCTGGTCTCCGACCTGCTCCACGCCCTGTCCGACTTTGAACGGATCGGAGACTACGCGGTCAACCTCTCCGAATCCGCCACCGCCCTCCATGAACAGGGACTGGTCTTCTCCGAGGAGGCGCAGTTGGAACTGAAATGCGTCTGCTCCGCCGTCAGGGACGCTCTGGCCCAGGTCATGGAGGCGTACCGCACCCACGACTCCTACGCCGCCTTCCAGGTGGAGCCTCTGGAGGAGGTGGTGGACCTGATCACCGCCACCCTGCGGGAGCGCCACGTGGAGCGTCTGAAGCAGGGCCGGTGCACCGTGGAGCTGGGCACACAATTTCTGGAACTGCTCATCAACCTGGAGCGTATCTCCGACCACTGCTCCAACGCTGCCGTCCGCATCATCCATCAGAATTCCGGCCAGGACGCCCTGGTCCGTTCCGACATCCATTCCTATCTCCAGCAGCTCCACCAGGGCGGTTCCCACCAGTTTGACCAGCTGTTCCAGGCCGCCAAGGACAAGTATTACGCCCCCATCGCTGAGACCGCTCAGTGCTGACAGCAAAAAACAGCCTGCCGTGAACATCATTCACGGCAGGCTGTTTTGCTGAACTGTAAATGGCCCCGGCCTCAGCTTCTTTTCCGCGCCCTGTCCTCCTGGATCAGCAGCTTCAGTGCCTCCACACCCACCTGAATGGCGGCGGACGTATCATGGGACTCCTTCTGGTCCAGGCCCGCGGCCTCCCGCTCCTGGTTCCAGATCACATGAAAGACCGAGCCGCACCGGACCCGGCGGGCAGCGGCCACGGTGAACAGGGCCGCGGACTCCATCTCAGAGGCCAGCACCCCCAGCCGCTTCCACGCCTCCCACTTCTGCTCCAGCTCATAGGACACGGGCATCCGGCCGGGTGAGTGTTGTCCGTAGAAGGAGTCCTTGCACTGGACCACACCCACATGCCAGGGCTTGCCCAGCCTCTCACAGCCCCGGACCAGGGCGTTGGCCACCTGGTAATCGGGGACCGCGGGCCACTCAATGGGGGCGTACTCCCGGCTGGTCCCCTCCATGCGCACCGCGCCGGTGGCCACCACCACGTCGTCGCTCTGGACCTCCAGGGCAATGCCGCCGCAGGTACCCACCCGGACGAAGGTGTGGACCCCCAGGTTGGCCAATTCCTCCATAGCAATGGAGGCCGAGGGTCCGCCGATCCCGGTGGACACCACGCTCACTTTTTCCCGCAGAAGTGTCCCGGTCCAGGTCTCATATTCCCGGTTGGTCCGGACATGAACAGGATCGTCAAAATACTGGGCAATGGAGCGGCAGCGCCCGGGGTCGCCCGGGAGGATGCAGTAATTCCCCACGTCTCCCGGTCCGCACTGGATGTGGAATTGCACCTGCCTGTCTTGTTCCTTCACAGCGATGTCCTCCTTTTTCTCCGGCGGGAGCCCCTCCCCCGCCGTTTTTTGTTCTATTATAATGCGTACTGAGCAAAGTCGCAAGCCTTGAAAGTCAAGGCCTGCAGGGAATACTCTGTTTCACACCGGGGAAGCTTCCGGGACAGCATTGCTTGTTTTCTCTCCTTCGCCAGATATATCACCCCATGTGAGCGGACGGCCTTTTTCTTGACCTTTCTATTATTCTATATTATAATAGGATCGATTTTCTTTTTGTATCATACGCCGCCCGCGCGCCGCTTCGAAAATTGGTACGCGGATATACAGTTCCTCGGGAGGTGGCCATCATGAGACGACCCGGAACACTCGCCTGCATTTTCTGCCTTTTGGCCGGTCTTCTGATTGGCGGTATCCTGCCCATGCCCTGGGACCGTGACGCGGTCCCGGCCTCCGGCTCCATTCTCACTACCCCCACTTCTTCCTCCTGCGCTGAAAGCGCCGACTCCTCCACGGTTCTGGATACTCAGGACAACTTTCCTCTGCTGGACACCGCCTGCTACCTGCTTCACGTGATGAAAAACCGTGATTACGAGGCGCTGGCCAGCCTGGTCCATCCCCAGCGGGGCGTCACGTTCACCCCCTACTCCACCGTGGATTTCGACACCGATCTGACCTTCACGCCGGACCAGATCCAGAATATGGACGAGGACAAAACCGTCTATACCTGGGGGATCACAGACGGCCGGGGCAGTCTGATCAACATGACCATGGAGCAATATTTCGCCGCCTACGTGTTCAATACGGACTACACCCAGGCCTCCCAGATCGGCGTGGACCGGATCATCATGAGCGGAAACGCGCTGGAAAACCTGACGGACGCCTATCCCGGATGCCGGTTCGTGGATTTCTGTTGTCCCGGCACCGATCCCGCTTATCAGGGGATCGATTGGTATTCTCTGAAGCTGGTTTTTGCCCCGATGGAAAGCCATTGGGCACTGGTGGGCATCATCCATGGGCAGTGGACCGTTTAACGGCGGATCTCCGATGCGTCCTACCCAAGTCCGCCTTGGGTGGGGCGTATTTTCCTGATTTCACACTTTGAAAGGGTGCTCTGACATGAAAATCGTCATCGTGGGCAGCGGCAAGGTAGGCTATTCCCTGGCGGAACAGCTGGTCCGTGAGAATCACGACATCACTGTGGTGGACGTCCGGGAGGAATCCCTGCGCCGCGCCTCCGACAGTCTGGACATCATGGTGGTCCGGGGCAACGGCGTATCCGCCGGCGTTCTGCGGGAAGCGGGCGCTGACAGCGCCGACCTGCTGGTGGCCGCCACCAACTCAGACGAAGTCAACATGGTCTGCTGCCTCACCGCCAAGAATCTGGGCACCAAGTACACCATCGCCCGGATCCGAAATCCCGAATATACCGCCAGCCTGGCCGAGCTGCGGCGGAACCTGAAGATCGACACCGTCATCAACCCGGAGAGCGCCACCGCCGTGGAGATCTCCCGGCTGCTCCGCTTCCCCTCTGCCGCCAATATTGAGACCTTCTGCCGGGGCCGTGTGGAGCTCATGGGCTTCCGCCTCCAGGAAGGGGACTTTCTGGTGGGCAAGCCCCTCCACTCCCTGTCGGGACAGATCAAAAAGCTGTCCCTGCTGTTCTGCGCTGTGGAGCGGGGCGGAGAGGTGATCATTCCCAACGGCTTCTTTGTCCCCAACGTGGGCGACAAGCTGTACCTCATCGGCCGCCCGGACAGCCTGGACCAGTTCTTCCGCATCCTGGGCCGCTACGCCCGCAAGGTGAAGCAGGTGTTTCTGGTGGGCGGCGGCAAGATCTCCATGTACCTGGCCGCCATTCTGGACCGCTCCGGGGTCAAGCTGAAGATCACGGAACTGGATGAAAAACGCTGCCGCCAGATCAGCGAGCGCTTTCCCCAGGCCATGGTCATCTGCGGCGACGGCACCGACCAGGAGCTGCTGGAGTCGGAAAACCTCTCCTCCTGCGACGCCTTCGTGGCCCTCACCGACCGGGACGAGGACAACCTTATCATCTCCCTGTACGCCATGCAGCAGGGCATCCCCAAGGTCATCACCAAGTGCAACCGGGAGAATTACGCCGGTATCGCCCGCTCTGTGGGCCTGGACAGCGTCATCTCCCCCAAATTCATCACCGCCTCCCACATCCTGCGGCTGGTGCGCGGCATGCAGAACTCCCAGGGCAGCGTGATGAACTCCTTCCACCGGATCGCCGGCGGCGCCGCCGAGGCCATGGAGTTCACGGTCAGCGCCTCCACCCGCCATCTGGGCACTCCTCTGCGGGACCTGTCCCTCCGCCACGGAGTGCTGCTCGCCGTCATCGTCCGGGATCAGGAGATCATCATTCCCGAGGGTTCTTCCACCCTCCAGACGGGGGACCGGGTCATCATCATCTCCCGGAACAGCGGGATCACCGATCTGAATGACATCTATACCCAGGATAAGACCGCTCCCAACGCGGCGGGAGGGCCTCAATGAATCTGAAGCTGGTCTTTAAGGTAGTGGGCCGCATCCTCCAGATCGAGGCCGTGGCCATGGTCCTCCCCCTGGCAGTCGCGCTGGTATACCGGGAAGACCCCGCTCCCTTTCTGTGGAGCATCGCCGCCGTGGCGGTGGCAGGGACCCTTCTGTCCGCCACTCCCTCCAGACAGCACTTCTACATCCGGGAGGGCTTCGCCGCCGTGGGCCTGATCTGGCTCATCACCGGCCTGGTGGGCGCCCTGCCCTTCTGGTTCTCCGGCCAGTTCGCCTCCTTCGTAGACTGCGTCTTTGAATCCTGCTCCGGCTTTACCACCACCGGAGCCTCCATCCTCACCGACATTGAGGCTCTGCCCAAGGGCATCCTGTTCTGGCGCTCCTTCACCCACTGGCTGGGGGGCATGGGCGTGCTGGTGCTGGCCACCGCCGTCATCCCCTCCATGGGCATCCGCTCCCACTACCTGACCCAGGCCGAAAGCCCCGGACCTGTTTTCTCCAAGCTGGTGCCCAAGCAGTCCCAGAGCTCCAAGATCCTATACAGCATCTACTGCGCCCTTACCCTGGCCGAAGTAGCCTGCCTCAAGCTGGCTGGAATGCCCCTGTATGACTCCTTTATCCACGCCTTCGGCACCGCCGGTACCGGCGGCTTCTCCAACCGGAATGCCAGCGTGGGCGCCTACGGCAGCTTCGCCATCGACATGATCATTGCCGTCTTTATTCTGCTGTTCTCCCTGAACTTCGCAGTACATTTCCTGCTGCTCACCAGGCGGTTCAAGGAGGCCCTGCAAAGCGACGAGCTGCGGTTTTTCTTCCTGGTTGTGGCGGCGGCCACGGCGGTCATTGCCATCAACATCTACCCCATCTATTCCAATCTGCTGGAGACGTTCCAATACGCCTTTTTCCAGGTGTGCTCCATCATCTCCACCACCGGCTACTCCACCACCGACTGGTCTTACTGGCCCAACTTCTCCCATGCAGTATTGGTGCTGCTTATGTTCTGTGGGGCCTGCGCCGGCTCCACCGGCGGCGGCATGAAGTGTTCCCGGGTCCTGATCCTGCTCCGTTCTATCCGGCGGGAGGTCCACCGCATCATTCATCCCCGGTCCGTGGAGGTCATCAAGCTGGATGGCAAGGTGACGGATGAGGAAACGGTCCGCTCCGTTCTGATTTTCGTGGGCTGCTACCTCCTCATCGTCCTGTCCGCCGCCCTGGTGATCTCCCTGGACAACTTCTCTTTCACCGTTTCCTTCACCTCCGCCCTCACTTGCGTCAGCAACGTGGGTCCCGGTCTGGAAGTAGTAGGCCCCGCAGGGAATTTCGCCGCTTTCTCCCCCTTGTCCAAGCTGGTCATGTCCCTGTGCATGATCATCGGACGTCTGGAGATCTTCCCCGTTCTGGTCCTGTTCAGCCGGGCTACCTGGCGCCGCGCCTGATCCGGCTGAAACGCCGCCATTCATCTTAGTGAAGCACTATTTGAAAGCAAGCTCCCCTAGGCCGGAGCTTGCTTTATTTTTTATGGCATTATGGTAAACTCTCATAAATTCCTCTCTTGCATTTTCCAGATTGTGTGTTAAAATACTACCATAACTTTATCCTTGACCTGCTTTGGAGCTCCTGAAGCAAGTCCTTGATGTGTTAAAGGAGTGTGCAAGACTGTGAGCAACATGTTTTGGATCGGATTAGTGGGTGCCTTGGCAGCACTGCTTTTCGCTGGATTGCAGCGGAAAAAGGTGCTGTCTTTTTCCGAAGGCAACGACACCATGAAGAAGATCGCCTCCGCCATCCGGCAGGGCGCCAACGCCTACCTGAAGCACCAGTATGCGACGGTGGCCAAGGTCTTCTTTGTGGTGTTTTTGATCCTTCTGGCCCTGGCCGCCTTCCATTTCCTGGATAACTGGTTTATCCCCTTCGCCTTTGTCACCGGCGGCGTGTATTCCGCCCTGGCCGGCTTCGTGGGCATGAAGATCGCCACCTCCGCCAACGCCCGTACTGCCCAGGCCGCCAGCGAGAGCCTGAACAAGGGCCTGAACGTGGCCTTCTCCTCCGGCGCGGTCATGGGCTTCACCGTGGTGGGCCTGGGCCTGCTGGACATCTCCGTCTGGTTCCACATTCTGAAGTACATCGCCGGTTATGACGCCCCCAAGATTGCCCAGACCATGGTCATGTTCGGCATGGGCGCCTCCTTCATGGCCCTGTTTGCCCGTGTGGGCGGCGGCATCTTTACCAAAGCCGCCGACGTGGGCGCCGACCTGGTGGGCAAGGTGGAGGCCGGCATCCCTGAGGACGACCCCCGCAACCCCGCCACCATCGCTGACAACGTGGGCGACAACGTGGGTGACGTGGCCGGCATGGGCGCCGACCTGTACGAGTCCTATGTAGGTTCCATTCTGGCCACCTTCGCCTTGGGCGTGGCCGCCTACCCCGGAAAGGAATGGGGCGCCATGCTGCTGCCCATCGCCCTGGCTGTGGTGGGTATCCTGTGCTCCATCTTCGGCTCCTTCCTGATCAAGACAAAGGAGGGCGCCTCCCAGCGGGAGCTGCTGGGCACCCTGCGCAAAGGCACCTATACCGCCGCCGTTCTGGCCGCGGTCATCGCCGCCCCCCTGACTTACTTCATCCTGGGTAACTGGGGCGTGTACATCGCCATCCTCTGCGGTCTGGCCGGCGGCTGTGCCATCGGCTACTTCACCGAGTACTACACCTCCGACACCTACAAGCCCACCCAGGGCCTGGCCGACTCCACTGAGACCGGCGCCGCCACCACCATCATCGGCGGCCTGTCCCTGGGCATGCTGTCCACCATCGCCCCCATCCTCATCGTGGGTGCCGCCGTGGTGATCTCCTTCCTGGCCGCCGGCGGTTCCATGACCACCGCCGCCGCCAACTACACCGACCTGTTCTCCAAGGGCCTCTACGGCATCGGCATTGCCGCCGTAGGCATGCTGTCCACCCTGGGCATCACCCTGGCCACTGACGCCTACGGCCCCGTGGCCGACAACGCCGGCGGCATCGCTGAGATGTCCGGTCTGGGCGAGGAGGTCCGGGAGCGCACCGACGCCCTGGACTCCCTGGGCAACACCACCGCCGCCACCGGCAAGGGCTTCGCCATCGGCTCCGCCGCCCTCACCGCCCTGGCCCTGCTGGTCAGCTATGTGGATATCGTCAAGGGCAAGATGGACCACGCCCCCGACCTCTCTCTCACCAACCCCGCCGTCCTGGTGGGCCTGTTCATCGGTGCCATGCTCACCTTCGTATTTGCCGCCTTCACCATGAGCGCGGTCCAGCGTGCCGCACAGTCCATCGTGGTGGAGGTCCGCCGCCAGTTCCGTGAGATCGCCGGCATCATGGAGGGCACCACCGATCCCGACTACGCTTCCTGCGTCGGCCTGTGCACCAAGGGCGCCCTGCATGAAATGGTAAAGCCCTCCCTGCTGGCCATCATCGTCCCCATCCTCACTGGCCTGGTTCTGTCTGTGGAGGGCGTAGTCGGACTGCTGGGCGGCGTGTCTGTCACCGGCTTCGCCATGGCCGTCTTTATGTCCAACGCCGGCGGCGCCTGGGATAACGCCAAGAAGTACATCGAGGCCGGCCATCACGGCGGCAAGGGTTCTGAGTGCCACAAGGCCGCCGTCATCGGCGACACCGTGGGCGACCCCTTCAAGGATACCTCCGGCCCCTCTCTGAACATCCTCATCAAGCTGGTATCCACCGTTTCCATCGTCTTCTCCGGTCTGATTGTCAATTTCCATCTGCTGTAAATTTTTCAAGTCTTTCTCCAAATACCAAATCCGGGGCTGAAATCAGCCCCGGATTTGGTATTTTTGGTATTTTCGACCCGATGCCCGGAAATTCATGTTAAAATACCGGAAATTCGGGCACACATTTCCTCCTTTTTCCATTATTCTATTAGTAAGGGGGGAAAAACGTGGAATCGAGGCAAATTTTGTCGAAAAATTTAAAAGCCTACAGGACTCTCAAAAAACGGACTCAGCTTGAATTCGCACAGGAGATCGGTATCTCCAAATCCACACTTCAGGACATTGAACACGGCAAAAGCCCAACCCTGGACACGGTCCAATGTATCGCGCAGCACTTGGGCATTCCATTATCCATTCTTCTTTCTGACGCCATTCCACCCACCCAGCTTGAAATCATCGTTCAGCTGATCCAGGGCTTTGATTGGTTTGCCCAGTGCTCCCAAGAAGCACAGGAGGAACTGCTGAATTCCATTCTGAAAGTCAGCCATTCCCTCTCAGTCATTAAGGAAGAACGTGATGATCTATGAGCATGAACTGTCATGATACACTGAAACGGCTTGGCATCACGCCCAACTACATCGGCTATCATCAGACCATCACAGCGGTGGAGTTGGCCAAGTGTGAACCGGATATGCTGTGTCTGGTCACCAAGAGCCTCTATCCGGAGGTAGCCAAATCCTATGGAAGCAGCTGGAAAACAGTGGAACGCAACATCCGCTCCGTGGTTTCCATGGCCTGGGAACGAAACCCGGATCTGCTCCGGGAATTGGCCGGCTACCCTCTGGACAGCAAGCCCCGGGCCGCCCAGTTTATTGCCATATTGGCCGATCAACCTTGAGTTTTACGCCTCTCCCGCGTACTCAAAACTGGCCTGCCGGTCCTCATGGTCAAATACCAGCCGTTCCCCCTCCCAGAAGGTGTACCGGACACGGGCGCACAGGCTCTCCCGTACCACCCGCTCCATGGTCCCGGAGGCCGGTGCTTTCAGCTCCGCCGGCGCCCGTTCCAGCACCTCTACTTTAAGCCGCAGATCTCCCTGACGAAGGCAAGCGCCTTCCTCCGACCATCTCTCCACCCGAACGCGCCGGTAGGTGGCCAAACGCCAGGACTTCCCGGCAAAGCGTACCTCCCCGATACAGCCGGTAAACCCCAGGGGCATCTTTGCCACGGACAGCATCAGGCTCCCCCGCTGCCGTTCCTGCCACGTGCACTGGGTCCACAGGTATTTCCCCGGAAACGAGCGTCCCCGGTCCGTCTCAACGTAACCGGTCCCGCGATGAAAAAAACAGGAGTTCCCGTTGAATGACACCATACCGTCCACCTGGTGCTCCATACTCAGCACACCGTGGACGCAGGGCAGTCCGGGAACATACCGGAAGGGCCCCATGATGTCCGATCCCAAGGCGTGAAAGGGACCATATTGCAGGTCCCCCCGCAGGGAAAAGCCCGGCTCCTCCAGCTCCAGGTGCAGCCCCTCCCGGGAAAACCAGTTGTCCCCCACCCGTACCTGGAATCGGTCGGGCCATGCCCGGAAGGCACTGGCCGGAAAGGTAAACATCCGGCTCTCTCCCGGCGTCACCACCTGAATGGAGGCGCTCTCCCCCTTTCGGTCCCGGTGATAGGCCGGGATCACCGCGAAGCTGCCCTCCATCCCCTGGTGCTTCAGGTACCAGCCTTCAAAATAGGGGCCCCGGCCGCCTTTGTCATGGTAATACCACACCGCGTTCTCCCTCTTCTCTCCCTGTCCGGCGTTCTCCCTCTAGTGTGCCTCCCTTTCCCCTGATTATTCCTCCCATATCCCTCCCGCGACGGGGCATACTGTGTTGGGGGTGATCAGATGGAAAAGCCGAAATTCCGGGACACGGTAGAGGACTTGCGGCTCAGTCCCGAGCTGCGGCTGTGTCCTAAATTCGACGCAGTGAGTATCGCAAATTTCCCGGTGGCCTCCCTGGACAAGATGGGCGTCCGGGTAGCGGACAACTGCGCCGAGGAGCATATCATGTGACCTTATGGTTCCCCCGCGGGCGGCCCGGTGTTCTTCGGGCCGCCCGCCCCATTTTCCAAGAAAATGCCGGAAACCGGTGGACGCTGCTTCCTTTTTCGTGTACAATAGGGTATCATATCCTTGCCGTATCAGAGGGGGACTTTCTGCATGTACTTACAGGATCAGCATAAGATCTGGCTCGCCGCCGGGGATACTCCCATCTACCTGGAACCCGCCATGGCCAACCGCCACGGCCTCATCGCCGGCGCTACCGGCACCGGTAAAACTGTCACGTTAAAGGTCCTGGCCGAATCCTTCAGCGACATGGGGGTCCCCGTGTTCCTGGCCGACATCAAGGGTGACCTGTCCGGGATGTGCCTGCCCGGCCGGGAGACCAAGCACATTCGCCGAAGCATCGACACCATGGGCATCAGCGGCTTTGACTACACGGCTTATCCCGTGCGCTTCTGGGACGTCTATGGGAAGCAGGGCCACCCCGTCCGCACCACTATCTCCGAAATGGGGCCGGAGCTGCTGAGCCGCCTGCTGGGGCTGAACGACACCCAGAGCGGCATCCTGCGCATCGTGTTCCGCATCGCCGACGACCGGGGGCTCCTGCTCATCGACCTGAAGGACCTGCGCAGCATGGTCCAGTATGTGGGAGACAACGCCAAAGAGTTCAAGCTGACCTACGGCAACATCTCCAGCCAGTCCGTCGGAGCCATCCAGCGCGCCCTCCTCCAGTTGGAGGACGAGGGAGGGGATACCTTCTTCGGAGAGCCCGATCTGGAGCTGTCAGACTGGATGGACTGGGACGAGGACGGCCGGGGCGTCATGAACATTCTGGAGTGCCAGGAGCTGTTCCAGCACCCCCTGCTGTATGCCACGTTCCTGCTGTGGATGCTGTCGGAGCTGTACGAGCTGCTGCCCGAGGCCGGTGACCTGGACAAGCCCAAGCTGGCCTTTTTCTTCGACGAGGCCCACCTGTTGTTCAAAGACGCCCCCAAGGCCCTGGTGGAAAAAGTGGAGCAGGTCGTCCGCCTGATCCGCTCCAAGGGCGTCAGCGTCTGGTTCATCTCCCAGAACCCCTCCGACCTGCCTGACAGCGTTCTGGGGCAGATCGGCAACCGGGTCCAGCACGCCCTGCGGGCCTACACCCCCAACGACCAGAAGGCCCTGCGGGCCGCCGCCCGGTCCTTCCGGGCCAACCCTGCTTTTGACACCGAGGCGGCTTTGCAGGCGCTGGGCGTGGGCGAGGCTCTGGTTTCCGTGCTGGACGAAAAGGGTGTCCCCTCCATGGTCCAGCAGGCGGGCATCCTGCCTCCACGCAGCTCCATGAGCGCCGCCAGCCAGGCGGAAATAGACCAAGTCATCACCGGAAGCCCCCTGTACCAAAAGTATACCCAGGTCGAGGACCGCCGTTCCGCCTATGAGGTGCTGGAGGAGGTCCGCGAGGAGCAGGCCGCCCGGGAGGAGGCCGAGGCCCGTCAGGCCGCCTGGGAAAAAGAGCGCAAAGCCCAGCAGGCAGCCTGGGAGAAAGAGCAGCGGGCCATGGAGCGGGCATACCGCCAGCCGGCCCCTCCCCGCCGTACTACCTCCAGCCGCACCACCTCCAGCCGGAAGAAACAGGACCCCCTGGAGAAGGCCATCAACTCCGCCGCCAACACGGTGGGCCGGGAGTTGGGCAAACAGATCGTCCGGGGACTGTTTGGTACCCGACGCAGGTGAGTATGGTTTTAAGGCGACAAAAAGGACGTCTTTTCTAAAAAGACGTCCTTTTTCCTTTATTGATTCAGGATGTAGTCCAGCAGGGCGCGGCAGCCCGCGTTCACATCCTCCCAAGTCTGGTCAAAGTCTCCGGTGTACCAGGGATCCGCCACATCCCGCGGGCGCCCGGTATAGTCCAGGAGCAGAGACAGCTTCTTCTGGGGGTCGCCTCCACAGATCCGGTTCATATTGCGCAGATTGGCCCCGTCCATCCCCACCAGATAGTCCCAGTCATGGTAATCCGACCGCCGCAGCTGCCGGGCGGCATGCCCCTCGCAGCCAATACCGTGCTCCGCTAGTTTCCGCCGCGCAGGCGGGTACACCGGATTGCCGATCTCCTCGGTACTAGTGGCGGCGGAGGCGATCTTGAATTTCGCCTCCAGACCGCGCTTGCCTACCAGGTCCTTCATCACAAACTCGGCCATGGGGCTTCTGCAAATATTCCCATGGCATATAAATAGTACTTTTATCATCTTTTTATAACTCCATATAAGTCTTGTATTTCTTCTCAAATGCTTGGTATCACAGGGTTTTTCGGGTTTTGATACCCCTGCTGTTTCCGGGGTATCTTCTCAAATCGTCCCGTATCTTCTCATGTTTTTCCCTGCAATATTGGTAAATTCATTGGTATAGTCAGCGGCTTTACCAACGGGCTTTTTCAGCCATTCGCTACCCGAAGCACCTCGGCTTTGGCATCATCGAAGTTTACATGGGCGTAGACATTCAGGGTTACGCTGATGTCTGAGTGACCCATGATATACTGCAATGTCTTCGGGTTCATTCCGGATTTTGCCATGTTGGAGCAAAATGTGTGTCGGCATACATGAGGGGTTACTTTCGGCATCTGGATGCGGTAAATCTTGTTGTACTTTTCAACGATGTGTTCCAAATACTTCTCCCAGTGCAGGGCTACCTTTGGCATATCGTTTTTATCCAGACACAGGAAGCGGATATACCCATCCACCATTGGCTCGACCTTCGGTGCTTCACGACTGGCAATGATTCTGCGGAAACAGGCTGCAACTTCTTCGGTCATCGGCACATAGCGGGTACCGCTCTCTGTCTTAGGCTCCTCAATCACATATTTCATCTGGGAGGTGCGCTGCAACTGATGGTCTACCTTGATACGCATTTCATCAAACTCAATCTCAGAAACCGTCAGTCCGCAGAACTCGGAAATACGAAGCCCGGTATGAAAAAGAATATAGATTGCATCGTAGTATCTGCTGAAATGTGCATCTTCCTTGATGAATTTCAGCAGCTCCCGCTCCTGCTTCCGGGTGATGGCTTCTCTGGTTACGGAATCGTTGACAATCACCGATGCCAGCTCAAATCCAAAGGGATTTTTGCGAATCAGGTCATCGTCCACCGCCATCTGAAAAGCCGGTCTGAGAACGCCCCGGATGGAATGAATGGAGCTGTAGCCCCTGCCGTCCACCTGCTGAAGCTTGATGAGCCACGCCTTTGCATCCGATAAATGCACCTTGTCAATGCGCTGTTTCCCGAATGCTTCTTTTTTCAGAACATTGATTACCGTCTTGTACCCGGCAACGGTATTGTGCCGGACACCCGTTTTCAGGGACACATACTTCTCCACCAGTTCCAGCACCGTGTAATTGCCTCCGTTGGTTACGATGTGGTCAAACAAATCCGCTTCAATCTGCTTTTCTTTCTCTCGCAGCGAAAGCTCCCGTTTCTTGCCTTTGGGCATGGGGTCGTTTTTGTCCAAACGCCAACTGTACACATTTTTCTCTTTTCCGTCCTCGTCAATGTAACGGAACCGATACCTCCCGTCTGCACGCTGGTACTCGCCTTCATGCAAAATCCGATTGCGGTTATCTCGTCTTTTTTCACTCATTGAAATCTCTCCTTTACTGTAAAAGGAGAGCCAGACTTGCACCGTTATAATAGCACAAGTTTGGCTCTCCGTATAGGTCTATCATAGGAAATCGGCAATTCTGCCAAGCACTTTTTTATACTGCCGTTGCCTGATCCAGATACCGCTCGAATTTCTCACGCTTAATGAGGGCACGGTTTCCGTTCATCACATAGAAATCCTCGTTGGGATGCCCGTCAATGAGCATCCGCAGCTTTCCTTCTCCGATGTGGTAATATCCGGCAGCTTCTTCAATGGTCAGCGTATATCTGCGCCAAACAGGAATCTCCATATTTTTCGTCATAGGCATTTATCCTCCATAAATGAAATGTGCCAGGCAGAGAACGGTCAGCAACGAAGTCCGGCAACGGACTTCAAAAGACCTCAAATACATTCTCCATCTGGCTTTTGGTTATCTATTTACTTTTCTTTTATTTTTCTGTTGTTTTGGTTGTCAGAAGGAAAAAAGCGTTGGAAATCAAGGCTTTTCCCGGCAACCGGGTCGGCAACGGGATTGCAACAAAGAGGGCAACGGGCTGTCATTTTCAGAATGGTAGCTCAATCTGCTCCGTTATCTCCACAAACCCGTCAGGGATTTTGTCGGACGGGTTGCCATTGTCCGTTGCTGTCTTTTCACGCTCCCAGCCCTTTTGTCTGCCGAATCCTACGAACATCCTCGGATTGGAGAAATAACGCCAGCCAGTAATGCACTGGTTCATAATCTCATTGACCTCCCGGATTTCCCATTGTTTCGGCTCGTCAAAAGTGTGGTTCAGGGCTTCCTTGTAGAGCTGCTTGGAGCAGACCGTGTCCCCGGTGTACTTGTCCAGATAGGCCTGAATCTGTCCGGCTTTCGTGTCCTCCGGCATGAAGTCCCGCTGATGCTCTTTCAGGTACTTTGCCATTTCCGGGCTGAATTTCAGCTTGAAGTTTCCGCTGCGGTAAATTTCCATGGCTTCTGCCCACATCTGCCGGATGTAGGCTCTGGAAGCAGCTTCGTCCTCCAAAATGTGAACCTCCGACCGCTCCGGGTACACCATGACCGGAATAAAGCGGCGATTGCCGGAACGGTCAAGGGGCAGGAAGTCGAGAGCGTTGGAGGTGCCGCCGAATACACACTGTCTCGGTCTGTCTGCCGGGTGGGTTTCGTAGGGGATTTTGTAAACCTCCTTCTGGCGGCTCAGGAAGGACTTGATTTCCTCAATGCTCTTGGCGTTGGCGGTTGCCATCATCTCGGACATTTCGATAATCCAGTGACCTTGCAGCTTGCGATACACATTGTCATCGTCCAGCTTGCGAAGGTCATCCGAAAACCACTCGTCCCGGAGAGCCAGCAGCCGGAAGAAGGTAGACTTACCCGCTCCCTGACCGCCTACCAGACAAAGCATGATTTCAAACTTGCTGCCGGGCTTGAATGCCCTCGTAATCGCCCCCAGCATAAACAGCTTCAAGGCTTCATAGCTATACTCGCTGACCTCAGCTCCAAGGAAGTGGTGCAGGGCATATCGGATGCGCTCCGTTCCGTCCCACGCAAGGCTGTTCAGGCAGTCCCGGATTGGATGGTACTTATTTTCATTCGCCACGATCCCGATGGCGTTTTCAATCTTTTTCTCACTGGTCAGCCCATAATTTTCTTCCAAATAGAGCAGCAGATATTTCATATCCGTATCTGTCAAGGCTGTACCAGTCCTGTGATAGCCGATGGGCTTTATAATGTCCTTGCGGTCAGTCAGGATGTTATAGGCAATGGCCCCGGCAAGCACCGGGTCACGCTGGAACACTGTCAGACAGTTGCGGATGCTCTGCCGGACACCGCCCTTCTCCGTGCTTTCCAATTCAGCTTTCACTTCTTCAACGCTCCGGGGCGGCTGCATGGCGTTTACTGTATTTTTCACGGCTTGCTGCATCTGGGGCGGCAAGTTCTGATAATCGTTTTTCAAGCTCTATCACATCCTTTCCGTATTCAGTCATAATCTGCGCCCGTTCCTCCGTATCGCCGGACAGCAGCGTGTCCAGCAGATATTCCACATGGCTGATTTTCTGTAAGGCTTCCACAAACCGGGGATGCCATTCCCCATCCGGCTGATTTGGTGCATACTTTACCTTCCACCGTTCCAGCAGATGAAGATAGTCAGCAAGAACACGGAAGCAGCGGGCTTGCGCTTCCCTGAATTGTATCTCCGGGGATTTTCCTTTGGGCTTCCTTCTCTTGTCCGGGGGCTTCCTGTCCTCGTAGGACAGTCCAAAATCACTTACCAATTGTACAGCAGCTTCCTTCTTTCCCAGCCCATAAAGAGCCGCTGTGAAGTCAATCACATCCCCATCTGCCCCACAGCCGAAGCAGTGGTAACGCCTGTCCAGCTTCATGCTGGGGGTCTTGTCGTTGTGGAACGGGCAGCAAGCCATTCCGTTTCTGCCTACCCGGATTCCGTAGTGTTCCGCAGCCTGCCGGGTGGTCACAGACTGCTTGACTGTTTCAAATACATTCAAATCATTTCCTCCTGAAAATAGGAAAGGCACCTGACATTCTCAATACGAAAATGGCAAGTGCCTGTTAGCGTTCCATATTCTGCTTTTTGTGAGTTTCCTTTTTCCGTGCGGCATCCTCAGCCGCCACAATCGCCTTGTTGCGGTTCAGCATTTCATAAATGGAAGTTCTGGCTTTTTCTTTAATTTGCTGGGTGTTTGCTTTCCTGACCTCCGGCTTCGTCAGCGCAGCCTTCATTACACTAAGAGCTGTCTGCATGGCTTTGGTGATTTTGGAAACCACATTGTCCAGTCGGGCGGCAGCGTACTCCCGCTCCTTTTTGGGAGCCTTGCGCTCTGGGGACAGCAGCCAGGACTTTGTTTCCTCCACCAGCTGAATGTCCTGCTTGTGTGTTTCCACCCTGACGGTATCGGTCACAACCTCCACCGCCTTATCATAGGCAATCTCGGAAACATCATCAATCAGAGCTTCCACATCATCCAGCTTCAAGGTCAGCTCGTCCAGCTTTTCTTCCTTTTCCTGAATGACGGCTTCCTGCTCCTGAATCGTCTGAGACTGAGCCACCAGCTGCTCCTTCTGCTTGGCAAGAATGAAGTCCTGCTTTTCCAGATACTTGCGACCGCCGTACTCCGGCTCCTCCTCCAGCTGCAATCCGTGCTTCCTGCAAATATCGAACAGCAAAGCCCGGCAGGCGGCATCATAGACCATTTTTCTATTGTTGTGGCGACCCAGCTTCTTGTCCGGCTCCGGCAGTTCAAAGCCAAGGGCTTCCAAAGCTTTCTCCTGCTGGGGACAAAGCTCCCCGTACTGATTTTCACAGTCAAAGACATGACGTTCATGGATGTGAGGCGTGCTTTCATCAATGTGCAATGCCCAGTCCAAAATGTGGACATGGGAGCCGAAGCGTCTTTCCAGCTCCGCAAAAAATTCCGTAGCCACCAGAAAGAGGGTTTCCGCAGAAGCGTGTTCCTCCATCTTTCCGATTTGGAGCAAACTTTCCTCCGGGCAGGTCTTTTTATTTTTCAGGATTTCATCTGTAGTGCGGTTGCGCTCCGTGTGTCGGTTCTTTTCATTACGGGCATTCTGTCCGTCCGTGTAATCAGAATAATGGGTGTGATAATAAATCTGCTCGACTTCTTCAAAAGTAGAAGCCAGCTCAATCTCGTCACTGTTCTTTTCTGCCAGCTGCCGATAACCGTTGTAGCAGTCCCAGTAGATGTTGTGTTCGGCTCGCTGCTCGTCAATGTGCTCGCTGTTGCTCACATCAAAATTACGGTCATTGTGCTTGGGATTGTAAACGCCATTCTTTCCGGCACGACCGTTGTGTTTTGTCAGTTTCAAATTTGGTTCCTCCGTTTTTTAAAGATTTTCCCCGCAGGGGGAGGGGCAGCGAAGCTGCTTCCTTGCTGCATTTCTGCGCCAAGTAATACCCAGTACTAAGCGGCGCAACGCCACTTAACTGGGCAAGGCTGCCGCCCTTGACCTGCACAGGGGTATTGCATTCCCTGTACCCATGCACAAAGGGCTGCGCCCTCTGTACTCCTGCCCGAAAAACCTGAACCTCGCTATTTCCTCCATGGCTCCTTTCAGCTTCTTCGGCTTTTTCGCAACTCCCCAAGGGACTTCCGAAAAATAGCCGCTGCCGGATTTTGCATTCACGCATAAACTGACAGCGGCTTCTCATCTGACCTTGGCGGTCACATTCGATTTTCTCTCAACAGCGTTGAGAGCTTTCAAGCGAACTCAGGAGGAAACATCTTCGTCCTCTCTCGGAATCAGCACATAAATCCTGTTCGGTTCTCCAACGCCCCGGCGCACCCGCATGATAAGTCCTGCGGTTTCCAGCTCGTTCAAAGAACGCTTCACCGTCATGGAACTTCTGGACAGAGCGGCAGCTATTGCAGTCACAGGGAAACAGACAAACAGGATGCCGTTCTCGTCCTCTTGTCCATCTGAAAGCATGGCATCCAGCATCCGGCAGTACATGACCTTAGCAGTGCTGCTGACCGGGAATCCCAGCAACGCTCTGGGAAAGGGCATACATGGCGGCAGCGGTGTGTCTATCGTCATAAATTCAAAATTCATTTGGTTGGGTTCTCCTTTTTCTTCGCTCGTTTGGATAAATAACGAGGGCAGTCAACCACAACTGCCCGGAAACTCTGCCTGCATTCATGCTGGCACTTCCGGCACAGATTGTTGTAGCTGACACGCCCCCGGTCATTCAGGAAAAAGGACAGTTCCAATTTCCTCTTTTGGCTCATTCTCGGCACAATGGTATCCTCCCGATTTTGTGTATGGTTTCGGGGCGATTTTTAGCCAAAACACCGCCTTGGAGAGGCGCAAAAATCCCCGAAGGATTGCTGACAGGGTAGACTATCCCCCTGTCAGTTTGTCGTGTTTCGGTATCATTTTTTGTGTCAGTTCGCCGTGCTTCCCTGATGTCGTTCCTGCCCCAGTTTCTCTGCGGCGTTTTGCTTCCGTTGGCACGCTCGTATCGATCAGGGTTCCTCCATGTTCCTGCCGATAGTCACTGCGCTGCTTCACCGGGAAGCATATCCCATCAGGACGGTCATTCGATTGGAATAATCCATCGATGAACTGACTACATTATGGAACATTTTTGACCCCCGTGCCGGATATCCGCAAAGTAGGATTTTCTGCTAAAAAGCAAAAATTTCCACGATTGTGGACAAGGCATGATATAATGAAAACAGCGGCAGAAATGCAGCCGCAGGAAGGAGATTTTGCCATGAAAAAAGGCTTATCAATACAAGAAAAACTAAAAGATTTGCGAGTTGTGGAAAAAGGATTCACGCTGAAACAGCTTGCAGATGAAACCGGAATCGCTTCATCCACTCTGGGCAGCTATGAAAGCGATGATTACAAAGACATCAGTCATACAAATCTGGTGATCCTTGCCGAATACTACCATGTTTCTACCGACTGGCTGCTGGGACTCACCGAATCCCGTGAAGTTCAGAATCACGATATATCGGAGCTTCATCTGGACGATGAAACCTTGGATATTCTAAAAAGCGGCAGACTCAACAACCGTCTGCTCTGCGAGATGATAAAGCACCCGGATTTTCTAAAGCTGATGACCGACACCGAAATCTATGTGGACGGCATCGCCACCATGCAGATTAAGAATATGAACGACTGGCTGAATGCGGTTCGGCTCCAAATTGTGCAACAACATAACCCAGAGAGCAACGACCTGTATGTTCAGGTTCTGGACGCTGCCCGCATCGACGAAGAGGAATACTTCTTCCATAACATCCACGGCGATCTGGATCGGGTCATTCGCAGCATCCGTGAGAACCACCAAAACGCCACGGAATCTGCTCCCATTGAAAGACCTGCTTCCAACGATAAAAAGATGCAGCGTCTTTTGCAGTCCATGAAATATAAGAGTAATCCGATTGAAGAATTCTGGCGTTACTTCTGCGAAGAACTGCAAATTGACTACGATAAGCTTCTTGATGACGAGCATGACACCATGAAGAGAATATTTAAGAAATCTAAGTTGTTAAAGAGTTTCCCAAGTCATAAGAATAAAGCCCGGAAATAAAAAAGCCGCTGCCGCATGGTTTTAATTCCATGTAGCAGCGGTTTTTCGCTGGTGGTATTCCGTTACAATAACAACGCTGTTTTATTTGAAATTTTCTCGTTTATTGCGGAAACTGTATCCTGAATCGAATCATTTGTTGTGTCTATAGCATTCCGCTCATATACTCCAAGATGATGGAATTGCTCCCACATCACTTCTACCAATTCAGTATTTGTTTCGCTATCCAATTTCAAACGTCCAGTCGCCCGGTTCAGGGTTTCCTCCTTGCTTGCTCTCAAAATGATATAATGTACTTCATAGCCTTCGTGAACGATATTTAACCAAGGCTGCAAAAACCACGGGCCGATAATTCCATCCACGATTACATCATATCCACCACGGGCATAACGCTTTGCGGCTTCTAAAAAGGCCTCGATCACAATCAGGTTTTGCTCATTGGATTCCGGCAAATGCGGCAATATTGCCCCTTTGCTCAGGTAATGGTAAAAATCATCGGTATGCATATGCACTGATTTTTCCATACAGGATTCCTTCGCAACAATAGCTGATACTGTCGATTTTCCAGTTCCCGGAGGGCCTGTAATTACGATAATTCTTCCTCGCTCCATTTTACTGATCCCTTCAACTTCGTGCTTTGTTCACTTTTTCACAACGATTCAATAGGTATATTATGCTGCTTCAAAAAGGACAGCTTATCCCAATATCCTCTCTGGAACAGAATTTTACCATTTACAACATGGAAGAAGCCGCATCCCCGCAGTCCCAGAGGATCCTTCCATTCTAAAATCGCCCACTGTCCATCTTCAAAGATGTTCTCTACAATGGCAGTCATATCGGCAGTGGCAAATTCTGTTGTAAACATTTCTCGGATTGCATCTATCCCAATCACGGGATCATTTGTCACTTGATGGTTGGTTGCGTTATCATGGTACAAGCTCACGATTGCTTCTACATCGTGATTATTGAACGCATCTACCCATTTACATACTACTTCTTTTGGTCGTAACATAAATATTTCCTCCATATATCGTTAGCTGCCTTTTTCAAGATACACGATTCATGTAAAATCACAATTCCCGCCGTTTCCATTGCTTCAGGGCAGCTGCGACACAAATGCCTGCCACAACGATTGTTAAGAAGATATAGGGAAGGTGGAAACCGTGCAGTGCTACCTCGTACACATCAAAATAACGCAATGGGGTCAGATAGTCCAGAAAATGATTACCTGTGTACTCGGCAGTAAAGGCCAACGCATAGGCAGCCAGCATGGAAATTGTTCCTGTCCGCACCGCAGCCTTATAGGACAGGAGCACGCTGGCAAACAGCAGCCCCAGGGCAAAAAAGAGGATCTGGGTAAAGAACATTCCCATCGTTGTGTAAAGCACCGCTCCCGGCTGATCCAGACCGCCCAAAGGAAGAACAATTGTGAAATAATTGCACACGCCACTGAACAGGGCGAACACCAGCAGGTTCACTGCTGAAACGATCACCTTCGCCAGAACAATGGTTTTCCGCTTCACTGGCTTTGTGAACAGGTATTCCGATGTTCCAAATTTCTTTTCCTTTGCCACACAGGACAGTCCCAAAGACATGGCATAAGGAAACGCCAGCAGCCCCTCCCAGAAATAGATGCACACATACCAGCCGGTGGATGTCGTCAAGTCGCCTTTGACTCCAAACATAATCATGATCAGTCTCGGAAATTGGCTGACCATTGCTGCCATTTCATCCAGACTATCCTGTAGAGACAGAAGTTCAAAATAGCAGAAACCGCACAGAAGCAGCATGATTCCCAGCCAGATCAACAAAAGTTTTCTTGTTTGACGAAACTCATTTTTAATCAATGTTTTCATGTTCACACCTCCTTAGCTGCGGAACTGAATGTCTTTTTTCAGAAAGACACCGTAAGAAAGCACCAAAAACAAGGCAAACAGCAGCACGCACCACCCAAGATACCGGAGGTCATAGAAGCCGTTTTTGGAGATATCAGCGGCTCCGAAGAAAGAGTAGGGAGACAGAAAGCTGATAGCTCGGTTACTGACGATGTTGGAGAAGCTGGTAATACAATACTCCACAAATACGACTAATCCGGCGGTCAGCAGCGGACTGCGGTTGCGGGAAAACAAAATTCCCACCATCATGCCCATTGCAGCGAAGAACAGCGTAACAAGGGTCAGGGACAGGGCAATCAGGAAAAACTCTCCCCAAGGAGTTCCGGAACGGAATATTGCCATGGCGAAAAGGGAAGCCAGCAGATACCCCGTACCCACAATCGCCACGCCGACAAACACGGTCAATGCCTTTGCCCAATAAATTGCTTTCCGGGGAAAGGGCTTTGTAAACAGATATTCCGAGGTTCCTTCCGTACATTCTCTGGTGTGAATGGAAATGCCGAAGTGCATCCCAAAAATGCCGGAGGCAATCATGAAAAAGCTGGTCAGGAACCCATAAATGCCCAGCGGAGAGGTTAGGTATTCCATCGATACGCCGACACTCCTGTAAAAGTCCGTGGTGCCCATGGTTTCAAAGAGTTCCACGGAGGCAGCATCCAGAAAGCTGTAATAAGTCGGCGTCATCAAAAAAATACACAGTGCCAAGGCGATAGCCCAGCCCAGGATATAGGTTCGATGCCTTTTCAGTTCATATTTCAAAATGACCATGCCTGACACCTCCTTACGCATAGTAGTGCATGAAGATTTCCTCCAAAGAGGGCTCTTCCAAAAGCACATCGTCCAAATGCAGCAGGTGAAGCTTGTCGATGATCGCTGTGATATTGCCGTTATACATAAAGGAAACAGAGGTCTTGTCAGGACTCTCGGTGTAGTTGGCAATGCCGGGCAAGCCCCAGAAGTCACGGGGAATGGTTGTTTTGGCGGTGAGGCTGACCTTTTTATAGCCGCTTTCCCGAAGCTCTTTGATGGACTGAATGCCCACGAGCTTGCCTTCTTTTAAGATTGCCACCCGGTCACACAGCTTCTGTACTTCGCTGAGGACATGGGATGAGAAGAAAATGGTGGTTCCCCGGCTGTTCTCCTCCTTCAGAATATCGTAGAAGGCCTGCTGGATCAGCGGGTCTAAGCCGCTGGTGGGCTCGTCCATAATCAGCAGCTTGGGCGAGGTCATGATGGCAGACACAATCCCCACCTTTTTCTTGTTACCCAGAGACAGGTCTGCGATTTTCCGGGTCAGATCCAGATTAAGGCGCTCAGAAAGCTCATACATTTTCGTTTCGCAGTCCATGCCGTACAGGTCAGCGGTGTATTGCAGCAGGTCCCGCACCTTCATGTTTTCATAATAGCTGTTCTCGCTGGGAAGGTAGCCCACATCTCTGGCAATGACACTGGCCTTGGTCTGACAGTCCAGGCCGAAAATAGAGGCGTTGCCGCCGCTGGGATGGATCAGGCCCATCAGCGTGCGGATGGTGGTGGATTTTCCTGCACCGTTGGGGCCAATGAAGCCGAAAAACTCGCCCTCATTCACCGAGAAACTGAGGTCGTTGATCCCCCGATGGGTTCCATAGTGCTTGGTCAGCTGGTTTAAGACGATTGCTTGCTCACTCATTTTTGATACTCCTCCTTATAAAAATTTTTCCGCAGAATTGCGATGTTCTCCTCAAAATTCTCCATGACAGCCTGAAAATCGAAGGCCGCCGCCCCACGGTACCGGGCCGCATAGCCCTCAGCCATCAGAAGCAGCATTTGAAAGACCGGCTGGGCATCCTCCGGGTTTTTGAACTTCAGCGCATCATCTTCCCGAAGAACCATATCGTTTCTGAATTTGCAGACTTCCTCGGTCAGAATCACCAGCGCATCGGCTACTTCCGGAGAGGTTTCCTCCCAGACGCTGGTAATAAACTGCAAAATAAAGGGCTGGTTTTGGAAGCTCTCCATTTCCATGCGGCTGGATGCCAGGATTCTGTCGAACAAATCTGTTTGGGAATTGAGGGCTTCCTTGTCAAATATTCCCTCTATGATTTTCTTGCAGTATTCCAGTAGGTAAATGTAGAGCTGCTTTTTACTGCCGAAATACTGAAACACAGACGCTTTGGAAATGTGTGCGGCTACCGCAATATCATTGATTGAGGCTTTTTCATAACCAAACTTGCCGAAACACTGGAGCGCCGCATTGAGAATAGCCGTTCTCTTTTCTTCGGTCAGGGCCAAAAATTTGTCCAATTCATTTTCTCCTTTTTACATAATAACCGATTCGGTTATTTAGAGTATAGCACCAATAACCGAATCGGTCAAGCAATAAAAATTATCATTTGAAAACAGATACTCACCTAAAAAGCCGTCTGTACAAGCATTTCTCATGCCCGCACAGACGGCTTGCTTTATCTCTGGTAATCAGTCCAAAGGGTTGTATTCCGTAACGGTTTTCAAGTATGTTTCCGGGTCACCATTGAGAATTAAATTCGCATAGGCTACCGGGTCATTGTATATCAGATAGTCAAGCTCTGACCTCTGGTACATATTGTCTGCGACCTCGTTCTCAACGGCGGTGCAGTCTATAGAAATCATGCTGCCATCAGCGAAGCAAAGCTCCACACAGGCAGTATCGATATTAAATTCACAAGTTAATAAATCGCTCATTTTGATTTTCTCCTCATTTTGGTATCCTATTTTCGCAAGTCTGACTCTCCAGAAATATTGGTAAATCTTTGGTAAAATTGAGAGCGAAACACAAAAAACGCTTATTTTCGGGACTTATAAGACGATTTGAGACTTTTCATCATGCCCGGTAAATCCTTCCGTGGCAGATGAAAAGTATCTTTGTCATCTTTTCCCTCTCAAATCCAATTATTCTCTGTGCCTGCGGCACGGGTCCCCGCCCTCCAGATCAACGGCGGGATAAATGAGCGGTGACCTTTTTAAAACAAAAAGTCGTCGCGAACGATATGCAGTCCGCGACGACTTGGAGCAGGTGAGGGGAATCGAACCCCCGTGTTCAGCTTGGGAAGCTGACATTCTGCCATTGAACTACACCTGCATGGGAAATCAGCTTTTATACTATACCATAACCGCAGCCGCTTTGCAAGGGGAAAAATGGGAGAAATTTGTGGTTCCTCCCCTCTTCCCGTCTTTTATCACCGCGCATACTTGACAGGGGATACAGCCTATACTATAATGGAGAAAAAATTAATAATGGAAGGAGTTACCATTATGAAATTCTATCGTTGTGACCACTGCGGCAACATCGTCACCTTCCTGCACGCCGCCGGCGTTCCGGTCATGTGCTGCGGGCAGAAGATGACCGAGCTGGTGCCCGGCACCACTGACGCCGCGCTGGAAAAGCATGTCCCCGCCGTGGAAGTCAAGGGCGGCAAGGTCTATGTTCAGGTAGGCGCCGTGGAGCATCCCATGCTGCCGGAACACTACATCCAGTGGATCGCACTGGAGACCAACCTGGGCAGCCAGATCCGCTATCTGCAGCCCGGCCAGCCCCCCAAAGCCGAATTCCTTCTGGCAGAGGGCGAGGAGTTGGTGGCGGTCTATGAGTACTGCAATCTGCACGGCCTCTGGAAATCTTAAGCTATCAACATCCATTTGTCTCAACATCCCGTCCGCGCAAAGGCGCGGGCGGGATTTCCTTTTCCGCAACAGGTCCGCTCCCCCCAAAATTTTCGACGCGGCCTCCCTTTTTTCGACCGTTTTCGACCTGCCTTTCTGATATACTGTGAGAGAAAGGAGGACGCATCCATGGGAGCATCTGACAATCTGTCCAGCAACCTGCTCCTGCTGCGCCGGAGCCGCCGGTTGTCACAAGCCAGCTTCGCACAGGAACTTGGCATCTCCAAATCCACTCTGCAGGAGATCGAACAGGGCCACGGCCCTACACTGGACACACTGGAATGTATTTCCACCCGCCTGTCTATCCCCGCCTGTGTGCTGATTGCCGACGCTCCTGTCTCCTACCAGGCCAACTTCCTGCTCCGTTTTCTGCACGGGAGCCACTGGCTTCAGGAATGGTCCGATGAGGATCTGGAGCTCCTTTGGGGGCTAAGCAGTCAGCTTATGGACCTGCTGCGGAAATACCTCAGGAACCATCCCTCAGCCACTTTTGACAAAAAATAACAGGGAGCAAACCGCTCCCTGTTATTTTTATCCCTCTGTTTTTGACGGGGCGTCCAGCCGCATGACGTCAACATTCTCCGCAATGCTTTCAATGATCCCGGAGGACACATACTGGCGGGCCTGGCGGATGGCGTTCTTGATGGCGTAGGCGTCAGAAGAACCGTGGGCCTTGATGACAGGCTTGGAGATCCCCACCAAGGCAGTACCTCCCACCTCGCTGGAGCTCATCAGTTTCTTCAGCCGCTTCAATCCGCCGGATACCATCACGGCGGCCAGCTTTGTAATCAGATTCTTCTTGAAAATTCCCTTCAGCTCCCGGACCAGGTAGAGGCCGGTGCCCTCCATGGTTTTCAGGAAGATGTTTCCGGAGTAACCGTCGCACACGATCACGTCCACCGCGCCCTCGACAGCCTCCCGCGCCTCCACATTGCCCACAAAATTGATGCGGCCCGCCTCCCCCGCTGCCTTGAGCATGGGGTAAACAGTGGTCTGGAGGCTGGTGCCCTTGGAGGGTTCCACGCCGATATTCAGCAGCCCCACCTTGGGCTCCGGACGGCCCAGGACATGCTCAGCGTAATAGGACCCCATGTAGGCGAACTGAAGCAGGTACTCCGGAGGGCACTCGGCGTTGGCGCCGCAGTCGATGAGGACGGCGCCGCCGTTGCCCGTGGGCACCACCGGGGCCAGAGCCGCCCGGCGGATGCCCCGGATACGCTTGACCACCAGCGTCGCCCCGGACAGCAGGGCGCCGGTGGAACCGGCGGAGACAAAGGCGTCTCCCGCTCCGCTTTTCAGCAGGTTCAGGCCGATGGTCAGCGAGGAGTCCTTCTTCTCCCGGAACGCGGTGGCCGGATTGTCGCACATCTCCACCACCTCGCTGGCATGGGCGATCTCCACGCCGGCGGGCAGATCCTTGATGCCGTTATCCTCCAGCACCTTCAAAATTTCCTCTCCGCGGCCCACCAGGGTGATGTCAACACCATACTCCGCGTTGGCCTGGATGGCTCCCATCACGGGGGCCTGGGGGGCGTTGTCACCGCCCATGGCGTCTACGATGATCTTCATAAGTATCCTTCCTTCCGGTTCCCGTCGCCAAACGTTACGTCAAATCCAATTCCGCAAGCTTCTCCAGGGCCCGCCTGGAGATCTCGGCGTTCTTATTTCTCTTTCCCTTGACCCGGTAGCCCAACTGGGGGATCAGGCCGAAATTCACATTCATCGGTTGAAAGTTTACCACACTTTGGTCGCTGATGTAAAGGGCCATGGCCCCCATGGCGGTCTCCCGGGGGAAATCGATGGGGGGCTTCCCCTCCAGGCGGCGGGCCAGTTCCAAGGCGGTGAGGCAGCCCGAGGCGGTGGACTCCACATAGCCCTCCACACCGGTGATCTGCCCGGCGAACATGAGACGCTCCTGTCCCCGGACCCGGTAGTAGCGGTCCAGCAGACGGGGGGAATCCAGGAAGGTGTTCCGGTGCATCACCCCGTAGCGCACATACTCGGCGTTTTTCAGGGCGGGGATCATGGAGAACACCCGCTTCTGCTCAGGCCAGCGCAGGTGGGTCTGGAAGCCCACGATGTTGTAGATGGAACCCTGGGCGTTGTCCTTCCGGAGCTGCACCACGGCAAAGGGCTCCTTCCCCGTCTTGGGGTCCTTCAGGCCCACCGGCTTCAGGGGGCCGTAGCACAGGGTGTCCCGGCCCCGGCGGGCCATGACCTCCACGGGCATACAGCCCTCAAAGACTCCGGCGTCCTCAAAGCCGTGGACCTCCGCCTCCTGGGCGGTGGTCAGCGCCTCCCAGAAGGCCTGGTACTCCTCCTCGGTCAAGGGGCAGTTGATATAGTCCGGGGTACCCCGGTCATACCGGGAGGCAAACCAGGCGCTGTCCATATCGATGCTCTCGAAGGTGACCAAGGGGGCTGCCGCGTCAAAAAAGTTCAGGTACCTGCTGTCGGGAAACAGGCCGGAAATGGCCTCCGACAGGGCCTCGGAGGTCAGGGGGCCGGTGGCGAAGATCACATTTCCCTCGGAAGGGATCTGGGTGACCTCCCCCTCCACCACGGTGATGTTGGGGTGGCTGCGGATCTTTTCGGTGATGGCGGCGGCAAAGGCGTAGCGGTCCACCGCCAGAGCTCCCCCCGCCTCCACCCGGTGGGCGTCGGCGCAGGCCATAATGAGGGAGTTACAGCGGCGCAACTCCTCCTTCAGCAGGCCCACCGCGTTTTCCAACTGGTCGGAGCGCAGGGAGTTGGAACACACCAGCTCCCCAAAATACTCGCT
The DNA here is from genome assembly GCF_021531815.1 of Pseudoflavonifractor phocaeensis. GTDB lineage: Bacteria > Bacillota > Clostridia > Oscillospirales > Oscillospiraceae > Lawsonibacter > Lawsonibacter phocaeensis_A. The sequence continues at coordinate 236,773 of NZ_JADYUM010000001.1, forward strand.
GTGGTGGGCGGGGGACATTTTCTGGGGCTTCATCTCCCGCAGCTCCACAGGGATGCCCCGCTGGGCCAGCTGCCAGGCGGCCTCACTGCCCGCCAGACCGGCACCGATCACAATCACAGGTTCCATGGGTTCCTCCTATCTCAGCCCTCCCCTGAGGGAAGGCTCTTTACAACCGCCCCTAGGGGCGGCGTTACGCCTCTGCTTTTTTCTTGGTGGCTGTGGATCTTTTGGCCGCAGGTTTTTGGGCGGCGGCAGTTTTCTTGGCCGCTGTGGATTTCTTCGCGGCCGTTGTCTTTTTCACGGATGTCTTCTTTTCCGCCGCGGGTTTTTTCGCCGCCGTTTTCTTGGCGGGCTTCTCCTCCGCCGGGGCCGCCTCTCCCACCTCTCCGGCGGCAGCGGCAGGCTTCTTCTGCCAGCCTCCCCGCTTCTCCTCGGGGGTGAAGTTGGAGCAGGCCTCGTTGATGCAGAAGGGTTTCTTCGCCCCCCGGCCCGCTTTCTTAAACATGGTCTGGCCGCAGACAGGACAGTTGTCCTTCACCGGCACGTCCCAGGTCATGAAGTCGCACTTCTTGCTCTCGTCCTTGCTGGTCAGCCGCTCGCAGCAGTAATAGGTGTACTGCTTCCCCGTCTTTTTGCTCTTGCCCGTGCGTTTCAGGAGCCGCCCGCCGCACTTGGGGCACTTGCCGGGCATCTCCACCACCAGCGGCATGGTAAAGTCGCACTCGGGCCAGCCGGGGCAGGCCAGGAACCGGCCGAAGCGGCCGGACTTGATGACCAGATTCCGTCCGCACTGGGGACAGACCTCCTCAGACACCTCGTCGGGGACCTTGATGCGCTCCCCGTCCAGCTCCTGCTCCGCCTTTTTCAGCTCCGCGTCAAAATCTCCGTAAAACTGGGACAGCACCTTTTTCCAGTCGGCGCTTCCCTCCTCCACCCGGTCCAGCTGTTCCTCCATCTGGGCGGTGAAGGTGGGGTCCACAATGTCCTGGAACTTATCCTTCATCAGGCTAGTGACCACCTCCCCCAGGGGAGTGGGACGCAGGGCCTTGCCCTCCTTCACCACATACTCCCGGTTCAGGATGGTGGTGATGGTGGGGGCGTAAGTGGAGGGACGGCCGATGCCTTTCTCCTCCAGGGCACGGATCAGGCTGGCCTCGGAGTACCGGGCGGGGGGCTGGGTGAAGTGCTGGTCCTTTTTCAGGCCCCGGCGTTCCAGGAGCTCCCCCTCCTTCAGGTCAGGCAGGGGGGACTGGCGTTCCTCGTCCTCCTCGTCCTTTCCCTCCTCGTACACGGCGGTAAAGCCGGAGAACTTCAGGGAGGAGTGGCTGGCCCGGAAGGTATAGCCGCTGTTCTCCACCTCAATGGACAGGCTGTCGTAAACAGCGTTGGCCATCTGGCAGGACAGGAAGCGGCTCCAGATCAGCTTATACAGCTTGTACTGCTCGGCCGTCAGGTCTTTCTTGATCTCATCGGGAACCAGATTCACATCGGAAGGCCGGATGGCTTCGTGGGCGTCCTGGGCGTTGCCCTTGGTCTTGAAATGACGGGTCTGGGGGGGATAGTATTCCTTGCCGTACCGCGTCTCAATGAAGCCCTTGGCGGCGGCCAGCGCCTCCTCGGACAGGCGCAGGGAGTCGGTACGCATGTAGGTGATAAGACCCACGGTGCCCTCGCCGGAGATGTCCACGCCCTCATACAGCTGCTGGGCGATGGACATGGTGCGGGCGGGGGTCATGTTCAGCTTCCGGCTGGCCTCCTGCTGGAGGGTGGAGGTGGTGAAGGGGGGCGCGGGGGTGCGGTTCTTCTCCTGCCGCTTCACCTTGGTGACGGAGAAGATCCCCTTCTCCACGGCGGCGATGACCGCGTCGGCCTCCGCCCCGCTGGACAGCTCCATCTTCTTGTCCCGGCCATAGAACTGGGCCTTGAAGGTCCCGGCGTTGGGGGCTACCCGGCCCAGGTCCGCCTCGATGGTCCAGTACTCCTGGGGCTGGAAGGCGCGGATCTCCTCCTCACGCTCCACCACCAGGCGGGTGGCCACCGACTGGACCCGTCCGGCGGACAGGCCCCGGCGGATCTTCCGCCACAGCAGGGGAGACAGCTGGTAGCCCACGATCCGGTCCAGGATGCGGCGGGCCTGCTGGGCGTCCACCAGGTTCTGGTCAATGGCCCGGGGGGCGGCAATGGACTGGTTGACCACATTTTTGGTGATCTCGTTGAAGGTGACCCGGTAGGTTTTATCATCCGGGATATTCAGCAGCTCCTTCAAATGCCAGGAAATGGCTTCTCCTTCCCGGTCAGGGTCGGTGGCCAGATAGACTTTTCCGCTTTTCTTGGCCGCCTTCTTCAGGTCGCTGATCACGTCCTCCTTGCCCTTGATGGGCTGGTAGTCCGGGACGAACCCGTGTTCAATATCCACGCCGATCTTGCTCTTGGGCAGGTCTCGGACGTGTCCCATGGACGCTTTCACCTCATACCCCGGTCCCAGGTACTTCCCGATGGTTTTGGCTTTGGACGGGGACTCCACGATCACCAGATCAGTTTTTGATGCCATTCTGCGATGACCTCCGATTTCAAGTATCAAAAGCGGCACAGCCGCGAAAATCAAATTTTAAACATGCAAGACCAGAAGCACTGTTCCGTTTCCGGTCCCGCCGTTCACTCCTCCAGCTCCACCAGAGCGGAAAAGCGCCGGCCCGGGCGCTCCTCCACGGCTCCCTGGATCTGGAGCATAGTCAGGGCGGACAACACCCGTTTGGCGGGGATCTGCGTCAGGTCCACCAGTTGGTCGGCGGAGCGCTCCCCCGCGCCCAGAGCGGCCAGCAGGGCCAGCTCATCGTCAGTAAACCGGTCCTTTTGCTCCCCCCGCGGCACAAGCTCCCGGGCGGGACCGGCAGCCTGCGCCGTCTCCTGCTTCTGTTCCAAACCGGGAGCCGGCCGTTCCTCCCGCTGCCGGTCCAGATCCTCCAGCCGCGCCCGGGCCGCCTCCGGCGTCAGGGGGGCGGAACGTTTCAGTTTTTCCGGAAAGCGGTCCCAGTATTCCTCCAAAATGTCCCGGCCGCAGGTGACCAGCTTGGCGCCCCGCTGGATGAGCAGGTTTGTCCCCTCGCTCATAGGGGCGTCCAAGGCTCCAGGGACAGCGAACAGGTCCCGGTCCTGATCCAAAGCGTGCTTGGCCGAGTCCATGGTGCCGCCGAAGGGGCGGCACTCCACCGCCAGCAGGCCCAGGCAAAGGCCGGTGAGGATGCGGTTGCGCTGGAGATAGTGGCTGCCGAGGTTCAAGGTGCCGGGTGGATACTCGGTGACCAGAGCCCCCGCCGCCGCCACATCCTCGTAGAGATAGCGGCTCTCCCTCGGGTAGGGCACATCCACGCCGCCGGCCAGGACGGAGACCACCGGACCGCCCGCCTTCAGCGCGCCCCGAATGGCGCAGGTGTCCAGCCCTTGGGCCACACCGGACACCACCAAAGCTCCCCCGGAGGCCAGCTCCAGCCCAAACCGCTCCGCCCACTTTTTCCCGTAAGGCGTGGGCTCCCGGGCGCCCACCACGCCGATGGCCGCTTCCTCATCAAAGTGGAAGGTCCTGCCCCGGAGATACAGCACCATGGGCGGATCGGCCAGCGCCCGCAGCCGCTGGGGATAATCAGCGTCCTGAAAGGTCATGATCCGCAGGCCCAGCCGCTCACAGTCCCCCAAAATTTTCTCCGCCTGGTCCAGGCTCTTGTCCGCCAGGGCCCGGCGCTGGGAGGGCCAGAGGGGCAGAGGTTCATACTCCTCTTGGCCGGCATAGTAGGCCCGCTCCGGCGTAACAAAGTAGTCCAGCACCGTCAAGGCCCCCGCCGGACCCAGTCCCTTCCGGCTGGCCAGCCAGATCCAATACTTTAAGGCCGACACCGCTTCCCCTCCTCTCCGAAAATTTCTCCTTTACAAAACTCCCGTTCCACGCTATTGTGTTATGTGTTATAGAAAGGGAGGCGTCTCTATGAAGCGTCCGCACTACGCCTGGCTGGTCTGTGCCGGCGGGACCATCCTGCTCTTTGCCACCGTCGGCCTGGGCGCCAATGTGTTCTCCGTGTTCCAGCCCTATCTTCTGGAATACGGACAGCTCACCAACACCCAGGGCTCCTGGATCGTCACCGTCCGCAGCTTCTTCATCCTGCTGGGAATGCTCACCGCAAACCAGCTGATCGGCCGTTTGGGCCTGCGCCGGACCGGAGTCTGCGCGCTGCTCCTGTTGGCCCTGTCCAGCTTTTTGTTCGGCGCGGTCCGGCAGTTTCCTCTGTACTGCGCCGCCTCCGCCCTGATCGGCCTGGCTTACAGCTGGGGCGGCATGATCCCCGCCTCCCTGCTGGTGGACCGCTGGTTTCAAAGCCGCCAGACCCTGGCCCTGGGCATCATCGCCGCCGGCACCGGACTGGCCACCATTCTGGTCCCCATCCCCCTGAACCGCCTGATCCAAACTTGGGGGCTACGGGCCGGATTCTGGTGCGAAGGGGCCTTCGTGCTGCTGGACGCTCTGGCATTCTGCCTACTGGTCCGGGATTGCCCTGCCCAGAAAGGGCTGGTTCCCTACCGCTCTGGCGGGGAAAAAGGAGTTTCCCCTCTGCCCCATCCCGCGCCTGCCAAAGCTACCGGGCTCCACCGCGGTCTGGTCCTGGCCACCGCCTTTCTGGTGGGCGCCTCCACCAGCCTGGGCATCACCAATTTCGGCGTGCTCTACACCGCCGCGGGTTATCCCTCCGGGGTGGTGGCCCAGCTGATCTCCTGCATGGGCCTGTGCCTCATGGTGGGCAAGATCCTCTACGGCCAGGTGGTGGACCACCTGGGGGGACGCCGCTCCAACTATCTGCTCTATCTCCTGGTCTTCACCGGTTATCTGCTGTGCTGCATGGCCGACACTGGCAGCGTGCCGCTGGCCTTCGCCGCCATGGTCCTGGCCGGACTGGGCCTGCCCGTCAGCGCCGTCTCGCCCCCCGTCTGGGCCAAGGACCTGTGGGGGGACCGGGACTACGCCCGGGGGCTGAAATGGGTCCAGACCGTCTATGCCCTGGGCATCCTTCTGGTGGGACCTGTCCCGGGCATGCTGGCTGACGCCTCCGGCAGCTATGTCCCGGTATACCGGCTGTTCCTGGCCATGCTGGTCCTCTCCCTGTTCCTGCTGGCCTGGGCCTACGAGACCACTAAGGCGGGAGAAAAGCCCTCCCCGGCCGTCCGAGCTTAACGGCCCATCTCCCAAAGGACGATGGCCGCGGCGGCGGCGGCGTTCAGCGACTCACACCGCTCCCGCATGGGGATCTTCAAGGTCTTTTGGCTCAGCTCCAGAAGCTTCCGGGAGATCCCCTTTCCCTCGCTCCCGATCACCACGGCGGACCGGCTCAGGTCCGCCGTTTTTATGTCTACTGTATCCTCCCGCAGAGCGGTGGCATAGAGCGGCAGTCCCGCCTTCTCCAGGAGTTGAGGCAAGACGGAAACCGTGGTTTCGTACACCGGCAGGCGGAAGCAGGCTCCCATGGTGGCCCGGACCGTTTTGGGGTTCCAGGGGTCGGCGCAGCCGTTGACCAGCATCAGGCCGTCCGCCCCCAAGGCGTCGGCGGTGCGCCAGATGGTACCCACGTTGCCCGGGTCCTGGAGGCCGTCCAGCACCAGGCAGCGCTTCCCCTCCCACCGGTCCGGAGGCGCTATATCGGGCATCCGGCACAGGAACAGGGCGCCCTGGGGGCTCTCCATCGGGGAGATGGAGGCCATCACGTCACCGGGCACCTCCACCAGACGGATGCTCTCCGGCATAGGGGGCAAGGCCGTCCCCTCCGTCACCACCACCGTGGTCAGCGGGGCTTCCCAGCGCAGGGCCTCCTCCAGCAGCTTGACGCCGTCGCCCAGAAACAGTCCCTGCTCCCGGCGGACGGAGCGGCTGGAGGCCAGCTTTCGGATCTGGGTCATCAAGGGGTTCTTCCGGCTGGTGATACGCTCTGAGGTCACAGCTTCTCCACCCTTTCAATATCCCGGTTGGTCCCCAGCACCACCAGGCAGTCGCCGGTGTGCAGGCTGTAATCTCCTCCCGGGGCGATGAGCATATCCCCCGCCTCCTGACGGACCGCGATCACGTTCAGGTGGTACCGGGCCCGGATGTCCAGCTCCCGGATGGTCTTGTCAAACCACTGGCGGGGACAGCGGCGCTCCACTACGGAGTAGTCCGCCGACAGCTCGATAAAGTTCAGAATATCCACATTGGACAGGTTGCGGGCCAGACGCAGGGCCATCTCCTGTTCCGGGAAGACCACCTGGTCCGCGCCGATCTTTTCCAGCACCTTCCGGTGGACCGCGCTGCTGGCCTTGCACACCACCTTGGGCACCCCGATCTCCTTCAAATTCAGAGTGATGAGGGCGCTGTCCCCCACATCGGCGGAGAAGGCCACCACGGCGCAGTCAAAGTTCCGGGCACCCAGCGTCCGCAGGACCTCCGGGTCCCGGGCGTCTCCGGCGGCGGCCCGGGTCACCAGGTCGGCGGCTGCCTGGACCCGGTCCTCCCGCAGGTCCAGTGCCATCACCTCGTTGCCCTGGGCACACAGCTCCTGGGCCAGGGCACTTCCAAACCGCCCCAGTCCAATGACCAGAAAACTTTTCATCAAGACACTCCTTTCCGGGCAGCCGGTTCAGCCGATCATAATATCCACTGCAGGGTAGCGCAGCCGGCTCTCCGCGCGTCGGGTCAAAAAGGCGATGGAGAAGGTGAGGATCCCCACCCGGCCCAGATACATGAAAAGAATGATCAGCAGGGAACTGGCCGGACTCAACCCCGGCGTAGCCCCCATGGACAGGCCCACGGTACCCAGAGCGGAGCCCACCTCATAGGCCGCCGTCAAAAAGGGCAGGCCGTCCAGCAGGGACAGGGCCATGGAGCCTGTCAAAAGCAGGATTGTCACCGCCATAGTCAGCGTCATGGCGTCCAGTACCCGCCGGGCCGGGATGGTCCTGCCCCGGAACACCACCTGCTCCCTGCCCCGCAGGCTCTCCCACAGGGCCAGCAGCAGCACTCCGGCGGTCACCGTCTTGATTCCGCCCGCGGTGGACCCCGAGGAGCCGCCCACCAGCATGAACAAGATGGAAAAGACCGCGGTACTGTCCCGCAGTCCGCCCTGGTCCAGCGTGGCAAAGCCGGCGGTGCGCAGGGTCACTGACTGAAACAGGGCGTTGAGTCCCTTCTCCCAGGGCGCCATCAGCCCCAGGGTAGCGGGATTGTCCCACTCCATCCACAGGGTGAAGGCCCATCCGGACAGGATCATGGCCCCGGTAATGGCAAAAACCAGCTTGGAGTACAGGGACAGTCCCTTCCAGCTGCGGTGGGCCAGCCAATCTTCCCAAACCACAAATCCGATGCCGCCGATGATGATCAATGCCATGATGGTCCCCAGCACCACCGGGTCCTCCTGGAATCCGGCCAGACTGGAAAAGGACCCGGTGTAGGCCCCCATCAGGTCGAAGCCGCCATTACAGAAGGCGGAAACACTGTGGAACACAGAGAACCATAGCCCCTGGACCGGGCCGAACCGGGGGATGAACCGGGTGGACAGCAGCACCGCTCCCCCCGTCTCCAACAGGAAGGTGCCCATCAGGGCATGGCGTACCACCCGGACCACCCCCGCGGTGTTGGTCAGATTCAGGGCGGAGGCCATCATCAGCCGCTGGGACAGGCCGATCCGCCGGCGCAGGGCCAGAGAGACCAGCGTGAGCAGGGTGACAAAGCCCAGTCCTCCCAACTGCAGGAGCACCAGGATCACCAGCTGGCCGAACCAGGACCAGTGCAGAAAGGTATCCACCTTTGCCAACCCGGTGACGCAGGTGGCCGAAGTAGCGGTAAAGAGGCAGGTGAGCCAGGAGGTCCACTCCCCGCTCCGGGCCGCCGCGGGCAGATGGAGCAGCAGCGTCCCCAAAAGGATGATCAGTCCAAAGCCCAGGGCGATGAGCCGGGTGGGGTTCAGGCCCTTCCCACCGCGCAGAACAGGTGCCTTCAAAACAGTCTCCTTTCCCCTCCGTTCCGGAAAACTTCAACGGTCCCCTCAACGTGCAGAAAGGCATACCGATGGGTCTACCCTCGTCGGTATGCCGTTTCTTGTCAGTCCAAAGGCTTCATGGTGGGGAACAAAATGACTTCCCGGATGGAGTCGGAATTGGTCAGCAGCATGACGCAGCGGTCGATGCCGATGCCCAGGCCGCCCGTGGGGGGCATGCCGTACTCCAGGGCGGTGAGGAAGTCCTCGTCCATCATGCCGGCCTCGTCATCGCCCTTGTCCCGCAGCTCCACCTGCTTCTGGAAGCGCTGGCGCTGGTCGATGGGGTCGTTCAGCTCGGAGAAGGCGTTGCCCATCTCGCTGTGGCAGATGAACAGCTCGAACCGCTCGGTGAGCCGGGGATCCTTGGGGGACCGCTTGGCCAGGGGGGATACATCCACAGGGTGCATAGTGATGAAGGTGGGCTGGATCAGCTGCTCCTCCACCCGCTGGTCGAAGCACTCGTAAAGGGCGTTGCCCCAGGTCTTGTCGGCGGTCTCGGGCAGCTCTACCCCCACAGCGGCGGCGGCGGCCACGGCCTCCTCGTCGGAGTTGATGGCCATAAAGTCGATGCCCACATACTTCTTGACGGCCTCGGCCATGGTCATCCGGGGCCAGCCGGGGGTCAGGTCGATGTCCTGGCCCTGCCACTGGACCTGGTAGGTGCCCAGAATCTTCTGAGCGGCGGAGGACAGCAGATCCTCAAACAGGTCCATCATGTCGTTGAAGTCGGCGTAAGCCTGGTACAGCTCAATGGTGGTGAACTCGGGGTTGTGCTTGGGGTCCATGCCCTCGTTGCGGAAGATACGACCGATCTCATACACCCGGTCCATACCGCCCACGATGAGCCGCTTCAGCGGCAGCTCGGTGGCGATACGCATATACATATCGATGTCCAGGGTGTTGTGGTGGGTGATGAAGGGCCGGGCGGTGGCGCCGCCGGAGATGGTATTCAGAACGGGAGTCTCCACCTCCATGAAGCCCCGTCCATCCATAAACTCCCGGACATGCTTGATGAACTGGGAGCGGATGATGAAGTTGCGCTTCACCTCGGGGTTGACGATCAGGTCCACATACCGCTGGCGGTAGCGCAGCTCCTGGTTGGTCAGGCCGTGGAACTTCTCAGGCAGGGGCAGCAGGGACTTGGACAGCAGGACACAGGTGACCACCCGGACGGACATCTCCCCCCGCTGGGTGCGGAACACCACGCCCTTGACGCCCACGATGTCGCCGATGTCGTACTTCTTGAAGCGGGCGTACTCCGCCTCGTCCATCTCGTCCTTCCGGGCGTAGAGCTGGATGCGGCCGGACTTGTCCTGCAGGTCGCAGAAGGACACCTTGCCCATGCCCCGCTTGGACATGAGACGGCCGGCGATGGACACCTCCTTGCCCTCCAGGGCGTCAAAGTTGTCCTTGATATTGGCGGAGTCGTTGTCCACCACATACTTGGTGATTTGGAAGGGATCGTTGCCGCTCTCCTGCAGCTCCTTCAGCTTGTCCCGGCGAATCTGGAGCAGCTGGGACAGGTTCTGCTGCTCCGGGGCGGCGCCCTGGTTATTCTTCTCGGCCATGTAGACCACTCCTATCTTCTCCGGCCACAGGGCCGTATTCTGTCAAAATCAGCGCTCCACCTTCAGGATCTTATAGGCCACGGGGCCCGCAGGGGCATCCACAGTGACATCCTCCCCGGCGTTGTGGCCCAGCAGGGCCTTGCCGAAGGGGGAATCCTCGGAGATGGCGCCGTTCATGGGGTCAGCCTCCTGGGAGCCTACGATCTTGTAGGTCTCCTCCTCGTCAAACTCCTTGTCCAGAACGGTGACGGTGGAGCCCAGGCGGATATAGTCGCCGCCGGCCTCCTCCTCCTCGATGACCACATAGTTGGAGAGGATCTCCTCCAGCTCGGCCATACGGGAGTACAGCTTGCCCTGCTCATTTTTCGCCTCATCGTACTCGCTGTTCTCAGACAGGTCGCCGAAGGAGCGGGCCTCTTTGATGAGCTCCGCCACTTCCTTTTCCCGGACGGTCTTCAGGTAGTTCATCTCGTCCTGGAGCTCCTTGAGACGCTGAGGACTCAATTTGTATTCTTTTGCCATGATACCTCGCACACCTTTCAAGGCCCGGGTGTCCCGGGCGATACCTTATAATAAAGAATTGGGCATACTGATACAGTATGTGTCATTATAGAGTTTTCGGCTGGCTCTGTCAAGTAATTTTTACCCCGTCCGGTCCCAAAAAGCCCCCCTCCCACAGGGCGGTCATCAAAGACAGATCCCCCCGGTCCGGCTCCGCCAATGCCGGAGCTGTCAGGGCCAATCCGCCCAAATCGGGCCGGCCGCCATACAGTTCCAGCCGCGTGCCAGTGCCGCTGTCCACCGGCTGGAAGCACAGGGATACCTGGGCCTCCCCGCCCTCGGGCAGGATGGGGATTCCAAACTCCCACCGCAGCCAGCGGGCCAGCTCCTGCCCGCCCCGGGGAGCGGAGATGATGAGATGGCGCACCCTGGGACACAGGGCGGCGGCGGCCCGTGCCATCTCCCGGTCCGCCCGCAGCCCCCGCAGGGCCACCACAGCCCGGTCCGGCGCCTCTCCCTGCCGTTCCAGCGCCTCCAGCGCCAGTGGGACGGACTGGGACCGGAGAAAGGGGCCAGGGTCCACAGGGGTCAACCCACAGGCACCCATCAGGTCCCAATGGGAAAAGCCATCCGGTACCAGAGTCCGCAGGGCTCCTCCCCTGTACAGAGCCTTTCCTGCCTTCCGCAGCCGCCGCTCCCCCAGCCAGCCTTCCGGGTCGGCGGCGCAGCGCAGGACCCGCAGGCCGTATAAGTCTCCCCACTCCGCCCGCTTTCCTCCTCCCCGTCCATAGATCAACTGCCCCAGCATACCCCTCGCCTCCCACACAGGATATGCGCCGGGCCGGCATATCATCCTTTGTTTTCCGGCAGGGGCAGAAAACAGCCGCCGCTCCCAACGGAGCGGCGGCTGTACGACAGTTTTTCGGAGCGTCCCTCAGCGGGCCCCGGCTTTCTTCTCGTCGGTGGGATGGGTCCCTTCCATTGCCAGGTAGGGCGCTTCCCCGGTTCCCTGAACCTTGGCATAGGCCCGCTTTCGGATGCACAGGAAAAAGACGATCAGAACGCCTCCGGTGATGGACCAAGTCACGGGGTAAGAGAAATAGAGGGTGGAGGGGCTGCGGTATAGGGGGAACACCGTGGCCACCCACGCCAGCCGTAGGCCGCATGCCCCCACCAGGGCGACCACCATGGGGATCACCGAATAGCCGATCCCCCGCAGGACGCCCACGATGGTGTCCATCATGCCGCAGATGAAGTAAGGGCAGGCGATGAAGCCCATGCGGATGATCGCCTGGGCCACCACGTCCGGCTCCCCCGGCGCGTAGATCCCGGCCAGCTGCGTACCGAAGCAGTAGACCAGGTTGCCCAGCACCAGGCCGGTGACCGCCACATAACCGGTGCACTCCAGCGCCACCCGGTCCACCCGGCCGACCTTGCCCGCGCCGTAATTCTGGCCCACAAAGGTAATGGCCGCCTGATAAAAGGCGCTCATGGCGGCATATACGAAGTTCTCGATATTGGCGGAGGCGGCAGAACCCGCCACGATCACAGGATCGTTGAAGGAGTTCAGTGAGGACTGGATGACCACATTGGACATGGCGAACAGCACGCCCTGGAACCCGGCGGGCAGGCCCACCTCCAGAATGCGCCGGACCACCGGCCACTCCAGCCGCAGCTTTTTCAGGTCCAGGTGCAAAGGCCCCTGCTCCCCCATCAGACACCGCAGCACCAACAGGGCGGAGACATACTGGGAGATGATGGTGGCCAGAGCCACACCGGCCACATCCAGTCTCAGCACGATGACAAACAGCAGGTTCAAGGCCACGTTGATGACTCCTGCGGCCGTGAGGTAGTACAAGGGCCGGCGGGTATCCCCCTGGGCCCGGAGAATGGCCGCGCCGAAGTTATAGAAAATATTGGCCGGCATCCCGAAGAAATAGATCCGCAGATACACAGTGGCCAGATCGATGACGTCGGTGGGCGAGGCCATCCACTCCAGAATGTGGCGTACCATCACCACGCCAAAGAGCATCATCACCACGCCGCTGACCAGGGCCAGCGTGACGGAGGTGTGGACGCTGCGGCTCACATTGTCCTTCCGGCCGGCCCCCAGATCCCGGGCCACCACCACATTAGTACCCACGGACAGGCCCACAAACAGGTTGATCATCAAACTGATCAGAGAGGTATTGGACCCCACCGCCGCCAGGGCCTCCTTGCCCGCGAAACGGCCTACCACCACCACGTCCGCCGCGTTGAACAGCAGCTGGAGCATGCTGGAGAGCATCAGCGGCAGGGCAAACAGCAGGATCTTGTCCCACAGGGAGCCGCTGCACATATCAATCTTATGTTGTTTTTGCATACCGTAAAACCGCCTTCGTCCCAGCTTCCGGGCCCCCATTGGACCGGATCGGTCAGCCGATTCCTTTATACACAAAGCCCAAGACCACCACCAGAATGGTCAAGGGCACATAGAGGTACCGCCCTACGGTGCCGAACAGCGCGCTCATGGGCTTTTCCCGGCCCGTCTGCAGCTCCGCCCGGAGCTTGGGCCAGCCCAACACATAGTAGGCGGCCACAGCGCCCAGTACCGCGCCGATGGGCACCACCACAATGGTAATAAAGTCCATCCAGGGCCCCACCTGGGCCTCTCCCTCCATGAAGATGCCCACGCCCAGGGTGAGGGCGGAACAGATCAGCACGGAGGTCCGGCGTCCCAGTTTGAAGTGGCTCTGCCAGCTCTCAATGACCGCCTCAAACATGTTAATGAGAGAGGTGATGCCAGCAAAGAGGACGGAAACGAAGAAAAACACGGAAAACAGCCGTCCCATGGGCATCTGCTGAAAGACCGTGGGCAGGGTAATAAACATGAGGGAAGGCCCACGGGCCGCGTCCAGCCCGTAGGCAAAGACAGCGGGCATAATGGCCAGACCGGCCAACAGGGCCGCCATGGTGTCAAACACCGCAGTGCGGATGGAGGCCTTGGGGATGTCCTCCTTTTTGTCCAGATAGGCGCCGTAGACGATCATCCCGGAGCCGGTGATGGACAGGGTGAAGAAGGCCTGACCCATGGCCATGACCCAGGTGTCCACCTCCAGCAGCTTGGACCAGTCGGGGACAAACAGGAACCGGTAGCCCGCTCCCGCTCCGGGTAGGAAGGCCACCCATACCGCCAGCGCCAGAAACAGCACGTAAAACAGGGGCATCAGGACCTTACTCACCTTTTCAATGCCGGAGGTGACGCCGAACATCAACACCAGACATACCACGGCCACCACTACGGTGTGCCACAGGGGGTTGCCGAACTCCACCGCGGCGGCCTGGAAAAACTGGGCGGGTTCCGCCGTCATCAGGGTCCCTGAGAGGGAGCCCATCAGGCTGTTCAGTACCCAGCCCAGAATGACGGCGTAGCCGATGGCGATGCCCAGGGAGCCCAGCAGAGGGATCCAGCTCAGGATGCCGCCCAGCTTTTTCTTCCCCCGGGCGGCGAAACAGTACTCATAGGCCCCGATGGTGCCCGTTCCCGCCAGACGCCCCATACCGAACTCGGCGGACAGGCCCACCCAGCCAAACAGGAACACAAAAAACAGGTACGGGATCAGAAAGGCCGCTCCGCCATACTGGCCCAGGCGGTAGGGGAACAGCCAGATGTTGCCCAGGCCCACCGCCGAACCCACGCAGGCGATCACAAAGCCGAGGGAGGAAGTAAAGCTTCCGTTCCGATGGGAGTTGTTTTCAGACATAAAAACCTCCATGTATCTTCCAGATGTTGTGGTTGGTACCGGACGCTGTCCGTCTGTCGCAGGTGGAAAAAGGCTCCAGTCTATCCCGCCGGTCCGGGATGAGTGCTGTTCCGGGCCGGCGCATCAGAGCTGTCTTCTGGATATTATACCATGAACAGGAGGAAAAACAAGCCGCAGCCCCCAGTTTTTCCCTCTTTTCTTTCCCCTGAAGCTCAGGAGCGGCAGACGAAGGGCGCGCGTTCCGGCTGGGACTCTCTCTGGTTTCAGAGAGCCCCTGCTCCGCCCGTCAAAAGCCCCGGCGGCAAGAGGATGCCGCCGGGGCTCTGTATTGGTTTATTCGCCGCGCGCCGCCGAATGGGTTCACATGCCCTTGAGCTGCGCCTCCAGCTTGGCCACCAGCTCGGTGAGCTTGGCGGCCCGCTCCTTCTCCGCGGCCACCACATGCTCGGGGGCCTTGTTGACGAAGCCGGGGTTGTTCAGCTTGGCGTTCAGCTTCTCCAGCTCGGCGGAGTTTTTCTTTAGTTCCTTCTCCACGCGGGCCTTTTCCTTCTCCAGGTCCACCAGCTCAGCCAGGGGCAGGAAGATACGGGCGGCGTGGGTGATGACCTCCACCAGCCCGCTTTGGGCCGCTTCGGCGCTGCTGCCCGCCTCGGACACGCCGATCACCGTTACCTCGCTGGCATAGGCCAGCCGCTTCAGCAGGGGAATGCCCCGGGTGAAGGACTCCTGCTCCTGGGTGGCGATGGTCAGATGCGCCTTCTTGGAGGGGGGCACGTTCATCTCGCTGCGGCGGGTACGGACGGCCCGGGTGGCGTCGATGATGAGGCCGATGGCCTTCTCCTCCTCGGGGAAGTCCAGGGCGGGATCGGCCTGGGGCCACTGGTCCAGCATCAGGAATTCCGCCGTGCAGCCCTCCTGGCGGGGCAGGGCCTGCCAGATCTCCTCGGTGATGAAGGGCATGAAGGGGTGGAGCAGCTTGAGCATCTGGGTCAGGACATAGCACAGCACCTGCTGGGCCTGCTCCTTGGCGGCGGGGTCCTCCCCCTGGAGGCGTGCCTTGGTGAACTCGATATACCAGTCGCAGTAGTCGTCCCAGATGAAGTCATAGATCTTCTGGGCGGCCACACCCAGCTCGTACCGGTCCATATTCTCAGTGATCTCGGGAATGACCCGGTTCAGTCTGGACAGGATCCACTTGTCCTCCAGCTCCAGCTGCTGGGGCAGGCGGCACTGGTCAATGGTCAGGTTCATCATCAGGAAGCGGCTGGCGTTCCAGATCTTGTTGGCGAAGTTGCGCATGGCCTCACACCGCTCGGTGTAAAAGCGCATGTCGTTGCCCGGACTGTTGCCGGTGACCAGGTTGAAGCGCAGGGCGTCGGCGCCGTACTTGTCGGCGATCTCCAGGGGATCGATGCCGTTGCCCAGGGACTTACTCATCTTGCGGCCCTTGTCGTCCCGGACCAGGCCGTGGATGAACACGGTGTGGAAGGGGGGCTGCTTGGTCTGCTCACAGGCGGAGAAGATCATCCGGGCCACCCAGAAGAAGATGATGTCGTAGCCGGTGACCAGCACGTCGGTGGGATAGAAATACTCCAGGTCCTCGGTCTTGTCGGGCCAGCCCAGGGTGGAGAAGGGCCACAGGGCGGAGGAGAACCAGGTGTCCAGCACGTCGGGGTCCCGGTGGATCTTGGTGCTGCCGCACTTCTCGCAGCAGGTGGCGTCGGTGCGGGAGACGGTCATGTGGCCGCAGTCGTCGCAGTACCACACGGGGATCTGGTGGCCCCACCAGAGCTGGCGGGAGATGCACCAGTCATGGACGTTCTCCATCCAGTTGGTATAGGTCTTGGCAAAGCGGTCGGGGACGAACTTGGTCTCCCCGTCGTAGACAACCCGCAGGGCCTCGCGGGCCAGGGGCTCCATCTTGACGAACCACTGGGCGGAGATGATGGGCTCCACGTCGCTGTGGCAGCGGTAGCAGGTGCCCACGTTGTGGGAGTAGGGCTCGATCTTCTCCATCAGGCCCAGGGCCTCCAGATCGGCAACCACAGCCTTCCGGCACTCGTAGCGGTCCATGCCCTGGTACTTGCCGCCGTTCTCATTGACCTTGCCGTTGTCGTCCAGGACACGGATGGTCTCCAGGTTGTGGCGCAGGCCCACCTCAAAGTCGTTAGGGTCGTGAGCGGGGGTCATCTTCACGCAGCCGGTGCCGAAGTCCATCTCCACGTACTCGTCGGCCACGATGGGGATCTCCCGGTTCATCAGGGGCAGGATGCAGGTTTTGCCCACCAGGTGCTTGTACCGCTCGTCGTTGGGGTTGACGGCCACGCCGGTGTCGCCCATCATGGTCTCGGGACGGGTGGTGGCCACGACCAGATAGCCGGAGCCGTCGGCCAGGGGGTAGCGCATGTGCCACAGGTGGCCGGGCTTGTCCTGATACTCCACCTCGGCGTCGGACAGGGCGGTGACACAGTGGGGGCACCAGTTGATGATGCGGCTGCCCTTGTAGATGAGGCCCTTCTCATACAGGTTGCAGAAGGTCTCCCGGACGGCCTTGGAGCAGCCCTCGTCCATGGTGAAGCGGGCCCGGTCCCAGTCGCAGGAAATGCCCATCTTCTTCTGCTGCTTGACGATGCGGTCGCCGAACTTCTCTTTCCAGTCCCACACCCGCTCCAGGAACTTCTCCCGGCCCAGGTCGTAGCGGGTCAGGCCCTCCTTGGTGCGCAGCTCCTCCTCCACCTTGATCTGGGTGGCGATGCCGGCGTGGTCGATGCCGGGGACCCACAGGGCGGCGTAGCCCTGCATCCGCTTGAAGCGGATCAGGATGTCCTGGAGGGCGCAGTCCATGGCGTGGCCCATGTGGAGCTGGCCGGTGACGTTGGGCGGGGGCATGACGATGGTGAAGGGCTTCTTATTGGGGTCGCGGTGGCCCTGGAAGCAGCCGGCCTTCTCCCACTTCTCGTAGATGCGGGCCTCGGCCTCCTGGGGCTCATAGACCTTTGGCAGTACAATTCCCATTGAGATTCTCCTTATCTTCCTGAAATTCATTGGATGAAACGGACGGGCTTCCCCGACCATTGGGTCATACAGTTCCGAGGCGGCCGGTAAAAAAACGCCCCGAGTCTCTCGACTCAGGGCGAACAAAAGTCCGTGGTACCACCTGGATTCCCCTCGCGGGGCGCTCGTGCCTCTGTAACGGGAGGACCCGACGGCGCTTACTGGTCTTCAGCGCCGGGACTCCGGGACCACTTCCATCCTTCCGGGGGGCGCCTTTCACCAGACGGCGTCTCTCTTTGCCCCGGGCGGGGATGTACTCCTTCCCATCCAAGTCTCTAACGGGTGATATTATATCCAAATTCCCGCCGGGTGTCAAGGTTTCGCCGCTTTTTCCCCAGTTCTTTTCCCGCCGGCCCAGGTCAGGGGCTTTCCGCACTTCTCCGTCAGCCAGCCGCGCAGTTCCTCCACGGTGCCGCCCCGCAGGTTGCCTTTATCCAGGATCAGGCCCTGGCCGTCCTTCATGATGAAATAGATGCTGCGCTCCGTCTCCAGCAGTTGATAGCAGGCGTCGTAGGCGTAATGGGTGCTGTCCTTTCCCCGGATCGCCGTGATCTCCGATTTATCCAGGGCGTAGTCCGTGCCCATGGTCCGCTGCCCCATGGCCCGGCAGGCGGCCCAGGCCGCCAACTGGTAGAAAAACACGCCCCGGGCCAGCAGCAGGGCGCCCAGCACACAGCAGGCCAGCGCCGCAAATACGCTGCCCTTTCCCACCGCCAGAAACAGTCCCGCCCCCAGGAGGACGGCGCCCCAAGCCAGGAAGAAGGTCCGTTTCCGCAGCGTTTCCTTTCGGGCGAGGGTACGGCCCACCACCCGCTGAAGCTCTTCCATCTGCTCCAGATCATAGTCCGTATAGGTTTTGAATGCCGACATAACCATCCTCCTGTCTGTACGCTAAAAAGCCGCCCCAGGCGCAGCAGGCCCAGGGCGGCAGTCCGCCCCGCGGCGGCTTATTTCTTTCCGGTCCGGTTCTTTTGGTAGATGATGTTCAGTCCCTTGAGGAGCAGGTCCTTCTCCAGCTTTATTTCCCTGCGGCACAGGGGAACGATGAATTGGGCCATACCCCCGGTGGCCACCACCGTGGTGGAGTATCCCAGCTCCTCCTCCACCCGGTCCAACATCCCGTCGATCATGGCGGCGGCCCCGTACATGACGCCGCTGCGCATGCAGTCCACGGTGTTCTTGCCGATGACCCGCTTGGGCTTGTCCAGGCTGATGCCGGGCAGCTGGGCGGTCCGTGAGGTCAGGGCCTCCAGGGAGATCCGCACGCCGGGGATGATGCAGCCGCCCAGATAGGTGCTGCCCTTCCCCACCACCTCAATGGTGGTGGCGGTCCCCAGGTCCAGCAGGGTCAGGGGGGGCTCATACTCCGCCAGGGCGGCCACCGCGATGACGATGCGGTCGCTGCCCACCTGGGAGGGGGTGTCCATCTGGATGTTCAGTCCCGTCTTGATCCCCGGTCCCACCACCATGGGCGGCTTTCCGATGACCTTCATCACCCCGGTCCGCACCGAGTTGAATACCGGAGGCACCACCGAGGAGATGATGCAGTCCTGGATGTCGCTGGGTTTTGTGTCAAACAGAGACAGGATGTTTTTGATGTCCACGCCATACTGGTCGGAGGTTTTGATCCGGTCAGTGGCCACCCGGGCCTCAAAAACGATCTTGTCATCCCGGATGCCTCCGATGACAATATTGGTATTACCGATGTCAATGGCTAAAAGCATAGACACTCACCTTCATTGGGAAAAATCTTTCTTTTATTTCTGTTTTTCGGTCTCGGCGGTCTGGTCCAGCACACGAAGCAGCACCTTACAAACAGCAGTGACCAACACCGCGGCAGCAATAGCCTCTGCGACGCCGGAGGTTGCCACCACGCCCATGACAAGGCCCAGCACCGCCTCTATGCCAACGTTCTTCGCTTCGGCAAACTCAGGCGCAAACAGGAAGTAGATACTTCCCATTACCAACCCGGTATTGGTCATTGCGCCCGCCACACCCACAACAGGCAAGGCGATCAGGTCGTTGAGTTTCACCTTTTTCAGGGCGATCCACAGCCAGCCAACCACCACGCCGATGAGAATACGGCAGCCCAACGCGATCCAAACCGCCTTCACCGCTCCTGCCACGCCGGTGTTGCCGGCGGCGATCACAGGGGAAAACGCGAAGGACAACAAGGTGGGGGCGGTTGTAGCAGTCCACATCGAGCACATGCCGAACACCGTACCCAGAATGGCTCCGGCCAGGGGGCCCAGCAGCACCGCGCCCACAATGACGGGGATATGTAGTGTCGTCGCCCGGATCAGAGGCAGCGGGATCAGTCCGATCCCTGTGAGCTGCAGGACCAGCTGCAGGGCGACGAACATCGCCACTCCCACCATCCAGCGGGTATCGTGTTTCCGGTTTTTCATATTCAATTCCCTCCTGCTGCCGCTCTCCCTGGGGAGATGCAGCGCAATAATTCAAGAGGATGAGGGCGTTTTTCCGCCCTGTCCCCTTATACGTCGTAGTATTATACAGGAAGGCCGTTCCCAGTGCAAGAAAAATTTTCACTCCGCCTCCCTTAAATTTCAAAAGACCAGGGGCCGCTGGCGGTCCCTGGTCTCAGGCGGATGGATTCAGTCCTTCTTGTCGTTCTCGTGGAGCTTCTTGCCCACATGGGCCATGACCTGGATCATGGTCAGGGCAGCCAGCCGCTCAGTGCAGTTGGTGGGATCATAGGGAGGCGCTACCTCCACCAGGTCCATAGCCACCACCTTGCCGGTCTGGCAGATGGCCTTGAGCATATCCATGCTCTCGTCGTAAGTGATGCCGCCGGGCAGCGGGGAGGCCGCGCCGGGGGCCAGGGGCATGTCATAACCGTCAATGTCAAAGGTGATGTAGTAGGCCTCGGCGTCGGGGATCTGGTCCAGAACGTACTGGACCCCCTTCTCATGGAGCTCCCGGGCGGAGATCAGGCGGCTGCCGTAGGCCCGGGCGTCATCGTAGTCGCTCTTCTTGCCGCTGCCCATGCCCCGCAGGCCGATCTGCACCATCTCGCCGATGTGGTCCATCTCAGACATCCGTCGCAGGGGGCTGCCGTTGCCCTGGACCAGGGGGCCCACATGGCTGGTCCAGTCCAGGTGGGCGTCAAACTGGATGACGCAGATCTTCTTGCCGTACTCTTCCAGGGCCCGGGCCACGGGGATGCTGATGGAGTGGTCGCCGCCCATGACGATGGGGATGGAGCCGGCCTTGATGATGCGGCGGACCGCGCGCTCAATGCACTTGAAGGAGTAGTCCCGGTCGCCCTGGAGCACGTCGGCGTCGCCGCAGTCGGCGATGGTGATGGGAGCGGCCAGCATCTGCTCGTCAGCCTCATAGTCGTAGTAACCCGCGGTGCCCCGTCCGTACTGGGTGGAGGCCTCACGGATGCGGCGGGGGCCCATGCGGGCGCCGCTGAGGAAGCCCACGCCCATATCGTAGGGGACGCCCAGAACGCCGAAATCGGCCTTCAGTTCATCCAGATCCAGACAGATGGGGTACCGGCCAAAGGAACAAATGCCAGTAATGGGCTGGCTGATCAATTCAGGACGCATATTGATTTTCCCCTTTCTGAATAAAACCGTTCAACTTGAAAAATTATGGTGGTCCAAAGGCCTTCGCCTCCGTTTTCCCGCCTTACGCCCCAAATTATAAACGCAGTTGTCTTCTTTTTCAACGGGAATCGTAAACCTTGTCTTCCTTCCCGCGAAACAAACAAAGCCCTTTCCCCCCTCCCGCATTAAGAAAAATACCGCCTTTTCCCGGAAAGAGGCCCCGGAAGGCAGAAAAGCGCCCCCGTTTTCCGCAAACGGGGGCGCCGTGAAAATCACCGCAGGGTGGGGTCGCGTTTCAGCAGGGCAATGACCTGGTCCGCCTCTTCGGTGGTGTTATAGCCGTGGATGCCGGTGCGGACATAGCCGCAGCGGTAGGAGCAGGCCACCCGGTTTTCCCGGAGGTAACGGTAGGTCTGTTCCGTGTCGGCAGTCCGGAAGGAGACAATGTCGGAGCGGGTGCGGTCCGACAGGGCGCAGGGGGCCAGTTCCACTCCCAGTTCCCTCAGGCCATCGATAAAGTAGCCGCTGACCCGCCAGGCCTCCCGGCGGATGTTCTCCACACCCACCGACTCCATCAGGGCCAGGGAGGCCTCCAGGCCGGCGATACCGGGGGCGTTGGGCAGGCCCGCCTCAAACCGGGCAGCTCCGTCCTTCAAATCCAGCCGGTAGTCCACCGAGTCCACGTCCCCTGTCACGCTGTCCGCCCCCACGAAGGCCGGAAGTAGCTGTCCGGCCAGTTCCTTCCGGACATAGAGGAAGCCGGTGGAGAAAGGGCCCAGCAGCCATTTGGAGGACAGCCCGGCCAGAAAGTCAATGTGAAACCCCTTCACGTCCATGGGCATGACCCCCAGGGACTGGGCGCAGTCCACCACCAGGTAGACGCCCCGGTCCCGGCACCAGGTCCCGATGGCCTCCAGGTCTGCGGCGTACCCGTCGGCGAACTCCACGCTGCTCACTGAGACCGCCCGGGTACGGGCGTCGGCGTACCGCTCCAGCCTTTCCACAGTCAGTCCGCCATGGTCGTGGGGAACCATCCGGGCTTCCACCCCCCGGGCCGCCTGGAGCCGCAGCCAGGGATACACGTTGGAGGCGAACTCCCGGTCGCAGAAGATCACGTTGTCCCCCGCTTTCAGAGGCAGGGACCCGGCGGCGGTGTTGATCCCGTAGGCCACGTTCTCCGTAAAGGCGATCTCCTCCGGCTCACAGCCGATGAGGCGGGCCAGCCGGGCGCGGCAGGCGGGAAAGACCCGGTCCGCGTACTGGTAATACTTCATGGGCATGGCCTGGCGCAGCTCCATACACTGCTCCATGGCCCGGGTCACCCCGGGGAAGACGGGGCCCATGGAGGCGTTGTCAAAGAAGATCCCGTTCTCCGTGGTCTGCCGGAAGGCGTCCCGGAAGGCATCCAATGGGCTCATGGTCCACGCTCCCCTTACTTGTCCGTGCTGGTTTTGGTCAAGCGGCCATACTGGATCACGTCGCAGACCTTATAGGCGATGAGCCGGACGCAGACGATCTGAACGGGAGCGGTCACCAGGTTCTGGAGCAGCCGGGCGGGCAGCAGGACAAAGAAGCCCTTTCCGGTGAGCAGGGTCAGCCAGTAGGTCTGGAGCAGAACGCTGAGCAGGATGCTCTGGAGAATGATGCAGGCGCCGACCCGGAGGGTGCTGGCGGGCTTGCGGTACAGGAACAGGCCGTACATGATTCCGGTGAGCAGGGCGGTGATGGCCATGGGGGGATAGTAGCCGTAGGGGCCAAGAATGGCAATGAGGAAATCGCCCATGACGGCCGCGGCGCCGCCCCACAGGGGGCCGTACAGCATGGCGGTGATGACGATGGGCAGGAAGGTGAAGCTGATCTTGACGGTGGGCAGGGAAATGGCCACAAAACGGCCCAGCACCACCTGGATCGCCAGGAGCATCCCGATGGTAGTGATCTTTTTCACGGTGTTGGACATAACATTTGACCTCCGAATCTTTCTTTTGTATGTGATTTCTGTGACTGAACTGCCTTGCCGCGGCCGGCGGCCGCGGGCCATACAAAAAACCTCCTTTTATGTAGAGTCGCTACATAAAAGGAGGCAGAAAAGATTGGCCGTCTCAAGTTATGCAGCAATGGGATGCGGACCCTGCATCGTTAGCGCGCATGCTATTCGTCCCGCCGACAACTCCCCATTCGGCGGACACTGGTGTTTGACGCGCAGGGTCCTACTCTGCTTGTGCCCGGCCCCATTGTTTTGGGCTTCGGACGACCTTATGATACCAACAGGCTGTACAAAACACAAGAAAAGAACGAAACCGTTCCGGTCACTTTGCTTAATTTTATTTGGCCTTTCGGTCCACCCACTCTGTCTTGAATTTGGAGTAGACGATTTTCTGCTCGCTGTACAGGCCATAGTAGCCGGACAGCATATAGGACACCCCAGAGCACAGGGCAAACAGGGAGAGTCCCTCCCCGCCGAACAGCTCAAAGGCCAGCAGGATGGAGGTCAGGGGGCAGTTGGTGGCCCCGCAGAATACCGCCGCCATTCCCAGCGCCCCGGAAAAGCCGTGGGGCAGCCCCAGCATGGGACCCACCCAGGTGCCGAAGGCGCAGCCGGTGAACAGGACCGGCACGATCTCGCCTCCCCGGAATCCCGCGCCCAGGGTCACGGCGGTGAACAGGATCTTCAGAAGAAACGCCTCGGGGATAGTCTCCCCCGCCAGCATCCGGCGGATCAGCGGGTCCCCGGCGCCGTTGTAATCCTGACTGCCCACCAGAAGGGTCAGCGCCAGCACCAGCAGCCCTCCCACCGCCGCCCGGACCAGAGCATTGGGAACGTACTTGCCATACAGGTGGGGTGCCGCGTGCATGGCTTTGCAGAACAGGATGGACACCAGCGCGCACAGCACGCCCAGCACCGCCGCCTGAAACATGGACACAGGGGTCAGCGCCGCCGCCTGCCCCATCTCATAGCCCACCGTCCCGTGGAGCCCGAGCCACCGGGCCATCTGGAGGGCCACCAGGGCCGCTGTCACGCAGGGCACGATGGCCGCGTAGTACATCACTCCCACGCTGACCACTTCCATGGCAAAGACCGCGGCGGTCAGGGGGGTGCCGAACAGGGCGGAAAAGGCGGCGGCCATGCCGCACATGACCATCAGCCGGCTGTCCTTGGCGTCTAGGCGGATCTTGCGGCCCACCCAGGCGGCCAGGGAGCCGCCCAGCTGGAGGGCCGCCCCCTCCCGTCCGGCGGAACCGCCCACCAGGTGGGTGAGGATGGTGGACAGGAAGATCAGGGGAGCGGTGCGCAGCTTCATGGGCTCCGCCTCCCGCACCGCCACCAGTACCAGGTTGGTCCCCCGGTCCTTCTCCATGCCGCAGCCCTTGTACAGCAGCACGATGGACAGTCCGCCCAGGGGCAGCAGCCAGATGATCCAGGGGTGTTCTCCCCGCAGCTCCGTGACCCAGTCGATGCCCCAGTGGAAGGCCACCGCCACCGCTCCCACCAGGATCCCGATGTTGCAGGCGTACAGGACCCATTTCAAGAAAGAGATCCCCTCTTGGACATGTCCCCTGCCCCGTTCTGAAAGGCTCATGCTTCTCGCTCCCCTACCCGGCCCGATCAAGCAGGACCGGACTCTCTTTTTGGGAAATTATATCATAGGAACGCCGGTTTTGCACCCGTCTTTTTCCCCGTTTCCCCGAAAAGCGCGCCGCCCCCTTGCGGCTCGTCCCTGTTTGTGCTATCATTCATGTTGTACCATTTTACTTTTCTATGTACTTAAGGGGGAATCTTCTGTGCCTGGGGACCAAATATGGCCCATATTATTCGGCATCAGCCTGTTCTGTAACGCCGCCCTGCTGCTGTGGCGGCCTCTGCTCCGTCTGCTCCACCGGGAGGAAACCGTATCCGAGGACAACATCATGGCCATGGTGGAGGAGGGCGAGGAATCCGGCGCCATCCAGAGCAACGAAAAGGAATTGATCGAAAACGTCTTCGAGTTCGACACCATGACCGCCCGGGACGTGATGGTCCACCGCACCGACATGGTGACGCTGTCTCTGGAGGATGACGAGGAGACTATTCTGGACACCATCCGCCAGTCCGGCCTGTCCCGCTTCCCGGTGTATCAGGAGGACGTGGATGACATTGTGGGCGTCCTGTCCACCCGGGAATACCTGCTCAACTTCCGGGAAGCCCAGCCCCTTCCCATGAAGGAGCTGCTCCGCCCGGCCTACTTTGTCCCCGAGACCGTGCCCGCCGACGTGCTGTTCCGGGACATGCAGGGTAAAAAGACCCACATGGCCCTGGTGGTGGACGAGTACGGCGGCACCAGCGGCCTTGTCACCCTGGAGGACCTGCTGGAGGAGCTGGTGGGCAACATCTACGATGAATTTGATCCCCAGGAGGAACAGGACATCATCCGTCTGGAGGACAACAAGTGGCGGGTCTCCGGCTCCGCTGACCTGGAGGAGATGGCCGAGGCCATCGGCTTCCAGCTTCCCGAGGAGGAGGAGCGGGACTACGATACCCTGGGCGGCCTGATCTTCTCGCAGCTGTCTGTCATCCCTGAGGACGGCAGCCGCCCTGTGGTGGAGGCCCTCGGGCTGCGCATCCGGGTGGAGGAGCTGTGTGACCGCCGTGTGGAGTGGGCCCTGGTGGAAAAGCTGGTGCCCGGCGAAGACTCCGAACCTGAACATTGATGATACAAAACGGTCTGCCCTGTTGGGCAGACCGTTTTGTTTTACCGTTCCAACACCCGCCCGTCGGTGGAGAGGGTCACCACCTGCCAGGGGATGAATTTTCCGCTGTTTTTCAACGCGGTCACCGCGGCATGCTCAATGCCGCCGCAGCAGGGCACCTCCATCCGGACCACGGTAAGGCTCCTGATGTCGTTTTGCCGGAGAATTTCCGTGAGCTTTTCACTGTAATCCACCCCGTCCAGCTTGGGGCAGCCGATCAGCGTCACTTTTCCCGCCATGAAACCGGCGTGGAAATTCCCGTAGGCATAGGCGGCACAGTCGGCGGCGACCAGCAGGTGGGCCCCGTCAAAATAGGGAGCGTTCACCGGAGCCAGCTTGATCTGGACCGGCCACTGGCGCAGCTGGGAGGGCGCCGCGGTATCAGACGGCGCAACGTCTTTCTCCGCCCGGCGGAGCATCTGGGCCCGGCTTCCGGGACAGCCGCCCGCCGCAGCTCCGGCCCCCTTGGCCTTGTTGGCTTGGACCGCGGCCTCGTCGTAGGCGGCGGCTTCCCGCTCCACAAAGGTGATAGCCCCGGTGGGGCAGGCGGGCAGGCAGTCCCCCAGGCCGTCACAGTAGTCGTCCCGCAGCAGTTTTGCCTTTCCCTCCACCATGCCGATGGCCCCCTCATGGCAGGCCTTGGCACACAGGCCGCAGCCATTGCAGCGCGCCTGATCGATATGAATGATTCTGCGGATCATGCAGATCACAACCTTTCCTTGACTGGATGGCCCCATTATAGTATGATCGTTTTACCATGTATGTTGTTTAAACAACAAACGGAGGGACTATGGACCTGCAAGATCTGGAAAAGACCGACCTGTTCCGGGGCGTCTCCCGGGCAGAGGCCGAAGAAATGCTCCGCCGTCCGGGCACGGAGCTCCGCCGCTATCAAAAAGGGGAGACCATTCTCCGCGCCGGCGACCGGACCCGGCGTCTGGGGCTGGTGCTGTCCGGCGGTGTGACCTTGGAACATGACGACGCTTGGGGCAACCGGACCGTTCTGGGCCATGTTGGGGAGGGAGAGGTTTTCGCCGAGACCTACGCCTGTCTGCCTGAAGCGCCTCTTATGGTCAACGCCGTGGCCGCGGAGGAGACCCAGGTCCTCTTTCTGGACGTGGGACAGCTCTTTTCCCACGGCTCCGACCACCTTCAGCCGGGCGCGGTGGTCCGCAATCTGCTGGACATTACCGCCCGGAAGAATCTGGCTCTGTCCCGCCGTAGCTTTTATACCTCCTCCAAGACCATCCGGGGACGGCTGCTGTCTTACCTCTCCGACCAGGCAGTCCTCCAGGGCAGCAGCCGGTTCTCCATTCCCTTCAACCGGCAGCAGCTGGCCGACTATCTGGGCGTTGACCGGAGCGCCCTATCCAACGAACTGAGCAAGCTGCGCCGGGAGAAGCTGGTATACGCGGAAAAGAATCAATTCCATTTGCTGAAACAGGAGGAATTTCTATGAAGATCATCTGCATGGGGGACAGCATCACCTATGGGTTCGGCCTGCCTGACCTGTCGAAACGCTGGTCCGACCTGGTGTCCGCCCGCACAGGTCATGTTCTGATCAACCGGGGCGTCAGCGGAGATACCACCGGCGGGATGCTGGCCCGGTGCCAGACCCAGGTCTTTGACCAGGCCCCCGACGCCATGGTGCTGCTGGGCGGCATCAACGACATCAGCATCACCGGACAGTATCATACCGCCTTCGCCAACGTGATCTCCATGTTCCGCCAGGCGGATCTGCTGTCCATCCCCGTCATTCTGGGCGTCCCCCTGCCCATCTGCCCGGAGGAGCTGTGTCCCCCGGTCTGGGAGCCGGATCAGAGCATGGCGCGTCTGGCCGCTTTGGCGGAGCAGTACGCCGACTTGACCCTCTGTTATGCCGCCGACAAGGGGCTGCCCGTGGCCGACTTCCGCACTCCGTTTCTCCTCCCGGACGGCAGGGCGGACCGTACCCTGTTCCAGGACTGCCTCCACCCCACCGAGGAGGGGCACAGGCGTATGGCGGATGTACTCTGCCAGGTGCTGGCAGAGCGGTTTTGAGCGCTGAACCATGGCATACAGAAGGGGACCGCCCACAGGCGGCCCCCTTTTCCTGTTCACAGTTCAAAAATTGAATTCCTTTTCCCAGTCAAACATCCCGCTTTTCTCCACGCTGTCCGGCCAGTGGGCGCACCAGCCGGGTATAATAGGGCGCTCCACCCGGTCCAGGCTGGGGAGGTACGGCTTGATGTCCAGCACAGGACTTCCCGCCTCCGCGTCCAGATAGTCCAGGACCAGGACGCCCCGCTCCCGGTCCAGATTGACCACATGGGCGCAGGACAGGGCAATGGGATTGGGCCGCTCCGGAGACCGGGTCGCAAACGTACCCAGAGTCTCCGGTCCCCGGACATAAGGTCTGCGCTCCCCCAGCTTATTCCGGGAAATCCCATTATCACAGCCGGAGAACCACCACAGGACATTGACATATCCGAAGTCCTCCAATCCCGCCAGCGCGCCCCGGTAGGGAGGGGCAATTTCCAGGCAGAATCCCTCTTTTCCCGCGTGTACAGTCCCTATTGGGTGCAGTATAAAATTGTGTTCCACAAAATCTCCTCATCATTCTGATTTTACGGCGCCGTTGTGCCCAGTATAACAGGATATTTCCATACTACAACCCCGTTTTGAATCGATGTGGAAGATAAAAAGCAGCGCCGCCCGTCGGGCGGCGCTGCTGCAATCACCGTAAACTTAGCGCAGGTTGAAGAAGGCCTTCATGCCTCGTCGTCGCAAAGTCCGCTCCACTCCGTTTCCGCTTACAGCGAAAACTGCGTCCGCTCCCTTGCTCCTCCTCTCCAAACCGAACCCGCTTACGCTGGGCTTCGGTTTGGTTCGCCGCCTCCGGCAGTCGGAAGTCAGCCCTCCCAAACCGCTCCGGAACCCCCGTTTAGGAGCTGGGCGACAAAAAAGCAGCGCCGCCCGTCAGGCGGCGCTGCTGCAATCACCGTAAACTTAGCGCAGGTTGAAGAAGGCCTTCATGCCGGGATACTCGGCGATGTCGCCCAGCTCCTCCTCGATGCGGAGCAGCTGGTTGTACTTGGCCACGCGGTCGGTACGGCTGGGAGCGCCGGTCTTGATCTGGCCGGCGTTCAGGGCCACGGCGATGTCGGCGATGGTGGCGTCCTCGGTCTCGCCGGAACGGTGGGACACGATGGCGGTGTAGCCGGCCCGGTTGGCCATCTGGATGGCGTCCAGGGTCTCGGTCAGGGTGCCGATCTGGTTGACCTTGATCAGGATGGCGTTGGCTACCTTCTTCTCAATGCCGGTGGCCAGACGCTCCACGTTGGTGACGAACAGGTCGTCGCCCACCAGCTGGACGCGGTCGCCGATCGCCTTGGTCAGCATAGCCCAGCCTTCCCAGTCGGTCTCGGCCATTCCGTCCTCCAGGGAGATGATGGGGTAGGTGTCGGCGAACTTCTTCCACATGTTGACCAGCTGCTGCTGGGTCAGCTTCTTGCCGGACTTGGGCTGGATATAGATCTTCTGCTCCTCGTCCCACCACTCGGAAGAGGCGGCGTCGATGGCGATCTTGAAGTCCTCGCCGGGCTTGTAGCCGGCCTTCTCGATGGCGGCCACGATGACCTTCAGGGCGTCCTCATCCTTCTTCAGGTTGGGGGCATAGCCGCCCTCGTCGCCCACGCCGGCGGCGGGGGTGCCGTTCTCCTTCAGGACGGTCTTCAGGGTGTGGAAGACCTCGGCGCAGCGGCGCAGAGCCTCGCGGAAGGAGGGAGCGGAGACGGGCATGATCATGAACTCCTGGATCTCCACGTTGTTGGTGGCGTGAGCGCCGCCGTTCAGGATGTTCATCATGGGAACGGGCAGCTGCTTGGCGTTGGCGCCGCCAATATAGTTGTACAGGGAGGTGCCCAGGGACTCAGCGGCGGCCTTGGCGCAGGCCAGGGAGGCGCCCAGAATGGCGTTGGCGCCCAGGCGGCTCTTGTTGGGGGTGCCGTCCAAGTCGATGAGCATCTTGTCGATGGCCACCTGGTCCAGCACGTTGGTGCCGATCAGGGCCTCGGCGATCTCGGTATTCACGTTCTTGACAGCGGTCTCCACGCCCTTGCCCATGTAACGGCCCTTGTCGCCGTCACGGAGCTCGCAGGCCTCATAGATACCGGTGGAAGCGCCGGAGGGAACAGCGGCACGGCCCATGGTGCCGTCCTCCAGATAGACCTCCACCTCCACGGTGGGGTTGCCACGGCTGTCCAGGATCTCACGGCCCAGGACGTCAACGATCTCGATCATCTGCTTCATTGGAATCAAACTCCTTTCATTTGTGGCGGCGGGGCTCTCCCCCGCCCAGCAATCTATGGTCTGTGCGGCGCCTGCCGCACGGGAAAGCGGTTAATTCTCGATCAGGGTCTGGCCGTCCATTTCGGCGGGCTTTTCCAGGCCCATCAGGTCCAGCATGGTGGGGGCGATATCGGCCAGGCGGCCGTCCCGGAGCTTGACGCTGGCGCCCACGATATAGAAGGGCACCAGATTGGTGGTGTGGGCGGTGAAGGGGGAGCCGTCAGGCTCCATCATGTGCTCCGCGTTGCCGTGGTCGGCGGTGATGAGGGACACGCCGCCCATCTTGGAGGTGGCCTCCACCACCTTACCCACGCACTCGTCCACGGTGGCCACGGCCTTGCAGGCCGCCTCGTACACGCCGGTGTGGCCCACCATGTCGCAGTTGGCAAAGTTCAGGATGATCACGTCATAGGTCCCGCTGAGGATGCGCTTGACTGCCTCCTCGGTGACCTGATAGGCGGACATCTCGGGCTGGAGGTCGTAGGTGGCCACCTTGGGGGAGGCGATGAGGCACCGGTCCTCCCCGGGAAACACCTGCTCCACGCCGCCGTTGAAGAAGAAGGTCACATGGGCGTACTTCTCCGTCTCGGCGATGCGCAGCTGGGTCAGGCCCAGCTTGGAGATATACTCGCCGAAGATGTTCTCCAGCTTCTGGCGGGGATAGGCCACGGTGACGTTGGGCATGGTGGCGTCATACTCGGTGGTACAGACGAAAAACACGGGGACAAAGCCGGTCTTGCGGTCGATGTCCTTCAGATCCTCGTCCACCAGGCAGCGGGTGATCTCCCGGGCCCGGTCGGGGCGGAAGTTGAAGAAGATCACGGAGTCGTTGTCCTGGACCTGAACCTCCTTCAGGCAGACCACCGGCTCCACAAACTCGTCGGTGACGCCGGCGTCGTAGGACTTCTGGACCGCCTCGGCGGCGTCGGCCACATAGGGGGCCTGGCCGCAGACGATGGCGTCATAGGCCCGCTGGACCCGGTCCCAGCGCTTATCCCGGTCCATGGCGTAGTAGCGGCCCATGACGCTGGCGATCTTGCCCACGCCCAGCTGCTGCATCTTGGCCTGGAGCTGCTCCACATAGTGCTTGCCGGAGGAGGGCGGCACGTCCCGGCCGTCCAGGAAGCAGTGGACATAGACCTTCTCGATGCCCTGCTCCTGGGCCATTTTCAGCAGGGCAAACAGGTGGGTGATATGGCTGTGGACGCCGCCATCGGAGAGCAGGCCCATCAGGTGCAGGGAGGAACCCCACTCCCGGCAGTTGGCCATGGCGTCCAGATAAGCGGGATTCTGGAAGAACACGCCGGACTCAATGTCCCGGCTGATATGGGGCAGATCCTGGAAGACCACCCGGCCGGCGCCGATGTTGGTGTGTCCCACCTCGCTGTTGCCCATCTGGCCCTCGGGCAGGCCCACATCCAGGCCGGAGGCGGACAGCTTACAGCCGGGGCAGTCAGCAAAGATCTTATCCAGGTTGGGGGTGGGGGTATTGGCCACGGCATTGCCCGCGGAGGGACCCTCCAGGCCAAAACCGTCCATAATGATCAAAGTGGTAGGTGTTTTCATAAAAACCCTTTCTTGCAATCAGGAATGAAGCGTTCGGAATCAGGAATCATGGAATCTGGCTTACGCCGAAGAATCAAACCAGTTGACCGCGGATGCCCCATAATTCCTGATTTCTCATTTCGAATTCCCAATTATTCCTGATTCGCGGCGTTGATGATCTGGACAAAGTCGGCGGGCTTCAGGGAGGCTCCGCCGATCAGGCCGCCGTCCACGTCTGGCTGGGCCAGCAGCTCAGCGGCGTTCTTGGCGTTCATGGAGCCGCCGTACTGGATGGTGACAGAGCGGGCAACATGGGCGCCGTACAGCTTGCGGATGACGGCACGGATGGCCTGGCAGACCTCGCCGGCCTGCTCGGCAGTGGCGGTCTTGCCGGTGCCGATGGCCCACAGGGGCTCATAGGCGATGACCACATGGCGCATCTTCTCGGCGGGCACGTTGGCCAGGGCGCACTTGACCTGGTAGGCGATCAGCTCCATGGTGACGCCCAGCTCACGCTGCTCCAGGCTCTCGCCCACGCAGACGATGGGGATCAGGCCGGCATTGATAGCGGCGTGGACCTTCTTGTTCACGGTGAAGTCGGTCTCGTTGTAGTACTGGCGGCGCTCGGAGTGGCCGATGATGACATACTTGGCGCCGGCCTCCTTGATCATCTCCACGGTCATCTCGCCGGTGAAGGCACCGTGGTCCTCATAGTGGCAGGTCTCGGCGCCGATGGCGATGTGGCAGTCCTTGAACATACGGACCGCATTGGTGATGTTCACGGCGGGGACACACAGCACCACGTTGCACCACTTGCCCTTGGGCATGATGGGCTTGATCTCCTCAGCAAAGGCCTTGGTCTGGGACAGGGTGTTGTTCATTTTCCAGTTTCCGGCAATGATGGTCTTGCGATAACGACGATTCATGGTTTCTCTCTCCCTGATCTATAATAGAATTTATTGCAAATCTGCGTCAAAGCGGCAGATGCCTGCGCAATGGTGTACGCGGGGTTCGGCTCTCAGGCGTTATCAAGCCTCGGTCCCCTCGCGGCCAGGTCGCTTTCCCTCCGACTCGGAACACAAACTGCTCCGCTACGCGACCGCGTTTGTATTCCTCGCTTCGGTCCAAGCTCCCCTGCTCGGGGATTCGGCTCTCAGGCGTCCAGCAGGCAAGCGACGCCGGGCAGTTCCTTACCCTCCATGAATTCCAGGCTGGCGCCGCCGCCGGTGGAGATGTGGGTCATCTTGTCGGCGTAGCCCAGCTGCTGCACGGCAGCCGCGCTGTCGCCGCCGCCGATGATGGTGATGGCGTCGGTCTTGGACAGGGCCTCGGCAATGGCCTCGGTGCCCTTGGCAAAGGCGGGGAACTCAAACACGCCCATGGGGCCGTTCCAGATGACGGTACCGGCGCCCTGAACGGCCTCACAGTACAGCTTCACAGTCTCGGGGCCGATGTCCAGGCCCTCCCAGCCGTCGGGGATCTCCCCGGCCTTGACCACCTGGCTGTTGGCGTCGGGGGCAAACTTGTCGGCGCAAACAGTGTCCACGGGGAGCAGCAGCTTGACGCCCTTGTCGGCGGCCTTCTGCACCATCTCCTTGGCATAATCCTCCCAGTCGGCCTCCAGCAGGCTGTTGCCCACCTTGCCACCCTCAGCGGCGGAGAAGGTGTAGGCCATGCCGCCGCCGATGATGATGGTGTCGGCGATCTCCAGCAGGTTATTGATGACGCCGATCTTGCTGGACACCTTGGAGCCGCCCAGGATAGCCACCAGGGGCCGCTTGGGATTGGCCAGGGCGCCGCCGATGACCTCCAGCTCCTTCTGGATCAGGAAGCCGGACACGGCGGGCAGGTAATCGGCCACACCGGCGGTGGAGGCGTGGGCGCGGTGAACGGCGCCGAAGGCGTCGGAGACATAGACCTCAGCCATGGAGGCCATGGCCTTGGCCAAGGCGGGATCGTTCTTGGTCTCGCCCTTCTCAAAGCGGGTGTTCTCCAGCAGCAGGATCTGGCCGGGCTGGAGGGCGGCGGCCTTGGCCTGGGCGTCGGGGCCCACCACGTCAGCGGCCATGATCACGTCCTTGCCCAGCAACTCGCTGAGCCGCTCGGCCACAGGGGCCAGGGAGAGCTGCTTCAGGGACTTCTCCCAGTCCTCCTTCTTGGCCTCCTTGCCCTTCTCGGCCTGCTTCTTGGCGTAGGACTCGAAGGTGGCGGCGGGCTTGCCCATGTGGGAGCAGGCGATGACGGCCGCACCCTGGTCCAGCAGGTACTGGATGGTGGGCAGAGCGGCGCGGATGCGCTTGTCATCGGTGATGACGCCGCTGCCATCCTTGGCCATGGGGACGTTGAAGTCGCAGCGCAGCAGCACTTTCTTACCCTTGACGTCGATGTCCTTGACAGTCTTCTTATTGTAGTTCATTTGCAAAAGCTCCTCTCTTCTGAAATGATGGGAAAGGTTACTTTGGGTTTTACAGTTTACTTTGGGCCATTTCACCCTGGCCGGACAGGCCGGGGAACCCCTGCTGGCGCAGCGCCTCATAGGCCAGAACGGCCACGGAGTTGGCCAGGTTCAGGCTTCTGGCGTCAGGCCGCATGGGGATGCGGAGGCACCGGTCATAATAGCGCCGGCGCAAGTCCTCTGGCAGACCGGCGGTCTCCTTGCCGAACATGAGAAAGCAGTCCGGACGGAACGCGGCCTGGGTGTAGTCCCGGGGGGCTTTCGTGGTGGCCAGCCACAGGTCCGGGCTGGGATTTTCCCGGAAAAAATGGTCCAGGTTCTCATAGACCCGCAGGTCCACCATGGGCCAGTAATCCAATCCCGCCCGCTTCACCGCCTTGTCGCTGATGTCGAAGCCCAGGGGCTTGACCAGATGGAGACGGCTGCGGGTGGCGGCGCAGGTCCGGGCGATATTTCCGGTGTTCATCGGGATCTCCGGTTCCACCAATACAATGTTCAGCACATGGGACCCCCCTTGTTCGCGCGGCTATCATTGTAGTCCAAATCCCGAAGAATTTCAACTATAAATTGGTCGAAAAATTGCAAAAAATTCAAAAATCAGGCTAAATTATCCTTCTGCTGTCTCAAATTTTGGCATTTCCGTTATCAACACTCTGTTTAGGCAGCTCTTTTCCAGCATTGTGACGAACTTCCTCCCTCCCGGTTTGCCGCAAGTCTGCGATTACCGCTGCTCCAAGCACTCCTTTTTCTCCGTTCTGTCATCTGGTATCAAAAAAAACTCCGGTTTTTGGGAAATCTGCCCCTCCAATTACTTTTCTTTCCCCTGCCTTCCGTGCTATAATATGCACAATCACCAAATTTTCTCCCTTTTTGTTCTGTTTTAGAAAGGAGCGTTTTTATGAAACTGATTTGGAACGGCCACTCCTGCTTCACCCTGGAAACAGCGGAGGGTTCCGTGGTCTTTGACCCCTACCAGGAGGGCAGCGTCCCCGGACTGTCCCGTCTCCATTTGACCGCCGACTCGGTGCTGTGCAGCCATGAGCACCGGGACCACGGAGCCCGGGAGCTGGTGACCCTCACCGGCCATGCCCCCGCCTTCTCTGTGGAGACCATCTCCACCTTCCATGACCCGGAGGGCGGCGCTCTGCGCGGGCCCGACACCATCCACATTCTCTCCGCCGAGGGGATGCGCCTGGCCCATCTGGGCGACCTGGGCTGTGAGCTGGCGCCGGAGCAGCTGGACCGCCTGCGCGGCCTGGACGTTCTGCTGATCCCGGTGGGCGGCTACTACACCATCGACGCCAAACAGGCCCAGGCCCTGGCGGAGGAGCTGAAGCCCCGGATCGTCGTTCCCATGCACTACCGCTCCGACACCTTTGGCTACGAAGTCATCTCAGGGGTGGAGGATTTTCTGTCCCTGCGGAGCGACGTGGTCCGCTACCCCGGCAACACCATGGAGATCGTCCCCGGCACACCGGCCCAGACCGCTGTGCTGACCTATCTACCTTAAAACAATATCCCAACATTCCGGGAAGGGGCCCATCCCCTTCCCTCAGGAGGTCCTTTTCATGTCTCATACCGTTGAAATCCTGTCCGTGGGCACCGAGCTGCTGCTGGGGAACATCGCCAACACGGACGCGCAGATGCTGTCCCAGGGGCTGAGCGAGCTGGGCCTGAACGTCTACTACCACACCGTGGTGGGGGACAACCCCCAGCGGGCCAAGGAGGCCGTGGCCATTGCCAAGGAGCGGGCCGACATCATCATCACCACCGGCGGGCTGGGGCCCACCTGCGATGACCTGACCAAAAACGTTCTGGCTGAAGCCTTCGGCAAAAAACTGGTTTTCGACCAGGCCTCCGCCGACCGCATCCGAAGCTATTTCACCCGTACCGGCCGTACCATGACGGAGAACAATCTCCAGCAGGCCATGCTCCCCGAGGGCTGTACCGTATTGACCAACGACTGGGGCACCGCCCCGGGCTGCGCCTTCCAGGCCGACGGAGTCCATGTGATCATGCTCCCCGGCCCCCCCAGCGAGTGCCGCCCCATGTTCCGCTACCGGGCCATGCCCTACCTCCAGTCCCTGTCCGAAGGGGTCATCGCCTCCCACACCCTGAAACTCTTTGGCATTGGCGAGTCCTCCATGGAGGCCCAGCTCCGGGAGCAGATGAACGCCATGTCCAACCCCACGCTGGCCCCCTACGCCAAGGAGGGGGAGTGTGAGCTGCGGGTCACCGCCAAGGCTCCCACCGACGCCGAGGCCCAGGCCCTGCTGAAGCCCACGGTGGAGCAGATCAAACAGCTTTTCGGCGCCAAGGTCTACGGCGTGGATGTGTCCTCCCTGGAGGAGGTGGTGCTGGCCCTGCTGAAGGAGAAGGGTATGACCCTGGGTACCGCGGAGAGCTGCACCGGCGGCCTCATCGCCAAGCGCCTCACCGACATCCCCGGCGCCTCCCAGTCGTTCCGGGGCGGCGTGGTCTCCTACACCAACGAAGTGAAGGCCGGGGTGCTGGGTGTGCCCCAGCCTCTGCTGGACCAGTTCGGCGCCGTCTCCGCCGAGGTGGCCCAGGCCATGGCCGAGGGAGCCCGGAGAACCTTGGGCTGCGACATCGCCCTGTCCTCCACTGGGGTGGCCGGCCCAGACCCGGATGACCGGGGCAACGAGGTGGGCACCATGTTCGTGGCCATCGCCGCTCCCGGCGGCACCTATGTCCGCGCTTTGAAGCTGGGCAACCGGCCCGTCCGCGCCCGGCTGCGTACCCAAGCGGCCAGCCACGCCTTGGACCTGGCCCGCAGGCATCTTTCCGGCCTTCCCTATGAAGACAGTTCCGCCCGATAAACCCTTGTCCCCTCCCCGGCTCCCGGGGAGGGGACAAGGGAGATCCCGATTTTTTGCCGAAACAGCTTGATTTTTCCCCCGTTGTTTGGTATCCTTAATTGCCTTTTCTTTTTGGCAGCGGCTTTCCCAGCGCCGGTCTCCATCCTGCGCCGGTCCGCAGCACCCTAATATTTTATACGGAGACGTATCGAAGTGGTCGTAACGAGCCTGACTCGAAATCATGGTCGCTATCCGGTAGCTCCCTGACCGGAAACCCTTGATTTTGCGGGGTTTTTCGGGTGTCTTTAACTGAATATTTTTCTTTGTTCTCCCCATCAGTTCTCCCCGTTTTCTGAGGTGCTGATGTTGAGATAAATACGGAGACGTATCGAAGTGGTCATAACGAGAACGACTCGAAATCATGTCATTCATTCATAAAAAACGAATATTTTCTATCTGGAGATGTACCCAAGTGGCTGAAGGGTCCGCACTCGAAATGCGGTAGGCGTGTAACAGCGCGCGGGGGTTCAAATCCCTCCATCTCCGCCAAACCCGCTGAAATGCAATGTTTCAGCGGGTTTTTCTTTGCTTGTTTCCTCTAATTTGGGACTATATTCGCTTTTTCGCACAATAATCGATTTATAAGATGCCCTGTATATTATATACAACATTTGAATACTGTGGTGCCGAAATGGTGCCGATTGCACCTGCAGCATCATATAAGAGTGAGTATAAACGTAAGGGCGTCCTCAACGATTCATGAGGACGCCCTTGTACTCATTCCAGGCCAACAGTACCCAGTTCTAATAGTTTCTCATGGTAAGAATTCAGGACGAAAGACTTGCGCTCAAGCCGGACATCTACATATTGCGCAGTAACCGCCTCCATGTTGTTGGAGATACCTAACTGGATGCCGATACCCTTCAAGCTGTGTCCGAGGATCTGCCCCACTGTATAAAAGTCCCCGGTCAGCTCATGCATGTTGGTTGCCGCGGAATGCCGCAAATCGTGGAAGCGGATATGTCTCAACCCCTGATGACGAAGGAACTGGCCAAAGTTCGCAGACACCCGCTCCCTGCGTTCCGGGCAACCATTGGGCTTTGCAATTACCAAGTCATTGTCATAGTAGTCTTCACCGGATGACTCCAGCAAAATCCTTTGGTTGGTCTGACGCCAAACCTGACGGATGAAGTACGGCATAGTCAGGTTCGTAATGGGCAGTGTCCGTTCACTGGATTTGACTGGAGCCATCTCTGAGACATATGTAGTTCCCGCCGGAAGCGCAAAGGGAAGCTGCTCTACAACGCTGAATGTCTGATTTTCAAGGTCGACATTTCTCCAACGCAGGCCAAGTATCTCACTCAGCCGCAATCCATACAAACCACCAAGAATAATAATCAGCTCCCATTCATTTCCCATTGCAGATGCAAGCAGCTGACGCATCTCCTCAACGGTATAAGGCTCCGGGGTCTTACCTTGCTTTCCAAACTTAGTGATGATATCTCTCGCAGGATTGCTCTCAATATAATGGTACTTTCTGGCGTGCTCAAGAGCCACACCAATAATGCGATGAGCATACTTCACTGAGGACTGCGACAGTCCCCTTTCAGTCAGCTTTGCAAACATATCATCCAGCATTGCTGGGGTCAGCTGCCCTAAATAGACATCTCCGATATAAGGGTTGATATGGTTGCGGATATGGCTTTCGTAGCTGGCCTTCGTGCTGGGACGCAGGTTCGCATTGCCATGACGTTCTACCCACTCAGCAAGGTATTCTCGTACTGTCATACGTCTCTGCGATGCAGTAGGCGGCACATAAGACGGGTTAGACAGCTTGTTCTTCATCATGGCCTCATACTGCTGGGCTTCACTCTTGGTTGCGAACCCTTTCTTAGAATGGGCCTTCAGCTTTCCTTCAGAATGGTATTTGACGTTAACATCGTAGACGATGCCCGGTTTTCCGGTCAAAACACCCGAGGAATTACGCTTATTCTTGACGGTACGTTCAGTGATTGCCATAATAGATACATCTCCTTTTCTTTTGTTCTGCGCCAGCCAAGTCAATTTTTGCGAGTGAACCCGCACGGACTTCACGCTGCTTCAGAGAAAGCGTGTCAGTTGCCGCGCGGCCCACCCTCGCAAAAATTACCTTGTCAGACACAGTTGCGGATTATGAAATAAATTAAGCAGGCCTGCCCAGATCGCCTTGTACAGAGCGAATAGGCGTCTTATGCCTTTCATAATAATCCAGAATAGCTTCTAAACGCAGGAGCCTGTGACTCCCTACTTGCAGGTACTCCAACTCTCCCGCATCCATAAGGCGGCGGATCGTATTCTCACCAATTCCGCTGATACGGGCAAGCTCTTTCGCATTTACCAATAAAGGCATAGGCATAACCATGGCATTCTTCTTCGCGCTCATAAAATCAGATCCTTCCTTAAGTTTTTTTGCTTTACTATATTAAAATAATACTCGGCAGTAACAGGCGGCTCATACGCTACGAGGAACTACTTATTGGTGATGGAACACTTAAAAGCACAGGTTTCCAAGTGTTCATGCGCTTTGTTCCATTGTTCCACCGTTTTCATCCTTATGGACAGAGATTCCTCGGAAGCCTCTCAGGTTCTCGCCCTCAGCACGGATGCGACATCGAGATATACCCGGCAGAGTCGCAATCATGCTCTGCATGACTTGATTTTTTACTGGATCGAAACCATTGAGAGCACAATAAGCACGATAGGACTCGCATAGGTCTCTACCGAATACATAGCTTCCCTCTTTAATCACACACCAGTCTTTGATAAAAGCGTGAACAGAACTCTGAGTCTCTGCATAAGCGTTCAAAAAGTGGCATGTGTCGGCCGGAAGCGTGAACTGGTAGTTTCTCTCGTACAACAACGCAAGAGCATCCATTGCAATGGAGAAAATCTCATTACGCTCACTGAGCAGTTTATTCAGGAGGTTCTTGTCTTGCTTGTCTTTCGGGATACTGACATCAAATATCACGACGCAAAGCCGGTTAACAAACGCTCGAGTCATGTCCGTATCTTTAGTCTCTGGCAGCGTATTCCCTGCAAAGAGAAGTTTACAGGTCGGTGTAAAATAGAAGGGTGCCTTTCCCTTGAACTCTCCACACATTCGATCTCCCCCGGTGATTGACTTGAAGTTGGAGATGTCTCTTAGGGCGCTACCCTTGATCTCGCCTGCTACGTTCAACTTTTTCCCCAGCATCTCAGCCACCATAAACTTTTCACCGAGCCGATGGAGTGGGATGTTGACAACAAGACGCTTATCCAGTAACGCGGAAGCAAAGTTCAGCAGAATGGATTTGCCGCTGTCTGGCGCACCGTGCAGGAAAAAGGCACTCTTAGCACCTGTTGCGTCACTAAGAATATAGCCAAGTACCTCAAGCAACTGCTGTCTCTTTTCTTTGTTGCCTTCAAGTGAAGTGGCGCAAAACTGTTCAAATACCGGGCAGCCGTTTCTTTCATCAGGCAGTAGATAATCGGCATTTACACAGTAGGTATACAGGCTCTGTGGAGAGTGCTTCCATAGCTGTCCAGTCCGCCAATCCAGTTCACCAGACAGGCAGTTGATTCGGAACGGGTCAGCGTTGACATCTTCTGCACAAATCTGAATATCCGGATCGTTGAATAGCGCCCTTACGATATCATCCATGTCTTTCTGCGTCAGATTCCATACCTGCTCTGCCAGTGCCTTTTGTACAAAGACAAGCGGGGCAGGAATAGGGGCGTAGCAGAAACTCTTTTTATCATAAGCCAGCAGTTCCTTATTCTCCAAAACCTTGACATGATGATCGGCAGCAACCCGGTTTGCGAAGCTCCGAACGGCTCGCGCCTTCTTGTTCAATGGGACATCCACGGCAGGAATCTCGACGGAGGGTTCGTCATCCTCTTCCTGTTCGAATAGAATATCCGCCGAAAGTGGAAGATCGTTCATAAGAGAATCTTCTGATTCTTCAAAATCAGAATCGAAATCAAAATTGAGCAGAGAATGCTCATCATAGTTGTTGTAGCGATGATGCTTCTTAGACATAGAAATCGTCCTCCTTAGAAATTCGTTACTCAAAGATCTTTGACAGCAAGGAGATTACCACGAAAAAGATGTGTCAGCATGCTTCTCATTTCCAAAACCGCCCAAATAAATTTTATAGAAAATCAATATATAGTGTTTCAATTGTTTATTAAAAGGTAATATTTCATTTCAATAACTATATATTGAAATAAAAAACTTAAAATCTAACATTTTTTGAAGCGGAGAATTTGACATGTGTGAATATAGTGATATAATAAAAAGTTTTGATAAAAGCGATATTATATATGAACGTTTAGCGGATTGGGGGAAAGGTGGTAAAACGTCTTGGATTTCCCCCCTTCATTCCTCTGCATTTGTCGCGCTATATAGAGGATTTTATCAACACCAAAAGCATTTTCCTCTGGAATGCTACGAGCAGCTTGCAGGGTGGGAATGTGGACTGTACCAGGTATTGGATATTAGCAGAGAAGATATTTGCAAGGTACTTCCAATCTTACTGACAGCCTATTCCTTCCATTACGCAAGACAATGCATTCCTTTTATACGAAGATTTCTTGCACAAGGAATTCCGAATAGCTGGAAATCTATCGGTCCGCTTTCCCCAAATTCCTATTACATTGGAGAATATCCAGACAATGATTCGCAAGATATTGCTATGGACACCGGCATTGGCAAACTGTTATCAGGTATAGGCGGTGCCAGCAAAAAGGAATTAAAGAATTATGCAGCAGCATTCTGCTTTGAACGTCTTCAGACAGTATTTCTCACGATGCCATTTAGCGACACCAGAGTGTCGGTTACATCAGAGTATATTATTCCCGTGAAAGGCAGCAGTACGTTTTTCAGAAACGTCCACAAGCGAAAGTGGATTACCGATTCGGGGAAAAAAATCAAAGAAGATGTATACACAGGAGAACGGTTCGAGTTCCATCCTGATGAATTATTGGAATTAGGTTTAAGTTGGATGCATGTTGTCTATATGACAGCAAAAGAAAATATTCAGTCCGCAGCCAGTAGACAGCAGAAAGCTGATTTTGCTTGTGAGCCAGATTTATACGCCTGCTACCGTTATTTATGGTATGTACTAAATTCGGAAAACTTCCCAAAAACCAAATATGATCACTTGAATGCAAGTGAAAGAGATTTTGCTATCATGCGGGATTTGGACAAAATGTTCCCGATCAAAAAAAAATTGCGACGGTAAACTTCTACTGTTGAGACATTTTTACTGCGGGAGATTTTCCTTTTTTACTCTCCATTGTTTTCCCACACGAAAAGCAGGTAGTTTCCCGGACTGGACCATCTTGTAGAACGTGTTTTTCCCAATGGCCAGCAACTCCATGACCTCCCGGGGTGTTAGATACTCGTTGATCTGTTCCTCATACCCATCGTCATCCTGCTCATAACCATAGTTGTCATATTTCTCATCAAATCTCATCGTAAAAATCTCCTTTCGATTTTAGGCATAACGCCTTACATGATTGTTGTCCCTTCTAATCCCATTTTGCGTTATTCCGTCCCCTTTGACCGTATATTATTAACATGATAAAGAGCCAGAGACCGTAATTTCTCGATGATTACGGCTTCTGGCTCTTTTCCTGTTTTGCAGAGAAAATGGCTGTATTTTGACTCTGTAAGCTGCAAATTTGGACGAAAATTATCAAAATCAGGAAAGGAGCGATACCATATGCTGATCCGCTTGCTGCGCTTGATCCGCACTGTTTTAGCGGAAATCGTAGGCGTTCTGCTGCGCAAAACTGTTTTGGCGTAACTGCCGCAAGGGAAAAGAAGGGATGGGATAACCAATGATAAACTGAACCTGGATTCCAAGGACATCCTTGGAATCCTGCTGGCTGCTGCCGCCGCGCTGGTATGTGCGGCAATCGACTATTTTATCAAGGAGAATGACGATGATGACTGAGACCTTTATCTGCTGCCACTGTGGTCAGACACACCCGCTGGAAAACCGCGTCATGGTGGGTGACGATGCACTTTGCGAACGCTGTGCCAATGAGGAGACCGTGATTTGCTCCCGCTGCGGAGAGCGTGTTTACCGGGATGATAATGCTGGGGACGAAAACACGCCCTTGTGCCAGCCCTGCTATGACCGCCACTATACCAGCTGTGAACGCTGCGGGCGTATCATCCACCTGGATGATGCCTACTATGAGGATGACGATGAAGATTGCCCGCTCTGCTATGACTGCCATACCCATGCGCGTCGGAATAAAATGATCGAAGACTATTATTACAAGCCGGAGCCTCTGTTTCGCGGCGATGGCCCTCGCTATTTCGGCGTGGAGCTGGAGATCGACGGGGCTGGCGAGGATGACACCAGCGCACAGAAAGTCATGGAGATTGCCAATGGAAACGGCCTTGAGAACCTGTACTGCAAGCATGACGGTTCCCTGGAT
The DNA here is from genome assembly GCF_021531815.1 of Pseudoflavonifractor phocaeensis. Lineage (GTDB taxonomy): Bacteria > Bacillota > Clostridia > Oscillospirales > Oscillospiraceae > Lawsonibacter > Lawsonibacter phocaeensis_A. Next base: position 279,606 of record NZ_JADYUM010000001.1, read on the forward strand.
GACGGCTTCGAGATGGTAACGCATCCCATGACGCTGGAGTACCACATGAAGGAAATGCCCTGGGCAAGAATCCTCCAGGAAGCGATCCGCCTGGGCTATACCAGCCATCAGGCTACCACCTGCGGCCTCCATGTCCATGTGAACCGGAATGCCTTTGGTGACACAGAGGAAGCCCAGGACGCAGTGATTGCCCGCATTCTCTATTTCTTTGAAAAGAACTGGGAGGAACTTCTGAAATTCAGCCGCAGAACGCCACGTCAGCTGGAACGCTGGGCCACCCGCTACGGCTATAAGGACCAGCCGAAAGAGCTGCTGGACCATGCCAAGAAGGGCTATCACGGCGGACGCTATACCAGCGTGAACCTCACCAATACGGATACCATTGAATTCCGAATCTTCCGCGGCACCCTCAAATATAATACCCTCATCGCCACGTTGCAGCTTCTCGACCGAATCTGTGATGTGGCGATTTGTTTGACCGATGACCAGATTAAGGCCATGTCCTGGACCACCTTTGCCTCCGGCTGTACGCAGCCTGAGCTGGTACGGTACTTAAAGGAGCAGCGGCTGTATGTCAATGAGCCTGTGGAGAGTGAGGAGGAAGTCTGATGTGCTGCCTATTTGGGATGATCGACTGTCACAGACGGTTCGGTGCCAGAGAAAAGGCCCATATCCTCTCTGTACTGGCAACAGAATGTGAGGAACGGGGTACCGACGCCACCGGGATCGCTTACTGTACCCATGGCCACCTGAGCATCTATAAGCGCCCTCTGGAGGCCCACAGGCTGCGTTTCCATATTCCAGAGGATAGCAGGGTCATCATGGGCCATACCCGCATGACCACCCAGGGAAAGGCCAGCAGAAACCGAAATAATCACCCGTTCCTGGGAAATGCGGCTGGAGAGATGTTTGCGCTGGCCCACAACGGCATGCTCTACAATGACCATCTCCTGCGCCGAACCAATCATCTGCCGAAAACCAAAATTGAAACAGACAGCTATATTGCGGTACAGCTGATCGAGCAGAAAAAAGCCCTCGACTTCTCCAGCCTGAAATACATGGCGGAGCAAGTCGAGGGCACTTTCACATTCACGGTGCTGGATCAGCAGGAAAACCTCTATTTCGTGAAGGGGGACAATCCCCTCTGCCTGTACCACTATCCCCGTTATGGCGTGTATCTGTATGCTTCCACTGAAGCCATCCTAATGAGAGCGTTGAATCTCCTACGACTGCCCCTCGGCAAGCCGGATCGCATCGAGTTGGGCTGTGGAGATATTTTGAAGATCACCGCATCCGGTCGGCAGGCAACAGCATCGTTTAACGCTTCACATCTTGCACAGCACTGGGGATATTGGCCGACATGGACGCCGGAGATAAGGCGGACTGGCAAGACCCGGACAGCAGAGCAGGAGTATCTGGACGAACTGAAATCCGTGGCCTGCTGCTATGGGTTCTCACCGGAATCGGTGGATCGTCTGTTGGAGTCCGGGTTTTCCACGGATGATGTTGAAGAATTCTTGTATGAGGGGGAAATGTACTAATGGGTATTTACGAAATTGACGCCAAGGTGAAAGAACTGCGGGAACTGCGCAACATGGAGGCTGAGGTGAAATCGGCCATTACCGCCATTGAGGATTCTTTGAAAGCGGAAATGCTGGCAAAGAACACGGATGTGCTGTCCGGGAAGGACTACACCATCACCTGGAAGACCGTTATCACCAACCGCTTTGACAGTGCGGCGTTCAAGCTGACCCATGCGGATCTGTTCGCCCAGTTCAGCCGGAGCAGTACTTCCCGGCGGTTTGTCATTGCGTGAGGGGGATAGGTCATGCAAGTAGTTGTCGTAGAACCAAAGAAAAAGCCGATGGTGCAGGACATTGGCTCTGACCTGGAATCCATGCAGAGAATTGCTGGCGGTTTCATCCAAGCCATCTATCCCTTTGATGAGCCTGTGGCACTGATCTGCAACGAGGAAGGGAAACTGCTGAATCTACCGCTAAACCGGGCCCTGCGGGATGATGAGGGAAATGTCTATGACATTATCTCCGGGACGTTCTTCCTCTGTGCTGCGCCTCCTGATAGTAACCACTTTGCGGGCCTGACTGACCGGCAGGTAAAAACGTACATGGAGTGGTTTGCTATGCCGGAGATGTTCCTGAACGTGGGCGGCGATCTGTTCGTCCTACCGTACCTGTAACGTGTACCGTTAGGGTGTACCCTATTGGCACAGGCAAAAAGAGTCCCATTAGGGTCGGTTTCCGCATTTTGGCGCGTGCCATCTATGGAAGCCACCCTAATGGGACATTTCGTTTGGAAAGGAGTCTTTTTCTTGAAAATCGGATACATTCGCGTCAGCACCCAGGAACAGAATACCATCCGTCAGGAGGCCCTGATGGAAGCCTTGGGCGTAGACGAGGTCTACATCGATCGTATGAGCGGCAAAAATACCAACCGTCCGGAGCTGCAGAAGATGATGGAATATGTCCGCAGAGGCGATACCGTCATCGTGGAGTCCATCAGTCGGTTTGCCAGGAACACCCGTGATCTGCTGGAGCTGGTAGAGCAGCTGACCGCAAAGGGTGTAGAGTTCGTCAGCAAGAAGGAGGACATTGATACCACTACGCCCACCGGAAAATTTATGCTGACCGTGTTTGGAGCCGTGGCGGAGTTGGAGCGGGAGTACATCCTGCAGCGCCAGCGGGAGGGTATCGCCATTGCGAAGGAACTGGGAAAATACAAGGGAAGAAAGCCCATCCAAGTGCCGGAGTTTGAACAGATCGTAGCCAAATGGAGAAGTGGAACTATCACAGCGGCAGAGGCCATGCGGATACTACATATGACAAAAACAACCTTTTACCGCAAGGTCAAGCTGACTTGAAGGAAAAAGATACTCCAAAAAGTCACGAAATATGTTACAATGGCCCTGCGAGGTGAGAAAACGATGCTGATGGAAGTGAAGGAACTGCACCGCTCAGAAAAGAGTATTGTCACGCTGGTTATTGACCCGGATACTGGCATCCGCTATGTGCGTAAAGAGCTGAAAAGCTCGCACCCGGTCTATCAGCAATTGCAATCGCTACAGCACCACTATCTGCCAAAGATCGTGCAGCTTGAGCAGAATCAAGGCGGTAGTGTATTACTGGAAGAATACATCGACGGCGCAAATCTGGCAGCAATCACCTTGCCAGAGAAGCAAACCGTTACGCTCATGGAAGAGCTGTGTGAAGTGCTGGTATTTTTGCATCAGCACGGAATTATCCATCGGGACATCAAACCTTCAAACCTACTATTAGCTCCGGACGGACACATTCGGCTCATCGATTTTGATGCGGCCCGTGAGGAAAAGCCTGTGGGCGATAGCGATACTCGTTTGCTGGGGACCAAAGGCTATGCGCCGCCGGAACAGTATGGCTTTGCCCAGACCGACGCCAGAGCAGATATTTACTCTGTGGGCGTCACGATGAAGCAGCTTTTAGGGAAACAAGCCGAAAAGCGCCCCTACCGACATATACCTGTCGGTAATCCGGGATCTGTTTGACAACAGCATTATTGCGTACAAAACAGGAACAAGTCAAAGTGTTAATCTCGTACTGGATACCATCCGTTTGGCAATGCAGAAGGAAAAGAAAGTCGCTGCGGAGTTGCAGCTCCACAGCGACCAAGGGAGTCAGTACACCTCTCAAGCATACTTTGACCTGACTAAAGAATATGGGATAACTCCGTCCATGTCAAGACGGGGAAATTGCTACGACAATGCTATGGCCGAAAATTTCTTCTCCATCCTCAAGACTGAGTGCATTTACAGACATCAGGCTGCCACTTTTGAGGAAGCAAGAAGATTGATCGACAAGACGCGATTTGTTAAGGTGCCTTTCTGTAAAAGTTACAAATTGTTCAACAAAATTTGCATAAGGGATACCGGGGCACATGGGAAACACTGTGTAAATACAGAAAGAGGCGGCAAGAACATCTATTCTTGCCGCCTCGATTCCTTTTGCCGCTGTTAATCAGCGGCTAAGTCTTTTGTTGTTCCCCGATTTAGCCCAGGCAGCGATAAAGGAAGGTCACGATCTGGGCGCGGGTGCAGTTTGCTGCGGGGCTGAAGGTGGTAGCACTGGTGCCGTCGGTAATGCCGTTGGTCACCGCCCACAGAACTGCGCTGTTGTAGTAGGCGTCAGCCGCCACGTCGGCGAAAGGATTCACGCTGTCGGAGGCGGGAGACTTCTGAGAGCGCCACAGGAAGGTGACGATCTGGCCGCGGCTGCAAACCGCGTCGGGAGAGAAGGTGGTGGCGCTGGTGCCATCGGTAATGCCGTTCTCCACCGCCCACAGCACTGCATCGTAGTAGTAGCTGCCTGCTGCCACATCCTCGAAGGGCATCTCGCTGCTCTTGGGAGCGGGGCTGCCAGCAGCGCGCCACAGGAAGGTCACAGCCTGGGCGCGGGTGCAGGTGGCGTTGGGGGCGAAGTGGGTATCATCCACGCCGCCGGTGATGCCGTTCTTCGCAGCCCACAGCACCGCGTCGTAATAGTAAGCGTCAGCGGGAACATCCACGAAGAAGTTCAGCATGGAGTTATCTTCCATGAAGGTGACTTCCACATAGACCTTGGAAGCAGGCATCTTGAAGGTGTACTTGCCGTCGCCCTTGTTGGTCAGTTCGATTTCGTCGCCGTTCTTGTCGGTGACAGTGATCGTCTCCAGCGTGTAGCCCTTGTCAGGCTCCACCGTCAGGGTAACGGTGGTACCCTTGGAGGCGGTCTTGTGGCTGGTGGTCACATCGCCGTTCTTGGCGCTGTCCACGGTGATGGCGTAGGTGCTGACACCGCCGCCGCCACCGCCACTGCCACTGGTGCTGTTCTTCTGCCAGGTTGCAACAAGGGTAATATTGTCGGTCACGGGAGTGCTGAAATCGTAAGCAGAGCCGTTCAGAGTCCAACCCTTGAAGGTATAGCCGTCCTTGGTAGGATCAGCGGGCTTGGTTGCCTTCTGGCCTTCTTCAATGGTCTGAGCAGCAACAGCGGAGCCACCCTTAGAATCGAAGGTAACAGTGTAGGTAGTAGGAATAGGAATCAGAACGGGAATGTCCTGAACATCCTTGGTCTGCTCAGCAGCCCAGGATTCGGTGAAGGTTGCGGTGTAGGTAGTCCAGCCCTTCTCGGTCTCGGTTGCGGGAGTCTTTTCGGCGCTGGTGATGGTTGCGGTAGCAGTCTCCTTGTGAGTGTCATCCTTAGTGCAGACGCGCTCAGCGGTGCAGGACTTGCCGTCCTCTGCCCACTTGTAGGTAGGCTCACTCCAAGTGCAGGTGTGGGTCAGAACGGGAATGTCCTGAACATCCTTGGTCTGCTCAGCAGCCCAGGATTCGGTGAAGGTTGCGGTGTAGGT
>NZ_JADYUM010000020.1 GCF_021531815.1 Pseudoflavonifractor phocaeensis
GTCCGGGGGCGGCGGATCGGGCCGGCGGGGGCGGCGGTACCGGCGGATGTCCTCCTCCGGCTCCTCCTCCCGGTCGGTGCCGGGGATGAGGCGCTCCAGACGCCGGACCTCCTCCGGATCGGTACGCTCATCCTCCTCAAACATCTGGTCGGCGTAGTCGTCCGCCTTCTGGCTCACATCCTTTAAAAAGGCGGTCAGGACGCTCTCCTCCTCGGGGAACCCGATAACCCGGTCCTCCCCCAGATCCTCGTTCTCCGCCTCCCCGTCCAGCGGTTCTTCCTCCAGGAGCTCCTCCTCCAGGGGGGCGTCCTCCTCCGCCGCTTCCGGGGGTATGTTCTCTTCATGGACCGGAGCAGGCGTTCTTCCAGGAAAATCCACCACCTTGTTCTTCCCACCCCGGGTGCGGGGCGGCTCCGGCCAGGGCAGGTCGGGAGTCTCCTCCTTCTCCTCCGGGACCACGGGAGCCACAGGGACCGCGCCCCGCCCCGCAGGCCTTCCGGAGCCGAACTCCGCCAGAATATCATCCAGGGAGAAGTCGTCCCCCTTGGCGTCTCCGATGAGCGACTTGACCTCGTTCAGATCGTCGTTATTCAATTGTTTCTCCTTGCGGTCGCTCATGTGCGGTATCCTCGGCGTGTCATCAGTATGGTAATCTATCAGCGTAATTTTCAGTTTATGGAGCTGTCGAAGGTAAGCGCCAAAGCCTCCTTTCGCAAAAGGAGGTGTCATTTGCGAAGGGAGCCTTGAGACGCGGCCCCGAAACACACTGATAAACGAACTAATATTTATCCCCCGGTCCTCTGGCGCACCGCCTCGTACAGCAGCACCGCCGCGGCGGCGGAGGCGTTGAGGGAGTTGATCTTCCCGAACATAGGGATGGAAACGGTGAAGTCGCAGTTCTCCGCCACCAGGCGGCTCATGCCGTCCCCCTCGCTGCCGATGACGATGGCGGCGGGGCCCTTCAGGTCAGCCTGGTACAGGGAGGTGGTCCCCCCGGCGGCGGTGCCGAAGACCCAGATTCCCTCCTCCTTCAGCTCCTTGAGCAGGGCGGTGATATTGGGCACCCGGGCCACGGGCACGTGGGCCACAGCCCCGGCGGAGGTCTTGGCCACCACGGCGGTCAGGCCGGCGGAGCGCCGCTTGGGGATGATGACCCCGTGGGCTCCGGCGGCGTCGGCGGTACGGATGACCGCCCCCAGATTGTGGGGGTCGGACAGCTCGTCACACACCACGATCAGGGGGTTCTCCCCTTTTGCCCGGGCGGCGTTGAGGATGTCGTCCACGGTGGCGTACTCCCGGACGGCGGCCTGGGCAATGACCCCCTGGTGGGAGTGGGTGCGGCTCATGCCGTCCAGCTTCCGCCGGTCGGCGTCCACCACCACGATGCCCGCCTCCCGGGCGGTGGAGGCGATGTGGCCCAGGGTGGCGTCGGTCTCCCCCTTCATAATGAAGATCTTATCAATGGTCACGCCGGCCCGCAGGGCCTCGATCACCGCGTTGCGGCCCTCGATGATCCCGTCGTTCTCCGTCTCCACAGGGGCGGAATGCCGCAGGGGCGGTCTTTTATTCATGGAATCTCCTCCGATCCAAGGGTGTTTGACAGATAAGATTTAGTATATCATATTTTGTCCGGAGAGGGAAGCGGCAAATTGCCCCGCCCCTGATTTTGTTTTCAGGAAACTTTCAGCCCTTCACAGAAAGTTTACAGCGGAATTTCTTGTTTTTGGAGTGCGGTCGTGGTATGATACACTTTGATGTATCCTGCGGGATCACAGAAAGAACGATTATGGAGGTACTCTCCTTTGAAACCAGACAAGGGCAACAACAAAAAGAACATGGTGGGCCTCATCACCATCATCCTCTGGGCGTTGGTGGGCACCATGCTGCTGAAAAGCTGCACCTCCTCCTACGCCAGCGCCAACGAGGTCCAGGTGGAGTATTCCGTCTTCCGGCAGTGGGTGGTGGCGGACCTTGTGGAGTCCGTCAACATGGACAGCAGCAAATACGTCATCACCCTCAAGGAGGGCAAGGAAGATGAGGCAAAAACTTACCTGACCCAGGACCAGGCGCCCCAGACCGACAGTGCCCTCTTCTGGCTCCAGGCCCAGAACACCGGCGAGGTGGAATATGTGACCACCCCGCCCCCGGTCTCCGACAAGGACATCCTCAACCTGATGACGGACCACGGCGTGACCTACAACACCGACCCGGTGGATAACTCCGCCTACATCCTGTCCCTGCTCATCAGCACCGTCCTGCCCATGCTCATCATGGTGGGCCTGATGCTCTTCCTGTTCCGGGGCATCGGCGGCAAGGGGGGCATGGGCGGCCTGGGCGGCGTGGGCAAGGCCAACGCCAAGGTCTACGTGGAGAAAAAGACCGGGGTCACCTTCCGGGACGTGGCCGGACAGGACGAGGCCAAGGAGTCCCTCCAGGAGATCATCGACATCCTCCACAACCCCCAGAAATATACCGAGATCGGCGCCAAGCTGCCCAAGGGTGCCCTGCTGGTAGGCCCTCCGGGCACTGGCAAGACCCTGCTGGCCAAGGCCGTGGCCGGCGAGGCCGGAGTCCCCTTCTTCTCCATCAGCGGCTCCGACTTTGTGGAGATGTTCGTGGGCGTGGGCGCATCCCGTGTCCGCGACCTGTTCAAAGAGGCCAGTAAGATGGCCCCCTGCATCATTTTCATCGATGAGATCGACACCATCGGCAAGAGCCGTGACAACCGCATGGGCGGCAATGACGAGCGGGAACAGACCCTGAACCAGCTGCTGGCTGAGCTGGACGGCTTCGACCCCGGCAAGGGCGTCATCGTCCTGGGCGCCACCAACCGGCCCGAGGTGCTGGACAAAGCCCTGCTCCGTCCCGGCCGTTTCGACCGGCGCATCACCATCGACCGTCCCAACCTGGCCGGCCGTCTTGCCACCCTCCAGGTCCACACTCGGAAGATCAAGCTGGCTGAGGACGTGGACCTGAAGAAGATCGCCCTGGCCACCGCCGGCTGCGTGGGCGCTGACCTGGCCAACCTGGTCAACGAGGCCGCCCTCCGGGCCGTCCGCAAGGGCCGCCAGTTGGTGACCCAGGAGGACCTGCTGGCCTCCTTCGAGTTCGTCATCGCCGGCAGCGAGAAGAAAAATTCCGTCCTCACCGAGTTTGAGCGCAAGCTGGTGGCCTACCACGAGGTGGGCCACGCCATGGTGGCTTACAAGCAGAAGAACGCCGAGCCGGTGCAGAAGATCACCATCGTCCCCCATACCGAGGGCTCCCTGGGCTACACCCTGCTGATGCCCGAGGAGGATAAGACCAACCTGCGCACCAAGGAAGAGCTGATGGCCAAGATCTCCGTCTCCATGGGCGGCCGGGCCGCCGAGCAGGTGGTGCTGAACACCATGACCAACGGCGCCTCCCAGGACATCCAGGAGGCCACCAACATCGCCCGGAACATGGTGGCCATGTTCGGCATGAGCGAGGAGTTCGGCATGATGGCCCTGGGCTCCGTCCGCAGCCAGTATCTGGATGGAGGCTACGGCCTGGACTGCGCCCAGGACACCGCCGCCGTCATGGATAAGGCGGTGAAGGCCATCCTGGACGTGTGCTACCAGGACGCGGTGAAGGTCATCCAGGAGAACCTGGAGGATATGCACAAGGTGGTGGCCTACCTGCTGGACAAGGAGACCATCACCGGCGGCGAGATGGTGGCCATCATCGAGGGCCGGGACCCCGCTCTGGTGGAGGACGCCTACGCCTCCACCCGACAGAAGGTCCAGGGCTCCTTCCGCCCCTCCCAGCCCGAGGGCATCGAGGCCCCCGCCAAGCACATCCACATCGTCAGCGAGGAGATCAAGCCCCCCGCTCCGGAAGGAGCCGGGGAGGATGGGACCGGCGACGCAGGCTCCCCCGAGTCCCCGGAGGCGCCTTCTGCGGAGCCGGATCAGCCCCAGCCGCCCAAAGCTCCCCAGGAGCCCGGTGAGGATACGTCCAAGCCCGAAGCATAACCAAACCGGCGGAGCGCTGCGCGCTCCGCCGGTTTTTTAATGGATCACCTTTTCCTCCAGCCAGGCCATCAGGTCCTCCATGACTTCCCGGCGGTTGAGCTCGTTAAACATCTCATGGCGGCCGTCGGGGTACAGCTTGAGGGTCACGTCCCGGCAACCCGCCGCCCGGAACATCCCGACCACCCGCTTCACACCCTCTCCCATGCCGCCCACAGGATCGTGGTCCCCGGAGAGGAAATAGACGGGCGTTTCTTTCTCCATCCGGGCCAGATTTTCCTTTCCGGCTATGAACTGAAGTCCCCCCATCATGTCCCGGAACATGCCCACCGTGGGCACAAAGGCGCACAGGGGGTCCTTCCGGTAGGCGTCTACCACCGCCTCATCCCGGCTGATCCAGTCGGCGGGGGTGCGGTTGGGCTTGAATTTCCGGTTATAGGCCCCCAGAGACATGGCGGTGACCAGGGGACTGACGTAGGTGTCCCCCCGGAGGCGGCACAGTGCCCCCGCCATGGCCTTGCCGAAGGCCACCAGTTGAGCCGGCTCCTGGCCGGTGCCCGACAGCACCGCCCCGTCCACCGTCCCAGGCCAGCGGACCAGATAGGTCCGGGCCAGGAAGGAGCCCATGGAGTGGCCCAGCATCACATAGGGTACCCCGGGGTACTTCTCCCCCTGGAGTTCCCGCAGGCGGCGGACGTCCCGGGACACATGGTCCCAGCCGTCCTTCGGGCCAAAGTAGCCGTAAATCCCGTCCGAGGCGGTCTCCCCGTGGCCCAGGTGGTCCTCCCCGCAGACCAGGACGCCCCGCTCACTGAGGAAACGGGCCACATGGCCGTACCGGCCGATATACTCCGCGATGCCGTGGACGATCTGGACCACCGCCCGGGGCCGGCCCTGAGGCAGCCACTCCAAGGCGTGGACGGTGTGGACCCCATCACTGGACGGGTAATAAAACGCTCTGGACTCCCCCATGATGTTCCCCCGTTTCCGGTCCCGGCTGTGCCGGGACCTTTTTCTTTCAGTTTACCCCATTGCGGCGGGAACCGTCAACCGTTCCGCCCCACATCCGCTCCAGCGTGGTGCGGATGGCCCGCTGGTGGCGGGAGGCGTCCCGGGCCAGCTCCCGGCACAGCTCCTCCAGCGCCGGGTCCCCCGTCTCCTCCGCCGCCTCCCGGCAGGCCTGTTCCCACCGTTTTTCCCACAGGAAGCGCTCCCGCAGCTCGGTCCCCAGGTCCCGGTTTCCCCCAGGAGCGCTACCCCGGGCATGCCTGCGCCGCCCTGTCATCAGAAAATAGGCGGCGGCCAGCCGCCCCAGGGCCCGGCGGTGGTCCTCCGCGATCCCCGCCATCTCCCGGCCCCGGTTCCCCATTCTCCGTGCCAGGGTGCCGGCCCCCTCGGCCCCCTCCCGGGCCAGGTCCATGAGCCGCTCCATCCGCTCCGGGTCCTCCGCCTTGGGCGCAGACCTCTTTTGCTCTCCGGACTGTGTTCCGGCACTCTGGCGTGCCGGGGGTAGGGGCTGCTTCTTTTCTGCTGTCCCACTCCGGACGGCCGGGGCCGGGGGCGAGAGGACCAGAGGGCTGTCCCGCTGGTCAGGCATCACCCTGGCCCACACTCTGCGAAACGTCTCGGGATCGATCTGATGTCCGTCCAAGGCGGACAGGTCCACTTGCTGTTCCATGGTTTTTCCTCCTTTCAGGTTCACGGGTCGCCTCTCTTTATCTTATGCATTTCACAGGGAAAGGGGGAAAGGGCCTTGCTTTTGGCTGAAAACTGTGTTAGAATCCCGCTTTGACAACGGTTTCCCCCAGGGACAGTAAAGGAGAGAATAAAATGGCCCCCGAAGAACACAGCGATTATATCGTTCATTCCGTCAACACCCCCCATCAGTTTTCCTATGAAAACGGCATCCTGCTTACCGAAGTGGAGCCCGGCTACGCCCGGGGCGAGCTGAACGTAGGCCCCAACAGCATCAACCCCCACGGCAACGTCCACGGCGGCGCCCTGGCCACCCTGGCGGACACGGTGGGCGGCTGCTGCGCCTGCTCCAAAGGGGGCAGCTGCGTCACCGCCAACTGCACCCTGGAATTTCTGCGCCCCGCCACCGGGCCCAAGATCATCTGCGAGGCCACGCCCAAGAAGATGGGCCGCACCCTGTCGGTGATCCAGGTGGTGCTGACCAACGATCAAAATATGGTAGTCGCCACGGGAACTTACACGTTTTTCATGGCCCAGTGAGGAAAAATCTGTTCTTCCCCACATTTTCCCCGAAATAGTATTGACTTTCCTGCAAGGCCATGATAGGATACTTGCAATTCCAAATGATTATCGGATAGAGGCGCGGTACTCATGCGTACCGGGGGGCAAGGCCAGGCAGCCGCTTCCCGGGAGAGGGTGTACCGCCGAAGGCATTCCGGCCTGCCTGGGCCGGAGTTCCTGGGCCGCGGGAAAACATTCCGCGGACTGTCACGAACCAGTGGAGCGCTATCCAGAGGTCCCCGGTCTGTGTGCGGGGACGTCCGGTCTTTGCCATGGGCGCTCAGTGCGGCCATGGCTTTTTGTTTGCGCAAACAGGGGCGTGTCCCCAAAAAACAAGTGGAGGGAATATAAAAATGAGAGCGAGAAGATCCTGGCCCGTCCGCGCCATCCTGGTCCTCATGATGGTTCTGGCTCTGGCCACCACCGCCTTTGCCGCCGATCCCACCGAGGAATCCGGCACCAAAATGATCGAGTGTCCCGACTGCGGGGCCGTGGGCGTGGTTTTGTCTGAGGATTGCGAGGCCGTCCCCTGCGGCACCTGCGAGGGCACCGGCTATATCCAGTCCCCCAGCCAGTTCTACAACACCGCCATGTCCCTGCTGCCCCCCGTCATCGCCATCGCCCTGGCCCTGATTACCAAGGAGGTCTACTCCTCCCTGTTCATCGGCATTCTGGTGGGAGGCCTGCTGTACTCCAACTTCTCCTTTGAGGGGACCATCCTGCATGTGTTCAGCGACGGCATCGTGGCCTCCCTGTCTGACAGCTACAACGTGGGCATCCTGATCTTCCTGGTCATCCTGGGCACCATGGTGTGCCTGATGAACAAGGCGGGCGGCTCCGCCGCCTTCGGCCGCTGGGCCCAGAAGAACATCAAGACCCGGGCCGGCGCCCAGCTGGCCTCCATCGTGCTGGGCTGCCTGATCTTCATCGACGACTACTTCAACTGCCTCACCGTGGGCAGCGTCATGCGTCCCATCACCGACAAGCACAACGTCTCCCGGGCCAAGCTGGCCTACCTGATCGACGCCACCGCCGCCCCCATCTGCATCATCGCCCCCATCTCCTCCTGGGCCGCCGCCGTGGCCGGCTTCGCTGAGGAGGGACAGGGCCTGAACCTGTTCATCCGCGCCATTCCCTACAATTTCTACGCCCTGCTGACCATCGTCATGATGATCGGCCTGGTGGTCATGAACGTGGACTTCGGCCCCATGGGCAAATTCGAGAAGAACGCCCAGGAGAAGGGCGACCTGTTCTCCGGCTCCAACCCCTACGCCATGCTGGATGAGGAGATCGACGAGAGCAAGGGCACCGTCATGGACCTGGTGCTGCCCATCGTGGTGCTGGTCATCTGCTGCGTCGTGGGCATGATCTACTCCGGCGGCTTCTTCTCCGGCGAGAGCTTCATCGACGCCTTCTCCAACTCCGACGCCTCCGTGGGCCTGATGCTGGGCTCCGCCTTCGGTCTGGTCTTCGCCTTCCTGTATTACTTCGTCCGCAAGTCCATGACCTTCAAGGAGATGATGGGCTGCATCCCCGAGGGCTTCAAGGCCATGGTCCCCGCCATCCTGATCCTCACCTTCGCCTGGTCCCTGAAGGGGATGACCGACTCCCTGGGCGCCAAGTACTTTGTCCGTGACTTCGTGCGCACCTCCGCCACCGGCGTCCAGATGCTGCTGCCCGTCATCGTCTTCGTCATCGGCTGCCTGCTGGCCTTCGCCACCGGCACCAGCTGGGGCACCTTCGGCATCCTCATCCCCATCGTCCAGAACGTCTTCTCCATGGACAACCCCCTGGCCATCATCTGCATCTCCGCCTGTATGGCCGGCGCCGTCTGCGGCGACCACTGCTCCCCCATCTCCGACACCACCATCATGGCCTCTGCCGGCGCCCAGTGCGACCACGTGAACCACGTGTCCACCCAGCTGCCCTACGCCATCTCCTGCGCCGTGATCTCCGGCCTGTCCTATATCGTCGCCGGCCTGCTGGCCAGCAGCGGCCTGCCCGGCATCCTCGCCCTGCCCGTGGGCGTGGTGCTGACCCTGGGCTTCCTGTTCTACATGAAAAAGCGCCAGAACGCCTGAACCCACTGCATATTTTTGCGGCAGCCCGCCCGGGCTGCCGCTTTTTATATTGACTTACCCACCCCGCCGGCGGCATAATAGATACAGAGAATCAGCATGAGGAGGAACCGCCGCCATGGACTTTTACGGCACCCTGGGAGTGGCCTGTCAGACCAGAGACATTCTGGACCGGATGTTTCGGGCCGGGATGACGGGCATCCGTCTCAACCTCTCCCATACCAGTATTGCCACCTGCGCCCCTATTCTAAACCAGGTCTTCCGTCCCGCCGCCAAACGGGCCGGAGTGGACGCCCGGCTCATCATCGACCTTCAGGGACCGGAGCTGCGGGTGGGGCGGCTGCCCCGGCCGATCCAGCTCAAGGCGGGGGGCGAGCTGCTTCTGGGGGACGGGGGCATCCCGGTGCCTGAGGCGGTCCTCCGCAGCGCGCACAAGGGAGATCAGATCTCCCTGGATGACAGCGCCCTGCTGCTGAAGGTGCTCCAAACCTCCTCCTCCGTCCTGCTGTGCCGGGTGCTCCGGGGGGGCGTGCTGCACAGCCGGAAGAGCCTGACCATTCTGGGCGTACAGCCCGACGTTCCCACCCTCACCCGGGCCGACCTGGAAAACCTGGACCTGGCCGGGAAGATGGGGGTGACCCACGTCCTCCAGCCCTTTGTCCGCAGTCGGGCCGACGTGGAGGCCCTGCGCGCCGAGCTGGACCGCCGGGGACTGGGTTCTGTCCGGATCATGGCTAAGGTGGAGAGCCGCCAGGGGGTCAGACTGCTGGACGAGATCATGGCCTCCGCCGACCAGATCTGCATCGCCCGGGGGGACCTGGGCAACTCCATGCCCCTGTGGGAGCTGCCCGCGGTCCAGAAAGACATCGCCCGCCGGTGCCGGGAGGCCGGCAAGCCCTTCTGTCTGGTGACCCAGCTGCTGTGGTCCATGGAGCAGCGCCCCATCCCCACCCGGGCCGAGGTGCTGGACATCTACAACGGCGTGCTGGACGGCGCCTCCTCCCTCATGCTCACCGGAGAGACCGCCATCGGCAAATACCCCGCGGAAGCCATGGAATACCTGGTGAAAACGGCGCGGTCCGCCATGAAAGCACTGTGATCTCCGCCGGGAGCCGTAAGGCTCCCGGTTTTTCTTGCCCTGATGCGGAAAGACTGATATACTGGAATGTACAGATCGACACCCGGCCCCAGGCCGGAGAATGGGGGTATCCCAATATGAAACGACTCATGGTCCTGGACGGCAATTCCATCGTCAACCGGGCCTTTTACGGCGTGAGCCAGAATCTCACCACCCGGGCGGGCCAGCCCACCAACGCCATTTTCGGCTTTCTCAACATTCTGAACAAGCTGCTGGAGGAGGAGAAGCCCGACGCCCTGTGCGTCACCTTCGACCGGAAGGCTCCCACCTTCCGCCACCTGGCCTACGACGGGTATAAGGCCACCCGGAAAAAGATGCCAGACGAACTGGCCAGCCAGATGCCCATTTTGAAGGACGTACTGCGCGCCATGAACATCCCCATGTACGAGCTGGACGGCTGGGAGGCTGACGACCTGCTGGGCACCATCTCGGTGAAGGACGCCGCCGCAGGATGGGACACGGTGGTGGTCACCGGGGATAAGGACTCCCTCCAGCTCATCAACGACCGCACCACCGTCAAGCTGGTGTCCACCCGCATGGGCCGGACCACCACCCGGAACATGACCCCGGACGCCTTCCGGGAGGAGTACGGCTTTGACCCCATCCACATCATCGACCTGAAGGCCCTCATGGGGGACGCCTCCGACAACATCCCCGGCGTCAAGGGGGTGGGGGAAAAGACGGCCATGGCCCTGGTCCGGCGGTACGGTTCCCTGGGCGCCCTCTACGCCGCCATGCCCCAGCCTGAGATGGCTCCCGGCGAACCTGCCAAGCCCGGCATCGTCAAAAAGCTGGCCGAGGGAGAGGGGGACGCCCGGATGTCCTACGACCTAGCCACCATCCGCACCGACGCCCCCGTGGAATTTGTTCCGGAGGACAACCTGCGCCGGGAGCCGGACAACGGCAAACTGTACCAGCTGTTTCTGGACCTGGAGTTCGCCAAGCTCATCGACAAGTACCACCTGGCCGCCCCTCAGGGGGAGGGTCAGGCCGAGGAGCAGGTGTTTGAAGGCACCTGTGAAAGCGAGTTTATCACCGACCGGGCCCGGATGGAGGAGCTGCTGGCCCAGTGGCGGAAACGGGACCATGTGTCCTTTTTGGCCCTGCCCGGCCTGAACGGCGTCTGCGTGGAATGCGGAGACAACGGGAACGGCCACGGGGTCATGGTGCTGGCCGACCGGCTGGACTGCTACAACGACTTTTTAAAGGGCTTCTTCGCCCCCGACATTAAAAAAATCACCCACGACTGCAAGCCCCTGATGCGCCAGCTGCTGGAAGAGGGCCTGTCCACCGAGGGCTTCCTGTTCGACACGGCGGTGGCCGCCTACCTGCTGGCCCCCACCGACGGCAGCTACGACCTGGAAAAGCTGGCCATGACCTACTACAACTTCCAGTTGGCCAAATCTTCCGACTTTTTGGCCGACGGCGCCTTCGGCCCCCTGGCCGACCCGGTGGCCCCCATGGCCGCCTGGCTCAGCCACACCTCCCTGATCGATGCCCTGTATGACACCCTGTCCCAGCGGCTGGAGGAGTTGGGGATGATGAAGCTGTACCGTGAGGTGGAGCTGCCCCTGTGCCAGGTACTGGCCGAGATGGAGGTAGCCGGGTTCCTCATTGACCGGGGGGCGCTGGTGTCCTTCGGTGAAATGCTCTCCGGCCGTATTGACGCCGCTCAGGCCAAAATCTACGATCTGGCCGGGGAGGAGTTCAACATCAACTCCACCCAGCAGCTGGGCCACATCCTCTTTGACCAGCTGGGCCTGCCCCCGGTGAAGAAGACCAAGACGGGCTACTCCACCAACGCGGAGGTGCTGGACAAGCTGCGGGGCCAGCACCCCATCATTGAGGAGATCCTGGACTACCGCCAGCTGACCAAGCTGAAGTCCACCTACGTGGACGGTCTGGGCAAGGTCATAGCCCCCGACGGCCGCATCCACACCTCCTTCCAGAACACCGTCACCGCCACGGGCCGGCTCAGCTCCGTGGAGCCCAACCTCCAGAACATCCCGGTACGCACCGAGCTGGGGGCGGAGCTGCGGAACATGTTCGTGGCCCCTCCGGGCAAGGTGCTGGTGGACGCGGACTATTCCCAGATCGAGCTGCGGCTGCTGGCCTGCATGGCCGGGGACCAGGCCATGATCGACGGCTTCAACTCCGGCGCGGACATCCACACCATCACCGCCTCCCAGGTCTTCGGCGTCCCGGCGGAGGAGGTCACTCCCCTCATGCGCCGCTCCGCCAAGGCGGTGAACTTCGGCATCGTCTACGGGATCTCCCCCTTCTCCCTGTCCCAGGACATCCACGTGACGGTGGCTGAGGCCAAGGAGTATATGGAGAAATATTTCACCCATTACGCCGGGGTCCGCTCCTACATGGACGCCGTGGTGGCCCGGGCCAAGGCGGACGGCTACGTGTCCACCCTCTTCGGACGCCGCCGCTGGGTGCCGGAGCTGAAGTCTTCCAACTTCAATACCCGGTCCTTTGGAGAGCGGGTGGCCCTCAACGCCCCCATCCAGGGCACCGCCGCCGACATCATCAAACTGGCCATGATCCGGGTCCGGGACCGGCTGGCCGCCGAGGGGCTGGAAGGAAAGCTGGTCCTCCAGGTACACGACGAGCTCATCGTGGAGTGCCCCGAGGCCGAGGCGGAGACGGTGTGCAAATTGGTGAAGGAGGAGATGGAGGCGGTGGCTTCCCTCCCTGTGGCCCTGTTGGCCGACACCGCCGCCGGGAAGAGCTGGGCCTCCGCCCACTGACTTTTCTTGGAAAGAAAAGTCAGCAAAAGAACTTTGCGCGAAACTTCGTTTCGCTTCTTGTCCGCAAGAAAACAAGTAATTTTTGATCAGTAAATCCCCGAAAGGCAGTTTTCCGATATTATAATTGAAAAGGAGGCCGTTTCCATGTGTCCCTTTCGGTTCCTGATGCAGCGGGCGGACCGCTATGCCGCCCAGTCTACCTGGAAGGACTTCGCCCTGGTCAAGCTCTGCCTGGGGGCTTTGGGGGTCCTGATCGGGCTGAGCGTCCCGGCCCGCCGCCGCAAAGGCGCGGGCATCCTGGCCGCTCTGGTCTTTTTACCCACCTATGTGCTGCTGATCAAGGATTTTATTCCTTTTCTGACGGACCGGGAGGTCTGAGCCCTGCCGCCTATCCTCACAAAATGACCGTCCGTCCTAGTTCCATTGCAAACGTGCTTCCCTTCTGATACACTGGAGACGAGGAAAGATTGTTCCGCCGTATCGGAAGGGAGGCTTTTTTATGACCTTTTGGAAAAACCGCGCCAACCTGATCCTTCTGGCCGTCCTGCTTTTGTCCCTGGCCCTGTGCGTGGGGTTCTGGTTCTGGGACATCTCCTGGCTGCTGTTCCTTCCCGCCCTTCCGGCCTTCTGCCTCCAGCTTCTGCTGTGCCGAATGGACCGGCGGAAGCTCCTGCGGGCGGTCCCGCTGCTTTTGGCGGCGGCTATGGCCGTTCTGGGTTTTTACTATGCCCAGCAGCCCGGTTTCGGCGAGAGTCTGTTCGGGGTCATCCTCCTGCTGGGCGCCATCTCCCCGGCGGCGGGCGCGGTATTGGCCTGGGCGGTGTGGGGATTCTGCCGGTTTTACCGGCGGGACGGCAACTCCGGATAACGTCGTTTGGCTTGATACACCATGCCCCGGCCTTCTTTTTCTCCCCCTTTGTATTTACGAAGGGGGATTTTTGGTGTATGATAGTATGAAATGTTATGGTTGCTTCTTAAAAGGAGTGTTCTTATGTATTACGAGATCGTGCCCATGGACCGCAGCCACATCCCCCAGATCGCCGCGCTGGAGCGGGAGTGCTTTTCCACCCCCTGGACGGAGAACATGCTGGAGGACGCCCTCTTTGACTCCCAGGCCAGCTTCATCGTGGCTGAAGCAGAGGACGGCAGCATCCTGGGCTACGCCGGACTCCACGTCATCGTGGACGAGGGCTATATCGACAACATCGCCGTGGAGGAGGCCGCCCGCCGCCACGGAGTGGCCTCCGCCCTGCTGGACGTGTACTGCCGCTTCGGGGCGGTCAACCTGGCCTTCCTCACCCTGGAGGTCCGCAAGTCCAACCTCCCGGCCATCGCCCTGTACGAAAAGTTCGGTTTCCAGCAGGCCGGCCTGCGGCCCGGCTACTACCAGCGTCCCCGTGAGGACGCGGTCATCATGACCCGGGAGTTCCACCATGAGGCTCCATGACCTGACCTCCGCCCAGCTGGCCTGGCTGTATGAGGCGGAGCTGAAACAGGACTTCCCCCCGGAGGAGCTCAAGCCCCTGAAGGCCATGCTGTCCCTGATGGCCCAGGGCCGCTATCAGGCCCTGGGTCTGTACGAAGGGGAGGAGCTGCTGGGCTACGCCTTGCTGTGGCTGGAACCGGGCGTCCCCTTCGCCCTGTTGGACTATCTTGGTACCCTGGAGGGCAAGCGCAGCCGCGGCCTGGGCGCCGCCATGCTGGATCTGCTGGCCGATTATTACAAGGAGTACCGGGGGATCTTCGGCGAGGCCGAGGCCCCGGAAAACGGTAGCCCCGACGGCGAGGCGCTGCGCCGGCGGCGGCTGAACTTCTACCTCCGCAACGGCTTCCGCTACGGCGGCTACGACTGTGCCCTGTTCGGCGTCCACTACCAGACCCTGATCCGGGGCCGGGAGGACGTGACCGCCGGGGAGCTGCTGGAGGTCCACCGGAAAATCTACCGGGGCCACATGCCGCCCCATATCTACCAACGCTTTATTCAGATCCCCCTGGCTCCGGGCGAGCAGCCCAACCCGCCGGGAGATTGGATCGAGGAGTGACCTTTGGCGGAGGTTCTTGCCCTCTCATCCCCTGTTGGCAAAGCCTACCCAGGGCACGCCTTGCCCGCGGCGCCTATAAAACCCTGACGATATACGGAAAGCAGGTGCTTTTTCATGAATATTCTCGCCATTGAGTCCTCCTGTGATGAGACCGCCGCCGCCGTCGTGCGAGACGGCCGGACCGTACTGTCCAACTGCGTGGCCTCCCAGATCGAGATGCACACCATTTACGGCGGCGTGGTCCCGGAGATCGCCTCCCGGAAGCATGTGGAGGCGGTGACCGGTCTGGCTGACCAGGCCCTCCTGCAGGCGGGGCTGACCAAGGCCGACCTGGACGCCGTGGCGGTGACCTACGCCCCCGGCCTCATCGGCGCGGTGCTGGTGGGGGTCAACTTCGCCAAGGGGGCGGCCATGGCCCTGGACCTGCCTCTCATTCCCGTCCACCACGTCCGGGGCCACATCGCCGCCAACTACCTGACCCACCCGGACCTGGAGCCCCCCTTCGTCTGCCTGTGCGTCTCCGGCGGCACCACCGCCATTGTGGACGTGCGGTCCTACACCGAGATGGAGGTGCTGGGGGGCACCCGGGATGACGCCGCCGGGGAGTGCTTCGACAAGGTGGCCCGGGTGCTGGGCATCGGCTACCCCGGCGGCGGACCCATGGACCGTCTGGCCGACGGGGGAGATGACGGCAAATACGAGCTGCCCCGGGCCCATGTGGCGGGCCATGAGCTGGACATGTCCTTCTCCGGCCTCAAGACCGCCAGCCTGAATCTGATCCACAACGCCCAGCAGAAAGGGGAGGCGCTGGACCTGCCCTCCTTCGCCGCCAGCTTTGGCCGGGCGGTGAGTGAATCCCTGGTCCCCCGCGCCATGACCGCCGCCCGCCGCCTGGGCTACGGCAAGGTGGCGGTGGCCGGAGGGGTGGCTGCCAACCGCCGCATCCGTGCCGACCTCCAGGCCGCCTGCGCCGCCAGCGGCGACAAGCTGTTTCTCCCGGAGCTGAAGTACTGCGGCGACAACGGCGCCATGATCGGCTGCCAGGGCTACTACGAGTATCTGGCCGGCCACGTGGCCGGCTACGACCTCAACGCCTACGCCACCCGGGACATTTCTCTGGGATAAGGCCCCGCTGCCGCCGGGGGCTTTGCCCCGGCGGGTCCGGCTTTGCCCCGCGTCCCCGCCTTTCTCCGCATCCCGCCGGGATGAGCTCTCCGGGTAATCGTGTCGGTCCCCTTTTCTGCGTTATGTAACTTGAATGTTCCTTTAATTTTACATAGATTTTATACATTCAGGTTCTGCACCCCCTATTTCCCCGGTTTCTTCCCGCTGTTTTCCACAAACAGTGTGGAAAACCATGTGGAAATTGTGAATAACTCCGTGTATACTTTTTTCCACGACATTGTTATGTAAAGTAGTCCCACTCTTTTATCTCCGGCACTCGTTCCGCAGTGGCCCTTTTTCGCCGAAAAAAAGCGTGATTTCCTGGCTTTTCCCCCCTTGACAATGTCCCTGGGGCGTGGTATGATTTTTCGGTAAAACAAAGCAGGTACGGTTCCCCGTCCTCACCCCAGGCCAGAGCCAAAGGGTCAACATGGAATAACATTCGCCGGGATTCCGGCGTTGTTTTGCTGTGATACGGGGGCCTGCCGGCCGCCGTATTTATTTTTGTTTGGAGGTGCTTTCCCATCGCTAACACAGGTCATCAAACCAACGAAGAAATCCGGGATAAGGAGGTCCGCCTGATCTCTGAGTCCGGCGAACAGCTGGGCATCATGTCCTCCCAGGAGGCTCTGCGCCTGGCCGAGGAACGGAGCCTGGATCTGGTGAAGATCTCTCCCAACGCCGTGCCCCCCGTGTGCAAGCTCATGGATTACGGCAAGTACCGGTTCGAGCAGACCAAGCGCGAGAAGGAAGCCCGCAAGAACCAGCGCGTGGTGGAGATCAAAGAGGTCCGGATGTCCCCCAGCATCGACGTCAACGACTTCAACGTGAAGCTGCGCAACGCCCAAAAGTTTTTGTCCGAAGGCAACCGCTGCAAGGTCACCGTCCGCTTCCGCGGTCGTGAGATGGCCCACACCAATATTGGCCAGGACCTGCTGCTCAAATTTGCTGAGGAGTGCGGCGAGGTCGCCGTGATGGACAAGAGCCCCAAGTTGGAGGGCCGGCACATGTCCATCTTCCTGTCCCCCAAGCCCGCAAAGGATGCGAAAAAGTAAGTAAAGGAGTTCTCTGTTATGCCGAAGATCAAGATCAAGACTCATAGCGGCGCCAAGAAGCGTTTCTCCCTCACCAAGACCGGCAAGGTCAAGCGCGCCATGACCAAGAAGCGCCACCTGCTGAACGGCCACGGCAAGACCACCAAGCTGAAGCGGGCTCTGCGCGGCACCACCTATGCCGACAAGACCAATGAGGCCGCCATCAAGCGCATGATCCTGTACAAGTAAGAAGAGGGAGGGAATCAACTATGGCACGTGTGAAAGGCGCGATGATGACGCGCAAGAGAAGAAACAAGATCCTCAAGCTGGCCAAGGGCTACTGGGGTTCCAAGTCCAAGCACTACAAGATGGCCAACCAGGCCGTCATGAAGTCCGGCGTTTACGCCTATACCGGCCGCAAGCTGAAGAAGCGCGACTTCCGTCAGCTGTGGATCACCCGGATCAATGCCGCCTGCAAGCTCAACGGCATGAACTACTCCACCTTCATGAATGGCCTGAAGAAGTCCGGCATCGTCATCAACCGCAAGATGCTGGCCGAGCTGGCTGTCAACGACAAGGCCGCTTTCACCCAGCTCACCGAGACCGCCAAGAAGGCCCTGGCCTGATTCGGTCCGAACCGACCGTTCCATTAAAGCGCCGCAGGATTACCGCCTGCGGCGCTTTTTATGTCGCCGCTTTTCTCCTCTTTACCCGGCGGCCCCTTTGGAGTACAATGGATTTACACACACAAAACAACGGGAGGTCGAACCCCATGATCCGCTTTGAATGTGACTACGCCACCGGCGCCCACCCCAAGGTGCTGGAGAAGCTGGTGGCCACCAACCGGGAGGAGTGTCCCGGCTACGGTGTGGACAGCCACTGTACCCGGGCCGCCCAGCTGCTCCGGGACCTGTGCCGGGCTCCCCAGGCCGACATCCACTTTCTGGTGGGCGGCACCCAGACCAACATGACAGTGATCGCCGCCGCCCTGCGCCCCCACCAGGGTGTGATCTGCACCCAGATGGGCCACATCAACGACCACGAGACCGGAGCGGTGGAGGCCACCGGCCACAAGATCCTCCCTGTCCCCACCCAGGACGGCAAGCTCACCGCCCGCCAGGTGGCGGAGCTGTGCAAGGCCCACTACGAGGACCCCTCGGTGGAGCACAAGGTCCAGCCCGGCATGGTCTACCTCTCCCACCCCACTGAGATGGGCACCCTCTACACCCTGGAGGAGCTGGAGACCATCCGGAGGGTCTGCGACCAGTACCACCTGATGCTCTTTGTGGACGGGGCCCGGCTGGTCTACGGTCTGGCCGCCTCCGAGGTGACCCTCCCCGACCTGGCCCGGCTGTGCGACGTGTTCTACCTAGGCGGCACCAAGGCGGGCCTCCTGTTCGGGGAGGCGGTGGTCATCACCAACGACGCCCTGAAAAGCGACTTCCGCTACCTCATTAAGCAGAGGGGCGGCATGCTGGCCAAGGGCCGACTGCTGGGGGTCCAGTTCGAGGCCCTGCTGGAGGACGGCCTGTACCGGGAGATCGGCCAAAAGGCGGTGGCCCAGGCCCAGCGGCTGCAAAAGGCCTTCCTGGACAAGGGCTGGGAGCTGCTCCTTCCCACCCCCACCAACCAGCAGTTTCCGGTGATCCCGGACCGGGCACTGGAGACTCTGAATCAGAAGTACAGCAGCTGCTTCTGGTGCAAAGTTGGCACGGACCGCACCGCCGTCCGCTTCTGCACCGCCTGGTCCACCCGGGACGAGGATATTGACGCGCTGATCCAGGATCTGGCTCTTTTGTAAGAGAAAAGAAAGCGCCGGAGGCGGACTGATAGTCCGCCTCCGGCGCTTTTATGACATTTGTTATAGCAGGACCAGTGCCACGGCGCCGGCCAGCAGGATGGACAGGATGACGCGCTCCACCCACAGGACCAGGATCTGGGGGATGGTCACGGGGATCTTGGTGGACAGGATACAGGGGATCACGGCGGAGAAGAACAGCAGCTCGGAGATGCAGACCACGGCAACCACATAGCGGGTGGCGAGGGCTGCCTCCACCACGAAGGCGGCGGGCAGGAACATCTCGGCGATGGTGGTAGCCAGGGCCTGGGCGGCCACCAGGGCCTCAGGCAGCTGGACCACAGCGGTGAAGGGGTAGAAAATGTAGCCGATGATGTCAAACACGGGGGTAAACAGGGCGATCAGCATGCCCAGCAGACCGATGGACATAATGGTGGGCAGGATATTGCTGACCATCCGCAGGCCGTCCTTGGTGTTGCGCCACACGTTGGCGGCGATGGAACCGGAGTTCTCCGCGGCGGTCAGGGCGTCGTCCACAGCCACCTTGAACCGGTCCTTGGTCACGATCTCCTCGGGCTGGGGCGTGACGCCCTCCATGTACTCGTTGGGCACCTTAGAGGTGGGATAGATACGGGCCACAATGGCGGTGACCACGAAGGTGATGACCAGGGTGGACCAGAAGTAGAAATTCCAGCGGTCCATCAGGTTCAGGGTCTTGGCCACTACCACCATGAAGGTGGTGGACACGGTGGAGAAGCCAGTGGCGATGATGAAGGCCTCCTTCTTGTTGTAGCGGCCCTCCTGGTACAGGCGGTCGGTGATGAGCAGCGCCAGGGAGTAGCTGCCCACGAAGGAAGCCACGGCGTCAATGGCGGAGCGGCCGGGAGTCTTCCAGACCTTACGCATTACGGGCTGGAGGAAGACGGCCACAAACTCCATCAGGCCGTAGTCCGTCAGGAAGGACAGGAACACCGCGCCGATGGGGATCAGGAAGCACAGGGAGCAGCACAGGGTCACAAACAGGAAGGGGAACAGGTCCGGATTCTCATGGAGCTCGGCGGGGCCCAGGCCAAACACATACATGATGGCGCAGATCAGGCCGATCACCTTAAATACGGAGAACACGATGTTCTGGGCGCTCTTGTTCCAGGTCTTTTTGACAAAGGGCATGATCGCGCCCACCGCGATGACCACCAGAACCACATACTTCTGGTAGTCCCCCAACAGTCCGCGGATGATGGTGGTCAGATGGTCCAGGGGGATCGTGCTTTTTCCATTGTAGGTCACGCTGATAAAGAACATGAAGATACCCAGAGCACTGCACAGAATAAACTTTGCCGCTGCGGCAGTTCGGTTTGATTTCTTCTCTGCCATTTACTTTCCCTCCTTACAACATTGGGCCATTGCCGGAGCAAACGCCCGCATCCAAAACCGTGAAGCTCCCGAATATTCCCTCTCTCCCTTCCTTCTTCACGATTTCTTAACGCTCTAATATTATATCACGTTCCCGCCGTTGTGCAAGCCGTTTTGTGCAATATAAGCATTTTACTATAAGGTGTAGTGGTATTTTTTCGTCAAAATAGAAAAACAGGACCGCCCGCGGGCGGTCCTGTTTCTTTCTCGTTATTCCTCGTCATCCTTCATCAGCAGGTACATGACTGCCTTCTGGGCGTGGAGGCGGTTCTCCGCCTCGTCAAAGATCTCGCCGGCGTGGGCCTCAAAGACCTCGGCGGTGATCTCCTCCCCCCGGTGGGCGGGCAGGCAGTGCTGCACCATGCACTCGGGGTTGGTCAGAGCCATCAGCTCCTCGTTGACCTGGTAGCCGGCGAAGGCCTTGGCGCGGATGGCCCGCTCCTCCTCCTGGCCCATGGAGGCCCACACGTCGGTGAACACCACGTCGGCGCCCACGGCGGCCTCCTTGGGGGTGCGGTGGAGGGAGAATTTGAACGTGGGATCGCTCTTGGTGAACTCCAGCACCCGGGGGTCGGGATCGTAGCCCTCGGGACAGGCCACCGACACCTCCATGCCGCACTTCAGGCCGCCCACGATCAGGGAGTTGGCCATGTTGTTGCCGTCGCCGATATAGCACATCTTCAGGCCCTCCAGGACAGCCTTGTGCTCCCGGATGGTCATCAGGTCTGCCAGCACCTGACAGGGATGGCAGAAATCGGTCAGCCCGTTGATAATGGGGATCTTGGTGTTTTGGGCCAGATTCTCCACTTCCTCCTGGGCGAAGGTGCGGATCATGATGCCGTCGCAGTACCGGTCCAGCACCCGGGCGGTGTCCTGCACCGGCTCGCCCCGGCCGATCTGGCTCTCCTTGCCGGACAGGAACAGAGCGTGGCCGCCCAGCTGGAACATGCCCGTCTCAAAGGACACCCGGGTACGGGTGGAGTTCTTCTCAAAGATCATGGCCAGGGTCTTGCCCCGGAGATAGTCGTGGGGGATGCGGTGCTTCTGGTCGTACTTCAGCTGGTCCGCCGTATTCAGGATCTTGATGATGTCCTCCTTGGACAGGTCCAGCAGCTTCAATAAATCCTTTGTCATTTCATAACCCCCTGCCAAACGCAGAATTCAAAATGCAGGACTCAGGCATATTCCATCCTGTTTCCTCAAAACGCCCTTGCAATGCCCGCTGCGCATTTCGCATAGGGGCTTTTCCTTCCGTTACGCCAGAGTCACCTTCATGATGGCCAGGCCCTTGTCCATCTCCTCCTTGGTGATGACCAGGGGGGGCAGCAGCCGCAGGCCGGGTCCGGCGGTGAGGATCAGCAGGCCGCTGTCCACCAGCTTGGCGGCCAGTTCCTTATTGCTCTTGTCCCCCTTGACCTCGATGCCCAGCATCAGGCCCATGCCCCGGACAGCGCCCAGGCAGGGCAGGTCCATGGCCTCGATCTGGCCGCGGAGATAGTCGCCCTTCTCCTTGACCTGGGCCAGGAAGCTGTCGTCCAGGGTGTCCAGCACATAGCAGGCCGCGGCGGCAGCCACAGGGTTTCCGCCGAAGGTGGTCCCGTGGGTGCCGGGGGTGAAGACGTTCCGGCACTTCTCATTGGCCATCACGCCGCCGAAGGGCAGGCCGCCGGCAATGCCCTTGGCGAAGGACACCACGTCGGGCTGGATGCCGTACTGCTGGAAGGCAAACAGGGTGCCGGGGCGGCCCACGCCGCTCTGGACCTCGTCGATAAGGAGCAACCAATCCCGCTTGGCGCACAGGTCGGCCACCTTCCGGACGAACTCCTGGTCCAGAGGCATCACGCCGCCCTCGCCCTGGATCAGCTCCATCATGACGCCGCAGACGTCATGGCCCGCCACCGCCTCCACGCTGTCCAGATCGTTGGCGTCGGCGTAGCGGAAGCCCTCGGTAAAGGGGAAGAAGTAGTCGTGGAACTTGTCCTGACCGGTGGCGGCCAGGGTGGTGATGGTACGGCCATGGAAGGAGTTGTGCAGGGTGATGATGGTGCCCCGGCCCTTGCCGTACTTGTCGTAGGAGTACTTGCGGGCCAGCTTGATCATGGCCTCGTTGGCCTCGGCGCCGGAGTTGGAGAACATCACGTTGGACATCCCGGTCCGGACGCACAGCTTCTGCGCCACCTTGGCGTAAGGCTCGGCGTAAAACAGGTTGGAGATGTGGCCCAGCTTGGCCGCCTGGGCCGTCACCGCCTCCACCCACCCCTGGTTCCCGTGGCCCAGGGAGGTGACGCCAATGCCGGCGGTGAAATCGATATACTCCTTGCCCTCCGTGTCCCAGAGGGTGGCGCCCTTGCCGTGGTCAATGGCCACGGGGAACCGGCCGTAGGAGTGCATTACATATTGCTCGTCCAGAGCCTTGATCTCTTCAAATGTCATGTTTGATTCTCCTTTATCTGCAAAAGCGGCATGCCATGGCACATCTGCCCTCAGTTGACCAGCATGGTGCCGATGCCCGCGTCGGACAGCAGCTCGATGAGGATGGAGTGGGCCACCCGGCCGTCCAGAATGGTGGCCGACTTGACGCCGGAGCGCACCGCCTCCACGCAGCAGTCCACCTTGGGGATCATACCGCCGGAGATCACGCCCTCCCGCACCAGGGCGGGGACATAGGAGAGCTGGAGTTCAGAAATCAGGGTGGACTCGTCCTTGGGGTCGCGGAGCAGGCCCCGGACGTCGGTGAGGAGGAGCAGCTTCTCCGCCTTCAGCGCCACAGCCAGCTTGGCGGCGGCGGTATCGGCGTTGATGTTGTAGGAGGTGTCGGCGTCCTCCCCCTGGGCCACGGTGGAGATCACGGGGATATAGCCCCGCTCCAGGGCGTCCACCACGGGCCGGGGGTCCACACGGGTGATCTCGCCCACCATGCCGTACTTCTCGTCCAGCTTCTTGGCCCGGAGCATGGCGCCGTCCACGCCGCACAGGCCCAGGGCCCGGCCGCCCAGGCGGTTCAGGGTGGCCACCAGGTCCTTGTTCACCCGGCCGCACAGCACCTGCTGGACGATGTCCATGGTCTCCTGGTCGGTGTAGCGCAGGCCGTCCACAAATTTGGACTCCTTGCCCACCTTCTTGAGCATCTCGCTGATCTCCGGGCCGCCCCCGTGGACCACCACCACATGGATGCCCACCAGGTTCAGCAGGATGATGTCGGAGATGACCGCCCGGCGCAGCTCCTCGGACACCATGGCGTTGCCGCCGTATTTCACCACAATGGTCTTGCCGTAGTATTTCTGGATGTAGGGCAGGGCCTCAGCCAGTACCTGGGTCCGGTCCACCTCGTTGAAGGACATGGGTAGCTCCCCCTTTTTATTTTGTTTCCTTGGCAACCGGACGCGGAAAAATCATCAAGTCCGGTAGTCGCCGTTGATCTTCACATAATCGTAGGTCAAATCGCAGCCCCAGCACTCGGCGGACTCCTCGCCCTCGTTCAGGCTGACGGCGATGACCACTTCCTTCTGGGACAGGATCTCTTTGGCCTTGTCCTCGTCAAAGTTCACCTGCTCGCCCTGCTCGCACACCAGGATCTCCCCAGCGCAGGACTGGAAGGACACGTCCACATGCTCGGGACGGAAGGGGGCCTTGGAGTAGCCCATGGCGCACAGCACCCGGCCCCAGTTGGCGTCGGCCCCAAACATGGCCGCCTTCACCAGGGAGGAGCCCACCACGGCCTTTGCCAGCCGCTCGGCGCTCTCCTCGCTGCGGGCCCCCACCATCTTGCAGGTGATCAGCCGGCTGGCGCCCTCGCCGTCCCCGGCGATGGCCCGGGAGAGGGTGCGGCACACATGGTCCAGGGCGGCCTTGAAGGTCTCGTAGTCCTCATCCTTCCACTCGATGAGGGGGTTGCCCGCCATGCCGTTGGCCAGCACCACGCAGGTGTCGTTGGTGGAGGTGTCCCCGTCCACGGTGACCCGGTTGAAGGTCTTGGACACCACCTCCCGGAGGGCGTCCTCCAGCATCTCATGGGTGATGGCGCAGTCGGTGGTGATAAAGGCCAGCATGGTGCCCATGTTGGGGTGGATCATGCCGGAGCCCTTGGCGATGGCCCCCAGCTTGACCTCCTTGCCCCCGATGGTCAGGGAGACGGCGAGTTCCTTCTTCACCGTGTCGGTGGTCATGATGGCGTGGGCCGCGGCATCGGAGCCGTTCCCGTTCAGGGCGGCGGCGGCAGCGGGCATCCCCGCCTGGATGGCGGCGATGTTGATGGTCTGGCCGATGACGCCGGTGGAGGCCACCACAAAGTCCTCCGGCTCCCGGCCGGTGGCGGCGGCCGCCGCGGCGCACATGGCCTCGGCGTTCTCATGGCTCATGGGGCAGCAGGCGTTGGCGTTGCCGCTGTTGGCCACCACGCCCCAGGCCACCCCGTTCTCCAGGTGGTCCATGGTGACGTACAGGGGGGCCGCCTTCACCCGGTTCAGGGTGTAGGTGGCGGCGGCGGTGCACTCCTTCTCCGACAGGATCAGGGCCAGGTCGTTCTTATCCGGGCTGCTGCCCGCCTTGACGCCGCAGTGGACGCCGGAGGCGGCAAAGCCCTGGGCGGCACACACGCCGCCGGAAATTTCCTTTAACATATCGGTCGTCTCCTTGCAAGTTGAATGAGCGGCCCGGGGCCGCCGTCTATTCCAATGGGAGGCTGCGGGCCGCCCCTGCGCTTACAGATTCAGGCCAGCCGTCTCCTGGAAGCCCAGCATGATGTTCATGTTCTGGACGGCCGCGCCCGAAGCGCCCTTACCCAGATTGTCAAACTGGGCAGTGAGCATGGTCTGCCCCTCATGGCCGGTGACGGTGATCTCCAGATAGTCCTTGCCCGCCAGGGCGTTGGTGGCCAGACGGGGGGCGCTGCCTCCGAAGGGCGCCACCCGGACCAGCTGCTGTCCGTCGTAGTAGGAGGCCAGCATCTCACAGATGTCCTGGGCGGTGGGGGTCCCCTTCAGCAGCCGGTTCTGGAGCAGAATGGTGGTGGCCATGCCCTTGTACACATCCCCCAGGATAGGGGCAAACACCGGGGGCTGGTCCAGGCCCGCCACCTTCTGCATCTCGGGCAGGTGCTTGTGCTTCAGGCCGGTGGCGTAGATATTGGGGGAATCCAGCAGGACGCTGCGTTCGGGCGCCTCATACTCAGCGATGAGTTTCTTGCCGCCGCCGGAGTAGCCCGTCATGGAGAAGCAGGCCACGGGGTAGTCCTTGGGCAGCACCCCCAATTCCACCAGGGGGGCCGCCGTGGAGAGGAAGCCGGTGGCGTGGCAGCCGGGGTTGGCCACCCGGCTGGCAAAGCGGATGCGCTGGCGCTGGCCGGGCAACAGTTCGGCAAAGCCGTACACCCAGCCGTCGGCGGTGCGATGGGCGGTAGAGGCGTCGATGACCCGGGTCTTGGGATCGTCGATGAGGGACACCGCCTCTATGGCCGCCCCATCGGGGAGGCACAGAAACACCAGGTCGGCGGCGTTGAGGAACTTCTTTCGCTCCTGTGTGTCCTTCCGCTTGTTCTCGTCGATGAGGAGCAGCTCGATGTCATCGCGGTTCCCCAACCGCTCGTAAATTTGAAGGCCGGTGGTGCCCTCCTTGCCGTCAATATATACCTTGGGTTTGTTCATATTGCACACCTGGTTTCTGTTCTTCTCTGGCCGGCCCTCCACGATTTGGAAAGGCTTCGGGCAATCTCGTTATTTTTATTATGATATGGGGAAGGACTTTTTGCAACGGTTTATTTCCGGGCCGCCACAAATTCCTCGATCAGCGCGATCTGCTTCTGGACGCTCTCTTTCGCCGGGCCGCCGTAGACCTTCCGTCCGTTGACGCAGGTCTTCAGGGCCAGGGCGTCGTACACATCCTCGTCAAACAGGTTGGAGATGGCCCGGAAATCCTTCAGGGTCAAGGTATCCAGGGTATCTCCGGTCTTGATGCACATATTGACCAGACGGCCCACGATCATGTAGGCCTCCCGGAAGGGCAGGCCCTTCTTGGTCAGGTAGTCGGCGCAGTCGGTGGCGTTGATAAAGCCGCCGGCGGCCGCCTTGGCCATGTTCTTGGGCCGGACCGTCAGGGTGTCCACCATGGCGGCGAACACAGGCAGGCACAGCTCCACGGTGTCAATGGCGTCGAACAAGGCCTCCTTGTCCTCCTGCATATCCTTGTTATAGGCCAGGGGGAGGGACTTCATAACGGTGAGCAGGGTGACCAGGGAGCCGTACACCCGGCCCGTCTTGCCCCGAACCAGCTCGGCCACGTCGGGGTTCTTCTTCTGGGGCATGATGGAGGAGCCGGTGGAGTAGGCGTCGTCCAGGTCCACATACTTGAACTCCCAGGAGCACCACAGCACGATCTCCTCGGAGAACCGGGACAGGTGCATCATCAGGATGGACAGGGCGGACAGCAGCTCGATGGCATAGTCCCGGTCGGAGACGGAGTCCATGGAGTTGTCGGTGGGCTTTTTGAAGCCCAGGGCCTCGGCGGTGGCGAACCGGTCCACGGGGTAGGTGGAGGTGGCCAAGGCGCCGGCCCCCAGGGGGCACTCGTCCAGCCGCTCCAGGCAGTCCTCCAGGCGGGTCACGTCCCGCTTGAACATGTTGGCGTAGGCCATCATGTAATGGGCGAAGGTGGTGGGCTGGGCGCGCTGGAGGTGGGTATAGCCGGGCATGACGGTGTCCAGGTTGGCCTTGGCCTTCTTGATGAGCACTTCCTCCAGGTCCAGCACCTGCTTGATGATGACGGGGATCTCCTCTTTGGTGTACAGCCGGGTGTCCACCGCCACCTGGTCGTTCCGGGACCGGGCGGTGTGGAGGCGCTTGCCCGCGTCGCCGATGCGCTGGGTGAGCATGGCCTCGATGTTCATGTGGATGTCCTCGTTGTCCAGAGAGAACTCCACTTTGCCGTCCTCAATGTCGGCCAGGATGGCCTTCAGCCCCTCGATGATCTTTTCGGCTTCATGCTCCTCAATGATGCCCTGCTTACCCAGCATGGCGGCGTGGGCCATGGAGCCGGTGATGTCCTGCTTGTATAGCCGGGCGTCAAAGCCGATGGAGGAGTTAAAATCGTTGACTAAGGTATCCGTTTCCTTTTGGAAGCGACCTGCCCAGAGTTTCATACTATCCGCTCCTAAACTGGTATGGTAGGGCGGGGGCTCGCCCCCGCCCCTTGTTCGTAATACAGGGACGGCGGGGGCAAGCCCCCGCCCGACCCAAATGTTTTTATTTCAGCTTCCCCTGGTCCCGCAGCGCCTGGACGGTATCGGGCAGGCCCCACAGGTTGATGAAGCCCTTGGAGTCCTTCTGGTCGTAGTCGCTCTCCTCGAAGGTCACCAGGTCCTCAGAGTACAGGGTCTCGGGGGAGGTGACGGAGGAGGTGATGATGTTGCCCTTATACAGCTTCAGCTTCACGGTGCCGGTGACGTGCTTCTGAGTGTCCACGGCGAAGGCGGTGAGGGCCTCCCGCAGGGGGGTGAACCACTTGCCGTTGTACACCAGGTCGGCGAAGTCTACCGCCAGCTTGCTCTTCATATGCTTGGTATCCTTGTCCAGGGTGATCATCTCCAGCACCTCATGGGCCCGGTACAGGATGGTGCCGCCCGGAGTCTCGTAAACGCCCCGGTCCTTCATGCCCACCAGACGGTTCTCCACGATGTCCAGCAGACCGATGCCGTTGGCGCCGCCCAGGTCGTTGAGCTTGCGGATGATGTCGCTGGCCTTCATCTTCTCGCCGTCGATGGCCACGGGCCAGCCCTTCTCAAAGTCCAGGGTGACGTAGGTAGGGGCGTCGGGGGCCATGGCGGGGGACACGCCCATCTCCAGGAAGCCAGGCTTGTCATACTGGGGCTCGTTGGCGGGGTCCTCCAGGTCCAGGCCCTCATGGGACAGGTGCCACAGGTTCTTGTCCTTGGAGTAGTTGGTCTCCCGGCTGATCTTCAGGGGGACGTTGTGGGCCTCGGCGTAGTCGATCTCCTCGTCACGGCCCTTAATGGACCACTCCCGCCAGGGGGCGATGATCTTCATCTCAGGGGCGAACCGCTTGATGGCCAGCTCGAACCGGACCTGGTCGTTGCCCTTGCCGGTGCAGCCGTGGCAGATGGCGTCGGCGCCCTCCTTCTTGGCGATCTCCACCAGCCGCTTGGCGATGATGGGCCGGGCAAAGGCGGTGCCCAGCAGGTAGTCCTCATACTTGGCCCCCATCATCATGGAGGGGATGATGACCTCGTCCACCATCTCGTCGGTCAGGTCCTCGATGTACAGCTTGGAAGCGCCGGTCTTGATGGCCTTCTCCTCCAGGCCGTCCAGCTCGGTGCCCTGGCCCACGTCGCCGGAGACGGCGATGATCTCAGGGTTGTTGTAGTTCTCCTTCAGCCAGGGGATGATGATGGATGTATCCAGGCCGCCGGAATAGGCGAGCACGACTTTTTTGATCTCAGACATGATGCATTCCTCCATAAAATCACGGGCCGGACAGGCCGGATCGGCCCATCCGGCCCATCCCGACATGTTCTCCCTTGCTATCGTGGCATCAGTCTACCACGCTTTGGAAGGAAATGCAAGCGCCGATTCGCATAATTATGCAATTTCTTCCCCTTCTGTTCCCTTATAATTTTCACAAAAATGAATATTATTTGAATATTCATTTAATTTATACGCGCTTTATTCATTTCCGCTGTATGATAGTCCTTTGCGCGGAAAAAGGCGGAGGCGTCCCAGCCGGACGCCTCCGCCTTTTTCCTATTTTTCTGTTTCACCGCATGCCGGGTATCAGCCCTCAATGGCTCCCTTGATGGCCTCATAGACCGCGTCGGAGTTTTCACACATGACCATGAGGACAGTGCCGTCCGCCAGCGTCTCCAGCTTGGCGCTCTTGGCGATCTCATACTGGTCAGCCAGATACTGCTCAAAGCTCTGCCGCTGGTTGTCGATAAAGCCCTGCAGGGCATCCCTCACCGCGCCCTCTTTGCCCTCGGCGGGCATAACGGCGGCAATGCCGTAGGCCTTGACGTTCATCATGGACATGCTGATGCCAAAGGCCTCCAAGTCCTCCGCGTTCAGTCCCAGGCTCTCCAGGATCATGGCGGACATGTCGTCCTCTTTCACCTCAGAGATCACAGGGTTGTACTCCACCATCTCCCCGCCGTTCTGGGTAATGGCGTCGGCGTAGAGCTGGGTCAGTTCCTCAGGAGTTCTGGCGGGAGCGGCAGCGGGCTTTCCGGCGCAGCCGGACAGGGCGGTCAGGGTCAGCGCCAGCGCCAGGGCGGCGGTCAAAATTTTCTTCATGGACAATATCCTCCTTTTTCGCGTTACGCGTTCTTCCCAATAGACGGCGTTGCTCCGCAAATGTTCCCTGTATTTCGATTTTATATTTTCCAAAACAGCCAAAAAAATCCCTCCCGCGGCCTATTGGCCACGGGAGGCTCAGATACGGTGCGAAGGCCGGGGAAAATCCGTTTTTGACAGGGGGCTTGCAGCGGCCCATGGCCCGGACCCATCCCAAAGGATGTATCACCGGGAAAAGATCAGCTTCACCGAGGTACCCTGCCCCAGGGTGCTGGTCAGCTCCACCTGGGCGTCGTGGAGGGCCGCTCCGTGCTTGACGATAGACAGCCCCAGTCCGGTGCCGCCAATTTCCTTAGAGTGGCTCTTGTCCACCCGGTAGAAGCGCTCAAACACCCGCTCCTGGTCCTGGGCTGGGATGCCGATGCCGGTATCGGACACCGTCACTTCTCCTCCCTTTCCTCCGGGCGCCGGGGAGACGGACACGGCCACAGTGCCGCCGGGCCGGTTGTATTTGACCGCGTTGTCGCACAGGTTGTAGATCATTTCATCCAGAACCGCCCGCACACCGTGGACAGTGAAGGGCGCTCCCGCCACCATGATGGTAACGCCCGCCTTTTTGGCCAGAGGCTCCAGCCGCTGCTCCGCGCTCTTGGCCAGCGCCATCAGGTCCACATCCTCCCGCTGGAGGTTGGGGGCGCCCTCGTCCAGCCGGGACAGGTGGATGATGTCCTCCACCAGGGCGATCAGCCGCTGGCTCTCCTTATAGATGTCGCCGGCAAAGCCCGTGATGTCCTCCGGCTCCACCATGCCGTTTTTGATGATCTCCGCCATACCGGAGATGGCGGTCAGGGGAGTTTTCAGCTCGTGGGAGACATTGGCGGTAAACTCCCGCCGCATCTGCTCTCCCTGCTCCCGCTCGGTCACGTCCACCAACACCAGCACCGCGCCCACCACCTGGCCGTCGTGGGACACCGGGTCGGCCATGACCTGGATGCACCGCCCGCCCCGCTCCAGTCGGCCCTGGTTCCTGTTTCCGGCCAGCGCCTGTTCCACCACCCGGCGGAAGGCGTCGCTGCGGTCCAGGGTCAGGACATTGGCCTCCTCTGCCGGCGCGATGGTCCCCAAAAGCCGCAGCGCGCCGCTGTTGTGGGACAGGATATGGCCCTTCTGGTCCAGCAGCACAAAGCCCTCGGACATGTTCTCCGTCAGGGCGGCAAACTCCTGTTGGCGCTGGCGCAGCAGGTCCATCTGCCGCCGGATGGTGTCATTTTGCCGGCGGATCCGGGTCAGGAGGGGGGCCAGCTCATCATAGGTGTCGCAGTCCTCCGGGTGCTCCAGGTCCAGGTCCAGAATGGGCCGGATGATCCCCTTGGACAGCCGGTGGGCCAACACCGCCGCCAGGATCAGCGCCGCCACCAAAATGATCATCAGGGGCTGGATCATGGACAGCAGCAGCACCACAATGGTGTACTGGGCGCTGGCCAGACGGATGACCGTCCCGTCCTCCAGACGGCGGGCCACATAGAAGGTCTTTTCCGCCAGGGTGCTGGAGTCACGCACCGACGTCCCCTGGCTGCCCCGCATGGCGTCCTGGATCTCCGCCCGGTCAGAGTGGTTCTCCATGGTGGACGGATCCGCCATGTTGTCGTAGAGGACAGTGCCGTCCCGGTCCACCCAGGTGATGCGGCTGGAGGAGTTCAGCCCCTCCAGATACTCCATGCCCTGGAGCTCCACGCCCCGTGCCACCAGCCAAGCCTCGTTCTCCAGTTCGTCGGTAAGCTGGCCGCCGAAATACTGGTACAGCACCCCCATGAACAGGGCCACCGACAGCAGGAACACCGAGATCCCCACCGCCATGGAGTTTCGAAATATTTTCGCTGTCATAACAGGCTCCTTTTTTGAGATATTGTAGGGTAAATCTTCGTTTATCACCCCATGGAATCCGAACCCCCGCCGCAAGGGTTTTCCCGGAGCGTCCGATTTCATAGCGGCACGACTTGCCGTGACGCTGCGGTCCCGGGCTGTCCTTTGCACCTGGTCATTCGTCAAAGGCAAGGGCAGAGCCCTTGCCCTACATCATATCGGGTTCCCCTTCCATGGGCAGCGAAACGAAACTTGATCCGCCGTATTCACTCCCCGGCGATTTTATAACCGATGCCCCGCACCGTCTCGATGCAGTTGCCCGAGGCCCCCAGCTTCTGGCGCAGGGTGCGGATATGGACGTCCACGGTGCGGCTGGCCCCGTCGAACTCGTAGCCCCAGATGGTGTTGAGCAGCTGGTCCCGGGTAAAGACTGTCCCCCGCCGCTCCAGCAGCAGGCACAGCAGCTGAAACTCCTTCAGCGTCAGGGTGACCGCCCGGTCCCCGTCCCGGACAATGTGCCGTTCCGGGTCCACATACAGCTCTCCCACCTGGTAGGTGGCGCCCTTCTCCTCCTGATCGTGTCCCGCGTGGCGCAGGGCGGTGCGGATACGGGCCATCAGCTCCATCATGCCGAAGGGCTTGGTGATATAGTCGTCCGCCCCCTGGTCCAGGCCCAGCACCTTGTCGTACTCCGTGCTTTTGGCGGTGAGCATCAAAACGGGCAGCTTCCGGGTATTGGGATCGGCCCGGAGCCGCTTGAGCACTTGGAGGCCGTCCTCCTCGGGCAGCATGATGTCCAGCAGGACCAGCTCGGGCTTTTTCTGCTCCAGCGCGCTCCAAAACTGGGACGGCCGCTCAAAGCCCTCCGCCTCCATTCCCTGGCTGTTCAAGGTGTAGACCACCAGCTTGCGAATGCTGGCATCGTCCTCCAGAATATAGATCATTTTGTCCTCACAAACTCCATTCCGCTCCGTCCGCTTTGCGCCGGACAGCCGCTTTCTTTGCCGCCGTCCTGACGTCCGCGCAGGAGCCCTATGGGCGGCGTTCAATCTTCTTCATACTGCCCGGTCAGGGCGTATTCCACCCACTGGGCGATGTTGCAGGCGTGGTCGCCGATGCGCTCGAAATACTTGGCCACCATCAGCATATCCAGGCACACCGAGCCGTCTTCCCCCGCGGCGATCAGGCTGGTGAGTTCCTCCCGCACCTGGAGGAACAGCCGGTCCACCTTGTCGTCCCGGGCGATGACCCCGTGGGCCAGATTCAGGTCCCCCCGGACAAAGGAGTCCACGCTGTCGGTGACCATGCCGATGGCCTCCCGGGCCATCTCCTCCATGGGGGTCCGGCTGCCCAGCCGGTTGGGGGCCATGTCCCGGGCGATCTCCGCGATGTCCAGGGCCTGGTCCCCGATGCGCTCCATGTCGGAGATCATGCGCATGGCGGCGGACACGGCCCGCAGGTCCCGGGCCACCGGCTGCTGCCGGAGAAGGAGCTTCATACACTGGCTCTCGATGTCCCGCTCCTTGTTGTCGATCTCCTGCTCCAGGCGGCAGGCCTGCCGGCCCAGTTCCCGGTCTCCCTCCAGATAGGCCTTGGTGGCGTCGGAGATGGCCTCCTCGCACAGCGCGCCCATCCGGATCAGTTCCACGTTCAGCTGCTCCAGCTGCTCCTGAAAGGTGTTTCTCATATCAGCCAAACCTCCCCGTGATATAGTCCTCGGTCCGCTTGTCCCGGGGCATGGAGAAGATCTGCTCGGTCTCGCCGAACTCCACCAGTTCACCCAGGAGGAAGAAGGCCGTATGGTCCGAGATACGGGCGGCTTGCTGCATGTTATGGGTCACCATGATAATAGTGTAATCCTTTTTCAGCTCCGCCGCAAGGTCTTCGATTTTAGAAGTGGAAATGGGGTCCAGAGCGGAGGTAGCCTCGTCCATCAGGAGCACGTCGGGCTTCACCGCCAGGGCCCGGGCGATGCACAGCCGCTGCTGCTGGCCGCCGGACAGGCCCAGGGCCGATTTTTTCAGCCGGTCCTTTACCTCGTCCCAAATGGCCGCCCCCCGCAGGGACTCCTCCACCAGTTCATCCAGCTTCACCTTGTTCCGGATGCCGTGGGTCCGGGGTCCGTAGGCCACATTGTCGTAGATGGACATGGGGAAGGGATTGGGCTTCTGGAACACCATGCCGATGTGGCGGCGCAGGCTGGTCACGTCCCGGCCGGGGGCGTAGATCTCCTCCCCCCGGTAGGTAAAGGAACCGCTGATCTTCACCCCGGGGATCAGGTCGTTCATCCGGTTGATGGTGCGTAAAAAGGTGGACTTGCCGCAGCCCGAAGGGCCGATGAGGGCGGTGATCCGCCGCTCCGGAATGTCGATCATAATGTCTTTCAGCGCGTGGTTCTCCCCGTAAT
The DNA here is from genome assembly GCF_021531815.1 of Pseudoflavonifractor phocaeensis. GTDB lineage: Bacteria > Bacillota > Clostridia > Oscillospirales > Oscillospiraceae > Lawsonibacter > Lawsonibacter phocaeensis_A. Next base: position 33,238 of record NZ_JADYUM010000020.1, read on the forward strand.
AGAGGTTCAACCCCCGGGCCGAGAGAATGGCTTCTTCCATATCGTCAAACTCCTTTTTCGGTTTGTGGGATCAATTTTCGTTTACATGCCCATAGACCCTGAACCCCATGTCATGTAGGGCAAGGGTCAGTCCGGGGCCGCAGAGTCACGGCAAGCCGCGGCCCCCTGAAACCGGACGTTCCAGGAAAACCCTTGCGGCGGGGGCAAGCCCCCGCCCTGCCTGGATCGGCAAACGGGCATTCACTTCTGTTTCAGTTTGTTGCCCGCCAGTTTGGCGGCCATATTGATGACCAGGGTGAGGGCCATGAGGATGGCGGCGATGGCGAAGGCCACATCGGTCTCCCCCCGCTCGTTGGCGTAGAGGTACAGGGCCAGGGTCAGGGTGGCGGAGGAGTTGGTCAGCGCCTCTTTAAAGCTGTACAGCACCGTGCCGAAGCCGGCGGTGAACAGCAGGGCGGCGGACTCCCCCACGATGCGGCCAATGGCCAGGATACAGCCGGTGACGATGCCGTCCACGGCGTTGGGCAGCACCACGGTGCGGATCATGTGCCACTTGCCCGCGCCCAGGCCCAGGGCCCCCTCCCGGTAACTCTGGGGCACAGTCTTCAATGACTCCTGGGTGGTGCGGATGATGGTGGGCAGGATCATGACCACCAGGGTCAGGCTGCCCGCCAGCACGCCGGCCTTCAGGCCGCAGGTCTGGATGAAGATCATCATGCCCACCAGGCCGAAAATGATGGAGGGGATGCCGGTAAGGGTCTCGGCGGCGAACTCGATGATGGCGGCCAGCTTCCGGTTGGAGGCGTACTCCGTCAGGTAGATGGCGGCCCCCACCCCCAGTGGCAGGACGATGACCATGGTCACCAGGATGATGTACAGGGTGCTGGCGATATGGGGCAGGATGCCGATGGTCCCCCGGATCATGCTGCTCTGGGTGGACACCAGCTCCCAGGTGACCCGGGGCAGGCCCCGGACAAAGATGTAGCCGATGAGGAAGACCAGGAGGGCACACACCAGGGCTCCGCACAGGTACAGAAGGACCCGCAGCCCCCGGTCATAGAGGCGGCGGCGCAGGGAAAGCTGTTCCATCTCTTACCCCTCCTTTTTATTTTTGATGAAGACATTGAGGATCACGTTGATGAGCATGATAAACAGGAACAGGACCAGGCCCACCGAGTACAGGGCCTGCTGCCACAGGGAGCCCACCGCAGCGTAGGACATCTCGGAGGCGATGGCGGTTGTGAGGAAGCGCACCGAGGTGAACAGGCCGCCGGGCATATTGGGCACGTTGCCGGACACCATGATGATGGCCATGGCCTCCCCGATGGCCCGGCCCACCCCCAGGACGATGGCGGTGGCCACGCCGGAGCGGGCGGCGGGGAGGGACACACGGAAGATGGTCTCGATATGGGTGGCCCCCAGGGCCAGGCTGGCCTCCTCATACTCCCGGGGTACCGCCCGAAGGGAGGTCTCGGCCACGTTGATGATGGAGGGCAGGATCATAATGGCCAACACCACGATGGCCGCCAGCAGGCAGGCGCCGGAGGACAGCTTGAAGGCCCGCTGGATGGCGGGGACCAGCACGATCATGCCCACCAGGCCGTAGACGATGGAAGGGATGCCGGCCAGAAGCTCCACGGCGGTGCGGATGACCCGGGCCACCTTGGGGGGTGCCACCTTGGCCAGAAACAGGGCGGTGAGGACGCCCACCGGCACCCCTACCAGTACCGCTCCGGCAGTGCCTGCCACGGAGGTGAGAATAAAGGGCAGGATACCGAACTTATCCTGCTTGCCGGCCCACTCGGTGCCGAACAGGAAATCGGTGACGCCGATCTCCAGGATGGCGGGCAGGCCGGAGATGATGAGATAGAGGCAGATAAAAAGCACGCAGGCCACCGACACGAAGCCGCACAGCAAAAACAGGGTCTGGAAGCCAAACTCCATGGCCTCCCGGCTCTTACGCAGGCGGTTTCCCAGGCCGCTGTCCGCGGGGGTGGCGGGAGCCGGGGCAGGTCTTTCCATGATCTTCTCGCTTTCCACGGGGAGCTCTCCTTTCTATGGTCCCTTAATCCTAGGGGAATAGCCCCCGTCCCGGTGTGGGGCGGGGGCTTGGTATCGGGTCATCGGGTCAGGCCACGGGGACGGCGCCGGCGGAGCGGATCAGCTCGGAGGCGGCGGAGGAGGTCGCCCAGTCGAAGTAGGCCTGGGCCACATCGCTCAGGGGTTCATTTTCTTTGGTGACCAGGACGAAGGGACGCTGGATGGCGTAGGTCCCGTCCAGGACTGTGTCCTCGGTGCAGGCGGTGCCATTCACGGTGAGGGCCTTGATGCCGTCCTTGCCCTCAACGGAGGAGAGGGAGGCGTAGCCGATAGCCTGGGGGTTGTTCTTCACCGCCTCGATGACAGCGCCGGTGGAGGTCAGTTCCTGGGCCAGCACGCACTTGTCGGTGGTGCCGGTGATGGACTCGAAGCCGTCCCGGGTGCCGGAGCCGCCTTCGCGGCCGATACAGGCGATCTCGCCGTCGGCGCCGCCCAACTCAGACCAGTTGGTGATCTCGCCAGTGAAGATCTGGGCGATCTGCTCCACGGTCAGGTCCTCCAGGTTGGACTGGGCGTTGACAATGACGGCGATGCCGTCCAGAGCCAGGACAGTCTCCTTCAGGCCGGCGGCCTTCTCCTCGTCCTTCAGGCCGCGGGAGGCCAGGCCGATGTCGGCGGTGCCGTTCTTGGCTGCCTCAATACCGGTGCCGGAGCCAGTGGGATCATAGGAGACCTTCACGTCGGGATTGTCGATGCCAAATTGCTCGTTCAAGGTCAGGATGACCTTCTCCATGGAGGTGGAACCGTTGGTGGAGATGGTGCCGCTGAGCTTGGTGTTGTCAGGGGTGGAAGCGGGCTGGCTGGCGCTGGTGTTGGTATTGGTAGTGGTGTTGGAAGCGGTGTTGTTTCCGCTGCCGCCGCAGCCGGCCAGCAGGGACAGGGCCATGACCACGGACAGGCCCAGACAAGTCAGTTTTTTCATTTTAAGTACTCCTTTTTTCGTCATTGGATTCTGTTTTGGTCTACGGTGCCCAGTATAAAAACCCTATGTAAAATGCGAAACAGCCGCTGTGTTAACTCTTTGTAAAATCCCGTTTTCATGTAAAAAGAGGACGCCCCGGAATGTAAAATCCCGCGGCGTCCTTTGTTCTCCGGTCTCCCGGTCCTGTTTTCCAGTCAGTTCCGCTCCTCCACCGGGTCCTTGTCCCGAAAGAGCAGGGAGACACACCACACGGCGGACAGGCCCACCAGGGTGTAGACCACCCGGCTGATCATGCTGCCCGAGCCTCCGCAGGCGAAGGCCACCAGGTCAAACTGGAACAGGCCCACGCAGCCCCAGTTCAGGCCGCCGATGATCAGCAGGGTCAGGGCGATTCTGTCCATCACCATATCAGATTACCTCCTTGGATTGGCTTACGGGGATAGCTTTTCCAAAAGCGCAGTCATTATGCCAATAAAACATTTTATTTTTCAACCTGCCGCCATTTTGCCTCCGCGCTTCTTTCTCCAGGCCGCCGCACAAAACTGATTGTAATTTGCTTTGTTTTCCTGTATGATGGTGTCACAGAAAGGATGTGACGCCCATGAAGATCATGGCCATCGACTACGGAGACGCCCATACCGGGGTCGCTCTCTCCGACCCCACCGGGTTTCTGGCGGGCAGCGCCACCACCATCCACAGCCGGAAGGAGGAGGTCGTCCTCTCAGAGCTGGCCCGGATGGTCCGGGAGAACCAGGTGGACGAGCTGGTCATGGGCTTCCCCCGGAACATGGACGGCACCGAGGGGCCCCGGGCGGAGCTGTACCGGGCCTTCGCCGGAAAGGTGGAGGAGGCCACCGGCCTGAAGGTGGTGCTGTGGGACGAGCGGCGGACCACGGTAGACGCCCACCGCATCCTCTTTGAGGCGGGGAAAAATGCCAAAAAGCGGAAAAAGACGGTGGACGCCGTGGCCGCCTCCCTGATCCTGGAGGGATACCTGGACTTCAAGCGGATGAGAGGCTGAGGCACATTTGATGAAACAGAGGAGGAACTAATGATGTTGGGAATCAATGTCACCTATACCATGAAGCCCGAAGGGCGGGCCGGTTTCCTGGCCGGGATCGCCGCCTGCGGCGTTCAGGCGGAGGTCCGCCGGGAGGCGGGCTGCCTCCAGTACGACTACTTTCTGCCTGTGGGGGATGAGGACAGCCTGCTCCTCATGGAGAAGTGGACCAGCCGCGAGGCCCAGAAGGTCCATCTGACCCAGCCCCATATGGCCAAGATCGCCGCCCTCAAGGAGCAATTCGTCGCGGACACCCAGGTGGTGCTCTACGACCTGTGACCCAAAACGTCAAATACCAAATGGAATATTAGGGAGGAAAACTACTTATGGAGATCAAAACTGTGTGGTCTGTCTGGTTCAGCGCCACCGGGACCACCCAAAAGGTGGTCACCGCCCTGTCCAAGTCTCTGGCGGAGCAGCTGGGGGCCGGCTGGCAGGAGTACAGCTTCAATCTGCCCAAGGCCCGTGAGGAGGACCTGACCTTCGACCCCGGGGATCTGGTGGTACTGGGCGTCCCCGTCTATGCCGGACGAGTGCCCAACCTGATCCTGCCCTACGTCCGTGACCGCATCCACGGCGGTGGGGCCCTGGCCGTCCCCGTGGTGCTGTACGGCAACCGGAACTTTGACGACGGCCTGATGGAGCTGCGAAACGTGGCCCGGGACAACGGCTTCTGCCCCGTGTCTGCCGGCGCCTTCGTGGGCGAGCACTCCTTCTCCAAGGTTCTGGGGGCTGGACGGCCCGACGGGGACGACATGGCCCTGGTCCAGCAGCTGGCGGACCGGACCGCCGCCAAGGTAAAAGCCCTGACAGAGGCGCCCGCCCAGGCGGTGGAGGTGGAGGGCTGCGACCCCATCCGCCCCTACTACACCCCCCGGGACCGCCACGGGGAGCCCATCCGCGACTTCCTCAAGGCCAAGCCCGTCACCGACCCGGCCAAGTGCGTCAAGTGCGGCCTCTGCGCCCGCATCTGCCCCATGGGGTCCATCGATCCCCAGGACGTGTCCAGTGTGGTGGGCAAGTGCATCAAGTGCTGCGCCTGCGTGAAGAAGTGCCCACGTGGCGCCAAGTATTTTGACCATGAGGGCTACCTGTACCACCAGCATGAGCTGGAGGACCAGTACGCCGGACGGCGGGCGGAGAGCAAGATCTTCCTGTAATATTGTTCAAAAGGAGCGGTGGGCGTGAAGGATCATCGTCGGGAGCTGTGTCAGGTGTGCCGCCTGCTGTATGACCGGGGCTATGTGGTGGGACACGACGGCAACGTGTCCCTGCGCCTGGAGGGGGACCGGATACTCATCACCCCCTCCGGGGCGTCCAAGGGGCGGATGGAGCCGGACATGCTGGTGGTCTGCGGTCTGGACGGCCAGGTGCTGGAGGGGGACCGCTGGCCCTCCTCGGAGATGGCCATGCACCTGCTGGTCTACCGGGAACGGCCCGATGTGGGGGCCGTGGTCCATGCCCACCCGCCTGTGTCCACCGCCTTCGCCATCTGCCGCCGTCCCCTGTCCCAGAAGTACCTCACCGAGACCATCAGCGGCCTGGGGGAGGTACCGGTGGCTCCCTTCGCCCTCCCCTCCACCCATGAGGTGCCCGACAGCATTCTGCCCTATGTGGACGGCCACAACGCGGTGCTGCTGGCCAACCACGGGGCCCTGACCTGGGGCAAGGACCTGTGGACCGCCTTCGACCGGATGGAGACCGTGGAGCAGACCGCCAGAATTTACGCCCAGGTCAGCCAGCTGGGCGGGGGCGTGGAGCTGTCTCCCGGGCAGGTGGAACAGCTCTTGGCCCTCAGCGGACACTACGAGGCTTTGGCGGGGCGGCGGGCATCAAACAAATAAAAAGCGGAAGGCAGATGCCTTCCGCTTTTTATTGAATCATGCGCGCATACCACAGCAATAAAATATCCCAATTTCAGATAAAACCAAAATACGCTTCCCCGGGCCGTATATGATAGATCCCGGATGATACTGATGAAACATCACAACATGAAATTAGAACGCGTCCGCATGCTGCGGCTTGAACATCGCTATACGCAAAAAGAAATCGCGAAGTACCTAAACATAACGCAAAACACCTATTCTCGCTACGAAACTGGAATTTCAGATTTCCCAATCGACGCGCTGGTTTTACTGGCGCGTCTCTACCAAGTCAGCATGGACTATCTCCTGGGGCAAACTGCCATTAAAACACCCTATCCACTTCCGAAAAACGCACAGAATAAATTTTTGCATAGTTTTACTCACCGCTCCATTTTCCAGAAAAACGCGCTGTAGGGCGGCAGCTCGCTGCCTCCGCCGAAGTCATGGGGCGCGCCGGAGATCAAGTCCACAGCGGCGCCGCAGCCCGCGTCAAAGTGGGCCCAATAGGGCTGGCTGTCGATGTTGACGGCCACCAGCACCCGCTCCTCCTCCGTCCTCCGCTCAAAGATGGCCTGCTTGTTGGTGAGCATCACGTTCCGGTAGGACCCCCGGCACAGGGCGGGGCTGTTTTTGCGTGCGGCGGCCAGTCTGGCGATCCAGTCCGTCAGTTGGTTCCACTCCGGACGTTCCAGGGCGGGGCGCAGGGCGTTGTCCCCCTCCCGCTTGTCTCCCCGGACGCCCCACTCGCTGCCGTAATAGAGGGCGGGCACCCCAGGCATTCCGAAGAGCAGGGCGTAGGCCAGGGGCAGATGGTTGGGGTCGCTGAGCTGGGTGGCGATGCGGGTCACGTCGTGGTTATCCAGAAAGGACAACAGGTGCGCCCCCTTGTACAGGGTCCACTGCTCCGGCCCGAACTGCCGGGCCAGGGAGTGGCAGATCTCAAAGAGGTTCAGGGAGTTGAAGCTGGACCACAGGCCCTTGTAGCACTCGTAGTTGGTGACGCTGTGGCACAGCTCCGGGCCCATCCAGCGGTTATAGTCCCCGTGGAGGGTCTCCCCCATCAGGACGAAGCCGGGCTTCAGGCTGCTGGTGAAGGCCCGCAGCTGCTTCAGGTACTCCGGCGGCAAGCAGTAGGCCACGTCCAGCCGCAGGCCGTCGATGCCGAACTGGTCCACCCAGGACCGGATGGCCCGGAACTGGTGGTCCACCACCGCCGGATTCCAGAGGTTCAGCTTCACCAGCTCGTTATGGCCCTCCCAGGATTCGTACCAGAAGCCGTCGTTCCGGTCGGCGTTTCCGTCGAAGCTGATGTGGAACCAATCTTGATAGGGACTGTCCCACTTCTTCTCCCGCACGTCCCGGAAGGCCCAGAAGCCCCGGCCCACATGGTTGAACACCCCGTCCAGCATCACCCGCAGCCCCGCGTCGTGGAAGGCCCGGCACACCTGGGCCAGGTCTTCGTTGGTGCCCAGCCGAGGGTCCACCTGAAAATAGTCCCGGGTGTCGTAGCCGTGGCGGTCGCTGTCAAACACCGGGTTGAGGAGCACCGTGTCCGCTCCCGTCCTTTTGATATGGTCCACCCAGTCCAGCAGGCACAGGATGCGGGGCTGGGGATTGCCGTCGTTGTCCGCGGGGGCCCCGCACAGGCCCAGGGGATAGATCTGGTAAACCACCGCTTGGTCAAACCACATATGCCTTCTCCTTTCGTCCCGCGCAGGCTTTGGCGCGGGACCTTTTTCCCATCATATCGGATATAGCCGGCCAGAACAAATGAAAAATTATTTCAAATAGGATTCCAGCTGGGGGCGGCGGGCCAACTCCCGGTCCAGGCAGGCCAGAAAGGCCCGGGTCAGCTCCGGCTTCCGCCGCCGGCCCAGGAGATAATAGATAATCTCGTCGGGCGGGCCTTCCTCCAGGGGCCTGACTTCCGCCCCGGTGCGCGCGCGCAGGGCCTGGGCCACCATGGCGGGCGCGATGGCCCAACTGTCCGCCCAGCCCTCCCGCCAGCGGAAAAAGTCCTCCAGAAGGGACATCTGGTCCAGCACCGCCCGGGGCTGGGCCCCGCCGGAAAACCAGAAGGAGTGCCAGAGGTCGTATTCCGGATTCCAGGGCAGGCGCAGCTCCCGGGCCGGGTCCAGCTGGGCGGGGTGGACCTTGGGGGGCAGGGGACTGCCCGGTCCGGTGACCAGCACCATAGGCTCCCGGAAGGCGGGGATAGTCTCCACCTGGGGGTGGTACATGTCGTCGGAGATCAGGGCCAGGTCCACCAGGCCCTCGGCCACATAGCCATAGGCTTCCTGGGAATGGTAGTTGTGGAAGGTCAGGGCCCGGCCCGGGGTCTCCTCCAGAAAGGCCCGGAACACCGGGGGCAGCAGATAGGTGCTGACGCTGCCCACCGAGGCCACGTTCAGGGTCCGCGCCCGGTCCCGGCCCGCCACCTCCCTGGCCTCCTGCCACACCTGCCGCCATTTCTCCGCCACCTGGATGAAATCCCGCCCCTGGTCGGTAAGCTCCACCCGGCGCACGCCCCGTCCCCGGACCAGGAGGGGACAGCCCAACTCCCGCTCCAGGGTCCGGATGTGCCGGCTCACCGCCGGCTGGGTGATGTACAGCGCCTGGGCCGCCCCGGACACGCTGCCCGTCCGGACCACGGCCAGGAACACCTCGATCTCCTGCTGCGTCATATCCATCCTCCAAAATATGATTGATATGTTATATTTTAACGGCAAAATCGGCATTTTGCAAGGGTCGCTTTTCTCCGGTATACTGGGCCTACCAACCCTGAGGAGGTCCCAACATGACCGCAGCCGCCGACCTGACCCGCGGCCCCATCCGCCGCCAGCTCATTGCCCTGGCCCTCCCCCTTCTGGCCGGAAACATCCTTCAGCAGCTCTACAACACCATTGACGCCGTCATCGTGGGACGCTTCGTGGGGGACGGAGCCTTTGCCGCCGTGGGAGTGGCTGGGTCGGTAATGAACCTGTTTCTCTTTCTCATCAGCGGGGGGTGCTCCGGCGCGGGCGTCCTCTTGGCCCAGCTCCACGGAGCGGGAGACGGCCCCGCCTTTCGCCGGGACTTTTTTCTCACCTCCCTGTTCGGCGGACTGCTCACCCTGGGGCTGACGGCGGCCGCCCTTCTCCTTCTCTCCCCCCTGCTGGTCCTGCTCCGGACCCCCGCCGCCATCCGGGGCTTCGCCTCCGACTATCTGCATGTCATCTTTCTGGGGTTCCTGGCCGCCTTCGCCTTTCACCTGGGCTCCGCCGTCCTCCGGGCAGTGGGCAGCACCGGAGCGGCCCTGGTCTTTCTGATGATCTCCATGGGGACCAACCTGGCTCTGGACCTGGCCTTTATCGTGGGGTTGGGGATGGGGGTGGCAGGAGCTGCCTGGGCCACCGTGCTGGCCCAGGCCCTGGCCGCTTTGCTGTGCCTGACCTATCTGGCCCGGCGCTTCCCCCAGCTCATGTTCCACCGGGGGGACATGGCCTACGACGGCCCCCTCCTCCGCCGCACCGCCCATTTCAGCCTGGTGTCCTCCCTCCACATGTGTAACCTGTATATCGGCAAGCTGCTGGTCCAGGGGACGGTGAACAGCCTGGGCACCGGGGCCATCTCCGCCTACACCGCCGCCACCCGCATCGAGGGCTTCGCCAACTCCTTCGGGGACAGCGGCCACACCGCCGTCTCCGTCTTCACCGGCCAGAACACCGGAGCGGGAGACCCAAAACGGGTCCGGACGGGCTTCTTCACCGGGCAGCGGCTGCTGGCCACCCTTGGACTCTTTATGTCCGCACTGATGCTGGCGGGGGCGGTACCCGCGCTGAGGCTGGTGTTGCCGGAAAACAGCGCGGACAGTCTGGGGCCGGCAGTGGGCTACCTGCGCCTGGTGGCCTGCTTCTATCTGTTCAACTTCCTGGGCAGCGGCCTGGCGGGCTATTTTCAGGGCCGCGGCCGCGTGAACATCCCTGTCATCGGCGCCACAGGGCACATCACCCTCCGGGTCATTTTATCCTGGCTGCTGGCGCCCAAGCTGGGCCTGTCCGCCGTGGCCCTGGCCACCGGCCTGGGCTGGATCGGAGTGGTGGCCTTCTGGTCCCTGCTGTTCCGCCGGGAACGTACATCCTCAAAACCCGCGTGACCGTTTATGGCGGCCGGGGCAAACCCCGGCTCTGCAAAGAAAGGAGGTAAGGGCGCACGTTGTACGCCCTTACCTCCTTTTTCCAAACAGTTCTGTGATCCCCACCAGAACCAGGAATCCGCCGAAGCATTTCCGCAGCAGTTCCACCTCCACGGCGGTGGCCGCCCAGGCGGCCAGAGCGGCGCACAGCAGCCCCGCTCCGATGGCGGGCGCCAGCACTTTTTTCTCGATGCAGCCATTTTTGATGTGGGCGGGGAGGGCCATGAGCCCGGCAGGGAGGAAATAGAGCAGGTTGATCCCCTGGGCCAGCCGCTGGTCCAGCCCGGCGAAGGCGGTCATATAGACCAGCAGCAGGGTGCCGCCCCCCACCCCGAAGCCGGACAACACCCCTGTGGCCGCCTGGGC
>NZ_JADYUM010000021.1 GCF_021531815.1 Pseudoflavonifractor phocaeensis
GGGCGGGTGGGCTGCTTGCACTTGGGGCAGACCTTCTGGACCTTGCAGGCATACAGGGGGGCTTCCTTCTGGAGGATGCCGCCCTGGTCGCCCTGCTTGCGGGGCTTGGTGTGGCGGGAGACCATGTTGACCTTCTCAACGATGACCTTGCCCTCCTTGGGCATGACCTCCAGGACCTTGCCCTGCTTGCCCTTGTCCTTGCCGGACAGAACGACCACCAGATCGTCCTTCTTGATGCTCATTTTGTTCATTTCCATTGCCCTCCCTTACAGCACTTCGGGAGCCAGGGACAGGATCTTCATGTAATCCTTGTCACGCAGCTCGCGGGCCACTGGGCCAAAGATACGGGTGCCGCGGGGGTTCTTATCGTCCTTGATCAGGACGGCGGCGTTGTCGTCAAACCGGACGTAGGAACCGTCGGCGCGGCGGACGCCGCGGGAAGTGCGGACGATAACGGCCTTGACGACCTCGCCCTTCTTGACGGTGCCGCCGGGAGCGGCCTTACGGACGGAAGCCACGACCACATCACCGATGTTGCCGAACTTGCGCTTGGAGCCGCCCAGCACGCGGATGGTCTTGATCTCCTTGGCGCCGGTGTTGTCGGCAACCTTCAGATAGCTTTCCTGCTGAATCATACCGACACCTCCTTACTTCGCCTTCTCGATGATCTCAACCACGCGCCACCGCTTGTCCTTGGACAGGGGGCGGGTCTCCATGACCTTGACGCGGTCGCCCACGCCACACTGGTTGAGCTCGTCGTGAGCCTTCAGCTTATAGGTTCTCTTTACGATCTTCTTGTACAGAGGATGGGCCACACGGTCAGCGATGGCGACCACCACGGTCTTGTCCATCTTGTCAGAGACCACCAGGCCGACTCTGGTCTTACGAGAAGAAGTTCTGTTTTCCATTGTCTATTCCTCCTCTTAGCGGCCGGCGAGCTGCTGCTCGCGGATGATGGTCTTGACCCGGGCGATATCCTTCTTGACCTCAGCGATCCGGATGGGGTTATCCAGCTGGTTGGTGGCGTGCTGGAGGCGCAGATTGAACAGATCCTTCTTCAGGTCCGCCAGCTTGCTCTCCAGCTCGGCGCTGGACATCTTACGAACTTCATTGGCCTTCATTACGCTTCACCACCCTCCACAACTTCTTCACGCTTCACGATCTTGCACTTGACGGGCAGCTTGTGGCTGGCCAGGCGCAGAGCCTCGCGGGCGGTCTCCTCGGAGACGCCGGCGATCTCGAACATCACACGGCCGGGCTTGACCACGGCCACCCAGTACTCGGGGGAGCCCTTACCGGAACCCATACGGGTCTCAGCGGGCTTCTCGGTCACGGGCTTGTCGGGGAAGATCTTGATCCAGACCTTGCCGCCACGCTTGGTGTAGCGGGTCATGGCGATACGGGCCGCCTCGATCTGGTTGCTGGTGATCCATGCGGGCTCAGTGGCCTGGAGACCGAACTCACCGTAAGTCACGGTGTTGCCGCGGCTGGCCTTGCCCTTCATACGGCCACGGTGAACGCGGCGGTACTTAACTCTCTTGGGGAGCAGCATTACTGAGCGCCTCCTTCCTTAGGGGTATTGGCCTGACCGGCGGGGCGGGGGCCACGGTTGTTGTTGAAGCCACCCTGGCCGGCGGGCCGGGGACCGCGGTTGAAGCCGCCCTCACGGCGGTCGCGGTTAAAGCCGCCCTGGCGGCGGTCACCATCCCGGCGGTCGCGGCGGGGACGGTCACGGCGCTCCTGGTAGGGCTTGCTGGTGTCCAGCGTGCGGGGGGTGGTGCGCAGGGCCTGAGTCAGCACCTCGCCCTTGTAGATCCACACCTTCACGCCGATGCGGCCGTAGGTGGTGGCAGCCTCAGCGAAGCCGTAGTCGATGTCGGCGCGCAGGGTCTGCAGGGGGATGGTGCCGTCGTGATAGTGCTCGGTGCGGGCGATCTCAGCGCCGCCCAGACGACCGGAGCAGGAGGTCTTGATGCCCTTGGCGCCGGCGCGCATGGCGCGGCCCATGGCGTTCTTCATGGCGCGGCGGAAACCGATGCGCTTCTCCAGCTGCTGGGCGATGTTCTCGGCCACCAGCTGAGCGTTGGTATCGGTGTCGCGGACTTCCACGATCTTCAGGTCAACGGGCTTGCCGGTCAGCTTGACCAGCTGGGCCTCGATCTTCTTGATGTCCTCGCCGCCCTTGCCGATGACCACGCCGGGACGGGCGCAGTGCAGGTAGATGCGGGTCTTGGCGTTGTCCCGCTCGATCTCGATCTTGGGGATACCGGCGCCGTAGAGGGTCTTCTTCAGGTAATCACGGATCTTCTTGTCCTCCACCAGCAGGTCGCCGACCTTCTCGTTCTTGGCGTACCAGCGGGAGTCCCAATCCTTGATGACACCCACGCGCAGGCCGTGGGGATTAACTTTCTGTCCCATATTGTTCCTCCTCCCTTAGCGCTCGCTCACGGCGATGGTGACATGAGAAGTGCGCTTGTTGATCCGGTACGCGCGGCCCTGGGCCCGGGGCATGATCCGCTTGATGATGGGGCCGGGGTTGGCGTAGCAGGTGCTGACGTACAGCTTCTCAGGATCCATCTGGTGGTTGTTCTCCGCGTTGGCGGCGGCGCTCTTCAGCAGCTTCAGAACAGGCTCAGAAGCGGCCTTGGGGGTCTGCATCAGGATGGCGGTGGCGGTGCCCACATCCTTGCCCCGGATCAGGTCCAGGACGATCTGCACCTTACGGGGAGAGATCCGCAGATATTTCAGGTTTGCAACAGCTTCCATCGTTTCTCTCCTCCTTACTTACCGGTCTTGGCGCCCGCGTGACCCTTGAAGGTGCGGGTGGGCACGAACTCGCCCAGCTTGTGGCCGACCATGTCCTCGGTGACATAGACGGGCACGTGCTTGCGGCCATCGTGCACAGCGAAGGTGTGGCCAACGAAAGAGGGGAAGATGGTGGAGCTGCGGCTCCAGGTCTTCAGCACCTTCTTCTCGTTGTTCTTGTTCATCTCATCGACCCGCTTCAGCAGCTCGGGAGCGCAAAAGGGGCCTTTCTTAATGCTTCTGCTCATCGTGTTGCCTCCTTACTTGCTATTGCGGTGCTTGACGATGAACTTCTCAGTGCGGTTCTTCGTCTTGCGGGTCTTGTAACCCAGAGCGGGCTTGCCCCAGGGAGTGACAGGGCCGGGACGGCCGACAGGGCTCTTGCCTTCGCCGCCGCCGTGGGGGTGGTCATTGGGGTTCATGACGGAACCACGGACGGTGGGCCGCCAGCCCATGTGACGCTTACGGCCGGCCTTGCCGATCTGGATGTTGGCCCAATCGGTGTTGCCCACCTGGCCGATGGTGGCCTTGCAGTCCTCGCGGACGTAGCGGACCTCACCGGAGGGCAGACGGACCTGAGCCATGCCGTTCTCCTTGGCCATCAGCTGGGCGGCCACGCCGGCGGCGCGGACCAGCTGGGCGCCCTTGCCGGGGTACAGCTCGATGTTGTGGATCATCTCGCCCACGGGGATGTTGGCGATGGGCAGGCAGTTGCCGGGCAGGATGTCGGCGTCGGGACCGGTCATGATGATGTGGCCGGCCTTCAGGCCGTTGGGGGCCAGAATGTAGCGGCGCTCGCCATCCTCATACTCGATCAGGGCGATGTTGGCGGAACGGTTGGGGTCGTACTGCAGGTTGACCACAGTGGCCTTGCCCTCTTTGTCCCGCTTGAAGTCGATGATGCGGTACTTCTGCTTGTTGCCGCCGCCGTGGTGGCGGACGGTGATGCGGCCGTAGCTGTTGCGGCCGGCGTTCTTCTTCAGGACCTCAGTCAGAGCGCGCTCGGGCTTGGCCTTCTTGTCGATCCCCTCGAAGGCGGACACAGTCATGTGACGGCGGGAGGGGGTTGTGGGCTTATAAGTCTTGATAGCCATTTCTCATTCTCCTCCTTACACCATACCCTCGAAGAACTCGATGGACTTGGAATCGGCGGTCAGGGTGACCATAGCCTTCTTCCAGCTGGCACGGCGGCCGGCGGGGCGGTTGCCCAGCCGCTTGGCCTTGCCCTGCATGTTCAGGGTGTTCACCTTGGCGACCTTGACGCCGAAGATCTCCTCGATCGCCTTGGCGATCTCGATCTTGTTGGCGGTCTTGGCGACCTCGAAGGTGTAGCGCTTCATCTCGGTCTGCTCCATGGACTGCTCGGTGATGATGGGGCGCTTGATGATGTCATAAGCAGTGGTAGCCATTACGCGTACACCTCCTCGATGATAGCCAGGGCAGCCTTGTCGATGACCAGCTGCTTGGCGTTGACGATGTCATAGACGCTGAGGATCTTGGCGGTGGTGGTGACCACGCCAGGGATGTTGCGGGCGGACTTGATGACGATCTCGTCCTGCTCGGCGGTGATGACCACGGACTTGGTGACGCCCACGGCGTTCAGGAAGGCCTTCAGGACCTTGGTCTTGATGGACTCCATCTTCAGCTCGTCCACCACCACGATGGCGCCCTCGGCAGCCTTGGCAGACAGGGCGGACTTCAGAGCCAGACGCTTGACCTTCTTATTCAAGGTGTAGCTGTAGTCGCGGGGCTTGGGGGCGAACACGATGCCGCCGTGGGTCCACTGGGGAGCCCGGGTGGAACCCTGACGGGCGTGACCGGTGCCCTTCTGGCGCCAGGGCTTCTTGCCGCCGCCGGAAACCTCGGCGCGGGTCAGGGCGCTCTGGGTGCCCTGACGGCAGTTGGCCAGGTGGTTCTTGACCACCTCGTGGACCACAGCCTCGTTGGGCTCGATCCCGAAAATGGCCTCGGAGAGCTCGATCTCGCCGACCTGCTGACCGGCCATGTTGAACACGTTAGCTTTAGGCATGACTCAATCTCTCCTTTCCTTACTTGTTGCGGGCGGAAGCCTTCTGCGGGTTGACACGGGCGGAAGCCTTCTGCGGGTTGACGCGGCCGGCCTCGGTAGCCTTCTTCTCCACGTGGGTCTTGACGGTGTTCTTCACGAACACGATGCCGCCCTTGGGGCCGGGGATGGCACCGCGCACGGCGATGAGGCCCAGCTCGGTGTCCACCTGGACCACGTCCAGGTTCTCAACAGTGACCTGCTCGTTGCCCATCTGGCCGGCGCCGATCTTACCCTTGAAGATGCGGCTGGGGTCAGTGCCGGAGCCCATGGAGCCCGCGTGACGGTGGACAGGGCCGGTACCGTGGGTCTCCTTCAGGCGGCTGGCGCCGTGGCGCTTGACAACGCCCTGGTAGCCGTGGCCCTTGCTGATGCCGGTGACGTCCACGAAGTCGCCGGCGGCGAAGACGTCAGCCTTCAGCTCGTCGCCAACCTCGTACTTGGAGCAGTCAGCCAGAGGGAACTCCTTGAGGACCTTCTTGAACTCCTCAAGGCCGGCCTTCTTCTGATGGCCGATCTCAGGCTTGGTGAGCTTGCGCTCGGGAACGGTCTCGAAACCCAGCTGAATGGCGTCGTAGCCATCCTTCTCGGCGGTCTTCTTCTGCACCACGGTGCAGGGGCCGGCCTGGATCAGGGTGACAGGCACCACGTGGCCGGCTTCATCGAAGATCTGGGTCATGCCGATCTTTTTGCCGATGATCGCTTTCTCCATTTGGATTTTCCTCCTATAAAGGTTATTGGTCGACGTAGTTGGCTCCCCATTGGGCTGGGGACCAGCGCTCCGGCGACTTGACCCGTCCGCCTCAATCACGCGGCGGACCGCGGTACTAACAAGTTCGCAGGGCCCGATGCTCTCATCAGGCCGGCCTTGTTGAAATCAAGATGAAATTCAGAATGAATTACAGCTTGATTTCGATCTCCACACCGGCGGGCAGCTCCAGGGACATCAGAGCCTCCACAGTCTTGGGGGAGGGCTTGATGACGTCGATGAGGCGCTTGTGGGTGCGGCGCTCAAACTGCTCGCGGCTGTCCTTGTACTTGTGGACGGCGCGCAGGATGGTGACGACTTCCTTCTTGGTGGGCAGGGGGATGGGGCCGGAGACGGTGGCGCCGGTGCGCTTGGCGGTCTCCACGATCTTCTCAGCGGACTGGTCGATCAGCTGATGATCATAGGCCTTCAGGCGGATGCGGATCATTTCTTTCTGAGCTGCCATGGGTTGTTCCTCCTTAAATACATACGAAAGTTGAATTTGTCCAGCCTTCGTACGGTGAGAGCGTTTCGTGTATCCACGCTTTCGTGCGTATCACTCCTGGTCACGAAAAAACCGGCACAAGACAGGCCGGTTTTCTCCCTGCCCGGCGATATACGCCGTGGCACAGAGCTCTCAGCCGCCCGATCATACGGACATACTCCGCGGAAGTTACCTCGTTTCCGAGCAATCTCCCGCATCATCGCAGACTGCGCCCTTTGACAGGCGCTTGGCTATCATACAACAACACCCCCGTGTGTGTCAAGGCTTTTTTCAAATTTTTTTCGTAATTTTTCACGAAATTTTGGGGGTGATTTTTGGCAGCTATATCTTGGGGTCTAGGCCGTGTTTTCAACACAATTCCCTTATTATATATAAGGTAGGGCGGCCAAAGGCCGCCCCTGCGGTCTCTCCTGGTTTCGCCTTGGGCGGCATACTCGACGCCCCTCGACGCGCGCGCTGTGGACCCCGGTATCCCCATCGTGCCCCACCCGGCCGTCCCACGTGTCACTTGATCACTCCGCCTTGGGAATGGTCCCTGTCTGCTCCAGCAGGAGGGAGCCGTCTTCCCGGCACAGCGCCAGCGCATAGCTCCCGCCCTGATACCAGTCGGCGGAATAGCTGGATTCCGGCGGTTCCAGGACGAACAGCCACACGCCGTCTCCCAGGTCCCAACCTTCGCTCACCCGGTGATAGTCCTTCTCCCGGTAGGTCACGTCCAACACCAGCTCTCCCCGCGCCGCCTCGGGCATCCCCAGAAACAGCAGTGAGGGCCAGATGTGGGGATTGCTGTGCACTCCCTGTTCACTCTCAACCTGTTCGATCCAACCCACATGCCCCAGGGGGAGGGGGACGGGGGATGGACCGTCATTCAGGGCAAACACGTCTATTTGGCTCCATTTCCCTTCCAGGTATCCGACAGCCGCCCGGTCTCCGTATGTCCCGACCACCCACCGGTTCCACAGCGTAAAGGCGGGGCCGTTTTTTGGTTTCAGGTCGTTGGTACTGCGGGGCGCGGTAAAGACGATCTCGCTCCGGGGCAGCAGATTGGTCCGCTCCAACCGGCGGAACTCCAGCTCCGCCGTGGGCAGGGGGTAGCCGTACTGTGCCCAGACAAAAACGGCAAGGGCCAGCGTCAGCAGAAGGTTCCGCACGGTCTTTCCCCTTCGGCCCAGCCGGGGGCGGCGGCTCCAAAGCGCTTTCAGTTTCTTTTTCACGCTGTCCCCTCCTCAATCTCCACAGTGAAGGAGAATACCGGCTCGCCTGGGCCGTAGTCCAGGCGTATCCACCGGACGTCCGCTTCCCGAATCCCCAGCTCCAGCTGCCACCCCGTATGGAAGGGTCCTTCCTCCACCCGCCGGAAGCGGTTTTCCACCACCTGCTGATAGGAGTCAAAGGAATACCCCCGCCCCGTGTTATCCGTGATCTTCAGCCAGCCTTCACGCAGTACGGCTTTTTCCCAAAAACGCGGGCTGTCCACCCTCAGATAGACGAACAGCTTGCGGCTATTCCACAGAGTTGAGGGATATGCCTGCCACAGGGCGGCCCGCTCCAGCGTAACGGTATTGCCCATGACCCGCGCCTTTTGTCTCGTACTGTCGGTCATCAGTTGGGCGGGGTCGTCCCCCGGCAAATAGATCTCCTCCGCCGACAGTTCTCCCACCTGGAACACCATCCCGCCCTGTTGGGGCAGTCTGTCCACGTCCCATGCCATCCAAAGGGCAGCGTCCCCGCCGAACCGCCCCGTTAAGCCCAGCCATACCAAAAGCAGTACCATCAGCCCCACCGCCCACTTGCTTGCCACCCACAGGTACCCCAGCCAGGGCTTATGTATCTTCGCCAGTTCCTTCCCAATCTCCTCTGGGTCGCCCATTTGGAACAAAGCCCGCTCCCCGGCCTTCTCGGCGGTCATATCCGGGAAAATCCGCATCAGGTCCAGGGTCTTGTCCTCAATGTGCTCCCGCAGCTCCGCCTCCACCGCCGCCCGGTCAGGCTTGAAGCGGATACCCGCCACAGCGGTATGGAGCCAGCCGTTCCGATCCATGTTATCCATCCGCGATTTTCCCTCCCGCTTGTCAAAATGGGGCGGTCCATCACGCCATGGCGTTAGCGCCGCCGGACAGGACGCTGTTGACCCCCTTGTGGAAGGCCTCCCACTCGGCCCGTTTCTCGTCCAGCAGCTTTTTCCCCTTCCGGCTCAGCTTATAGTACTTCCGCACCCGCCCGGTGGGGGCCTCCTGCTGGTAGGAGGACAGGTATTTGTCCTTCTCCAGGCCGTGGAGGATGGGGTAGAGGGTGCCCTCCTTCATCTGGAAGGCGTCGTTGGACCGGCGTGACAGCTCCTCGATCATCTGGTAGCCGTACATGTCGCCCCCCTCCAGCAGGGACAGCACCAGCATGGTACTGCTGCCCGCGATCAGGCCCTTATCGAATTTCATAAAATCATCCTTTCCCGGGAAATCCCCCGCTGGTCTGCGAAAAGATACCTCGTAATTCTAGGCATATTATACCTAGAATTACGAGGTATTGTCAAGCGCTGTTCCGCAAAAAGCGGGACCGCCCGCGCGGTCCCGCTCCAAGCGTCTTGTTTAGTTGAATTTGTAGATCTTCCGGGCCAGCCGGTACAGCCGCACCGACAGCTTCCTGCCCTGGTAGCCGGGGAAGACGGTGAAGGTGGACACGGCGGCGTACTTCATCCGGTGGAAGACCCCGGAATCCACCGAACGCAGATACTCCCACAGCTGGGTCTTCTTGCCCAGGGCCTCGGGAGAACCGTCGATGGTAAGGAAGATGGAGGAGATGGCCATCATCATGGCCAGGTAGTTGAACATATACCGCCCCAGCTTCTTGTGCTGGGCGGAGACCGCCCGCAGGTCGTGGGAGTCGATCATGTGGTAGGTGACCCGCAGCTGCTGGTCCACCCGGCCCACCATCACCTTCTCGTTCACCGACTGGTCCGCCCGGCCGATGAAGTAGCGGTACAGGTCCACATCCAGATAGTACATATTCTTCACATAGGGCAGGGGCTGATAGACGAAGATGTTGTCCACATAGAAGGTGTGCTTGGGCAGCTCCAGCCCGCAGTCCCTCAGCAGCTGGGTGCGGTAGATGACGGAGTGCATCAGCAGGTACTGGGAGGGGCGGAACCGGCCGATCTGGTCCCAGCCGAACACCTTGTTCCGGGGGAAGACGTTGCGGTAGTGCATCACCCGCTGGGTGTTGTCCTCCACATGCTCATAGACAAAGTTGCAGATGAGCAGGTCCACCAGCTTCTGGTCCCGGACGAACTGGCGCAGCTTGTCCAGGGCCTGGTGGAGGGCGGGAACATCCACCCAGTCATCGGAATCCACCACTTTATAATAAATGCCCCGGGCGTTGCGGATGCCCTGGTTGACTCCCTCGCCGTGGCCTCCGTTGGGCTGGTGGATGGCCCGGACGATGTCGGGGTATTGCTCCGCGTACCGATCGCAGATAGCGGGAGTGTCGTCCTTGGTGGAGCCGTCGTCCACCAGAATGATCTCAATATCGTCGCCCCCCTGGAGCAGGGTCTCCACACAGTGCTCCATATAGGCCGCCGAGTTGTAGCAGGGGACGGCAAAGGTGATCAGCTTATCCATATATCTTTTCTCTCCTGTCGGTCATATTCCACCCGCGATGGGGCAGGGCGGGGGATGGTCTCCGCCCTCCTGATGTTCCTCCCGGAACGGCCCCGTGAGGGCATGGGCCCCTACGGAAACCTCGTATCGTAGCGCCGGATACCCTCATCCGGCCGCAATCATTCTTATGAAAGAGTCTCTGCCAGTTTAAGCGCCCGGGCGGCGATCGCGTCCATATTGTAGTATTTGTACTCCGCCAGCCGGCCCAGCAGGTACAGGTTGTCAAAGCGCGCTCCAAGGGCCCGGTACTGTTCGTACAGGGCGTTGTTTTCCGGGTTGATGATGGCGTAGTAGGGGATCTCCCCGAAGACGCCGGAGTAGGCCTTGGAGTATTCCTTAACGATGGTGGTCTTTCCGGGCACCTGCTGGCCCGTCAGGTGCTTGAACTCGGTGATGCGGGTGTAGTCCTGGTCCACGGTGTAGTTCACGGTGCCGTAACCGTTCTGGAAGTCATCCCGCTCCAGGGTCTCGAAACGGAAATCCAGGGTGCGGTAAGGGAGAGGACCGTACTTGAAGCCGAACAGCTCGTCGGCCTGGCCGGTGTAGATCACCGGCCCCCGGAAGGGCGCGCCGTCCACCCGGATCACATCCCCGGACAGGTCCAGACGCTCCAGGGCGTCCACCCCCAGCTCCACGGTGATGTTGGGGTGGTCCAGCATCCGCTCAAACATGGGGGTGTAGCCCTCCAGAGGCATCCCCTGGTAGGCGTCCTGGAAGTAGCGGTCGTCCCGGGACAGGAACACGGGCACCCGGGCGGTGGTGTTGGGGTCGATGTCCTCGGGCTTCTGGTCCCATTGCTTCATGGTGTAGTGGACGAAGACATGCTCATATACATAATCGGCCAGGGCGGAGATCTCAGGGTCCTCATTCCGCCGCAGCTCCAGGATGGTGACTTTCTTCTCCGCGCCGTAGGCGGCGATCAGCTTGTCCCCCAGCCGCCTGCCCTCCTCGGGGCCGAAGGCGGTCTCCAGGGAGGTGAGGTTGAAGGGGACGGGGTAGGTCATCCGCCCACCCTTTCCGTCGGGGATGTTGGCCACCACCCGGTGCTGGTAGTCCCGCCACTGGGTGAACCGGGACAGCCAGTCAAAAACTTCTTTGTTGTTGGTATGGAAAATATGGGGGCCGTACTGGTGAATGAGCACGCCGGCGTCATCCAGCCGGTCGTAGGCGTTGCCGCCGATATGGGGGCGGCGCTCCAGCACCAGTACCCGCTTTCCCTGCTCGGCCAGGGCCCGGGCGGCCACCGCGCCGGCGTAGCCGGCGCCCACTGCCAGGACGTCAAAGGAAGCGCTCAAAGGCAAATACCACCTTTCTGAAAAAGCCGCCCCATAAGGCGGTCTGAACCGTTGCTTTCTCGGGTTTATTTTTGAGTATACCACACTTCGTGGGAAAAAGGAATTAAATTTCCTTGAAGTTTGGATAAAATAAGGGGGAAAGGAGCCACTTTTTCCTTGACAATCCCCAGGGGAGCGGATAAGATAGTAGGGCAATATGGCAAATATGCGCGGATGAGGACGAGTAACCCCTCTTTTCCCGCTCAGAGAGCCGCCGGGCTGGTGCGAGGCGGACGGGGGAGAAGGGCGAAGATCACCTCGGAGCAGAGGGCTGAACCCCGTCGGGAAAGTAAGCGCCTCCGGCACGCCCCCGTTACCGGGCGGACCTTGAGTGGCCGGATGTTTGATCCGGCAAGAAGAGTGGTACCGCAGAGGAGCTTGCGCCTTTGTCTCTTACATGGGACAAAGGCGTTTTTTGTTTTCCAAAAGGCTTCCCCCCACATAGCGTGGGGGCGGCCTGTGGCCGCCCGCGGGCGCATCCCCGTTTCACGCCGTCACGAAAGGAGTTTGCCCCATGAACTGCCCCTACTGTGGAAAAGAGATGGAAGCCGGCCTGATCTCCGCTGGCGCCGGCCGCCGCCTGGTCTGGACAACAAAGGACTATAAACTGCTCCCCGCCAACTGGGACAAAGAGGCCGTTGACCTGCCCATCCCCAGGGTACTGGAAAAGACGGAGCCCTTCGCCTACCTCTGCCGCGCCTGCCGCAAGGTGGTCGTGGACTATTGACCCCGGCCTTGCACGCCCGCAGGGTGCGAAAAAATTTTCGCTGACAAAGCGTCGGGGGCAAGCCCCCGCCCGATCAAAATAAAATGACACCACACCTATCAAACGGAGGAATCTGAGACATGGACTACAACAAGACCATCAATCTCCCCAAGACCGACTTCCCCATGCGGGCGGGCCTGCCCAACCGGGAGCCGGGGATGCTCCAGCGCTGGAACGACATGGACCTGTACAACGAGATGCTGAAGAAGAACGAAGGAAAACCCCTGTTCTCCCTCCACGACGGCCCTCCCTTCTCCAACGGCAACCTGCACATGGGCCACGCCCTGAACAAGTCCATCAAAGACTTTATCACCCGCTCCTACGCCATGCGGGGCTACTACACCCCCTATATCCCCGGCTGGGACAACCACGGCATGCCCATCGAGTCGGCCATCATCAAGGAGCAGAAGCTCAACCGCAAGAACATGTCCGTACCCGAGTTCCGCACCGCCTGCCACAACTACGCCCAGAAGTATATCGACATCCAGATGGACGGCTTCAAGCGCATGGGCGTGCTGGGCGACTGGGAGCACCCCTACAAGACCATGGACCCCGGCTTTGAGGCCGAGGAGGTGAAGGTCTTTGGGGAGATGTACAAGAAGGGCTACATCTACAAGGGCCTGAAGCCCGTGTACTGGTGCCCCAAGGACGAGACCGCCCTGGCCGAGGCCGAGATCGAGTATCAGGACGACCCCTGTACCACCGTCTATGTCAAGTTCCAGGTGAAGGATGACCTGGGCAAGCTGGCCCCCTACGGCGACATCTCCAAGATGTACTTCGTCATTTGGACCACCACCATTTGGACCCTGCCCGGCAACCTGGCCATCGCCGTCCACCCCCGGGAGAGCTATGTGCTGGTGAAGGCGGACAACGGCGAGATGTATATCATGGCCGAGGCCCTGTGCGCCAAGGTCATGAAGATCGGCGGCTTTGAGGACTATGAGATCGTCAAGCAGTTCCAGGGCCAGGACTTTGAGTATATGCTGGCCCAGCACCCCTTCCTGGACAAGACCTCCCAGCTGTGTACCGCCGAGTACGTCACCATGGACTCCGGCACCGGCTGCGTCCACACCGCCCCCGGCTTCGGCGCCGACGACTACGAGACCTGCAAGCGCTATAAGATCGACATGGTGGTGCCCGTGGACGACCGGGGCCGCCACACCGACTACGCCGGCAAGTACGCCGGGATGAAGACCGACGAAAGTAACCCCGTCATTCTGGCCGACATGAAGGAGAGCGGCGCTCTCTTCGCCTCCGAGGAGATCGTCCACAGCTACCCCCACTGCTGGCGCTGCAAGAACCCCATCATCTTCCGGGCCACCCCCCAGTGGTTCTGCTCCGTGGACGCCTTCAAGGACGAGGCTTGCGCCGCCTGCGACGACGTGCGCTGGGTCCCCGGCTGGGGCATTGACCGGATGAAGTCCATGATCCGGGAGCGGGCCGACTGGTGCATTTCCCGCCAGCGCCGCTGGGGCCTGCCCATCCCCGTGTTCTACTGTGCCGACTGCGGCAAGCCCATCTGCACCGACGAGACCATCGCCGCCGTCAGCAAGCTCTTCGGGGAAAAGGGCTCCAACGCCTGGTACGAGATGGAGGCCGCTGACATCCTGCCCCAGGGCTTCACCTGCCCCCACTGCGGCAAGGCCGCCGGTTTCACCAAGGAGGAGGACACCCTGGACGGCTGGTTCGACTCCGGCTCCACCCACTTCGCCTCCATGAAGAAGGACCAGGGCTTCTGGCCCGCCACCATGTATCTGGAGGGCCTGGACCAGTACCGCGGCTGGTTCCAGTCCTCCCTGCTCACCGCCGTGGGCGCCTTCGGCCAGGGCGCGCCCTTCAAGGAGTGCGTCACCCACGGCTGGACCGTGGACGGCGAGGGCCGTGCCATGCACAAGTCCCTGGGCAACGGCGTGGATCCCGCCGACATCTTCAAGAAGTACGGCGCCGACCTGCTCCGCCTGTGGGCCGGCTCCGCCGACTACCATGTGGACGTGCGCTGCTCCGACGCCATCTTCAAGCAGCTGTCCCAGAACTACCTGAAGTTCCGCAACACCGCCCGGTACTGCCTGGGCAACCTGGACGGCTTCGACCCCAACAACCTGGTCTCTCCTGCCGAGATGGAGGAGCTGGACCGCTGGGCCGTCACCAAGCTCAACGAGCTGATCGAAAAGTGCTTCGCCGCCTACGACAACTATGAGTTCCATGTAGTGTCCCACGCCATCAACGACTTCTGCGTGGTGGAGCTGTCCTCCTTCTATCTGGACATCATCAAGGACCGGCTGTACTGCGAGGAGACCAACGGCCTGAAGCGCCGCTCCGCCCAGACCGCCCTGTGGCTCATCCTGGACACCATCACCAAGCTGTTCGCCCCCATCCTAGCCTTCACCTGCGACGAAATCTGGCAGGCCATGCCCCACAAGGAGGGGGACGACGGCCGGAACGTGGTCCTCAACGAGATGAACCAGCCCTTCGCCGGCTACGCCCTGGATGAGGCCGCCCTGGCCAAGTGGGACAAGATCATTGCCGTCCGCACCGCCGTCAACGCCGCCCTGGAGACCGCCCGGAACGAGAAGAAGATCGGCAAGAGCCTGGAGGCCCAGGTGGACGTCACCGTCCCCGCCGAAGACTCCTTCCTGGCCGAGATGGACGCCGGCCAGCTGGCCGACCTGTTCATCGTCTCCCAGGCCAAGGTGGCGGTGGGCAGTGAGCTGGCCGTGTCCGTGGCCCCCGCCGAGGGCGAGAAGTGCGAGCGCTGCTGGAAGCACCACCCCCTGGTGGGCTCCCACGCCAAGCACCCCACCCTGTGCCCCCGCTGCGCCGGCGTCATCGAAATGTCCGCGCTCTGAGGCACGCCCTGCGGACGCTCTCGGGAATAGCCGCCGCCGTGGCGGAATCATTGCGTCAAAATACACCCAAAGAGGGACCGGCTGTACGCCGGTCCCTCTTTTTTGCAGCTGTTCTCCCATTTCTTTTATCATCTCGCACAAATCCTTTCAAAATTTATTGATTTATTTCGCTAATGCGCTAGTGTACAAATCCAAGAATTGCTGGTATACTCTCCATGATCAACGATTTTCTCCCTGTGGGAAGAATGGAGCGCTCAGCGATGGAAAACTATTCAATTCTCATCCCCTCCTACACGGTGGGGCCGGAGGCCTACAAAAAGGTCCCGGAGTACTGCAAAACTTACGGAAGGACCGCGGTGGTGATCGGCGGAACAAAAGCCATGGCCGCCGCCCGGGACAAACTGCTGGCCGCCACCCAAGGCAGCGAGATTACCATTCTGGACTTTGTCCATTACGGTACCGAGTGCACCTTCGGCACGGCAAAGATACTGGAGCGCCATCCCTCCGTACAGAAGGCCGATATGATCTTCGCGGTGGGCGGCGGAAAGGCGGTGGACACCGCCAAGCTGGTGGCCCTGGACCTGGACAAGCCCTACTTCTCCTTCCCTACCATCGCCTCCAACTGCGCCGCTTCCTCCTCCCTGGCCATTGTGTACAACGAGGACGGCAGCTTCTGTGAGTTCGTCCACTTCCTGAACTCCGCCCGGCACATCTTCATCGACACCGGCATCATCGCCAATTCCCCCATCCAGTACCTCTGGGCTGGCATCGGCGACACCTACGCCAAATACTATGAGGTCAGTGTGTCCGCCAAGGGAGAGCACCTGGAGCACTACAAGGCGGCGGGCGTCAGTCTGAGCCGCATGTGCATCGACACCATGATGGACCACGGGGAGCAGGCCCTGAAGGACAACCGGGCCGGCATCCCCTCCTACGATCTGGAGCAGGTGGCCCTGACCATCATCGTCACCACAGGCTGGGTGTCCATGCTGGTGGCCCGGGACCACACCATGGACTACAACGGCGGCGTGGCCCACGCCTTCTTCTACGGCCTGTGCAGCCTGCCCAACTTTACCGAGGACGAAAACCGCCTCCACGGCGTGGTGGTGGCCTTCGGCGTGCTGATGCTGCTGGTCATCGACGGCCGTAAGGAGGAGTGCGAAGCCCTGAAAGCCTTTAACAGGAAGGTCAACCTCCCCACCAAGCTCAGCGACATCGGTGTGACCGTAGAAGATGTGGCAAAGGCCGCCCCCGAGATGGTGAAAGACGCAGACCTGGAGCACTATCCCTACCGGGTGACCGAGGAGATGCTGGTGGAGGCCGCCCGCTATCTGGATACCGAGGAATAACACAAGAACGCAAGCAGGCCCCGCCGCGCCGGTGCGGCGGGGCCTGCTTCTCCCCTCCCTCCGTCCGGCCGGACAGGTGCTCTCCTCCCCGGTTGGGCATGCCGCCGTCCCTCCGCCCCAACATCTTGCGGTGGACAAAAATACCGAAAAATTTCCCGGTATTTCAGGATTTTTTCCTTTACACCGGGGAAAAATTGTGATATATTATCTCAGCATGAAAAATGCGCCAACATGCCCACCGGCCTGGTTTCGGGGTACGGCCCGCGCAGGTGCGCGGGGCTTCACCCGCCCGTTACCCAGCCTTTGGGGCAAAACAATTTGAAAGGTGGAATTTCCCATGATCCGCAAGGACGAAAAGACGGCCGTTATCGAGGCCAACCGCACCCATGAGACCGACACCGGTTCTCCCGAGGTCCAGATCGCCATTCTGACCGCCCGCATCAACGAGCTGACCGAGCACCTGAAGGTACACATCCACGACAACCACAGCCGCCGCGGCCTGTACAAGATGATCGGTAAGCGCCGCAAGCTGCTGGACTACCTGATGGAGAAGGACATCGAGCGGTACCGCGCCATCATCGCCAAGCTGGGCATCCGTAAGTAATGTACAAATAGGGTGGTGTGGGTTCCCATGCCACCCTATCTTCCCATCTTGCGGAAAACCTCATGCATCCCCGGTTTCGGGGCTTTCCCGCTTTTTTAGCAGTTGAATATGAGCCGAAGCGCCGAATTCCCGAGCAGGAGAGCTTGGAGCGAAGCGAGGAATACAAACCAAGAATCGTCCACGATTCTGTTTGTGTCCCGAGTCGGAGGGAAGGGGAGCGCTGCGAACAGGCGAGGCGTGACAACGCCGAAGCGCCGGGCCGCCGTGAACCGCGTTTCGACCCGTATTCAAGTGCTAAAAGGTAGGTCAAGGCTCCGGAACTCCCAAAAATTTGAAACAAAGGAGTATGGACATGTCTACTGTTATCAAGCACAAGCAGTTCCCCAACTACAAAAAGTGGACCATGGACCTGTGCGGCCGTCCCCTGACCATCGAGGTGGGCAAGGTGGCCGAGCTGGCCAACGCTTCCGCCATGGTCACCTACGGCGAGACCACCGTGATGGTGGCCGTCACCGTGGCCCCCCGTCCCCGTGACGGCGTGGACTTCTTCCCCCTGTCCGTGGACTTCGAGGAGAAGCTGTACGCCGTGGGCCGCATCCCCGGCAGCTTCATGCGCCGTGAGGGCCGTCCCTCCCTGCCCGCCGTTCTGGCTTCCCGCCTGATCGACCGGCCCATGCGCCCCCTGTTCCCCTACGACTTCCGCAACGACGTGTGCATCACCTGCACCGTCATGAGCGTGGATTACGACTGCTCCCCCGAGGTGGCTGCCATGATCGGCGCCTCCGCCTGCGTCAGCTACTCTGAGATCCCCTTCGCCGGCCCCATCGGCTGCCTGGAGGTGGGCTACTGCGACGGCCAGATCGTGCTGAACCCCAACCAGGAGCAGCGCAAGACCTCCCGCATGGACGTGACCGTGGCCGCCACCCGTGAGAAGGTGGTCATGATCGAGGCCGGTGCCGACGAGATCCCCGACGAGATCATGTACGCCGGCATCGTCAAGGCCCATGAGGAGATCAAGAAGCAGATCGACTTCATCGACCAGATCGTCGCCGAGATCGGCAAGCCCAAGATGGAGTATGAGCACGCCTCCTTCAACCAGGAGCTGTTCGACGACATCGTGGCCAACTTCATGGACGAGGCCAAGGCCGCCATGGACACCGACGACAAGAACGTGCGCGAGGAGCGCTGGAACGCCATGATCGACCACTGGCACGAGAAGTATCTGGAGCAGTATCCGGATATGGACCAGTATCTGGAGGAGTTCACCTACAAGTTCCAGAAGAAGATCGTCAAGGCCTGGCTCCTGGAGGGCCACCGCGTGGACGGCCGCGCCAAGAACGAGATCCGTCCCCTGGCCGCCGAGGTGGGCGTCCTGCCCCGGGTCCACGGCTCCGGCCTGTTCACCCGCGGTCAGACCCAGGTGCTGTCCGTGTGCACCCTGAACACCCTGGCCGCCTCCCAGAAGCTGGACACCATCTGGGAAGAGGAAGAGAAGCGCTATATGCACCACTACAACTTCCCGCCCTACTCCGTGGGCGAGGCCAAGGCGCCCCGCTCCACCAACCGGCGTGAGTACGGCCACGGCGCCCTGGCTGAGCGCGCCCTGGTGCCCGTGCTGCCCTCCGTGGACGAGTTCCCCTACGCCATCCGCGTTGTCTCCGAGGTCCTGTCCTCCAACGGCTCCACCTCTCAGGGCTCCATCTGCGGCTCCACCCTGGCCCTCATGGACGCCGGCGTGCCCATCAAGGCCCCTGTGGCCGGCATCTCCTGCGGCCTGATCCAGGACGATGACGGCTCCTTCCAGACCTTCATCGACATCCAGGGCGTGGAGGACTTCCACGGCGAGATGGACTTCAAGGTGGCCGGCACCAAGGCCGGCATCACCGCCATCCAGATGGACCTGAAGAACGACGGCCTGACCCACGAGATCATCAAGGAGGCCCTGGACATCACCCGGGACGCCCGGTTCGCCATCCTGGACGAGGTCATGCTGCCCTGCATCTCTGCCCCCCGGGCCGAGGTGAGCAAGTACGCCCCCAAGATGATCACCATGAAGATCGACCCCGACAAGATCCGCGAGGTCATCGGCAAGGGCGGCTCCGTCATCCAGAAGATCACCGCCGAGTCCGGCGCCACCGTGGACATCGAGGACGACGGCACCATCCACATCGCCTCCCCCAACGCCGAGGCCTGCGACGTGGCTAAGAAGATGATCGACACCATCGTGTTCGTCCCCCAGGTGGGCGAGCTGTACTACGGCAAGGTGGTCCGCATCCTCCAGTTCGGCGCCTTCGTGGAGCTGGCCCCCGGCAAGGACGGCATGGTCCACATCTCCAAGCTGGCTGACCGCCGGGTGGAGAAGGTGGAGGACGTGGTCAACATCGGCGACATGATCTGGGTCAAGGTCACCGACATCGACGACAAGGGCCGCGTCAACCTGAGCTACAAGGACGCGCTGAAGGAGATCAAGGCCAAGAAAGAGGCCGGCGAGCCCATCAAGTAAATCCGCACCGGAAAACACCGGATGCTGACGGCGGCACGCTCTGCCGTCCCATACAGTGATATTGCAGCGGCCAATAGGGCCTGCTGTCCGCAGCCGCGGGCAGCAGGCCCTTTCGCTTTCTCCCTTCCCACGGCAATACCGTATCATAAAAGCAGGGGCTGTTCCATTCGGAACAGCCCCTGCTTTTTTGGGATCTTCCGCGTCTGTGCCGGCTTATCCGCCTTGGCCGGATGCCTTCCCCGTCATTTCCAGCGCTCGCTGCCCTCTTCCACGATATAGTCGTGCCGGTTGGAGGCCTCCACCATATCGTAGAAATACCAAGCGGCGTGATCCTGCAGATCGGGGAATTGCTTCAGCTCCCGGAAGTTCCGCTCCACATAGTCCATGTCGGCCCAGCGGCCCAGCATCCGGTTGATGATGGTGGCCACTTCCCCGCGGGTGATTTTCGCGTCCGGACGGAAGGTGCCGTCCGCCAAGCCCACGACCCAGCCGTAGCTTGCCGATACATCCACAAATCTTCTGGCCCAGTGGGTCGCCGGGACATCAGAGAAGTGGGAGCTTCCCCCCTCCATTCTGGAGAAGCGCACCGCCATGGTGGTAAACTCCGCCCGGGTGATCAAATCGTCGGGGCCGAAGCGGCCATCCGGATAGCCCGCCACGATGCCGAGGGCGGAGAGGGTCTCCACCGCCTCCGCATACCACGCGCCCTCCGCCACATCAGGGAACCGGGTCCCCTTTCCGGGGGCAGGGTCTTTCAGCAGGCGGTAGAACATCATGGCCACCTCAGCCCGGGTGGCGTTCCGGCACGGACCGGCGGTGCCCTCCGGGTCGCCGCTGATGTAGCTCACATGGTCCAGACAGTTCAGATAATCCGCTACGCCGGTATCCCACGGGCTTGCCGGACCGCTTTTTTCCGTCTCTCCGGCGATTCCGCCGGGGGCGCCTCCGGGCGCCCCACCGCCGCCGGCTTCGCTTTGCCGGTAGAGCAGCGCGTAGGTGGAGAAGTAGCGGGTGTCGACCGTGAAGGTATCCCCGCTGCTGTCCAGGTTATTCAGCAGCGCTTCATGGTACCTCCCCCCGCCGTCCTGGGTCTGGTGGACGCGGTAGATGGTAAAGACACGGTTGAACGCCTGAAGCTCCTGAGGGATGTCAAATACGATCCTGACATCCACAGCCGTCTCCGGGATGTTCTCCCAGGTCTGCCAGCCGTCCCAGGACCGGTCCAGCTTGATGTCCAGATAGGTCCCCAGGACCGTTCCCTGGTTGCTGTCCAGATACCGCTTCACAAGTTCCTTTTCGGCGGGGATAACTTCCCCTTCCTCCATTCTGCTGATGGTCAGCCGCAGCTGCACCCGGTCCGGCGTGTTCCGGATCCGCCACTTTTCCCCGTCCGTCAGGCAGGCGTTGATGATCTCCAGCCCGTTGCGGACCTCCGCGCTGACGCGCCTGCCTTCCTCCGGGGAGGTCACGACGATCAGGCTGGCATCGCCCCCATCCACGTCGGACTGGGTCCCGGTGACGGTCTGCCCGTTGTCTCCACAGGTGGCGGTGACGGTACACTGCACCTTGTAATACCGCTCGTTGTCGTTAGCTGAGTATCCCGTGGGCGCCTGATACACGGAGACATTGTCCTCCGCCGCGTCCTCCCAGAGGACATGTCCCAGGCCCTCGTAGATCTTCCAGGCGAAGGTGTAGGTATACCGGTCCTGGCTGATGGTATCGCCCTCCAGCGGCACAGCCGTCGCCGTCACCACCGGACGCTCCGTATAGCCATAGCGGGTGTCCTCGTTCTTGCTCTTGACCAGGGTGACCTCCAGGGTGGCCGCGCGGGCCGCCGGGGTCAGGGTGATGGTGATGGGTCCGGCTCTGCCGGGGTCCCCCGCCATAGAAGCGGCAGAGGCGTAGGTATTTCTGGTCCCGCCGTCCATACCGTCGGAGGGGTCGGCCACCGTAACGGCGGGATTGCTGCTTGTCACAGACGACACCACATAGCCGGTGGTATTGGCCAGCTCCGCGCCAAGCTCCGCCGTATCGCCGGGGAACATCACAACGCCGGTACCGCCGGCCACGCCGACGATGGTGATGTTCTCCGTGCCGCCGGGCGCACCCTCCCGGAAGGCGAACCGCACCAGGGCGGCATGGCGCGCCGCCGACGTTCCCGGGGCGCTGTCCGCCACGTTCCCGTGGTCCGCATTGTTCACCTGGGAGGCGATGGCCGTCACCCGGACCGTGTATACGCCGGCGCCCAGGCCCCGCATCACGGCGGTATAGTCGTACGTCAGCCCGGTGGTGGCGGCCCCGCCGTCCTCCACAAGCACGCCGTCCTTGTACAGCCCGACCTGATACTTCTCCACGGCGACATCCCCGATGCCGGGGACTGCCGCCCAACTCACCTGGCCGGGGTCATCCCCGCTCCAGACCGGGCTGGGCGCCGCCAACTGGTTCCGTGTGACCTCCAGGGTGTTGGAGAACTTCCGCAGGTCGTAGTTGTCCGCCTGGGCAGTACCCCAGACCACCTGGTCGATGGCCAGGGAATAGCCGCCGACCGGAGAATAGGGGGACACGGAATAGCCGCAGTCATAGGTCACGCCGGTGATGGTCTCGCCGCCCACCAGTCCGTCGGTCTCGTACCCGCATTCCGGCGCCGCCGAACCATGGGGGACCTGCTTGTCCGGGGCCGGATTCACCGCCGTGACAGTCAGGGGCCGTCTGGCGATGTCCCCCTCGGCCTCCCGCTGGCTTGCGGTCTCATCCACCACATAGCGGGTGGCCTGATAGCTGCCCAGGGTGAAGGTCAGGCCGCTGACCCTATGGCCGCTGCCCGCGTCCTTTCCGTCATACACGCCGCCGGACACGGTGAGGTAGGCGGCGGGGTCCTCTCTCCAGATCCCAGTCCGCTTGCTGCAGGCCGTCGATGGCGATGGCGGACAGGTCATACTGGTCGCCGTAGACCTCCGTGGTCCCGTCATAGACCCGCTCTTTGATCTGGATGCCGCTGACGGTCAGCTGATTTTCCGTTCTCTTTTTCACCGTCAGATAGCCGGGGCGGAGACAAACACATAGTTGTCCGCCCAAAGGCCATCGGTCACCGGCACATATGTGAAGGCCTATGACGGCACCACCGATGTCGGCCCCGACATTGTGGACTATGTGGAGTTTGACAAGGCGGAGGCCGGCGGACAGTCCGCCGCGTTCTGGCTGTCGTACAGGGCGCGGAAGCTCAGGCCCAGGCCGTCCGCGTCCCCTTGGGTGACGCCGGACTCGTCCTTCCCGGTGACCGCCGTGAACTGGTAGTGCCTGCCGATCTCCTCCCCGCCGGCGGTGACCGTTCTGGTTCCGTCATACTCCTTGACAATGGGGGAGGCGCCGTCATATTCGGTGAGTCCAAGGGCCACAGGCCTCGGCGTGACCGTCAGCGTCTGATGGGTCATGTCCGGGTCCTGCACCACGCGGACATAGTTGCCGTTGCCGCTCCTGACCGCTACGTTCGTCAGGTCCAGCTTGATGCGGTAGGTACCCACCGGCGTGGCGCCGCCGTTGGAATAGCGCATGCCTTCGTACGTCTCCGCGCCGTAGTGCACGCTGACCGGCGTACCGCTCTCGGCCTCCATGGCCGCCAGCGCCGCCGCGTCGTACAGCCCGTCCACATTCTGGAAGTAGTGGGTGATGGTCTGGCGGAAGCTGGCGGCGTCCCAGGTGGCCACTGCCTTTACAGCGGCCTTGGGCATGACAAATTCCGCACCCGCGGGATCCGGAGCGTCTCCGGTCCACGCGGTCCCGCCCTTGGACCAGGTCCAGCCCGTGAAGGCATAGCCGTCCAGCTCAGGGTCCGTCAGGGCGACTCTCTGGCCGTTGCGGTACTGGACGGTCTCCACGCTGCCGGGCAGCTCCAGCGCCGCTGGCCAGTTCATATCCACCGTCAGGGGATAGACGTTCCGGGCGAAATAGGCCCGCAGGGTGATGGACTCCGTCTGGCAATAGCCCTTGACCAGGTTTTTGGAGTTGGCCTCGTCATAGTGCAGGCCGTCCAGGGAATAGGCCGCGTCTCCCAGGTCCATCTCCACCTGGATAAAGGTTTCCGCCGGGATCATTTTCTTGACCATGACCGCTTCTCCGCCATAGCGGAAGGTTACGGTGGCGGTGCCGTCCTCCTCCAGCACGGGCCCCAGGACCTCCACCGCCTCCGCCACCGCCGGCCGGTCCAGGTCAGCCTCGGTGATGTAGGAATAGGTGACGCCGCCCAGCTCCGCCGGGTCGGCCAGTTCAAAATAGGCGTAGGTGGTATAGGTCAGGGCCTTCTTCTCATACTTGCCGTAGACGGTCTTGTTTCCGTCCATGGTGATGGGGGCGTCGACCCGGTCCGTGCAGCCGGAGTCCGTGTACCAGACGATCTCATAGCCCTCCTGCGCCGAGAAGGTGCCGTGTCCGCATCCGACCTCCTCCGGCTGGATCACGGAGCCGGCGGCGTAAACATGGGCATCGTTCAGGCAGGCCGTCCCCCCATCTCATAGCGCAGGCGGTAGGTATTTCCGTTGCGCATGGTGATGGTCAGGTTGTATGTGCCCTGCGCCTCCCCGTAATAGCCAATGGTGCTGCCCCAGCTTCTGCTGTAGACATAAGCGCCCTGGGCATACGGGTCGCCGGCATACTCCGCCTTGTACCGGGCCAGATAATCCGTCACATCCGAATAGCCGATCTCGCTCTCCGAATACCCGTAGGAGGTAAAGTTGCCCGCGAAGAACCGGTCAGACGGGCCGGCAAAGCTCTGCGTCTCATCTTCCTCATGTTCCGTCAACCTCATCTCATTCAAGGCTCGCTATTATAAATTATGATCATCTATTTTGAAGTATAAGCCAAGTTTTCTGACACAAAATTATTAAATATTTGTAACCACCTTAATGCAAACTTTCCATGAGAACTACCGGCTTCATGGGACGATGCGCCGTTCCAAACCGGGCGCGGCCGCCACGCTCTGTTTCAACCAAAAAAGTCCTCAAAACCGAAGTTTTGAGGACTTGAAAAGCCGTATTCTATCCTGGCGGCACCCGGAACCCCTTTCCGGGGCCAGGACCCTTGGTCACAGGGAAAGGAGCGTTTCGCTGAGCCGTTTTCCGGCGGAGCCTCCAAAGTCCTCCGCCCGGCGGATGCGCAGGAAGGAAGAGCCGTAGATCATCCGCTCATTTTCCAGTTCGTTGTCTTCTCCCAAAAAGATGCCGATGATCTGCACGCCCCGGCTGCGCAGCTTCCTGACCTGAAAACAGGTGTCCCGTATGGCTGCGTCCCCGATATACTTTTCGGGGGCGCCCGAACGGGTCCGGCCGCTTACCATATCGTTGGGGAGGCCATCGCTGAACACAATGACGATTTTGTGCTCCTCCCTCCGTTTTAAAAGGTCGACCCCGGCGGCAGCCAGCGCCAGCCCGTCCCGGTTGTTGGAGGTCGCCCGGTACTCCAGAATCTTCCGGTCCGCCTCCGGCTGATCCTCATAGTCCCGGAAACGCCGCAGCACCGTGTGGTCCCCGTAGGTGCAGTAGCTCATCACCCGGTGGGGGATCTGGATGCGGCTCAGGGCGGCGCTGAACAGATAGCTCTGCAGCGCCACCATGGACTGGCGGACCGCCTGGGAACCACTGGCGTCGATCAGCAGCTCCACCACAACGGTGGACTGATCCTGGCGGAAGATTTTATGAAAGAGCTGGGGATCTTGGCAGCGCCCCACCTTCCAGAGGGCGCTGTTTATCAGCACGCCGTGGTGGGCGCGGTAGATCTCCGGGTCATTTTTCAAATTCAGCGCGTTGCGGAAAGCCTGCTCAATGCTCCGGATCCCCTGCCGTACGGAATCCTCGTGCTCCGCCAGCATGCGCAGATTCCGGTCCCGGCTCTCCCGCAGCATATCGGCCCTGGAAGATCTCTCCTCGTATGCGCTTTCCGGGAGGCCGTCTGTAAACAGCAGCTTGCGTCCCTCGTGTATGCCGACGCAGACCGCATGCTCGATCTCCTGCATGGCCTTCTCGGTCTGAAAGCTGGGACCGAAGTGTTTGGCCAGGTAGTCGGGGACCGCGGCCAGGGCCTCCTCTGACAGCTCAATGCCGTCCGATACCACGGCCTTTGCCTTCTCATATTTCAGCTCCGGCTGGATCTCCTCCGGCTCGGGAAGTTCCTCCCTGTCCGGGGCGGGATCTTCCCCCTCCCACAGGTCATCCTCTGAGAATTCAGGGTTGGGCAGAAGGTCCTGGCTGTGATCGGGCGCAAAGTACCGGGTAAAGATCTTTTTGTACAGGAGTACGGCCCGGTCCACCAGCGCCCTCCCGTCCGCACACTCGGCGCTGCCCTCCATGAGCTGCGTAAACCGCCCCAGCATATCCTCAAAGCCGGAAAAATTTTGCAGGATCCTGCGGCTCTCCGGGGTAGCCGTCCGGGGGAACTGCTCCGTCAGCCAGTAGAGGCTCATCCAGCCCCGGGAGGAGTAACGCCACTTCAACGGGTCGGCATCCATCAGTTCACAGGCAGCCTGTTCCGCCATGACGGCAATGCCGGGGCGCTGCGCCGCCAACCTCCGGCGCACCGTGTATTCCAGGCACATGTGGGCGATGGGGAGCAGGACCTCCATATCATATGCCGCATACCGGTGCCGCCTGAGCCACAAATTCAGCTCCTCCAGCCCAAACAGCTTGTCTCCGCCCCCCAGGATCACGCCCTCATACACCGCGATCATGCCGCCGGCCTGCCGGTATGGTTGGCTCATGCGGAGAATGTATTCCGGATATTCCCTCCTGCTGTGGTTTTCAGAAACCGTCAGAAACAGGCTTTCCTCTCTGTCAATACTCACCGCGTTCTCCCGTCAGACAAATCTGGTCATCACAACGTCCTGGACCAGCTGATACTCATACTCGTCAAAGCACTTGTTGGTGATGCTGATGGCAATGGCGTCCTTGGGTGCCATTCCGTCTGTCATCAGCCGCAGGGCGGCCACCATGCCGCGCAGATCCACCGGATGGGTGGAGATTTCCCCGTTGACCGCCTTCTCGTTCAGGTCCATAAACAGCCCCACGCAGTGGTCGATGTGTTCCTCTGGGGCGTTGGGGGCGTCGGCCTGCAGCAGCCTGTGCAGCTGCCGAGGCTCCAGGACCGGCATGCGGATCACGGTGAACCGGGAGACCAGGGCCTCGTTCAGCTCCCGGGTCCCCGCGTAACCGTAGTTCATGGTGGCAATGAACCGGGTGGCCGGGTGCATGGGGATACATTCATATCCCGGAACATCGATGAGCCTGCGGTAGTCCAGGACCGAATGCATCACAGCGACGGCGTCGTTCTTCGCCATGTTGATCTCATCCAGGATACAGAATCCGCCGTACCGGGCCGCCTGGGCCACCGGACCGCTGCGCAGGCGCACTTCTCCGCCCACAAAGGTGTCGGTACCGATCAGGGTACTGCTGTCGGTGTTTACATGGAAGGACACGTTGTAGACGGGCCTGCCAAACAACCAGGCCAGGTTGTCCGCCAAGATATTCTTTCCGGTGGCTTTTCCACCGCACAGCAGGATATTCTCCCCCTGCAGCAGCGCGGAAACCGCCAGCTCCAGAATTTCCTCGCCAATAAACTCCACGGGCGGCTTTGTGACGCGCCCCTGCACAGCCGTGTCCACAGCGTAGCGCTCTTTAAACTGCTCCAGCCGAATCGTCAGATCTTCTCTCATAATCTTCTCCGTCTTTGCCATTACTCGGGCAGATACCCGGTTTCCATCTCAGCGGGGCCGTCCGGAGCCCGCTTGTGCATATTCGATTGTATCTTCCCCACAAAAGCTTGTCAATGGTCTTCCATATTCTGGGCCATGTAAGGGCGGAAAAGAAGCGCACCGGACTGGAAGTCAAACTTCCTATCCGGTGCGCTTGCATCATTCAATAGGGGAGGTATTTCTTGTGCAGCGCATAGAACACCTCCAGAGAGCCTCTGCAAGTGCCGCCAGTCCGTCGTTCTCCATTGGGCAGGGTGACCCAATAAGTCAGCTTCATGTCTGACACCGGCGGTTCCCCCACGTTTGAAGAAAACGTCACAATAAACTCGTCACCATTTGAGAGGAAAAACGCGTATTCATGCAGCATGCTGCCACCCGCAAACACCCCGTACCGAAAGATATTTTTCACGTTGCGCCCGGTATCTTAGAAGGCGTTCGCCGAGTCAAAGAGGGCCTGGATTTCCTCAGGGTCCTTCACCACTGCTGCCCCCTGGTTATACAGCTGGGCGCAGCTCAACCGAACATGAGCCACCTCATCAGCGGAGAAGTCGATCACATTGATGCTGCCGCGGCCCCAACCAAAGAGCCAGACACACAGGAGCAACGCCGCGGCCAGTGTACTGCCGCCGATTATCAGCCGCCTTTGTCTTCTGTCCAGGTTTGGGTGCTTCATGCTGTCCTCCTCAGAAAATGTGCAATGTTCCAACAAACCTCCAAAAAACAAAAGCCCTGAATCCGTTGGGATTCAAGGCTTTTCATGGAGCTGCTAGGCAGATTCGAACTGCCGACCTCATCCTTACCAAGAAGGTCGGGGGGCCGCGCCCCCCAACGTCCCCCCGCTTCTGCGTTGAATCCCAAGGGATTTTCAGTTTTCCATTCAATCGCGGGTGGTTTCTTTGGCTACGAAACCGACCGCTTCCTTTTCCAACAGTAGTATAACGTTTGAATTGTTCACGAAACAAGATGTTCGAGCATTTTCGGACATCTTTTTTTGTTGTTCAACATCTTCGAACATCTCCCACCCAAAAACGAACATCTTGGAACACCTTCAGAAGAAAAAGAAGTAAAGAAACAAAGTGAATTATGTGCAGGGGTGTCCGACTGTATTGGATACCCCTTTTGCTATAATAAGGTCAGAAAGTGAGAGATGAAACAAAACCTCTCAAAAAGAAAATAAGGGTGGCGACCTAAGAAATACGCAGGATGCCAAGAGCATCAGAAAGGATTTACTATGAAGGCTAACATGAACATGAAGAAGAACACCGTCGCTGTCAACCCCATCGCCAAGACCATCACCATCTCCAAGGCTTACTACAAGAAGGCTTGCATCTACGGCACTTCCGAGTACTACGAGTTCCGAACCGTTCTGAGCGAGAACGAGGGCTTCACCGTCGAGTTCAAGGTCATCGAGAAGAAAACCTACAAGTCCCTGACCTTCGAGCGCATGGAAGAGTACATCAAGACCCAGCCCAACAGCGAGAAGCAGCTGATCACCTTCGCCGCCGTCCAGAAGGTCGCCGAGAAGAAGGGCAGCAAGTACCCCCTGACCAAGAAGTGGTTCCTGAACGCCTACCCCGAGTACAAGGAGAACGAGGTTTCCGCCAACGAGACTGCCGAGCTGGAGAAGCAGCTGGAGGCTGAGCTGGATGCCCTGATGGATGATGACGACTCCGTCGTTGAGTTCCCCGCTGCCGCCAACATGTAATTGAGATTTGAAGGAGGATACAACCATGAAGAAGGCTTATGTGATTGACTACACCAACAGCACCATTACCGTCAACAGCAGTTTCTATGAGAAGATGCAGGATCCCACCTCTGAAGAGTACAAGCTGATCAAGGCTATCCGTGCCGACTACCCCGAGATGCGGATCGTCAACCGCACCCACAAGACTCCCACCAAGTACGTCTCCAAGAGCACCGGCGAAACCTTCAACTGCAATCAGTTCAAGAACTTGACCTACAAGAACATGAGAGGCTTTATCGAGGCTCTGCCCAACAAGCAGGACTACCTGCCCGCCTACGAGTTCCTTGAGAAGTGCGCTTCTCTCCCCCAGACCTCCCGCTACACCGTAGTCCGCAAGTGGTTTGTCGCCCAGTTCCCCGAGTTCCGCAAGAATCCCCTGTTCTACCTCTACAACGAGGTTAAGGTGGTTGACATCACCCCCTTCATCGAAGAGGAGCAGACCCGCGCCGAAGAGAAGCAGGCATCCTGAATCCAAAAGGAGGAAATAAACATGAAACCCACATTCGAAGAAGCTCTGGCTGTGTGCGTGCAGTACTATGTTGATCGCGGAAACCCTGTGGAGCTGGCAAAAACCATTGTAAGCCGAGGAGAAACGGCAGTATTTGATCTGTACTACGCCATCCAAGAGGAAAAGAAACTGCCGCAGAGCGTCGCAACTGTCGTTTCTCTAACCCAACCTGACAGCGGAAATTCTGCCGAGATTTTTGCGGCAGATGGATGAAAAATTTTTGGCCAAAACAGGTTTTCCGATTAGGAGGAAATTTTATATACAAATGGAGGGGTTAAAAAGGATAACTATACTTAGGGGGTTCCCCCTAAGAATCTCCGTGGGGCTGTGCCCCACACCCCCTATGGAGTTTTTTATAAAATCCTTCGCCCTTCGGGCTCAGGCTTTTATAAAAAACTCTTCCAGAAGCAAGAGAAATAAGGAGATACACAAATGACAGATTTTATGAAATACGCAAGAACACGCGGTTTAGTACCTGATTGGGTATGGTATCAAATCAATGGATAGTCAGCATAGGAGAATTGGGTTGAACAACACGACAAGTTCATGGACTTTCTGACTGCCGAAGAGGCAAGCCCACAATTCAACTTCACCAGCGAGGTGAAACTGAAATGAGCGACCGAAAGAAGAAAGACAAGAAGAAAAAGAAGCAATCCTCATTTGAGACAGAAATTTTCCGATTCATAGAGAAGAGTCTGAAATCTGCGATGGAGGTTGCATTGGATGACATCTTCAAAGACTGGAAATGACAAGAGGCGGAAGCCGTTCTGAATGGAACGACTTCCGCCTTTTTTCGTTTTCTACCGCCAGACGGCAGGTTTCTCTTCTGTCGAGGACAGGCGCAAAAACCGTCAGCCGAAACAAAAATGCCTCTGCGTGGGAGAGTTGCCCACGCCTTTTTCGCATTGGGCTTCTGGAAACTTTTTTGCCCGAATACTGCCCCCCTGTTCGGGAAAGAGTGTTCGGAGTTTCGCGGACAAAAACGGCACTTAAACGTGGCGTTTTTCCCCTCTTTTGGAGCCCGCTCCACCGTTCAGGAAACCAAATGTTTTATTGGACATCCTCCACATACTCGATCAGATCGCCGGGCTGACACTCCAGAAGGGCGCAAATCTTATCGAGAATCTTCCATGACACGAGTTCCCCATGCCGAAGCTGTTGCAGATAAGACTGTCCAATCAGCTTCTCTTCCCTGATTCTGGTGGATGTGTAGCCATGCTTCTTCAGTTCTGCCAAAATGTCTACCTTATATCGGATCGCCATACAAAGAGCCTCCTTTCCCATTGTCCTCATTATACGCTGCAATAGCACCAAAATCAAGTGCTAATTCTACACAAATTTCGCACTAGATATTCGTGTATTTCGTCAATTGATTACACTAGTATTTAGTGCTATAATAAAGACACTTAAAGGAGATCCCCAAACACTACAACATCCAAAAGGAGATATGAATTATGAGTAAGAACGAACTGATTGCCAAGATCGAGGCTCTGAACGCTTGGGAGGCTCTGATGGAAGACGCCAAGGCCGAAGCCGATGCCATCCGCGATAGCATCAAGCAGGAGATGCTTGACCGCGATGTGGAGGAGCTGACCGCAGGAGCTTACATCATCCGCTGGACTTCCGTTCTCTCCAACCGTTTCGACACCACCAACTTCAAGAAGGTCTACGGTGATCTCTACAAGGCTTTCACCAAGCAGACCTCCAGCCGCCGCTTCTCCATCTCTTGCTAAATCAAATGCGCTCCACGGGCCGCCAAAAGCCCGTGGAGCGTGGAAGGAGGAAACAGTCATGTATGTTCTGAAAGACCTGTGGCGCGAGTGCTACGCGCCCGAAGTGAAGCGTTCCAGAAGAGGAAGTGAATACCATCGTCTGGCGCAGGGGCTTGCGGAACGCAGAGCCGAACTCCTTCACCTCCTGTCAGCCGAGGCGCAATCCACCTTGGAACGATTTGAGCGCACGAAGGATACCCTTTCGGCAATCAGCGAGGAGGACACCTTCATCGAGGGCTTCCGCATGGGAGCCAGAATGATGCTTGATGTGTTGGGGGCACATCAACGGCAATTTGAGTAGGAGGAACGATTATGATTCACGGGTACGCCCGCTGCTCGACTAACGAGAGCAAGCAGGATATCGACAGACAAGTGCGGGAGCTGAAGGCAGCGGGCGCGGAGACTGTCTTTCTGGAGTACGAACACGGCGACGCCGCAGTCAAAAAGCAGCTTTCTTCTCTTCTGGAGACTGCCGCCGAAGGGGACACCATCATCACTCTGGAGGTTTCCCGACTGGCTCGCTCCACCAAGCAGCTCTGCGAGATCATCGAGGTCATCCGCGCCAAGCGTCTGCGTCTGGAGATCGTGGGGAGCATCACCGTGGATTGCTCCAACGGTCAGATCGACCCGATGACAAACGCCTTTATCCAGATGTCGGGTGTGTTTGCCGAATTGGAGTTGCGTATCATCCGTGAGCGTGTCCGTTCCGGTATGGCAAACGCCAAGGCCAAGGGGGCGAAAATCGGGCGGCCGCAGACAACCATTGACCAGATTCCTTCTGGGTTCCTTCGCCACTACCCCGCGTTCAAGTCGGGGCAACTCAATTTGAGTGAGTTGGCAAGGGTGTGTGATTTGAGCAGGACAACAGTTTATAAGTATCTTGACCTTTTGGATGGATAAAAAGTGGGGAACTATATTAGTTCCCCACTTTTTCATTTAAAAACCCATGCTCCCAATTCTTTTCCAGTTGTTGCATCAAAAGTGCGCCCGTCCGACATGTAAATATGCTCTATACCAGGAATAGTTGATATGTTATAAATCCATGTATCACAATAATACTCGTGTACTTTTCCGCTATGATCTATTCTGTAGTTTACAGCGTTATCACTGGCATCCGAGTTTGTATAGTAGTCAGGAGGGAGATTGTTATAATCCAAAACGCTAATATAGAGATTTCCGTGGCCCCAAGACAATTCACCGGCTTTCCCCTCTTCTCGAGAAGCTGCGACGGAGTAATCATTATATTCTATTCCGCTTTGGGTATCCAAATAATAAAAACCGTTTGTTAACATGTTTTGATTATCTGTATAATATATGATTCCGTCATCACTAATTCCCGCTAAGAAAGCCTCGCAGGACGTCGGAATTACTTCTACGTCAAAAGAATCCATATTCAACTCAATTATTCCACTCCCTGTCATGCCAATGTAAACACAATTTTCATAGTAAGAATAATTGGTGTAATCTGATATCTGATCTACAACAGAGCTATTCTCCAGATCAACTATATAAAGCGTTTGTTCTAAACTAGATGCTCTAAAACAAGTAATAACCAAGTACTTGTCAAAGAAAAGCATAGAGGAGAGACTATCGTCTTTGGTTAAGTTGATTGGCAAATATACCTCTTGATCGCCTTCTCCGTCGAAATCACAACAGAAAATAGAGTCTTTGGTCCTGTAATAAAGCATCCCCTTATATACATTCACGCCTCTTCCTTCGGCAATCTTAGTTCTTTTATCTGTGTCCATATCGTAATGGTAGATGTTTCCGGATTCCACATAGAATATATCCTTACCGCAATATGCCAGGTTGCTGCCTCCAAGGAGATTGTTGGCGCTAATTCCTATGCGAGACTGGCTAGCGTAATATTCGGACATAGCAAGGAGTTCTTCGCTTGAACTTTGTGCCAGTAAATCTATAACGGCATTAGACGCAATAGCTAGATTTAGATTCTGTCCGTCAACATACGAGGCACAAATAACACCAATAATTTCTCCAGACTCATTAAATAATGCGCCACCACTGCTGCCACTTGAAATTGCTGCTGTAATCTGCAAAATATCTGTGCCAAGCTCATCGATATAACGAGAACTAACAACGCCATCCGAGAGAGTATGAGCCAGTCCCAATGGATAGCCAACTGCGTAAACGGAATCTCCCTGTTTAACGGGCTCCGAATCTCCCAACACCAATGGCTGAACTCCGATATTCGAATCACATTTCAAAACTGCGAGGTCAGCATCTTCATCATAAACAATGATATTGCTGACATCTACAGACTTTCCGCCGTCAGGCGTCCACGCAACAATATGATACGCATCTTCAATTACATGGTAGTTTGTTACAAGTGTTGTTCCATCCTCGATCACAAAGCCACTCGCCGTTGCTGTAAGCTCCCGTTTGTCATCGAACACTTCCAAATACAGAACAGAATTAGCAGACAAGGCCACTTTATCCTCGTTATCTACCGCATCTCGCCCTAAAAAGAAGACGGCAGCGCCCGCAAGGGCTAGCATAAGTAAACAGACAACAATGATAGCCGGAGCTTTACTTTTCTTCTTATGCTCATATACCTGTACTTGGACTTTTGGTTTCTGAGTTTCAACAGCAACAGGAGGCTCTGGTACATTGCGTACTTCTTCAGGCTGTTTGCACACCTCAAGATCCTCGCCCTCAACAACTGCATTTTGATGACGCTTTCCGCACTTCGGACAAAACCTCATTTCATCCTGAAGCCCTGCACCACAATAAGGACAGTATTTCATAAGAGTTCACCACCAAATCTTCTTGTCTTAATATTTAATTTTTAA
The DNA here is from genome assembly GCF_021531815.1 of Pseudoflavonifractor phocaeensis. Lineage (GTDB taxonomy): Bacteria > Bacillota > Clostridia > Oscillospirales > Oscillospiraceae > Lawsonibacter > Lawsonibacter phocaeensis_A. The sequence goes on from NZ_JADYUM010000021.1 coordinate 33,748, forward strand.
TTCATCGCGAATCGCATCTATTAGCTCTGTTTTCTTTTTATCTGTTCCTAGATCCGTATACTCATCCCAGCACTGGTGAAGATGCCACTCAAACTCCCGAGAAAGTCGCCAAATTCTCTCGCTTCCATATAAGCAAATTTTGGCTTGTGCGTTTCGATATATAGGCCAAAACCCAGCAGCATCTACACTATCAGCGTAATCATCAACTTTGATTCTCAGCAGCGCATCAATGAGTTCTAAATATGCCTCTTCGCGTTTCTCCTTCTGCGCTTGTTCGAGGTTGTTCTTAACACCAACATGGGACTGCCATGCACCACCTACAATACCAATCAGGCCACCAACTACTACTGGCAATAGAACTTCAAGCATAAATTCGCCACCCTTCGATTGACGGTTTTATTATATCACATAATCACTGCACTTCCTATCTTTTTCCATTCTAGCGTGCTATAATATTGAAACAGATTAGGAGGCGATACCATGGCACAAGGACAAGGCCGTTCATCGGGACAGGGCGTGAAGCTGCTGATGATCCGCGACTATCTCTACAAGCGCACCAACAAGGACAACCCCAAGAACGCCCGCCAGATTGCGGAGTTCCTTGCCTCCAAGGGCATCAAAGCCTCCGTAAAGACCATCTACAACGACATCTTCCTGCTTCAGCACGACTTCGGCGTGCCAGTCGAGTACAACGCCAAGAAGTGGGGCTACTACATCAGCAAGCCCCAGTTCGAACCCTACGAGCTGCGTCTGCTGGTGGACAGCATCCAGTCCTCCAAGTTCATCACGCAGGAGAAAGCCCGCGAGATCACCGGCAAGCTCAAAGCCTTTGCCGATGACTACACGAAAAACAGTCTGGAACGGCAAGCATACGTCTCCGACCGCGTCCGCAGCATGAACGACAGCGTCGTGAAGGATGCCGACCGCATCCATGAGGCGATTGCCACCAACCGCAAAATCGGGTTCCGCTACTTCCATTACACCCCGAACAAGGACAACCCTAAAAGCTATTCCAAAAGCGGTGCATTGTACATCGTCAGCCCTTATGCTCTCTCTTGGAACAATGGCAACTACTATCTGTACGCCTACGACGGCAGGAAGTTCCGCTATTTCCGCGTTGACCGCATGGAGCGTATCAGCATCCCGCTTCTGGAGGAGCGCGAGGGGGCGAAGGAATACAACGCCAAGCACCTGACCCACCAGAAGGCAAAGGTATTTGATATGTACAGCGGCAACCAATACACGGTGCGTCTGCGCGTTCAGAACCGTCTGGCCGACGCGGTGATTGATAAGTTCGGCAAGGAAACCATTATGACCCCCGCCGACGAGAACCACTTCACGGTGCTGCTCCCCGTGGAGATCAGCCCGCCCTTCTTCGCATGGGTAGCCACTTTCGGCAAGGGGATGAAGATTCTTAGTCCTGCACCGGCAGTCGATGGAATGAAGGATTTTCTTGAAAAAGCTCTGGAGATGTACAAAGATGAAGGAGAGACGTGAAAACGTCTCTCCTTTTGTTCGTCCGATGTGCGAAGATGTTCAAAGATGTTCCATCATCTTCTCCTCTGAATCTTTTCCTTCTGCTGCGAAACCTTCGCCAAAGGCGAGAACTCATCGTAATCCCTGGCTATGTCCGCATCATAGATGTTGCAGTACCGCTTCGACATGGTCAAAGTGGAATGCCCCAAAAGCCTCTGCAGCGTGAAGGCGTTGCCACCGCAGTCAACCAGATATTTGCGGGCGAAGGTGTGTCGGAACAAATGCAAACTTGTCTTCTGGATGCCTCTGGATGTGTTGTAATGGGTTATAGCGAGCCTCAGGGCGTTCTCTGACAGCTTTTCCCCGTACTGATTGCAGAAGAGATAGTCTTCAGGCTTGCCCTTTCTGATCGCCATGTAGTCCGCCAGAATGGATACCATCACCGAGCACAAGGGACTGACCTGAATTTTGCCGCTTTTGGTATGACGGAACACGACCTGCCGCGCCTCCAAATCCACGTCCCTGTTCTGAATGTTGCGGACGGTGGCTGCTCTGCATCCAGAGTTGAGCAGATAGTTGATGATGACCCAATTACGGAACTCGCAGAAGTCACACTTCTTCGGGGGCTTCTCCAAGAGGATCTCCAACTCTCTGTCCGTGTAGGTTTCCTTGACAGTATCCTTCTCCTTCAGGTTCGGGACAACCACATCAGGCAGGCCCTCCCGCTGGCACCACCGCAGAAAGGTATTCGTGACCCGCAGATAAGTGGCAATCGAATTGTGCGCCAGCCCCGCCCTCCGCATGGAAACCACCATTTGCTCCAAGTGCCTTTTAGTCAGAGCGTCCATCGGCATCTCAATGTCGATGTGATGGGAAATGGACTTCAGATGGTTGTAGTAGTTCTTAATCGTTGCTTCCGACACGCCTCTGGATGTTTGGGAGATGATGAAGGACTCCCAGACTTCTTTCAGAGATGTGCCAGAGTGTTCATTCATGTGGATTTTACGCTTCAAAACAGACCGCTTCCTTTCACCGAAAAGTGGGAAAAAGGAAGCGGTCTGGCTGTTCTATCAGAAAATCAGGATTTCAACTTTTTCAACAAGAAACCTGCAATAACAAAAGAAAAAGCCCTGAATCCGTTAAGATTCAAGGCTTTTGGAGCTGCTAGGCAGATTCGAACTGCCGACCTCATCCTTACCAAGGATGCGCTCTACCGACTGAGCTATAGCAGCATGTATGTCCCCTTTCGGGGAACTATTTGAACAGGCCTTACCTGGAATTTCCAAGGCGTCCCGGGTATTCCCGGGGGCTATTCAAACAGCCTACCGGCTGAAAATTTAAATGGCGACTCGGAAGGGACTTGAACCCTCGACCTCCGGCGTGACAGGCCGGCGTTCTAACCAACTGAACTACCGAGCCATTTAAACTATACAAACAGATCGCTCTGTTATCCACAATGGCAGGGGCAGAAGGAATCGAACCCTCGGCACGCGGTTTTGGAGACCGCTGCTCTACCAGCTGAGCTATACCCCTATATGGTGGGCCTTCACGGGCTCGAACCGTGGACCGGCCGGTTATGAGCCGGCTGCTCTAACCAACTGAGCTAAAGGCCCATGACCGTTCACACGTTATGTTCGGAAAGAGCGGCTTGCCGTCATTGTTGGCGGCAAGCCGCTTTCATTTGGCTCCCCAAGTTGGACTCGAACCAACGACCCTGCGGTTAACAGCCGCATGCTCTACCGACTGAGCTATTGAGGAATGTGAAAGGGTCCGGTCCGGCAGGACCGGACCCCTGTGTTGGCGTTACCTATTTTCCCGGCCCGTCTCCAGGCAAGTATCTTCGGCAGAAGCGAGCTTAACTTCCGTGTTCGGAATGGGAACGGGTGGACCCTCGCCCTAATCAACACCAACTTTACTTTCTTCGAGAAGAAAGTAAGCAAAGAAAACAACATTGTTTTTCTCTCCTTACCGTCTTCTCAACAGTAAGTATTATATCCGTTTTTACTCAATTGTCAAGAACCATTTTAAAAAATGGTGACCCGTACGGGAATCGAACCCATGTTTGCGGCGTGAGAGGCCGCCGTCTTAACCGCTTGACCAACGGG
>NZ_JADYUM010000022.1 GCF_021531815.1 Pseudoflavonifractor phocaeensis
CACCCGCCCCGCCCACAAGCTGCTGGCTGACGGCAAGAAGGTCTGCGTCTGCAAGAAGTGCGGCGCTGAAATCTGAGAGAGGAGGAGTAACAAATGGCTGATAAGAAAGTGCCTAACCTGAAGGCCAAGTACCAGGCCGAGGTCGCTCCTGCTCTGATGCAGAAGTTCGGCTACAAGTCCACCATGCAGATCCCCCGCCTGGAGAAGATCGTGGTCAACGTGGGCTGCAGCGACGCCCGCGAGAACGCCAAGGTCCTGGACGCCGTGGTCAACGACCTGACCACCATCACCGGCCAGAAGGCCGTCATCACCAAGGCCAAGAAGTCCGTGGCTAACTTCAAGCTCCGTGAGGGCATGCCCATCGGTGCCAAGGTCACCCTGCGCGGCGACAAGATGTGGGAGTTCCTGGACCGCCTGTTCAACGTGGCTCTGCCCCGTGTCCGTGACTTCCGCGGCATCTCCGCCGACGCCTTCGACGGCCGCGGCAACTACGCCCTGGGCATCAAGGAGCAGCTGATCTTCCCCGAGATCGAGTACGACAAGATCGACAAGATCCGCGGCATGGACATCGTCATGTGCACCACTGCCCAGACCGATGAAGAGGCCCGTGAGCTGCTCAAGCAGATCGGCGCTCCCTTCGCCGGCCGCTAAGGAGGAGGAGAAATTATGGCTAAGAAATCTATGATCCTGAAGCAGCAGGCTGAGCCTAAGTTCTCCAGCCGCCGCTACAACCGCTGCAAGATCTGCGGCCGTCCCCACGCCTACCTGCGCAACTACGGCATCTGCCGTATCTGCTTCCGCGAACTGGCCTATAAGGGCCAGATCCCCGGCGTGAAGAAAGCGTCTTGGTAAATCCTCTTGCGTCATGCCTCGCTGCGTCGGTTTGCTGTACACAGAGTACGGCCTCGCCTCCGCGCCTCGTCTGACGAAAGGACCTTCACCAAGCCGTCCCAGCCTCTGAACGGGGCCGACGGAATACGGATTAAGATTCCCGGGAAGGGGCTGAAAAGCCCCTTCCCGGAATAATCTTTCCACACGTTCGTGTGTGCGCAGAGAAAAACCCTTGTAATTCCCGAAAAATCAGGTTATAATGAGTCGATTGCGCGTCCAGGTGCAACCGCAATAAACTCCCAACGCTGTCGGGAGTGCCGAACCCCGTGGGTCCTGAGCGAAAACCGTTCCGGGCCGCGGGTTTTGTCCTGCGAACCAAACAGTCCGGAGACCGGCGCGTCACCCGCGTCCCGTCCGGCGGTCCGAAGGGACATCTTAAGTTGGTCAAACCCGCCCTGACCCAGGCGGTTTTGATAAATACCGTGCCTGCCCCAACCAGGCACAAAGGCGGTCAATAGGTCGGGGAAGCACCTACTCTCCGATACCTTACCGTCTGTACCGGACAAAACCGGTAATCTGAATAGGAGGTAACAGTCCATGCAAATCACCGATCCCATTGCGGATATGCTGACCCGCATCCGCAACGCGAACAACGCCAAGCATGACACCGTGGACGTCCCCGCGTCCAACATGAAGAAGTCCATCGCTCAGATCCTGCTGGATGAAGGCTACATCAAGAACTTCCAGCTGATCGACGACGGGACTCAGGGCGTTATCCGCATCACCCTGAAGTATGGCGCCGGCAAGGAGAAGGTCATCTCCGGTCTGCGCCGCGTGTCCAAGCCCGGTCTGCGCGTCTACGCCGGCGCCGACGAGCTGCCCAAGGTCCTCCGCGGCCTGGGTATCGCCATCGTTTCCACTTCCAAGGGCGTCATGACCGACAAGAAGGCCCGTGAGGCCCATGTCGGCGGCGAAGTCCTGGCATTCATCTGGTAAGGAGGGTTATAGGAATGTCTAGAATTGGTAGAGCTCCTATCGCCATTCCCGCCGGAGTGGAGATCAAGGTAGAGGACAACAACGTTGTCACCGTGAAGGGTCCCAAGGGCACCCTGACCCAGCAGTTCAACCCCAACATGGCCATCGCCATGGAGAACGGTGAGCTGCACGTCACCCGTCCCAACGACGCCAAGGAGAACCGTGCCCTGCACGGCCTGACCCGCACCCTCATCCACAACATGGTGGTGGGCGTCACCGAGGGCTACAAGAAGGAGCTGGACGTCAACGGCGTTGGCTACCGTGTGGCCAAGGAGGGCAACAAGCTGGTCATGAACCTGGGTTACTCCCACCAGGTCATTGTTGAGGAGGAAGAGGGCATCACCATCGAGGTCCCCGGCCCCAACAAGATCATCATCCACGGTTGCGACAAGCAGCAAGTGGGCCAGTTTGCCGCCGAAGTGCGGGAGAAGCGTCCCCCCGAGCCTTATAAGGGCAAGGGCATCAAGTACGTCGATGAAGTTATCCGCCGCAAGGCTGGTAAGACCGGCGCCAAGAAGTAAGAAGGAGGTGTGCCAAAATGATCAACAGACCCGATACCCGTTCTCAGCGCATCAAGCGCCACAAGCGCGTGCGTGCTAAGATTTCCGGCACGCCCGAGCGTCCCCGCCTGAACGTGTTCCGCAGCGAGACCAACATCTACGCCCAGATTATCGACGATGTGAACGGCGTGACCCTGGTTTCCGCTTCTTCCCTGGAGAAGGACTTTGCCTGTGAGGGCACCAAGAGCGACGCCGCCAAGCAGGTGGGCATCAATGTCGCCGAGCGTGCCAAGGCCAAGGGCATCGACACCGTGGTCTTCGACCGCGGCGGCTATGTCTATCACGGCCGCGTCAAGGCTCTGGCCGAGGGCGCCCGCGAGGGCGGCCTGCAGTTCTAAGGGAGGAGGAAAACGACAAATGGCTAGATTTGAGAGAGAGCCCAGCGAGTTCGTCGAGAAGCTGGTTTATCTGAACCGTGTATCCAAGACCGTCAAGGGCGGCCGCGTGGCGAAGTTCTCCGCCCTCATGGTGGTGGGCGACGAGAAGGGCCGCGTGGGCTTCGGCCTGGGCAAGGCCGCTGAGGTCCCCGAGGCCATCCGCAAGGGCATCGAGGATGCCAAGAAGAATATGATCACCGTGCCCATGTCCGGCGCTACCATCCCCCACGAGGTGATCGGCGAGTTCGGCGCCGGCCGCGTGCTGATGAAGCCCGCTGCCCCCGGTACCGGCATCATCGCCGGCGGTCCTGTCCGTGCCGTCATGGAGGCGGTCGGCATCAAGGACATCCGCGCCAAGTGCCTGCGCTCCAACAATCCGCAGAACGTGGTCTCCGCTGCCTTTGAGGGCCTGAAGTCCCTGCGCAGCCCCGAGGAAGTAGCCAAGATCCGCGGCAAGAGCGTGGAAGAGATCGTGGGTTAAGGAGGGCTTTTACAATGGCTAATCTGAACATCAAGCTGGTCAAGAGCCTGAACGGCCGCATCGCCAAGCACAAGGCGACCGCCGAGGCCCTGGGCCTCCGCAAGATCGGCGACACCACCGTGCAGCCCGACAACGAGGCTACCCGCGGCAAGATCGCCCACATCGGATACCTGCTCCAGGTCACCGAGGAAAACTAAAAGGAGGCGCGAGACATGAATCTGCATGAACTTTCCCCCGCCGCCGGCTCCAACACCAAGGCTTACCGCAAGGGCCGCGGCAATGGTTCCGGCAACGGCAAGACCGGCGGCCGCGGCCAGAAGGGCCAGTGGGCCCGTTCCGGCGGCGGTGTCCGCGTCGGTTTCGAAGGCGGCCAGATGCCTCTGACCCGCCGCATCCCCAAGCGTGGTTTCCACAACATTTTCGCCAAGCCCCTGGAGGCCGTCAACGTTTCCACCCTCGAGAAGTTTGAGGATGGTGCCGTGGTCGATGCCAAGGCTCTGCTGGAGAAGGGTATCCTCTCCAAGTGCGAGTACGGCGTCAAGATCCTGGGCAACGGCAGCCTGACCAAGAAGCTGACCGTCCAGGCTTCCGCCTTCTCCGCCTCTGCTAAGGAAAAGATCGAAGCTGCGGGTGGTAAGGCGGAGGTGATCTGAGATGATCCAGACGATCCGTAACGCTTGGGCGGTGCCCGAGCTGCGCAAGAAGATCCTGTTCACCATCTTTGCGCTGCTGATCTTCCGTCTCGGTTCCGCCATCCCCGTCCCCTATATCAATTCCCAGCTCCTGTCCATGCAGCTGCAGAGCCAGAGCGGCACTATCCTGGGCCTGATGAACGCTATGAGCGGCTCCGCCTTCTCCATGGCAACGGTCTTCGCCCTCAGCATCCAGCCCTATATCAACAGCTCCATTATTATCCAGCTGCTGACCGTGGCCATCCCCGCTCTGGAGCGGCTGGCCAAGGAGGGCGGTGAGGAAGGCCGGAAGAAGATCGCCTCCATCACCCGGTACACCACCGTGGCCATCGCCCTGCTGCAGGGCTTCGGCTACTACACCCTGATCAAGAGCTACGGCCTGATCCAGACCGGTACCCTGCCCGCCCTGTGGGTCGGCATCGTCATCGTCCTGTCTTTCACCGCCGGCTCCGCCTTCCTGATGTGGCTGGGCGAGCAGATTACTGAGTTCGGCATCGGCAACGGCATCTCTATCATCCTGTTCGCCGGTATCGTCTCCCGCTTCCCCAGAATGGTCACCGACTGCATCAAGGGCGTCAACATCTGGAGCCAGGTGAAGAACGGCGCTTTGACCGCTGAGATGATCATGGAGCAGTATCCCACGGTATACAAGACCACGGAGGACGCCCAGGCCTACATTGACCGTATGGCCCTGGCCCCCTGGATGATCCCTGTCATTCTCATCGGCATGATCGCCCTGGTGGTCTTCATCGTCTTCATCTCCGACGCCGAGCGCCGCCTGCCTGTCCAGTACGCCAAGCGGGTGGTGGGCCGGAAGATGTACGGCGGCCAGTCCACCCACATCCCCATGAAGGTGAACATGTCCGGCGTCATGCCCATCATCTTCGCCCAGTCCATCGCCTCCCTGCCCGCCACCATCGGCGCCTTCGCGGGGTGGACCACGGACAACAGCGCCATGATGCGGCTGTTCGACACCAGCAAGCCTTTCTACTCCATTCTGTACTTCTTCCTCATTGTTGGCTTCAGCTACTTCTACGCCAGCATGACCTTCAACCCCATCGAGGTGTCCAACAACCTGAAGAAGAACGGCGGCTTTATCCCCGGCTTCCGTCCCGGCAAGCCCACCGCCGACTTCATCACCAAGGTGCTCAATAAGATCACCATGTTCGGCGCCCTGTACCTGTCCGTTGTGGCTATCCTGCCCATCGTGACCGGCAACATTGTGGGTTACAGCTCTCTGGCCATCGGCGGCACTTCCATCATCATCGTGGTGGGCGTTGCCCTGGAGACCGTGAAGCAGATGGAGGCCCAGATGCTCATGCGGCACTATAAGGGCTTCCTGGAGTAAAAAGGAGTCGGAGATCATGGGAATGAAGCTGATTCTGCTGGGCGCCCCCGGCGCCGGCAAAGGAACTCAGGCTGAGATTCTCAGCGCCAAGCTGGGTATCCCGACCATCTCCACCGGAAATATTCTCCGTGCCGCCATTAAGGACGGCACGCCCATCGGCCTGCAGGCCAAGTCCTATATGGACGCGGGCAAGCTGGTCCCCGACGCCGTCATCATCGGCATCGTGGCCCAGCGGCTGAAACAGCCCGACTGCGCCAACGGCTTTATTCTGGACGGGGTGCCCCGCACCATCGGCCAGGCCGAGGCTCTGGACGCCGCCGGCGTCACCTTTGACCATGTGATCTCCATTGAGATCTCCGACGGAGAGATCGTGGACCGCATGGCCGGGCGGCGGGTCTGCTCCTCCTGCGGCGCCCCCTATCACATCAAAGCCAAGCCCCCCAAGCAGGAGGGCGTGTGCGATTCCTGCGGCGGTCCCCTGGTCCAGCGGGACGACGACAAGGCGGAGACGGTGCTTCACCGCCTGGAGGTCTACCACGCTAAGACGGAGCCGCTGAAGGGTTACTATGAAGCCAAGGGCATCCTCTCCCCCGTGGCCAACCAGGCCACCATCGAGGGGACGACCAAGGTCATGATGGAGGCCCTGGGAATCTGATGGGATTGGAAATGATCTCGCTGAAATCCCCCCGGGAGATCGAGGCGATGCGCAAGGCCGGACGGATCACCGCCCAGGCCCGCGCTCTGGCCGGTTCCATGGTGGCCCCCGGGGTCACCACCCATGAGATCGACCAGGCTGTGCGCCGCTTTATCGAGAGCCACGGGGCAAAGCCCTCCTTTTTGGGCTACGGCGGCTTCCCCGGTTCCGCCTGCATCTCGGTGAACGAGGAAGTCATCCACGGCATCCCCGGTCCCCGGAAGCTGAAGGAAGGGGACATCGTGAGCATCGACGTGGGCGCCTATATCGGCGGCTTCCACGGCGACTGTGCCGCCACCTACCCCTGCGGCAAGGTGAGCGACGAGGCCATGAAGCTGATCCGGGTCACCCAGCAGAGCTTCTGGGAAGGCATGAAATATGCCCGCCAGGGCTGCCGGGTCTCCGACATCGGTCACGCGGTCCAGGAGTATGTGGAATCCAACGGGTTCTCCGTGGTCCGGGACTTTGTGGGCCACGGCGTGGGTGCCAAGCTCCACGAGGCACCGGAGGTCCGCAACTTTGGACCAGCCGGCCACGGTCCCCGGCTGCTGCCGGGTATGACCATCGCCGTGGAGCCCATGGTCAACGCGGGCGGCTGGCAGGTCAAGGTGCTGGCCGACAAGTGGACCACCGTCTCTCTGGACGGCTCTCTGACGGCTCACTATGAAAACAGTATCCTGATCACCGACGGCGACCCTGAGATCCTGACCGTCACCGAGGATGGAGCCTATGTATGATTATACAGGCTGGATCGTCCGTGCGACGGCTGGTCGGGACAAGGACGGTCTGTTCTGCGTGGTAGGCGTGGACCAGGAGCGGAACTTTCTGCTGCTGGCCGACGGAAAACGGCGGAAGGTGTCGAAGCCCAAAGGGAAAAAACTTGGGCATGTGGCGCCTCTCACCGACCACCTGCACGAATTTGACCATCCCGCCATCAAGAAGCTGAAACAAGGAGAACCGGTGTCTGACCGGGAACTGAGACGGGCGCTGGCCGCCTTCAAGGAGGGAATCACGCTTGGCTAAGGACGATATGATCGAGTTGGAGGGAATCGTCACCGAATCTCTCCCCAACACCACATTTCATGTGGATATCGGAAACGGCCACATTATCCTGGCACATATTTCCGGCAAGCTGCGGATGAACTTCATCCGCATCCTGCCCGGCGATAAGGTGACGGTTCAGATGTCACCTTATGACCTGACCAGGGGAAGAATCACCTGGCGTAGTAAGTAAGTATAAACGACCGAATCGTCTGGCTTTCCCGGGAGCCTTGCCTCCTGGGTCCGCGAAAACCTTTTGTCCCCCGGAGGGATGGCGGCCGCAGGCCGCCCCAAACCGGAGCCCAGCCGAAGGCGGGTCCGGTTTGGAGAGGAGGAGCGGCGGAATGAGCGAGCCTTCCCCGGCAGGGGGAGGCGAGGGATATGAAGCCCGCGACGACGAGGGGCCATCAAGGCATTCATCAGGAGGTTATCACAATGAAAGTAAGACCGTCCGTGAAGCCCATGTGCGAGAAGTGCAAAGTCATTAAGCGCAAGGGCAAAGTCATGGTAATTTGCGAAAACCCCAAGCATAAGCAGAGACAAGGTTAATTGGAGGTGCTGTAATAAATGGCTCGTATTGCCGGTATTGACCTGCCGAGAGAGAAGCGAATTGAGATCGGCCTCACTTATATCTACGGCATTGGGCGCACCAGCGCCAACAAGATCCTGGCCCAGGCCGGGATTAACCCCGACACCCGCGTGAAGGACCTGTCCGAGGAGGACGAGGCCAAGCTGCGTGAGATCATTGGCCATGAGTACACCGTTGAGGGCGACCTGCGCCGCAACGTGGCCATGGACATCAAGCGTCTGACTGAGATCGGCTGCTACCGCGGCATCCGTCACCGCAAGGGTCTGCCCGTCCGCGGCCAGCGGTCCAAGACCAACGCCCGTACCCGCAAGGGTCCCAAGCGCACTGTCGCCAACAAGAAGAAGTAAGGAGGGATAAGCAATGGCTGCTGCTAATACCAAGGGCAAGAAAGTTGTCCGTAAGCGCCGCGAGCGCAAGATCGTTGAGAAGGGCCAGGTGCATATCCGCTCTTCCTTCAACAACACCATGGTCACCGTCACTGACGCCCAGGGCAATGCCCTGTCTTGGGCTTCCTCCGGCGGCCTGGGCTTCCGTGGTTCCCGTAAGTCCACCCCCTTCGCCGCTCAGACTGCTGCTGAGACCGCTGCCAAGGCTGCGATGGAGTATGGCCTGAAGACCGTCGAGGTCTTCGTGAAGGGCCCCGGCGCTGGCCGTGAGGCCGCTATCCGGGCGCTGCAGGCCGTGGGTCTGGAGGTCACCCTGATCAAGGACTGCACCCCCGTTCCCCACAACGGCTGCCGTCCCCCGAAGCGCCGCCGCGTCTGATTTGAAGGAGGTTTTGACACATGGCTAGAAACATGCAGCCCATCGCCAAGCGGTGCAAGGCGCTCAACCTGTCTCCCGCCGCCATGGGCTATGCCAAGAAGGATACCAACCGCAACCCCAAGGGTCAGATGCGCAAGAAGCAGTCTGAGTACGCCATGCAGCTGACCGAGAAGCAGAAGGTCAAGTTTGTCTACGGCATCCTGGAGAAGCAGTTCCATATGTACTATGAGAAGGCTTCCCGTATGCCCGGTAAGTCCGGCGAGAACCTGCTGGTCCTGTGCGAGCGCCGCCTGGACAACGTGGTGTACCGTCTGGGCTTTGCCAAGACCCGCCGCGAGGCCCGTCAGCTGACCACCCACGGCCACTTCACCGTCAACGGCCAGCGCGTGGACATCCCCTCCTACCTGGTGAAGACCGGCGACGTGATCGAGGTCCGGGAGAAGAGCCGTTCCTCCGTCAAGTTCAAGGGTCTGCTGGGTGAGGACGCCCCCATGGTCACCCTGCCCAAGTGGCTGACCCGTGACAAGAATACCCTCCAGGGCACCGTCGCTGCCATGCCCGTCCGGGACGACATCGACTTCCCCGTGGAAGAGCACCTCATCGTCGAGCTGTATTCTAAGTAATAAGTTTCCCGCCCGCCTCTCCGGCCCGGCCGGAGAGGCCTGGCGGACCACACTTAGACAACCCTCAGATATTGGTGAGCTGAATGAGGCGGCGAGAGAGCGCCGCCGAGAAAAGGAGGGTATCCTAGCATATGGTAGAAATCGAAAAGCCCCGCATCGAATGTGTGGAAAATCCCGGCGATGCTTCCTATGGCAAGTATGTGGTCGAGCCTCTGGAGCGCGGCTACGGCACCACTCTGGGCAACTCCCTGCGCCGGATTCTGCTGTCCTCTCTGCCTGGTACCGCGGTGACCTCCATCAAGATCGCCGGTGTCCAGCATGAGTTTACCACCATCCCCGGCATCAAGGAGGACGTCACCGAGATCGTCCTGAACGTGAAGGGGATCATCGCCAAGCTGTACTGCGAAGGCGTGAAGACCGTCCACATTGAGGCTGCCGGCGAGTGCAAGGTCACGGCTGGCGACATCAAGGCGGACGCCGACGTGGAGATCCTGAATCCCGACCTCCACATCGCCACCCTGGGTCCCGATGCCACCCTGAGCATGGAGCTGACCTTGTCCCACGGCCGGGGCTATGTCTCCGCCGACAAGAACAAGCCCGCTCAGTCCATCATCGGCATCATCCCTGTGGACTCCATCTACACCCCTGTCCGCAAGGTCAATTACACCGTGGAGAACACCCGTGTGGGCGACGCCACGGACTATGACAAGCTGACCCTGGAGGTGTGGACCAACGGCACCATCGACGCCCGGGATGCCGTCTCCCTGGGAGCCCGCATCCTGTGCGACCACTTCACCCTGTTTACTGACCTGTCCGAGACCATGGGCAACAAGTCCACCGTGGTGGAAAAGGCCGAGGCTCAGCGGGACAAGGTGATGGAGATGACCATCGACGACATGGACCTGTCCGTCCGCTCCTACAACTGTCTGAAGCGGGCCAACATCAACACGGTGGAGGACCTGATCTCCAAGACCGAGGAAGAGATGATGAAGGTCCGGAACCTGGGCCGCAAGTCCCTGGAAGAGGTCATCAACAAGCTGGCTATGATGGGCCTGTCCCTGGCCAGCGATGATAATAATTAAACACCTGGTGTTTGATAACCGGGACAGCGTTAAAAGTATGTAACGTTCCGTTTTACGCACGGCAGATTGCCGTCCCTATGTGGGTGTCCCAGGCCGAAAGGCCGAATGAACGAATTTATGAAAGATCTCGCCACGCGAGGTCGGAGGAGAGTTTACTATGTCTCTGAAGAATCGTAAGCTGGGCCGCACCAGCGATCAGCGCAAGGCTATGCTCCGCGCCATGGTCACCTATCTGCTGGAGAACGGCCAGATCAAGACCACTGTTACCCGCGCCAAGGAAGTCGCTCCCGTGGCTGAGAAGATGATCACCCTGGCTAAGGACAACAGCCTGACCTCCTACCGCCAGGCCCTGGCCTTCATCACCAAGGAGGACGTGGCCAACAAGCTGTTCAAGGAGATCGGCCCCAAGTACGCCGACCGCAACGGCGGTTACACCCGTATCGTCCGCATTGGCCCCCGGCGCGGCGACGCCGCCGAGATGGCCATTATCCAGTTGGTGTAATCATACACGGCTTGAAAAATCCCGTTCCGAGAGGAACGGGATTTTTTGTACGCGCCGTCGCGCCGGGGGAAATAGGGTGCCCCAAGAAGGCGACAGTGCCGCCTTCTTGGGGAGAGGAGGAGCAGCGGAGTGAGCGAGCCCATCCGCTTGCGGAAGGGCGAGGGATATGGAGCTTGCGACGACGAGGCGACGCCGCCGAGATGGCCATGATCCAGTTGGTGTAATCATACACGGCTTGAAAAATCCCGTTCCGAGAGGAACGGGATTTTTTGTACGCGCCGCCGCGCCAAAACAGAAAAGCCTTTGCTTTTCCACAGAATTTGATATAATGCTTTCATAAGGCGATGGAGGGGGAGAAGGCTGTGGCGGACGTGGAGCAGAAACAAAATGATAAGTTGGATCTTTTCAAATGTATCGCTATTTACAGCACAATATTTGCCCACGCACCCCTTCCCGGGGCAGTGGGTCAGCTGCTTGCCGCCCTGGCAAAGTTTTCGGTAGTCGTGTTTTTCCTGTCATCCGGTTATTTCAGTTGGGAGAAAAACAGCAGGACCCTGGGCAGGAGAAGCCTGCGCATGGGGAAACTTCTGCTGGAAACATCGGTTATGCTGCTACTGTTTGGCTGTGTTTTGGCGGTAAAAGGAGGACAGACCGTCAGCGCCTACCTGCTCAGCCGGATGAATCCCTTGTTTTTGAAAGAAATCGTGCTCTATCAGGTACTGCCCTTTCCATACGCCTGGCCGATGTGGTATTTGACAGCTCAGTTTATGGTCTATGTGATTTGGTGGAGCATAACGTATATCTCGGAACGACTGGGCAAGCGGCTGCCCTACAATGTGTTGGGAGCGGCAGCTCTGGGGCTGCTGCTGCTCCACCTCTCCTTGGGAGAATGGCGGGCCATGACGGGGCAGACGCCTCTGAACAATATGTATCTCCGCAACACGTGGCTGGACGGCCTTCCCTTTTTTACATTGGGCGTCTGGATGCGGGAACACCGGGAGGGACTGCAAACCAAAGGGAATGTACCTTGGCTTTGGTGCGGCGTGGCGGTATCTGTTCTTCTGGCGGTGTGGGAGCACAGCAGAGTTGGCGTGGTAGACGTATTTGTGGGCACAACGTCAGTGGCATTCCTGCTGGTGTGGCTCTCGCTCTGTTCGCCCCAGATACCAAGCCCATGGCTGCGGCGGACCGCCTGTTGGTGCGGGAAAAATCTGACGTTTTACATTTATGTGATCCATGTGCCTCTTTACGGGGTAATGAAGGAGTGGGCGGGGCAGGTCCCCGTGTTTGCCTGGGCCATGGGGCGGCCATGGCTGATGCCGTTCCTCATCACTTTCCTGAGTACATTGGCGGCATGGGCCATATATTTCCGTCCGTGGCGCAAAAGGCGGCAGCGGTAAAACAATGAAGGAGTATTGCCTATGAAAATCATCGACGCGCATCTCCATATTTTCCCCCAGGAGGATTGGGCGGAGCAGACTGCCGCCGGGGTGGGACACCATAACAGCCTGGACCATCTTCGGCAGGTCTACGGGGAACTGGATATGGTCCACGGAGTGGTCATGGGGAACCGCAGCCTGGAGGTGGGCGACCACCACTACCCCGCCGACCTGTTCCACTACTGCGTGGGACTGGACAGCTTTCTTCTGGAGGGGGGCAGGAAGGCCATCCCCGACCTGGCCGACCGGGTGGAGGAGCACCTGAAGCGGGATGCCTGCTGCGGCGTGAAGCTATATCCGGGCTACAACAAGATCTGGCTGTCCGACCCCATGTACACGCCCATCTACGACCTGGCGGCCCGGTATGACAAGCCGGTGGCTGTCCACATGGGGCTCACCGCCAACAGACGGGCCCACCTGAAATACTGCCATCCTCTGGCCCTGGACGAGGTGGCCGCCGACCATAAAAAGACCCGGTTTGTCATGTGCCACTTCGGGAACCCGTTTTTGGAGTCCGCCGCCGCCGTGGTGGAGAAGAATCCCAACGTGGCCACCGACCTGTCCGGCCTGCTGGAGGGGCGGGTGGACCTGGAGCGCTATTTCCGGGAGCAGGCGGGCTATGTGTCCCTGCTCCGGACCTGGCTCACCGCCATCTGCCAATGGGACGACGTGATGTACGGCACCGACTGGCCCATTGTCAACCTGGGGGAGTATATCCGGTTCATCCAGGGCGTGGTCCCTGAGGAACACTGGGAGAAGGTATTTTTCCAAAACGCCAACCGCATTTATGGCCTGGGCCTGTGAAAACAGCGCCGCCCGTCAGCCCGACGGACGGCGCTGCGGGTTTCTTTTGGGAACCGGTGCTGCGGCGCCTCTGCTGCGGCTAGAAAGCACGTCTGCTTCCTGAAAAAGGAAATCTTGACAAGGAAAAAGCAGGTGCTTAGAATGGGAGAAAACAGGGGGGATTCTTATGGACTGGAGCCAGACTGCGGAACATATTGCCCGGCGGCTGACAGAACTGAGCGGCTTTACCGCCACACCGGGAGAGGGCTGCACCAGGCTGCCCTTTACCAGGGAGACCCGCGAGGCGGCGGATTACCTGAAGGCGGAGATGGCCGCCGACGGACTGGAAACCTGGGAGGACGGGGCCGGGAACGTATTTGGACGGCTGCCGGGGCGTGACTCCGCCCTGCCCTGTATCATGTGCGGGTCCCATTATGATTCCGTGGTCTGCGGCGGCAACTATGACGGGATCGCCGGCGTGGTGTGCGCCATGGAGCTGGCCCGGCTGCTGAAGGAGTGCGGGACTTTGGACCGGGACTTTGTGGTCGCCGCCTTTATGGACGAGGAGGGCTGCCGCTTTGGCAGCGGATGCTTCGGGTCCAGAGCCATTATGGGACGGATCACCCCTGAATACTGCCATAGCGTCAGGGATAAACGGGATGGCTCCACCGTGGCCCAGCGCATGAAGGAATACGGACTGGACCCGGAACGGGTGGCAGAGGCGGCCTGGGCTCCGGGCACCATCGGGAATTATCTGGAGCTTCACATCGAGCAGGGACCGGTGTTGGACGCTAAGGGGATCCAGCTGGGACTGGTGGACTGTATTGTGGGCATCCAGCGGTATATGATCACCATTCACGGCCAGAGCAACCATGCGGGCACCACGCCCATGGATATGCGGCTGGACGCCATGGACCGGGCCGCCAGAGTGATCGTCCGGGCCGGGGAGATCGCCCGGACCAAGGGCCGGGGCTGCGTGGCCACGGTGGGCTATGTGGAGGCCTTCCCCGGCTCCTACAACGTGGTCCCCGGAAAAGCGGTGTTTTCCGCGGAGATGCGGGCGACAGAGCAGGAGCTGGTGGACCAGATGGCGGCGGAGATCCGTCAGGCTCTGGAGGAGGAGACCGCGGACGGTCTGACCTTTGAGATGGAGCAGAAGGCCAACACGCCTCCGGTCCATCTGTCCAGAAGAATGACGGAGATCAGCGAGGGGATCTGCCGGGACCGGGGCTTTACTTACCGGATCATGCCCTCCGGAGCGGGACATGACGCCCAAATCATCGGCCAGGGCGTGGAGGCGTCCATGCTCTTTGTGCCGAGCCGCCAGGGGCTGAGCCACTGCCCCCAGGAGCACAGCGAATATACCGACCTGCTCCGGGCGGTCCAGGTGGCTCTGGAACTGATCCGGAAGCTGTGAGACCGTGGCGTAAAGCGGCATCTAAGCTCTGTATATGCCTGTATTTATCGGCTGGGACTGTGAAAACAGCGCCGTCCGTCAGTTTGACGGACGGCGCTGCATGTTTACTTGAGAAAACGGCGGATCCACTTCTCCCGGGGGCCGGTATAGGGGGGGTAGCGGATGGGCAGGTCCAGGCGGGTGGAGGTCTGGAGCACCCCCTTGGTGTGGGAAAAGGTGTCGAAGCTGTATTTACCGTGGTAGTGCCCCAGGCCGCTGTTTCCAACGCCGCCGAAGGGCAGCCGGGGATTGGCCAGGTGGAGGACGGTGTCGTTGACGCAGCCGCCGCCAAAGGGGACATTGCGGAGGAAACGCCGCTGGACGGCCTTGTCCTGGGAGAACAGGTAGAGGGCCAGGGGGCGGGGCCGGTCCAGAATGAAATTTTCCGCCTGGTCCAAATCATCGAACTCCAGCACCGGCAGCAGGGGCCCGAAGATCTCCTCCCCCATCACCGGGTCCTCCGGCGACACCCCGTCCAGAATGGTGGGCTGGATCCGCAAAGTATCCGGGTCGGCCTGCCCGCCGTATACCACCTTGGCCGGGTCGATCAGGGCGCATACCCGGTCAAAGTGTTTCCGGTTGACCATGTGGACATAGCCCTGATTGTCCAGGGGGTCGGCTCCGTACATCCGCTCCGTCCAGTCCCGGAGGCGGTCCAGCAGCTCGTCTTTTACCCGCCGTTCCACCAGCAGGTAGTCGGGAGCCACGCAGGTCTGGCCGCAGTTGAGGAGCTTGCCGAAGACGATGCGTTTGGCGGCCAGATCCAGCCGGGCGGTGGTGTCCACCACGCAGGGGCTTTTGCCGCCCAGCTCCAGGGTGACGGGAGTCAGGTGTTTTGCCGCCTTCTCCATGACCTGACGGCCCACTTCCACCCCGCCGGTAAAGAAGATGTAATCAAATTCCTGGTCCAAAAGGGACTGATTCTCCTGGCGGCCCCCCTCCACCACCGCCACGTATTCCGGGGGGAAGCACCCGGATACCAGCTCCCGGATGGCCTCCGAGGTGGCCGGGGCGTAGGCTGAGGGCTTGACCACGCAGCAATTGCCAGCGGCGATGGCTCCGATCAGGGGATCCAGGGTGAGCAGCAGGGGATAGTTCCAGGGGGACATGATCAGGGTCACGCCGTAAGGCTCCGGGAAGACGGTGCTCCGGGCGGGGAACAGGGCCAGAGGCGTGGCCACCCGCCGTTCCCGGGCCCAACGGGGGAGGTGGCGCTCCGCAAAGGACAGCTCCTCCAGGGTGAGCCCCACCTCGCACAGGTAGCCTTCGGTGTCCGATTTGCCCAGGTCGGCCCGGAGGGCGGCAAGCAGGGTGCTCTCCTGGGCCTGGACCGCCCGTTTCAGATCGGCTAACGCCGTTTTTCGAAATCCCAGCTCCCGGGTAGCTCCGGAGCGGAAGAAAGCGCGCTGGGCGGCCACCAGCTTCTGAATCTCCATGGCCATCCCTCCTGTTTGGAAGTATTTCCTTTAGTATAGCCTGTTTTTCCGAAAAGGAAATGGGGAACCGGGGGAGGAGCAGGCCTTTTCCGAAATCCCGGCAAGAAAGTTGCACAAAAATAGAAATGAAATTCTGGTGGAACCGGGATCGGAAAAGTTCCATGCTTCGGTTTTTATACACCAGCCATAACGAGGGCTTCGAGGCCTGCGATGAGACGGCCAAGAAATGCGGCCCGGGCATCAAGAGGTTTGTAACTCATCAATTGCGCGGGAAACTTGCGCCGGCGGGGGTGAAAAATTGGGGCGGCGGGAAAGAAACCGCTTCCCTGCCGGGATGGAATTTGCTATAATGAACCCGTGAAGTGTGCGGCGCCATGGGCGCCGAAGTGAGGAGGCCTGTTTATGGCATGTAACAACACCCGCCCCTGCCCCTGTACGGTGGATTGTCCCCGGCATGGGATCTGCTGCGCCTGCGTGGCCCATCACCGGGACCATGAGGGGGGGATCCCCGGATGTTTCTTCTCCAAGGAGGGGGAGGCCACCTGGGACCGGAGCCTGGAAAATCTGGCCCGGGACCGGGGGATCCTGCCGTCCGGGGAGAACTGACCCTTTGATGGCGCAAAACGAAGAATTTGGCGGAAAACAGCAACATTTTTCAAAAAAGGAAGGGCTTTTTGGGAAGAAAAGCCCTTCCTTTTTTGTGTAGCCTATGATAAGATGATACGCGAATGATTTTGACCATGTTTTGAAGGAGAAAAATTATGATCACAGTCACCAACCTGAGCCTGAATTACAGCGGCACGCCGCTGTTCTCCCATGTGGACCTGCAGTTCCTGCGTGGCAACTGCTACGGCATCATCGGCGCCAACGGCGCGGGCAAATCCACCTTCCTGAAGATCCTCTCCGGGGAGCTGGATTCCACCTCCGGCGAGGTGTCCATCCTGCCGGGCATCCGCATGTCCGTGCTGAAGCAGGACCAGAACGCCTACGACGCCTACAATGTCATGGATACGGTCATCATGGGCAACCAGCGGCTGTATGACATCGGCAAGGAGAAGGAGGCCCTCTACGCCAAGGAGGAGATGACCGACGAGGACGGCATGCTGGCCTGCCAGCTGGAGGAGGAGTACGCCGAGTTGGGGGGCTGGGAGGCTGAGTCTGACGCCAGCCGCATTCTCCAGGGCCTTGGCATCGGCACCGAGCTGCACTACAACGACATGTCCACCCTGGACGCCCGGCTGAAGGTGAAGGTGCTGCTGGCCCAGGCCCTGTTCGGCAACCCCGACCTGCTGATGATGGACGAGCCCACCAACAACCTGGACATCGACGCCGTCAACTGGCTGGAGGACTTCCTGCTGGACTTTGAGGGCACCGTCATCGTGGTGTCCCATGACCGCCACTTCCTGAACACCGTCTGCACCCACATCGTGGACATCGACTACGGCAAGATCAAGATGTATGTGGGCAACTACGACTTCTGGTATGAGTCCTCCCAGCTGGTGCAGCAGCTCATCAAGAACCAGAACAAGCGCAACGAGGAGAAGATCAAGGAACTCCAGGACTTCATCTCCCGGTTCTCCGCCAACAAGTCCAAGTCCAAGCAGGCCACCGCCCGCCGGAAGCTGCTGGACAAGCTGACGGTGGAGGAAATGCCCGCCTCCTCCCGTCGCTATCCCTGGGTGGGCTTCTCCCCCGACCGGGAGGTGGGCAAGGACATCCTCTTTGTCACCGACGTCAGCAAGACCATCGACGGGGTGAAGGTGCTGGACAAGGTGTCCTTCATCGTGGGCCACGGGGATAAGATCGCCTTTGTGGGCGACAACGAGAACGCCCACACCGCCCTGTTCAAGATCCTGGCCGGGGAGATGGAGCCCGACGAGGGCACAGTGAAGTGGGGCCAGACGGCCACCTTCTCCTACTTCCCCAAGGACAACACCGAGTATTTCAAGGACTGCGACGACAACCTGGTCCAGTGGCTGCGCCAGTTCTCTCCCGACCCCCAGGAGCAGTACCTGCGGGGCTTCCTGGGCCGGATGCTGTTCTCCGGGGACGAGGTGTACAAGCCCGTCAAGGTCCTGTCCGGCGGCGAGAAGGTCCGGTGTATGCTGTCCCGGATGATGCTGTCCGGGGCCAATGTCCTCATGCTGGACCAGCCCACCAACCATCTGGACCTGGAGTCCATCGCCGCGCTGAACAAGGGTCTGGAGGCGGTAAAGTGCAACGTTCTGGTGGCCTCCCACGACCATCAGCTCATCCAGACCGTGTGTAATCGGGTGTTCGACTTTACTACCGACGGCAAGCTCATCGACCGCAAGACCACCTACGACGACTATCTGAACAGCCAGAAAGAGCAAGGCTGACGGCTTTGGGCGGGAAGCGCGGCTTCCCGCCCGTGCTTTTGCGCCGGATGGCATGTTGGAGAAATGTTAAACTTATGTAAAATCTGTTGACGGTTTTCCCGGACACCCATATAATAATCGGGGCACAAATGGAATAAGATAACAGAATAGCGGCCGGCCGTCCTGCTGAGGAGACGGGTCACAAGCGAGAGGCAGGCACGACCTGCGCCCGGGGACGGGCGGGGCTGTGCTTTTTTTCTGGAACGGCGTGAGCTTGTGGCGGGAAGGGCCGCGAGGAAGGAAATGAAACAGATGGGTATGACAGTGATCCTGGGGCTGCTGGGCGGTCTGGCCCTGTTCCTGTACGGGATGCAGATGACCAGCTCCGGCCTGGAGGCCGCGGCAGGCGACAAGATGAAGTCGATCCTGGAGCGGCTGACCGCCAACCGGTTTTTGGGCGTGCTGGTGGGCGCGCTGATCACGGCGGCGGTCCAGTCCTCCTCCGCCACCACCGTCATGGTGGTGGGCTTCGTCAACGCGGGAATGATGACCCTGAACCAGGCGGTCTGGATCATCATGGGCGCCAACATCGGCACCACCATCACCGGCATCCTGGTCTCCCTGGACATGGGAGCCATCGCGCCGCTGTTCGCTTTCGTGGGCGTGGTGCTGGTGATCTTTGTGAAAAGACAGCGGATCCAGCATGTGGGCCAGATCCTGGCCGGCCTGGGCGTGCTCTTTATCGGTATGGAGATGATGAGTACCGCCATGGCCCCCCTGCGGGAATCGGAGGCCTTTATCCGGCTGGTGTCCAATTTCTCCAATCCCGTGGTGGGCATCCTGGTGGGCGCGGCCTTTACCGCCATCATCCAATCCTCCGCCGCGGCCGTGGGCATCGTGCAGACCCTGTTCAACGCGGGGATCATCCCCTTTGCCAGCGCCTCCTTTGTCCTGTTCGGCACCAATATCGGCACCTGTATCACCGCGGTGCTGGCCTCCGTGGGTACCAACCGCAATGCCCGCCGGGCCACCCTGATCCACCTGATGTTCAACCTCATCGGTACGGTGGTTTTCACCCTGCTGGTGCTGATGCTGCCCATCACCCACTGGATCCAGCTTCTGGTCAGCGCGCCCAAGGCCCAGATCGCCGCCATGCACACCTCCTTTAATATCGGCACCACCCTGCTGCTGCTGCCCCTGGGCAACTACCTGGCCAAGCTGGCGGTGCGCATCCTGCCCGACCTGCCTCAGGCGGAGAAGGATGAGTCTGTGATGTGCCTGGAATACCTCAAGCCGGTCTCCACCACCGGAAAAGAGGGCGGCCTGGGCGTGTCCGCCATCGTAGTCGACCAACTGCGCCATGAGCTGAACCGGATGCTGTCCATGGCCCGGGACAACGTGGCGGAGAGCTTCCGGGCGGTCCTGGCCCGGGATGCCAGCCAACTGGACGTGGTGGAGGAGCGGGAGGAGTATATCGACTTTTTGAACAAGGAGATCTCCCGCTACGTCTCCCACCTGATCTCCATCGAGACCAACGAACAGGGCTCCGTCGTGGTCAGCAGCTTTTTCACCATTTCGGGAAACATCGAGCGTATCGGCGACCACGCCGACAACCTGGCCGGCTACACCCGGCTGTTGGTGGATAAGAACGTCAGCTTCTCCGAGACTGCCCAGAACGAGATCGGCGCCATGCGGGACATCTGTCTGGAGGCCATCGCCGCCCTGCTGCACCACCAGGCCGGCCAGCCCGAATGGCTGGTGGACGTGGCCCAGTTGGAGCAGCGCATCGACGACATGACCGACCAGTTCCGCCGGGGCCAGCTGGACCGGATGCGCATGGGCACCTGCAACGAGGAGGCCTGCATCATCTACTCCGAGCTGCTCACCGACTTCGAGCGTATCGGCGACCATGTGCTGAACATCGCCGAGGAGCTGACCAAGGTCCAGACCTGCCTGTAAGTTCATAGAAATCACGGCGCGCCGTCCCTGAGACGGCGCGCTTTTTGTCGCATGGACGGCCGGTATCCCCTTGACGGACGGGGGAGGTGCGGGTATGATGAGAAGAGAATGTAAGGAGGGGAACGCCATGACTTATCAAGAGATCCTTCAGGAGGCCCGCACCTGCAGCGGCCCTTATTGTAAAGTGTGCCCGGTATGCAACGGCCGGGCCTGCAAGAACACCATGCCCGGCCCGGGCTCCAAGGGCAGCGGCACCGTGGCCGCCCGGAACTACGACGCCTGGCAGGAGGTCTGCCTGAACATGGACACCATCTGCGAAAACGGCCCGGTGGACACCAGCTTCATCCTGTTCGGCCAGCAGTATGACCTGCCCATCTTCGCCGGGCCCGTGGGGGCGGTGAAGCTCCACTACGGGGACAAGTTTACCGACCAGGAATATAACAGTATCCTGGTCCCCGCCTGTGCCCAGGCGGGTATCGCCGCCTTTACCGGCGACGGTACCGACCCCGGGGTGTTCACCGCCGCCGCCAAGGCCATCGGAGAGAATGGGGGCAAGGGCATCCCCACCGTCAAGCCCTGGGACCGGGACACCCTGTTTGCCAAGCTGGACGCCGCCAAGGCCTCGGGCGCCAAGGTCTTCGCCATGGACATCGACGCGGCCGGCCTGCCCTTCCTCAAGGGCCTCAATCCTCCCGCCGGCTCCAAGACGGTGGCCGAACTGAAGGAGATCATCGACTACGCCGGGGTGCCCTTTATCATCAAGGGCATCATGACCGTCAAGGGGGCCGAGAAGGCCCTGGAGGCCGGAGCCGCCGGCATCGTGGTGTCCAACCACGGGGGCCGGGTCCAGGACGGTGTGCCCGCCACCGCCGCTGTGCTGCCCGCCATCGCCGACGAGGTGAAGGGAAAGATGACCATTCTGGTGGACGGCGGCATCCGCTCCGGCGTGGATGTGTGCAAGGCCCTGGCGCTGGGCGCCGACGCCTGTATCCTGGCCCGGCCCTATGTCACCGCCGTCTACGGCGGCGGCGCCGAGGGGGTAAAGGTGCTCACCAATAAGCTGAAAGCCGAGCTGGCCGACACCATGGCCATGTGCGGGGTCCACTCCCTGGCTGAAATCAGCCGGGACATGGTGTTCGGATATTAAAACGTACAGATGCGCAGAGACAGCCGCCCTCCGGGCGGCTGTCTTTTTTGAAAACTCCTTCTGTCCGGAAGGACCTTCCGGCGGCGATCCACGGGGGAAACAGGGGAAAGCGGGGCAATGGATGAAAAACCCGCGGTTGCACTTTTGGGAGAAATCTGGTAAACTATGGAACGGAGATAGTATTTGCTCAAAACTATACTCTGACTGATCGGCGCGTTATTTCATACAACTGAATAGGGGCCGGCGGATGTACCAACCCAGGGACGTCCGGCGGCGGATTTGTGTTTTGACAAGGGCTTATATTCGGAAGAAATGAGACTCTGTGAAGAAACATCAGGTGAAACTGTGCATCTTCAGGGGGATTCTGTGCCCGGAAGGTGCTTTTATTTTTGTAAAAAGGAGGTGAAGGACCAAAGTGACATTGGAAATGCTGAAAGGAAAGATCCACAGGGCCACCGTGACCCAGGCGGAGTTGGACTACGTGGGCAGCATCACGGTGGACGAGGCGCTGCTGGAAGCGGCGGGCATCCTGGAGTATGAAAAGGTTCAGATCGTGGACATTAACAACGGGAACCGCTTTGAGACCTATACCATCTGCGGCCAGCGGGGCAGCGGCATGATCTGCCTCAACGGCGCCGCGGCCAGATGCGTCAGCGTGGGCGACAAGGTGATCATCATGGCCTACGCCGGGTATGAGGCCGGGGAGGCCCGGGACCACAGACCCTCCGTCGTCTTTGTGGACGAAAACAACCGGATCCTCCGGAAGACCAGCTATGAAAAGCACGGCCGGCTGGAGGACATGAAATAACCAACCGTCAGGGCGAGACTATCTTCCAATTTTCATCACGAAGAGAGGAAACAAAAATGCAGGTAACAACCACCGTCGCGGAGACGAGAGCTCTGGTAAAAAGCTGGAAAAAAGAGGGGAAGACCGTGGGTCTGGTCCCCACCATGGGATATTTGCATGAGGGGCACGCCAGCCTGATCCGGAAATGCCGGGAGGAGAACAACATCGTGGTGGTGTCCGTGTTCGTCAACCCCACCCAGTTCGGTCCCAACGAGGACCTGGAGGCCTATCCCCGGGACTTTCAGCGGGACAGCGCCCTTTGCGAGTCCCTGGGGGCGGACCTGATCTTCCATCCGGAACCGGAGGAGATGTACCAGGACCCCTGCGCCTATGTCAGCATCGAGACCCTTTCTGAAAATCTCTGCGGCAGGACCCGGCCCATCCATTTCCGGGGCGTGTGTACCGTGGTCTCCAAGCTGTTCCACATTGTCGCCCCCGACAAGGCCTACTTCGGCCAGAAGGACGCCCAGCAGCTGGCCATCATCCGGAAGATGGTCCGGGACCTGAACTTCGACATTGAGATCGTGGGCTGTCCCATCATCCGGGAGGAGGACGGCCTGGCCAAGTCCTCCCGAAACACCTACCTGAATCCCCAGGAGCGCCAGGCGGCCCTGTGCCTCTCCCGGGCGGTGAAGCGGGGCCAGGAACTCATCGCCCCCGGCATGGACAGCGAAGCGGTGCTGTCGGAGATGAGAAAGATCATCGAGGCGGAGCCTCTGGCAAAGATCGACTACGTCTCCATGGTGGACGCCCTGACCATGAAGGATGTGGAGAAGGTGGACCGGGACGTACTGGTGGCCATGGCGGTGTACATCGGCAAGACCCGGCTCATCGACAACTTCAGCTATGAGGTGTGACCGGTGAAAACGTTGGAAAAGCTCGTCACGGCTCTGACCCGCTACATCGGCGTGGTCATCATCCTGTTTTCCGCGGCGGCCATGGCCGTTCCCTCTGTCTTTGCCTGGGCCACCCAATACACCTCCTGGTTTTTGGGTGCCGCCATGTTCGGCATGGGCCTGACCATCAAAGCCGGGGACTTCAAGGTGGTGTTCACCCGGCCCAAGGAGATCATCATCGGCTGCGTTGCCCAGTACAGCATCATGCCCCTGGCGGCGTGGGTGCTGTCGGTGCTGCTGGGCCTCCCCACGGACCTGGCCGTGGGCGTGATTCTGGTGGGCTGCTGCCCCGGCGGCACCGCCAGCAACGTCATCACCTACATCGCCGGAGGAGACGTGTCCCTGTCCGTGGGCATGACCATCGTCTCCACCCTTTTGGCGCCCATCATGACGCCCGTCCTGACCTATCTGCTGGCGGGAGCCTGGGTGGACGTCTCCCTGATGGCCATGGTCATCTCTGTGACGAAAGTGATCCTGGTGCCGGTGATCCTGGGCATCGTGATCCACGGACTGCTGGGCAGCGCCATGGAGAAGATCTCCTCCCTGGTGCCCCTGATCTCCGTGGTGGCCATCGTCATGATCATCGCGGGCATCGTGGCCAACAACGTGGAGAAGATCTTCACCTGCGGCCTGTTGGTCCTGGGCGTGGTGGTGCTGCACAACCTGCTGGGCATGGGCCTGGGGCTGCTGGCTTCCAAGCTGTTCCAGGTGGAATATGACAAGGCCACGGCCATCGCCATCGAGGTGGGCATGCAGAACAGCGGTCTGGCGGTGTCCCTGGCGGCGGCCAACTTCGCGGCCAATCCCCTGGCCACCCTGCCGGGAGCCATTTTCAGCGTCTGGCACAATATTTCCGGTTCCGTTTTTGCCAGTGTCAGAAGGGCACAGGCAGGGAAGAAATAAATCCTTCCCGCGCCGGGAAGGAAAAGAGCAGGAGGCTCCGGGACCGGTCCCGGAGCCTCCTGGCCGGTTACAGGAAAGAGGGCGTCCGGCCCCGGATTTCTTAAATTTTCATGAACTGGGGCCTCTCCCCCTTGCCGAAGCCTGTCGAACCCGGTATACTAAGGGGTGATCAGCAGTTGGGAGGGGAGCGTCCTGGAAGAGAAATATGTAAACGTGTCCCGCGGCGGCAGGCGTACCGCCCCGGGAAAAAGGATGCGGCCCGAACCGGAGCATCAGCCACGGCGCAAATCCTTTGGGAAAAGAGTGTTCTGGGGCCTTTATAAGGTCGTTTTTGTGATCTCCCTGCTGATCGTGGCCGGTTATGTGGGCTGGAGCGCCTGGGTACAGCCGCCGGAGCAGGCCCCCGGGACGGTGACTCCGCCCAGCCAGGGCGGGAGCACCCAGCCGTCCGGGAATATGGGGACGGCCGATCCCAGCGACGTTTCCCAACAGGAGCAGCCCCTGGTCCGCCGGGAGATGGTGTATAACATCCTCCTGACCGCCACCGACAAGGAGGGGGTGCGCACCGACACCATGATGGTGCTGAGCTATGACATCCCCAACCAGAAGGTGGGGGTGGTGTCCGTGCCCCGGGACACCCTCACGGACCGGGCCAGCGGGAAAAATCCCAAGCTGGTCTACGGCAGCGGCGGCGTGGAGCAACGGGTGGCCGACATCTCCGATATGCTGGGCATCCCCATCGACTACTATGTGAAGGTGAACATCAAGGGCTTTATTGCCCTGGTGGACTATCTGGATGGCGTGGACTTTTATATCCCCTGCGACATGGACTACGACGATCCCTATCAGGACCTGTCCATCCACTTTACAGAGGGCATGCGGCATCTGAACGGCCAGGAGGCCATGGAGGTGGCCCGGTTCCGGAAGAACAACGACCTGTCGGGTTACTCCGACGTGGGCCGGACCCAGACCCAGCAGAAGCTGCTGGTGGCTCTGGCCAAGAAGGTGCTGTCCTGGAACAGCCTCACCAAGGTCAACGGCTTTGTGGAGATCTTCAACAAGTATGTAAGCACCGACCTGGAGCTGAACGACATGCTCTATTTCGCCTCCCAGGCCATCAATGTGGACATCTCCAGCGGGGTGGAGACCGCCACCCTGGAGGGCCGGGGGGACGGGATCTACCGGGGGAACACCTACTGCTATGAGCTGGACGCCGAAAAGACAGTGGAGGCGGTGAACCGCCTCATCAACCCCTACGACCGGGACCTGACTCTGGAGGACATGAACCTGGTCCGGGCGGAGCGCTATATGAGTTAAATACATGACCCCCTCCGGCAAAGCCGGAGGGGGTCATTACATTTACGGTTCCATGCCCAGGGTCTGAATGAGCAGGTTGCGCAGGGAGATGGCGCTCTGCCGGTTCATGACGATGGAGGCGATTTGGTCGGCGGCGGGGGTGGAGATGTTCTCCAGGCCCTTGGGGGTGATGGTGACCGCGGTCTCCATATATTTGTAGGCGATGTCCAGGGTGACCTCCAGGACCTCGCCCTCCTTGTCAGACACCTTGCGGATGCCGAAGGTGTTGGCGTACTGGGGCTTCATGGCGTATCCTCCTTCTGTTCAGCAGAACGTGGTGGTATAGGACAGGACCTCGGCCTGTCCGGGGGCCAGGCGGCGGATGCCCTGCTTGTCCGCCAGTTCCCGGCCTACGAAGACGGCGTCGGGGAGGGTGGACCAGGGCTCGATGCAGACATAGTTGGTGTCGAAGGGCTTTGCCGGAGTCCAGACGCCCAGGTAGGGGAAGTCGGCAAAGTCCAGGGTCACCCGGGGACGGCCCGCCCTGTCCGCCAGGACAGCCCGCCGCTGGGGCAGCTGGTCCAGAATGACGGTGTCCAGCCCGAAGACGGAGGGCTTCAGGGGCAGACGGCCCCCCTCCAGGGGGATGGCGGCACCCTTGGGGGTGGTCATGCAGGCCTCGTCCATGCCGTAGGGGGTGATGGCCTCCAGACCGGGGAGGAGGATGGCGTAGTCATCCATGGATTCGCCGGGCTCCAGGGGAGCGCGGAAGCCGTCGTGGGCTCCCAGCTCAAAGAGCATCTCCTCTTGGCCGGGATTTTCCACCCGGCAGGCCTTGGTCAGGCGGTTTTCCTCCAGGGTATAGGTGACGGTGAGAAGGAAGGGGAAGGGGAAGACGGCCAGCGTCTCCGGGCTGTGGGACAGGCGGAAGACGGCGCGGGTACCGCTCTGCTCCACCACGTCGAAGCGGCTGTCCCGGGCGAAGCCATGGCTGGAGATGGAGTAGGATTTGCCCCGGTGGATGTACTGTCCGTCCCGGAGCCGCCCGATGACGGGGAAAAGAAGGGGGGCGTGGCGGCCCCAGATGGCGGGGTCGGCCTGCCAGATGTACTCGGTGCCTTGGGCGTTCTGTACCGAGCACAGCTGGGCGCCCAGATCGTCGATCTCCACGGTCAGGAGGGCGTTTCGCAGGGTCACAGTCATAGTTCCGGCGCTCCTTTCAAATGCCGGCCGTCCAGAACGGCCTCGGCCAAAGTTTCGTCCTCATAGCGCAGCTTCAGGGAGAAGAAGGGGGTGTCCTCCCGGGCGATCAGGTCCAGGAAGATGGCGTCCCCCTCCCAGTGGGGCAGCTCCAGCAGCTTGTGCCGGGGCACCCACTCCAGCACCCCCTCGTCGCAGTCCTTCAGGGTGCCGGTCCAGCCGTCGGCGGTAAACAGGTGCATATATTCCGTGGGCCAGCGGTCAGAAACAAAGGTGACCAGGCCCCGGTAGCGCCAGTCTGTCAGGGTGAGGCCCGTTTCCTCCCGGGCCTCCCGGAGCAGGCAGTCCTCCGGGCTCTCCTTGTCCTCAAATTTTCCGCCGATCCCGATCCATTTGTCGTGGTTCAGGTCGTTTTCTTTTTTGATCCGGTGGAGCATCAGGTACTCATCTCCCCGCCGGATGTAGCACAGGGTCGTGTTGATCAAGGGCGCTCCCTCCTTGCCGGGACAGTATTTCTGAAAAATCCCGTTCAGACAGTTTGATTATAGCACGGCGGACAGGGAGGGGCAAATAAAATATGGACGCTTCGAAAAGCGTCCATATCAAAAACGGTCAGCCGATCAATTCCGAATCCACCAGGGCCACTTCCACCGCATAGGACACGCCGTCCCGCAGGTAGGTGAGCTCCACCGTGTCCCCGGGGCCCAGGGACAGCTTTATCCGGGCCAGGTCCTGGGTGCCGGTGACGGGCTGGCCGTTGACGGCGGTAATGATGTCCCCCGCCTGGAGCCCTTTGGCATAGGCGTCGCTGTTGGGGTCCACGCTCTGGAGCTCCAGACCGCCGGACACCGGCCGGGTCAGGACGGTGAAGCCGAAAACGCCGGTGCGGACCTGTCGGCCGTCGATGAGGGTGTCGGCCACATACTTCACCCGCCGGGAGGGAATGGCAAAGCCCAAGGCCTCGGCGGAGCCGTCGTCGGTGACGATTTTGATGGTGGTGATGCCCACCACCTGGCCGTATTGGTTGATGAGGGCACCGCCGGAGTTGCCGAAGTTGATGGCGGCGCTGGTCTGGATCAGGGTCATGGTGACGCCGTCCACCTCCACCTCCCGGTCCAGGGCGGAGACGATGCCGTCGGTGATGGTGGAGCGGTAGCCTAGGGGGTCGCCGATGGCGGCCACCGGATCGCCGCAGCGCAGGGCGGAGGAATCGCCGAACTCGGCGGGAATGAGGCCCTCCGCCTCCACCTTTAATACCGCCAGGTCCTCGTCGGCGTCAAAGCCCACCAGGCTGGCCTCCAGTACGTCGTTGTCGTAGAAGACCACCTGGACATACTCGGCCCCCGCCACCACGTGGGCGTTGGTGATGATATAGCCGTCTTCGGTGAGGATGACGCCGGTGCCGGTGCTGAATTCGTGCCGGCTCTCCGACTCGATGGAGACGATGGAGAAGGCGTTCTTCTCATAGATCTGGGTACAGGTCAGGGATTCGCCGGAGGCGGGCGTCAAGTCCAGGGTGACGCCGGTCCCTGTTTCCGCCCGGGGAATGGAGGGGGGATCGGTGCTGTACTCCTGCTCTTGATAGCGGTCGTCCTCCCCATGAGGGGGTGGGAAAAACTCCGCCTGGGAGAAAAAGCGGCTGCCGAAGGCCACGGCGATCCCGGTCAGGACCAGGATCAGGACCACCAGCAGGGCAATTCCGCCGCCCCGCCGCCGCCGGCGGGGACGGAGCACAGGCCGGCGGGGCTCCATGGCGTGGGCAGGGATGCGCACCGCCGGAGGCGTTGGAAAATGGGGAGAGGGCTGCTCCCAGGGGCCGCCCTGCCAGAGGTCGTCACTTCGATTGTCCAAGGAAACACCCCGCTTCTTGGAATTTGGAATAGGGAACTCACGCCAGGGTCATGGTGAAGGTAAACTGGGTCACACCGTCCTCACTGGTGACGGTGATGTCCTCTTTCAGATTATTCAGAATGGTCTTGACGATATACAGGCCCAGACCCACGCCCTCCCGGTCCATGGAGCGGGAGTAGTCCGCCTTATGGAAGCGCTCAAAGAGGAGGGGCAGCTCCTCCGGAGGGACGGTGGCCCCCAGGTTGCGGATGGTGGTGTAGGCCTTGCCGTCCTTTTTGGTGATCTGGACGGTGATGGTGGTGCCCGAGGCGGCGAACTTGGCGGCGTTGTCCACCAGGTTGTAGCACACCTGGGTGATGGAGTCGGGATCGCCCCAGACCATCAGCTTGTCCTCCGGCATCTGCACGTCCACGTCCAGGTTCCGGCCGGTGATCTTGCCCTCCAGGCTGATGAGGACCTGGGACATCACCTCGGTGAGGTCAAACTGCTCCTGGGCGGTGAGGGTATTCTCCGACAGGGCGTTGAGCCGGCTCAGGTCCAGCATCCGGCGCACCAGGCGGGACAGCCGCCGTGTCTCGGATACGATGATCTGGAGGGACTCCTTCTCCCGCTCCGGCGGGATGGTGCCGTCCAAAATGCCCTCGGCGAAGCCCGCGATGGTGGTCATGGGGGTCTTCAGCTCGTGGGAGACGTTGGCGATGAACTCCGACCGCTGGCTCTCCACCTTCTCCAGGGAGTTGGCCATGGCGTTGAAGGCGTCGGCCAGCTCGCTGATCTCGTCACAGCGGCTCTCGTAGCCCGTGACCCGTACGTCAAACTCCCCACGGCCGAACTTCCGGGCGGCCTCGGCCATCTCTTTCAGGGGCCGGACCTGATAGGCGGAGGTGAGGGAGCTGGCCACAACGGCGATGAGCAGCACCACCACCGCGGAGAAGAAAAAGATCGTGGCGGTGGCCGACCAGATCTCAGACACGCTGGAGGCGTCGGCGGAGACCAGCACCATCCCCTGGACCACGGAGATGCCGCCCAGCTTGACGGTGACGGGGAGGCCCGCCACATACCGGCGCTCGGGATAAATGCCGTCCAGATTGCTCATGCCGGCGAAGGAGCCCTGGTTCAAAACGGATTGGACCACGCTGTCCGGAATACGTTCGTTGTCGTTGTAGGAGGAAAAGCGGGTGCCGTCGGTGGCGTAGATGACCTGCCCGTCCGGGTTGGAGACGATCACGTGGGAATCGGTGAGCAGCGCGATGGAGGAGACATAGTTTTTGTACAGCTCACTGTGAATATCCATATACTGCTGGTAGTAGGCGGAGGTAAAGGCGGCGATATAGTTGGCGTTGCGGCCCAGGCCATCCCGCTTTTCAGAGATGATATAGCGGTAGGACAGCAGCATAAAGGCGGCGGACAGCAGAGAGAAGGACAGCACCATAATGCCCACCATCATGGTGAGCTGCCGGCGGTAGAGGGATTTCACGCCGCCCCACCTACCTCAAATTTATAGCCCACGCCCCACACGGTCTTGAGCCTCCACTGGTCGCTGACGTTTTCCAGCTTCTCCCGCAGCCGCTTGATGTGGACGTCCACGGTGCGGCTGTCGCCGAAGTAGTCGAAGCCCCAGACCTCGTCCAGCAGCTGGTTCCGGGTAAAGACCCGGTTGGGAGCGGAAGCCAGGTGGTAAAGCAATTCCAGCTCCTTGGGGGGCGTGTCCACCCGCTGGCCGTTGACCAGAAGCTCGTAGGAGTCCAGATTGATGACCAGCTTGTCAAAGGTCAGCTTCTTCTCGCCGGGCTCCTCCTCCTCGCCGCTGCGGCGGAGGACGGCGTGGATGCGGGCCAGTACCTCTTTCATCTCAAAGGGTTTGACGATGTAATCATCGGCCCCCGACTCCAAACCGGAGACCTTGTCCTCCGTCTCGCCCTTGGCGGTGAGCATGATGACGGGGGTCTTCCCGGCTTCCCGGATCTTTTTCAGGACGGCCCAGCCGTCCATGACAGGCAGCATAATGTCCAGCAGCACCAGGTCGGGCTGGAAGGAGCGGAAAAACTCCACGCCTTTGCCGCCGTCCTTGGCCACCTGGGTCTCGAACCCCTCTTTCTCCAGATAGAGGTGGAGCAGCTCGGCAATATTGCCGTCATCCTCTACGATCAATACCTTTTTGGGCATATGAGGCACCCCTTTTCTTTGAATTTCGCCGGTTCAGCAATCAAAATCCGCGGGGAGCGGAAAGCTGGCCCCGTAGTTTCTTCCTCAGAGAGTATTATAACTCCAATCAGGCCGCTTGGGTGAATAATTTGTAAATTAGGGCGGAAAGGGAGCCCTTCCGGGCGGTCAGCCCCGGACGTCCACATAGGAGTGGTCCACCTGGATCACGGGGAAATAGCGGTCGGACAGGCCCTTAATCCCGGCGGTCAGCTCAGAGCGCACCTGGTCGTCGGTGAGGCGGAAGCCGTAGGGCACCACCACGTCGAAAATCAGATTGGTGTGGATGGGGCCGGCGGTGATGCGGAAGTCGTGGATGGTGAGGGCGGGGTCCATTCCCTTGGCGATGTCGGTCACCTGCTGCCGGAGTCCGGCGGTCCGCTCGTCACATACCACCGGGTCCATGTGGATGGTGGTCTCGATGTGGTGTTTGGCCTTCAGCTCCCGCTCGATGTGGTCGATGAGGTCGTGGATCTCCAGCAGGTCGCCGTCGGCGGGGACCTCGGCGTGGAAGGACATCATGGCCCGCCCCGGACCGTAGTCGTGGTAGACCAGGTCGTGAATGCCCAGGATCTTGTCGTGGCCCAGCACCAGCTTGTCAATGTCGGCGGCCAGCTCCGGGTCCATGGGGCGGCCCAGCAGGGGGTCCAGCGTCTCCCGGGCGGCCTCCCAACCGGTTTTCAGGATGAGCAGGGAGACGGCCAGACCGGCCAGACCGTCGATGGGGAAGGATACGAACCGGCCCAGCAGGGCGGAGGCCAGGACCACCGAGGTGGAGGCCACGTCGGACAGGGAGTCGGCGGCGGTAGCCTCCATGGCGGCGGAGCCGATGGCACGGCCCAGGGCGCGGTTGAAGAAGAACATCCACAGCTTGACGGCGATAGCCGCGGCCAGGATGACCAGGGACAGGGGAGTGGCCTCGACGGGCGAGGGGTGGAGCAGGGCGTCCAGGGAGGAGCGGCCCACCTCGAAGCCCATGAGCAGAATGGCCAGGGCCACGATCAACCCGGTGACGTACTCCACCCGGCCGTGGCCGAAGGGGTGGTCGGCGTCGGCCTCCTGTCCCGCCAGACGGAAGCCAATCAGGGTGACAACGGAGGTGGCGGCGTCGGACAGGTTGTTGACGGCGTCGGCCACCATGGCCACGGAGGAGGTGATGAGGCCGGCCAGCAGCTTGCCCAGAAACAGCAGTATGTTCAGAAAGATCCCGATGCCACCGGACATGGTGCCGCAGCGGCGGCGGGTCTTGGGGTCGTGCTTATCACCGCCGCGCAGGCAGAAGTTTACAAAGAATCCCATGATGTACAGATACTCCTTAGAGCGGACCGAAATCCCGCGTTTGGTAATATTTTATTATCTCACAGCGGGAGCTGTCCTGTCAAGACAAGGCGGCTCCGGTCCCTTTCAGATGGGCGCGCCGCAAAAGACGCGGCTGGATGGGGCGGGACCGGCGCCGTGTTTTTGACGGGAGGGGGAATTTGGCGTGTGCGCCACAAAAAGGAATGATACGGGGAAAAATCCCGGCATTGTTTACAAAATGTTCATACCATTGTCACGATTTTGCCTTAATTCTCCGTTACGATAGTACCGTACCAAACGTACCAATTATCTCCCATTTCTCCCTCTCCTTTTACAACACACACAGGCGGAAGGCCCTGGCCGTATGGCCGGGGCCTTCTGTCGTCCGGAGGGGGAAAACAGCCGGATGTTTACAAAAAGTTCATGTCCGCGTCATGGATTTGACGCAATTATATTGTAGCATATTCCCGTAGCCAGAAGACATCATAATTCACCTCTTTTCTCCCTCTCCTTTACAACACACACAGCAAAAGGCCCTGACAGCTGTCAGGGCCTTTTGCTGTGTGTTTTATTTTGTTCCGTTGCGGCCCACGGCGCCGCTTTCCTGCTCCAGCTGGTTCATCTTCCGCTTCCGGGCGGCGGAGACGGACAGCCGCTGGGCGAGGGCCTCCGTGTCCCCGGCCTGGATGGCAAGACGGTAGTCCCGGATGTTGCCCTCCAGCTGTTCCAGAGCGGTACACAGGGCGCAGGCGTTCATGGAGAACAGCTGGGTCCAGAGGGGGACGTCCAGCGCGGCCACCCGGGTGCAGCCCCGGAAGGAGTCGCCCTCGAAGCCCTGGTAGCGGAACAGGCTCTCGTCATCACAGACGGCCACGGCGATAATGTGCATCATCTGGCTGGTGTAAGCGATGATGGCGTCGTGCTCCTCGGGCGTGGTCTTGACCACGTCGGCGCAGCCCGCCTGCTTGGCCACCCGCTCCATCAGGGCGATATGCTCGGGACGGGACTGCTGGTTAGGCGTGAGAATGTAGTGGGCGTTGAGGAACATGTTATCCAGGGAGTTCTGGATGCCGGAGGTCTCCCGGCCCGCCATGGGGTGCCCGCCCACGAAGGAGACGTTGCCGGGCAGGGCCGTGGCCGCCTCCAGGACGGCCCCCTTGATGCCGCACACATCGGTGACCATGGCGCCCGCCTTGAAGTGATCTTTATGTTCCGTCAGGAAATCCACGATGCCCTTGGGGTGGAGACAGAGAAATACCAGGTCCCCCTGGGCCAGGGCCTTGACCGGGTCGGTCTCCGCCTGGTCGATGATGTTGTTTTCCAGGGCGAAGCGCAGCGTGGGCTGGCTCACGTCCAGGCCGATGATGTCAAAATCCTCAAAGCCCCGCAGGGCCCGGGCCATGGAGCCGCCGATCAGGCCAAGCCCCACAATTACAATATGTCTGCTCATAGTAACCCCCATGCGCCTCCGGGCGCGGTAAAATGGTAAGCTCCCCGGTGGAAGCCAGAAACACTTTAACACAGTTAACTATTAAAGTCAAGGGAGGCGGAAAACTTTTCCGGGACCTGCCGCATCCGCTTCCCGGCAGTTCGGCCGGCGGGCAATCCATGCCAGGGACAGGGGGAAAAGGACGGGAAAGTGTTTTCATTTCCTGCCATTTGGCTTGACGGGCCAAAAAAAAGAAAGTACAATGGGATTCACTATGAGGACAGGAGGCGGGACTATGGAGCCGATCAAGCGGGTCCCAATCGTCCAGCAGGTGGAAGAACAGATCCGGCAGCTGATCGAAAGCGGACAATGCGGGCCGGGTGAAAAGCTCCCCGCCGAGATGGACCTGTGCCAGCGCCTGGGTGTGGGCCGGGGCACCATTCGGGAGGCCTTTCGCCTGCTCCAGGCCCGGGGCTATGTGGAAATCAAGCCCGGCCGGGGGGCCTTTGTGGCCGAGCGGCAGCCCGGTGAGGACGTGGGCGCGGTGGAGTGGCTGCTGAAGAACGAGGTGCAGCTCCGGGAAGGGATCGAGATCCGGCGCGCCCTGGAGCCCATGGCCGCCCGCCGTATGGCGGAGCGGGGGAGCGACCGGGACATCGGAGCCCTGACAGAACTCCACGGCCATTTCATGGACGCCCTTCAGGCGCAGGATACCGCCCGGATCGCCCAGCTGGACGAGTCCTTCCACAGCGCCATTGTGGAGGGCAGCGGCAACCATCTGCTCATCGCCATCAACCAGCAGATCAACCAGGGGATGAAGACCTTCCGCTCCAAGACCTTTCAGGTCCCTCAGAACGTTCGGAACGCCGTGACCCCCCACACCCGGATCATGGAGGCCATCCAGGCCAGGGACGGAGACAGGGCGGAAAACGCCATGCGGGCCCACTTGGACAAGGTCCAGGAGGACCTGGAGGAGAACATCACAAACCCCGCCTGAACCTGCTTTTGCACTACTGTGTCAAAGCCCGGCGCCTGAAACAGACGCCGGGCTTTTTGCTGCCCCGGAAAGGAAAGAGAGGGGGCAAAATGGGGCGGAGGAGCCACATGAGGAAAAATTTATGGAATCTTGACGGACTTTCAGGGAGGAGACGGGAAACCGGCTGTCAAATAGACCAAAAACGGAGAGTGTTTTTCGCTGTTTTTACAAATTGACTTTACCCTGAAATTTGATACAATAATGTCAGATGTCATACAATTCTGAACGCTCAGAGGCGTATGACACACAGAGGTGAGCGGTCCCCGCTCAATAAAGGAAAATAGGAGGATTTGCAATGAAAAAGCTGATTTCCGCCCTGTTGGCCGGCGCCATGGTCCTGTCCCTGGCCGCCTGCGGCAGCAAGCCCGCCCCC
>NZ_JADYUM010000023.1 GCF_021531815.1 Pseudoflavonifractor phocaeensis
TTCCAGCAGTTCCAGCAGTGGCCGTGTGTCCCAGGATATTAAGACGCCGTCCTCTGGAAGCTCTGGAGGTTCCAGCAGTTCCAGCAGTGGCCGTGTGTCCCAGGATATTAAGACGCCGTCCTCTGGAAGCTCTGGAGGTTCCTCCGCCGGGGGATACACACCGGCGGGCGCAGGAAGCGACTACTACGCATCCAGAATCATGAGCCAGGAGGACCAGGACCTTCTGCATTCTTATGGTGCAAACTGGAACGCCGCGACAACC
This sequence comes from Pseudoflavonifractor phocaeensis, assembly GCF_021531815.1. GTDB lineage: Bacteria > Bacillota > Clostridia > Oscillospirales > Oscillospiraceae > Lawsonibacter > Lawsonibacter phocaeensis_A. The sequence goes on from NZ_JADYUM010000023.1 coordinate 263, forward strand.
CAGGAAGAAAAGGACTACTGGCACGACCAGGCGGAGATCCTGCGGAACTCTTACGGGTACCGTGGTGGCGAAGACGGAAGCGAGTACATCGAGCTGATGCGGAAACAAGACCAGGCCATCCCGGCGAAGGGGGAATATGACCTGAGCGAGTACCTGCGCAAGGCCTACGCTTCCCAGCTTGAGGCACAGCTCGCCGGACTCAAGGTGGCCTACGAAAAGAGCATGGCTGGCTACGACGACCAGGAGGCGAGGCTGCCACAGCAGTATGACGCGGCCCGGAACAACGTGGCAGCCCAGGACGCCCTGGCAAGGAAGGCCTTTGACGAGCGGGCAGCGGCCTCCGGACTGTCATCCGGGGCGGCGGGGCAGGCGGAGCTTGCCCGGAGCAGCGCATACCAGCGGGACATCGCCAATCTGGACCAGGCAAAGGCAAACGCGCTCAGCGACATCCAGCTGGCAAAAACGAACCTTAAGTATCAGTATGAAAGCGCCATCGCCGAGGCAAGAGCCAGCGGAAACTCCACTCTCGCCACCGCGCTGTACAAGGAGCTGGTCCGGGTACAGGGCCTGGAGCGGGAAGACGATCAGCTGGCCGCAGCCCAGGAGGCAGCGGACCTGGAACTTGCCCTGAAATATGGACTTTACACCGGCGTGGGAGATACCGCCGCGGCAGAAACGCCGGCTCCGGCGGGAAGTGCCGCGAGCACGTCCACAAATACGTCAAGAAGTGGAAAGGGATATGACAACGGCGGGCTGACCGCACAGCAGATAAAGGCCATGCAGGCATACTACGGCGTGACCAAGGACGGCCTTTGGGGCCCGAACAGCCAGAAGGCGGCGGGCGGGCTGAGCGCACAGCAGGCGTGGGAGAAGTATCAGCAGGAGAATGGGACCACGGGCGGCTCTTTCTGGACCGGTTACGGCGGGACGGGATCTGGGAATCAGACAAGTCTTGACTACGATCCGGACGAAGGGGTCTTCGTATGGGCAGGGAAAGCCTACTATGACGTGAACGCCCTGCTCAATGCAATCGAGTCCGCTAACCTGACGGCGTCTCAGAAGGAAAAACTGAAGACAAAATTTAAGGCGTGTGGATTTGACATCAGCTTTAACTAAGGAGGACAGACATGGGCGTCACACTCACAAATCAAGCAACGGGCCAGGTGTTCTCCAGCGGGAAAGAGGAAAGGGCTTCCACGGCTTCCGCAAAGCAGGAGCGCGTCTATCAGTCAAAAAGCGGTTCTGTTTCGCTGACCGTGAAGCAGCAGACGCAGCAGAAGGAGACGGCGGGGGCAAGCCCCCGCCCTGCTGCTTACGACTCAAGCGATGAGCAGGATGACGCCGGGTCGCTCTCCTTCTGGCAGAGGGTATGGAACACGGTGAATGGCGCGGTCAAGAGCAGCGCGTCAGGCATGACGGACGCGTCCAGGGCGCTGTATGAGTCCGGGCATAACGCACGCGCCGCCCGGGACGCTGAGACCATGGCGGAGTACAGCCGGAGTCTGGACCGGGCAAAGTATGACATGCGCGTCATGCTGGAAGAAAACGCAAAGGCGCCCGGTACATGGGCGGACCGGGACCTTCGGTCTCAACAGAACATCATCGACGATTGGCAGCGCAAGTATGACGCCATGGCAAAGGTTTCCGGGGAGCAGGTCCAGCAGAAGGCGACACAAGCCGCCGCACAGCTTGCCGACACGGTTCAGGAGAGCGCACAGAAGGACATCGAGACCGCAAAGAAGGGTCTTGGGACCGTTGGCAGACTGGCTGTTGACGCGGGCGTTGCCGGTACCCAGATGCTGGGGGACGCGGCGGCAAACATTGTGGCACCAGGCGCCGGACTTGCATCCATGGGCTACCGGGCCTTCGGCTCCGGCGCGCAGCAGGCGCGGCTCAACGGGGCAACGCTTGCCCAGCAGCTGGGATACGGTGCGGCATCCGCAGGCGTGGAAGTGCTCAGCGAAAAGATCTTCGACGGCCTGGCCGGAATCTACGGCGGCGGTGCGGCGGACGATATTGTGGAGGGCGTCATCCGGAAGATGGCCGGGAGTAAGAACGGACGACGCGCCCTCCATGTGCTGGCCAGCGGCGCGGGCGAGGCGCTGGAGGAGGTCGTGTCCGGGGCCATCTCTCCCGCCCTGGAGTCCATCTACGACGGGAAGGACCCGATGAGCCATTACAGCGCGGAGACCGTCACCGACATACTCCACGACGCGGCAGTGGGCGGCATCCTGGGCGGACTCGGCGGCGCGGTCAGCGTGGCCACAGGGAAGTACAAGCCTGGAGTAAACGCACAGACGGCACAGGAATCCGCGCAGGAGACCGCAGGAGCGCGGATAGCGCAGCAGGATACCGTGGACACGGCACAGAAGAAGGCGGCAGCAGAGGCCGCCACAGGCGGAAATGGACAGGGTACGCAGACAACCACCGGGGACGCGCTGCTGGACGCAATCATCAAGACCATGCAACCTGTCACCAACAAGCAGGCGGAGGCGATTCTCAACGACCCGGCATCTGCCGCGCAGCTTGGCATCGACACAGGCGGCATGACCAAATCCCAGCAGCGGGAGGCGGTGAAGGAGCGGGTAGCGCAGATGCAGCTGGAGGTCCCATATGACCGGGGGACGGACCCGCTTTTGCAGGCCATTGTGGGTGGGATTTCTACACGGCAGGATGTAGAAAACCGGAATGGTTTTGACAGCAGGAGCGGGGCGGGGTATACTGAGAACACAGAAAACGCTGCTTTAGGAGGCGAACAGAATGGAACCCAACTGGACGGAGCTGCTGGAGAAGGAGTACGGGCAGGAACCGGAGCGGTCGGTGGTAGAGAGTATGCGGAATGGCAAGGACCTCTCGGACAAGGAGATCTATCAAATCATGGAGTCGTTCTGGTAAACAGCGAGACAGACACATCCTGCTCCACCTTATCCGCAAGCGCCTGCCGGGCGGCACGCTCCTCCTTCAAGGCCGTGAACACCTGGATCATGGCGTCCGGGTCGGAGAGCATCTTCTCCACCGTCTCGGCGGTGGCGTACATCCCGTGGCGGCGGATGGTGGGGAGGACCTCCTGCGTCACCCAGTCTGTGAACTTCTCCGCCTGGGGGAGACGGGAGCTGAACACAAGGCGGTAGAGGTCGGATTCGGGGATGAATTTTATTTCCTGCGCCCCTCCGGATGTAGGGAGTCGGCGAATCACCGACCCCTTGCAATGGGACGATACCGCATCTGCTGGACGGCTATACCCAAGTGCCTTCGCCACGTCGCTCCCACAGAACAGCACAGCGCCGTTCTCCTCTATGGTTCTGACTTCGCCGAAGTCTGGGTTGTTGAATACTTGAAGTTCGTTCATGTTGGCTCCTTTCTGTCTGTTTATTATTCACCTTTTCAAGATACTTTTAGACCAAAAAAATTTGGTCCACCTGTTCCGCAGACAGGCCAAGGACCCGCTTCAGCGCACGGATGTCCGCAAGGTTGAACTCTGCGCCGTTATAATTGTTCGTCTTTGCGTTGAATCTGGACACGCTGATCCCGATTTGCTTGGCGGTCTCCTCCTGGGTCAGTCCGCAGGAGCGCATTGCCCCCTTGAACATGTTTACATTCATACAATCACCTCAATTCACCTTTTCAAGATACCAACAGTATAGAATTATTTTTTCACGCTGTCAAGATATTTTTTCTTGACAAAAATATTTAAATCGTTATTATTAAGATACACACAACAAAGGACGTGATGGATGTGACAGCAGGAGAAAAGATCAAAATGCACCGGAAAAGAATGGGTTTGACCCAGGTCGAATTCGGAGAACGGCTCGGCGTGAAGAAGAACGCCGTAAGCAAATGGGAGTGCGGAAGGGTGTACGACATCCCCGCGTCCAAGATCAAGGCCATGGCGGAGATGTTTTGCGTCAGGCCCTCCTACCTCATCGACGATGACCAGGAGGCTGTCACCATCCCCGGGAACGTCATGCCAATGCCGTCCATGATCGCCCGCCCGCGCCTGGGCACTATCGCCTGCGGTGAGCCTATCCTGGCAGAGCAGAATATCGAAGGCTACGACCAGATCCCAGATTTCGTGAAGTGCGACTTCACCCTTCTGTGCAAGGGGGACAGCATGATCGGCGCCAGAATCCACGACGGTGATATCGTCTGCATCAAGCAGCAGCCGGAGGTGGAGAACGGCCAGATCGCCGCCGTTCTGGTGGACGGGGACGAGGCCACGCTGAAACGGTTCTATTTTGAAAACGGCACCGTCACCCTCCAGGCAGAGAATCCCGCATATCCTCCAAAGGTTTTTACGGGGGACGATGTAAATAATGTCCGTGTGCTGGGGCTGGCTACCCACTTTATCAGCAAGGTAAGGTGAGGCACATGGGCGCAAAAAAAGACGCCCGATGCTGCGAACATCGGACGTCAGACGCAAAATCAACACCAACCAGGCAACCACCACGAAGCCAAACCACAAGAACACCCACCACAGGCAATTCAAGGGGGATAGTGCACACTTTGCGAGAACAGTATAGCACTTTTCCTCCCGGTAGGCAAATGGTTTTTACGAGGAGGAATGTAAAATGGCAGCAAAGAAAAAGGCGAAATACTATTGCAGACCGGACGGGATCTTTGAGACCTCCCGGACCATCAACGGAAAGCGGGTGAAATTCAGGGGAAGGACATGCCAGGAAGTGGACAAGAAGATCCTGGAGTACGACACGGACCGAAAACAGGGCCGCAAGCTGCCGGAGATCGCGGACGAGTGGTACAAGCAGCATGAGGCGGATATCAGCTACAGCACCTACAAGGTATACGGACTTGCGGTAAAGCGGATCAAGGAGTATTTTACACAGCGGGCCGGAGATATCAAACCCATTGACGTCAAGCGGTACATCACCCAGTTTGAGGGGAAAGGCTACGCAAAGCACACCGTTTCCATTGAGCTTACTGTGCTCAAGCAGATTTTCTCCCACGCCGTCATGCAGGGAGACATTGAAGTCAGCCCGGCGGTTGAGGTAAGGCACGGGAAGAATCTCCCGGAGAAAAAGCGTTCTGCGCTGACCGAGGAGCAGGAATACCAGGTGGAACGGTGCCGGACCGGAAAGTGGTGGCTGCTGGGGCTCATGCTGCTGTACACCGGATGCCGCCGGGGGGAGCTGCTGGCCCTGGAATGGAAGGACATCGACCGGACGAATATGGTCATCCACATCACAAAAAAACTGAATTACGCATATGGAAATATCCCGCACCTGGAACATCACCTGAAAAGCGAGAACGGGAAACGGGATATTCCTCTGTTAAAGCCGCTGGCTGACGCTCTTCCGAGAAACCGGATCGGGAAGATTTTTCCAAACAAAGATGGAAATTATATGTCGCTTGCCCAGTTTAACAGAGTATGGAAAGCGTATTGCCACGACACAGGGCTGACGAAATGGGAATATGACGCGGACAATAATCCGGTTGAGGTGCCCGTCGTCACCCCGCATTACTTCCGCCATTCGTTCAGTACGATTTGCTTTGAGGCCGGGATAGACCCGAAGTCTACCGCCGCTTTTGTCGGGGACACGGAGCAGATCGTGAGGAATATTTATACAGACCTGCGGTCCAAACACCACGCCTCCAGCGCGGACAAGGTAAATGCTTATCTGGAAATGCGAATGGCCGAAAACGAAAGAAAAGCGAATGGATCTTGAGTGTAAAGGCGCTGCATTTACTGTGTCCGTTACTGTGTCTTTTATGTGTCCTAAATACCTACAAACTATAACAAATAATCGCAAGTCTGTGCAACCCACAAACCATTGTGGCGCAACGGAAAGCCAGTGTTTTCAATGGATTAGTGGAATTGAGGTTATTCTAAGAAATTCTTAAACACTTCTTAATTGTATTTTGCCTCACTCTCCGGTATACTGGCCGTACTAGAACACTTCATACAGTTCGGACCGGCGGCCCAGTCCGCCGGGATACCAGGAAGGAGGGACTTCCGTGCTGAATTTAGATTACCGGGACGCCCGACCCATCTACGAGCAGGTCAAGGACGGACTGCGGCGGCTGATGGTGACCGGGGTGATCCGGGAGGGGGAAAAGCTGCCCTCGGTGCGGACCATGGCCAGCACCCTGGCCATCAACCCCAACACCATCCAGCGGGCCTATGAGGCCCTGGAGTCGGAGGGCTATCTCTGCTCCGTCCCCGGCAAGGGTTCCTTTGCCGCCCCCCACACCGGGGTGGACCGGGGGCGGAAGGAAGAACTGCTCCAGGTCTTTGACCGGACAGCGGCGGAGCTGCTGTTTCTGGGCATGGACGGAGAGACGCTGTGGGCCCGCATCCGGGCCATGGAAAGGGGAGAGGCGCAATGATCCAGGTGAACAACGTGACCAAGACCTTCGAGGGCTTCAAGGCCCTGGACGGCCTGACCATGAAGGTGGAGCGGGGCTCCATTTACGGCTTGGTGGGCCCCAACGGAGCGGGAAAATCCACCATTCTGCGGCACATTACGGGGGTGTACCGTCCGGACAGCGGTTCCGTGCTGGTGGACGGCCAGTCGGTCTATGAGAATCCGGCGGTGAAGGCCAAGATCGCCGTCATCCCCGACGAGCTGTACTACTTCGCCTCCGCCTCCACCCGGGACATGATGAAGTTTTACCGGGGGCTCTACCCCAGGTTTGACGACAAGCGGTATCAGGCCCTGAAGGAGGCCTTCCCCGAGGTGGACGAGAAACAGCCCATCCGCCGCCTGTCCAAGGGCATGCAGAAGCAGTCGGCCTTCTGGCTGGCCCTGTGCTGCGAGCCCGACCTGCTGGTGCTGGACGAGCCGGTGGACGGCCTGGATCCGGTGATGCGGCGGCAGGTCTGGTCCCTGCTCATGGGGGACGTGGCCCAGCGGGGGACCACGGTGCTGGTCTCCTCCCACAACCTGCGGGAGCTGGAGGACGTGTGTGACCACGTGGGCATCCTGTCCCACGGGAAGGTGCTGCTGGAGCGGTCCCTCACCGACCTCCAGGACAACATCGTCAAGCTCCAGGCGGCCTTCGCCCAGTCCGAGCCGCCCCAGCTGCCCCGTGACATGAACATCCTCCACACCTCCCAGGTGGGCCGGGTGTACACTTACATCGTCCGGGGCAACCCGGCGGAGATCAAGAGCCGGATGGCGGCGTACAGCCCCATTCTGCTGGAGGTCCTGCCCCTGTCCCTGGAGGAGATCTTTATTTATGAATTGGGAGGTGAGGACTATGGGGTCCGTGACATCATTCTTTAATTCCACCCTCTACCGGAAAACCATGGCCCGGTTCTGGCCCCTGTGGGCCCTGTACGGCGTGATCTGGGTCTTTGCCGTCCCGCTGAATCTGATGAACTGCTATTTCAACGCCCTCCGCTGGGGCCAGGGGGTCTCCCAGGCCCAGGCGGAGCTGCTGGACCGGGCCCTGGAGCTGCCCGACGTCCTGATGGTGGGGCTGTTCCTGTCTGTGGTCTGCGGCGTGCTGGCGGCCATGGCGGTGTTCGGCTATCTGTACAACAACCGGGCGGCCTGCACCATGCACGCCCTCCCCGTGCGGCGGGAGGCCCTGTTCTGGTCCAACTACCTGGCGGGCCTCAGCTTCCTGCTGCTACCCCAGCTGGCGGCGGCCCTGATGGGGGCGGCGGTGGAGCTGGCCTTGCTGCCCCCCGCGGAGTGGGGGCAGGCGCTGTCCGCCCTGGGGACCCTGTTCCTGGCCCAGAGCGGCACCGCCCTGTTCTTCTTTTCCTTCGCCGCCTTCTGCGCCATGTTCACCGGGCACCTGCTGGCCCTGCCCGCCTTTTACGGGATCCTAAATGGGCTGGTGATTTCCGTCTACTTCCTGGTCACGTCCCTGATGGACCTGTTTTTCTTCGGCTATCCCGGGATGCGGGCGGATGGCCCGCTGGTGCGGTATCTGACTCCGGTGTACGCCCTGGGGGAGGCCTGCCAGTGGCAGACGGCTTACAGCGACTCCGGGGAAGCGCTGTCCCGCAGCCTGGAGTCCCCCGGAACCGTGGCGGCCTATGCCGCCGCCGGGGTAGTATTGGCTGTGCTGGCCCTGCTGGTCTACCAGCGCCGCCATGTGGAGTCCGCCGGGGATGTGGTGGCCGTTCCCCTGGTTCGTCCCCTGTTCCGGTACGGGGTGGCCTTCTGCGTGGGCCTGTGCTTCGGCGTGTGCACCGCCGCCTTCTTCAACTGGACCGAGGCCCTGCCCATGTCCCTGTGCGTCATCCTCTGGGGCGTGGTGGGCTGCTTCGCGGCGGAGATGCTGCTGAAAAAATCCTTCCGGGTGCTGAAATACTGGAAGCACGCCCTGGCGGTGGCCGCGGCCATGACCCTGCTGTGTGCCGCCTTTGCCATGGATTGGTTCGGAATCGAGAATAAAGTGCCTGACGCCGGAGCGGTCAGCTCCCTGACCCTCGACCTCGATATGGGCTATCCCTATGACAAGGCCCGCAGCTACAGCGGAGAGGTGACCGACCCCGACCAGATCCGGAAGGTGGTGGACCTGCACCGGGCCATCGTCCAGGACAAGGACCGGGTGGACCAAAACAGCGATGGCTACCAACCGGGGGAGGACGCCATTTACTTCAGCGTGACCTACACCCTGACCAGCGGCGCCACTCTGGAGCGGCGGTACTACTCCGTCCCCATCTATCAGGATGAGCGGGACCTGGAGGGCTCCATCACCTGGCAGGCCCAGCAGTTTATCCAGGACCGGGAGCTGGTGGAGGACCAGTACGGCTTTGACCAGTGTGAGGAGGGCCGGCTGGTGGAGGCCTACCTCACCGACCTGTACCAGCTGTATGAAAACGGTTCCCGGCAGGAACAGTCCAGACGCTATCTGGACGGAATCACCGGGGAGGAGCTGGAAGACCTGTGGCAGGCGGTCCGGGCCGATTTCCGGGATGGCACCATCGGCGTGCGCTACCTCTTTGAGGACCAGGAGCGCATGGACAACACCTACCGTACCGACCTGACCTTCTCCTTTGAGATAACCAGCCTGGGCGTCAGAGGGCAGACGGTGGTCAGAGGCAGGGAGCTGACCATCACCCTCACTCCCAACGCCCAGCGGACCCTGGCCTGGCTGGAGGAGTTCTCCGGCCTGGGGGAGCGCTATGAGCTGCGGCCCCACACCCCCTCCGAAGAGCCGGAGGAGGAAGAGTTTCCCCTTGACATGCCCATGACTGTTGAGGTCCTGGATACGAAGGGCTGATCTCCCGGCGCAGTCCCGCGCCAACCGGTTCGCCACAGAATAAGCGAACTCCGTGAACGTCCGTCGTTCCACGTGAAACGGCCGCCCAATGGGCGGCCGTTTCTGATTCCCACTGCCGCAGGGACCGCCGCGGCGTCGGTTTTTGAGGTTTATTACCTGGGACCAATGATGTTTATTGCATATTTGCAATAATGTGTCAACCTCAGTCAGAAACAGTGTCCGATGCCACAAGAATCTTGTTGCTTTTTCATTCGGCCTTCGATATAATTCATAACAAGAGCGGAAAGATGGGCGTCCCAGAGACGCCAAAACCAAATATTGGAGGTTTCAGACACTATGAAGGAAATCTATGTTGTCAACTGCTGCCGCACCGCCATTGGTTCCTTTGGCGGCTCCCTGAAGGACACCCCCGCCGCTGATCTGGGCGGTATTGTGATCAAGGAGGCCCTGAACCGGGCCGGCGTCAAGCCCGAGCAGGTGGACGAGGTCATGTTCGGCTGCGTCCTCACCTCTGCCCTGGGCCAGAATCCCGCCCGCCAGGCCGCCATCAAGGCCGGTGTGCCCATCTCCGTCCCCGCTTATACCGTCGGCATGGTCTGCGGCTCCGGCATGAAGTCCGTCATCGAGGCCGGCCGTACCATCGCCTCCGGCGACGCCGACATCATCGTGGCCGGCGGCATGGAGAATATGTCCGCCGCCCCTTACGCCCTGCCTGCCGAGCGCTGGGGCGCCCGCATGGGTGATAAGAAGGTCATCGACACCATGATCAAGGACGGCCTGTGGGACGCCTACAACAACTACCACATGGGCACCACCGCCGAGAACATCTGCGACATCTGGGGCATCACCCGCCAGGAGCTGGACGAGTTCGCCGCCTCCTCCCAGAATAAGGCTGAGGCCGCCATCAACTCCGGCCGCTTCAACGACGAGATCGTCCCCGTGATGGTCAAGCAGAAGAAGCAGATGGTGGAGTTCAAGGTGGACGAGTTCCCCCGCGCCGGCGTCACCGCCGAGGGCATCAGCAAGCTGAAGGGCGCCTTCCCCGTGGGCCCCGAGGGCGTGGAGGAGCAGGTGGTCCACACCTTTGAGATGACCCAGGTCCACGAGGCCGATACCCGCAAGCACGAGCAGCGCGTCACCGCCGCCAACGCCTCCGGCATCAACGACGGCGCCGCCGCCATCATCCTGGCCTCCGGCGAGGCCGTGGAGAAGTACGGCCTGAAGCCCATGGCCAAGCTGGTCTCCTGGGGCCAGGGCGGCGTGGACCCCAAGATCATGGGCGTGGGTCCCGTTCCCGCTTCCCGTCAGGCCATGGACAAGGCCGGCCTGACCATCGAGGACATTGACCTGGTGGAGGCCAACGAGGCGTTTGCCGCCCAGTCCATCGCCGTGGCCCGCGAGCTGCACTTCGACATGAGCAAGGTCAATGTCAACGGCGGCGCCATCGCCCTGGGCCACCCCGTCGGCGCTTCCGGCGCCCGCATCATCGTCACCCTGCTCCATGAGCTGGCCAAGCGTGACGAGGCCAAGAAGGGTCTGGCCACCCTGTGCATCGGCGGCGGCATGGGCGTTGCCACCATCTTCGAGAAGTGCTGAGTACATCCCGGCATAAGCTGTGATTCTGGAAGGATCACATAGATAGAGGGAGCCCCCGCGGCGCGGCAGCCGTGGGGGCTCCTCTTTTTGCTTTAGGGAACCAAAGAGAGGACCGCTCCATCATAAAACTTTAACACAATATTCAATATCATCCCGGGGAGAATTGTGCTATGATAGAGACAATCAGGCAGCGGCCCTCCGGGCCGCATCCGTGGGAGGAATGAATGATGTATCAGTCCATCGGTTTTATCGGCACGGGAAACATGGGTTCCGCTCTGGCCCGGGCCGCTGACAAGGGGGCGGAGGAAGGGGCCGTCCTGTATCTGGCAAACCGCACCCCGGCCAAAGCGGAGAAGCTGGCCGGAGAGCTGACCCGGGCCCGGGTGAGTACCAACGGGGAGATCGCCGAACGCTGCGATCTGATCTTCCTGGGGGTAAAGCCCCAGATGATGCCCGGCGTGCTGGAGGAGCTGGCCCCCGTCCTGGCGGCCCGGACCGGCCGTTTTGTGCTGGCCACCATGGCCGCCGGGCTGTCCTGCGCCCGCATCCGGGAGCTGGCGGGGGTGGACTGCCCCGTGATCCGGCTGATGCCCAACACCCCGGCTTCCATCGGAGCGGGAGTGGTCCAATACTGCGGACTGGAAGCCTCCGGGGAGGAGTTGGACGCCTTTGCCGGGCTGCTGGCCCCCGCCGGGCTGGTGGACCGGGTGCCGGAGAATCTGATCGACGCCGCCTCCGCCGTCTCCGGCTGCGGCCCCGCCTTCGCCTACCTGTTCATCGAGGCGCTGGCGGACGGCGGCGTGGCCTGCGGCCTGCCCCGGGACAAGGCCCTGGCCTATGCCGCCCAGATGGCGGCGGGCTCCGCCCGGATGGTGCTGGAGAGCGGAAAGCACCCCGGCGCTTTGAAGGATGCGGTGTGTTCTCCCGGTGGCACCACCATCCAGGGCGTGCGGACCTTGGAGGAGCGGGGCTTCCGGGGCGCCGCCATGGACGCGGTCATTGCCGCTTATGAGAAGACCCTGGCCCTGGGCAAAAAGGACTGACATGGCGTAAAACGGCTGTAGTTAGGAGAAAGAAAGTATGCGAATCGTTGTCAAAGTGGGCACCTCCACCCTGGCCCACGCCACCGGGCGGCTGAACATCCGCCATGTGGAGGAACTGGTCAAGGTGCTGTCCGATCTGAAAAACGCGGGCCATGAGATGATCCTGGTATCCTCGGGAGCCATCGGCATGGGGGTGGGCAAGCTGAACCTGCCCGGACGTCCCGCCGACATGCCCACCAAGCAGGCCGCCGCCGCCGTGGGCCAGTGCGAGCTGATGTACACCTACGACAAGCTGTTTTCCCAGTATAACCATACCGTGGCCCAGGTCCTGCTGACCGGGGAGGACGTGGACCACGAGGACCGGCGGCACAACTTTGAGAACACCATGTTCCGCCTGCTGGAGCTGGGGGCCCTGCCTGTCATCAATGAGAACGACACCGTGGCCACCGCCGAGATCAAGGTGGGCGACAACGACACCCTGGGGGCCATTGTGGCCTGCTCCGTGGAGGCCGACCTGCTGGTGCTGCTCAGCGACATCGAGGGGCTGTACACCGCCGACCCCCGGCAGGACCGGTCCGCCCGGCTGGTACCCGTGGTGGAGGCGGTCACCCCCGAGATCGAGGCCCTGGCCGGGGGCAAGGGCAGCGAGCTGGCCACCGGCGGCATGGCCACCAAGCTGCGGGCCGCCAAAATGGTCACCGCCCGGGGCTGCGACATGGTCATCACCAACGGGGAGCACCCCGAGCGCCTCTATGACATCGTGGAGGGCAAGGCAGTGGGCACACGGTTTTTGGGAAGCAACAAATAAGTACAGGAGGGGACGGAAATGGTCATGGTCCTGTTTCGGGTGACCGTGAAGGAAGGGTGCATGGAAGATTACCGGGCTTTGAGCCAGGCCTTGCGGGAACATCTGAAAGAACAGCCCGGCTTTTTGAGATCGGAGGGCTTTGTGTCCGGCACCGATCCCAACACCCTGCTGGGCATCAATTACTGGGAAAATGAGGACTTTGTGGCCCAGTGGCGCAACCGGCTGGAACACCGCCGCTGTCAACAGCGGGGGAGAGAGGCTCTTTTCCAGGATTACCGGGTAACCGTGGCCCAGGTCCTGCGCTCCTATACCGAGGAGGACCGGACTCAGGCTCCTGATGACTCAAAGGAATATTTCCACTAAATAATACAGGGAGGTCTGTGTTATGACCACAATGGAACTTTTGACCCAGGCCAAAGGGGCCAAGGCCGCCATGGCTCTGGCGGATACGGATACCAAAAACAAGGCCCTGCTGGCCATGGCCGGGGCTCTGGAGGAACACACGTCGGACATTCTGGCCGCCAACGCCCTGGATCTGGAGGGGGCCCGGGGGACCATCTCCGAGGTGATGCTGGACCGGCTGGCCCTCAGCGAGAGCCGGATCGCCGGCATGGCCAAGGGCATCCGGGAGGTAGCCGCCCTGCCCGACCCGGTGGGGGAGGTGCTGGCCCGGGTGGAGCGGCCCAACGGTCTGGTCATTGAGCGCACCGCCGTCCCCATGGGGGTCATCGCCATCATCTACGAGAGCCGCCCCAACGTCACCTCCGACGCCGCCGCCCTGGCCCTGAAGGCGGGGAGCGCCTGCGTCCTGCGCTGCGGTAAGGAGGCCCACCGCTCCGCCGCCGCCATTGTGGCCGCCCTGCGGGAGGGACTGTCCGCCGCCGGACTGCCCCAGGAGGCCCTGGGGCTGGTGGAGGACACCACCCGGGCCTCCGCCAATGAGCTGATGTGCGCCCGGGGCTATGTGGACCTGCTCATCCCCCGGGGCGGCGCCGGACTCATCCGGGCCTGCGTGGACAACGCCACCGTCCCCGTCCTGGAGACAGGGACCGGCATCTGCCACATCTATGTGGACAAAGCCGCCGACCAGGAGATGGCCCTGGATATTGTGGAAAACGCCAAGTGCTCCCGGCCCAGCGTATGCAACGCCGCCGAGGTTTGCCTGGTCCACAAGGACATTGCCGGCCAGTTCCTGCCCAAGCTGAAGCGCCGCCTGGTGGATGACCGGGCCGCCCGGGGGGAGCAGCCCGTGGAGCTGCGGCTGGGCGGCTGCGCCTTTGACACGGTGGAGGGCACCCCCGCCGGTCCCGGGGACTTTGACACCGAGTTTTTGGACTATATCCTGGCCGTGGGTATTGTGGACGGAGTGGACGCCGCCATGGCCCACATCGCTGCCCATTCCACCGGCCACTCCGAGGCCATCGTCACCGCCGACGAGGCGGCGGCGCGGAAGTTCCTGGCGGGGGTGGACTCCGCGGCCGTCTACTGGAACGCCTCCACCCGGTTCACTGACGGAGGGGAGTTCGGCCTGGGCTGTGAGATGGGCATCTCCACCCAGAAGCTCCACGCCCGGGGCCCCCTGGGCCTGCGGGAGCTGTGCACCTTCAAGTATGTGGTCCGGGGCAGCGGACAGGTCCGCTGAGCAGGGAAAAATTTCCTGCTGACACCGGCGCCCGCCCGGAGTATGATGGGAGGGAGGGGCGCGGTCCGGCCTTCCGGCCAAAGGCTTTTGTTTTCCTGGAAAGGGTGATCGTTATGAACCGATACATGCGTGAATTTGTCAATACCACCGGGGAGCTGCTGGACTCCGACCAGGTGCGGATGATGGGCCAGTGGAAGCACCACGGCCCCATCACCACCCTGGACCACTCCCTGTTTGTGGCCTACCTGTCCTTCCGGGCGGCCAAGGCTCTGGGCATGGACGAGGTGGCCGCCGCCCGGGGCGGCCTGCTCCACGACCTGTACCTCTACGACTCCAAGGACAAGTCCGCCCACCCCGGCTGGCAGTGCTTTGACCATCCCCGGGCCGCGGCCCGGAACGCCGAGGGCCTGACCAAGCTGTCGGCCAAGGAGCGCAACATCATCCTGTCCCACATGTGGCCCCTGGGAGGCGCCCTGCCCCGGTCCCGGGAGGCCTGGCTGGTGGACCTGGTGGACACCTTCTGCGCCGGACTGGAAGTATTTCGCATCTATCACCCCGCCAAGCTACGCCGGCGGCTGGGGGTTTGTCCCCTGGTCACTGTCCACTGAAGGCGGACATAAGAGCTCCTCTCTCACACAGCAGAGAGGAGCTTTTTGCGGATTGGTCGATTTTGTTCAAAAATTGACGTTTCTGGCCCAATTGGAAAAAATTTTCCTTGTCATGGATGAAATTCCCTGTTATTATGCTATAATGTCAACAGATGCCGGGACAGACTCTGGCCCGGCGCCGAATATAAAATCAGACGGCGGCGTCCTGCCGCCATAGGAGGATAAATTCCAGATGAAGGATCACTCCGCCGCCCTGGCCGCAAAGCGCCAGGAACTGCTGGAGTCCGGTGTGGAGATGCTGGACCCCGCCTCCGTCTATGTGGAGGAGACTGTCACCGTAGGCGCGGGCACCCTGCTGCTGCCCGGCACCATTTTGCGGGGAAACACCGCGGTTGGCCCCAACTGCCAGATCGGGCCCAATGTGATGCTCACCGACTGCGTCGTGGAGGAGGGGACCACCATCAACGCCTCCCAGTGCGAGGAGAGCAGGATCGGCAAGGATTGCCAGATCGGTCCCTATACCCACATCCGGCCCCACTGTGTGGTGGGGGCCGGCTCCAAGATCGGGGCCTTTGTCCAGCTGAAGAACTGCAATCTGGGCGAGGGTACCAAGATGGCCCACCTGACCTATGTGGGGGACAGCGACGTGGGCGACCACTGCAACTTCGGCTGCGGCACCGTCACCTGCAATTACGACGGCTTCAAAAAGTACCGCACCACCATCGGCAGCAACGTGTTCGTGGGCTGCAACACCAACTTTGTACCCCCGGTGACCATTGGGGACGGGGCCTTTATCGCCGCCGCCACCACCGTGACCGAGGACATCCCCGGCGACGCCATGGCCATCGGCCGGTCCCGTCAGGAGGTCAAGGAGGGCTGGGCCGCCGCCAACCGGGAGAAAAAAGGGAAAAAGTGAGCCGGAGCGCTCGCTTCAAATATGGATTCCGCGCCAATAAGAAAAGGAAAATGGCGTGCCCGGCGGGACAGGACCGGGCACATGCCGAACAATGGGAGGAAACAACATGATCGCACATGGGAAGGACATCAAGGTTTTTACCGGCAATTCCAATCCCCAGCTGGCAAGTGACATCTGCAAGGAACTGGGCATCCCTCTGGGCACCTCTGAGGTAGGTGCGTTTTCCGACGGAGAGAATTTCGCTTCTTTCTATGAGACCGTCCGCGGCTCCGATGTGTTCGTGGTCCAGTCCACCTGCGCTTTTGTGGACAAGGACGGGAAGAGCCACTCCGTCAACGACGCGCTGATGGAGCTGCTCATCATGATCGACGCCCTGAAGCGGGCTTCCGCCGGCCGGATCACCGCCGTGATCCCCTACTTCGGCTATGCCCGTCAGGACCGCAAGACCAAGCCCCGCGACCCCATCTCCGCCAAGCTGGTGGCCGACCTGATCACCACCGCCGGCGCCGACCGGGTGCTGACCATGGACCTCCACGCCAACCAGATCCAGGGCTTCTTTGACATCCCTGTGGACAACCTGCTGGGCTCCCCCATCTTTGTGGACCACTTTATCCGCAAGTTCGCCGCCGTCCACGCCGACACCATGGTGGTGTCCCCCGACGTGGGCTCCGTGGCCCGGGCCCGGGCCTTTGCCCAGAAGCTGGATATGCCCATGGCCATCGTGGACAAGCGCCGCCAGAAGGCCAACTCCTCCGAGGTCATGAACATCATCGGCGACGTGAAGGACAAGCACGTCATCCTTCTGGACGACATGGTGGATACCGGCGGGTCCCTGTGCCACGCCGCCAAGGCCCTGGTGGAGCTGGGCGGCGCCAAAGACGTCACCGCCTGCGCCTCCCATGGCGTGCTGTCCGGCCCCGCCGTTCAGCGCATCGGCGACAGTGTCCTGGACGAGGTCATCTTCCTGAACACCATTCCGCCCAAGGCCGGCGTCCATTGCGACAAGATCAAATACATCTCTGTGGCCCACATGTTCGCCGAGGCCATCAGCCATATCTATATGGAGACCTCCGTGTCCCCGCTGTTCCTGTAATCGGTCAAAAGGCGGAGGCGTTTGATGGAAGGCTGCGGCTGACCGCGGCGCCCGGTTCCGCGTACACCCTGAATAACAGCCCAAACAAGGGGCGGGTAAGGTTTACCCGTCCCTATTTGGATTGCCTGAAAGCTGAGAAAACGAGGAGACGCCCATGTTTTTCAAAAAAAATTCCGGCGGAGCAAGCTGGTTGTTGGTCTGTCTGGGCAACCCCGGCGATAAATATGAGAATACCCGGCACAACGTGGGCTACATGGTGGCCGACGAGGTGGCGGAGCGCCAGCACGCCCCCATTCAGAAGCTGAAGTTCAAGGCCCTGACCAATCTGCTCACCATTTCCGGGGAAAAGGTGCTGGTGATGAAGCCCATCACCTATATGAACCTGTCGGGAGAGGCGGTGCGCCAGGCGGTGGATTTCTACAAGGTGCCCCCCGACCATGTGCTGGTGGTGTCCGACGACACCGCTTTAGCCGTGGGCAAGCTGCGCATCCGGGCCAAGGGCTCCGCCGGGGGCCACAACGGCCTGAAGAACATCATCCAGCACCTGGGCACCGACCAGTTCCCCCGCATCCGGGTGGGCGTGGGGGAGAAGCCCCACCCCGACTATGACCTGGCCGACTGGGTGCTGGGCAAGTTCACCGGAGAGGACAAGAAGGCCATCGACGCCGCCGTGAAGCGGGCCGCCGACGCCATTGAGTGTATCCTGAAGGATGGACTGGACAAGGGGATGAACCGTTTCAACGGGTGAGGGGCTGCCGACCACCCCCGTTCCCACCCCCCTTTCCGCGGGGAAGAGGGGCTTTTCCCACATCTGTAGTTTCCATTTTTTGTAAGTTAAGTGAGGTACGCCATGAAACTGCTCACCGCCGCGCTCAACCGGATCCCGGAATTTCAGCAGCTCCTCTCCGCCATAGAGGGGGGCCGCTGTCCTGTGGCCCTGTCCGGAGTGGCCAATATCCACCGGACCCATGTGGCCGCCGGGATCGGCCTGATGACGGGCCGACCCGTGGTGGTGGTGTGCGCCGACGAGGGGGAGGGGGAACGGCTGGCCCGGGACCTGTCCGCGTTCACGGAGCAGCCTGTCCCGGTGCTCACCTCCCGGTCCTTCACCTTCCACAACGCGGCCACCGTCTCCCGCCAGTGGGAGCACAAGAGGCTGGCCCTGATGGAGCGGCTGGCGGCGGGGGAAGCGCCCTACCTGGTGGCCACGGTGGAAGCCCTGCTCCAGCGCACCCTGCCCCCGGCGGTGCTGGACCGGTGCCGGGTGGAGCTGAAGGTGGGCCAGACCCGGGACCTGAACGACCTGGCCGAGACCCTGTCCGCCGCCGGCTATGTCCGCTGCGACCAGGTGGAAGGGGTGGGCCAGTTCGCCCTCCGGGGCGGCATCCTGGACGTCTACGGCCCCGGTATGGAGGCGCCCGTCCGGGTGGAGTTTTTCGGGGATGAGGTGGACGCCATGGGGGTCTTCGATCCCTCCACCCAGCGGCGCACCGAGAATATTGACGCCGTCCGCCTGCTGCCCGCCGCCGAGGTGCTGCCCCAGATGGCCCCCGGCGGTCTGGCCGGACTGTCGGAGAAGCTGGGGAAGCTGGCCGCCAAGGCCACCCGGGAGGGCCAGAAGGAGCTGGCCGCCACCCTGGAGCAGGACCGGGAGGCCATTGCCCAGGGCCGCTCCTTCCCGGCCATGGACCGCTACCTGGCCCTCATCTACCCGGAGCTGGCCACCGCCGCCGATTACCTGCCCGGAGACGCCTGCGTCATCTTTGACCAGTGCCCCCGGGTGGCCGACCGGGCCAAGACTTACCAGTGGCAGCTGGAGGAGGACGTGAAGACCCTTCTGGACCGGGGAGAGCTGGACGGCGCCTGCGGGGAGTTGGCCCGGACCTTCCCCCAGCTGTGCGCCTTCCTGGAGGATTGGGCGGTGGCCTATCTGGATTCCTTCACCACCGCCGGATACCCCACGCCCCCCAAGGTCCTTTTGTCCCTCACGGCCAAGCAGCTGCCCTCCTTCGGCGCCAGCCTGGAGACGGCGGTCCAGGACCTGAGCCACTACCAGAACACCGGCTTTGCCTCCCTGGTGCTGGCATCCGGGGAGCAGCGGGCCCTGGACCTCCAGGCCCTGCTGCGGGAGCAGAAGGTGCGCTCCGCCGTGGACTTCCAGCTGAAGGAGCTGCCCAAGCCCGGCCAGACGGTCATTACCCTAGGGGGGCTGTCCGCGGGCATGGAGTACCCGGGCATCCAGCTGGCCGTCCTGGCCGAGGGGGACCGGACGGCGGTGAAGCGCCCCAGGGCCCGAAAGGACGCCACCAACCGGCAGAAGCTGAAATCCTACGCCGACCTGTCCCCCGGGGACCTGGTGGTCCATGAGCACCACGGCGTGGGCCGGTACGTGGGCATGGTGAAGATGCCGGTGGACGGCATCGAGAAGGACTATGTGAAGATCGCCTACGCGGGCACCGACGTGCTCTATGTCCCCGCCACCCAGCTGGACCTGGTGTCCAAGTACATCGGCGGCGGCGAGGACGCCAACGAGACGAAGAAACTCAACCGCCTGGGGGGCACCGAGTGGGAAAAGTCCAAGAAGAAGGCCAAGAAGGCGGTCCAGGACCTGGCCAAGGGGCTCATCCAGCTCTACGCCCAGCGCCAGCGCCAGCCGGGCTACGCCTTTTCCCCCGACTCCCCCTGGCAGCGGGAGTTTGAGGAGCAGTTCGAGTACACCGAGACTGACGACCAGCTGCGGTGCATCGAGGAGATCAAGCGGGACATGGAGCGGGCCACCCCCATGGACCGGCTGCTGTGCGGCGACGTGGGCTACGGCAAGACGGAGGTGGCCTTCCGGGCCATTATGAAGTGTGTCCTGGACGGAAAGCAGGCGGCCATTCTGGTACCCACCACCGTCCTGGCCCGGCAGCACTACCTCACCGCCATGAACCGCTTTCGGAAGTACCCGGTGAACGTGGACGTGGTGTCCCGGTTCCGCACCCCCGCCCAGATGAAGGAGACGCTGCGCAAGGTGGAGGACGGGAGCGTGGACGTGCTCATCGGCACCCACCGGCTGTTCAACAAGGACGTGCGGTTCAAGGACCTGGGCCTGCTGGTGGTGGACGAGGAGCAGCGCTTTGGCGTCCAACACAAGGAGAAGCTCAAAGAAAATTTCAAGCAGGTGGACGTTCTCACCCTGTCCGCCACCCCCATCCCCCGGACCCTGAACATGGCCCTCAGCGGCATCCGGGACATGTCCACCCTGGAGGAGCCCCCCGCCGACCGCCAGCCGGTCCAGACCTATGTGCTGGAGCACGACTGGAACGTGCTGGCCGACGCCATGCGCCGGGAGCTGGAAAGAGGGGGGCAAGTATATTACCTTCACAACCGGGTGGAGACCATCGACCGCACCGCCGCCCGCCTCCAGCTCCTCCTGGGGGAGGACGCCGCCATCGGAGTGGCCCACGGAAAGATGACCCAGGAGGCCATCGACGACGTGATGAGCCGGATGACCGACGGGGAGATCAACGTGCTGGTGTGCACCACCATCATCGAGACGGGCATCGACCTGCCCAACGCTAACACCCTCATCATCGAGGATGCCGACAAGCTGGGCCTGGCCCAGCTCCACCAGATCCGGGGCCGGGTGGGCCGGTCCAGCCGCCGGGCCTTTGCTTACCTCACCTACCGGAAGGGCAAGGTCCTCTCCGAGGTGGCCGCCAAGCGGCTGGAGGCCATCCGGGAGTTCGCGGAGTTCGGCTCCGGCTTCAAGATCGCCATGCGGGACCTGGAGATCCGGGGGGCGGGCAACGTGCTGGGCCCGGAACAGAGCGGTTTTATGCTGTCCGTGGGCTACGACATGTACCTGCGGCTGCTGGAGGAGGCGGTACTCACCGAGCAGGGCCAGCCCATCCCCACCCGCACCGAGTGCGCCGCCAACCTGTCGGTGGCCGCCTCCATCCCCGACCGGTATGTCTCCTCCCCAGAGCAGCGGATGGACCTGTACCGCCGCATCGCCGGGGTGCGGTCGGAGGCCGACGCCGACGACCTGGTGGATGAGCTCATCGACCGCTACGGCGAGCCGCCCCGGCAGGTGAACAACCTGATCTCCGTGGCCCTCCTCCGGGCGGACGCCGCCAAGGCCGACATCACCGACATCGACCAGAAGAACGGCGCTCTGCTGCTGACCATACCCAAATTCGACCTGCGCCAGGTGTCCCAGCTGTGCGGGGGCGACAAGTATAAGGGGCGGCTGTTGTTCTCCGCCGGGGAGAAACCGTACCTGTCCCTGCGACTGAAAAAAGGCGAGGACCCACTGCGGGCGGCCCGGACCTTGGTGGCCGACTACGTCGCGGGGCTGGAGGGGGTCCGGGAGGACTAAGACCGCGGTCCCGGTATATCTGAAAAATGTGATTATGACACGAAAACCCCCGCCATGATACATGGCGGGGGTTTTCGCAAAAGAAGAGAGGTCACATCACAAAGCCGAAGACCACATAGAGCACGGTGGCGCAGGCCGCGGCCAAAAGGGCGTAGGGCAGCTGGGTTTTGACGTGGGAGAACAGGTCGGTGCCCACGGACATGGAGGAGAGAATGGTGGTGTCGGAGAGGGGAGAGCAGTGGTCGCCGAAGATGCCGCTGGACACCACGGCGCCGATGGTGAGCAGGATATTGGCGTCCATGGCCACGGCCATGGGGATGGCAATGGGCATCATAATGGAGAAGGTGCCCCAGCTGGTGCCGGTGCAGAAGGCCATCACGGCGCCCATCAGGAAGATTATGGCGGGGCAGAAGGCGCCGCTGATGGTGTCGCCCAGCAGGCTGGCCAGGAACTGGCCGGTACCCATGCCCTTGATGACGCGGCCGATGGCAAAGGACAGGATCAGCAGGATGACCAGGCCCATCATGCTGCTGACGCCCTTCATGACGCTGTCGCCAAACTCCTTGGCAGTCATGATGCCCTGCTTGGTGTACATGGCGCACATGATCAGCAGCGTGATGGTGACGGCGTACAGAATGGAGGTGGTGCCGTCGCCCTCGGCCAGGTTGCCGCCGCCGGTGATGAGCAGGCCCAGGAAGGTGCCGCCGATCAGGGTGATCAGGGGCAGCATCATGTTCCATTTGTTCTCCTTGCCCTCCGGGACCAGCTCCTCAAAGCCGTCTGTGTCGTTGAGCAGGGGGGTGACGCCGTCGTCATACAGCTTGCCGGTGGTCTGGACCCGCAGCTCCGCTTTCTTCATGGGGCCCCAGTCTTTTCCGGTCAGAATGTAGAACAGGACGAAGAGGAGGGAGAGCACGCTGTAAAACTGGAAGGGCAGGCTGCTGACCAGAAGAGTCATGGGATTGCCCTGGATGTAGCCGGAGGCGATCTCCGCGGCGATCAAGCCCATCAGCATGGCGCCCCAGGAGTTCAGGGGGATGATGGCGTTGATGGGGGCGGAGGTGGCGTCGCAGATGTAGGCCAGCTTCTCTCGGGAGACCTTGTACTTGTCGATCAGGGGGCGGGTGACGACGCCGGTGAACATGATGCTCAGCAGGCCGTCGATGAAGATGATGATGCCGATGACATAGGCGATAAGCATGGCGACGCGCTTGCTCTTGACCAGCTTGCTCTGTTCGGTGAGGAAATTGACAAAGCCTTTGACGCCGCCGGAGACCCGCACCAGGATCACGAAAGCGCCCATCAGCGCGGTAAACAGGAAGGTTTTCAGGTTGCCGGTGTCGGTACAGACGCCCAGGATGCAGTTGAGTCCTTCGTTAATGGCGGTAAAGGGATTCCAGCCGCAGATGATCAGCTGCCCGGTGAAAATGCCGATCAGCATGGCCAGAGGAACTTTTCGGGTGGCGATGGCAATGGCAAGGGTCAGCAAAGGCGCTACCAGAGTCAGAAATCCGTAGTCCATAAAATCCACTCCATTATTCTTCTGTCTTTTAATACGGTCAGTATTGCGCGAACAGGGAGCCCAGGCCGCCGGTATGGAGATAGCATACCGGTCCGGTCACTTTCCCGGCCGCGACCCAGTCGTTCATACCGACCAGGACTTTGCTGTTGTACACGTTTTCGATAAAGATTCCCTCCCGGCGGGCGAAGTTCAAAACCTCTCGTCCGCTTTCCGGGGTGTTTTGCCCCCAGCCTCCGCCGCGGTAGGTGTCCGTGATCTCTGCGGCAGCCTCCACGGGGATGTCCATGGGGATACCGGTGATGTGTTCCGTCTCCCGGATGGTGGCCTGAATGTGGCGGAGCAGGGTGTCCCGGTCATCCTCCACGCTGACGATGACAATGCGCAGGGGGCTGCCGATGAGGGCGTTTCCGTAGATCAGGCCGGCGGCGACGCCGCCGTTTCCGCCGGGGGCGAAGACGGTCATGCGCTCCAGGCCCAGCTCCCTGCGCTGGCGGGCCAGCTCCACCGCCGCCGCGGTATAGCCCAGGGCGCCGCGGCCGGTGGTGGCCCCGTTGCGGACCACAAAGGGCCGCTCTCCCGCCGCCGCATAGGCGGCGGCCAGTTCCTCCATGCGGCGGTTGCGGGCGTCTCCGCCGCAGGGGCCGAGGAAATGGATCTTGGTACCCAGGAGCTGCGCCAGCAGGAGGTTGCCCTCCTTGCGCTCCGGCTCGCCGCTGTTGATGACCAGTTCACAGGGCAAGCCCACTCTGGCGCAGGCCGCCGCGGTGAGGGCGCACAGGTTGGACTGTTCCGGGCCGGAGGTCAGGACCTTGGTGGCGCCCGAGGCCAGGGCCTCGCCCAGGATGTACTCCAGGCTCCGGATCTTGTTGCCGCCCGGACCGATCCCGGTCATGTCATCCCGCTTGATCCACAGGGAGACGTCCGGCCGCGGGGAGGGGGCGCGCAGCCGGTGCAGGGGCGTGGGTCCCGGCATCAGCGCCGCGCGCTCTGTGTTCTGCAAAAAGGTTTCGATCGGGTACATGGGATTTCTCCTTACAGCTCCGCAATGGCTTCGACCTCGCACAGGACATTCTTGGGCAGG
Source organism: Pseudoflavonifractor phocaeensis (assembly GCF_021531815.1). Lineage (GTDB taxonomy): Bacteria > Bacillota > Clostridia > Oscillospirales > Oscillospiraceae > Lawsonibacter > Lawsonibacter phocaeensis_A. The sequence continues at coordinate 24,133 of NZ_JADYUM010000023.1, forward strand.
GTCTTCACCGCCACGCAGGAGCGGGCCGGCTTTTTGGTGAAATATTTGGCATAGACGGCGTTGAACTGGGCGAAGTCGTCCATGCTGGCCAAAAAGCAGGTGGTTTTGATGGTGCGGTCCGGATGGCTCCCGGCGGCTTCCAGGACGGCCTGGACATTTTTCATGACCTGTTCCGCCTGCGCCTCAATCTCATCGCCGGCCAGAAGGCCGGTCTCCGGGCAAATGGGGATCTGCCCGGAGGTAAAGACCAGGTCCCCGTGGCGGATGGCCTGGGAATAGGGGCCGATGGCCTCCGGTGCCGCGGGGGTATATATGGTTTCCATGGTAAACACCTCCACCGTCTGACCCGCCGGTTGCCGGCACGGGCAGGCCAGTACGTTACTAAAATGAAGTATAACGCTGAATAATATTTTAGTCAATAGTATTTAGTTTACTTAATAAAATATTTTTTAGCAATGTGACAGAAATGTGGGAACGGGGCACGGCGGCGAAAGCGGCCTGCCGGGACAGCGCGGGGGGCGGGAGATCCCGAGAAAAACTTTGCCGCAGATTCTTGTTTTTGCCGGTTCCCGCGTTATAATAATGTTTACTGAATAAACCGCAAAGCGGTTTATTCGCGCGGCAAGCGCCGCGCAATTTCGCAAAAACAGCTAATTTTAGCTGTTTTTGTGAAATTTAGACATTGTTACAATGCGTATTTCCGCTGGAACGCTGAGGCGCTCCAGCGGAAGGTGCAAGGATTTTGGACAGTTTTGCCCGAAATCCTTGCACTTGAACAAAGCCAATTGGCCTTGAAAGACTTGGCTTTCAAGGCTTGCGGCTTTGTTCAGTACGCATTATAATAGAATCGTTGGTTTTACTATGTATTGGAAAGGAGGTCGTGGTTTGGCCAATTATTTGGTGCTGTCTGCCGCGGACAAGATGATCCTGGAATCTTACAAGACCATGATGGATGGGCTTTCGGCATATTTGGGGGAGGGCTATGAGCTGATCCTGCATAGCCTGGAGGACCTGGACCACTCGGTGATCAAGATCATCAACGGCCACTACACGGGCAGAAAAGAGGGCGCTCCAATCACGGATCTGGCGCTGACCATGCTGGACGACCTGAACCGCAGGAAAGACCTGGAGGTAAAGCCCTATTTCAACAAGAAGAACGGAAAGATGCTAAAGTCCGTCACCATCCCCGTGGTGGGGGAAGGGAAGCGGATCATCGGCCTGCTGTGCGTCAATTTTCACATGGAGCTGTCTGTCTCCAGCTTTTTTGCCGGGTTTGTGCCGGAGGAGGTCTCCTGGAACAACTCGCCGGAGACCTTCAGCAAGAATGCGGACGGACTGATCTTCTCCACCCTGGAGGATGTGAAAGCCCAGGTCTACAGCGACATGTCGGTGTCCTCCAACAACAAAAATAAAGAGATCATCCGCCTGCTGTATCAGAAGGGCATCTTCAACATGAAAGACGCCGTGGCAAATGTGGCGGAAAATCTGGGGATCTCCAAGAACACGGTGTATCTCCACCTGAGAAACACGGAGAAAAAGTAGGAGACAGGAAGAAAATCCGCCTTGTCTCCGTATGACCTTTATGCTATGATTGACCATACTGCCGGCCGCGGCCGGGCAGACTTCCTCATTTGAAAGGAATCCTTACCCATGACTATGACAAAAAGAATCCTGGCCTTCGGGCTGACCCTGGCTCTGGGGGCCTCTCTGTTATCCGGCTGCTCCAAGGGGGACAGCGCCTCCTCCTCCGCGTCGGCGTCTTCCTCCGCCTCTAGTTCCGCCGATACTCCGGCCGTGGAGGCCATGGACCTGACCGGGGTGACCGACCCCTACCTGGCCACCGCCGGCCTGTCGGGGGACACCGTGGTGGCCACCGCGGGGGACTATGAGGTCACCGCCGACAGCCTGCTCTACTGGCTGAACTACAACATCGGCTATACCCTCCAGCAGTACAGCATGTACGGCGTCACCGAGCTGCCCTGGGACAGCGACGTGGGCGGGACCACCATGGAGCAGTCCATGCTGTATACCGCCCTCCAGCTGGCCGCTTACTACCGCCTGCTGCCCGAGGTGGGGGCGAAGGAGGGCCTGACCCTGTCCCAGGAGACGGTGGACGGGGTGGAGGCCGACCGGGCCACCATCCAGGAGCAGCTGGGCGATGAGAAGACGGCGGAGCACTACTACTGGCTGAACATGATGACCCCGGATGTGTTCCAGAAGATGTGTCTGGCGGGGGAGATGGGCACCCTGCTGCAGGAGCACTACTTCGGCCAGGGCAGCGCGGGCTATCCCACCGACGCTGAAGTGGTAGCCTACGCCCAGGATGACCTGGGCTACTACCGGGCCAAGCACATCCTTCTGCTGACTAAAAACATGGAAGAGCAGGTGACCAATGAGGACGGCACCTCCGGCTTCGCCCCGCTGGACGAGGCCACCGTAGCCGAGAAGAAGGCCAAGGCCGACGACCTCCTGGCCCAGCTCCGGGCCGCCGATGACCCTGTGGCCCTCTTTGACACCCTGATGAACGAGAACAGCGAGGACAGCGGCCTGTCCGCCTATCCCGACGGCTATACCGCCTACAAGGGCCAGATGGTCCCCGAGTTTGAGGAGGCCGCCCTGGCCCTGAAGGACGGGGAGATCAGCGGCGTGGTGGAGAGCGACTACGGCTACCACATCATCCTCCGCCTGCCCCTGGAGGACCTGGACCAGTTCCGGGACCAGCTGGTGTCCAGCAAGATGCAGGAGCTGGGGGACCAGTGGCTGGTGGACTACGCCATCCAGACCAACGACGCCTATGACGCCATCGATCCCTCCGACTTCTGGGAGAAGGCCCAGGCCCTCCAGGAGGGCGCCTACCAGGAGATCCAGGCGGTCATCAGCGCCAAGAACCCGGACAGCTCCGCGGACGGCAGCGCTTCCGGCAGCCAGGGCTGATTTGAGTACATGATATGACAGGACCCGGGACCTTCCGGCGGGAAGGGACCCGGGTCCTTTTTTGCCCATTCCCCAGGATTCCCCCAAAAACGGGACAGGCCATGCTCTATACTGTTAGGACAACCGGAGAATGGGAAGGAGCGTGGTACATATGGGCGAGTGGCACAGCAGGCCGGTCTCCCAGATCATGAAGGAGCTGGACAGCGGCCCGGAGGGGCTGACAGTCCGGGAGGGGGCGCGGCGGCTGGAGAAGATGGGCCCCAACCAGCTGGAGCAGCCCAAGGGTCCCTCCATGCCGGCCCGGGTGCTGGCGCAGCTGAAGGACCCCATGATCCTGGTGCTGTTGGCGGCGGCGGGGCTGTCTCTGGCGGCCAGCGGCGGAGAGGACTGGCTGGACGGGGTCATCATCCTCATCATCGTCCTGGTCAACGGCGTCATCTCCATCACCCAGGAGGACCACGCCCAGCAGGCCCTGGAGGAGCTGCGGCGGATGTCCTCTCCCACGGCCCATGTGCTGCGGGACGGCACGGCCCAGCGGCTCCCGGCGGCCTCCCTGGTGCCCGGAGACGTGATCTTGCTGGAGGCGGGGGACCAGGTGCCCGCCGACGCCCGGGTCCTGGAGTGCAGCCGCCTCCAGGCCGACGAGTCCGCCATGACCGGGGAGTCGGTGCCCGTAGAGAAGGAACCGGTGGAGTCCCTGCCCCCCGACACTCCCCTGGGGGACCGGCGGAACATGCTCCTCTCGGGCACCCTCATCACCGTCGGGCGGGGCAAGGCCCTGGTGGTGGCCACGGGGATGGACACCCAGATGGGCCATATCGCCAACCTCCTCCTGGAAAAGAAGGAGGGGGAGACCCCCCTCCAGCGGAAGATGGGGGAGATCTCCAAGTCCCTGTCCTTCCTGTGCCTGTCGGTGTGCGCCGTGATGTTCGGGGTGGGGCTGCTCCAGGGGAAGAATATGCTGGATATGTTCCTCACCGCCGTCTCCCTGGCGGTAGCCGCCATCCCCGAGGGCCTGCCCGCCATCGTCACCATCGTCCTGGCCCTGGGGGTCCAGCGGATGGCGGCCCGGGGGGCCATTGTGAAGAAGCTGCCCGCGGTGGAGACTCTGGGCTGTGCCAGCGTCATCTGCTCGGATAAAACGGGGACCCTGACCCAGAACAAAATGACCGTCCAGGAGCTGTGGACGCCCCCGGGGGGACACCGGCGGGACGCTCTGGTGGCCGGGTGCCTGTGTTCCGACGCAAAGCTGGTGTGGAAAGCCGGAGCCCCCACAGCCTCCGGCGACCCCACCGAGGGGGCGCTGGTGGTGGCTGCCGCCCGGGAGGGGGTGGACCAGGGCAAGCTGGAGGCGGAGCGGCCCCGGACGGCGGACATCCCCTTCGACTCGGGGCGGAAGCTCATGTCCACCATCCATCCCCGGCCGGAGGGGGGGTGGACCGTCTTTGTCAAGGGGGCGCCCGACGTGCTCCTGGACCGCTGTGTGGCCGGGCCGGCAGGCGCCCTCACCTCCGCCGACCGCCGCAGGGTGCTGGCGGCCAACGAGGAGATGGCGGAGAAGGCCCTGCGGGTCATTGCCGTGGCCCGGCGGGAGCTGGCCATTCTGCCTCCGGGCCTGGAACCCCGGGCGGTGGAGAGCGGATTGACCTTTCTAGGCCTGTTCGGCATGATGGACCCGCCCCGGCCCGAGGTGCGGGCCGCCGTGGACAAGTGCCACCTGGCGGGGGTGCGCCCGGTGATGATCACCGGGGACCACCGGGCCACCGCTGCCGCCGTGGCCCGGGAGCTGGGCATCCTCCGACCCGGGGGATTGACGGTGACGGGGCCGGAGCTGGACTTTATGCCCCAGGAAATGCTGGAGGAGGACATTGAGAAGTTCTCCGTCTTCGCCCGGGTGTCGCCGGAGCACAAGACCCGCATCGTCAAGGCCTGGCAGAAGAAGAGCCACGTGGTGGCCATGACGGGGGACGGGGTGAACGACGCCCCCGCCCTGAAGGCGGCGGACATCGGCTGCGCCATGGGGAAGGCGGGCACCGACGTGGCCAAGGGGGCCGCTCACATGATCCTCACCGACGACAACTTCTCCACCATCGTGGCCGCTATCGAGGAGGGGCGGGGCATCTATTCCAATATCCGCAAGGCGATCCATTACCTGCTGTCCTGCAACATCGGGGAGATCTTCATCATTTTTGTGGCCACCCTTCTGGACTTCGGACAGATGCCCCTGGTTCCGGTGCAGCTGCTGTGGCTCAATCTGGTCACCGATTCCCTGCCCGCCCTGGCTCTGGGGGTGGAGCCGGTGGAGGAGGGAGTCATGGAGGAGCGGCCCCGGGACGCCCGGGCCGGGCTGTTCAGCAAGCAGTTTTCCCTGCGGCTGGCCTGGCAGGGACTGATGGTGGGGGGACTCACCCTGGCGGCTTACTTTTTGGGCTTTACCCGGCTGGCGGCTCCGGGACTGGAGGGGGCCACGGCCAACACCATGGCCTTCGCCACCCTGACCCTATGCCAGCTGTTCCACGCTTTCAACGTCCGCAGCGAGGACCGGTCCCTGTTCTCTCAGGGGGTGCTGTCCAACCCGGCCATGAACCGGGCGTTCCTGGTGGGCATGGCCCTCCAGTTGTCGGTACTGCTCATTCCGCCCCTGCGGGGGGTGTTCTCTGTTATCTTAATGAGCGGTCGCCAGTGGCTCACCGTGTTCCTGCTGGCCATGGCCCCGGTGCCCATCTGTGAGGCGGGCAAGGCCCTGACCCGGCGGGACTCTGGAGCGGGAAACATGGCAAATCCCCTTACACGCCAAAAAACGGCCCGTAAATTTTAGTTTTATGAGGATTTCGCCTGCGGGCGGGACGGGAGATGGGGATGTTTCACCTCCGGGCGAGGTACTTTTGTAGAGATACAAAAGTACCAAAAAATCTCCGGGGCTTCGGCCCCGGCCCCCAAGGGGCGTCCTACAAAAAGCCTGCCTCACGTCCGGCGTGCAAAGCCCTGGTTTTGCTGCCTCTCCATCCGGGCCTCCCAGGCCCTGAGTGATCAGAGAATGGGGCGCCTCTGCCACTGTCCTACGGCGCCTGAGTTTCCTAATTGTAGGCCGTGGTTCCTGACTGCGCAGCCCGTCCCCCAGCAATCTTCTGGTTCCTTTTGCATCGCTGCAAAAAGAACTCGCCCCGCAGGGCGAAATCTCTTTGCCTCTATCAACGAAAATTTACATCTGGCTGCATAACCTCCCTCCGTTCCGGCAAACTATTCCGGAAGGAGGGAGGCTTTATGTTCCAACGCCCCACCGACCCGCCCCACCCCAGACAGGAGT
>NZ_JADYUM010000024.1 GCF_021531815.1 Pseudoflavonifractor phocaeensis
ATGGCGATGTTCACCGCCCCCATCAGCTCCTCCGACGCCACATAGTTCTGACTGCCTTTAAATTCATTCATAGTTCTGTTTCCTCTCTTTCGCAGCCGGAGCTGTTGTTGAAAAAAGCCACCACGGAAGGTATTGCTTGCCTTTCGTGGTGGCTTTTTAATCGCGAACGGTTCAGAGGTCTATGTACCCTCCAAAATCAGCGCCCTGCCCTGAAGGCAAGTGTCCTGTTTCGGAACCGCACTCAGACTGCGAACCCGGTGCGACGCTGGATTACTCCTCGTCCATACCTTCCTTGTAGAAGTCACCAAACAGCTCCTGGTTGGAGGGCATGTCGGTGGGCAGAGGACGGGCCACCCAGGTGGTGTTCATGTAGTGCTTCAGGGTGATGTTCTCGGAGACGATGTTGCCGCCCCAGGTGCCGCAGCCCATGGAAGACGTGGGAGGCATACCGTTGTTGGCGGAGCCGGAGTTGCCGCGGTTGTTGGGCTGACGGACCATGATACGGGAGACAGGAGCAGCCATGCCCAGACGATGGATGTGGTCGTCGCTGAAGGAGTAGATGCCGCAGGAGTGGCCCTTGCCGCCCACGTTGAACACGGCCTGCATCATGGTCAGGGCGTTCTCGAACTCACCCTCGTACTTGAACAGGGTCAGCAGAGTGGTCAGCTTCTCGGAGGAGAAGAAGTGCTCCTTACCCACGTTCTCAATGCCGCCGCCGGTGACAGCGATGAACTTGCGGTCAGCGGGGATCTCAAAGCCAGCGGCCTCGGCCAGCTTCTGGGGGCTGATAGCCACGGTGTTGGGCAGGCGGTGGCCGGTCTCGTCCCACATAACGGCCTTCAGCTTCTCGGCCTCTTCCTCGTTGGCCAGGTAGGCGCCTTCCTTCTCCAGAGCGGCCACGAAGCCGTCATACACGTCCTCATGGATCAGCAGGTTGCCGTCGCAGGAGCAGCCGGAACCGAAGTCGGAGCACTTGGAGATGCGGGTGTTCATAGCGGCCTCAGCCTGACGCTCGGGGGTGTTGCAGGTGTCGTCGATGATGACGGTGGCGTTGCCGGCGCCGGAACCATAGGCGGGCACGCCGGAGGAGTAAGCGGACTTGACCATGGGACGGCCGCCGGTGGCGATGACCAGGTCGCAGCGCTTCATCAGCTCCTGGGTCAGGGAGATGCTGGGCTCCTCAATGCCCTGGATGATGTCGGCGGGAGCGCCCTCGCGGACCAGAGCCTCACGGATGATCTTGATGCACTTGTTGGTGGTGATCTTAGCACGGGGGTGGGGGGAGCAGATGATGACGTCGCGGGCCTTGATGGCGTAGACGACCTGGCCGGCAGGAGTCAGGCAGGGGTTGGTGGTGGGGACCAGGGAGGCGATGACGCCCACGGGCTTGGCATACTTCACGATGCCCTTCTCGGGGATCTCCTCGATGATGCCGACGCTCTTCTGACGCAGGCAGTCGCGGAGGATCAGCTTGATCTTGTTGCGCTTGTTGCGCTTGGTCACCTTGTCGCCCAGGCGGGTCTCGTCAACGGCCTCGTCACAGATGGGGCCCCAAACCTTCATGTCGCAGACAGCGGCGGCGACAGCCTGGCACAGGCGGTCCACCCGCTCCTGGTCATAGGTGGCAATGATGTCGGCGGCAACGCGGGCGCGGGCCACCATTTCGTCCAGCATCTGGATCTGCTCGGCAGTAACTTCCTTAGCCATGTTCAAAACTCCTTTTCATATTTGTATTTTTTAGATGGAACTGTGTTCGCTTTCCTTTGATGGTCCCATCATAACGCTTCTGATTCGAAATGTCCAATACCAGGTTTCTTTCTTTGATATAGAGAAAATCTATTAAAATTTTCTATAGGCTTCCCCTGTTTTGTGGAAAATCACCTGATTTTTTCTCATAAGTTTTGTTACCTTATTGGGGGCCAAGTATGGTATAATAAAAGGTAGTATGCTGTTCCGCGCGCCCTGTCAGGCGCAGTTGGCCGCGCGACATAAGATTGAGGTGAGTCAGATGACGCTGTTACAGCTGCAATACTTTCGGACCCTGGCCCATGTGCTCCACTATACCCAGGCGGCAAAGGAGCTACACATCTCCCAGCCCAGTCTGAGCTACTCCATCAGCGAATTGGAAAAAGAGCTGGACGTCAAGCTCTTCCAAAAGGAGAACCGGAAGATCAGTCTGACTCCTTATGGGGAACAGTTCCTCCCTTACGCTGAAAAAGCGCTGGACCTGCTGGACGAGGGAGCGGACGTGCTGCGCCAGATGTCGGGCACCGCCCTTCAGGTGGTCCACCTGGGCTATTTCCACTCGGTGTCCTCCTCCCTGATCCCCTCCATGATGGAGGGCGTCTACAGCCAGGAGGAGAACCGCCGGATCCGCTTCCAGTTCTATGAGGACACATCCTTCGACGTGTTCAACCAGCTGAAAAAGGGGGCGCTGGACCTGGCCTTCTGCATGCATCAGGATGACAGTCTGAATTCCGTGGTCATCATGCGGCAGCCCCTCTACCTGGCTGTGCCCAGCGGCCATCCCCTGGCCGGCCGGGAGTACGTCACCGTTGAGGATTTCGCCCGGGAGCCCATGGTGGTGCTGGACAAGCCCAGCAACCTGCGCGCCATCACCGACGCCCTTTTTGACCGCCGGTCGGAAACCCCCAACGTGGTCTTTGAGGTGCGGGAGTGCAACGCGGCCCTCCAGTACGTATCTCTGCGCTTCGGCGTATCCATTTTGCCCAAGGTGCCCGCCATGAGCAGCGACAAGGTGGCGGCTATCCCCATTTTGGATGAGGACCAGACCCTGGTTCGCACCGTCTACCTCTCCTGGTCCAAGGGACATCCCCTCTCCCCTGCCGCCCAGCGGGTCAAGAACTACATCATCGACCACTACGCCACGCCGGAGCCCGGATGAATTCTGGGCTTCTGCTCTGTTCCAAAAGGCCGCTTGGCCTTTTGGAACAGAAGGCTGCGGCCCGCCGCAGCGCACTCGCTCCGCTCGCACGTTTGCGGGCCGAGCGGTATTTTTTCCGACGCACATGCCGCCGGAAAAAATAGATCACAGTTGATTCGCAAGACTTTCGAAATCTGGGAGCCCGGATAATTCCGGGCTCTTTTTTAATCCTTCAGGTACTTCTCGGCCAGCTCTTTGTAGCGGTCCACACCCACGAACTTCAGATAGTCGTTGAAGGGGATGAAGTCGCCGGGGTAACCCTCGTCAGTGCCGTTGTCCCGGATGTACTCCAGAACCCGCATGGTGGCGGCCACCTGGGCAAAGAGACAGCTCATGGGGAAGGTGATGATCTTATAACCCAGCTTGCCGCAGTCGGCGGCGGTCATTCCGTCGTTGATCCCCTTGTTGGCATAGAGGCCCAGATGGATGGGGCCGTTGACCCTGGCGGGCAGGGCTTCCAATTCCTCCCGGGTCTTGGGGATGATCTTCACCATGTCCGCGCCCGCCTCAAGATAGGCGTTGGCCCGGTCGATGGCCTCCTCAAAGGGGGCGTCGGTGCGGGCGATGATCACCAGACTGTCGTCCTCCCGGGTGTCCACGGCGGCGTGGATCTTGCCCACCATCTCAGTGGCGGTGATGAGCTCCGGCTTCTTGATGAAGGGGCAGTTGGGGGGCTGCTTCTGGTCCTCGATAAACAGGCCGCCCACTCCGGTCTTCTCGTACTCCATCACCGCCCGGATGACGTTCATGGCGCTGCCATAGCCGCCCTCGGCGTCGGCCAGGACCGGGATGTCCACCGCGTCCACCATCTTGTTCAGGATCTCCACCGTCTCATTCAGGGCCAGAAGTCCGGTATCGGGCTGGCCCAGCACCGCTCCGTGCATCCCGTATCCGGTGGTGCCGGCAATCTTGAACCCGGCGGCTTGGATCGCCCGGGCGCTCAGCGCGTCATAGGCGCAGGGCGCGATCAGGTAATCATTTTCCGCCAGCAGTTTTCTCAGCTGCTTGCTCTGTTTTCCCATGATAAGAACTCCTTTCCGGAAATCTTTTTGTGAGCGGCCTGGCTCGGGAAGGGACCCGGCCTCTCCCGCCGCGCGCAGGCGCGGCGAAATTTGATACCATATACCCATTCAGGCGTCCGCCCGCAAAAGGGAGCGGACGCCTGAATCATTTGCAGGATCCTTACTTGGCGTTGTGGGACTTGGCGTGGTTGGGAGTGACATAGCGGCCATTCTCCTTGCGGACCAGCTTGCCCTCCTTGACCAGCTCGTTGGGGGTGTAGATGTCGTTGATGTTCCAGCAGCCGGGGGTGGGAACAACGATGTTCTCCATGGGGGCCTCCACCAGGAAGGGACGGCCGGCCTTGTTGGCCTCGATGGCCTTCTCCATGGCGGGCTTGAACTCATCGGCGCTCTGGACGCAGACAGCCTCCACGCCGTAGGCCTTGGCCACGTCGGCCCAGCGGGGGGTATAGGCCTCGCCGTCGGGAGTGTGGAACACGGTGCCGAACTTGGTCTTGTAGTTGGCGTTCTCCAGGCCGGCGATGGTGCCGAAGGCGGAGTTGTTCATGACCACCCAGGTGCAGGCGATGCCCTGCTCCACAGCGGTAGCCAGGCAGGTGGGGTTGACGCCGAAGCCGCCGTCACCGGTGAGGGTGATGCAGATCTTGTCGGGCGCAGCCACCTTGCCGCCCAGGACGGCGGAGGCGCCGAAGCCCATGGTGGCCAGGCCGGAGGAGTGGTGGATGGTACCGGGAACGGTGATGTCGAACTGCTGGGCCACGCCGTTCTTGTTCCAGCCCACGTCGGTGAAGATGTGAGCATCCTCAGGCAGGACAGCCTTCACGTCCTTCAGGATGCGCTGGGGAGTCATGGGGAAGCGGCCGTCGCTGGAGATGGCCTCGTTGGCCTTCTTGAACTCGGCCTTGGCCTCGGCGATGCGGGTGCGCAGCTCGGGGTTGCTCTTGCCCTCGGGGCAGATCTTCTTGACCTCGTCCAGGATCTGCTGCAGACCGATCTTCAGATCGCCCACGGCGCCGATCTCCACGGGGTAGTTGCGGCCGATCTCGTTGGGGTCGATGTCGATCTGGAGGAAGGTGGTCTTGTCGGGATCGAAGGTGACACCCTGGTACCAGCTGGAGCTGTCGGCCTCGGCAAAGCGGGTGCCCAGGCCCAGGATGACGTCGGCATTGACGGTGAGGGAGTGGGTGAACTCCAGGCCCCAGAAGCCGGTCTGGCCGATCATCAGGGGGTGCTTGTCAGACAGGCAGCCGTGGCCCATCAGGGTGCGGGACACGGGGATGTCCAGGAACTCAGCCAGAGCAGCCAGCTCCTCGGAAGCGTTGGCCAGGATGATGCCGCCGCCGGCGTGGAGGACGGGGTTCTTGGCGTTGACCAGCTTCTCGGCGATGGCCTTGGCAGCGGCGGGGTCCAGGCCGGGCCGCATGGTCACATGGCTGTCCTTGTAGGTGCGGGCCCACAGGTCCTCCTCCATCTCCCGGGAGAACATGTCCATGGGCATGTCGATGAGGACAGGGCCGGGACGGCCGGACTCGGCCAGACGGAAGGCCTTGTCCATGATCTCGGGCAGAGCCTCCACGTCATCGATGCGCCAGCAGCGCTTGCAGACGGGCTCCAGGATCTTGTACTGGGTGGCGTCGCCGTGCATGTTGACTTCCTGATGGGGGTGCTTGCCGTAGTAGTAGCTGGGCACGTCGCCGGCGATGACCACCATGGGGATGGAGTCGAAGGCGGCGTTGGCCACGCCGGTCAGGACGTTGGTCAGGCCGGGGCCCAGGTGGCACATGACCACAGAGGCCTTGCCGGTGACACGTGCGTAGCCGTCGGCGGCGGTGGAGGCCACGGCCTCATGGCGGTTGGAGATGTAGGTCACCTTCTCGCTGCGGGACAGGGCATCCAGCATACCGATGACCGTGTGGCCGCACAGACCGAAGACATACTTGACATCCCGGCGCTCCAGATAATTTACCATCAGATCAGAAACAAGTTTTTTGCTCATAATCGTTTCCTCCTCTATTTATGACCCGCTTTGCGCGGATCGATTTCACATATTCATATACTTTTTGTCAGCGGACCGTGGTCCGCCGCTTTCAGACGATACTTGGGCCGTTCCGGGCCCGGAACTGGTCAAAGACCTTGCCGCTCCGGATGATAAAGTCCCGGAAATACTCCGCCGCGGGAGGGATATAACGTTCCTTATGCCATATCAGATACAGCTCCCGGGGAGGAATATAGTCGGATATGGGAACGATTTTGATATTATAGGGCGCTCCGCCCATGGGATACGGCGTGATGGCCACGCCGTGGTTGGCCGCCACCAGGCCGTACATGACCACGTCCTGGGGGGTCTCCACCACTGTATTCGGGTGGATGTCCAGAGATTTGAAGATCTCCTGACACTGGTAATGGAGTTGAGAACTCTTATCAAAGGAAATGAAGTTTTCCTTATCCAGTTCCGTCAGCGACACACTTTTTTCACGGGCCAGACGGTGGCCCAGGGGGACCAACAGGACCAGGGGGTGGGTGCCGATGTGGAAGCACTCCACCTTGGGGTCATCGATCTTTGTGGTAAAAGCCAGGTCCACTTTCCCGTTCAGCAGCTGCTCTTGAATGGGGAAGAAGCTGTCCTGCACGAATTGGAACCGGACTCCCACACGGTTGGTCTCAGACAGGTAACGCACGATGATGTCCGGCACAAACTGGGCCATGGAGGGGAATGCCGCCATGGTCACGGTCCCGGAGTTTGGATTGATGTACTCCTGGAGGGTGGAGATGCCGCTCTCCAGGGTCTCGATGGTCTTTTGGACGTAGGGGAGGAACAGCTCCCCATATTTGGTCAGCTTGATGTTTCTTCCTTTGCGGACAAAGAGCTTGACGTTCAGCTCCTCCTCCATCTCCTGAATGGCGTGGCTCAGGTTGGACTGGCTGACGTACAGCTTCTCCGCCGCCTGGGTATAGTGCTCCAGCTCCGCGATGGTCCGGAAGTAATACAGCTGTCTTAAATTCACAGGCTTCACTCCTTTTGTGGCCGAGCTGGGCCAGAGTACCGCGGATCAGGCCGTCTTCGCGCTCTCCCGCCGCGCTTCCCAGGCACTGAGAATCACGTCGGCTGAGATCAACAGCAGCCCCAGGAAGAAGGAGGGCCGGAAGGTCTCGTTCAGGATCAGCGCTCCCAGCAGGGCGGAAAAGACGGGCTGCAGCGGATAAAACAGGGAGCAGGTACTGGCCGGGAGAATGGACAGGCACTTGGTCCAGGTATACTGGGCCAGGCCGGAACCCACCAGGCCCAGGTAGAGGATCACCGCCGCCGCCTTCCAGGACAGGTTCACTGTCTGAACGGCAGCGGAAACCGCTCCCGCGGGGATATGGAAGATCAGGCTGAAGGCCATGCTGTATGTGGTGACCAGAATGGCGGGATATTTGGCCGTGAGCCGGCGCATGTAGACCGAGGCCACGCCCCAACTCAGCACGGACACCAGCACCACCAGAATACCCAACAGGTCGCTCTCTCCCCCGGCCCCGCTGGTTACCACGGCGGCTCCCGCCAGAGCCAGGATCAGGCACAGGCCTTTGATGGGGGTGATCCTCTCCTTCAGGATCAAGGCGGCCATGGCCGTCACCGACACCGGGGTCATAGAGTTGATCAGGGAGGCCATGGAGGCCCCCGTCAGGGAGATGCCCAGCTGGATCAGGGAGATGGTGAGGAAGTATCCGGTAAAGCCCACCAGAAGAAAGTACTTCCAGTCCTCCCGCGCGATCTTCGTGCCCAGATGCTTCCGGGCCATCAGCAGCAGGGGGGCCATGGCCACCGTGCACCGCAGGCAGGCCAGCAGCTGGGGCGGGACGTCCTGTGCGATCATTTTGCCGGCCACATACACACTGCCCCAGAAAAAGAAGGTGAGCAGCAGCGGGAAAAGAGCCTTGTTTTTCGATGTGGATTCCATGATTGGAGCTCCTTTCCGCGCCGGTCCCGGCTGAACTTGGGTAGGGAACGCCGGGCCAGGACCGTGAACGGCCCCGGCCCGGCGTCAATGGACATAATTCAGATGCTGTCAGTCAAAATCGCAGGATTAGGCGTTGGCCAGAGACTCCTGCAGGGTGGTGGCCAGGCCGCCCACGGCCTCGTCGATCTGCTTGTACAGGGCCTGAACGCCATCCAGAGCCAGGATCTCGTCATAGAACTCGGGAGCGTACTCGATGATGGTCATGCCGCCGTCCTTCAGGACCTGCTTGTTGTCGGTGTCGATCTTGGCCAGCTGGGGAGCCATCTCGGCCAGAGCCTCGGCAACGGCCTGGTCCAGAGCGGCCTGGTAAGCGGGATCCAGGTCCTCATAGGCTTCCTTGTTGATGCAGATCTGGTTGGCATACAGGATGTGGTTGGTGCAGGCCAGATACTTCTGGACTTCCTGGAAGTTGGCGCCCACGCAGGTGTCGGCGGCATTCTCCTGAGCGTCGATAGCGCCGGACTGGAGGGCGAAGTAGACCTCAGCCCAAGCCAGAGGAGTGGGCTCGGCGCCGATGGCGCTCCAGAAAGCCATGTGGTTGGAGTTCTCCATGGTGCGGATCTGCAGGCCCTTGAAGGAAGCCAGGTCCTTCAGCTCCACGTTGGCGGTGGTCAGACGGTAAGTAGCGTTCTGCAGGAAGCCCAGCAGGTGCATGTCAGCAGCCTCATAAGCCTCGTTCAGCTGAGCCTTGAAGGCGGAGTCAGCGCCGTTCAGGACCTTGTCGATGGTAGCGCCATCATACTTGGCGAAGACCATGGGCAGGTCGAACACGGCCATCTCGGGGATGAAGGACACCACGGGAGCGGTCTGGCAGACCACGATCTGGATGTCGTTGCTCTGCAGCTGGCGCAGCAGGTCGGCGTCGCCGCCCAGGTCGCCGTTGGGATGGTAGTCGATGGTCAGCTTGCCGCCGGTGATCTCGTCAACCTTGGAAGCAACCAGCTCGCCGAAGATCTGGCCAGCGGCGCCCTTGCCGGTGGAGTCGCCGCCCACCAGCTCGACCTCGTCCAGGTCGGCATAGGGATCATCGTTGGTGGTACCGGTGGAAGCGGCAGCATTGCCGGTGGAAGCGTTGCCGGTGGAAGCGGCGGGCTTCTTGTCACCGCCGCCGCAGGCGGCCAGGGACAGGACCATGGCCATGGCCAGGAGCAGGGATGTCATCTTTTTCATTTGGTTTGTTCCTCCTTCTAAAAAATACAGCTTCTTTCTTGCGGGAATATATTTTGTCCGCCCGCACTCGGACGTCCCGGCAGAAGGCACGTCCGAGTACGGGAGAAACAACGGAATCAGGCTGCTCTTACAGCAGGCTCACCAGGAAGGTGCTGAACCAGGGGACATAGGTGATGAGGGCCAGGGCGATCAGGAAGGCGACAATAAAGGGAACAGCCTTCTTGGCCACGGCCATGGGCGGCTCGTCCGCCAGGTTGCCGGCCACGAACAGGTCCAGGCCGAAGGGCGAGGTGGCCAGACCGATGGACAGGCAGCACACCAGGATGACGCCGAAGTGGACAGGGTCCACGCCCAGCTGCTCCACGGCGGGCAGCAGCACGGGGGCCAGAATGATGATGGCCGGGCCGGTGTCCATGACCATGCCCAGGATCAGGAAGATGATGACCAGGACGGACAGGACGGTGATGCTGGAGTGGAAGTTGTCCAGGATGAAGCTCTCCACGATCTTGGTAGCCTTGGTCAGAGACAGCACGCGGCCGAAGGCGGTGGCGAAAGCCAGCACGAAGGCCAGACCGCCGTAAGTCTTGACAGAGCTGCACAGCATGGGCAGCAGATCCTTGAACTTGATGGACTTATAAATGAACAGGGACACGATGATGGCGTAGAACACGGAGATACAGGCGGCCTCGGTGGGGGTGAACTTACCGGAGTAGATACCGCCCAGGATGATGATGGGGCACAGCAGAGCCCAGAAGCTGTCGGCAAACAGGTGCCACAGCCCCTCGCCTTTCAGCTCAGCCATCTTCTCGTTGATCAGGGCGCGGTCCTCACCCTTGCGGACACAGTAGATGACGGCGTAGGCCATCATGAACACACCGATGAGGATGCCGGGCAGGATGCCGCCCAGGAACAGGTTGCCGGTGGAGACGCCGGTGGCCAGGGAATACAGCACGAAGGGGATGGACGGCGGTATGATAACGCCCAAACCGCCGGCCACAGCGATCAATCCCGCGCTCCACCGCCTCTCATAGCCCAGGCTGACCATGAAGGGGATGCACATGGAGCCTACGGCGGCGGTGGTGGCCGGACCGGAGCCGGAGATGGCGCCGTAGAACAGGCAGGTCAGGATAACGGCGCAGGGCACGCCGCCGGGGAGGCGGCCAACGAAGTAGGCGAAGAAGTTGAACAGCTTCTTGGAGATGCCGCCCTCAGCCATGATGACGCCGCCCAGGATGAACAGGGGCACCGCCAGGATGGGGGTGGAGTTGGCGCCGGAGAAGGTGTTGTTGATGATCTGAGCGATGGAGCCGCCCTTGCCCATAATGAAAATGGGGGCTACGGAACCCAGGATCATGGATACGCCGATGGGGATCGAGGCCGCAATGGCCACCAGGAATACCACAAATACCAGTAACGCTGCCATTATGCCTCGCCTCCTTCCGCGCGCTTGCCGGCTGCCGCTTCTTCGGCGGCCTCAGCCATGGTCTGCTCAACGGCAGTCAGTTCCCGCTCGTTGAAGTGCTTGATGTGAATAAACGCCATTTGGACTCCACGGAGCGCGCCCAGGGCGTAGCCGAACAGCATGACGGCGTACACGACCCACATGGGCCACACCATGGCGGGAGAGGTCTCGCCGCTGCCCAGGATCTTGCCCACCACGCCGATGGAGTGATAGGCCAGCAGGCCCATAGAGGCGGCGGTGATCACGTCCACCAGAATATTGATCACCTTGTGGAGCGCCTGGGGCAGCAGGTCCATCAGGACGCTCACCCGAAGCATATTGCCCTTCCGGATGGTGTAGGGCAGGGAGAGGAACACGCTCCAGATCCAGCAGAATCGGCAGAATTCTTCCGCCCATGTCAGCGAGGGGATCGAGGGGATGTTCCGGATGATGACCTGAATCAACTCGACGCAGGAGATCACCACCAGTAGGATGACCAGAATCGCTTCTTCAAAATGGTCATCCAGCCACTTGATTGCTTTCATCTTCTACCTCCTTATTTTCGTCACGCGGCGACCGCGTGCTTACTTACCGTTCTGTTCCGCCAGAATAGCCAGCAACTCCTTGCGCATGGCATCCACGGGGGCCTTCTTGCCGGTCCACAGCTCGATCTGGGCGGCGCCCTGGTAGAGAGACATACCCAGGCCGTTGAGCACCTTACAGCCCTTGGCCTCGGCGTTCATCAGGAACTGAGTCCGCTCGGGGTTGTAGCAGGCGTCGAAATAGAACTGGCTGGGCTGGATGTACTCCTCGGGCATGGGGGTCTGGCCCATGGTCTTGCCCATGCCGATGCCGCTGGCGTTCAGCACCACGTCGCAGGCGGCCAGCTTGGACATGTCGCCGTGGGGGACAAACTCGGCCACGGGAGCGAAGTTTTTGTTGATGTCTTCCACCAGAGACTGGGCGCAGGGCTCAAACGCGTCGGTGATGTAGATCTTCCGGGCGCCGTGGTAAGCCAGAACGGAGCACATGGCGCGGCCGGCGCCGCCGGCGCCGAAGCAGAAGAACACGGACTGGTCCACCCGGATGCCGCCCTCCTCCGTCAGGGAGGTGTAGAAGCCCATGCCGTCGGTGTTGTAGCCGACCAGCTTGCCCTCGGGGGTCTTGACCACGGTGTTGGAGGCGCCCATCTTCTCGCACAGGGGATCCAACTCGTCCAGATACTGCAGCACCTGAACCTTGTTGGGCTTGGTCACGGCGAAGCCGACGAAGTTCATGTGGCGGATGCCGCCCACGATCTCGCCCAGATGCTCCTGGTCGGCCTCGGTGTAGAAATAGAGCATGTTCATGCCCGCGGCTTCATAGCCCGCGTTCTGCATCCGGGCGGCGAAGGACTGGCTCAGGGGAGTGCCGATCAGCGTGATCATTTTGGTGTTGATGTCGACTTTCATTTTCCTTACCTCGCTTCTATGTATGGTGGACCTTACAGTCCGTGCTTGGCAAAATAGTCCTTTGCGCACTCCAGACACCGGGCCGCATGGCCGGCGGCGCCCCGCCGGGCGATCTCCGCGGTGTTGGGAAGCTCGATGGAACAGGGCCGGTCAGGCAGGGCCTTGAGAATACCGGCCAGGTCCGCCGCGCCCTCGCCGCAGTAAGCGCGGCCCTCGCGGACGTACTTGACCAGCTCGCCCTCGGTTTCCTTGGGCCAGTCGCACAGGTGGATCAGGCCGAACCGCTCAGGGTCCTGCGCCTTGATCATCTCAGGGGTCACCTTGTCCAGGTGCACATAGATCATATCCATCAGGATCTTCAGGTTGGGCGCGCCCACCTGGTCCTGAATAGCCATGGTGTCGGCCAGGGTGGTCACCGAGGAGACCACCGGGAACTCCAGATTCATGGTCAGGCCGAACTGGGCCGCCTGCTCGCAGATGGCGCCGCAGCGGTCCACAGCGAAGGAGCGGTCCTTGGTCCAGATGCTGGACAGCACCTGGGTAGCCCCCAACTCGGCGCCCTTCTCAAAGGCCCCGCGGTAGTCCCCGGGCAGGTCCTCCCGGATCCGGACCAGTTCGATATCCAGCATCTTCATGCCGGTGTCCTGCAGGGTGCGGCGGATCTTCTCCGTCAGCTCCGGGTCCCGCTCCAGACAAACCTGCGGCTCGCCGGGCTGGCCCATGGGAATGGTCCGAAGGCTTACGTAATCATAGCCCGCATCCCGGGCAATCTTGATCTGTTCCACCGGGTCCACACCAGGGATCGTCAGATAAGCAAGAGAAAACTGTTTCGCCATTGGTGCCCCTCCTCATAAGACATTAACATAACTTTGGCGGCCTGCGCTATTGGCACTTTTACTAACCGCTCGCTGTTTTCGCCTTGATTTTATATGAAAAACATTCAGCAAGTCTAATACTTATTTCCCATGGAATAATCGATATTTTTCATTGTACTTTATATACTAAACCTCTTGACTTGTTTTACTATGTTTATATCTCTCATTTTGTCTTCTATTTTTTATGTATTATGACGGAAAATTTTTGTGGATTCATGACTTTCTCAAATACGAGGCAGGTGTGCGGGCACAGATTGTCCTACAATTCGTCTCCTTCATTCACATTTTCTATCACATCATTGAAATCTTGTATTGGATTATTTCCGCCTCTATCGATTAAGATAGGCTTGACGATACGGCCCGCCCCTGCTGGAAACGCTCCGGCACAGGGTCTGATGCCGACCCACATCAATTAGGAGGTCACAATTATGATGAATCTGCCTTCCGCCATTACCCTGTGCGAGGTCGGACTGCGGGACGGCCTGCAAAATGAAAAGACGATCCTTCCCACCGAAGAGAAGCTGACCCTGCTCCGCGGCCTGATCGATGCCGGCTTCCGGGTCATCGAGGTGGGTTCCTTCATGCACCCCAAAGCGGTGCCCCAGATGGCTGACACGGACGAGCTCTACAAGGCCATCGGCGAAGTCCCCGGCGTGGAGTTGCGCGCTCTGATCCCCAATCTCCGCGGCGTCCAGCGCGCGGTGGACTGCGGCTGTAAAAAGGTAAAGCTGAACGTCTCCGCCAGCCGCCAGCACAATTTGAAGAACCTGAACATGACCCCCGAACAGAGCGTGGCCGGCTTCGCCTCCTGCGTGGACGCCGCCCAGGCCCACGGCATCGCCATCTCCGGCTCCATCTCCATGCCCTTCGGTTCCCCCTGGGACGGCCGCATCCCCCAGGAGGAGATCGACGCCATCATCGAGGCCTATTTAAATGTGGGCATCACTGAGATCTCCCTGTCTGACACCTCCGGCATGGGCGTGCCCAACCAGGTGTACGCCATGTGCAGCCACGTGCGGGAAAAGTACCCCCAGGCCTCCTGGTGGCTCCACTTCCACAACACCCGCGGCCTGGCCATGGCCAACATCGTAGCCGCCATGGAGGCCGGCATGACCCAGTTCGACGGCTCCTTCGGCGGTCTGGGCGGCTGCCCCTTCGTTCCCGGCGCCGCCGGCAACATCTCTACCGAGGACGTCCTCCATATGTGCGAGGAGTCCGGCATTGAGACCGGTATCGACATCGTCAAGGTGATCGAGCTGTCCCGGAGCCTCCGCGACCTGCTGCACCACGACACCGAGAGCTACATCCTGCGCGCCGGCCGCTCCCGTGATTTGATTTCCTCCCAGAATAACTGACGCTTTCCTCCTTCTCTCTACCTCCCTTTCGTTTCTCTCTTCATCTCTCTACTCGATAAAGCGTCACTTGTTCTGATCTCCTTCTTTCCAAGCCAAAACGGACATGAATGCCTTCCGGTGTTCATGTCCGTTTTGGCGTCCCGGGACAAAACAGCCGCTCCGGCCCCGGCCGAAGCGGCTCATTGCTGGACTCAGACCCGTTTTTCCAGACGGATCACCAGGGCGGTCCGGTCATCGGTAGCCCCCTGGGGGCTCTGGAGCAGCAGCTCCCGGGCCAGATCCTTGGGGCTGGCCCCGTCAAAACCAGCCAATTTCTCCTTCAGCCAGCCGTCATCTCCTGTGCCGCAGATGCCGTCGCTGACCATCAGCACCGTATCCCCAGGGGACAGCCGCAGGGAATACTGGTCCAGGCCGGCGTCCTCCCCCTCCCCCAGTCCGGCGGGCAGGGAGGCGCCGGAGAGGCGCTGGACTGTCCCCCCCTTCCGCACATAGGTGGGGGCCGCCCCCATTTTGTACAGCTCGCCTTCTCCGCTGAACAGGTCAATTTGGAGTAGGTCCACCGTGGTGAACCCTCCGGTGTCCTCCCCCCGGAGGGACAAGGCGGAGGAGAGGGTGGTCAGCGCCTGCCGGGGCCGCACCCCCGCCTGGAGAAACTGTTCCAGCAGCCGCACCGCCAGAGAACTCTCCCGGTTGGCCCCGGGGCCGCTGCCCATTCCGTCACACAGCAGGACGTACAGCTTGCCGTCCGCCCGTTTGAAATAGGTCCCCGCGTCGCCGCTCACCGTCTCGCCGCTCTTTTTCTGGGCCGCCACTCCGGCCACCGCCATCAGCGGCTCCTGCTGAATGAGGGAGACGCCCTCATTTCCCTCCTGTTCCACCCGCAGGGGCACGCCTAGAAGCAAGGACAGGTCGGCCACCCGGCTGGGACGGGCCAGGGCGGCGCAGCCCGGCCCCTCCGCCTCCACCCGGAGCATCCCCCGACTGTCCCGGAACACCGCCGTCCGCACCTCCAGACCCAGCTCGGCCACCCGCTGCCGCAGCCTCCTGTCCCCTGTCAGGTCGGGGGTCAGCTCCCGGCCCAGTTCCTCCGCCGCCGTCCCCAGCAGCTCAGACAGCTGGGCGTATTGGCGGCACACCGCCGCCCGGCTCTCCCGCACCCGGGCGTTATACTGCCGGCGGTACAACAGAGCCAGATACTCCTCGTTCACCGCACCCAAAAAGGCTGGGAAATGGAGACAGCGGTCGGCAAAATGCCGGGGAAAGTCACCCGCCTCCGCCTTACCCCGCTCCACCATGGCCGGGGTAGCGTCGTTGAGGGCGTTGAAGGTATCCGTGTAGTTCTGTTTCCAACACCGCCCTTTCAGAGAACAGGTCCGGCACACCCGGCCCGCCGCCCGGTCAAAGACAGTGGCCACATCGTTGTCGTTCCGGGGCGGACGGAAGGCGTCCCGCAGGGAATCTCCCAGGGAGCGGAAGGCCCGGGCGGTGGCCTCCAGCCGCTGCCGGGCCAGTTTCTGGGAACGCAGGTCGGCCGGGCCCATCACCTCCGGCGCCAGCCACACGCCCAGCCGCCGCATGGGCCGCTCCGGCAGGAGAAGAAAGAGCATGGAGGCCCAAAACACCTCATATAAAATGGAGAGGGACAGGTCCCTGTTCCAGGCCCACAGCACCGTTGTTCCGTTGGCCAGCACATAGGCCAGAGCGGCGGCAAAGCGCCGCTTTCCCCGGCACAGCCCGGCGCACAGGCCGGACAGGGCGCAGGCCATGGTATAAAGGGGCATATCTCCTGCCGTCAGGTCCATGGCCGCCCCCATGGCCACTCCCACCACGGCTCCGGCGGACACGCCTCCCTGCCACCCGGAGGCCAGCACCGCCAGCACCCCCAAACAGCGCCCCAGCGACAGGTCCCCATAAACATGCACCGGCGTCAACGCCATCAGCAGCGTGGCCGACAGAAACAGCAGTCCGCCCCGGCGGGCTGGGGTGAGCAGGCGGTCCGCCCTGCGGGTCCGCATGGGCAGCAGCACCGCCCGGTAGCACCAGACCGAGGCGGTGGTCAGCAAGAATTCCAGCAGAAACCGAACCCCGTCTATGGCCGTCCACCCGGTCTTGGACAGGACCACAGCCCCGGCGAAGCTGTTGACCGCTCCGGCCACCAGCGGCATGACCCAGGGGCGGCGCAGGGCCCGGACATCGTAAAAGGCGAAGGCCACGGCGAAGGTAAGGATGGCCGCCGAGGCGTGGCGCAGGCCCTGGGAAAAGCCCAGCATGGTTAGATAGCCAAAGCAGGCCCCCAGCAGCGCCCCGGCACCGCACAGCCCGGACCCCGCCGCTCCCACCAGCGCCACGCCAAAGGGGGCGCAGTCCTCCAGCAGCACCACCCCGGCCAGCACCGCGGCCAGCAGAAAGTGGATCGCCGCCTCCGCCCCCAGCGTCACAGCCGAGGCAGGCAGCTGGATCTGCCCTGTTTGGTCGGACTGCCGCCGCAGCTGGATCAGCTTTCGCTTGAATTGTTCCTTGGCTGTCATCGCCGTCTCCTCCTGTGTGTCCCATCCGGGAGCCTTGTCCCGTTTCACGTCCCTGCCATTATATTCCATTTTCTGGAAAAGGTCCGTCGAAACAGGGCAGGCGAAGAACCGTGAGTTCCGTCGGAAGCCGGGATGATTCTAAGATTCTTTCCGCCTCCAAAGCCGGAAACACAGGCAGCGAAGACATTGGGGCTTGTAATTTCAGGAGAAATCGAATACAATATAGTATGTATGGATATATCCTCAGCGAAAGGAAGGTATAGACCCATGAAACTGCAAAACGATCTGGGCGAGATCTCCATCAGCAGCGAAGTGTTCACCGCCGTCACCGGCAGCGCGGCCACCAACTGCTACGGCGTCAAGGGCATGGCGGTCCGCTCCAAGACCGACGGTCTGGTCCATCTCCTGAAACGGGAGTCCATGGCCAAAGGCGTCAAGGTATATTACAATGAAGACGGGACCGTCTCCATCGAGCTGCACATCATTGTGGAGAACGGCGTCAACCTCATGGCCGTGTGCCGGTCCATCATGAGCGAAGTCCGCTATGTGGTCAGCAAGACCACCGGGGTCGAAGTGGCTTCTGTGGACGTGTGCGTGGACTCCATGCGTTTTTAACCGCTCGTAGAAAGGAATTTTCCGATTATGGTACAACACATCGACGCGGCGGCTTTTCAGCGGATGGTCATCCACGCAGCCGCCTCCATCAACGCGCAGAAACAGCCGATCAACGATCTGAACGTATTCCCTGTTCCCGACGGAGACACCGGCACCAACATGTCCCTGACCATCGGGGCCGCCTCCGCCGAAATGAAGAAGAACCGCTATGACTCCGTGGGTCAGGCCGCCCAGGGCACCGCTTCCGCCCTGCTGCGGGGCGCCCGGGGCAACTCGGGCGTCATCCTCTCCCTGCTGTTCCGGGGCTTTGCCAAGGCCATCAAGGAGAAGGAGACTATGGACGGCCGGGATCTGGCCCTGGCCCTGGATTTCGGCGTGGCCGCGGCCTACAAGGCGGTCATGAAGCCCGCCGAGGGCACCATCCTCACTGTCTCCCGTCTGGCCGCCGCCCGGGCCGCCGGAGCCGCCCGGGAGACTGACGATCTGGAGGCCGTGCTGGAGGCCGCCATTCAGGAGGGGCAGACCGCCCTGGCTGACACCATCAACCAGAACCCGGTTCTGAAAAAGGCCGGTGTGGTGGACGCCGGCGGCAAGGGCTTTCTGGTCATCCTCCAGGGCATGCTGGACGAGCTGCGCGGGCTCCCCATGCCCGACTCTGCCGGGGAGGAGGCCGCCGCCAAGGAGAAGGCGGAGTTCAGCGAGATGGCGGAGGAGGAGATCACCTTTGCCTTCGACACGGTGTTTATCGTGCGGAAAAACGACCCCGATGTGAACCTGGACCCCTTCCGCGCCTACCTGAACAGCATCGGCGACAGTCTGGTCATCGGTGAGGACGACGAGGCCTTCAAGGTCCACGTTCACACCAACACCCCCGGCGACGCCCTGAACGAGTCCCAGAAGTACGGCACCCTGGAGCTGGCCAAGATCGAAAACATGCGCACTCAGGCCGCCGACCTGGCCGCCGGCCGCAAGGCCCAGAGCACCGACGATCTGGAGGCCGTGGAGGCAGAGTTGGAGTCCGGCTCCGCCGCCC
This sequence comes from Pseudoflavonifractor phocaeensis, assembly GCF_021531815.1. Classification (GTDB taxonomy): domain Bacteria; phylum Bacillota; class Clostridia; order Oscillospirales; family Oscillospiraceae; genus Lawsonibacter; species Lawsonibacter phocaeensis_A. The sequence goes on from NZ_JADYUM010000024.1 coordinate 18,436, forward strand.
CCGCCAAAGCTGCCCCGGAGAAGAAGTTCGGCTATGTGGCCGTCTGCGCCGGCGAAGGCCTGGAGACCGTTTTCCGCGATCTGGGTGTGGACAGGCTGGTGGGAGGCGGACAGACCATGAACCCCTCCACCCAGGATATTCTGAAGGCCATCGAGGCCACCCCCGCCGAGATCGTCTACGTCCTGCCCAACAACAAAAACATCATCATGGCCGCCCAACAGTGCATCCCCTTGTGCGAGGACAAGAAGGTGGTGGTCCTTCAGACCAAGACGGTGCCCCAGGGCATCTCCGCCATGCTGGCCGTGGACCCCGAGGCCAGCGAGGAGGACAACACCGCCGCCATGACCGAGGCCTATGGCCGGGTCCGCACCAGCGAGGTCACCTACGCCGCCCGTGACTCCGACTTCGGCGGCTTCGCCATCAAGCAGGGCGACTATTTGGCCCTGGAGGAGCACCAGCTCTTTGGCACCGACCAGGATCTGGAATCCCTGCTGGACCGGCTGGCCCACGCCCACACCCACCAGGAGGCGGAGTTTATCTCCCTGTTCTACGGCGAGGACGTCACCGAGGAACAGGCTCAGAAGGCGGAGGCTATCTTCGCCGCCGCCTGTCCCAACGCCGAGGTCAGCCTGCTGCCCGGCGGGCAGCCTGTGTATTATTACATGATCTCCGCGGAGTGAGCCTTTCAAAGCAATCCAAAAGCGGACCCCGGTCTTTTTTCAAAGACTGGGGTCCGCTTTTCTCATATCTGTCAGCCGCGTTATTTCCCGTACCGTTTCGCCAGCTGCCGGAACCGGGGCAATGCGCGGATCACCTTCTCCTCCGGCACACAGTAGGCGATCCGGAAGTGGCCGGGGCAGCCGAAGGCGCTGCCCGGGACGAAGAGCAGCTCCAGCTCCCTGGCCTGCTGGCAGAAGGCCACGTCGTCCGGCTCCAGGCTCCGCGGGAACATATAGAAGGTCCCGCCCGGCTCCACGCAGGTGAACCCGTCCCGGATCAATTCCCGGTAGAGCCGGTCTTTATTGTGCTCATAAATGCTCAGCTCGCTGGTCTCCTCGATACATTTTGCCACGGTGAGCTGCATCAGGGTGGCCGTCCCGTTCTGACCGATGGTGCGGGAGATCTGGGGACAGACCTCCACGATCTTCTCCGCCTGCTCCGCCGCCGGGTTCACCGCCAGATAGCCGATCCGCTCCCCGGGGAGGGAGATGGACTTGGAGAAGGAGTAACAGGTGATGGTATTGGGATAGCAGGCGGCGATATAGGGACTGTCAACGCCTGTGAACCGGATCTCCCGGTAGGGCTCATCCGAGATCAGGTAGATGGGGTGGCCATACTCCCGCTGTTTCTCCTCCAACAGGCCAGCCAGCCGCCGCACCGTGGGGGTGGACAGCACAACCCCCGAGGGATTGTTGGGGCTGTTGACCAGTACCGCCGCCACTTTGGGATTCAGGATCTCCTCCAGCGCCTCAAAGTTGATCTGCAGGGTATCCACATTAGCGGGGACCACCCGCAGATTCAGGCCCGCTCCCGCGGTATAGGGGCGGTACTCCGGAAAATAGGGGGCAAAGGCGACGATTTCGTCCCCCGGCTCCGTCACCGCCCGCAGGGCGTGGGCCACTGCCCCCGCCGCTCCAATGGTCATAAAGATATGGCCACGCTCATAATTCATCCCAAAGCGGCGGTTCAGCGACTGCGCCACCGTGTCCCTGACCTCCGGCAGCCCCATCCCCGGACCGTAGCCGTGGACCTCCAGGGAAGAACGCTCCCGCAAAATGTCGGTCATAGTCTGGTTCACCGAGGGCGGTGCCGGCACCGAAGGATTCCCCAGGCTGAAATCAAAGACGTTGTCCGCTCCGATCTCCTGCGCCCTCTGCCGACCGTACCCGGCGATCTCAAAAATGATGTCCTTTTCGGACAGCATGGCGGTATACCGTTTTGACAGCATGACCCATCCCTCTTCGCTTCACAGATTATGTCCAGTGTATCACAACCCGCGGCAAAACGCTATACTTTAATAAACTAATTCAATAGCGTTCTATCGCGTAACATTTCGTCAAATACAACAAAAACGTGGCCGGAGCAAAGGCTCCGGCCGCGTTTATCCGCATGTTCAACGCAGGGCGCTTTACGCCTGCTGGTTGGGCATATCCCAACCCTTGTGGTTGGTGTGCAGCAGCTCCTCCGCCTTCTCACTGAGGGGCGCGCCCAGGAACTCCTCGTATAGAGCCTGGATCTGAGGATTTTCGTGGGAGTAACGCATGGTGTTGGCCTTATCCAGGTCATACAGGCGCTGGCCCCGGACGCCATACAGCTCCCTGTCCTCCAGGTCGATGGGCTGGCCGCCGCCGCCCACGCAGCCGCCGGGACAGGCCATGACCTCCACGAAGTCATAGTGGACCTTGCCCGCCTTCAGCTGCTCCACCAGCTTCCGGGCATTGCCCAGGCCGCTGACCACGGCACAGCGCACGGGGATACCGGCCACCTCATAGGTGGCCTCCCGCAGGCCGGGTCCGGTACGGACGGCGGCAAAGGCGTCGGGATCAGGATTCTCCCCGGTGAGGACATAGGCGGCGGTACGCAGAGCCGCCTCCATCACGCCGCCGGTGGCGCCGAAGATAACGCCGGCGCCGGTGTGGGTCCCCATGGGATCGTCCAAAGGCTCCTCGGGAATACAGGCGGGGTCCAGCTTATCCGCCCGGATCATCCGAACCAGCTCCCGGGTGGTGAGGACCATGTCCACGTCGGGACCGTGCTCGGTGCGCATGGTGGGCAGGTCGCACTCCGCCTTCTTGGCCAGACAGGGCATGATGGACACGCAGAAGATCTTCTCCGGCTCCACGCCCAGCTTCTTGGCAAACCAGCTCTTGGCCACGCTGCCGAACATCTGCTGGGGCGACTTGGAGGTGGACAGCTGGTTGGTCAACTCGGGATACTGGCCCTTGAGGAAGCGCACCCAGCCGGGACAGCAGCTGGTGAACATGGGCCAACGGGTCAGGCCGCCCGCCTTCAGGCGGTGGATAAACTCGTTGCCCTCCTCCATGATGGTCAGGTCAGCACTGAAATTGGTGTCAAAGATGTAGTCGAAGCCCATCCGGCGCAGGGTGCCGGCCATCCGCTCCATGGTGGCCTCCTCCCGGCTCAGGCCGAAATAGTCGCCCCAGGCAGTACGGACGGCGGGGGCCACCTGGACCACGGTGATCTTGTCCGGGTCGGCCAGGGCGGCGAAGGCCCGTCCGGTGTCGTCCCGCTCCCGCAGGCCCGCCACGGGACAGTGGGTGATGCACTGGCCGCACAGGGAGCAGTCGGAGTCCTTGATGACCCGGTTGTTGGACACATCCACCACAGTACGGCCGCCAGTGCCCGACACATCCCAGATGTTCAGGGACTGGATCTTGTCACAGACCTGGATGCAGCGCATGCACTTGATGCACTTGTTATAGTCGTGATACAGGGGGAAGGTGGTGGTCCAGGCGCCCCGCAGGCCCCGGGGCAGCTGGGTCTCATAGGGCAGCTCCAGAATGCCCAGGTCGTTGGCGATGGCCTGGAGCTGGCAGTTGCCGCTGCGCACGCAGGTGGCGCACTTGCAGTCGTGCTGGGACAGGATCAGCTCCACATTGGTCCGGCGGGTGGCGCGGGCCCGGGGGGAGTTGGTGTGGACCACCATACCCTCCATCACCGGGCTGTTGCAGGCGGTGACCATGGCCCGCTCGCCCTCCACCTCCACGCAGCACACGCGGCAGGCGGCAATCTCATTGATTCCCTTCAAATAACACAGGTGGGGGATCCGGATATTGGCGGCCTTGGCCGCCTCCAGGATCGTGGTCCCCTCGGGTACCTGGATCTTCTGGCCGTCAATGGTCAAGGTTACCATTCCGTGTTCCTCCCTCCCTTAAAGCTTCCGTAGCCAAAGTGGTCGCAGCGCAGGCAGCGGCTGGACTCCTGTTTGGCCTCCTCCAGGCTCATGCCGTCCACTACCAGCGAGAAATTGCCTTTGCAGTCGGGGGTGCAGTTGCTCTTCAGATTCACCCGGCCGCAGGGCGGTGTGTTGGTAAAGTGGGCGGGGGGGATCTCCACGTCACAGCTGATCTTATGGTCGAAGCCCAGATATGTATCGATATTGGCGGCGGCCACCTTGCCGCCCGCCACCGCCCGGATCACCGTGGCGGGGCCGGAGACGGCGTCGCCGCCGGCGAAGACGTTGCCCGCGCCGGGGACCGCGCTGGTCAGGTCAGCCAGAATGGCGCCCCGGTTGGTGGTCACGCCGATGGCCTCGAAGGGCTGGGCCACGATGGCCTGGCCGATGGCCACGATCACATAGTCGCAGGGGATGCGGAATTCCTTGGTATCGGCATTGACAGGCTTGGGCCGGCCGTCCTTGCCATAGGGGCCGATCAGCTGGGGACGGGTCCACAGGGCGGCCACCTTTCCTTCCTCGTCCGCCTCGATGCGGGCCGGGGCCTGGAGGGGCAGGATCTGGCAGCCCTCCGCCATGGCCTCCTCGATCTCCTCGGACAGGGCGGTCATGTCCTCCACCCGGCGGCGGTAGACACAGGTGACGCTCTCGGCGCCCAGGCGCTTGGCCGTACGGGTAGCGTCCATGGACACGTTGCCGCCGCCCACCACGCAGACCTTCTTGCCGGTAAAGTCGGGGATGTTCCCCTCGCCGATGCCCCGGAGGAGGGCCACGGCGCTGATCACGTTGGCGGAATCCTCGCCCTCCAGCCCCAGCTTCTTGTCGTTGTGGGCGCCGATGGCGATGTATACCGCGTCAAAGCTCTTTTGAATGTCCTCCATGGCCAGGTCCTTGCCGATGGAGACGCCGGTATGGACCTTGATGCCGGTGGACAGGATGTACGCGATGTCCTGGTCCAGGATGTCCTGGGGCAGACGGTAGTCGGGGATGCCGTAGCGCAGCATGCCGCCCAGCTTGGGCCGCTGCTCGTACACGGTGACCTCATGTCCCATAAGGGACAGGTAATAGGCCGCAGTCAGGCCGCCGGGACCGCCGCCGATCACAGCCACAGTCTTCCCGGTGGGCTCGGCGCAGGGGGGAGCCACCACCGGCTGGGAATGGTCCACGGCAAAGCGCTTCAGGCCGCAGATGTTGACAGCGTCGTCCACCATGCGGCGGCGGCAGTGGGACTCGCAGGGGTGCTCGCACACGTAGGCGCAGGCGGAGGGGAAGGGGTTATCCTTCCGGATCAGCTTGACGGCGTCATCATACCGGCCTTCCCGCACCAGGGCCACATACCCGGGCACGTCCACATGGGCGGGGCAGGCGGAGACGCAGGGCACGGGGTGGCTCAGGCCGCAGATGCAGCGGCCGTGGAGGATGTGCTCCTCAAAGTCCTCCCGGAAGCCCCGGACACCCTTGAGCACCATATGGGCCCCCTCGTAACCGATGGCGCAGTCGGCGGAATCGGCGATGACCTGGGCGGTGCGCTCGATCAGGTCGATGGTCTCCAGAGTGGCGGTGCGGTCCAGCACCTGCTCCAGCAGGACCGCCAGCTGGTTCAGGCCCACGCGGCAGGGCACGCACTTGCCGCAGGTCTGTGCATGGCACAGACGCAGGTAGTTCAAGGAAATGTCCACCGGACACAGCCCGGGGGAACTGGCGCTGATTCGCCGTTCCATATCCCGGTGGAGCCCGCCCAGGACGGTTTGCGCCCGTCCCGGCGTCTCAATGGATAATCGGCTCATTGTTATCTTCCTCCTCATCCTGAAAGCGCCCATCCGGTTTCCAGCCGGCATGGGTCCTTTCCAAATCGCAGACATACCGGCTTCCCCAGGCCGTGTCCGCAGGACCCCATCCCGTCTGAACCGCTCTCTCAGACTGGACCGGATCCTGTTGCTTCTTCGCGGAGGAACGCTCCGCTTCAGCCCGCCGTCCTCAGGCCGCTGCCGCAGGGAATCGCCACGGCTCTTTTCGCCTCTCAGGTCCCAATGCTCCCTTTCATTTCGACAGGACCGCCCCGCCTCCTTTCAGGCGTTTTTTATGCCTTGACGAATTTTCCCTCGCTTCTCTCTGCTACATGTGTATGAACCTACCACATTTCCCATTCTTTGTCAACACTTTATGCAACTCCGCACTATCTTTTCTTTCATTTTATGAAAAAGCCACCCAGCGCCGGATATCCCGGCGCCGGGCGGCAATATGGCTGTATTCCATGCTTCAGAGCGGAGTGTCTCCCATGTCCTCCGCCGCCTGCGTCACCAGGTGCGGCCAGCCATGGCGCGGAACTGGGCCACGGTCGGCGTGTGGGAATTCAGGCCGCCGTCACAGGTGAGCACCTGTCCGTTCATATAGTCCGACTCGTCGCTGACCAGGTAGACGCAGAGATACCCGATGTCCTCAGGTCCGCCGTAGCGGGTGCCCAAAATGTTGGACAAGAAGATATTTTTCAGCGCGTCAGGGATCCGTCCCTCATTCTGCGGCGTCACGATCAGGCCGGGACGGACGCAGTTGCAGCGGATATTTTTGGGTCCATACATGCAGGCCACATATTCCGTGAGCTTATCCACGCCGGACTTGGCGCAGGCGTAGGCCACCGTTCCCAGATCGCCGCCGGCGCTGGCCATGGATCCGATATTCACGATGCTGCCGCCCTTCTCATTTTTGAGCAGGTAGGGCAGGACCTCCTTGATCATGTTGAACGTCCCACCCAGATCGGTGGTCACCACAGTATTGAACTCCTCCAGGGTCAGCTCATCCACTCTGCCGTCCTTCAGTCCCATGCCCGCGGCATTGTTGACCAGGGCGTCAATATGGCCAAATTTCTGGGCCGTATCGGCGATCAGGGCGTGCATAGAATCGGTGCTGGTCAGGTCAAAGGCGTGGAACCAGGCTTTTCCGCCGCTGGCCTCGATCTCACTGACTACCTTCTGGCCCCGCTCCACGTTGCGCCCGGTAATGACCACCTGGGCCGCCTCTGCGGCACAGAGCTTCGCGATCCCGATTCCGATCCCGCTGGTAGAACCGGTGACAATGACAACTTTATCTTTCAATCTGTCCATTACTGCGACCTCCTTATGATACCTTTTATATAATATATGCTTCAAACGACACGGTCATACTGGACGCTGCGGCCATCTGGTGTACCGAAAGCCGCGCGTTCCCTCCTCCGCGTCTTTTTTACTTTTCAATAAATTAGTTATTTTACATATAAAAATATCATATTAATTCAGTTTTGTCAACGCAGTGCACAATAATATCTCTATGTTCTTTCATTTTGGGGTAAAAACACCCGGCGCCGCAAGATGCGGCGCCGGGTGTTTGGAGGCTTTGATTCAATTTTCCTGCGCCAAGGCCGCGCAGAAGGCCAGGGAGTGGAAGGCAACTTCCTTGTCATCGCTGCGGGAGGTGAGGGCCACGGGGACCTTGGCGCCGATGACTACGCCGCAGGTCTGGGCGTGGGCGTGCATCTGCCAGCACTTGACGATCAGGTTGCCCGCCAGCAGGCTGGGAACTATGATCCCGTCGAACTCCCCACACAGGGGGCAGTCATAGCCCTTCAGCCGGGCCGCCTCCTTGGACAGGATCAGGTCGTAGGCGATGGGGCCCACCAGTTCGCAGCCCGCAATGGGCCGATGGCGGTGTTCCCGCACCAGTTCCTGGGCCTCCACGGTGTCCTTCATGTGGAAGGCCACCTTTTCCACCATGGACAACAGGGCGATATTGGGTTTCTCATAGCCCACCGCCTGGAGCGTCTCCACCATGTTGCGGATGATCAGCTTTTTCTGCTGAAGGTTGGGCTCGATGGTCACGGTCACATCGCCAATGGCAATGACCTTGGGATACTCCGGCATACATACCAGGTCGATGTGGGTCAGCAGCTTGTCGGTGCGCAGGCCGTTCTCCGGCACCAGCAGAGGGAGCAGAAATTCCCGGGTCTGGGTATTGCCCCGCATGAGCATGTCGCCCTCACCCTGGTTGACCAGGTCCACGGCCACCTGGGCCACTTGTTCCCCCGGCTGGGTAGCCGCCAGCCGGTAGGGCTTGTCCTTCAGCCCCAGCCGCTCCAGCATGGGGACGATCTTGCTCTCCTCACCCACCAGCACGGGCGTGACAAAGCCGGCGTCCTGGGCCTCGAAGGCCCCCAACAGGATGTTTTCCGAATCCGCCCCGGCGATGACGACCCGCTTGGGCTGGGAAATCTGCTTGGCCCGTTCCACAATGGGCTCAAAATTCTTCAGTGCCATATCTGCTGTCTCCTTCCATCATGTCCGATCTCATCCAGGGCTTTCAGGTATTTCAAAAAAGCTGAGGACCAGTGTGGTATATTTTAGCACCTTCTTCTCTCCAGCACAAGAGTATTTGTTATAAAAATTCCAGTTTTCTCCACTTTTTTGTGAAAAGCCGCACCTTTTGGCAACTCTTTTCCTTTCTCCCCTCCCATCTGCCGTATCCAGCGCCGCTCTGATTTCACCGGGCGTTTTCTCTCCTCCCGGTTGACAGAATCAGGTCGAAAACGGTATGATAGAGGCAGCAAAGTTAAAATTTGGGAGGGTCCGCCATGAAGATCGACCGTATGCTGTCTCTGCTGCTCGCCGCGCTCCTGGTCCTGCCCCTGGCCTCCTGCGGCAAACCGGAGGAAGCCGCTTCCTCCGCCGCCAGCTCCATGCCAGACGAGCCCAGCGTGTCCGCCATCGCCCCGGTGGAACCGGAGCCGGAACCGGAACCCGAACCGGAACCGGAGCCCGCCCTCCCTTATGTGAACCCGCTCACCGGCGAGGGCTGCGAGACCGACATCGGCCAGAACCGCCCCATCGCCATCATGCTGAACAACCACAAAAGGGCCATGCCCCAACTGGGGGTGTCCCAGGCGGACATCATCTATGAGATGCCCGCTGAAGGCGGCATCACCCGGATGATGGGGGTGTTCCAGAGCGTGGAAGGGGTGGGTGAGATCGGCACTGTCCGCTCCGCCCGGGACTACTATGTCTCCCTGGCCTTTGGCCACGACGCCATTTACCTCCACGCTGGCGGCAGCCCCCAGGCCTATGACGCCATTCAGAACTGGGGTGTCACCGCCCTGGACTGCGTCAACGGTCCCTATGAGGGCACCCTGTTCTGGCGGGACCCGGACCGGCGGAAAAATGCCGGACTGGAGCACTCCGTCCTCACCTCCGGGGACAAGATCCTAGAGCTCCTGCCCACCTATAAGAAGGTGACCCTGGAGCACAAGGACGGCTTTGACCTGGGCTGGACCTTCGCCGAAGGCGCCGGCACCCCCGCGGCCGCCATCAGCAAGCTGACCGTCCCCTTCTCCAGCTATAAGACCGGAGTCTTCACCTGGGACGAGACGCGGCAGAAATTCCTGGTAGAGGAGTACGGCGCCCCTTACACCGACGGCAATACCGGCGAACAGGTGGCAGCGACCAATGTGTTGGTACTGCTCACCGACGTGTCCGCCATCCAGGGGGATGACAAGGGCCGCCAGTCCGTCCGGACCACCGGCGAGGGCAGCGGCTATCTGGCCAAGGAGGGCCAACTCTTTGAGATCACCTGGAAACGGGCGGACAAGACCGACTGTCTCTCCTTCTACGACGCCTCCGGCAATCTCATGCCCCTGGCCGTGGGCAACAGCTACATCAATATCGTCAGCCAAAAGACCAATGTGACCTGGGAGTAATGTGCCATATGGACTTCTATTTTTTTGAAACCCCCCTGGGGCCCATGGCCCTGGGGGCCGAGGAGGGGGCTATCACCCGGCTCTACCTGCCCAACGCCCCCACCCCCCGGCTCATGTCCCGCCCCACTCCCGTGCTGGAGGAGGGCCGAAAA
>NZ_JADYUM010000025.1 GCF_021531815.1 Pseudoflavonifractor phocaeensis
GACCTGATCCCCCCCACCCCCGACCTGGAGGCGCTGCTGTTCCGGCGGTTTGATTCCCTGCTGGAACTGCGGGACTATTTTCAAGCGGTATTTTGAGAAAAAGCATCCTTCCATGATCATGGAAGGATGCTTCTCTCATTTTCCTGCCTCGCTCACGCGTCAACTAAAGCGCAAACGGGTGAAGACGCCGGGGGTGGAAGGTTTCCGACATCTGATTGCTCCCGGGCACCATTCCTTGATCAATTGTGGAGGGGCTGGCGGATGAGGTCAGCCAGACCTAAGCGTAATGTCCCACGAAAAACCCCGGAACGGACGACAGTCCGTTCCGGGGTTTTGTTTTGTATCCGGGACTTGCCGGGAAGGATTACTCCTCGCCGTACATCTTGGTCAGACGGACCAGCTTGTCGTAACGCTTCTTGGCGGTCTCCTCGTTCAGGGCGAACAGCTCCTTGGCGCGCTCGGGGAAGGAGCGGGTCAGGGAGGAGTAGCGGGCCTCGTTCATCAGGAATTCCTGATAGCCGCCGGCGGGAGCCTTGGAGTCCAGAACGAACTTCTTGTCGCCCTCGGCGTCAGGGTTGAACCGGAACAGGTTCCAGTAGCCGCACTCCACGGCCTTCTTCATCTCGGACTGGCAGTTCTGCATGCCGCCCTTGATGGAGTGCATCTCACAGGGAGCGTAGCCGATGATCAGGGAGGGACCGTGATAGGCCTCGGCCTCGGCGATGGCCTTCAGGGTCTGGTTGGGGTTGGCGCCCATGGAGACCTGAGCCACATAGACGTAGCCGTAGGTCATGGCGATCTCAGCCAGGCTCTTCTTGGCGATCTGCTTACCGGCGGAGGCGAACTGAGCCACCTGGCCGATGTTGGAAGCCTTGGAGGCCTGTCCGCCGGTGTTGGAGTACACCTCGGTGTCGAAGACGAAGACGTTGACATCCTCGCCGGAGGCCAGGACGTGGTCCACACCGCCGAAGCCGATGTCGTAGGCCCAGCCGTCGCCGCCGAAAATCCACACGGACTTCTTGGCCAGATACTCCTTCTCAGCCAGGATCTCGCGGCCCAGCTTGCAGGCGTCGCAGGGGCAGCCGGGAACCACAGCGGCCTCCAGAGCGGCCACATAGGCCTTGGTGGCCTCGGCGTTGGCCTGGCCGTCCTCCATGGTGTCCAGCCACTTCTGGGCGGCAACCTTCAGGTCGGCGTCGGCGTAAGCCACGGCGATCAGAGCCTCGGTCTTGGCAGCCAGGCGGTTGCGGATGGCCTTCTGGCCCATATACATGCCCAGGCCGTGCTCGGCGTTATCCTCGAACAGGGAGTTGGCCCAAGCGGGACCGTGACCCTCGGCGTTGGTGGTGTAGGGAGAGGTAGCAGCGGGGCCGCCCCAGATGGAGGAGCAGCCGGTGGCGTTGGAGATATACATCCGGTCGCCGAACAGCTGGGTGATCAGGCGGGCATAGGCGGTCTCGGCGCAGCCGGCGCAGGAGCCAGAGAACTCCAGCAGAGGCTTCTTGAACTGGGAGCCCTTGACGGTCAGGTCGGCCACGTCCTCCTTGACGGAGACGTTCTCCACCATGTAGTTGAAGGCGTCCTGCTGAGCCAGCTCCTCCTCCTGGTTGACCATAGTCAGAGCCTTGGTGGGGCAGATGTTGGCACAGACGGAGCAGCCCATACAATCCAGGGGACTGATGGCCATGGCGTACTTGTAAACGCCCTTGCCCTTGCCGGCCTTCACGTCCACGATCTTGGCGGAAGCGGGAGCCTTGGCGGCCTCCTCCTCGGTCAGCATGAAGGGACGGATGGTGGCGTGGGGGCAGACATAGGCGCACTGGTTGCACTGGATACACTTGGCGGAATCCCAGGTGGGCACAGAGACGGCCACGCCGCGCTTCTCATAGGCGGCGGCGCCCAGCTCGAAGGTGCCGTCCACATGGCCGGTGAAGGCGGAGACAGGCAGGCTGTCGCCGTCCATACGGTCCACGGGCTCCAGGATGTTCTCCACCATCTTGACCAGCTTGGCGGGACCGGTCAGGGTGCTCTCCTTCTTGGCGTCCTCGGCAGTGGCCCAGTCGGCGGGGATCTCCACCTTCTTGAAGGCGGTGGCGCCGGCGTCGATGGCCTTGTGGTTCATGTCCACGATGTCCTGGCCCTTCTTCAGGTAGGACTTGGTGGCGGCGTCCTTCATGTAGCCGATGGCCTCCTCCTGGGGCATGACCTTGGCCAGGGTGAAGAAAGCGGACTGGAGGATGGTGTTGGTGCGCTTGCCCATGCCGATCTGGCGGGCCAGGTCGATGGCGTTGATGGTGTACAGCTGGATGTTGTTCTCAGCGATGTACCGCTTGGCGTTGGCGGACAGGTGGTGGGCCAGCTCCTCGTCCGTCCACTGGCAGTTGATCATGAACACGCCGCCGGGCTTGACGTCGCGGACCATGGGGAAGTCCTTGGTGACGTAGGAGGGGTTGTGGCAGGCCACGAAGTCGGCCTTGTTGATATAGTAGGGGCTCTTGATGGGCTTGTCGCCGAAGCGCAGGTGGCTGATGGTCACGCCGCCGGTCTTCTTGGAGTCGTACTGGAAGTAAGCCTGCACGTATTTGTCGGTGTGGTCGCCGATGATCTTGATGGAGTTCTTGTTGGCGCCCACGGTGCCGTCGCCGCCCAGACCCCAGAACTTGCACTCGATGGTGCCCTCAGCGGCGGTGTTGGGGGCCTTGTGCTCGGGCAGGGAGCTGTCGGTGACGTCGTCCACGATGCCCATGGTGAAGTGGTTCTTGGGAGCGTCCTGAGCCAGGTTCTCATACACAGCGAAGACGCTGCGGGGAGGAGTATCCTTGGAGCCCAAGCCGTAACGGCCGCCCACGACCACCTTGTCGGTGATGCCGGCGCCGGCCAGAGCGGTGACCACGTCCATGAACAGGGGATCGCCCAGAGCGCCGGGCTCCTTGGTGCGGTCCAGAACGGCGATCTTCTTGGCGGTGGCGGGGATGGCCTCGATCAGCTTGTCGGCGCGGAAGGGCCGGTACAGGCGGACCTTCACCAGGCCCACCTTCTCGCCGTGGGCGTTCAGGTAGTCGATGACTTCCTCGGCCACGTCGCAGATGGAGCCCATGGCGATGATGACGCGGTCGGCGTCAGCGGCGCCGTAGTAGTTGAACAGCTTGTAGTCGGTGCCCAGCTTGGCGTTGATCTTGCCCATGTACTCCTCCACGATCTCGGGGAGAGCGTCGTAGTAGGGGTTGCAGGCCTCGCGGTGCTGGAAGAAGATGTCGCCGTTCTCGTGGGAGCCGCGCATGGTGGGACGCTCGGGGTTCAGGGAGCGCTTGCGGAACGCCTCCACGGCGTCCATGTCCACCATCTCGGCCAGGTCGGCGTAATCCCAGATGGCGACCTTCTGGATCTCATGGGAGGTACGGAAGCCGTCGAAGAAGTTGATGAAGGGGACGCGGCCCTTGATGGCGGCCAGATGGGCCACAGGAGCCAGGTCCATGACCTCCTGCACGTTGCCCTCGGCCAGCATGGCGAAGCCGGTCTGGCGGCAGGCCATGACGTCAGAGTGGTCGCCGAAGATGTTCAGAGACTGGGCGGCCACGGTACGGGCGGAAACGTGGAAGACGGCGGGCAGCAGCTCGCCGGCGATCTTGTACATGTTGGGGATCATCAGCAGCAGGCCCTGGGAAGCGGTGTAAGTGGTGGTCAGGGCGCCGGCGTTCAGAGAGCCGTGCACGGTACCGGCGGCGCCGGCCTCGGACTGCATCTCAATGACCTTGACAGTGGTGCCGAAGATATTTTTCTGCCCCTGGGCGGCCCACTGATCCACATAGTCGGCCATGGGGCTGGACGGGGTAATGGGGTAGATGCCGGCCACCTCGGTAAAGGCATAGCTGACATACGCAGCCGCATTGTTGCCGTCCATGGTTTTGAACTTTCTTGCCATAGAGTTCCCTACTTTCTTCCTTATTTGGGGGATAGACGGATCTCCGCCTGTCCATGTTCCACATGCCTGGCCCCCTGCCCCGTGTCCAAAACAGTTATGGCTTCCATAACCGTCTTATTATAGGTCCACATGACAGTACCGCTCCCCGGGAAAGGGGAGCGGGTGGGTCCATTTCGACGGTACTAAGTTTACCACCTTTTTTTTCGTTTGTAAATCTCAATTATGAAATTTTACGCTTTTTTTCAGTCCACATATATACAAAAAATTATACTGTTTTGCCAATGCTTCCCTCGCCTGCTTCTCTGGCTTCCCACATAAAAGCGGTGCTCCGCGTCAACGGAGCACCGCTTTATTACCGCTTCTTTATAACTTTTAGGCCGTGTTTTACAGCTCCAACTTCGCCGCCCTGCTTGCCTCAAAGGAATCCTGGACCCGCTGCCGGAACTCCGGATCGGTCAGCGTCCGGCAGACCATGGACGCGATGAGCCTGCCGCCTGTGGCGATGGCCCGGTGGGCCGCGGGCTTCACCGTCTCATCCCGGAATTCCCCGGTATGCAGGGCGTAGGGCGGATCGCACAGGGAGACCAGGGGCTGGACGGTGGGGCAGCGGTAGCTCGCATTGCCCACGTCCGAGGAACCGCTGGGGGGCAGCTTCTCCCTGCACACCTCTCCCATGCCCTCCAGGACCGCCTTGACCTCCTGCTCCAGGGCCGGCACGCACACCATGTCGTCAAAGCCCTCAAAGCCCTCGGTAAAGCTGACCTCACAGTCCAGGGCGATGGCGGCACCCCTGGCGCACTTTCTGATGATGTCATCCATCAGGCGCAGCTTTCCTTGGGAGTCAGTACGAAACTCCAGCCGCACCTCCGCCCGGTCCGGCAGGATGTTGGGGGCCTTGCCGCCGTCGGTGATGATCCCGTTGACCCGGATGTCCGGGGTGAAGCACTCCCGGCGGGCGTCGATCAGGTCCAGGAACTTTCGGGCAGCCGACAGGGCGTTATGTCCGCTCCAGGGGGAGGCCGCGGCGTGGGCGGACAGGCCCCTGAACTCCACCAGGTAGCACTGCAGGCTCAGCACGTCCATATCCGTCACATGGGCGCCTCCGCTCCAGCTGTGGGCCATGATGGCCAATGACATGCCGTCGAACACGCCCCGCTTCGCCATACCCACTTTTGCTCCGTTGTCCTCCTCCGCGGGCGTGCCGATCGCATACAGCGTCCCGGGGAACCGGTCCTTCAGGTCGGCCAGGGCCAGGGCCGCCAGGACCGACATGGCGCAGCTGGCGTTGTGGCCGCAGGCGTGTCCCAGTCCGGGCAGGGCGTCATACTCCACCAGGATGGCTGCGGACGGGCCGCTGCCATTGCCGATCACCCCGCGGAAAGCGGTCTCCCGGCCGTCAAAAGGATACTCCACCTCATACCCCGCGTTTCTGAGCAGCTCCACGACCTTTGCGCTGGAGCGGAACTCCTGGTCAGGGAGTTCCGGGTTGGCATACAGGTCGTCGCTGAGTTCCACGGCCAGCGGCTGGTACTTCTCCACCGCCGCTTTGATCAAGGGTTCCAACCGGTGTTCCGACATCAGTATTTCCTCCCAATTCCATTTCATTTTGCGCGCAGATGCGGTCTCCGCCGCACCTTCTCTCCCCTGCATTCTACCTTGCTTTTTCCATTTGGTCAACCGGCTTGCAAAACCGCCCCGGACCAATCAAGCTTGATCCGGGGCGGTTGGAGTATATTCACGAAAGGGCGTCCAGCACCCGCTCTACCTCCTGCGGGGAAAGCTGACCGACGGAAATCACCGGCGCCGGGTCCGCCTCATAGCCGGCCAGGCTCTTTTCAAACCACAGCACGTCGTACCAGACGCCGTCTTTGAAGCCGGCGTTCCGGTGCACGCCCAGCAGGCGGAAGCCCAGGGCCCGGTGGAGTCCCTCACTGGCCGGGTTGGGGGAGGTGACCACCCCGTAGGCAGTCTTGACGCCCTGCAGCCGCAGCAGCTCCATCAGGGCCGAGTAGAGGGCGCGGCCCACGCCCCGGCCCGCGGCTTCCGGAGCCAGGTAAATGGACAGCTCCGTATTCCACTGGTAGGCCGCCCGCTCCCGTTCCGGGTGGGCGTAGGCGTAGCCCACCGCCTTTCCCGCCTCCTCCACTACCAGATAGGGGTACCGCTCCAAAGTGGAGGAGATCCGCCGGGCGAATTTCTCCCGGGAGGGCAGGTCGTACTCAAAGGTGATGGGGGTGTGGATATACCGGGCGTAGATGTCCAGCAGCGCCTGGGCGTCCTCCGGCACGGCAAAACGCAGTTTCATGGTTCTTCCTCCCGGTTTCAGACCCGAATACGCTCGATACCGTCCACCGCCGCCTGGACCATGGCGTCGATGTCCAGCTTGGACTCGGCCAGCTCCACCTCGCCGGGAAGAGGACGCAGCCTGGGGTGACGGGGGGTGAATACGGTGCAGCAGTCCTCATAGGGCAGGATCGAGGTGTCGTAGGTGCCGATCTTCCGGGAGATCTGGACGATCTCCTCCTTGTCCAGGCCGATGCAGGGACGGAGGATGGGCAGGTCCACCACCGCCCCGGTGACGTTCATGGCCTCCATGGTCTGGCTGGCCACCTGGCCCAGGCACTCTCCGGTGACCAGGGCCTTGGCCCCGATGCGCTGGGCCACCGCCCGGGAAATGCGCATCATAAAGCGGCGCATGATGATGGTGAACAGCTCCTCGGGACAGGAGCGGCGCAGCTCCTCCTGGATGGCGGTGAAGGGGACCACATGGATGGTCATGTGGCCGCACCAGGGGGTGAGCAGCCGGGCCAGCTCAATGACCTTGTCCTTGGCCTCAGGGGAGGTGTAGGGGTAGGAGAAAAAGTGGACCATCTCCAGGGACACTCCGCGCTTGGCGATCATGTAGCTGGCCACCGGGGAGTCAATCCCACCGGACAGCAGGGACACCGCACGGCCGTTGATGCCCACGGGCAGACCGCCGGCGCCGGGCTCCGGGTCGGCGTGGACAAAGGCGGCGTAATCCCGGATCTCCACATAGACCGTGAGCTCCGGATGGTGGACGTCCACCTTCAGGTTGGGATACAGCTCGTCCAGCTCGCCGCCCACATATTGGCTGAGCTGAATGGAGGTCATGGGGAAGGTCTTGTCCGCCCGTTTGGTCTCCACCTTGAAGGTCCGGGCGGAGGACAGCTGTTCATCCAGGTACTCCCGGCAGGCGGCCAGGATGGCGTCTTTGTCCTTTTCACAGGCCCGAGCCCGGCTGAGGCCCACCACACCGAAGACCTTCTTCATGGCCTCCCAGGCCCCGTCCATGTCACAGTCCCCGTTCATGGGCTCCACGTAGGTGGTGGACTGGCGGGTATACACCCGGAACTGGCCCAGGCCGTTGAGACGGCGGTGGATGTTGGCCTGTAATTTGTCCTCAAAGCTGCGGCGGTTCAGGCCTTTCAAGACCAGTTCTCCCAGTTTGAGCAGGATCATTTCATTCATATTGTCAGACGGTCCTTTCTTTATCATGACGGTATCTGCACCAAGTGAGCGGCATTATAGCCGATATTTCTGAAATTGTCCAGTGAAATCCACCAAACCATCCACAAAAATTTACCGTCCCAACAAAAACAGGTTTTTGTCTCCGGCAAAGTTGGAGAAAGAGTACAGCACCACCACGGCGTCGATGTCGTGCTCCTCCACATAGCTTTTGATACTGGTCAGATTATACCGCAGGTCAAACAGGTGGATCTGGGAGAAGCACTCCGTCAGGAAGGGAGCCAGGGAGTCGGAGTAGGAGTCCCGGACCAGGAGGACCTTGGGAGCGCCGGTATGCTCCGTCTCTATCACGCACAGGGGCTGGTTGCCCCCCAGGAAGTAGGAATATTTGTCCTTTTTTTCCAGATAGCTGTCCACATACAGGCTGCCCTCGGTGGGGGTGCCGTCAAAATAGGAGGTGACCTTCACGCCCTCCCCGGAAACGTAGGTGTCGATCTGGTCCGGGCGTACCCAGCGGACCCCCGAGGATGAGAAAATGGTGCCGTTGAAGTCCTGGGATACGGTGGTTTTGTGGTAATTGTTCAGGTCCAAAGGCTCCAGCCCCATGGCCTCCAACAGGGCGTTGGCCCCATAGAAGGCGCCCAGGCTGGTCCAGTGGTGGTCGGTGCGGTAGTAGATGGCCTCGCCTTTGTGGGCGGCCAGGGCCCCGGCCATGTCGATGGTCTCCGCCCCGGTGGAGAAGTACAGCCGGTCGATGATGGACAACTCGTCGGCGGTGGGCGCGCCCGCGGGCAGCTTGTCCGCCCAGGTGGCGGCGGCGGTGGGGATCAGGCCGAAATAGACGGGGACGGGGACGTTGCCCACCAAGGCGTCCACATAGTCCATGTCCTGGGCCAGCAGGTCCGGGTCAGGCTCCTCCACCCGGTTGATGAGGGTGTCGTCCTTGGCGAAGTAGACGCCGTTGTTTTCCTTCTTCCCGGAGAGGCGCTCACACCAGGCCTTTGCCGCCACCCAGAAGTCCCGTCCCACGATATGGTCGGATACATAGGCCTCGGCATCCTCCATAAACTCCCCGTCTTTGAGAGCCTCCAGGCTCAGCGCGGGTGCCTTTTCCAGATAGCGGTTCTCCAGCTGGGAGAATTCCTGTTTGGGCAGCAGCAGGCTGAGCAGAAAGACGCCGCCGGTAAAGGCGCAAAACAGGGCGGTGAGACAAACAGCATATTTTTTCGTCATGCGTCGCGCCTCCTCAGAACCGGAAATACAGGAAGGGGTTGTAGGTGCCGTCCACCAGGTAGGCGGTGCACAGCGTCAGGCCGGCCAGGACCAGCACCGCTCCGGCGATCTGGGCCGTCCACTGGGGCAGCTTATGGTAGAGCCGGACGCCCAGAGGCGTGGAAGCTAGGACGGCCACCGCTAGAATGGGCAGGTAGCTGGTCAGATAGTAGACCAGGGAGCCGTCAGCCAGGGCCGCGCCGCCCAGGCCGAACATGGTTTTCAGATAGGCGGTCAAATGGCCAAAGTCCTCAATGGCAAAGATGGGCCAGCTGACCAGGACCAGAAACAGGGTGTACAGGTGCCCGGCCCAGCGGGGCAGCCCATCCAGAAGGCGGAGCACAAACTTTTTCTCCAGCACCAGGATCAAGCCGAAGTACAGGCCCCAGATCAGGTAGTTCCAGCTGGCCCCGTGCCAGATGCCGGTGGCGGCCCATACGATGAGGAGGTTGAGGTAGCGGCGGGCAGGCCGTACCCGGCTGCCCCCCAGGGGGATATAGAGGTACTCCCGGAACCAGGTGCCCAGGGAGATGTGCCACCGCCGCCAGAATTCCGTGGCGCTCCGGGAGACATAGGGGTGGTCGAAGTTGGGCAGAAACTCAAAGCCCAGCATCCGCCCCAGGCCGGTAGCCATATCGGAGTAACCGGAGAAATCAAAGTAGATCTGGAGGCTGAAGGCAAGGGCGCCCAGCCAGGCCCCAGCCACTGTCAATTCGGCGGGCGCCATGGCCTTGCAGATGTCCCACAGCATCCCCACATTGTTGGCGATGAGCACCTTTTTCGCCATGCCAACCATGAAGATCTGGACCCCGGAGGCGAATTTCTCAACGGAGGTATCCCGGCTGTCGATCTGGTCCCCCAGGTCCTTGTACTTAATGATGGGACCGGCGATCAGCTGGGGAAACAGGGTGACGAAGGTGCCGAAGTTCAGAATGGACCGCTGGGCCCGGGCGTCGCCACGGTAGACGTCGATGGTGTAGCTCATGGTCTGGAAGGTGTAGAAGGAGATGCCGATGGGCAGGTGGATGTTCAGCACAGGCATGAAGGTCAGCCCCGCCGCCTGGAGGGAGGAAGCAATAAAATCCCAGTATTTGAAGAAGAACAGCAGGGCCAGGTTGAACAGGATGGAGGAGGCGACAGCCATCCGGGCCCCCCTGTCGTTGCCGCGGCTCTTACACCGCTCCACCAGCAAACCGTGGGTGAAGTCGATGGCGGTGGACAGAAACATGATGACCACATAGGTCTGCTCACCCCAGTAGTAAAACAGCAGGGAGGCGCACAGCAGCACCAGGTTCCGAAACCGCCGGGGGACCACATAGTAGGCCAGCAGGGTCAGGACCAGAAAATAGAATAAGAATATGGGGGTGGAAAAGACCATCAGATTTCCTCCTCGCAGAAACGGCGGACGATGGCTCGTCCGCCGGTGTGTGTGGGATATCAATTTTGGTTTACCGGCCTAAGGAACCTAAAACCTATGTCATGTAGGGCAAGGGCTCTGCCCTTGCCTTTTCCGGGCATCTGAAATACTGGGAGAAATCTGCGCATGGAACACTTCGACTGCGGGCGAGACGGGAGATAGGGATGTTTCGCCCCCGGGCGAGCTACTTTCCAGGGAAGGAAAGTAGCCAAAGTTCCCTGGGCCTGCGGGCCCGGACCCGATGAGAGTCCGATTGGGAAAGTGTTCCTCACGTCCGGCGCACAAAGCCCGGTTTTGTTGCCTCTCCTTCCGGGCCTTCGGCCCTGGATCGGGGAAACCTGGATTGGAACAGCCGCTGAATATCAGCGCCTGGGTTTCTCAACTGTGCGGCGTAGTTCTTGACCGCGCTGGCCCGCTCCACTGCACAGCGTGATTTATCGGCAGTCCGCATAGGTCAGTCCTACAGAGCGTAAAACTGCTACCTCATAGACAAAAATCTACCGTTTAAAACAGGGCGTTAAAATCATTGATAATGGACTGGTACTTGTCGTTGACCACCATCATGATGTAATTGCCGTTGGAGACCACTTTGGAGCACTCGCTCCAGATCCGGGTGGGTTCGGGGTACCAGGCGCCGCCGTTGGCCATGTTGTCGATACGGGCCTGGAGGATCGCCTTGACAGCGTCCACATCCTTGCCGTCCTTCACCTGGACCAGGACCAGTTCCCCCATGTTCATGCTCATCATGGTGGCGTAGACCAGGCACTGTTCGGTGGCGATGCCGGTCAGACCGGGATAGAAGGCGTCGGTCATCTCCTGATCGGCCAGTTCCAGGAAATTGGAGAACTCATAGGTACCGTTGAGGGCGTCGTGGAAGGCGGCCAGATCCACCTTGCCAGCGGGGGCGGGGGCAGAGCTGGAGGAACCGGAGGAGCTGTCAGGCTTGTCCGTTTCGACCGTTTCCTCCCACCGGCAGCGGACCACGCACTGGGCGGTCAGTTCGCCGGCTTGGGCGGTGATGGTGGCGGTGCCGGGGGCCACGGCGGTGACGGTGCCGTCCTCAGACACGGTGGCCACGCTCTTGTCGCTGGAGGTCCAGGTCAGTTCGGCCTTGTCCATACCCGTCACGGCGGCTTTCAGCTTCCAGGAGGCCCCGGCGGACTTCAGGGTGAAGTCGCTTTTGCTCAAAGACAGGGAGGCGGCCGCCGTGGACTCATCTGCGGGAGGGGTGGACGAAGCAGAACTGCTGCCGCCGGACTGGCCGGCATCCGGCGCGGAGACGTCGGGCTGGCTGCCATCGGGCGACGAGGTATCGGGCGCAGAGGTGTCAGGGGCGGAGGTGCTGGCGCTGCTCCCGCTGGAGGCGGAGCCAGGGGCGGGATTGTTGTCCTTGCCGCCGCAGGAGGACAGGAGGGAGAGGGACAGGGCGCAGGCCAGAGCCAGAGACAGGATGCGTCGCTTCATGATAAAAAAACTCCTTTTCGGGGCTGAAAAATCAGCGTATATTTGGGGGCGCTGTCTGGTTGGACGCTGGCGCAGGGAAAAGGTTCCCCATGAGCAAGAAAATTTCAGCCGATCCAGGAGACGGGATTGCCCTTGTGCTCCCGGCGGCCGGGATGGACCGGATCGGCGGGCCAGCCCAGGGAGAGAGAGGCGCAGATGCGCTCCTCATCAGTGAGGCCGATGGGAGCCAGCAGGGCACGCAGTTCCGGGTCGTCGGTGAGGTGGTAGGGCTGATTGATCCAGCAGGACCCCACCCCCATGGCGGAGGCGGCCAGCATCATGTTTTCCATGGCGCAGGAGGCGTCCTGAATGGCGCTGCGGTTGCTTTTGGCGTTCGCCACCAGAACCAGAGCGGGGGCGCCGTAACGGCAGTCACGGCCGTCGAAGCCCTCCAGGCGCCGGCTTACCGTGGCGCTGATGCCGGCGAGCAGCTCGGGATCGGTGATGACAAAGAAGTGGTTCAGCTGACGGCTCATGGCGCTGGGGGCGTAACGGCCGGCCTCCACGATGGCGGCCAGGGTGGGCCGGTCCAGAGGGTCGGGCCGATAGGCGCGGCAGCTGCGGCGGTCCAGGATTAGATTCAGAAATTCCTTGTTATGTTCCATGATGATTGTCCTTTCAAAAAGAAACGCAGGCAGGCGTTTCATCCTTAAATATAGTATGTTCCGCTGCGCGGGGAACTGTCAGCTTATTATACCAGCCTTTCGGTAAAAATACCATAGCCTGCCGCGTTTTCCTCTTGACAACCGGAAAGCAAAGTAGTATATTACAATCAAACATGTGAATATGTGTTCATATATGGAAAGGAGAGGCAGAATGGATTTTCTGGAATCCCCCTGCTGCGAGGAAAACCTGGTCCATCCGGACGCGGTGGAGCGGGTACGCAGCCTGCTGCCCCAAGACGAGACTTTGTACGACCTGGCGGAGCTGTTTAAAATTTTCGGAGACAGCACCCGGGTCAAGATCCTGTACGCCCTGCTGGAGTCGGAGCTGTGTGTGTGCGACATCGCCAAGCTGATGGAGGTTTCCCAGAGCGCGGTGTCCCACCAGCTGAGAGTGTTGAAGGGCAGTAAGCTGGTCAAGTTCCGCCGGGAGGGCAAGGTGGTCTACTATTCTTTGGCAGACGAACATGTGATCCGCATCCTGTCCCAGGGCATGGAGCATATTCTCGAGTAAATACCCAGACCCCGGTGAAGAACAGCAACGATAAATAAAATCGGAAAAGGAGAGGCATACCATGAAAAAGACGTTTAAACTGATCGACCTGGACTGTGCCAACTGCGCCGCCAAAATGGAGGCCGCGATCAGAAAGCTGGACGGCGTCACGGACGCCACCGTCAGCTTTATGACCCAGAAAATGACCATCGAGGGGGACGACGCCCGGTTTGACGCCATCGTCAAGGAGGCGGTCAAGGTGTGTAAAAAAGTGGAGCCTGACTGCGAAGTCGTGGTGAAATAAATTTTAGTTTATAGGGGCAAATGGATTTCGCCCTGCGGGGCAATTCACCTCGAGAATCGCCGTGGGACGGCCAGGGCGGCCTCGGGCTGTGCCCTCCGCCGCCAATGACCTTACCCCCGGTCCCCGTTACGGGAGTCCCGCGGCCTTGCGTTGGGCCCAGGCCGCAAAATTCGAATGGACTCACACCGCCTTTTTTCTTCGCAAAATCTGGAGGTTTTACGGGGGATCAGCAATATGGCCCGCCTCGGTCACGGCATGACATGTCCCTGACACTCCTTACCTCCGTGGCCCGCCGGGGCCGCCCGGTGGGACGTGCCACTGAATCTAGTTTTGCACAGCGGGGCGGGGCAGCACAGTCAGGAACCACGCCGCACAATTCGGAGCCCCAGGCGCTGACATCCGGTGGCTGTTCTTATCCAAATTCGTTTCACTCAGGGCCGAAGGCCCGGATGGAGAGGCAACAAAACCGGACTTTGTGCGCCGGACGTGAGGCAGACTTTTTTGCAGGACGCCCCTTGGGGCCGGGGCCGAAGCCCCGGAGATTTTTTGGGTACTTTTGTATCTCTACAAAAGCACCTCGCCCGGGGGCGAAACATCCCCACTCCCCCGTCCCGCCCGCAGGCGATGCTCCAGTTTCCGTGTTCCCTTGCCGTGGCGGCCCCAAGGGACCGCCCTACCTGAACGCAGAATAACGTCCGTCAAAGGCAAGGGCAGAGTCCTTGCCCCACATCACATAGGGTTTCGATTCCATGGGCCGATAAACCAAAACTTACCCCTTTGCTGAACTCAAAGGAGCGATGACCGATGACAAAAAAGCAAAAGAAGATGCTCTGGCGCATTCTGGCCAGCGCGGTGCTGTTTCTGGCGTTCAAACTGGCGGGTGTGACGGGGTGGCTGGGCCTGTTCTGCTACCTGGTCCCCTACGCCATCATCGGCTGGGATGTGCTGTGGCGGGCGGTCCGCAATATCTGCAGCGGCCAGGTTTTTGACGAAAACTTCCTCATGGCGGTGGCCACTGTGGGCGCCTTTGGCTGCGGGGAATACCCCGAGGCGGTGGCGGTCATGCTGTTCTACCAGGTGGGCGAGCTGTTCCAGAGCGTAGCGGTGGCCCGCAGCCGCCAGTCCATCGCCGCCCTCATGGACATCCGGCCCGACTACGCCAATGTGGAGCGGGCGGGCCAGCTGATCCAGGTGGACCCGGACGAGGTGTCGGTGGGAGACCTGATCGTCATTAAGCCCGGGGAGCGGGTGCCCTTGGACGGCGTGGTGGCGGAGGGAACCTCCTCTCTGGACACCGCCGCCCTCACCGGGGAATCCATGCCCCGGGATGTGGTCCCGGGCCAGGATGTGGTCAGCGGCTGCGTCAACCTGACCGGTCTGCTCCGGGTGAAGGTAAGCAAGCCCTTTGGCGAGTCCACTGTGTCCAAGATCCTGGAGCTGGTGGAAAATTCCGCCTCCAAAAAAGCGAAAGCGGAAAACTTTATCACCAAGTTTGCCCGGTACTATACCCCGTCGGTGGTCTTCGCCGCTTTGGCGCTGGCCGCTCTGCCTCCCCTGCTGGGGATGGGGGCTTTCTCCATGTGGCTGAAGCGGGCTCTGATCTTCCTGGTGGTATCCTGCCCCTGCGCGCTGGTCATCTCCATTCCCCTCAGCTTTTTCGGCGGCATCGGGGGGGCCTCCAAGCAGGGCATCCTGGTCAAGGGGGGCAACTATCTGGAGGCCCTGGCCAATGCGGGGATCGTGGTCTTTGACAAGACAGGCACCCTGACCCGGGGGACCTTCGCGGTGACCCAGGTCCGCCCGGTGGGAATGACGGAGGAGGAGCTGCTCACGCTGGCCGCCCTGGCTGAGCGGTTCAGCGACCATCCCATTTCCAAGTCCATCCGGGCCGCCGCCCCCGAGGGGCTGGACCCGGAACGGGCCACCTCCGCCGAGGAGATCGCCGGCCACGGCGTCAAAGCGGTGGTGGACGGCGCCACGGTCTGGGCGGGCAACGCCAAGCTGATGGATCTGGCGGGAGCCCGGTGTGACGGGACAGAGACACAGGCAGGCACGGTGATCCATGTGGCGCTGGAGGACCACTACGCCGGCTGCATCGTGGTGGCTGACCAGGTGAAGGAGTCCTCCCCCCGGGCCTTGCAGGCTCTGAAAGCCGCCGGCATCCGGAAAACGGTGATGCTCACCGGAGACGCCCCGGCGGTGGGCGAGGCTGTGGGCCGGGAGCTGGGGATCGACCAGGTCCACGCCGGGCTGCTGCCCGGAGACAAGGTGGAGCAGGTGGAGCGCCTGCTGACGGAAAAGAGGCCGGGAGAACAGCTGGTCTTCGTGGGAGATGGGATCAACGACGCGCCCGTACTGTCCCGGGCGGACATCGGAGTGGCCATGGGGGCCATGGGTTCCGACGCCGCCATCGAGGCCGCCGACATTGTCCTGATGGACGACGATCTGGCCAAGCTGCCCGTGGCGGTGGGCATCGCCCGGAAGACGCTGAACATCGTCCGCCAGAACATTGTCTTCGCCCTTGGGGTCAAGTTTCTGGTGCTTGCCCTGTCGGCGGTGGGCCTGGCCAACATGTGGATAGCCGTTTTCGCCGATGTGGGCGTGTCTGTCATCGCCATCCTGAACGCCAGCCGGATGCTGAAAGCAAGCTAAAAAAGTGGACTGCCGCCGGGCAGTCCACTTTTTTGTCTGTCAGGATAAAAGGTCAAACAGGCATCCCCACACATAGTCCAGATCCTCGAAAGGGACATCGGGTGAGAGGCGGAACACCGCCAGACCGTTTTCCTGGCCGGCGGAGACGCCGTATTCCCCCTCCAAACGGCCGAGCACCCGGGCGGTGTCGTGGCCTGGGAATCGGGCGGTCACCACTCCCGCGTTCTGGTCAGCCTCCAGCACCTCCGGGCCGCCGGGGCCGAAGTCTCTCAGCCGGGCATCCAGGTGGCGGACCAGACGGGCGGTTATGTTCTCCTGTCCCGGAGTGCTCCGGGCTGTTTTTAAATCGACATTTCTCATAATCTTGTCTCCAAGGGGGTGCTGACCACGAAATGATTGTTTTCCAGCTGCCGCAGCAGGGAGGTCAGCACCCGTCCCGTGTTGGCGGTGCCCGGCAGGGTCAGGTAGGTGGTCCGTGTCCGGCCCTCCAGACGGCGCAGGGTGTTGGAGGCGAAGGTGCCGGCACCCACCGTGTCGGTGGGCGAGAGGGAAAGCGTCTCATTCCAGCACACCCACCCCTCGCTCTCCAGAAGGGCGCGCTGGTCCTTGGGGACCCGGGCCAGCGTGGTCCGGATGTGGGCGTTCTGCTCCAGAATCTGGTTGCCCGCCTCCAGCAGGGCGCGGGTCGCCTGCGGATCGTCCCCTTCCGCCAGAATACCGATGCTGTGTCCGGTGCCCAGAATACGGCGGACGAGGCCGCTGTTTTCCTCCAGCGCCTGGGGGGTCATCAAAAAGAGCGCGTATTTCCCCTGACTGTCCAGCGCGTCCAGGACCCCGTCCAGCTCCCCGCCGGCCTGGCAGAGAAAGGCCAGATAGGTGCGCACACTGGCGGAGGAGGGGTCATCCTCATTCTGCGGCGGCGTGACGGAGGGTGTGGTGGGTGCGGCGGGATCGGGCGTGGGATTCAGGCTCTGGTTGTATTCCCGCAGCCGGCGGTTGATCAGCCCGCTGGCTGCGTCGATAAATTTGGCGTCGGACAACACCACCGCGTCGCTTTTGATCCGAACCAGATAGCCCTGACTGATGGAGGTATAGGACCACTCCAGGCCGAAAAAGCTGCACACCGTGTTCACGGGAACGTAGGGACGGCCATTGCGCATGATGGCCCGGGCGGAGTAAGTCTCTCCGGTCAGTTCATCCCGGCACGTGCCTGTTTTCACATTGAAGACCAGAAACTTGCTCGTACTGTACATAAACGCCAAAGAGCCGGTGTCCCGGTTGTAACTGCAGTAGAGGCCCAAGTCGATGCCGCTGTTGGTGCTGCTGTCGAAAATGGTGTAGGGCACATAGAGTTGACTGCCGGACCAGACCGGCATGGTGTCAGGCGTCAGGGGGAGCAGGTTGTCATTGACGGAAGTGAAGTAAAGGTCGGCGGCGGACACAGGGAGCGGGAGCAGAAGAGCCAAACAAAAAACCGCAGTAAGCAGTCTGATCAGAAGCCTGTGTTTTTTTTCCATTCCGGCACCCCCTTCCGCACTTTAGCTGTGGGAATCATTATATCATAATATCATAAAAGGAACAAGGGCGGTAAATTTTAGTTTGTATTAAGTTATCGCCTGCGGGCGGGACGGGGGATGGAGATATTTCGCCCCCGGGCGAGGTACTTTTGTAGAGATACAAAAGTACCCAAAAAATCTCCGGGGCTTCGGCCCCGGACCCCAAGGGGCGTCCTACAAAAAAGTCTGCCTCACGTCCGGCGCACATCCCCTGGTTTTGCTACCCCGCCATCCGGGCCTTCGGCCCTGGGTGGATCAAACTTGAATACAGACAGCCGCTGAATACCGCGCCTGCGTTTCCGAACTGTGCGGCGTAATTCTTGGCTGCGCTGCCCCGTTGCACATACCTTGATTCGGAGGCATCCCCCACCGGGCGGCCACGGCGGGCCACGGGAGTAAGAAGCATCAAGAACAGGTTTTGCCTGTATCGAGGCGGGCTGTATTGCTGATCCCCCGTAAAACCTCCGAATTTTGCGAAGCAAAAAGGCGGTGTGAGTCCATTCAAATTTTGCTGCCTGGGACCAACGCAGGGCCGCCTGCTCTCCCGTATCAGGGGGTCCGGGGGATGGGCAAGGGAAACACAAGGCGCAGCCGTAGTGTTTTCACGCGCAGCCCTTCCCCCAGCGATCTTTTGCTTCCTTTTGCATCGCTGCAAAAGGAACTCGCCGCCGCAGCGGCGAAATCTCCTAACCCCATAAACGAAAATTTACGGTGGGGGCGCTCTGCGCTTCCGCCTTGTTATTTTTCTTTTCTTTTGGTAAGATGAGAAGCATCAAAACGCGTATGGGAGGGATGTCGGATGGTTCATTGGGACCCCAGAGCGCTGGAGGTGCTCCGGCGGCTGGAGGCGGCGGGCTACCGGGCGGTGCTGGTGGGCGGCTGCGTCCGGGACAGCCTGCTGGACATCCCGCCCCACGACTACGACGCCGCCACCTCCGCCCTGCCTCAAGAGACGGAGATAGCCTGTGCCGGGCTGCGCTGCGTGGAGACAGGCTTGAAGCACGGCACCGTTACCGTCCTGTCCGGCGGTCTTCCGGTGGAGGTGACCACTTTCCGGCGGGAGGGTGCCTACTCCGACCACCGCCACCCCGACCGGGTGGAGTTCACCTCCGATTTAGCGGAGGATCTGGCCCGCCGGGACTTTACCATCAACGCCATGGCTTGGGAAAACGGCGGACTGGTGGACCTGTTCGGCGGACAGGCGGATCTCCGCAACCACATCGTCCTCTGCGTGGGGGACCCGGACCGCCGCTTTGAGGAGGACGCCCTGCGTCTCCTCCGGGGGCTGCGTCTGGCCGCCCAGCTCAATTTCACCCTCCATCCGGACACCGCCGCCGCCATCCGCCGCCACGCTCCCCAGCTGGTCCATGTGGCCTGGGAGCGGATCTCCGCGGAATTTGTCCGCCTGCTCTGTTCCCCCGGGGCGGGACAGGTACTGTTGGATTTTCCGGAGGTAATCACCCAGATTCTCCCTGAGCTGGCCCCGGCGGTGGGCTTTGATCAGAAGAACCCCCACCACATCTACGATGTCTACACCCACAGCGTCAAAGCCATGGAGCAGGTGCCTCCCCGGCCCGCCCTGCGGCTGGCCGCCCTTCTCCACGATGTGGGCAAGCCCGCCGTCTTTTCTCTGGACCAGCAGGGTGTGGGCCATTTTTACGGCCATCCCAAAGTGAGCGCCGCTCTGGCGGACCGCGCCCTGGAGCGGTTGCGGCTGGACAGGGCCACCCGGGAGCGGGCCGTCACCCTTGTCAGCCGCCACGACCTGCCTGTGGAGCCCACGGAAACGTGGGCGGGCCGGTGGCTGTCCCGTTTGGGCGAGGACATCTTTTTCGACCTGCTGGAGCTGAAGCGCGGGGACGCCCTGGCCTGCGCCCCCCGGGAAAGCGGCGGTCTGGAGGCGCTGGAGCGGACGGAGCAGGCCGCCCGGGCGCTGCTCTCCCGCCGCCCCTGTCTCACTCTGCGGGACCTGGCCGTCAATGGCCGGGACGCTCTGGCCGCCGGACTGTCCGGCCCCGCCGTGGGGAGGGCTTTGAACCGCCTGCTGGAGCAGGTGGCGGAGGGCGCTTTGCCCAATGACCGCGCCCTGCTGCTGGAAAAGCTGAACACCTTTTCGGCGCCATAAAAACCGCCCGTCCTCCTGAATTGCGGAGGACGGGCGGTTTTGTTTTGATCGGTTTATTACAGCAGGTGGGCCTTGCGGTCGAAGTAGCTCTTGGTCTCCTTGGCCACTACGCCGGACAGGGCCAGCAGGGCGATGATGTTGGGAATAGCCATCAGGCCGTTGAAGATGTCGGCGATGGTCCACACGGCCTTCACGGTCAGGTAGGGACCGACGAACACAGCGGCGATATACAGCCAGCGGTAGACCTTCACGGGGCCCATCTTGCCGCCGGACAGGTACTCCAGGCAGCGCTCGGCGTAGTAGTCCCAGCCCAGAATGGTGGTGAAGGCAAAGAACATCAGGCACAGCATCAGCAGGAAAGCGCCGACCTGTTCCGGGAAGGGCAGGGCGTTCTGGAAGGCGTAGATGGTGATGCCCGCGCCCTCCAAGCCCAGCTCGGGCTGCCAAGCGCCGGTGATGACGATGGACAGGCCGGTCATGGTGCAGATGATGATGGTGTCAATGAAGGTGCCGGTCATGGTGACCAGGCCCTGGCGCACAGGCTCCTTGGTCTGGGCGGCGGCTGCGGCGATGGGTGCGGAGCCCAGGCCGGCCTCGTTGGAGAAGATGCCCCGGGCCACGCCCTTCTGCATGGCCGCCTTGATGGTGACGCCCACGATGCCGCCGGCCACAGCCTCAGGCTTGAAGGCGCCCACCACGATCTGGTACAGGGCGCCGGGGATGGCGCTCACGTTGCACACCAGGATCAGCACGCCGCAGGCCACGTAGATAATGGCCATAAAGGGAACGATGATCTCGGAGACCTTTGCGATGCGCTGGATGCCGCCGATGACCACCAGGGCGGCGCAGACGGTGACCAGCAGGCCCACCACCACGGTGGTCACGGTGATGACCACCTGGCTGTCCCCGGAGCCCAGGGTGAACAGGGCGCCGGACTTATTGGGGTCAAAGAAGGTCTGGGCGGCGGAAGTGATGCCGTTGATCTGGGTGATGGTACCGATACCCAGCAGGCCGGCCAGGGTGCCAAAGACGGCAAAGCACTTGGCCAGCCACTTCCAGCCCTTGCCCATACCCTTTTCAATGTAATAGAAGGGACCGCCCAGCACATGGCCCTTGTCATCCACGTCCCGGTACAAAACGGCCAGCAGACCCTCGGCGTACTTGGTAGCCATGCCGAAGAAGGCGGCGACTTCCATCCAGAACAGGGCGCCGGGGCCGCCGGCGGCGATGGCGGAGGCCACGCCCACGATGTTGCCGGTACCGATGGTGGCGGACAGGGCGGTGCACAGGGCGCCGAAGGAGGTCACCTCGCCGTGGCCGTCCTCCTCGTTGCGCACCATGAACTTCAGCGCCTTGCCCAGGTGGAACACCTGGAGCAGCCCGGTGCGGACGGTGAGCCACACGCCGCAGGCCAGGATCAGCACGATCAGCGGGACGCCCCACACTAAATCGTCAATGGTTACCAAAAAGTCTGTGATCATCTTTCCGTCTCCCCTTATCAAACACTTTCATCCGGATCAACAAAACAGGAGCGCGGCCCAAAGGCGCACGCTCCTGACAAATCAAAAGACTTCCTTGCCAACAGTTTCTTTCGTCCCCATTGACAGCATGATACTTACGGAAGCTCTGTCCTTTTGCCTGAGAGATTGATCCGGGGTTTCCCCCGAACTTGCACCTTCGGCCCCCGCGCGCGGCGGGCGTCTCCAGAGTGCCATCCGTCCACAGTCCTGGTACCTGAGAGCGTTACACCGTCGGTGGGTCCTCCCAAGGGAGGGCCGCTTCTCTGTGGACATCGTCTGGCTGTTCAGTTGTCCGCTTGATGGGGACGATTATACCCGCGGCAAGGACGAATTGCAAGTGGAAATTTCCGATTTTTCATATTTCATGTTTTTTTACAAAAACGCCCCTGTTCTGCCGTTTCTTTTGCAGCATTTGCTCAGAGCAGGATAATTGTGACGCCGTTGTTGTGGCGCTCCAGATCCCGGTCCCGGCGCAGCTCGCCGCACCGCCGGAAGGCGGCAAGAACGGCGGAATTGAAAATGGAGAAGTCCTCGCCGGGGATGAAATCCCGGATCTCTCCCCTGGCTTTCAGCCGGCCCAAATAGCTCCGGGCCTCCACCCGGATGCGGCCTCCCGTGCCTGAGGAGCCATATCCGTGGATGATCTTCAGGGCGGTGCAGCCCAAGCTGCGGCTGCGGCTGATCTCAAAGGTCAGCTGCTTGACGGCCTGGTCCGCTCTCGGCATGCCCCGCTCCAGATTGACCTCCCGCAGTTCACTGCTCAAGGTCCTGCTCCTCCTCCTGGATCACCCGCTCCGCCGCCTTGAAGGCCCGGGACAGGCGCCAGATGATGCACAGGTCGCTGACTCCGTCGAAGATCAGGGCGGCGCCGATCAGGACCACCAGCGCGGCAAAGGTGCCGAAGGGATTCAGCAGGATCAGCGCGCCCAGGGCCACGGTCAGCAGGGCCAGCAGCAGGTCCACCCACCAGCGGCCCCACCGCTGGCGCATCAGCGCCACGGAGCCCTGGAGGTCCACCACACCGTGGAAAATGAGGATGGCGCCGAAAATATACTGGATCAGTTTAATGACTGAGGCCGGGCTGGTCATGAGCCAGATACCCAGGGCGCACAGGATCACTCCGGGCAGCACGAAGAAAGCGGGGACCCCCTCCCTCCGCCGAGCCAGCCAGCCCAGGATATAGATGATCCCGGTGATAAAGATGGACACGCCCAGAAGCATACACAGGAAGTTCACTGAGCGGTCCGGCCACCAGATCAGGACCACGCCCAGCAGAATGGTGACCAGTGCCGCCGCAATGCTGCTCATACGCTGCTCATGGAGGATCGTTTTCATACTCACACCCACCTTACTGTTTTACCGGTCCTTCCGGACCGCCTCATTGGTTTTCAAAATCTGACAAGCGGCTTGCAGGCCGTTTTGTCTTTTATTTAGTATAACACACTCCCGAAAGCGATACAATCACTCATTTTTCAGACTGTCTTTGAAAAGACGGCAGGTCCGGCATGCGGCCCAAAGGGGCCGCCGCGTCAGGATAACGCCATCACACAAGTGGTCCGGTTCCGGTTTCCCGCTCATTCCGGTTTGCACCGGCGCGGCACAGCAAAAGGACGGCCCTGACGATGTTTCGTCAGGGCCGCGGTTCATTTCTTCCAGCGCTTCAGCGTGGGGAACCAGGCACGCATGTTCCGCTCCGCCTCCTCCTGGGGTCCCATGGGGTATCCGTTTTCCTCGTTGAACTTCAAGTTGAAGGCGATCATGTCCTCCATGGCGGCCTCCGGCGCGGTAAACGCCCCGCCCTGGTAGCAGTAGCAGCAGTAGTCACGGCTCAGGGCGCCGTCCGCCTCCGTCCCCCGGCTCTCCGGGGCGTCCAGGGGCATCCCGCAGCTCTGGCAAAAGTTCCGTTCTTCCATTTGATTGACCTCCTTTTGTTGGGAAGGGCACTCTCCCTCCCCTGTATACTCAGAATAGCCCCTCAAACCTGACAGGATCTGTCTGGTTTCATAGAGGTCCGCTGTTTTTTTTGCGTTTCGCCGCACCAGCTCCCGCCAGTAGACCGGAGACAGTACCTCCACCTGGTCCCCGAAGGACAGCAGAAAGCTCAGCACCCAGCCGTCCTCGGGAAAAGCGCAGTCCACCAGCAGACAGCCGTCGTCCCGTCTCTTCACCCGGCTTGGGTGAAAGTAATCCCAGACCCGGTAGGCCGCCCGGGGCTGAAACAGGAGCCGGAGGCGGACGGCCCGGCATTCCTCCCCGGAAGTGGGTTCCATCTCCGGCGGGACAGGGCGGGGAAGGAAATGCTCCGCCTCCGCCGACAGGTCCTCCATCCGCACCAGCCGGAAGGTGCGCCAGTCCTCCCTGGTCCGGCAGAAGGCCCGGAGATACCAGCATCCCGACTTAAACACCAGCTTGTGGGGCTCGGTCCGGCGGCGGGAACGCGCCCCGGCGGAGCTGTAGTAGGTAAAAGACAGCACCCGGCGCTCCAGGACGGCCTGCTTGACCAGCGCGAAATTTTTCCGCTCCCGGGCGCCGCTGCCCCAGTCGGTGAAGTCCACCTCCAGCCAGTCGCTCCCCTCCCGGCGGAACAGGGCGGACAGCCGGGCCAGCGTGTCCTCCGCCTCCGCTCCGCCTGTGGCCAGCACCGCCTGAAGGGCAAAGAGCAGCTCGTCCTGCTGGGGCCCGGACAGCAGGGCCCGGTCCAGCACGAACTGGTCCATGAGCCGGATGCCGCCCCCCTGGCCCTTCTGGGTGTAGACGGGGATACCGGCGGCGGACAGGGCGTCCACATCACGGTAGATGGTCCGCTCGGACACCTCCAGCCGTTCGGCCAGTTCCCGGGCGGTGACGGCCCGCTTCTCCACCAGCAGGTACAGGATCTGAAAGAGACGGCTGTTCTTCATCTTCCTTACCGCACCTGGATCTGCCCCAGCACCTGGCCGATGGGAGCCGCCAACAGCAGGTCGGCGTGGGAGTCGTAGGGGGTGGGGCTCTTGTTGATCAGGACCAGCCGCTTCCCCCGGTAATAGCGGACCAGGCTGGCCGCCGGGTACACCGCCAGAGAGGTGCCGCCGATGATGAGCATATCGGCGCTCTGAATGTCCTCCAGGGCGCCCTCCAGCACCTTGCTGTTCAGCGACTCCTCATAGAGCACCACGTCGGGCTTCACGATCCCCCCGCAGGAACAGCGGGGCACGCCGGCGCTGTCCTTGATGAACTTCACCGGGTAAAACTTTTTGCACTTCATACAGTAGTTGCGGTGGACCGAGCCGTGGAGCTCCCACACCCGCTTGGAGCCGGCCAGCTGGTGCAGGCCGTCGATGTTCTGGGTGACCACGCCGCGCAGCTTCCCCGCCGCCTCCAGTTCCGCCAGCTTCTTGTGGGCGGCGTTGGGACAGGCATCCAGGCACAGCATCTTGTCCCGGTAAAAGCGGTAGAACTCCTCCGGCCGGACGTCAAAAAAGCTGCGGCTGAGGATCTCCTCCGGGGGCCAATCGTATTTCTGGTGGTACAATCCGTCCACGCTCCGAAAATCCGGGATGCCGCTCTCGGTGCTGACGCCCGCTCCCCCGAAGAATACGATATTCCGGCTGTCGTCGATCCATTGCTGTAAGGTATTGATCTGATCCTCCATGGCACAGTCTCCTTTCCCGCTTCCTGTGTCCCGGGCCTTCTTTTTGTGGAGAATCCCGGCACGATTTTGCTGTCATTATACCATTTTCCCTCCCGCCATGCAATCCGCATCCCGTCTCAGTTTCTTCTTTTTGCTCATAAATGGTAAAATATTAATATTTGTATCTCAAAATTCTTTGTCTAAAATTTCTTATTTTGGTAGGCAAATGTCGAAAAGTGTGGTATATTAAAAGATGAATTATTGCGTCTCTGCCGGAGACGGACCATTGGGCTCCATCAACCACAGAAGGGTGGTCATTTTCTTGGGCGATCTTTACCTGGGGACCTACGACACATATCCCCTCTCCCTCAGCCAACAGAATATCTGGGATGTGGAGCGTGCCTGTCCGGATACCTCCATCAACAATATCTGCACCACCCTCCGCATCCAGGGCCGGGTAGACTTCTCCGCCCTCCAGCGGGCCATCGACCTGGTGCTGGAGGCAGACGGCTCCCTGCGCACCCGGATCGCCCTTCTTGACCGGACCCCTGTCCAGTACCAGGTCCCCTACCACCAGGAGCAGGCCCCCATTTATGACTTCTCCCAGACCAGCCAGGAGGGCATCGAGAGCTGGGAGGAGGCCTTCACCCGGGAGATCATGACCCTGATCGACGCCCCCCTCTACCGCTTTGTGCTGCTGCGCACCGGGGAAAACTCCGGCGGTCTGGTCATCAAGATGCACCACCTGATCTCCGACGGCTGGACCCAGGTGCTGCTGTGCAACCGCATCGGACAGATCTACCTGGACCTGCTGTCTGGCCGGGAGCCCCACCTGGACCCCATCCCCAGCTACCGGAGCCACCTGGAGGAGGAGAAGGCCTACCTATCCTCCTCGGCCTACGGCCGGGACCGGGACTACTGGAGCCGGGTCCTCTCCCAGGCGGGAGAGCCCTCCATGCTCAAAGCCGTTCGCGGGGCCGCCGTCAGCCCGGTGGGCCGCCGGCGCACCTTCCCCCTGCCCCAGGACCTGAACAACGACATCTACTCCTTCTGCATGAGCCACCGGGTGGCCCCCTTCTCCGTGTTTTACATGGCCCTGGCCATTTACTTCAAACGCATTGGTGGCGCCGACCGCTTTACCCTCGGCGTGCCCATTTTCAACCGGATCAACTTCGCCGCCAAGCAGACCAGCGGCATGTTTGTCAGTACCCTCCCCTTTTTCAGTGAAATATCCGGCGATTGGAGCCTGAACGAGTTCAACGACCACCTGAACGAGGAATGGTTCAACATGCTGCGCCACCAGCGCTTCCCCTTCAGCCACATCCAGAAGCTGGCCGAGGAGGGACAGGGGGTGTCGGAGCGCCTGTTCCATATCGCCTTCTCCTATCAGAACAGCCAGCTTCTGGAGAGCCGGGACGCCACCGTCATGTTCTCCGGGCGCTGGCATTACAGCGGCTACCAGATGGAGCAGCTGTGCATCCACCTGAGCAATCTGGAGGACAACCGCCGCTACTCGGTGGATTACGACTATCTGACCCAGTTCTTCTCCGCCCGGGAGATCGAGATCCTCCACTCCTGCCTGGTGAATATCCTGCGGGAGGCCCTGTCCGCCCCCGACCGCCCCATCCGCCAGCTTGCCATCCTCAGCCCCTCGGAGCGGGAGCGGGTGCTCTACACCTTCAACCGTTCCGCCCGGCCTATTTTCGAGACCAGCCTGTACAGCCGCTTCCACCGCCTGGCCCGGCAGCACGCCGCCCGGGCCGCCCTGATCTGGAAGGGGGAGCGCACCACCTACCAGCAGCTGGAGGAGCGCGCGGCCAGGGTCCACGCCGCCCTGACCCCCTTCTGCGCCGCCCCGGACACCCTGGTGGCCGTCCTGCTCCCCCGGACCCCGGAGCTGTTCTGGTCCATGATGGGCATTCTCCGGGCGGGAGGCGCTTTCCTCCTCCTGGCCCCAAACCAGCCGGAGAACCGGATCCGTGAGATTTTACGTCAGAGCGGCGCGTCCGCCCTCATCACCCGCCCGGAGCTGGGCGGGGCCCTCTCCGACCTGCTTCCGGTGGTGGATGTGGACCGTCTGCCCCAACAGGGGGAGCCCACCCCCGCCGACGACCTGGCCGACGGGCTGGCCTATGTGGTATACACCTCCGGCTCCACCGGCGCCCCCAAGGGGGTGGAGATCGGCCGCCGTTCCCTGCTGAACCTGGCCTGCGCCATGGAGCCGGTCTACGGCAAAGGGGCCGTTCTGTCGGTATGCAGCGTGGGCTTTGACGCCTTCCTTCTGGAGAGCGCCGCCGCCCTCCTCAACGGCCGCACCATCCTCCTGCCCCGGGACGAGGAGCTGGAGTCCCCCCGGGCGCTGGCCGGACTCATCACCGGCTTCGGCGCGGGCTTTTTGTCCACCACCCCCTCCCGCCTGTCCGCTTTCCTCCGGGACCCCGCCTTCAAGGCGGCCATGGCCCGGATCGAGAGCGTGGTATGCGGCGGTGAGGCCTTCCCCAGCGACCTGCTCCAGCGGCTCCAGCTGGACACCCGTGCCCGGATCTACAACCAGTACGGCCCCTCCGAGGCCACAGTGGCTGTCAGTCTGAAGCTGCTCAACGGCTCCCCCGTCATCACAGCGGGGGCCCCTATGGCCAACTGCAAGCTGTACATTCTGGACAACTGGGGCAATCCCCTGCCCATCGGCGTATACGGCAACCTGTATGTGGGCGGCGCCTGCGTGGGACGGGGTTACCGGAACGCCCCTGAGCTCACCGCTCAGAGCTTCTCCGACAGCCCCTTTGAGCTGGGCGACCGGCTCTACCGCACCGGGGACATCGCCTGCTGGACCCCGGAGGGAGAGATCGTCCTGGGAGGACGCTCCGACCGGCAGGTAAAACTGCGGGGCCTGCGGATCGAGCCCCAGGAGGTGTCCGCCTGTCTGGTCCGGCACCCCCAGGTCCGCCAGGCCGCCGCCGCCGTCCAGCGCCATAGCGGCCAGGACGTGCTGGTGGCCTTCTACACCGCCGAGGCCCCGGTGGCGGAGGAGGAGCTGCTCTCCCTGTGCGCCTCCTACCTGCCCCACTACATGATCCCCTCCGCCATGCTCCGGTTGGAGGCCATCCCCCTCACCCCCAACGGCAAGGTGGAC
>NZ_JADYUM010000026.1 GCF_021531815.1 Pseudoflavonifractor phocaeensis
ATGGCGATGTTCACCGCCCCCATCAGCTCCTCCGACGCCACATAGTTCTGACTGCCTTTAAATTCATTCATAGGAATGGACCTCCGGATATTTTTTGTTATGCTCCGCATTTTAACGGGTTTTCGCCGAAAAGGCAACCCTTTTCCCGGGAAAAGTCTCCCTTGTCTTGCCAGCGCCCCGCCTGTCTGGTAGAATGGCGTTATCCGGTCCCCCGATGCGGCGGCAGAATCCGTACTTTGGGGTATTCCGGGTGAAAAGCGGGCGATAGCCCGGGAAAGGCGGCTGTTTATGGAGGCGTTTGCCATTGCCTTGTTTGCCGTGGCGGTGATCGGGATCCCCATCGCCATCCTGCTGGGCAACGACTACGGGAAAAAGCGGGGGTGCGGCCGGGGCTGCTCCACCTGCGGCAACCGGGACATCTGTTACCGGAACCGACAAAAGAAGGACAAGGAGTCATCCAAATGATCAAGACCATTCTGTGGGATGTGGACGGTACTCTGCTGGACTTCCTGGCGGCGGAGGAGGCGGCCATCCGGGCCTGCTTCGCCCAGTTCGGCCTGGGGGACTGCTCCGGCGAACAGATCGCCCGGTACTCCGCCATCAACCAGCGTTACTGGCACAGGCTGGAGAACGGGGAGATCACCAAGCCCCAGGTGCTGGTGGGCCGGTTTGAGGAGTTCTTTGCCCGGGAGGGCATCGACCCCGCCCTGGCCGTCCCCTTCAACCAGGCCTACCAGGTCCGGCTGGGAGATACGGTGCGCTTTATGGACCGCTCCGACGCCCTCATTTCCCGGCTCCGGGGCCGAGTGCGCCAGTACGCCGTCACCAACGGCACCCGGGTGGCCCAGGAGCGGAAGCTGGAGAAATCGGGGCTGGGGAAGCTCTTTGACGGGGTGTTCATCTCCGAACTGGTAGGGGCGGAAAAGCCCAGCCCGGCTTTCTTCGACTATGTGCTTGACCGCATCGGACCGGTGGACAAGTCGGAAGTCCTGATCGTGGGGGACTCCCTCACCAGCGACATGCGGGGCGGCCTCCAGGCGGGCATCCCCTGCTGCTGGTACAATCCCAAGTCCCTGCCCTGCCCCGGGGGGATGGAACTGGACTATATCATCCACGACCTGAACCAGGTGGAGGATATTTTGTCCCACAAGTAAATAAACAAGTGAATTAGAAAGCGGCCGTTTCCTTGGAAACGGCCGCCTTTTTCACGGGTGTGCGGGGGCCGGCGGCAAGCCGGGCTCTGACGACCATCAGGCTACCCCTGTGGGAGGAAGGTGTTTTCAATTCCAGTTTATGAAATCATTGCCGGGGTCCCGCCCCGGCTTTTCTTTTTTTGAAACGTGTGGTATACTTTTGTCAAATTCCCGTCAATTTTCCGTAAAAAGAGGGTCCTTTATGAAAATACTCCTCCAAATCCTCCGCTTTTCCCCCGGGGCGGCGCCAAAATACAAGACCGCCCACCACGTCTGGCTGGCCCTCTCCCTCGCCGGGCTGGGCTGCTGCGTGGGGGTGCTGTCCCTGCTCTTTTCCGCCGCCGCCTATGGGAAGCTGCCGGGGAAGGCGCTGTTCCGCTCCTACTTCCACAGCCCCCTGCTCCTGCTCCTGAACCTGCTGGCTCCGGTGCTGCTGGTCTGGCTGTTCTACTTCCTCACCCGCCGGGCCTGGGCGGGCTTTCTGGGCGGGGCCCTGCCTACTATGGGCGTGGCCCTGGCCAACTATTTCAAGATCCGCCTGCGGTCCGACCCCCTGCTGGCCACCGACCTGCGGCTGGCCGCTGAGGCCGGGGACATTGTGGGCAATTACCAGCTGGACCTGAACTGGCTGGTGTGGCTGGCCCTGGGGTGCCTGGGGGCGGGACTGCTGTTCGCCGTCCTCCTCATGCCCAACGGTCTGCGGGGATGGAAAAACCGGGTCTTCGGCGCCGCCTCCTGCGGGGCGCTCCTGGGGGTGGCCTTTGTCTCCCTGTTTCTGAACCCTCAGATCTATCAGAAGACCGCCAACAACAGCCTCATCAACCCCTGGTCCGACGTGGAGGTCTTTGTGTCCAAGGGCTGTCTCTACCCCTTCCTCTACTCCTTCCGGGACATGTTCCCCACGCCCCCCGAGGGCTACGACGAGCAGGAGACCGCCGCCCTCCTGGCCCGGTATCCGGACAGCGGCATCCCGGAGGACAAAAGGGTGTCCGTCATGGGCATCATGCTGGAGGCCTTCTGCGACCTCACCGACTTCCCCGCCCTGGCGGGGCAGGAGGCGGTGGCCCAGGTCTACCGGCCCTGGCACGAGCTGGAGGCGCAGTCCGTCTCCGGAGACCTGCTGACCAACATCTTCGCCGGGGGTACCGTGGACAGCGAGTGGGGCTTCCTCACCGGCTACTCCCAGCATGACGAGTTCCGGAAGGATACCGACTCCTACGTCTGGTATCTGAGGGGCCAGGGCTACCAGACCTTCGGCAGCCACCCGGGCTACGGCTGGTTCTACAACCGGCAGAACGTCAACCAGTACCTGGGCTTTGAGGAGTATTGGTTCACCGAAAACCACTACGGGGACCTGGTGGACCCCACTGCCGCCATCTACAACTCCGACCACCTACTGGTCCGGGAGCTGCTGGCCCAGCTGGAGGAGCGGATCCAGGAGGGCCCCTGCTTCTCCTTCTCCGTGTCCTACCAGAACCACGGCCCCTACGAGTGGACCTACACCGCCGGGGAGGCGTACCTGACCCCCGCCGCCACCGGCTTTGATGAGGAGACCTGCCACGTCTGGAACAACTACCTGAAGGGGATCTCCGACACCATTGGCGCCATGACGGAGCTGGCCCGGGGGCTGGAGGAGCTGGAGGAGCCGGTGGTACTGGTCCTCTTCGGGGACCACAAGCCCTGGGGCGGCAACGGCAACTCCGCCTACGCCGGCATCGGCGCCGACTTCGACATCTCCACCCCGGAGGGCTTTTACGACTACTACTCCACCCCCTATCTGATCTGGGCCAACTCCGCCGCCAAGGAGGCTCTGGGCAGCCCATTTGTGGGAGACGGCGGAGACTTCTCCCCCTGTTTCCTGATGACGGAGGTCTTTGACCTGTGCGGCTGGCAGGGCCCGGGCTTCATGGAGCTGTCCCGGCAGGTGCGGGCGGTCACCCCCCTGGTCCACAGCCAGGGCCTGTTCCTGCAAAACGGCGGGATCGTCAATGACCTGGATGGGGAGCAGGAGGCTCTGGTCCGGTCCTTCCTGTCCGCCCAGTATTACCGGGAAAACCAGGCGGACCCCATGCCCTGAGGGGAAAAGGGTCCCCTACAAATCGGAAGTTGTGGAGGTGAATTCAATGTTTAGACCAATTCGAAAAAAGAAAAATGAAATCAGTATAGATGCAGCGAAAGAACTTCTTCGTTGTTCTCGTCGTGGCATACTGGCGGTTAATGGTGATAATGGTTATCCCTATGCTATACCGATTAATTATCTGTATGATGCAGACGCAAATAAGATTATTTTTCATGGAGCAAAAGCAGGTTATAAGGTGGATTGTTTGAAAGTATGTGACAAGGTTTGTTTTACTATATGCGGTAATGAAAGCATTAAAGGAGAACCGTGGGCACCGTTTCTTCAAAGTGTGGTGGTCTTTGGACGATGCCATTTAGTCGAAAATCAAAATGACATTATTAAGCGTGTAAAGCAGTTTGCGATGAAGTATTATCCTGATAAAGAGATGGTAGATGAAGAAGTGGCATCATCAGGAAGAGCCGTTCAGATGTTCGAAATCGAAATAGAGCACCTTAGCGGAAAAGAAGTACAGGAACGATAAATTCCAGTTTATCACGCAAAACCGCGGGCTTCCATCCGTGATAGCATTACATCGCAAAACAGCGGTGGATAAAAAATACCTCCCTCCGATTGCCTCGGAGGGAGGTATTTTTCATTATCTCAGATAATTCAGGGGGTTGACAGCCTTGCCGTTGATGCGGACCTCGAAGTGGCAGTGGACGCCGGTGGAGCGGCCGGTGGAGCCGGCCTTGGCGATCTGCTGGCCCTTGTACACCTTCTGGCCGGCGGAGACCAACAGCTTGGAGTTGTGGCCGTAGTAGGTCTCGGTGCCGTTGTCGTGGCGGATGATGACCAGATAGCCGTAGCTGCCCTTGTACCCGGCGAAGGTGACGGTGCCGCCGTCGGCGGCCTTGATGGCCGCGCCGTAGCTGGTGGCGATGTCGATGCCGGAGTGGTAGCTGTAGCTGCCGAAGATATACCGGCCGCCGAAATAGGAGGTGATCCGGCCGGAGATAGGCCAGGAGAAGCTGCCGGTGGAGGCGGTTTTGGGTTTTTCCTTGGTGCCCACGGCCTTGACAGTGGTGGTGGGCTCCCGCAAAGTGGTGGTGGAGAGGATCTCCCGGTCCCGCTCATAGCCGTTGACGTAGGTGACGTTGGCCTCCACCTGGGCCTCGCCGGGCTCACCCTGGGTGAGGATCTTGCTGGTGCCCTTGTACATGGAGCTGTCCTCCTTGGTCTCCACGGGACACTCGATCTCCTGGGTATAGATCTGGTGCTCCAGAGTCTGGACGGAGAGGACGGGGATCAGCTCCTTCACGTTGAGCACGTCGCCGATCATCAGCCGGTTGATGTCCACGTCGGGGTTCAGGGCCTTCAGGTCGCTGACCGACATGTCGTTGGCGTAGGCGATAGCGTTGAAGGTGTCCCCCTTCTGGACGGTATAGGTGGTTTCGCCGGTGGTGTTGGCCTCCAGGGCCTGGCGCATCTCATCGGTGGTCATCACCGTATCCACGGCGTAGACGTAGT
The DNA here is from genome assembly GCF_021531815.1 of Pseudoflavonifractor phocaeensis. Classification (GTDB taxonomy): domain Bacteria; phylum Bacillota; class Clostridia; order Oscillospirales; family Oscillospiraceae; genus Lawsonibacter; species Lawsonibacter phocaeensis_A. Next base: position 4,780 of record NZ_JADYUM010000026.1, read on the forward strand.
CGATGGTCAGGTCCTCCACAAAGCCGGACTCCACGGTGTTCTCGTTTACATACTGGTTTTTCAATTCGTCCAGCATGTCGTTGAGGGTGTCTTCGTCCTTGACCACGCCGACGACCTGGCCGTCCACGGAGACCTGGCATTTTTTCAGGTGGTCGCTGACCTCATTGAGCTGCTGGTAGAAATAGTCCTCAATATCCGCCTCCCGGGTGATGTCGGTCTTGAGGGTCAGGGCGAACTGGTAATCCAGCTCCCCCTCCACCTGGTAGTCGTAGCCCAGCAGAGAGGAGCCCTCGGCCTCCACCTCCTGGATGGCCTGGTCCACCACGCTCTGGTCGGCCACCACGCCCACCGGGTCCCCGTCCAGGGTGACGGCGTAGCTGGTGGTGTACAGGGTGGTCAGGGTGAGGGCCACCCCCAGGGCGGCGGAGATGCCCAGAAAGGAGACAGGCCCCACGGCCTGGTGGATGGCCAGAGCGCCGTGGGCCACGTGGGCGGCCCGGCGCAGATGGATGCGGGTCCATTCCTTCAGTTCCTTCCAGCGGTGGGCGGCCCGGCGGCGGCGCTCCGCCCGGACCTGGGCGGCTTCCGGCTGGTTCTGGTGTTCCGCGTCCCCGGAGGAGGTCCCTTTGGGGCCGCGCGTCAACAACTGGTTCATGTGATGCCTCACTTATATGTCAATGGATAAAAATGACAATTCCAACAAAAGAGTTACAAAACGGTAACAAGTTTAATATACACACTTTTTGTCATTACGTCAACCCTTTTTCCGAAAACCCCGGTGTTTTCTTCCCAAGGACAGGGTAAAAATGACTTTTCTGGAGACATCAACATGTTGTGGACCGTACGCCGGGCGGGGGCCGGAAGACACAAAAAAAGAAAAAGCCGCCCCTCCGGCATGGACCGGAAGGGCGGTATTTTCGGCGGATTCACGAAGCAAGGGACGCCGTTTTTTGCCGGACGGCGGCGGTTCGGCGCTGAAAAAGGGACATGTGGACAGCCGGGGCCTGTCAGCCCATCAGGACATGGAGGGTGATGGTGATGGTCATGACCACCACGCACAGGCTGGCGCAGGCATCCAGCAGCATCAGGCGGCGGCGGGCCTTCCGCGCCCGGCGGGGCCGGACCTCCCGGAGCCGGGGGGCCTCCCAGTCCTCCTCCTGGCCGGCGGGGAAGCAGACCTCCTCCCGGGGCTGGGGGGCCAGACTCCCCTCCTGGGCCAGGGCCAGCTTCCGCCGGTATTCGTTCAGGTCCACCACGTTGCCGGTGCTGTGGATAAAATTGGGGGTGGTATAATAAATGGTCTGCATCTCGATCCCTCCCATTCGGAATGTTCAAGCACATTCTACCCCGCTCAGGGTCCCAAAAAACGGACTTTTCTGTCAATTCCCGTCCGATTTTGTCGAAAACAAATGTTCTAATCAGAAAATACAACAAACGTTCTAATTTATCAAGGGGGTTTAGAACATTTTTTCGATTTTCGGGGCATGATTTTGATAGGAGGAAAATTCGTCCCGGGGGTAAAACGGCCCGGTGAGGGCGCCGGGCCCTACGGCGGCACATCTCCCGGACCGGGTCGCATCCGGAGGCTGAGGCGGGCGGCCACACGGGGCCGCCCCTACATGCTTGTTTTGAGCGCCGGGGATAACGCAGTTGTATTGGCGCGCGCCGATCAGGGGATAAAGAAAAACGCTTCGTATTCCTTCTGGGAAAGAATACGGAGCGTTTTTAAAATTCAAGAATTTTGCCTTGACCAGATCAGCCCTTCTTCTTAGAAGCCTTGCGCATCCGGTCGCCGTGTGATTGGATGTCTTGGCAGGGCGAAGTGAATTCGCCCTGCCGCCGCGGCTGCGGCCGCGTGCCCGCTGTGCGGGCTGGACCACGGCGACGGCGGTCACTTCAATCAGGCTTAGCCCTTCTTCTTGGAAGCTTCGCGCATCCGGTCGCCGTGGTCCAGGATGCGCTTGCGCAGGCGGAGGTTCTCGGGGGTGCACTCCAACAGCTCGTCATCGGCCAGGAACTCCAGGCACTGCTCCAGGGACAAGGTCCGGGGGGTGACCAGGCGCAGAGCGTCGTCGGAGCCGGAGGCCCGCATGTTGGTCAGCTGCTTCTTCTTGCACACGTTGACGGAGATGTCCTCCTGCTTGGGGCACTCGCCCACGATCATGCCGGCGTAGACGGGGGTGCCGGCGCCGATGAACAGCTGGCCCCGCTCCTGGGCGTTGAACAGGCCGTAGGTGACGGCCTCGCCGGTCTCAAAGGCCACCAGGGAGCCGGTATTCCGGCGGCTGATCTCGCCCTTCAGGGGCTGGTAGCTGTCGAAGACGGAGGCCATGATGCCCTCGCCCTTGGTGTCGGTCAAAAACTCGTTGCGGTAGCCGAACAGGCCCCGGGAGGGGACCAGGAACTGGGCCTTCATCCGGTCGCCCACGGGGTTCATGTCCAGCAGGTCGCCCTTGCGGGCGCCGATCTTCTCGATGACGGAGCCGATGCAGTCGGCGGGCACGTCCACCACCAGCCGCTCCACGGGCTCGCACTTGACGCCGTCGATCTCCTGGAACAGGACGCGGGGCGGGGAGACCTGGAGCTCATAGCCCTCCCGGCGCATGGTCTCGATGAGGATGGACAGGGACATCTCGCCCCGGCCGGCCACGTTGAAGGCGTCGGTGCTGTCGGTCTCGGTGACCCGCAGGGACACGTCCTTCATGGTCTCCCGGTGCAGGCGCTCCCGGAGCTGGCGGCTGGTGACAAACTTGCCCTCCCGGCCGGCGAAGGGGGAGTCGTTGACGGAGAAGGTCATCTCGATGGTGGGGGCGGAGATCTTGACGAACTCGATGGGCTCCACACAGTCGGGGGCGCAGATGGTGTCGCCGATGGTGATCTCGCCGATGCCGGACATGGCGATGATGTTGCCGGCGGTAGCCTCGGTGACGGGGACCTTGGCCAGACCGTCGTACTCATACAGGGCGGTGGCCTTGGCCTTCTTGGCGGGGACGTCGGGGTCGTGGTAGTTGCACACCGCGATCTCCTGGTTCTGCTTCACGGTGCCCCGCTCGATCCGGCCGATGGCGATCCGGCCCACGAACTCGTTGTAGTCGATGGAGGACACCAGCATCTGGAAGGGAGCGTCCACGTCGGACTCGGGGGCGGGGATATACTCCAGAATGGTGTCGAACAGGGGCTTCAAGTCGCTGCCCGCCACGTCGGGCTGGACGGAGGCGGTACCCTGGCGGCCGGAGCAGAACAGCATGGGGGAATCCAGCTGCTCGTCGGTGGCGTTCAGGTCCATCAGCAGCTCCAGCACCTCGTCAATGACCTCGTACACCCGCTGGTCGGGGCGGTCGATCTTGTTGACCACCACGATGACCCGGTGGCCCAGCTCCAGGGCCTTGGACAGGACGAAGCGGGTCTGGGGCATGGGGCCCTCGGCGGCGTCCACCAGCAGGATGACGCCGTTGACCATCTTCAGAATGCGCTCCACCTCGCCGCCGAAGTCGGCGTGGCCCGGGGTGTCCACGATGTTGATCTTGACGTCCTTGTACTGGACGGCGGTGTTTTTGGCGGTGATAGTGATGCCGCGCTCCCGCTCCAGGTCGTTGGAGTCCATGACCCGCTCCACCACGGTCTGGTTCTCCCGGTAGACGCCGGACTGCTTGAGCATCTCATCCACCAGAGTGGTCTTGCCATGGTCGACGTGGGCGATGATGGCAATGTTTCTCAGCTTCTCATTTCGCATGTTTCAACTACTCCTTTTGTATGGCAAGGCCCGGCGGGCCCGGATTCCTAAGGAAGGGGAACGGACGCGTCCCAGGGACAGAAAAATGCCCCGTTCCCGACTCTGACGGGATATTATACAGCTATTTTTCCCAAAACGCAACGGCTTTCCCACAAAAAATAGCGGTTTTTGCAGCCGGGAGCCACAGGAACGGCAAAATGCATATACGGGGGGCGGACGGCGGCGGATTTTCCGTGGAATATGGGAAAAGGGCAAGGGGCCGCCGGAAGATAAGCGATAAAAAGCGGCCGCTCCGGGAGCGGCCGCTTGCGGCTGTCAGATTCGGTTATCCGGTGATGGTGGTCCCCTGGACCCGCTGGCCCAGCATCTCCAGCAGGAGGGCGTGCTCCACCCGGCCGTCCAGGATGGACACCTCCCCTACCCCGGCCCGGACGGCGTGGACGCAGCCCCGGACCTTGGGCACCATTCCCCCGGCGATGAGGCCGGCGTCAATGAGCTCCTCGGCCCGCTTGGCGTCCATGCGGGGGACCGCCGTCTTGGTGTTGTGGCTGTCGATGAGCACCCCGCCGATGTCGGTGAGGAAGATGAGCTTGTGGGCCCCCATGGCCTCGGCCACCGCCCGGGCGGCGTCGTCGGCGTTGCAGTTCAGGGTCCCGCCGTCCTCCCCCAGGGCGATGGGGGAGACCACGGGGAGAAAGCCCGCGTCCAGCAGGGTGTCCAGCACCTTGGTGTCCACCCTGGTGATGTCCCCCACCCGGCCCAAGGCCGGGTCCTTTACCGCGGCGGTGATGAGGCCGCCGTCCTTGCCGGAGATGCCCACAGCGGACACCTGGAGCCCGGCCAGGTCCTGGACGATGGCCTTGTTTACCTGGGCGGACAGGGCCAGCTCGGCGGCGTCCAGCACTCCCTGGTCAGTGACCCGGTAGCCGTTTTCAAAGCGGGTGGGGACGTTCAGCTTGTTCAGCAGGGCGGTGATGTGCTTGCCGCCCCCGTGGACCAGCACAACCCGGACCCCCACCATCCGCAGGGCGGCCACGTCCTGGAGGGTGGTGTCCGCCTCGGCCTCCGCCCCGATGGCGGAGCCGCCGTATTTGACCACCACGGTCTGGCCCTCGGCCCGGTTGAGAATGGGCAGGATGGACAGGAGGTTACGCACCTTCTCCATGCCGTCCAGGCCGTGGCGCACGTCGTACTCCTGCAAAAAGCTGTGGACATAATCCACGTCAGAGGGGGTGTCGATATACTCGCTGCCCCGCTTCTGGCGGGTTTCCGCCCCCTTGCCGGTGATGAGGAGGACGGAGGGCTCCCGGCAGCCCAGAATGGCCTGGCGGATGGCCTCCCCCCGGTTGGGCTCGATGGAGTATTCACAGCCCTGGGCGGCCACATACTGGGCCACCTCCCGGCAGATGGACTCGGTGTCCTCCTCCCCCGAGTCCTCCTCGGTGAGGACCACCAGGTCGGAGTATTTGCCCGACACCTCCCCCAGGTCCTGCCGCCGGTCCAGGGCCTTCTTGCCGGGACAGCCGAAGACGGTGACGATGCGGCGGCCGGGGTACTCCGCCTGGACGGAGCGGAACAATATCTCGAAGGACATGCGGTTGTGGGCGTAGTCCACGATGGCGGTGACGGTCTCGTCGGCGTTGGCGTAGACCTCCATCCGCCCGGGCACCCGGGCCTTCATCAGGCCTACATAGATATACCGCTCGGGGATGTTCAGCCCCTCGCACACCGTGATGGCGGCCAGGGCGTTCTCCACGTTGAACAGCCCCGGCATGGTGAGCCGGAACTCCCGGAAAAAGCGGCGGGTGCGCACCCGGAACAGTATGTCGTTGCCCCACTTCCGGACCTGGGAGGCGTAGACATCGGCCTCCTGGTCCTTCTGGGAGAAGGTGAACACCGGCTTGCCGCTGGCCTTCGCCGCCTCCAGCACCCGGCCGGCGTGGTCGCAGTCCAGGTTGACGCAGCAGAGCTTCGCCTGGGCGAAGATTTTCAGCTTGGAGGAGAAGTAGTCCTCAAAGTCCGGGTGCTCAATGGGAGAGATGTGGTCGTGGCCGATGTTCAGGAAACAGGCGGCGGCGAAGTCGGTGCACAGGGAGCGGTGGTACTTTAACGCCTGACTGGACACCTCCATGGTCAGGTACTCCATCCCGGTGGCCACGCCGTTGGCGAAGTGGCGCTGGAGGTCCAGGGGCTCGGGGGTGGTGAGGTGGGACTCGAACTTCTCCACCCCGTCGTAGGTGTCGATGGAGGAGATGACCCCGGAGGCGGGCTTGCCCTCCCCCTCCATGTACTCGTCCAGGATATATTTCAGGTAGTAGGTGGTGGAGGACTTGCCCTTGGTGCCGGTGATGCCGATGACCTTCATCTGTCCCGAGGGGTGGCCGTAGTAGAGGTCGGCCAGGGGGGCGATGGTCAGGCGCATATCCCGCACCAGGATACAGGGCAGGTCCACTTCGGGGTAGGGAGTCAGGCTGACGTAGGCCATGGCCCCCTTGTCCTTTGCCATCTGGAGGAACTCGGCCTTGAAGTGAGCCCCCTTACAGAGAAACAGGGTGCCGGGAATGACCTCCCGGGAGTCGTAGGACACCAGAGCCACCTGGGCCGCCCGGTCCAGCCCCTCCGGCACGGGGGCGGCCAGCAGGTCCTTTTCCTCCAGCAGGCGGAGATAGTCGTTGAGGGTGTGAAGGGTGAGTTCCATAATGCACCTCGTTTTTGAGTCAGGAATGGGAAATTGGGGATGGGCGGACCCGCCCATCTCTCCCGGAACTGCCGCCTCCGGCGGCACATCCGGTCTGAAGGGCCTCATTCATTGAAAAAAGTCCCGCAGGGGCTTGTGGCAGGCCTGGATGGCCCGGTCCGCCAGAACGGCCATGGCGTCGGTGTAGAAGGGGGGCAGGCGGGTCTGGGAGGCGAAGACGGACAGCTCGGTGCAGGCCAGCACCCCGCAGTCGCAGCCCTGGGCGATCAGGTCCCGGTGGATGGCGGCGAACTTCTCCGGGTCCCCGTCCCGTCCCGCCTTCACGTCGTCGTAAATGAGGGACATGACCTGGTCCTGGGCCTGGGTGGTGGGGACCACCGCCTGGATACCCAGGGCGGCAAATTCCTTCTGGTACAGCCCGGTCTGGATGGTGCCGTCGGTGGCCAGGATGCCCGGGCGCTTTCTTCCCTGGGCGGCCAGGGCCTTGGCCGTCTCCCGGATCATGTGGAGGATGGGGATGCCCACCTCCCGCTGGACCCGGTCCAGAAAGTAGTGGGAGGTGTTGCAGGGGACGGCGATTACGGTGCACCCTGCCCGCTCCAGCAGCTGGGCGTCGGCCAGAAGCCGGCGGTACACCCGCTCCCGGGAGGCCTCGGAGCCCAGAATGGCGGCGGTGCGGTCGGGCATGTCGCTGTCCGACAGGATCAGGGCGTTGACGTGCTCCTGGTCCCGCTGGGCGTCGGTCCGGTCAATGATGAATTGATAGAAGGTGTTGGTGGCTTGCGGCCCCATGCCGCCCAGGACACCGAGACGATAATTCACAAGATCACTACTTTCGAGAAAGGAGAATTACAGTAAAGTGGGCCGCAAGCCCCAAATGGAAGCCCAGCGTAGCGCCCGCAAGGCGGCAAAGCCGCCAACGGCTGCGCAGCGGGTTCCATTTGGAGAGGAGGAGCAGCGGAAAGAATGAGTTTTGCCCGTTAGGGCGAAACGAAGGATATGGAGCCTGCGACGACGAGCGGCCCCATGCCGCCGAGAACGCCAAGACGATAGTTTGGCATAGACAGTCTCCTGTGTCAGGTCAATTTTCGGGTACTTTGTTGTACTGGCTGAAGCGCTTCATGTTGCCGATGTGGTTTTTCACCACCCGCAGGCGGCGCTTGAGGGAGGCGTCCTTCTCATAGACCAGGGAGTGGGAGTCGGCCCCCGCCCGGATCAGGGCTTTCATCTCCTGGTGGTACTTCTTTGGGGTGAACTGGAAGGCCACCTTCCGGGGGACCATCCGCCACAGGGAGCGGTTTTTGGTGATCTCCAGCTCCTTGTCCCGGCCCTCGATCCGGTCCTCCACCACCAGCTTGGCAATATTATGCCCGGAGCCGGTGACATAGTAGTTGCTCCGGCCCTGGCGGCAGTTGATCTCGAAGGCCTTGTACTTGCCGTCCCGGCTGTCGTACTTGATGTCGAAATTGGAGAAGCCGGTGAAGTGCAGGCTCTCCAGCAGGTCGCGGATCTTCAGCTCCAGGGCCTGATCTTCCTCGGTGATGATGACGGCGTGGTTGCCGATGCCGTGGGGGGAGTGCTCCTCCAGCAGCACGTGGCCCAGACACATCATGGTGACCTTCCCGTTCCGGTCGGAGTAGTTGGTCAGCACCCGCATGTAGCTGTCGTCCCCGGGAATGAACTCCTGCAAAACCATGTGGTCCTGATAGCCGGCGGCGTAGACGTGGTCCAGGGCCTCCAGCAGCTCCTCCCAGCTCTGGCAGATGTACACCTTGGCCAGGGAGCGGTCTCCGCAGGCCCAGTAGGCTACGGAGTCGGCGGGCTTGGCGATGTAGGGCGGGCCCCAGGGCAGGGTGAAGTCGTGGCCCATGGACTTGTCGTAGATGAAGGTGGCCGGGTGGTCGATGTGGTGCTCGTCACACAGCTGGTAGAATTTCTCCTTGTTGATAAGGGTGTTCAGCAGGGACTCCTCAATATAGGGGGCGATGACGTTGGCGGGCAGGTGGTCCCGGTGGCGGGCGGCCAGCTGGACATAGCTGTCCCCGCAGCCCATGAGGATGACCGTCTTGTCGGCGAACTCCTGGGCCACCGCACGGGCGTTGCGGAGGAAGGCCTCGTCGCTCTCGTTGTCGGGGCAGACCCGGTAGTCGATGATGGCGCTGCCGCGGCAGGGGAAGGAGGGATATTTCCCGAAGGCCACGGACTTGACGCCGTAGGCCTCGTGGAAGGCCCGGGCCACGCTGTATACGTTGATGTCGCCGCCGAACAGGAGCGGCTGGAAATTGTGAGACTGGTTCATAAAGCGGATAACTTCCTTTGTATTTTAAATTTACTGGATGGGGTAAAGTTTAGCTTATCGATTTTTTGCCTGCGGGCGGGATGACGGGATAGGACGAGGGGACATTTCGCCCTCGGGCGAGGTACTTTTGTAGAGATACAAAGGTACCCAAAAAATCTCCGGGGCTTCGGCCCCGGACCCCATGGGGAGCCCGATTGGGAAAGTGTTCCTCGCGTTCGGCGCGCAAGCCCAGGTTCTATTGCCTCACCATCCGGGCCTCCGGCCCTGGATAGAAAAGAATTGAGAGCGACAGCCACTGAATGGCAGCGCCTGAGTTTCCGAATTGTGCGGTGTGGTTCCTGGTTTCACTGTGCGGCTCCGTTGTAAAACTTGATTCAGGGGTATCCGACATCGGACGGCCCCGGCTAGCCACGGGAGTGAGGCGAAATATCCCCATCTCCCGTCCCGCCCGCAGGCGGAATTTTAAACGGACATCCGATAGCCGCCCTTACGGTGCTTGGTGTTTCGGCCCGGTGAGGGCACCGGGCCCTACATGGATTTCGAATCCAATACCCAATAAACGAAAATTTACCGGTATTCTGTGATAAACCCCTTGGCGAACAGGGGGTCGATGTCGAAGGTGGCCAGGTCGCCGGCGGAGCATTTCAGATTGGTCACGTTGAGGACGGTCTCGGTGGCGCCGATGCCGCCCAGGACCTTGGCCCGCTGGTCCCCCAGCCGGACGGTGACGGCCTTGGCCTTCCGCCAGCGGCGGAACATGGCACAGAAGCCGGTCTCCCGGGGCCAGGACACCCCGAAGCCGTTCTGGTAGCCCACGGGGAGGACGGCCACCCGGGTGGGCTTTTTCAGCACCACAGGCTTGTCCGCGCCGATGGTGTGGCCCTTGGGCAGCCAGCGGACCTCGGCCAGGGGGACCTCCCCGTAGCCCACGGTTTTGAGGCCGTCGTCCCGGGTGCGGCGGCAGCGGCCCAGAATGGCCGACCCGGCCCGGACCCCGTCCAGGCGGGATTCCTGGTCGTGGAGGAGGGCGAAGGAGCCGGCGGCGTGGACGGTGCCCGTCTCAAACCCGGCGGTGTGGATGGTGTCCAGCACCTGGTGGAACTGCTCCAGCTGCTGCTTGGCTTCCGGGTCGTTGGGCCGGACGGCGTGGAGCTGGGTGTAGATGCCCGACAGGGCCACGTTGGGCAGGGAGCGGTAGGCCAGCAGGATTTTCTCCGGCTCGCTGACCAGAAAGCCGCCGAAGCCCATGCCGGTGTCCACCTGGATGTGGGCCTCCACCACGGTGGAGCGGTTCTCCGCCAGGGCGTTGAGGGCCATACCCGTGTCCACCGAGGAGATGGTGCACACCACGTTCAGGTCCACCAGCCGCTCCAGCTCCTCCCGGTCGGTGGTGGAGCGGAGCATCAGGATCTCCTCGTCCTCGAAGCCGCCCTTGCGCAGCTCCTCGGCCTCGGCGATCTCGGACACGGCGAAGCGGCCGATGCCCTCGTCCCGCAACAGCTTGGCCAGCCGGACGATGCCGGCTCCGCCGCCGTCCCCCGTCAGCACCCCGTAGACCACGGCCCCGGCGGCGCGCTCCTTGATGACGGCCAGATTGTTTTTGACGGCGGATTTTTCAATGACCAGCTTTCGCATAAAAATGGCTCCCTTCTATCTGTCTCGGGCGGGCGGCGGGGCGAAAGGCCCCAACACCGCCATTGTAACCATGTAATATCTTATTTTAACACTTTCCCCGGGAAAAGGCAATGTAAAGCTGCGGGCGTTCTGCTGCCGCGTGACGCGCCGGCGAGGGCCGGAAGCATTGACCGGCCCGGGAAAAGGGGATATACTGGGAGGCAACGGAGGGATAGGAATGGAATTTATTACCTTTGGACTTTTTTTGGCGCTTCTGCTGACCTGCGTTGTGCTGGATATCTCTGTTCTGGCGGCCCTGGTGGGGGGGCTGCTGGTGTTTTGGGGATACGGGCGCCTCAAGGGCTTTGGCTGGCGAGAACTGGCCACCATGTCCTGGTCCGGCGTGCGCACTGTCCAGAACATTTTGATCACCTTTTTCCTGATTGGGATGCTCACCGCACTGTGGCGGGCCTGCGGCACCATCCCGGTCATCGTCTGCTATGCCGCCAAGCTGATCCGTCCCGAAATTTTCGTGCTGCTGACTTTCCTGCTGAACAGCCTGATGTCCGTCCTGACGGGCACCTCCTTCGGCACCGCCGCCACCATGGGAGTCATCTGCATGAGCGTGGCCAACGCCATGGGCATCAGCCCCTTCTGGGTGGGAGGCGCCGTCCTGTCCGGGGTGTTCGTGGGGGACCGGTGCTCTCCCGTCTCCACCAGCGCCCTGCTGGTGAGCACCCTGACGGAAACGGATATCTATGACAACATCCGGGCCATGCTCCGCACCGCCCTGGTCCCCTTCCTCCTGTCCTGCGGGATCTACCTCTGGGCGGGGGCGCGGACCGGCGGGGGCGGAGGCGAGGTGGACGTCCAGGGGATGTTCCTCCAGGAGTTCCGGCTGAGTCCGGTGTGCCTGCTGCCCGCGGCGGTGATCCTGATCCTGGCCCTGTGCCGGGTAAACGTCCGCAGGACCATGCTGGCCAGCATCGTGCTGGCTTTCCTCATCGCCATGACGGTCCAGGGCCTCCCCGTCTCCCGGCTGCTCTCCACCCTGATCTCCGGTTACCGGGCCGACGACCCGGCCCTGTCCGCCCTGATGAACGGGGGCGGCATCCTGTCCATGGTCCGGGTGGCGGCCATTGTGTGCATCGCCTCCTCCTACTCTGGCATCTTCCGGGACACCGGCCTGCTGGGCCCCATCCAGGGGAAGATCACCGCCCTGGCCCGCCGGGCCACCCCCACGGGGGCGGTGATCCTGACCTCGGCGGCGGCCGCGGCGGTGTCCTGCAACCAGAGCCTGGCCATCATGCTCACCCACCAGCTGTGCGGCTGCCTGGAGGAGGACAAGAGCCGGATGGCCATCCTCTTGGAGGACACGGTGGTGGTCATCGCCCCCATGATCCCCTGGTCCATCGCGGGAGCCGTCCCCCTGGCCTCCGCGGGCGCGCCCACGGTCTGTATCCTGGCCTCCTGCTTCCTCTACCTTCTGCCCCTGTACCGGCTGGTAGTGTCCCTGGTCCGGGACCGGCGGGGCGCGGCGGCCTGACCCACGGGACCGGAAGGCGCATCTCGCTTCGCTGAATGCGCTGGTTTTAGGATTTTAGAAACTTCTGCGTCAATTTGATGAAAAAGGCTTCGCCTCAAGCTGGCGAAGCCTTTTCAACAGTCAGAAAAATTTTGAAGTTATGCCTTTATGGGCAATAACTCGATATATCCCCGGGCGCCGACTGGCTCAAGCTGAATCTTTGGGCTTCGGTCATCCCACTGATAGCCGATCACAGTCGGGTCGTATTTTTTCTCGGATTCCCAAATATCCGTAATCGCCTGCTCGTAATCTTCTTCCTTGAACGGCTCGCCCTGGAACATGAGGTACTTTGAAGCCGGAAGCTCAATGATGTCAAAGCCGTCCGGAATTTCTCCGCTGTAATCCTCAGATACCTCGACGCCCTGCACATACTCGCTTGTTCCCGGTTTGATATACTCTTTTGGCAGCCATAAACAAACGGGTTCCCCGCAAAGAGATTTCATGCTGACCAGCACGCCCCAAATATCGCAGCCAACTTCCTCGCAATATTGCCAATACTCTGTGGCGGCCTTTCCGCGCTTCATGATAACCTTTCGTTTGGGCTTGTCGATGACTTGAATAAATACATTTTTTACACTCATGCTCGTTTCCTTTCTTTCCATAAACCTGAACTTGACACCGTACGGGGTAAAAAGATGCAGCGGAATCGGATTGGCGGAATACTTACTTGGATTGCAGCCAAACTCTTTCTGAAAGGCTCGCTGGTATCCATCAACGCTCCCAAAACCAAAATCAAGAGCAACATTCAAGATTTTTACATCTTCATCCCGCAATTTGAGGGCAGATTTCGTTAACCTTAGTTTTCTGATGTAATCAGCCGGCGTTACGCCTGTATATTCTAAAAACAATCGTCTTGCATACCAAGGGGAAAACAACGACGCCTTTGCAACATCGGCAAAGGAGATCCGTTCACACAAATGTTTTTCAATATACTCTTGCATGCGCCGTACCGCTTCCATTTGTTCCTGCATTTTCTCACCTCCCTACGCAAACATCTTACAATAGCTTGGCGGGAATTCTCTCGACCATTTTTGCTATTTCATTTCCCTGTTGAAATTCAAGGATCCATCAATAAATTGACAAATGCTAATTTATCATATCCCGTTGTCCACTTCAACGATTGGCAAAAATGCCACAGCGGGAACCGCCAATCTGTTAAGTCCGTTGGGACGGAACCATTGTGACCTTGAGTTTTTCGCATGAAAATGTTATAATAAAAAATCTGGATACAGGCCCGTTCCAGGGCCCCAAATACCCTGAAACGGGAGGAACCATATGGAACGCACAACCACCGTCATTTCCCAGGTCCAGGTGGACCGCCAGCTGGATTACTGTGACAAGATTGCCGCGATTACCGCCCAGTGGCCGGAGCGGCCCCTGGCCTTTGTGGACACCTACGGCTGCCAGCAGAATGAGGCCGACTCCGAGCGCATCCGGGGCTATCTGGAGAAAATGGGCTTCGGCTTCACCGGGGATGAGGAGCAGGCCCGGATCATCGTCATCAACACCTGCGCCATCCGGGAGCACGCCGAGCAGCGGGTGTTCGGCAACGTGGGGGCCCTGGTCCACGTGAAGCGCCGCCACCCGGAGCAGCTCATCTGCCTGTGCGGCTGCATGATGCAGGAGCCCCATGTGGCGGAAAAGATCCGCCAGTCCTACCGCCATGTGGACCTGGTCTTCGGGCCCCACGCCCTGTGGAAATTCCCCGAGATGATCCACACCCTGCTGACCCAGCGGGGGCGCATCTTCTCCAACGCCGACGAGGCGGGTTCCATCGCCGAGGGCATCCCGGTGGTCCGCCAGGACAGCGTCAAGGCCTGGGTGTCCATCATGTACGGCTGCAACAACTTCTGCGCCTACTGCATCGTCCCCTACGTCCGGGGCCGGGAGCGGTCCCGGCAGCCGGAGGACATTCTGGCCGAGGTGGAGCAGCTGGTGGCCGAGGGCTACAAGGACATCACCCTCCTGGGCCAGAACGTCAACTCCTACGGCAAGGACCTGGAGGAGCCCTGCGACTTCGCCGACCTGCTGGAGCGGGTCAACGCCATCCCCGGGGAGTTTCTCATCCGGTTCATGACCTCCCACCCCAAGGATGCCACCCACAAGCTCTTTGAAACCATGGCCCGGTGCGAAAAGGTGGCCCCGGTGCTCCACCTGCCCGTCCAGGCGGGGAACGACCGGGTGCTGAAGGTGATGAACCGCCGCCACACCCGGGAGCAGTACCTGGAAAAGATCCGGGACCTGAAGTCCCTCATCCCCGGCATCGTCCTCACCTCCGACATCATCGTGGGCTTCCCCGGGGAGACCACCGAGGAGTTTGAAGATACCCTGTCCCTGCTGGAGGAGGTGCGCTACGACGCCCTGTTCACCTTCATTTTCTCCCCCCGGGTGGGCACCCCCGCCGCCAAAATGGACGACCCCATGTCCCACCAGGAGAAGCTGGCCAATTTCAACCGGCTGGTGGCCCTGCAGGACTCCATCTCCGAGGAGAAGCACGCCGCCTATATCGGGAAAACGGTGCGGTGCCTGATCGACGGGCTGTCCGACGACGCCCGGTATGACCTCACCGCCCGCACCCCCGGCAACCGGCTGGTCCGGGTGGTGGGTCCCAAGGAGGCCCTGGGCCAGTTCCGGGACGTGAAGATCACCGACGCCAACAAGTGGTCCCTCTTCGGGGAGCTGATGTGATGGAGGCGCAGTGGGCCAGACGGAAGCCCCTGCGCCTGCGGGACTATGATTACAGCCGGAGCGGCATGTATTTTGTCACCATATGCACAAAAGACAGGGTGTGTTGCCTGTCCCGGGTGGAGGCGCCTGGCTCCGTAGGGGCGCTTCACGAAGCGCCCGTCATAACGCTGACCGATCTTGGGCGAATCGTGGATAAGATGATTGTGTCCCTGCCCAAACGTTACCCCAGTGTTCAAATCGAGAAATATGTTGTGATGCCCAACCACATTCATTTATTGCTGCGCTTACCCGCACCGGAAACCGGGGCGCATCGTGATGCGTCCCTACCGGCGGGAAAAACGGAAAAGGGCGGAACAAGGGCCTTGCTGGCGCAGATAGTCGGATATTTGAAGATGAACGCATCCAAAGAAACCCACGCAAAATATCCCGGTTTACAGCTATGGCAGTCCCGTTTCCACGACCACGTGGTACGCAATGAGGCTGACTGCCTCCGGATCTGGAATTACATCGACGCCAACCCCGCCAAGTGGGCGGAGGACAAATATTACGTCCCGTGACCTGAGGGGACAAGACAGAAAGACGGTGGACCCATGGCAGAGATCACCCCCATGATGCAGCAATATTTGGACATGAAGGCCCGGAACCCGGACTCCATCCTCTTTTTCCGCCTGGGCGACTTTTATGAGATGTTCAACGAGGACGCCAAGCTGGTGTCCAAGGAGCTGGACCTGACCCTGACCACCCGGGACAGGAACAAGCCGGCGGAGGAGCGGGTGCCCATGTGCGGGGTGCCCTACCACTCCTGCGACAGCTACATCGCCCGGCTCATCGCCAAGGGCTACAAGGTGGCCATCTGCGAGCAGACCGAGGACCCGGCCCTGGCAAAGGGCCTGGTGGACCGGGACATCATCCGGGTGGTCACCCCGGGTACCGTCATCGCCTCCTCCATGCTGGAGGAGGGGAAAAACAACTACATCTGCGCCGTCTACGCCGACTCCGCCGTCTACGGCCTGTGCCTGTGCGACATCTCCACCGGCGAGGTGTACGCCACCTCTTTCCCCGCCGGGGAGGAGGCCCTGGACCATCTGGAAAACGAGCTGGGCCGGTTCCACCCCGCCGAGGCGGTGCTGTCCGACGGGGCCTATCACGCGGAGGGGCTGGTGGAGTTTCTCAAGGAGCGGCTGGACTGCGCCTGTGAAAACGGGGGCGAGGGCCGGTTCCGCCTGGGCGCCGCCCGGCCCCTGGTGGAAAAGCAGTTCAAGACCGGTTTGAACACCCTCCCCGAGGGGGACACCGGGGCGGTCCAGGCGGCGGGGGGCCTGCTGACCTACCTCTACGAGACCCAGAAGACCGATCTGAGCCACATCGCCAACTTCTCCTACTACACCTCCGGACAGTTCATGGAGCTGGACCTCACCGCCCGCCAGACCCTGGAGCTGACGGCCACCCTGCGCTCCAAGGACAAGAAGGGCTCCCTCTTGTGGGTGCTGGACAAGACCAAGACCGCCATGGGCGGCCGGCTCATCCGGGGCTGGATGGAGCGGCCCCTCCTCTCCCCCGTCCAGATCGGGCGGCGGCAGCAGGCGGTGAGTGACCTGGTGGAGGACATCATCACCCGGGAGGAGCTGTCCCTGACCCTGAAGGAGGTCACCGACCTGGAGCGCCTCATCGGCCGGGTGGTCTACGGCTCCGCCGGGGGCCGGGACCTGGTGGCCCTGGCGAACGGCCTGGGGAAGCTGCCTCGGGTCCGGGAGCTGCTGGAGGGCTGCCCTTCCGCCCTGCTCCAATCTTTGCGGGGAGAGCTGGACGATTTACCGGAAATCCGGGACCTGCTGGGCCGCGCCTTGGTGGACGAGCCCCCCTTCTCCGTCCGGGAGGGCGGCTTCATCCGCCCCGGCTACCACGCCGAGGTGGACCGCCTCCACGACCTGCTGGACCACTCCGCCGAGAAGCTGGCCGAGCTGGAGGTGCGCACCAAGGAACAGACGGGCATCAAGAACATGAAGGTCAAGTCCAACAAGGTCTTTGGCTATTACATCGAGGTGGCCAAGTCCCAGACCAGCCTGGTGCCCGGTGACTGGACCCGGAAGCAGACCACGGTGAATTCCGAGCGGTACATCTCCCAGGAGCTGAAGGAACTGGAGCACGAGATTTTGTCCGCCGAGGACAAGGTGACCGCCCTGGAGTACCAGCTGTTTTGTGAACTGAAGGAGCAGGTGTGCGCCCAGGTGGCGCGCATCCAGAAGTCCGCCGCCGCCGTGGCCCAGGTGGATGTGCTGAATTCCTTCGCCACGGTGGCCGCCGCCAACAACTACTGCATGCCCCTGGTGGACGCCTCCAACACCCTGAACATCCAGGAGGGCCGCCACCCGGTGGTGGAAAAGGTGTTGAAGAACTCCCTCTTTGTCCCCAACGACACCCACATGGACTGCGGCGATGACCTGTGCGCCATCATCACCGGCCCCAACATGGCGGGCAAGTCCACCTACATGCGCCAGGTGGCCCTCATCGTTTTGATGGCCCAGATGGGCTCCTTCGTCCCCGCCAAGTCCGCCCACATCGGCATCGTGGACCGGGTGTTCACCCGCATCGGGGCCAGCGACGACCTGTCCGCCGGCCAGTCCACCTTCATGGTGGAGATGACCGAGGTGGCCGCCCTGCTGAAAAACGCCACCAAGAAGTCCCTGCTCATTCTGGACGAGATCGGCCGGGGCACCTCCACCTACGACGGCATGGCCATCGCCCGGGCGGTGCTGGAGTACTGCGCCGACCCCAGGCGGCTGGGGGCCAAGACCCTGTTCGCCACCCACTACCACGAACTCACCGCCCTGGAGGGGCAAATCCCCGGGGTGAAGAACTACAACATCGCCGCCAAGAAAAAGGGCTCCGGCGTGATCTTCCTGCGGAAGATCGTCCGGGGCGGGGCCGACCAGAGCTACGGCGTGGAGGTGGCCAAGCTGGCCGGGGTGCCCGACCGGGTCATCAAACGGGCCCGGGAGATCCTGGAGGAGCTGGAGTCCGGCCAGGGCGTGGCTATGGGGAATACCACCCCCGCCGCAGACGGCCAGATCTCCCTCATGGACCTGGGGGCCCAGACCGTGCTGAAAAAGCTGCGGATGACCGACGTGAACGTCCTCTCTCCCATTGAGGCCCTGAACCTGCTGGCGGAATTGAAGCAGGACATGCACGGCTGACCGCCAAATACCATTCCAAAGCGTAGGATATGAATCAGATATAACAAAACGTAGAGGTTTTTATGCCAGAGATTCGAGTATTAGATTCCCATGTGGCCGACCTGATCGCCGCCGGTGAGGTGGTGGAGCGGCCCGCCTCCGTGGCCAAGGAGCTGATGGAAAACGCCATCGACGCCGGGGCCTCCAAAGTGACCGTGGAGATCGCACACGGCGGCATGACCTTCCTCCGGGTCACCGACGACGGCTGCGGCATCCCGGCGGGCCAATTGAAAACCGCCTTCCTCCGCCACGCCACCAGTAAGCTGCGCACCGAGTATGACCTGGAGGCCATCGGCACTCTGGGCTTCCGGGGGGAGGCCCTGGCCGCCATCTCCGCCGTCTCCCGGATGGAGGTGCTGACCCGGACGGCGGAGGCGCCCCTGGGGGCCTCCCTGTCCCTGGAGGGGGGCGTGCCGGGAAATGTGGAGGAGACGGGCTGTCCCCTGGGTACCACCATGGTGGTCCGGGACCTGTTTTTCAACACCCCCGCCCGGCTGAAATTCATGAAGAAGGACGCCGCCGAGGGGGCCGCCGTCTTCGCGGTGGTCCAGCGGGTGGCCCTGTCCCACCCGGAGGTGTCGGTGAAGTTCATCCGGGACGGCAAGCAGGAGCTGCTCACCCCCGGGGACGGGCGGCTGCAGAGCGCCGTCTACGCCGTTTTGGGCCGGGAGCTAGCTCTGGGCTTCCGGGCGGTGAAGGCCACCGGAGAGGACATGACCGTCTCCGGCTTTGTCTCCCTCCCCGCCTGCTGCCGGGGCAGCCGGAACTGGCAGTTCTTCTTCGTCAACGGCCGCCAGGTCAAGTCCCGGATCATGATGGCCGCCCTGGAGGAGGCCTACAAGAATCAGAAGATGGTGGGCAAATTCCCCGGCTGTGTCCTCCATCTGGAGACAAAACTCAATGCCGTGGACGTGAACGTCCACCCCGCCAAGACGGAAGTGAAGTTCGGCAACGAGCGTCAGGTGTTTTCGGCGGTGTACCACGCCGTCCTCTCCGCCCTGGAGCAGGACCGGAGCCATCCGGAGGTCGCCATCCAGAAACCGGAGCGCGGG
>NZ_JADYUM010000027.1 GCF_021531815.1 Pseudoflavonifractor phocaeensis
GGGGAGAGACCCCGGAGGGGGCCGTCTGCCTGTGTGCCGAGGGGGCGGGGGACGGCCTGGTGATCGTGAAAGAGCACCTGGGCAGCCAAGCGGCCAAGCGGTTGTCCCTTCCGGACCTGGCCCGTGTGGCCCCGGCGGAGCGGTGGCTGGTGCGGGAGCCTGTGTCAAACGGGTCCGGCGGCTGGAATTTCGCCATGCTGAAATGGCTGGACCCCGGCATGGCCGCCTGCTGGGATTGGGATTCCACCGCCTATCTGGGCCTTGCTTTTGACTGAAAACTTGCGTTTTGAACAAAAATGGCCGTTCCTTTTTGTGGGAACGGCTATTTTTTGGCTTCCAAAGAGATGAAAAGGGACAAAAATTTACCTGCCACAGCCATTTGATTGTGGCGGCCCCCACAAAAATCCTGCTTTACTCCTCGACTTTTTGTGCTATGATATACATATAGAGAGAGGAACGGAGCCCATTCCGAGAGATTTCCGAAGACTTCCTCAAAAATGAAGGGGTTCCGTCAAAATCACCCTGCGTTTTATATTTTGAAGGAGGAGATACCAATGAACAAGTACATTGAGCGCGTCCTCGCCGACACCCGTGCCAAGAACGCCAACGAGCCCGAGTTCCTGCAGACCGTTGAGGAGGTCTTCACTTCCCTGGAGCCCGTCATCAACGCCCACCCCGAGTATGAAGAGGTTGCTCTGCTGGAGCGTATGGTCGAGCCCGAGCGCACCATCGAGTTCCGCGTTGTCTGGGAGGACGACAACCATGTTTGGCAGGTCAACCGCGGCTACCGTGTTCAGTACAACGGCGCCCTGGGCCCCTACAAGGGCGGCATCCGCTTTGACCCCTCTGTCAACCTGTCCATCATCAAATTCCTGGGCTTTGAGCAGACCTTCAAGGACGCTCTGACCGGCCTGCCCATCGGCGGCGCCAAGGGCGGTTCCGACTTCGATCCCCGCGGCAAGAGCGAGACCGAGATCATGCGTTTCTGCCAGGCCTTTATCAGCGAGCTGTACCGCCACATCGGCCAGGACATCGACTGCCCCGCCGGCGACCTGGGCTGCGGCGGCCGTGAGATCAACTACATGTACGGCCAGTACCGCCGCCTGGTGGGCGCTGCCGAGTTCGGCGCTCTGTCCGGCAAGTCCGTCGCTACCGGCGGTTCCCTGATGCGTCCCGAGGCCACCGGCTACGGCGCTGTCTACTATCTGGTCGAGGCTCTGAAGCACGACGGCGAGGACATCAAGGGCAAGCGCATCGCTATGTCCGGCTACGGCAACGTGGGCTGGGGCATCATGAAGAAGGCCACCGAGCTGGGCGCCAAGGTCACTTACTTCGCCGGCCCCGACGGCTACATCCACGATCCCGACGGCGTCTGCACCGAGGAGAAGCTGAACTACATCCTGGAGATGCGTGCCAAGGATCCCGCTCACTGCGCCTCCTATGCCGAGAAGTTCGGCTGCGAGTTCGTGCCCGGTCAGAAGTGCTGGGGCGTCAAGGACGTGGACATCTACATGCCCGCCGCTACCCAGAACGACGTCAACATGGATTGGGCCAAGAAGATCGCTGAGTCCGGCGTGAAGTACTACATCGAGGTCGCCAACATGCCCACCACCAACGACGCTCTGGAGTTCCTGAAGGAGCAGAAGCACATGGTGGTCGCTCCCTCCAAGGCTGTCAACGCCGGCGGCGTGTCCGTCTCCGAGCTGGAGATGGCTCAGAACGCTGAGCGTCTGTACTGGACCGCTGAGGAAGTGGACGCCAAGCTGCAGGGCATCATGAAGAACATCTACCACTCCTCCGTCGAGGTTGCCGAGCGCTATGGCCTGGGCTATGACCTGGTCGCCGGCGCCAACATCGTGGGCTTCCAGCGTGTTGCTGATGCCATGATGGCTCAGGGCATTTTCTAATCGAGACTTCCCAAATACTGCATACATATGGGTCCCGCCGGTTTCGGCGGGACCCATGTTTTTTGGAAGAAGGGCACAGAGGGGGACGCCTCTTGTGCAGAAAAGCCGCCGGCCCTACGTGACTGTTTCCGCTGCTGCCCTGGAGTGACAGGTTTTTTCGCGGTCCGGACAACCTTCCCCTTGCGGCGGAGGACGTCCTATGGTAAAATAATTTGCTGAATCGCGAATTTTTGTAAGGGAGTGGACCCTTTTGTCGAAATATGAATCTGAGATCAAGCGCCGGAGGACCTTCGCCATCATCTCCCACCCGGACGCCGGTAAGACGACTCTGACGGAGAAGTTCCTGCTCTACGGCGGAGCCATCGCCCAGGCCGGCCAGGTCAAGGGCAAGAAGAACACCCGGGCCGCCACCTCCGACTGGATGGAGATCGAGAAGCAGCGCGGCATCTCCGTCACCTCCTCGGTCATGCAGTTCCAGTATGAGGGCTTCTGTATCAACATCCTGGACACCCCTGGCCACCAGGACTTCTCCGAGGACACTTACCGCACCCTTATGGCCGCCGACTCCGCCGTCATGGTCATCGACGCCGCCAAGGGCGTGGAGGCCCAGACCCGGAAGCTGTTCAAGGTGTGCGCCCTGCGGGACATCCCCATCTTCACCTTTATCAACAAGATGGACCGGGAGGCCCGGGACCCCTTTGAGCTGTGTGAGGAGCTGGAGCATGAGCTGGGCATCGACACCTACGCCATGAACTGGCCCATCGGCTGCGGCAAGGAGTTTAAGGGCGTGTATGACCGCCAGAACCGGAAGGTCATTCACTTCACCTCTAACACCAACGCCAAGGCGGCCACCGCCACCGAGATCGAGCCCGACGACCCCGCCCTGGCCGATCTCATCGGCGCGGCCAAGCGGGACCAGCTGGTGGACGAGATCGAGCTGTTGGACGGCGCCTCCTGCGATTTCGATGTGGAGCGGGTGCGCCACGGCAAGCTGTCCCCCGTCTTCTTCGGCTCCGCCCTGACCAACTTCGGCGTGGAGCCCTTCCTGGAGGAGTTTTTGCGCATGACCACCGCTCCCCTGCCCCGGAAGGCGGGGGAGGAGGTCATCGACTCTTTCGACGATGACTTTTCCGCCTTTGTGTTCAAGATCCAGGCCAACATGAACAAGGCCCACCGGGACCGCATCGCCTTTATGCGGGTGTGCTCCGGCAAGTTCGAGGCGGACAAGGAGGTCTACCACGTCCAGGGAGGCAAGAAGATCCGCTTGTCCCGTCCACAGCAGCTGATGGCCGCCGAGCGTGAGATCATCGAGGAGGCCTACGCCGGGGACATCATCGGCGTCTTTGACCCGGGTATCTTCTCCATCGGAGATACCCTGTGCGCCCCAGGCAAGAAGTTCAAATTCGACCCCATCCCCACCTTCGCCCCTGAGCACTTCCAGCGCATCCGCTCCATCGACACCATGAAGCGCAAGCAGTTTTTGAAGGGCGTGGAGCAGATCGCCCAGGAGGGCGCCATCCAGATCTTCAAGACCCCCTACTCCGGTATGGAGGAGGTCATTGTGGGCGTGGTGGGTACCCTGCAGTTCGACGTGCTGGAATACCGCCTGCGCAGCGAGTACAACGTGGAGCTGTACAAGGAGGGCCTGCCCTTTGAATACCTGCGCTGGATCGTGAAAGAGGAGGAGGACGCCCCCGCCCTGAAGGAAGAGGACCTGCTGCTGCCCAACGACGCCAAGCTGGTGGAGGACTACAAGGGTAACCAGCTGCTGCTGTTTGCCTCCCAGTGGTCCATCCAGTGGGTCCAGGACCGGAACAAGGGTCTGAAGCTGGCCGAGTTCGGCGGCGCCAAGTTCTGAGGGAGCGGGAATAGAATGAAGCCAAAGCTGATTTTGACCGACTTGGACGGCACCTTGCTCCGAAACGACAAGAGTCTGTCTCCCGCCAACCGGGCGGCTCTGGAGCGGGCCGCCGCCCAGGGGGCCCAGGTGGTGATGGCCACCGGCCGGTTTTTCGGCGGCATCCCCCAGGAGCTGCGGGACATGCCCTTTTTGCGCTACTTTATCCTGATGAACGGGGCCAAGGTCTATGACCGCCAGGAGGACAAGGTCCTCTACCGGGCGGAGATCGATCTGGAGACGGCGGAGCGGGTCTTTGACTTGTTTGGACCGCTGGACGCCACCGTGGACTGCTATCAGAACGACCGGGGTCTGATGGACCGGACGTACTACGACCGGCTGGACTACTATATCCCCGATCCGGTGTCCCGGGCCCTGACCCTCCGGAGCCGTACCCCCGTGGACCACTTCCGGGAGACGGTGCGTACCGGCGGAAACACGGTCCAGAAGATCCAGGGATTTTTCCCCCACCTGGAGCTGCGGCCCCAGGTGATGGAGCGGCTGCGCCGGGAGTTTCCGGAGCTGGTGCTCTCCATTTCCATCGCCCACAACCTGGAGATCAACGCCCCGGACGCCACCAAGGGGGCGGCGCTGCTGGCCCTGTGCCGGGCGCTGTCCATCGACCCGGCGGAGACTGTGGCCTTCGGAGACGGCACCAACGACGTGACCATGCTGGAGCAGGCCGGGGTTGGGGTGGCCATGGCCAACGCCTCCCCGGAGACGCTGGCGGCGGCGGACCTGGTGGCCCTGTCCAACCAGGAGGACGGCGTGGCCAAAGTTTTGGAACAGTGGTTTTAAATGCAAAAAAGGACGCGGAAGCGTCCTTTTTTCATGCCGGTCAGCGGGCGTGCGAAGAAAGCGTCCTGTTGGAACCCCGGCTCAGAGCTGCCGGTACAGGAAATTGATCTTTTGGTAAAGCCGCTCCTTGCTGGGACCGGGGAAAGTCCGGGGCAGGTCCATGCACTGCAGGGCAAGCGTCACCGCCTGATGGACGGAGGGAGGAGTGACTCCGTGGGCCTGGGCGACGGCAGAGAGCATATTGCGGTCGATGGGGCGGCCCTGTCCGGCCAGCTCCAGAATGTCAGTCAGATAGAGAAAGCCCCGGTAGTTGGGAGTCAGCCCTTTGGACCAGAGCAGTTCCTCGATTTTTTCTCTCATCATATCACCTGTTTAGTCATGTTTGGGATAATACTACCGTAATCAACCTGTTACTGTCAACGATGAGGTTACTCATCTTTGAAGTAAGGAATGCTGATTGTGAAGATGTATTTATATAAGGGAAAATGCAATATTTCAGGTGAAAAAATCCGCAGATTAAGGAATGAAATGGAGTTATCCCAGGAAGCATTAGCGGCAAAACTACAGCTGTCGGGTATGGAGATCACCCAAAAAACCGTCAGCAGAATAGAAAGCGGCAAACGGGTGGTCCCGGATTTTGAACTGAAATATTTCGCGGAATTTTTCCATAAACCGGTGGAGTGGTTTTTGGAGGAGTAAGCGGCGGAAGGTGGCGGGGGCAGGCCCTGCCCTACAAAAAGCCTGGAGCCGATTCCTGTAGGGGCGGCCCTGTGTGGCCGCCCGCAAGAGGCACCAAAGGACGTCCCCTGGGATAGAATAAACAGGGGGGTGCCCTTTATGACGGAAACACAGAAGCAGGAGCTGTGCGGCCAGCTGCGTACCGCCGACACGTCCCTGGCCTTTCTGGTCCTGCTGATTTTATCCATCTGCCTGTCCTGGCAGGGGACGGCCATCCAGCGGGAGGGGCTGTGCCGGGTGCTGTTGGGGGAGGAGAAGGAGGTCCCGGATGTGTTCCAGATCCGGCTGGTGGCCAGCGCCCTGGTCGTCGGCTGTCTGACCTTCTTCTTCGGTCTGGCCCTGGACACCTGGGAGGAGAGCCGCTGCGCCGGTCAGACGGCCCGCCGCTCCGCGGACCTGAACGCCTGGGCCTCCTTGTTTGTCCTGGCCGCCGCCCTGCTCCGGCTGTGCGACCTGGTGCTGGTCCGGCGCCGGCCCACCCTGGAGGAGGAGATCCTGCCCGAATAAAAAACATCCGGCCCCCAGATCAGGGGACCGGATGTTTTTTAATGCTGTTCGCCAGCCACCGGCAGCAGCTTCTTGCGCCGGGAGAGGAACAGAGTCAGGGTGGTGGCGGAGGCCAGGAAGTCGGCGATGGGCTCCGCTGTGTAGATGCCCATGACGCTGCCTGTGAGCCGGGGAAGGATCAGGGCCAGGGGGATGAGCAGGATGACCTTCCGCAGCAGGGCCAAAAACAGGCTGGTTTTGGCCTGGCCCAGGGCCATAAAGGCGCACTGGCAGGCCATCTGCGCCCCAAAGGCCCAGATCCCGCCGAAGAAGATGGGCATGACCCGGCTCACCAGGGCCACCAGCTCCGGATCGTCGTTGAACAGCCGGGCGAGGGCGCCTGGGAAGCTGGACACCAGCAGGAACGCCAGAATGGTGGCGCTGAGGGTCACGGTCAGCAGCCGCTTGAAGGTGGCCCGGACCCGCTGGTAGTTGCCCGCGCCGTAGTTGTAGCTCATGATGGGCTGGGTACCCTGGGTGATCCCCTGGATGGGCAGGACCACCATCTGCATCACGCTCTGCATGATGGTCAGGCTGCCTACATACAGGTCGCCGCCGTAGGTCTGGAGCCCGGTGTTCAGTACCACGGTGACCAGGCTCTCAGTGGACTGCATGATGAAGGGAGCCACGCCCAGACTGGCGATCCTGCCCACCACGGGCTTGCAGGGCCGCATATTGGCGGGGCGGACCCGGAGGCCGGAGCGGTGGGAGCAGAGGAAGAACAGGACCCAGGTAGCGCTGACCGCCTGGGAGAGGATGGTGGCGGTGGCCGCGCCCCGGACACCCAGGCCAAAGACAAAGATAAATACTGGGTCCAGGACGATGTTGAGTACCGCCCCGATGAGCACCGAGCACATGGCCACCAGGGATTTGCCCTGGGCGCTGATGAAGGGGTTCAATCCCAGGGCCAGCTGGACAAAGATAGTGCCCAGCAGATAGATGGAGATGTAGTCCAGGGCGTAGCCGATGGTGGCCTCTGAAGCGCCGAAAGCCATGAGAATGGGCCGCTTGAAGGCGGAGAAGGTGACAGTGAGCACCGCTGCCGTACACAGCAGCATGGTCAGGGAATTGCCCAGGATCCGCTCCGCTCCCTCCCGGTCTCCGGCCCCCAGGCGGATGGAGGCCAGGGGCGCGCCGCCCGCGCCGAAGAAGGCGGCGAAGGCGGAGATGAGCATGAGGATGGGGAAGGTGATGCCCACGCCGGTCAGGGCCAGCTGGCCCACCTCCGGGATATGGCCGATGTAGATCCGGTCCACGATGTTATAGAGCATGTTGATGAGCTGGGCAGCCACCGACGGCACCGCCAGCTTGAACATGAGGTGGCCAATGGGGGCGCTGGCCAGGGCCTCCTCGTCCTTGTGAGATTGAGCCAAGCAAAAGTCATCCTTTCTGCAAACGGAAAATGAAGCGTTAAATTATAGTATAGCAGGATCGGGGATTGGAAAAAAGAGAGAAATTATGAACAAAATGCCGCTTTTTGCAGCACGGCCGCCAATCGGACGGGGCAGAGGAGCAGGCGCAGGAATCCGGTCATCAGAGGCGCCCCGTCCCTTGACAAACCTCCGGGGATTGCATAAAATGATTCAAGCCCCAAAACGGGCAGAAAGAGAGGCCCATTATGGGAAAATTTGACGGTCTGCTGCTGGTCAGCGACTTTGATGATACTTTGTACGACTCCCACCACCAGGTACCGGAGCGAAACCTGCGGGCCATTGAGTACTTCCGCGCCCAGGGCGGGAAGTTCACCGTGGCCACCGGGCGGGCGCACCGGACCTTCGCGCCCTATGTCCATCTGGTGCCCATTGACGGGCCGGTGGTCCTGTCCAACGGCTCCGCCCTCTACGACTTTGGGACGGAGCGGATGCTGGAGCAGACCTATCTGCCCGCCACGGCCCCGGAGGACCTGGGGGCGGTGTTGGCGCAATTCCCCTCTTTGGCCATTGAGGTCTACCACGGGGAGGATATCTTCGTGTGGAACCCCAACCCCATCACCGACGCCCACATGAAAAAGGTGGGCACGGGCTATGAGGTGCGCCCGGTGGCGGAGATGCCCACCCCCTGGACCAAGGCCATCCTGCAGCAGGAGTACCCCATCCTTCTCCAGGTCCAGAAGTGGCTGCTGGAGCGCTATGGGCAATGGTACGAGGCCATTTTCTCCAACCAGTATTATCTGGAGGTCACCGAGAAAGGGAGCACCAAGGGGGAGATGGCGGTCAAGGCGGCGCGGCTGATGGGGGTGGCCCCCGGACACATGTACTGCGTGGGGGACAACCAGAACGACATCCCCATGCTGGCCCACTCGGCTATCCCATTTGCCCCGGCCAACTGCGCCCAGGAGGTCAAGGACTGGGGAGCGCGGGTGCTGTGCCACTGTGACGAGGGCGTCATCGGCGATATTGTGGACATCCTGGACAAGCTGTATTGATCTGCCCCGGTCAGGAAATACCATTGCTCTGTGCGCTCCGGTAGAGCGCCCCCTTGGGGCCGCCGTCAAAACTTGTAAGGGCCATCGGCGGGGGCAAGCCCCCGCCCTACCGAAAATGGCAGGAATCGGTGTTTCGCAGGATTTTCCGATCAACTGAAAGACCCCGCCGCGACATGCGGCGGGGCCTTTTTCGTTTTGTTGGGAGTCAGGACAGTCCCAGCAGTCTTTGGGCGTTGCCGCCCAGAATGGCCGACTGTTCCTCTGGGGACAGCGGCAGAGTGCGGAACAGCTCCAGGCCCTCCTTCTGGCCGCCCCAGGGGCTGTCGGTGCCGAAAAGGAGACGGTGGGCGCCGAATTTCCGCACCATGCGGAGGAACTGCTCCTGTCCCATCAGGGCCAGGTCGCCGGGGCCGTAGTAGCCGTCCCCGTTGGGGGTCATGTTCCCCAGAGAGAAGGAGGTGTCCAGATAGACCTGGGTGTCCACCAGCAGCTCCTCCACCTGGTCCCAGTTCCGCCAGCCCCCCATGTGGGCCAGAACCAGGGGGACAGGTCCCACCTGGCGCACCGCCCGGAGGATCATCTCGGGGGAGCAGTTCACCTTGTCGGGGAAGCCCACATCCAGCCCAGCGTGGGTCAGGACCAGCAGCCCCACCTCCGCCGCCCGGTCCAGGATGCGCAGGTACCGGGGGTCGTCGAAATCCACCCCCTGGTAGACCGGGTGGAGCTTGATGCCCCGGATGCCCAGCCCGGCGATCCGGGCCAGTTCTTCCTTCCAGTCGGGAAAGTCGGGGTGCATGCAGCCGAAGGACAGAATGCCGTCGTTCCGTCCCTCCTCGTTGAGGCGGGCGGAGGCGTCGTTGACGTGGGGGACCTGACGGCTGCTGGTTGCCACGGGCAGGACCACCGACCAGTCCACACCGGCGGCCTTCATGGAGGCGGCCAGCCCGGAGACGGTGCCGTCGGAGAAGGGCTTGGTGTGGGACAGGGACTGGAGCTTCTGAATGGTGGGCGCGGCGATCTTGTCGGGGAAGGTATGGGTGTGGAAATCCACGATCATGGAAAACAGTCCTTTCAGGGGTGAGGATGGAAAAGGAAAACCTGTGATACGCTTATTCAGCATACCACAGGTCCCCCTTATTTGGAAAGAGTGGGAGTTGATTATTTATGCTCGCCCAGGGCCTGGCTCTGGGGGACCAGAACCTTTTCCTCATAGCAGGAGAAGGCGTCATCCACCAGCTTCTGGTTGGGCTTGGGGGTGACGAGGGATACCACCGGTACGATGATCAGTCCGGCGATCATGCAGAAGGCGCCGGCGTTGATGGGGGACTGGAGCAGGGTGGGGAAGGAGGCGCGGACAAAGATGTTGGCGATCATCACGATGGTGGAGAACAGGAAGCTGACCCAGCAGGCGGCCTTGGTGGCCTTCTTCCAGTACAGGCCATAGAGGAAGGGAGCCAGGAAGGCACCGGCCAGAGCGCCCCAGCTGACGCCCATGAGCTGGGCGATGAAGGTGACGCTGGACTTGTACTGGATAATGGCCAGGATGACGGAGATGACGATGAACACCACGATGAGACAGCGCATGATGAAGACCTGGCGTTTCTCGTCCATGTCCTTGATGACGTGGCCCTTCAGCAGGTCCAGGGTGAGGGTGGAGCTGGAGGTCAGCACCAGGGAGGACAGGGTGGACATGGAGGCGGACAGGACCAGAATGACCACCACGGCCAGCAGAAGGTCAGGCAGGCCGGACAGCATGGTGGGGATGACGGAGTCATAGCCGTTGGCTGCGATGTCGATCTTGTCGGAGAACAGCCGGCCGAAGCCGCCCAGGAAGTAGCAGCCGCCGGCCACGATGACGGCGAAGAGGGTGGAGATGACGGTGCCGGTGTCGATGGACTTCTCGCTCTTGATGGCGTAGAACTTCTGGACCATCTGAGGCAGGCCCCAGGTGCCCAGAGAGGTCAGGATGACCACGCCCAGCAGGTTGATGGGATCAGGGCCAAAGAAGGAGGCGAAGACGCCGGGGGCGTCGGAGACGGCGGGGTCGCTGATCTCAGCCAGACCCTTCAGGGCCGCCAGGAAGCCGCCCTGGCTGTGGAGCACGGCGAAGATGACCGCGCAGATGCCGAAGATCATGATGATACCCTGGATGAAGTCGTTGATGGCGGTGGCCATGTAGCCGCCGGCAATGACATAGATGCCGGTGAGAATGGCCATGACGATGACGCAGACGGAGTAATCGATGTCGAAGGCCATGCCGAACAGGCGGGACAGGCCGTTGTACAGGCTGGCGGTGTAGGGAATCAGGAAGATGAAAATGATGATGGAGGCGGCGATCTTCAGGGAGGTGGAGCCAAACCGTTTGCCGAAGAACTCAGGCATGGTGGCGGAGTTCAGGTGCTGGGTCATGATACGGGTGCGGCGGCCCAGAACGACCCAGGCCAGCAGAGAGCCCAGCAGGGCGTTGCCGATGCCCGCCCAGGTGGCGGCGATGCCGTATTTCCAGCCGAACTGTCCCGCGTAGCCCACGAAGACCACGGCGGAGAAGTAGGAGGTGCCGTAAGCGAAGGCGGTGAGCCAGGGACCGACGGACCGGCCGCCCAGCACGAATCCGTTGACGTCGGTGGCGTTTTTCCGGCAGTACAAGCCGATGCCCACCATGACGCCGAAGAATACCAGCAGCATGACAGCTTTAATGACCATAAGTAACCATTCCTCTCAATACAACAGTTCGTTGCTTTACTGTGTTGCAGTTTAACGCCAAAAAGCGCCAAAGTCAATAGAAAAATAAAAAAAGAGGAAAAAATTTTGCAATATACCGCCGAACAACGACATATGTCTCTGAATGACGGCCTATGGGCGAAAAGAAGCCCCGAACCGCGGGACGGTCCGGGGGCGCGGGTCATGGAGTCAGGGCGTACAGCCCCAGCAGGGCCAGGAGGAACACCAGGTTGGCTCCGGTGAACCAAAGCAGGTACCGGCCCCGGAGGCGGGGGTAGGTCCGGGCGATCTGTTTGTAGGAGATGAGGCTGGCCATGGAGGCGATCAAGGTGCCCAGTCCACCCAGATTGGTGCCCACCAGCAGGGCCCGGCCGTTTTCCGTGAAGCCGGAGAGAAGGAGGGCGGCGGGGACATTGCTGATCACCTGGCTGGCCAACACGGCGCAGAGGACCTCGTGGCCCGTCAGGAGCTGCCGGAAAAGGGCACGGAAGGCGGGCAGGCGGCCCAGATTGCCCACGAACAGGAAAAAGCCCACAAAGGTGAGCAGGAGGGAATAGTCCACCCCTTTCAGGACGGGACGGTCCGCGCAGAGCAGGAGCAGAAGGACCAGGGCCGCCGGGGACCAGACGGGGATCAGGCCTGCCACCGCGCCCAGACACAGGAGAAACAGGCAGGCGTACATGGACAGCCGGCTCCGGTCCAGGGGGGAATGGGGCGGAAAAGAGGGAATAGTCAGGGGCCGGGAAGGCCCCATCACGATAAACAGTCCCAGCAGCAGGGCGGCGGCCAGGGTCAGAGGGAGCATGGTCCGGAAAAACGTCCCCAGGCTCAGCCCATAGTGGGCGTAAAGGTACAGGTTCTGGGGGTTGCCGATGGGGGTGGTCATGCTGCCCAGGTTGGCGGCGATGGTCTGCATCACCACCACGGGAATCAGCCGGTCTTCCCGGTCCGCCAGAGCCAGCACCTCCAGGGTAAAGGGAACGAAGGTGATGAGGGCTACGTCGTTGGTCACCGCCATGCTGGTGAAGAAGGGCAGGAAGATAAGCACGCCCTCCAGCTGCCGGGTGGTGGCCGTCCGGGCCAGCAGGCCTTCACCCAGGCGGCGGAACAGCCCCAGACGTTGGAGCCCCGCCATGACGGCCATGAGGGAGAACAGCAGCATCAGAGTATCAAAGTCGATGTAATCCCGGTAACCCCCGTCCGGGGGCACCAGGGCCATGGAGGCCAGGGCCAGCACCCAGGCCACGGTCAAAACCGTCTCTTGCTTTAGAACACGCAAAACTTTTCCCATCTTTTCACCGTCTTTCCCGGTGGGATATGGTAGCACAAGGGGAAGAAAAAAGCAATGCTCTCCCAAGAGGGAAGCAGCGCCGCCCCGGACCGGGCGGCACTGCTTTTGAAGGTCACATCTCGTCCTCGTCGATGACCTGGGCCTTGATGAGGTTGGTGGAGCCGCTCCGGCCCAGGGGGACCCCGGCGGTGATGACCACGGTGTCCCCGTTTTTCACCAGCCCCTCCTTCCGGGCCACCTCGGCGGACAGGGAGAAGATGCGGTCGGTGGAGTTGACCTCCCCGGTGAGGAAGGGGATAACTCCCCAGCAGATGGCCAGCTGGCGGCGGACCTTCTCCTGCATGGTCAGGGCGGCCACGGGACAGGCGGGGCGGAACCGGCAGATCATCCGGGCGGTGCGGCCGGAGCTGGTGGCGGCCAGGATGGCCCGGGCGTTCAGGTCCATAGCGGTGAGACAGCAGGTATGGGTGATGGCGTCGTTGATGTTGGAGGCGGGGATGATGCGCTGCTTCTGGAACTGTCGCCAGTAGTCGATGGATTGTTCCGCCTCGGTGACGATGCCCGCCATGGCGGTGAGGGCCTCCAGGGGGTACTTGCCCCCGGCGGTCTCTCCGGAGAGCATGACGCAGCCGGTGCCGTCAAAAACGGCGTTGGCCACGTCGGACACCTCCGCCCGGGTGGGCCGGGGATTGCGCATCATGGAGTCCAGCATCTGGGTGGCGGTGATGACGGGCTTGCCCGCCTGGAGGCCCTTGCGGATCATCTGCTTTTGCAGAATGGGGACCTTGGCGGCGGGGATCTCCACCCCCAGGTCGCCCCGGGCCACCATGATGCCGTCGGCGGCGGCCAGGATCTCGTCCACATTGTCCACGCCCTCCTGGTTCTCAATCTTGGCGATGATCTTCACGGCACCGCCGCCGCAGTCGTGAAGCACCTGGCGGACGGCCTCCACGTCGGCGGCCCGGCGGACGAAGGAGGCGGCGATATAGTCGAAGTCGTTTTCCACGCCGAAGCGGATGTCGGCCACATCCTTCTCGGTGAGGGCGGGCAGCTGGATGTGGACCCCGGGGATGTTGAGGGACTTGTTGGCGGACAGGGTGCCCCCGTTC
This sequence comes from Pseudoflavonifractor phocaeensis, assembly GCF_021531815.1. Taxonomy (GTDB): domain Bacteria; phylum Bacillota; class Clostridia; order Oscillospirales; family Oscillospiraceae; genus Lawsonibacter; species Lawsonibacter phocaeensis_A. The sequence goes on from NZ_JADYUM010000027.1 coordinate 13,433, forward strand.
TCCACGGTGCAGAGGATGTCATGGCCCTGGATCCGGTCCACCCGGATGGCCACCAGGCCGTCGTCGATGAGCACCTGCTGGCCCGGGGCCAGCTCCTGGTGGAGCTTGGGGTAGGTGACGGACACCCGGGTCTGGTCGCCTGTGACCTCGTCGGTGGTCAGGGTGAAGGGGGCGCCCGCCTCCAGGGTGACGGTCTTGGCGGAAAAGCCCTTGATGCGGATCTCGGGGCCCTTGGTGTCCAGAATGGTGGCCACCGGCCGGCCCATGGTGTCCCGGACGGACTTGAGCCGGTTCAGCCGGGCCAGGTGCTCCGGGTGGCTGCCGTGGGAGAAATTGAACCGGGCCGCGTCCATGCCGGCGCGGATGAGGGCGCGGATCATGTCCTCGCTGTCCACGGCGGGGCCCAGGGTGCAGATGATCTTGGTTTTTCTCATGGCGTTTGTTCCTCCTGTGGGAATCACATTTCTTTTATTCTATCTATTTGACGCCCTTATGATACAGGAAAAACATCGGTTTGGATAGGTGTGAAATCCATAAAATTGTCCCCCGGGAGACAAGACCTCTCAGAAAAAATCCCAGGAAAAAGAAACCCTCCGGCAGGCAGCCGGAGGGCGGGAATGGGAAGAGAATCAGCCCACAAGGAGGCGGCGAAGGTAGGAGAGCAGGCCGATGGATTCCAGAAACAGCACAGCCATCATCACCGGGGTGGCGTAGCGGATCATAAAGGTGTACAGGGCCTTGCGGCGGAAGGGGTGGCCGCTGGATTCCATCTCCTCCACGATCCACTTGGGCTTGATGATCCAGCCCATCAGGATGCAGGTGAGGAGGGAGATCAGGGGCATGAGGAAGCTGTTGCTGATATAGTCCACCACGTCCAGCAGCTGCTGGGCCTGGGCACCGGTAGGCAGGTCCACCTCGAAGTAGAGGACGTTATAGCCCAGGCAGATGACGGTGGCCGCCGCGGCGGAGACCAGGCCGATGGCCAGCGTGGTCTTTTTCCGAGAGGTGTGGAACAGCTCCATGCAGTTGGCCACCAGCGTCTCCATGATGGAGACGTTGGATGTGAGGGCGGCAAAGACCACCATCAGGAAGAATACCAGACCCACCACGGCCCCCAGAGGCCCCATGGACTCAAAGACCTTGGGCAGGGAGATGAACATGAGGCTGGGGCCGGAGGACATGCCCTCGGTGCCGAAAAAGACATATACGGCGGGAATGATCATCAGTCCCGCCAAAAAGGCCACCAGGGTATCGAAAAATTCGATCTGCCCCAGGGAGCGGCTGAGGTTCACGTCCTTTTTTACATAGGAGCCGTAGGTGATCATGATGCCCATGGACACGCTGAGGGAGAAAAAGATCTGGCTCATGGCGTCCAGAAGGATGCCCAGGAACCGGGAGAGGGTGAGTCCTTCCAGATTGGGGGTCAGGTAGACGGCCAGCCCCTGGAGGCCGGTGCGCAGGGTGGTCCCGTCGCTGTGGCGCAGGGTCAGGGAGAACAGGGCGATGCCCACCACCATCAGGATCAGGCCGGGCATAACGATCCGAGAGAACTTCTCAATACCCTTTTCCACCCCGCGGTAGACGATGAAGGTGGTGACGGCCAGGAAGGCCAGCATGAACAGAATTGGGGCAAACTGGGAGGTGATAAAGGAGACGAAGTACCCGTCCCGGGCGGCGTCGGCCCCGCGGAAGGTCAGGTAGGTCACCAGATATTTGGAGATCCAGCCGCCGATGACGGAGTAGTAGGTCATGATGAGGGCGGGGACCAAAAAGGTGAGGCAGCCCAGGAAGGACCACCGGCGGTCCATGGCGGCGAAGGCCCGCATGGCGTTCTGATGGGTGCGGCGCCCGATGGCCACGTCGGTGGTCAGCAGGGTGAAACCAAAGGTAAAGACGAGAACGATATACAGGATCAGGAACAGGCCCCCGCCGTCCTTGGCGGCCAGATAGGGGAAGCGCCAAATGTTGCCAACCCCCACCGCGCTCCCCGCCGCGGCCAGTACAAAGCCCAGCGAGCCGCTGAAGCTGCTTTTTTTCTTCATGACAGATAAAACTCCTTGTGATGAAATCAAGATCAGAATCCGTGAAAAGGGCAAAAAAAAGGGACCTGGACGTCAGGTCCCGACGAAGCCGCCCCGCAAAGGGCAGCATCAGAGATTCTAGGGGATAACCGGGGATTTGTCAATACAAAATCCATTTTTTGGGCGGAAAAGGGCGGCTTTACAGGGAGGACGAGACAAGCGCCGGAGGCGGCGGCCTCCGGCGCTTGGATGGAGCGGTATGTTTATTTGTAGGAGTCGGCCAGGGCCTGGAACTTGGGCAGGGCCCGCTGGATCATCTCGGTCTGGACGCAGTAGGCCAGACGGAAGTGTCCGGGGGCGCCGAAGCCGGAGCCGGGGACCAGCAGCAGGTCGAACTGCTTGGCCCGCTCGCTGAAGGCCATGTCGTCTGGCTCCAGGGACCGGGGGAACAGGTAGAAGGCACCGCCGGGCTCGGCCACATGGTAGCCCATCTCCCGCAGGGAGGACACCAGCAGCTGGCAGTTGCGCTCGTACACCTTCAGGTCGGAGGTCATGTCGCAGCACAGGGAGGTGACCTGCTGGAACAGGCTGGGGGCGTTCACATAGCCCAGGGAGCGGCCCGCTCCCGCCACGGCGGCGTAGACCTGGGAAGCGTCGGTGACCTGGCCGGGGACCAGGACATAGCCCAGACGCTCGCCGGGAAGGGACAGGGACTTGGAGAAGGAGTAGCACACGATGGTGTCCTTGTAGATGTGGGGGACCCAGGGGACCTCAAAGCCCTGGAACACGATCTCCCGGTAGGGCTCGTCGGAGACCAGGTAGATGGGGTGGCCGTACTCCGCCTCCTTGGCGGTGAGGACGGCGGCCAGCTTTTCCAGGGTCTTCCGGGAGTAGACCACGCCGGAGGGGTTGTTGGGGGTGTTGATGACCACGCCCTTGGTGTGGGGGGTCAGGGCCTTCTCAAAGGCGTCGAAGTCGATCTGGAAGTGCTCGATCTCCGGGGGAATCAGCACCATCTTGGCCCCCGCGCCCTCGATGAACACCTTATACTCGGGGAAATAGGGGGCGAAGACGATGAACTCGTCCCCGGGGCAGGTCAGGCCGTTGAAGACGCAGCACAGGGAGGCGGCGGCGCCCACGGTGATGTAGAACTGGTCGGCGGTGTAGTCCCCGCCGAAGCGGCGGTTCAGGGAGTCGGCGAAGCGCTGGCGGGCGGCGGCGTCGCCCTGGGCGCTGGTGTAGCAGTGGATGACGTCGGGATTTTCCTTCAAAATGCGGATGGCGGTCTCGTTCACCGCGTCGGGGGCGGGGACGCTGGGATTGCCCAGAGAGAAATCATAGACGTTTTCCGGGCCCACCACAGCGGCGCGCTGCTTTCCATACTCAAACAGCTCGCGGATCACAGAGCGGGCGGTGCCCAGCCCCAGCATACGTTCAGAAACCATAGGGAGCGACCTCCTTGTTTATCATTAATAATCATAAAACCGCGTCGGCGGTCATATCCGTAGAGTGGGACAGGGCCTGGAGTTTCTGTCCCTTTCCGAAATATTATAGCACGGCGCTTTTTTGAAGTAAAGTAAATTCGTCGGACAGGCGGTCCCTTTTCTTCACCGGGATCTGCGGTTCGACAAAATCCTGCAAAAAAGAAGGAAAAAACTTCCAACCTGACAAAAATGGAAAAAGACAGAACGAAGAATTGGCGGAAATTCACAAATAATTGGGGGGAATCACTATTTACAAAGGGTGTCTGTCCAGATATAATCTAGCTTACGAACTTTTGAGGCCGGTCTCAGGAAGGGGAGAGGATCCGAATGATCGTCGCGGAAGGAAAATCCATATTGGACCAGGTGTCTTACGGGCGGCTCCGGTTTCTCCGCCGCCGCCATCCGGAGCTGGCGGAGTATTCCTCCAGAACCAGCGAGGAGGAGTGCGACCGCTTCCGGACGGCCCAGGGCCGGGCGGTGCTGGAACTGGAGGCCTTTTATGACCGGGCGTCCCGGCAGGTGGGGATGGAGATCGCCTCGGTCTTTTTGGTCCACTCCATGCTGCTGGAGGACCGGGATTTTGTGGACACGGTCCTGACCACCATCCGGGACCGGGGGACTACGGCGGAGTTTGCCGTCAAGACCACGGGGGAGCGGCTGGCCGCCGCATTTTCCGCCATGGACAGCCTGTATATGCAGGCCCGGGCGGCGGATATTCGGGACATCGCCCGGCGGATGGTACGGCTGCTGCTGGGGTGGCACCCCTTGGACCCCATGCGCGGCGGGCCGGCCATTCTGGTGGCGGACGAGTTTCTCCCCAGCGAGGTGATGGATCTGGACAACCGGAAGCTGCTGGGGCTGATCGCCCGGCAGGGAAGCGTGGACAGCCACACCGCCATGCTGCTGCGGGCATACCGGATCCCCGCCATGGCGGAGGTGGACCTGGACCCCTGCTGGGACGGCCACCGGGCCCTGCTGGACGGGTTTGACCACCGGCTGTATCTGGACCCGGACGGGGAACTGCTGGATGCCCTGCGGGTGAAGTATCAGGATGGCGGAAAACCCGTTGGATGCGGCGTGGCAGAACCCATGCCCCTGTGAACCTATGGCTTTGCCGGACCGGGAAGGCACGTTTGCAGTAAAATAAAGGGAAAAAAGCGGGAAGAGGGCGGATGCGCTCTTGACGGAATTTGTTTTCCCGGCTATAATGATATGGCCTTCCTATGGTGTGCTAGTGTGGCTCAGGGGTAGAGCAGCTCACTCGTAATGAGCAGGCCGTGGGTTCGATTCCCACCACTAGCTCCACGTCGTCGCGGACTTCATATCGTTCGCGACGACTTTTTATTATAAAAAGTCATCTCTCACTCATTCCGTCGCTCCTCCTCTCCAAACCGAACCCGCTGGGCTGGGCTTCGGTTTGGCTTTTGGAGCTGGCCTGGAAGGGGTAGCGTCTGTACGGTTTCGATGCTACACGTTGCCGCGGACTTCATATCGTTCGCAACGGCGTTTTCTTTTTTAAAGCAAACGCCATGCCCGCCCGCGGCCTGCCGCATAATACGCCTCCCTGTCCGGCAAACTAAGCCGGACAAGGGGGCGTTTGTTTGAACGAGAAGGGAAAGTACCTCCTGGCCGGGGCGCTGGCGGGACTGACCAACGGCTTTTTCGGGGGCGGAGGCGGATCGGTGCTGGTGCCCCTCCTTACCCGGTACTGCAAGCTGGACCAGCGGCAGGCCTTTGCCACCTCGGTGGCGGTGATCCTGCCCCTGTGCGCCCTCTCGGCGGCGGTCTACTTTTGCCGGGGCGGTCTGGATCTGGCGGCCGCCCTTCCCTATCTGCTGGGCGGAGCCGCGGGAGGCTGGGCCAGGGGAAAGTGGTTCAAGGGGATGAATATGGTTTGGTTGCGGCGGGTTTTCGGCCTGCTGTTGATCTATGGGGGAGCGAGGTGCTTTCTGTGAAGGAGTGGCTGCTGCCACTGGCGGTGGGGGCGGCCACAGGGGTGT
>NZ_JADYUM010000028.1 GCF_021531815.1 Pseudoflavonifractor phocaeensis
CCTCAGAATCAGCGGGATTCTCAGGATCGGCGGGATTCTCAGGATCGGCGGGATTCTCAGGATCAGCGGGGTCCACAGGATCAGCGGGGTCCACAGGATCAGCGGGGGCCGCGGGATCAGCGGGGTCCACAGGATCAGCGGGGTCCACAGGATCAGCGGGGTCCATAGGATCGGCCGGATCCACAGGATCGGCGGGATTCTCAGGATCGGTGGAATCTACGGGATCAGTGGAGTCCACAGAGTCCTCCTCATCCGCGGTGATGGAGACGGAAGAGTCCCCGGACACGTCTCCGGTGCTCTCAACGGCCAGGGCGGGGACCATGCCCAGCAGCATGCAGCCGCACAGCAGGAGGGCCAATACACGTTTTTTCATTGTTCAGTCCTCCTTTCTCAAAGTTCAGACTCAGCGGAGCTGTCGGGTTCCAGAGGGGCCTCGGGTTCTTCGACCGCCACGGCGGGCCAGCCGGCCACATCGGTCACGTCGCCGCCGGCGGGGATGGGGTTGTTCTTCACCTGGACGGCGTGGGCGGCCACCTTCACATAGGCGGTGCAGCCCTGATACTCGTTGCCCATGGCGGGATTGAAGGTCACCTTGGTGAACAGGGCCTGGGTCGTTTCACCGGGCTGGCCGTTCTGGGCGGGCTTCAGGGCCTCGGTGTAGTAGTAGTACCCGTCCTCGCCCCGGATCCACTTGTTCTGGATGTCGAAGGAGAGCACGTCTTCTCCGTTGCCCAGGGCCAAAGGCAGCTTGGTCGTGCCGTCCGCGGCGATGATCTCGCTGCTCACGACGATGCGGACCCATGCGTCGCTGGTGCCCTCGTTTTTCACCGTGACCAGCTTATCCACCGATACGCCGGGCATGACGCCGGAGATGCCCTCCTCGGGGAAGAGAATCTCGTTGCCGTCGGCGTCCACACCCTGGGTCTCCTTGAGGGAGATGTGGATGGTGCCGGTGGTGATGACGTTGGTCGTCCGGGCCTCGGCCGTGAAGTACGCCCAGGTCCCATAGGCGAACAGCGCCGCGAGGAGCACCAGCAGGCTTCCGCCCAATAGCTTTTTCCTCATAATGTAACCACCCTTCTGTCTTCGTTTCTATTTACAACACGTTTATGTATGTACAAACTGATGGAACAGGAATTTTCAAAGTTATGTGCCGGGATATAGGTGCGCGGAAGATCGCGGAAGGTTCAGGCTTTGGGGTGCCCCGGGGAGGGCGGACCCTCCCCGGGGGATTTTGGATAGCTTAGGCGAACAAAGCCGCATAGGCGGCATCGATGTTCTCGATCCCCGCGGCCTGGATGGCGTAAGCGGTGAAGGTCATCTTGAAGGTGGAGGCGTCGGTGTTGAAGTTGGACTTGGAGGCACCGTCAATATAGTAGGCGTCCTCGCCGTCCATCATGGACTGGGTGATCGTGGCGGGCATGCCGAAGGCGGTCATGAAGGTGACGCTCTCGCCGGCGGACAGGGTGTCGTCGTCAGAGCCGATGTAGCCCAGGATCACTTCCAGCTTGGTGGGGTTGGTCTTGTCGGCGGCGCCGGTGACCCAGCCCAGAAGGTCGTCAATGTTCATGACCTTCCAGTCGGAGTGATCGATGCCGGTGAACCAGCGGTCGAGCACGGCGGCGCGGAGATCGTTGTCGCTGGCCAGCTTCTCGACGAATTTGATGAAGCCGGGGTAGGTGCCCTGGAGGTCGCCGACATTGTTCAGGTAAGCGTCCACGCCCATCAGGTTGACCAGGCTGACGTACTTGTTCATGTCGATCTTCAGGAACACATAGGCGTCCTCGCTGGCAGGGATCTTGTTCTCCTTGTCCTCAGCCTGGAGGGTAATGGTGGGGTCTTTGGCGAAGGAAATGCCGGGCATCAGAGTGTGGCCGTCTTCCACCACCCACTCGGGCTCGCTCAGGTCGATGTTGACGTTGCCGACGGTGAATTCGTTGACCTTGGCTTCGGTCTGGTCGGTGAAGTAGGCCAGGGTGCCGCCGACAACCAGGGCGGCAGCCATCATCAGGGCGGTGGCCGCCAGGACAATAGACTTCTTTTTCATGGTGTGTTCTCCTTTACAGTTTTGTTATGTGAAGGGTTTTGCTACAGAGATAAGGGGGATTCAGGTGCCGGAGGTCACGCCGGTGAAGGTCTCGGACAGCTTGCTCCAGGCGTCCGCCAGATCGGTGACATTATCCTGCTGGATGGCGGCGGCGGTGACGGTAATGGTGGGCTGCGTCGCCGCAGTGTTGATCGTATCGACCATCTCCTTTGTCACTTCGGTGCTGACTTTGACGCTGCCAACTTTATCATCGGTAGAGATACCGTCGGTCAGTACCGCGAAACTCTGATCGCTGGTACTGGCAGAAACCATCCGATACCAATATCCGTCATGACCGGTCACAGCAGTCCAGCCGCTTGCGACGGCCCAATCAATGATCTTGTTGTGATTGGCGGTATCGGTAATGGTGTTGTTGGCATCAGTCACATGGATGAACAGATAGCAAGCCTCGCTGTCCGCCTCGACCGTGACAGTGGGGTCCTTGGCGATGGTGTCGCCCGGAACAAACTTGTAACTAGTGCCAGTGGTCTCCGTCAAACTGATATCGATGTCGCCCACGGTAAAGGTGTTTGTGACCGCAGGGGTCGTGGCGGTCAGCCAAGCCAGGGTGCCGCCCACGCCGATCCCCACGCACAGGGCGCAGGCCAGGACAGCGGCCAGAATCTTTTTCTTCATGGAGTATCCTCCTTGCTATAAGATGCTGAAACGGATGGCCGGATTTAAGCCCAAGCAGCCCAAGCGGCCTCAGCGCTGGCGAAGCCGTCGGCCTGGATGGCATAGGCGTTGACGGTGATGGTCATACCCTCAATGGTATCCAGCTGGTCGTTGGTGATGAAGCCGGGAACGATGATGTTGTCAAACAGGGCGTCCAGCGCGACATCGCCGTCAGGAGCGGCAACGGTTTCCTTGTACCAGAACTCGTAAGTACGGTTGTTGGCATCATCTTTGGTGTTGCCCTTGTAAATCCAGGTTCTGCTATCGTAGCCGTTGAAAATGCTGGTCATGTCGGCGCCTGTGGGAGCGAAGATGGCGTCCAGTTCAGCAGCCTTGTTAAAGGTGACAGTCATCTTGATGTAGGAGCTTTCGCTGCCCTTCAGGACAGTGACCATGGGGTCCTTGGCGTAGGTGTGGCCGGGCAGCAGCTTGTAGCTGTTGGCCTTGACACGGTCAGCACCGGCAACGAGGGTGCCGTCGGGATTTGCCTTGGCCTCGTCCAGCTTGATGGCCACCTGACCGACGGTAAAGGTGTTGACCACCTGGTCCTGGGAGGTCAGGTAGGCCAGGGTGCCGCCCACGGCGATGGCGGCGGACAGGACCATGGCGCAGGCCACTGTCAGGATCTTCTTCATGTTTTTCATACTGGGTTCTCCTTTCACAATTAAAATACATTTTCATTCTATCTCACCCGGTCTCGCCGGGATTAAGATACACAAGTACGGGGCCCCTCAGGGGACGGGGGCGTCTGTTTTCTCCTTCTCCGCTTTTTTGGCGGCGGCCTTCCGGTCGGACTCGTCGGCCTTGGCCAGCAGGTCGGGGAGGAACAGCAGGATCGCGAAGATGACCATTCCGGTCCCGGCCAGATAGATGCCCGGCGGGTTGGAGAGCCAGTCGGCGAAGTAGCCCAGGCAGGGGATGGTGAAAATAGGCTTGCCCACCAGATTGTTGAAGTGGACGGGGGAGCCGTCAGCGGCGTCGTTGGCGTCGCCCTTGGTGTAGAAGTGCTGGTTCTCCCGGTCGATGTCGATGACCCGGTGGGTGGCCACGTCCAGGTCCTCATTGAGGACAAAGGTGATGGGGTCGCCCACCTGAATGGAGCCGGGGTCCACCGATTTGACGTAGATCATGGACCCCACGTGGTAAGTGGGCTCCATGCTGCCGGACAGCACCACAAAGGGCCGCAGTCCCACCAGCCGGACGCCGGCCAACAGGACCGCTAGGACCACGATGACCAGCAGAATCAGCGTGCTCAGGACGTTCCAAACGGTCTTGATCGCTTTTACCATACCTTTTCCTCCAGATCTTTCTCTGCTGTGTCGCCCTTGAGGGCGCTGTTGAGCAGGTTCAGCAGCTCAAGGGCGCTCCGGAAGGGGGTGGGACGCCGGGACCGGGTCCCCATCAGGATGTGTCCCTGCCAGGTGGCGTTGCGCCGGAACTGGATATGCAGGGTGAACACCCGGGCCTCACCGAACCGGTGCCAGAGCTGGTCGTAGCTCATGGGCACGGCGGCGTCATGTTGGTTCCACTCGCCGTTTTCAGGCCGCCGGTACCCCTTGGAGGCCTCCGGCCGGCGCAGTTCCATAAAGCTCTGGGAGATGTGGAGCCGGTCGCACAGCCGGTCCACCGTCAGCAGCAGGTCCCCCAGTCCGGCAAAGGGGAGCTCGTAAGGGGGATAGGCGCTCAGCACCCGCCCCAGAGGGATCTCTCCGTCCCAGCCGTCAAAGCAGAGGAACATCATATTGGGATCTGGGAAGGCGTTCGGATCGATTTGACGGATTCGGCGCTCCGTAACGGCCTGTCCGGGCATATGTGTTCCTCCCTGTCTCATGTGTTTTTTGGCAAATGGGCAAACTTCTACCAGTACATTTTATTATATCGGGTCGGCGTTCCGCTTCTGTGGTGCTGGCGTGACAAAAGCGTTCCAATTACGGGTTTTCGGGGGAAGAATCCCGGGGGATCCGGGGATCATTCGGCCCCGATCAGGTCGGCCAGCGTAGATTCCGCCCAGCTGTAGTTGGTCATGTAGGCGGTGGGGGCCGCTCTCTCTCCACGGCCGCCGTCCAGGTATTCGTAGTAGTCGCAGCGGAACTTTTCCGGGATCACCCGCCGCTCCCCGCCGCGGGACTCCAGGATGTCCGCCGCCCCGGCCTCCTCCAGGGAGCGCTTCAGCCGCATGGCGACCTTGCGGAACCGGGCGAAGGTGGTCTTGTTGGCGGGCTCGTTTTCCCACAGGCAGGCGATCGCCTCCGAGGAGTTGAGAAAGCCACCCCGCCGGTCCACCAGCAGGGCCATGAGCTCCTTGGCCTGGCCGCCCTGGAAATGGATAGGATTTCCGTCCACGAATACGTCAAAATAGCCGAAGGTCCGGACGAAGATCCGGCTGTCCCTGGCCGAGGGCCCCTCCGGGAGGGGGGTGCGGACCGGCTCGGGAGGAGGCTGGAGCTCCGGGCGGTAGATCTCGAAGGTGCCCTCTCCCCTCTGGGCGCTGCTGCGCAGGGCCAGACGGACCTTCTCATACAGCTCGTCATAACGGAAGCCCTGTTCCAAACCGTCCAACACGCCCAGATTGGCGGTGATGGTGATCCCCTCGTCCAGCTTCCGGTGCAGGGCGGCGCAGAGGATGCGCAGCCGTTCCTCCAGCAGCTCCCGGGTGGGGACGGGATTCAGGTAGAGGAAAAACTCCGCCCCGCAGCGGCCGGCCAGCTCCCGGCTGTGCAGCAGAGCCTGCAGGGTCCGGGTCAGGCCGCGGAGAACCAGGTCACCCTGCCGGCTGCCCAGTTGGTCATTGACCTGGTCCAGATGGTTGATGCGGGCCAGGACCAGGGCGCCGTTTCCCTCCGGCTCGGCGGTCCGCTGGGCCAGCAGCTGGATAAAGGCCTCCCGGTGGTACAGCCCCGTCACATGGTCCAGTTGGGACTGGCGGAGAAGGTCCTGTTCCTGCTCCTGGGTGAGCCCCTTGACCGCCGCCAGGATGCCGTCTTCCAGCGTGACGTACCGGACTTCCGCCCAGGCGCCGGAGGTCTGTCCGTGCCGGAACTGAAGGAGCCTACGGCCCTGGGAGGGCGGCGGGGGGAGCCCGTTCAGAAGAGCTTGCAGGGCCTCCATGGCCCGGGCGTCCCAGAGCGTGTGCGCCTCACCCTCCTGCGGGGCCAGCTGTTCCGGCAGCTCCGCGGGCAGGTCCTCCCCGGGCCGGTACCAAAAAACGCAGCTGTCTGTCAGCGCCGATGCCGTTTGGAGCAGCAGCTCTTTTGTGTTGGACGGTCCGGTTCGCCCGGCAGTGGGAGCCCCTCTGCTGTCCATGCCCTTCTCCTCCCGCAACTCGACTTTCCCGCCGCCTGACGCGAAGGGAAACACGCACAAAAAATCACCCCGTATATACGGGGTGAAAGACGGGTACCCGTCTTTCACCATTATGGTCTTTCTGAACTTGTCTGTATTATAGCATCGGTCGGTCACAAAACCGGTTACAAATCAGAACTTTACGTTCAGGGATTTTGAAAATGTTGCATAAAAAGCCGATTATATTTTTGGGGAATTTTCCAAAACAGCCCGCCGCAGGCCGGATTAGGAAGCGTGACAGGGGCAGAATGGGTCCAGACGCGCAAAAACAGCAGGGACCGGGCGTTACCCGGTCCCTGCTGTTTGGCGTGGATGAGAAAATGAATGGCCGGACCCGAGTAGGTGGTCATGGACAGCACGGTGCACCCGGAGAGAAAGCTGAGGGTGGACACGTCCATGATGCCAAAGGCGTCCAGAACGGGCTTGATGATGACGCCGCCGCCGATCCCGCAGATGGAGCCCACCACGGAGTCCGCGAAACAGACCAGAAAGACCAGGAAGACGACCATGCTTCTTCATCCTTTCCCACATGATGGAGGTGACGTCTCCGCGCATGATAGATCCAATGTAACCATGGTATCGGCACAGGGGGGAAAAGTCAAGCGGGAATCCGCCCGGCAGGGGAGCGGAATCGGTTACTCCTGGATACCCTTTTGTTCCCAGCGGTCGCCGCGGTAGCGCGTGACAAAGAAAACGGCCCGGACGAACCAGTCGATGTACATGGAAAACCAGATGCCCAGAACACCCAGACCCAGGGCCCGCGCGAACAGCACGCCGAAGATCACCCGGAAGATCCACATGGACAGGGAGGAGACGGTCATGGTGAAGCGGGTGTCTCCCGCGGCCCGGAGGGACTGGGGCAGCTGGAAAGCGATGGGCCAGAGCACGATCCCCACGCCGCCGTGGGAGAGCATGATGATGCGGGCATAATAGCTGGCCTCCTCCGACAGCCCATAGATCAGGAGAATCAGGGGCATCAGCGCGAAGATCAGAAGATTGGTGGCGAGCATGGCGGCGTAGCCCCACTTCATCAGCTTGCGGGTGTAAAAACGTGCCTTGTCCGTCTGGCCCGCGCCGATGCAGCGGGACACGACGGTAACCATCCCCAGGCCGATGGACTGGGGCGCGAGGCACTGGAAGGTGCACACGGTGTTGGAGATGGCGTTGGCGGCCACCGAGGCGGTGCCGAACGCGGTGACCACCGACAGCAGCAGGATCTTGCCCAGTTGAAACATGCTGCCTTCAATGCCGTTGGGAACGCCGAAAAGCAGGATGTGCCGGATGATATTCCGCTCGTGGCGGAAGGAAAAGGGCCGGGACAGGTGCAGCGTCAGGTCCTGCCGGAAAAGCAGGACCACCATGAGTACAGCGGCCACGATCTTGGACACCAGAGTGGGAATGGCGGCGCCCACCACCCCCATGCGAAAGCCGAAGATGAGGATGGCGTTTCCGGTGACGTTGATGAGGTTCATAATGAGGGAGACCCGCATGGAGATGCCGGAATTGCCCATGACCCGGAACAGCGCCGCGCCGGCGTTATAGATGGCCAAAAAGAAGGTGGAGGCCTCCACGATGTTGAAATAGGCGTCCGCGTAGGCGGCCACGTCCGGGGCGACGGCGCCGAAGACCACATGAAGGATGAAGCCCTTCATCAGATACAGGAGCACCGTGGTGACCAGCGAGATCTCTCCCATGAACAGCAGCAGCTGCTGGGCGGAACGGTTGGCTTTTTCCGTCTCCCGCAGCCCCAGATATTGCCCCGCCACCACAGCGCCTCCGGTGGCCAGGGCGGCAAAGGCGTTGACCAGGAGGACGTTGATGGAATCCACCAGGGACACGGCGGAAACGGCCGCCTCGCCCACGCGGGCCACCATCATGGAGTCCGCCAGGCCCACGGTGATGGCCAGCAGCTGCTCCACCACCAGCGGCAGGATCAGCGCCTTCAGATCCCGGTTGGAAAAATCAATGGATATTTTTGATTGCATGGGGTGACTCAGTCCTTCTTGAACACCTGCAACGAAGCAAAACAGTGTGAAAATAAGCGGGCAGGGGGCGGAAGACCGCCTAAAACCGCCCGGCGGCGTGTTAACGGGCAAAATATAGCACAGTGCCGTGCAGTTGTCAAACAGAAACAATCGTGCCCTTCGGCGGTAAAATTGTTGTTTGTGGATAAAATTTTTTCGGGCTTTATGGGGGCTGGGGGAAGAATGTTCTCCAGAGTCTGGCGGGCGGAGGAGAAAACAAAACCGCCCGGAATCTTTTGATTCCAGGCGGTTTTCTGGTTGCGGGGACAGGATTTGAACCTGCGACCTCCGGGTTATGAGCCCGACGAGCTACCAACTGCTCTACCCCGCGATATGGTGCCGGAGACCGGGGTCGAACCGGCACGGGATTACTCCCACGGGATTTTAAGTCCCGGGCGTCTGCCAATTCCGCCACTCCGGCATGGGTGGCTTCCGGTCTTATTTTTGAAGGCTAGAATAGGTTATCATAAATCGCACGCTGTGTCAAGAGAAAAAACCGTCTATTTTCCTCAAATCTTTTTTTCTTTTGGGTGTACAAAATACGGCACATATTTTGGCCTGTCCGGCGTATATTGATATGTAAATCGGTTTTGCCGGTCAAACCCAATTTTTACAGGAGGAACCCACCATGGATGAACAGAATACCATTATTTTGAACCTGCCGCGTCAGACGGACCCCCGTGGAGACGTGGATGACTTGATTTTCCGGGATGAGGGCTGGCTGGCCAGTGACCGCTGAGCGCCGTCTCCTGTCCGGGAGGCGGTATTTTTGTCCCCTTTTTGGGGATAGGCCAGGTTTTTCTTTACTTTTACTGTCGGGTCATATATAATAATTGGGCTGAAAAGACAAGACACCCCGGTGCTTCCGGGAGTATAGAGGAAAGAGTGAGGCCCCAATGCTCCAATTCGACGAGTATAAAGTCAAACTGAACAATCTGGCCCCCACCCTGGAGGAGTTGGCCCAGGCGCTGGACCTGGAGGGCGCGGAGCGGGAGCTGGATATGCTCCAGGCGGAGTCCGCCGCCGACGGGTTCTGGGATAACCTGGCCAAGGCCCAGAAGGTGCAGCAGCGCATCAAGAACCTTCAGGACAAGGTGGACAGCCAAAATAAGCGGAAGGCCCAGTGGGAGGACCTGATGGCCCTTTGTGAGATGGGCAATGAATTTGAGGACGAATCCCTGATCCCTGAACTGGAGGAGGGCTACGCCAAACTGGAGACTGACATGGAGACCGCGCGGCTCCAGACCCTGCTTACAGGGGAGTATGATGCTTCCAACGTGATCTTGACGATCCATCCCGGCGCCGGCGGCACCGAGGCCCAGGACTGGGCCCAGATGCTCTACCGGATGTATACCCGGTGGACGGAGCGCCATGGCTTCACCTACCAGATCATGGACTACCAGGAGGGGGACGAGGCGGGCATCAAGTCGGCCACCATTATGATCGAGGGCGAGAACGCCTACGGCTACCTGCGGGGGGAGCACGGCGTCCACCGTCTGGTCCGCGTCTCTCCCTTTGACGCTAACGCCCGGCGGCAGACCTCCTTCGCTTCCGTGGAGGTCATGCCCGACCTGCCGGAGGATGTGGAGATCGAGATCCGTCCCGAGGACATCGAGATGCAGGTCTACCGCGCCAGCGGCGCCGGCGGCCAGCACGTCAACAAGACCTCCTCTGCCGTCCGTCTGATCCACAAGCCAACCGGCGTGGTGGTGGCCAGCCAGCAGGAGCGGTCCCAGTTCCAGAACAAGGACAACTGTATGAAGATGCTGCGGGCCAAGCTGGTGGAGCTGCAGATGCAGGAGAAGGCGGAGAAGATCTCCGACCTGAAGGGCGTCCAGCTGAAGATCGAGTGGGGCAGCCAGATCCGTTCCTATGTCTTCATGCCCTACCAAATGGTAAAAGATAACCGCACTGCCTTCGAGACCAGCAACATCAACGCCGTCATGGACGGCGACCTGGACGGCTTTATCAACGCCTATCTGACCTGTGAGGCCACGGGCAACTGGGCCACCAAGTAACGAAACATACCAAAAGCGCCCCGCCGTATTGCACGGCGGGGCGCTTTTTTAAAATGCCGGTTGTGCCGGACATATCTCTCTGATATACTGGTACCAGACCCAGATCAAAGAGGAAAGGCGGGAACGTGATGAAGTATCAGATCAAAGGGGAACCCACTCCGGTGGTCATCTGCGAGGTGGCTGCGGGGGAGTCCATGATCACAGAGAAAGGCTCCATGGTGTGGATGAGCCCCAATATGGAGATGCAGACCTCGGCGGGGGGCCTGGGCAAGGCCTTCGGGCGGATGTTCTCCGGAGAATCCATTTTTCAGAATATCTACACGGCCAAAGGCGGGCCGGGAATGATCGCCTTTGCCTCCAGCTTCCCCGGGGCCATCCGGGCGGTGGAGATCACCCCAGACAGGCCCGTCGTGGTCCAGAAGTCCGCCTTCCTGGCTGCGGAGCAGGGGGTAGAGCTGTCCGTCTTCTTCCAGAAGAAGGTGGGGGCGGGCTTTTTCGGCGGCGAGGGCTTCATCATGCAGAAGCTGTCCGGCCGGGGTACGGCGTTTTTGGAGATCGACGGCTATGGAGTGGAGTACGACCTGGCCCCCGGCCAGCAAATGATCGTGGATACGGGCAACCTGGCCGTGATGGACGCCACCTGCTCCATCGACATCCAGTCGGTGAAGGGGGTCAAGAACGTATTTTTCGGCGGCGAGGGGCTGTTTCACACCGTGGTCACCGGCCCGGGCCGTATCGTCCTCCAGACCATGCCCATCGGCGCCTTTGCCCAGGCAATCGCTGCGGTGCTGCCCACCAAAAACAACTGAGCGGAAAAAAGGACGCCTTTCGGCGTCCTTTTTTGCGTTTGGTTAGGATCAGAGTCCCAGAATATGGGTGGCAATGGCGAAGTAGATGAGCAGGGACAGGGCGTCCACCACGGTGGTAATGAAGGGGGAGGCCATGACGGCGGGGTCGAACCCAAGACGCTTGGCCAGCATGGGGAGGGTGCAGCCCACCAGCTTGGCGACTACGATGGTGACCATGACGGTCAGCGCCACCACCAAAGCCACGGTGGCGCTTTTCCGGTCCAGGATAATCACTTTGAGGAAGACTACCACGCCCAAAGTAGCAGCACATAGGAGGGCCACCCGGACCTCCTTCCAGACCACCCGGAAGCAGTCGGAGAACTCTACATCCCCCAGGGACATGGCGCGGATGATGGTGACCGAAGCCTGGCCGCCGGAATTTCCGCCGGTGTCCATAAGCATGGGGATGAACAGAGTGAGGGCGGCGTTGGCCGCCAGGGCCTCCTCGAAGAAGCCCAGGATAGTGCCGGTGAAAGTGGCGGAGATCATCAGCAGCAGCAGCCAGGGGACCCGGTGCTTCCAGGTCTCCACCACGCCGGTCTGGAAATAGGGCTTGTCGGTGGGCAGAATGGCGGCCATCTTTTCGATATCCTCGGTGGCCTCCTCCTCGATAACGTCCATGACGTCGTCGAAGGTGATGATGCCCACCAGACGGTCGTCGTTGTCCACCACGGGAACGGCGGACAGGTCGTACTTGGAAAACAGCTGGGCGACCTCCTCCTTGTCCTCGTGGGTCTTGACGGACAGCAGGTTGGTCTCCATGATGTCCCGGATATGAGTCTCGTAGGAGGACAGCAGCAGGGTCTTGACGGTGACCACCCCCATCAGCACCCGGTTTTTGGTGACGTAACAGGTGTACACCGTCTCCTTGTCCAGACCAACCTGCCGGATGCGGGCGAAGGACTCCTCCACCGTGGAGTCGGGGTGAAGGTAGACAAACTCGGTGGTCATCAGGGAGCCGGCGGAGTCCTTAGGGTAGTTGAGCAGCTGGTTGATCTGGCTGCGGGTGGAGGCGTCGGTGTTGCGCAGGATACGGGATACCACGTTGGCGGGCATGTCCTCGATGATGTCCACCGTGTCGTCCAGGTACAGCTCGTCCAGCACCTCACGCAGCTCCTTGTCGCTGAGGGCACCGATCAGCTTCTCCTGGTCCTCGCTGTCCTCCAGGTAGGTAAAGACCTCCGCCGCCATGTCTTTGGGCAGCAGGCGGAAGACCACGGCCTGTTGGTCCGCTTCCAATTCGTCCAGGAACTCGGCCACATCGACCTCGTTCATGTCGGACAGCAGGTCCTTCAGCCGGCGAAACTGCTTTTTTGCGACCAGCTCCATCAGCTGGTCCAGATCATAATTCTCGTGCATTGTGACATTTCCCCTTTCTGTCTTGTTTTGACTGGAAAGTGGGACACAAAAGGCCACAGGAAAAGAGGCATTTTAGATCCGGCAAAAACCTACTGTAATTTACCGGATTTAAAATACTTCCTGTAATCCCATGGCCGCGCACAAACGGAGACAAGAGGAAAAGGCATACAGGCGCCTGGGGGCCTGTCAATTCCGGCAGCAGGCGGGAGATCCGGCAGGGGGCCGGTCCGGACCTGCTGCCCACCGTCTGTGGCAGCAGATTTCTGTGTCCCGGTGACGACTTCGACCGTCCACGCTGGATCCCACTTCCTTTCTTGACCAGTATATGCGCCGAGACAGCCGCGCGGCAGAGCGTGCGGCCTGTTCAGCAGACATTATTATACTCTGTTTTGGAAGAACTTTGCAAGCCTCCCGGTAAATTTCCAGATTATGAACAAGTTAAATCCCCGCAAAACAGTGTGATCACCGGGGAGGGATACCCTCCAGAGCCAGCAGGGCCCTTTTCAGCTCCAGTCCGCCGGCGTAGCCGGTGAGGGAACCGTTTGCCCCCACCACCCGGTGGCAGGGGATGAAGATAGGAATGGGATTGTTGTGGTTGGCCATCCCCACCGCCCGGAAGCCCCGGGGGCAGTCCACCGCCAGGGCGATATCCCGGTAAGAGCGGGTCTGGCCATAGGGGATGTCTTGGAGGGCGGACCACACCTTTTGCTGAAACGGGGTGCCGTGGAGGAAAAGGGGCAGGTCAAATTCCCGCCGGGTCCCGGACAGGTACTCCAGCAGCTGTTTTCGGCCCTCCTCCAGCAAGGGAGTGGGGCGGGACATGAGCCGGGGGG
>NZ_JADYUM010000029.1 GCF_021531815.1 Pseudoflavonifractor phocaeensis
CACCGAAGGGAGTGGGCGGCGGCGTGAAGGGGGATGCGGGCGCCGCCGGGGCGCTCTGCTGGCCACCGAAGGCTTTGGGCGGCTGGGAGAACGCCTGATCCATCAGCGGCTTGGCGGCTCCCCGAAGCATCTGGCCAAATCCGAAAGCCAGGGGCATCTGAGCCATCATGCCGCCCACGTTGTTGGCGCTGCCGGGGTTTTTGGCGTACTCCTTGGCAATCTCCGCCATTCTTTCATCTGTCCAGTTATAGCCCAGCAGATCCATGCGCTGTTTTTCCGCCATGGAGGAAATGCCCAGAGCGCTGGCGTCGGACAGGGCGGACTGGATCTTCTGGTAATCTTCATCAGCCAGACGGATGCCGGAGACGAAGAATTTCACCAGCTTCACGCCGAATTCAGCCATCTCCTCCCCAAGCACCTCCTGCATGGCGGCGGAGATCTCATTCAGATGGGCATTGGCGATGGTAAAACTCACCTGGCTGAGCAGCGTGGTCAATTGTGATTTGACCCGGGTGACGATCATCTCCCGGAAGTAGCTGGTCAGGGATTCCGTGGTAAATTCCCGGTTGGTGCCGTTAAAGCTTACCAGGAATTTCTGGCTGTCCCCGATCTGGACGCCCATGCCGCCGTTGGCGCCGGCGTGGATCAGAATATGGAACTGGGGGTCCATGGCGATGACCTGGTCGGGCGTCCCCCACTTCAGGTCCATGGGGATGGACTTGTTGATGTAGTAGACTTCGCAGTGGAAGGGCGACACGCCCCCGGTGGGGATATTCAGCAGGCGGCGCAGTACAGGGATGTTTTCTGTTTTCAAGTCGTGGCGGCCGGGACCAAATTTTTCTGCCACCTGGCCGTTGCACATAAAGAGGGCCTCCTGGGACTCGTGTACGATCAGGTGAGAGCCGGTGTTGAAGTCCTCGCAGGGGTGCTTCCACACCAGAACGTCGTTTCCGCCCTCATAGTTGATGACATCCAAAAATTTCAAGCTCATATCTGTCTCTCCATTCTCAGTTAATCGGGCAAATAAAAAAGTAGACTACCCATAATATGGATAGTCTACCATATCTCCTGTGAGCCTTGGCGGACCGCGGCCCATCTCACCATGGTGAAATCAGCGTTTGGAAAACTGGAAACGGAGCAGAAACAGGATGCCCCGTACGTTCAGCTCGATGCTCATGGCCAGCCAGGCGCCCACCAGTCCCAGCGGGCGGATGAGCAGCATGGACAGGGGCACTCGCACCAGCCACAGGCTCCCCAGCATCAGCGTACTGGAAACAAGGGTGTCTCCCCTGCCTTGCAGGATGCCGGCGCACACCAGCTGGGTGCCGTACATCAGTTCCGCAAAGGCCTCGATCCGGAGAATCTTCGTTCCCAGCAGGACCAGTTCCGGGTCCGGCGTCAGCATCCGCATCAGCTGCGGGGCAAACAGGAACAGTACCACGGACAGGGCGATGGTGACCATCGCCGCAAAGCCGATCCCGGCCCAGCCCATCTGTCTGGCCCGTTTTTTATCACCCGCGCCGATCTCCCGCCCGGTGATGGCCACTTGGGCGAGGCCGATGCCGTAGGCGGGCATATAGCAAAAGCTCTCCGCTGTGATGGCCAGGGAGTGGGCCGCCATGGCCACATTTCCAAGAGGCGCGATCATCCCAACCACCGTTGTCTGGGCAAAGCGCATGACCACCTGTTCCAACGCGATGGGCGATCCAAGACGAAACGCCCGGCCCAGGATCTCCCGAAGCCCCGGGGCGAAAAAGGGCTCGCCCCGGCGCAGCTTCATGCCGGGCTCCCGGGCAAGGAGCATATATAGCATCAGCAGCCCGGTTATGATCTCGGACAAGGCTGTTCCCAACGCGGCGCCCTCCACGCCCAGTCCCGCGCCGGGGACGGTCAGCGACAGCTGGAACCATTCCAACTGTCTGGTGGGAAAGATCAGCAGATAGTTGAACAGAACATCCATCCCGTACATCCCGGCAGTCAGCATCCCCGGCACACGCATATTCCCGCTGCTTTGCAGCATCCCTGCCGCGTAACCGTTCAGCTGAACAAAGGGCATGGAGATGGCATAGATCTGGAAATACCGGGCGGCAGACCCGTGTATGGACGCTTCCGCTCCAAGCCAGACCGGAAGGCGGACGCTGAGCCACAAGCCCAGAAAGGCCATACACATCCCAACGCTGAAGGCCACCCAAAGGCCATGCCGCATAATGCCTCTGGCGCGCGCCTGCTCTCCCCCGCCGCTGGCCTGGGCCGCCTGCACAGTGAAGCCTGTGGTCAGGGCTGCGCACAGTCCGCCGAACAGCCATGTCACACTTGCCACAACGCCCGCGGCAGCCGCGGCGTCGGCATTCAGATGGCCCAGCATGGCCGCGTCGATGTACTGCATGACCACCGAGGAGACCTGAGCCCACATGGAGGGCAGGGAGAGCCGCACCACCAGCCGGAACAGTTCCCGCTTATTTGTACTGCCGCAATTGTTCATAGACATCCTTCTCAAAACAGCTGAAATTCTGTTCCTCCGCCTTTTGGAACCAGGCGGAGGCCAGCTTTTGCTGATTGAGCTTCTCCTCCGTTGTTTTCGCCGCGTCACGCGCCGCCAGTGCCAGCTTACCCAGGACGAGGCTTGCCCTGGCGCTCCCGTCATAGGCGGCTTTTTCCAGATAATGACGGTATTTCTTTTCATCCGGTCCAAAGCCGTCCGCTCCGTAGAAATACCGGGCCAAATGGTAAGATGCGTTGGGATAATTCATCCCGGCCGCCTGCTCCAGCATCCCCTTGGCCTCCTCTATGTACCCCAGCCGCAGGTCCAACATGGCAAGTTCATCCATGGCAAACACATTGCCCATGGCTACCGCCTGCTTCCACCTGGCCCGGGCGGTCTGCTCTCCGGTCAGGCCGGCCTTTGCCAGAGCCTGCTCCCGGTACGCCTCGTAGGCAGGGTTATCCAGAAACTGCGCCGCTTTGATGGGACCCCAAAAGGAACCCATCCGCTCCGCCTGGTCAAAATAGCCGATGGCGGCGGCCAGTTCCGTCACGATCTCTTCGAAACGCGCTTCCACCCCGGGCTGTTTCCGCAGCCGGTCCGCCCGCAGCAGCGCCAGGTCACCCAAGCCGCTCACCGCATGGTGGAACTTCTGCGCCGCCGCCAGCCGGTAATACCGCTCCGACTCCTCCATCCGCTGTTCCGCAGACAACTCCCCTGTCTCGCCGTGCAGGAGCATATAGCCATAGGAATACAGGGCGGGGGCATAAGGCGGCTGGCTGGACGCTGCCCGCTTGAAGTAATGGGCCGCCTGTTCCAGATTACGCTCCACCACATACTTTCCATGGGGGCCGCCGGCCTCATTTTTCACCACGAATTCCATGCCCACATAATAGAAGCCCGCCAGATTGCTGGAGGCGATCACATTCTGTCCAGCCATCCGCCGCAGGGCGAAAAAGAAATCGATGCTGGTGGCCTCATAGCAGTCGCAGGTCAGGTAATACTCCTCCACCTGCCGCTTCATGTTGACCTTTCCAAAGGACTTCTCCTCCCCGGACTCCTCGGGACTGCGCCGCTCCCCCAGATGGGTCTGCACGATCTCGTACAGGATAGAGGCCAACAGCATGCCGTCCGCCGTTTCGGCCTGAGATAAAATTCCAGACGCGCAGGAGAGCTCACCCTTCAGACGGAGAAACAGCTCGTCCAGATCGGTCCCACGGCGGTCGGCACTGTACCGGATCACCGCCGCAAGGCGCTTGCAGATCTCCCGTTTATGCTCTGCCTGGGCGTAATGGACACAGTGGAATTTCGGAATGCTCATGCCTGGTTCGTCATTGATGTGCTTTCCGATATTGCTGGAGCTGTTATCCAGACCGCCCTTGAAAAACGAGTCAATGTCCTGCCTTTTGCGTTCTCTCGGTCCATCGTGCGTTGCTGTCTCCATATACACGACCAGTTCTTTCGGGAACGCCTCCGGATTGGTCATTCCGAAAATCGCGTTATAAAAACCAACCTGATTATCAAATAGCTTGTTTCCTTTTCCGGACAGAATTTTTTGAAGTTTTCTCAAAACGGTCTCTTTCTGAAACATTCTCCCACACCCCTGACAAGTCCCTGTGCGCATCACCGCCAGTTCTCCACACATTTTCTGTAAACTACATAATCATATAATCCCATGTGTTCTCATGCAAGCGAAAGAATAAAATCACCATGGTGATTTTATCTGAATGAATTCGTAATACGATATCGGAATCATCCGGCTTGTTGGCTATATAATAAGCCACCACAGCAGTAACCATGTGCATGGGAATTTCCTTTGGCGTTGCTATCCGGAGGCGCTCCATCAACTCGTCGGGCAGCTCCATATCTGTACAGCGCAGAGGCACCTGATCCAGCGCATTGGCAAGGATATCTTCAAACCGCAAGCTCCACTGTCCTTTGGTGGTGGACGAGAATACCGGCATCTGCATTTGCGTGAATTGGCCAAGTCCTCCAAATCCATCAGTGTGTCAAAGGTGAACCGGCCCAGATAGGTGGTGTCCTGCTTGTTGACGGCAGTATAGTGAACCGTCCCGGTATAATCTGAAATTCCTTCCTCTCATTCAGCATAGGACAAGTATATCAAAAATACAATGTATCAAGCGTACCCGAACCTGGAGGTGATAGCTATTATTACCCGTCCATTCACTTATCACCGTGACGCGCATATTGTTTCCGGCAGAAAAAACACCATCACGATTGAAAATCTCACTCCTCAGCTTTCTGATGAGGAACGCTTTGAACAGCGGCGATGCATTGAGGAAGGGCTGTTTGAGGTTTTTATCAAATATACAAATCAACAGGAAAATCATAACTATTTAGGAGCTGCTGCGGTATGATGTACTCGTCAGCAGCTCTTATCTATGTGAAAGGAGCTGCAACATGAACGCAATCTACGCAAGACAGTCTGTTGACAGAGCCGACAGCATTTCTATTGAAAGCCAGATCGAGTTCTGCAAATACGAATTGAGAGGTGAAGCCTATAAAGTTTATACCGACAGAGGTTACAGCGGCAAGAATACGGACCGCCCTGCCTTTGCGGAAATGATGAACGATATTGAAAACGGTATCATCAGCAAGGTGATCGTCTACAAGCTGGACCGTATCAGCCGTTCCATTCTCGACTTTTCCAATATGATGGAGGAGTTCGGAAAGTATAAGGTTGAGTTCGTATCCACCACAGAAAAGTTTGATACCTCCTCACCCATGGGTCGAGCCATGCTCAACATCTGCATTGTATTCGCCCAGCTTGAACGGGAGACGATTCAAAAGCGCGTGGCAGACGCCTACTTCTCCCGCAGTCAAAAGAGTTTCTATATGGGCGGACGGGTCCCATACGGCTTTCGGCTGGTGCCGACTACCATGAAAGGCGTTAAGACTTCCATGTATGAGATCGATCCCGAGGAGGCAGAACAGGTCAAGCTGATCTATGCGCTCTACTCCAAACCGGAATGTTCCTACGGCGATATCATCCGGTACTTCCAGAAGCATGGTATTCTCAAGAACGGAAAACCGTGGTGCCGCACTCGTATGGCAGATGTACTGAGGAACCCAATCTACGTTCGCGCAGACCTCTCTGTCTACGAGTTCTACCGGGACCAGGGCGCGATCATTGCCAACGATCCCGGCGACTTTATCGGAACAAATGGCTGCTACTTCTACAAGGGCCAGGACTCCACCGGCCGCAAGCAGATGAATTTGGAAGGCAACCATCTGGTATTGGCACCCCATGAGGGAATCGTCCCGGCAGACCTGTGGCTGAAATGCCGTGACAAATGTCTGGAGGCCCAGCAGATCAAACCGTATCAGAAAGCCAAGAATACCTGGCTGGCCGGGAAGATCAAATGCGGCGTCTGCGGCTATGCGCTGGTGGATAAGCATTATGCTGCCACAAGGGCCAGATACTTCCTCTGCTCTAACAAAATGAACTCCAGAGCCTGTGAAGGACCCGGCACGATCTACTCGGATGAATTCGAGCAGCTGATCTATGATGAAATGCGGAAAAAGCTGACGCAGTTCACTTCTCTCAGAAAGCGTAAAGGAAATATCCTTAACCCGGAACTCACCACCCTCAATGTGGAATTGACGCAGACAGAGAGCGAGATCAGCGCTTTGATGGACCGTCTGGCCGCCGCTGACGATACCATGTTCCGCTATATCAGCGGGCGTATCACGGAACTGGACGGTAAAAAGCAGGAGCTGATGAAGCGCATCTCCGAGCTGAAACTTCACAAGGAAGCTGACTACACCGAGATCAGCAACCATCTGACCATGTGGGATGAACTGAGCTTCGAGGATAAACGCCAGACCGTGGATCAACTCATCCGCGTCATCTACGCCACCAGTGATTCCATTAAAATCGAATGGCGCATCTAAAACCAACTTATGTCCATCTTGTACGCTTCGGCGAATGCCTGCGGCTGTGCAAGGACAAGATGAACGCCAAAAACATCTACTTCACCAATCCCGCCTTCGACAAAGGAGCTGCCCCGCAAAACGCGGAGTGATCCATACAAAACAGGGTCCGGAGCATGCGCTCCGGACCCTGTATCCCTTTCTCTCACTTGGATGTGTCTTCCCCGTCCAGACAGGCCAGGATCTCAGCGGCGTTGGTGTCAGGCTTCACCTTGGGCATCACCTTTACGATCACGCCCTCCTCGTCGATGAGGTAGGTGGACCGGACCACGCCCATGCTGACCTTGCCGTAGAGCTTTTTCTCCTGCCACACCCCATAGGCCTGGATCACCGTCAGCTCCGGGTCGGAGGCCAGATGGAAGGGCAGATCGTACTTCTCCGCAAACCGCTTGTGGGAGGCCACAGAGTCCTTGCTCACCCCGATGACCGCAACGTTCCGGTCCCGAAAACCCTGGTAGGCCCCGGCGAAGGCACAGGCCTGGCGGGTACAGCCGGGGGTGTTGTCCTTGGGATAGAAATAGAGGACCACCTTCTGCCCCCGGAATGCGGACAGGGTGACCGGGTTCCCCTCCTGGTCGCTGAGGGTGAAATCAGGGGCGATCGTCCCAACTTCCAGCATTGTTTTCTTCCTCCTTCACAAATACATAGGTGTTCTCGTCGGACTCTCCCGGAGCATAGCGGTACCCCAACCGGGCAAAGTCCTTTGCCTCCTCCGGGGACCGCGCCCCGCACTCGGCCAGATAGCGGACCATCTCCCCCCGGGCCATCTTGCAGGCGGTCCCCTTCTCCAGGATCTTGCCGCCCTTCCGCTCCCCGAACACACAGGTGATGAACCGCTCCTTCCCGGTGAGGTACCGGGAGACGCACAGGCTGTACTCCTTGGAGGCCAGATTCAGCACGCAGTCCGTCTCGGAAAAGAGCTGCCGGGCCAGCTTGTTCCCCCAGAAGCCGTACAGGTCCTTTTCCCCCCGGAGGGCCAGCCGGGCCTGCATCTCCAGCCGGTAGGGCGTCACCCCGTCGAAGGGCCGCAGCAGGCCGTAGAACCCGGACAGGACCCGCAGGTGCTCCTGGACATAGTCAAACTCCCGGTTGGTAAAGACCCCCGGGGCCATGTACTGGTACTGGATGCCCTGGTAGGACAAGATAGCCGGGGTCAGGCCGTGCTCCAGGTCCATCTGCTCCAGACGCTCCGCGTTCAGCCGGGCGATGGCGTCGTTGCAGCGCCAGAGGGCCTTTAATTCCCCGTAGGACATCTGCCGCAGGCGGTCCAGCAGCTCCCGGGTATCCGCCAGAAACAGGGGCAGGTCCCGCCAGGGCAGGGTGTCCCTGTCCGGGACCATTTTCTTGGCCGGGGCGATGATGAGCCGCATGGCCTCAGACCTCGATGAGCTCGTAGGCGCGGCTGCCCAGGCCGATGGCCTCGGCATGCTCCAGACAGGCCTGCCACTCGGACTCGGGGCTGGTGTTCTTGAAGTGGTCGTGGTGGTCGCAGAAACCCTCCCGGTGCATGTTGTCGTCCAGCAGGCTGCCGGGGATGGGCTGCTGGCGCAGGCAGGCGTCGGCGCAGGCCTGGTCCAGGGCCACCGGGTCGAAGGAGGCGAACATGCCCACGTCGGGGAGGATGGCCATGTCGTTCTCCCCGTGGCAGTCGCAGTAGGGCGAGACGTCAATGACCAGGCTGATGTGGAACTGGGGCCGGCCGTCCACCACGGCCATGGCGTACTCCGCCATCTTCCGGTCCAGCATCTCGGCCGCGTCGTCGTTGGGGTTATAAATGGCGTCGAAGTTGCAGGCGGCGATACAGCGGCCGCAGCCCACGCACTTGGTGTGGTCGATGGAGGCCTTCTTGTCCGCGTAGGTGAAGGCGTCCTGGGCGCACTGCTTGGCGCACTGGCGGCAGCCCACGCAGCGCCGCTTGCTCACCACGGGCTTGCCCGCCGCGTGCTGCTCCATCTTGCCCCGTCGGCTGCCGCAGCCCATGCCGATGTTTTTCAGCGCCCCGCCAAAGCCGGTGGCCTCATGGCCCTTGAAGTGGCTGAGGCTGATGAACACGTCGGCGTCCATAATGGCCCGGCCGATCTTGGCCGTCTTCACGTACTGGCCGTTGCGGACCGGGATCTCCACGTCGTCGCTGCCCTTCAGGCCGTCGCCAATGATGATCTGGCAGCCGGTGGCGTAGGGGGTAAAGCCGTTTTCGTAGGCACTCTCAATGTGCTCCAGGGCGTTCTTCCGCCGCCCGGGGTACAGGGTGTTGCAGTCGGTGAGGAAGGGCACGCCCCCCAGAGACTTGACCACGTCGGCCACCCGCCGGGCGTAGTTGGGCCGCAGGAAGGTCAGATTCCCGGGCTCGCCGAAATGGATCTTGATGGCGGTCATTTTGTGGTCGAAGTCGATCTCGCCGATGCCGGCGGCCCGGATCAGCCGCTCCAGCTTGTCCAGCTGGCTGACTCCGATCTTGGTGCGCAGATTGGTGAAATAGACCTTGGACGGGTTCATAGGGTTCTCCTCTCGTATGTAAAGTTAATATACGTATCAGTTCTTGTTACAGTCTGGTTTTGATGCCCTTCGCTTCCAGGATACCCGGGATGATGGAGCACAGGGAGCCTGCCACGATGAGGACAATGCCCACCCCCATGTTCAGGGAGATGGCCTCGCCGTGGAGCCACAGGGCCAGCAGGGGCGACAGGGCGGGCTTGAAGAAGTAGACCAGGGAGACCATGCTGGCCGGCTGGTACTCCATGGCCAGGAAGTAGGCGCAGAAACCGATGCCTGCCACGCCGGCGGAGACATACAGGACGTAGGGCAGGTTCTCCAGGGTGTACCCCGCCAGGATGGGGATATTGGCAAAGGAGGAGAAGCCCGCCGCCGTAATGGCCGCCGCCACCGCCGGGATATGGGTCAGCAGGATGAAGGCCAGGGTGATGAGGCTGCCGAAGAAGAAGCTGAAACAGGTGACCACCACACCGCCGTATTCCACGCATTTGCGCTTGCCCATGACGCCGTAGATGGAGAACAGCAGGGTGGACACCAGGGCCAGGGCCACGCCGGTCATGCTCAGCTTGGTGTTCCAGGGGCTGATGATGGCCACGGTGCCCGCCACCTCCAGCAGAAGGGCCACGATATGCCGGGGCCGGATGGGCTCGCCCAACAGGAAAAAGGCCAGGAAGGTGACAAAGACCGGATTACAGCTGAACAGCACCGCCGCCACGCCGGACCCGGCGTAGAGGATGGACAGCTGGAGAATGGGCATGCTCAGGGCGATACCCGTCAGGCCAAGCAGGGAGAAATAGGCCAGGGTCTTCCGGTCCAGGTGCTTCCCCCGTTTTTTCAGGGTCCGCAGGGTCAGGGGCAGCAGGAAAATGAAGCCGATGGAGAAGCGGCACAGGGTCAGCTGGACCGAGTTGATCTGTCCGGCGATGAATTTCACCGCCACCTCGTAGGTCCCGAACATCACCACCGCGATGGCGATATAGAGATAGCCTTTTTTCATTGGAATCACACCTTTCGTATACCACACACAGTACCCGAAAATTATAACACGAAGGCCCGGAAAAGGGAACGAAAAATTTCCAGGGATCGCAAGAAAACAAGGCTGGCCCCTGACAGAAAACGGCAAGGGCTGCGCCCTTGCCGTATCCATTCTGAAAACCGGATCACTCCAGCATGGCGAGAAATTCCGCCTCGGTAAGGACGGGGATGCCCAGTTCCTGGGCCTTACGCAGCTTGGAGCCGGCCCCCTCCCCCGCCACCACATAGGTGGTTTTCTTGGACACTGAGCCGGAGGCCTTGCCGCCCCGGGCCTCGATCATCTCCGAGGCCCCCTCCCGGGTGAACCGCTCCAGCCCGCCGGTGAGGACGAAGGTCATCCCCTCAAACCGCCGGTCGCTCCCCTGCTCCGCCGCGGTCATGTTGACCCCGGCCTCCCGCAGCCGGGCCATCAGGTGCTTGCTCTGGGGGCTGGCCATCCACTCCAGGACGCTCCGGGCGGTGATCTCCCCCACGTCCTCCACCGCGGTCAGCTCCTCCAGGGTGGCCTGCTCCAGGGCCTCCAGGGTACGGAACCGGGCGGCCAGGATCTTGCCCGCCTTCTGCCCCACCTGGCGGATGCCGAAGGCAAAGATGAGCCGGGACAGGTCCTGCTCCTTGGACTTCTCAATGGCGGCCAGCAGGTTTTTGGCCGACTTTTTGCCCATCCGGTCCAGCTTGGACACGTCCTCCTCCTGGAGGAAGTACAGGTCGCCGGGGGTCTTCACCAGTCCGGCCCCCACCAGGTTCTCCACCACGGCGATGCCCAGCCCCTCGATGTCCATGGCGTCCCGGCTGGCGAAATGGGCCAGGTTGCGCAGCAGCTGAGCGGGGCACTCAGCCCCGGTGCAGCGGACGTGGGCCCCGTCCTCGTCCCGTTCCACCGGCGCCCCGCAGACGGGGCAAAGAGCGGGCAGGAAGTAGGGCGCGGTCCCCTCAGGGCGTTTCTCCGGCACCACCGACAGCACCTCGGGGATGATCTCCCCCGCCTTGCGAACCAGCACCGTGTCTCCGATGCGGATGTCCTTTTCCGAAATAAAATCCTGGTTGTGGAGGGTGGCCCCGGTGACGGTGGTGCCCGCCAGACGTACCGGCTCCAGCACCGCCTTGGGGGTGAGCACCCCGGTGCGGCCCACCTGGACCACAATGTCCAGCAGCCTGGAGGGCTTCACCTCGGGGGGATACTTGTAGGCCGCCGCCCACCGGGGGAATTTGGCGGTGGAGCCCAGTCGCCGGCGCTGGTCCAGATCGTTCACCTTCACCACCGCGCCGTCGATGTCGAACTGGTACTCCTCCCGGCTCTCCCCTACTTTTGCGATCTGCTCCGTCACCTGCTCCACCGTGGCACAGCTGACATGGGGGATCACTTTAAAGCCCTTGGCGCTCAGGTAGTCCAGCGTCTCCAGATGGGTGCGGAAGCGCTCCCCCTCCGCCCACTGGACGTTGAATACCAGGATGTCCAGCTTCCGGGAGGCGGCCACCTTGGGGTCCAGCTGCCGCAGGGAACCGGCGGCGGCGTTCCGGGGATTGGCGAACAGGGCCTCTCCCCTCCGCTCCCGTTCCTCGTTCAGGGCGTGGAACACCTTTTTGGGCATGAAGACCTCCCCCCGGACGATGAGCCGGGAGGGCGCGCCGGGGATACGCAGGGGGATGGAGCGGACGGTGCGCAGGTTCTCGGTCACGTCCTCCCCCACCCGGCCGTCGCCCCGGGTGGCCCCCCGGACGAACAGGCCGTCTTCGTATTCCAGGGCCACGGACAGCCCGTCCACCTTAGGCTCCACCACGTAGGACGCGTCCTCCACCACGCCCCGGACCCGCTGGTCGAAGGCCCGGACCTCGTCAAAGTCGAAGACGTCCTGGAGGGACTCCAGGGGCACCTTGTGCTCCACCTGGGCGAAGGACTCCAACGCCTTCCCCCCCACCCGCTGGGTGGGCGAGTCGGGGGTGACAGCCTCCGGATGGGCCGCTTCCAGCTCCTCCAGGCGGCGCAGCTTGTGGTCGTAGTCGTAGTCGGACATGGTGGGGGCGTCCTGCACGTAGTATTCGTAACCGGCCTGCTCCAGCTCCCGGCGCAGGCTTTCGATCTCGGTCAAATAGTCCATAGTCAGATGGCACCTCTTTCGCGGCATTGGAACTTGGCGAAGAACCTGGGGAACAGGGCCCGCAGGGGCCAGTAAATCCAGTAGCCCAGCAGGGCCCCGGCGGTATTCAGAATCAAATCGTCAATATCGGAGCTTCGGCCGATAAAAAACTGGATGAACTCGATGGCGAAGGAGGAACAGGCTCCCGCCAGCAGGGACCGCCACCAACGGGGCCGCCGCCACAGCAGGGCGGTGAAAAAGCCCACGGGGACAAAGATCCCGATATTGGCCAGCATCAGGAACATGACCCAGGGACCCTTGAAGGCCCGGTGGATCTCCCGGAGGGGGGTGAGCTGGAGGGTATCCAGCTGGACGGCCCAGTCCACAGGAGGGAACAGGGGCGCCTCCCCCCGGAAGGCGGCCAGCCAGTGGTCCGCCCGCCAGAAGCCCGCCGGGAACAGGGTCAGGGCCGCCAGCCCCGCCCCAAACAGGGTGAACAGGAGCAGCGCCCCCTCC